>JAIQFH010000114.1 GCA_020073385.1 Terriglobia bacterium | reverse complement strand
ACCCTTCTTGGCCCAGCGATTCATGCGCACATAGATACTGTGCCAGTTGCCAAACCGCTTGGGCAATCCGCGCCACTTACATCCGTGCTCGGCCACGTAGAGGATCGCATTCAGTAACACCAAGTTCTCATGACGCACGTTGCCGCGCTGCACCGGCAAGCAATTCTGAATTCGTTCGTACTGCTCGGCAGTAAGTTCCATGCCTTGCATCTTACTCGAAGATTGTTGACGTAGTGTGAACAGGCCCTAATTCGTTACAAAAAAGGGATTTGTATTCACAACTTAAACTAAACGTGACTTTTCGTGACCTGCCCCCATTTTTAGTCCAAGGATATGAGACTTCTCCGGTTTGGATCGCTCCCATGGCTCCTTTCGTAAGGGGCGCGCCCTCTTATAAGGTGATTACGACAGTGATGAAACTCGGGCGTATAATTTGTATGGCTGGCAAACTCGCCCACCGGGGAGACTCCAATGCACAGATTCTCACCTTTGCTCTCCGTGATCGTTATCTGTACGCCGTTATTGGCCCAATCGATATTCGATAAGAAGGCGGCGATGGATCTAATCACCGTCACAACGTACTGTGCAAATGTCGAGGATTATTCCGACTCTCAAGTCCCGCGCATTTTCGCACGGACTACTTCTGCCTATGGACAATCGGCAGGCTGGGTGGAGTTCGACACCAAAGCAGATTGGAGACGAGCAGGAAGCCCGAAACCGATGGCGTTAGTATGGTACCGGGATGCCAAGACTGTTCGCGTCGCAATCTCTCCAAACGACGTTGAGAGCCCACGAGTGTACGCTGACTACTGTTATCGTCAAGATGGCACGCTTGCTCGACTTCGGTCGGTGCCAAGCGAGCGACAGAAGTGTGAACCAAACCGGAATCAGTGTACTTCGGTGCTGCAGGAAGTGCGGTTCTACCCGCCCGAAGGTCCGGTCCTAAAGACCTACGGAGGAGTAGATGGACTCCTCGATATAGTGAACGGCACCACGGAGGCAATTCTTGAAGGGCCACCCGCCGAGCGCATGGTCACGATCTCCGTTCCGATGAAGTGGCCTGAATACCTACACGTCACAGACTTGCCCTTCAGCGAGTTGCTTTACGTAACCTTGAGATGACTCGCCGGTTGGTGAAAAATCGCATCCCCTCTTCCCCTCCTATAGGGGGTTTCGAGACTGAGTCTGGGACTTGGCAGGTCGCATCGCAAGGAGGACAGTCCGCATACATTCCCTAATTAGCTTGTTCAGGTTCTGCTTAAGATGGAAAGAACATTCTGAAAATCTTTCCTGTCGTCATCGCTACTCTCCTCATTGAAAAATGGAATCCGGTTCGGGCCGGTGACGAAAGGTTTAGAAAATCTCCCCAACGGGGTCAAAGGGCCGTAATATCGATTGCCTTTGCCACCATGTCAGCGATCGCCAGTACCGGAGCCATGCTTTTTACCGGGCACAAAGGCACCAGTGGGAAGTCGGCCTTAGCTCGCCGAACCGAATCCTCGACAAGACTCGCAAACATTGCGGTGCAGCGACAAGTTTCTGGCACCAGCGGCTGAGCCCAAGGCGCGATCAATTGCTTTTTATAGAACTCATTGAGAGTTGCCGGGAGGTTCAAATCCCGTAGCTACCCCCTCAAATCACCAGCAAATCAGTTGGCTGGGGTTTCATAGACTTACATGAACTAAGATTGCTGTCCGTGCGCTGCTAAGGTCCTTCGTTTGACGCTTTCAGGCGGATTCGAATCCCTCCCTCTCCGCCATTGCTTTTGTTATCTATAAGTTGTATGCTGGTGATACCTGCCGAGATACCGAGTTGAATCGGAGGTGCGCCAGTGGCCAACACTCAATCCCGCGAAGTTAACCTCACCAAACGTGTCCAGACCCCAGAGGGAATGCGGTACTGCCCCATCGTTCTGGCTTCAAACGGTCGAATCCGGCCCGACCTCGTCCTCGTAAACGGCCAGCCCGAGCGCCATCCCGAAGGGGCCTACTACTTGGAGTGGCGCGAAAAAGGCAGGCGGATTCGACTGTCGGTCGGCAAGGATGCCCAAGACGCCGCAGCTCGTCGCCAGCGCAAGGAAGCTGAACTCAACGCGCTCAACAACGGCGTTCCCGTGTTGCCCGAGAACGATGACGGACACCGCTCCGTGGCCGCGGCTGTGACTCAGTTCCTGGAAGAGACAGAACTCACGAAAAAGCCGAAGACCCTGGCCGCGTACACAACAGCCCTGAACTATTTCACCGAGTCCTGCCGCAGGCTCTACCTGCACGAGATCGAGCGGCACGATTTGCTTAAGTTCTCGGGCTTCCTTCGTGACCAGAAGAAGCAATCGCCTCGTTCCGTTTACAACAAGTTCGAAACGGTGATGACCTTTCTGAAGGCCAATGGGATTCGTGGCCTGGTGGGAAAGAACGACTGGCCACGGTATACGGAAGAAGAGCCGGAGATGTATGAACAGGAAGAACTGGACAAGTTGTTCAAAGCCTGCAACGACGAAGAGCGTCTTTGGTTCGAGTTCTTCCTGATGACCGGGATGCGGGAGCAGGAAGTGATGCACACGTACTGGTCGGATGTGAACTTCGTGGCGAGCACCGTTCGTGTCAGCCACAAGCCCGACCATGGATGGACACCGAAGGCGTACAAGGAACGTGAGATTCCGATTCCTACCAAGCTGGCCAAGAAATTGAAGGCGTGGAAGGCAAAGGCTGACAAGGGCTGCGCTCTGGTGTTTCCGACTGCTGGCTGCAACCCGAAGCTGGATTTTCTGGACTGCCTGAAAGCGTGTGCGGAACGTGCGAAACTCGATAAAGACGACTTCTGGCTGCACAAGTTTCGGTCAACGTTCGCTACGCGATGCCTGTGGGCTGGCGTCGATCT
This sequence comes from Terriglobia bacterium, assembly GCA_020073385.1. GTDB lineage: Bacteria > Acidobacteriota > Terriglobia > Terriglobales > Acidobacteriaceae > Sulfotelmatobacter. Next base: position 7,764 of record JAIQFH010000114.1, on the reverse strand, counting down.
GCGGACTGTACAGCAATGGCTGGGACACTCGGACATGGAGAGCACGATGCGATATTTGAAGCCGTCGCGGAGCCAGCATGTGCGAGCGAAGGTAAATGAGATTTTCGCTTAATCGGCGGATTTTGAGTTCTACGGTGGGTTCTGAACGGTTAGGAAAATTCTCTACTTTACCTAATTCTTTAATCTCTTACCATCACCAAGTTCTACCAGCATGATCCAATTTGATGCGTTTTGAACATGGAACTACTAAAGGTTTATTACAGTCCTAGAGTCCTAGGTCCTAGAATCGCGATTTCGGCGCGCCGCCCGTGTTCCTGAAACCACTGGGGCGCTTAAATCTCTACGAAAATCTGCCGAGTCTGCTCTCGACACTAAAGCAGTCCTAGAAAACATGCGATGCGTTCCAAACGGGCTTTCGCTCGGTGAGGCTTCAATGCCCCTCCGATGCTGTGAGCGATCATTTGTGGAGCAACACCGTGATCATGGGCGGGACATAAGTGTAGTAGTTCATTGTGGCGAGATCCTGTTTTCCGTCGTGGCTCAGATCAGCCGCAACCGATTGTAGTGAGCCTACTCCTGTGGCATAGGAAGTCACCTGATATTTGCCGATGCCATCGTTTGTGAAGATCACAACATCCTCGGGGGATAGGATACCGACTGCAATGTCTGGCAATCCGTCTCCGTTAAAATCCGCTACTGAAACAGAACTGACTACAGGTGCATACCCGTGGACGATAAGGCTCTGGTCTTGCGCAAATCCTTGCCTGCCTATGCTGAGATAGATGACTGGGCCGAAATCTCCCAGAATCAGGTCATCCATCCCGTCACCGTTCAAGTCGACCACAACTTGCGTAGGAAACGCCGGAGAACTGTTCGGCATCGGTGATAATCCCGTGGGCTCGGTGAAGGTGCGGTTGCCCGCACCAAACAAAATGCCGGACCCGGTTGCGATATCCGGAGTGCCGTCGCCGTCAAAATCCCCGATCGCGAAGTTCTCGTAGAAGTCCCAAGTCACTGGAGTAAAGTTGAAGTGACCGTCTCCATAGAGGATGAATCCCGGCAAAACGATATCCATGTGCCCGTCTTTGTCCATGTCGCGGAAATAGTACTGCGCAAAACCACGCGGCGCCGAAATCGTGGTGAGGGGCGCGGAGTAAATGCCGGTGCCATCTCCCTTCCAAATCAAGATCTCTTCCCCCGTAAAGCCAACCATGTCTGGAATGCCGTCGCCGTTCAAGTCGACGAGCACCGTCGGGTAGGTCGGAGCTGCCCCTTCGGTTGTGAAAGTGCCATGGGATTGGTAGTGGAAGATTGTGGCTGGGATATTGAACGGGCCACCTGTGTAGATACCACCGACCAAAAGATCGGTAAAGCCGTCACCGAAAACATCCCCGACAGACATGGTGCCGCTTGAGTTCGGATACAGAGTCTGTGCAGACGGAAAGTTGCGTCCCATTTGCCCCAAGACGACAGAAGGATACATATAGCCCGAGTCGCCTCCCGCGAATACGTCGGCAATTCCGTCGCCGTTTACATCTCCAACCTGAAGAGTGAACGAGTGATCGCTGACAATCGACTGACTACTGAAATTGCCCTTGCCGTCTCCCCATAAGAATGTGATCTCATCCGGGCCCGAGGTCGCGTTTCTGATAGCGAGGTCAAAGTTGCCGTCATGGTCGAAGTCTCCCGCCACAAACGGGAACGTCACAAGGAAACCGTCGAATGCCTGAATCGGTGTGCCTGTTGCAGTGAAGGTGCCATTGCCAACACCGAGGTAAGCTTGACCGATCCCGAAGCTGGTAGTGCCGTTGATCGCGAAGATATCGGGGATATGGTCGTTATTGAAGTCGCCAACAACGAAACCCAACGTGGCGCTTTGCAATCCTTTGATCAGACTGTCTGTGTAACTGCCGTCGGGCGCGGAGAGCAGCATGCGAATCTGATTTGGAGCGTTATAGAACGACATCATGTAGATGACGTCGGTATACCCATCGCCGTTGAAGTCCGCGGCGTCAGCCAAAACCGGGACTCCCCCCGTCGTGGCTCCCATGGTGACCGGCACGGCGAAGGTTCCGTCGCCGTTCCCAAAGAAAATAGAGAAGGGTGGTCCGCTGCTGGGTGCGAGAAAAGCGAAGTCCAATTTTCCGTCGTGATTGAAATCTCCCGATAAGAAGTGTGGAAGCGCGCCTACGCCAGTCGCCGGCTGGGTGCCGGAACCAGCCGCACTGAAGTTCCCGAGGCCGTCATTCAACAGGACCTGATAGGACGCGTGTCCCGCATCATCTGAACCAAACAGGATGAGGTCTGTATGTCCATCACCGTTAAAGTCTCCGGACAGGACTATTGAAGGCGAAATCTGGAGGGGAAAGGAAACCAGCGGGCTTGAATCGGAGAAAGTGCCGTCTGCCTGGCCATGCCGAATGACTGGAACATAGGTCGGAGAACTCTGCAGACCGTTGGGACCGAAGGTCGACAACACCAAATCGGCCCGGCCATCTCCATCGACGTCAAGGACCAGCGAATTTGTAATCAGCGACTCACTCATGTACTGAGTGAGTTGACCGTTGAACAGCCTGGGGCCAGGTTGAGGTGCATAGACTTCAAAGCTGGCCACATTGGATTTCCCGTTAACCGGGTCCGTCACCTGCACAGTGTGAGACTGTGCTGCGTTCCAGACGGTGTCCGGCATCGAGAACGCCAAGTTGGGATTGAAATAAATTGTTTGAACCGGAGCGCCGTCGAAGAGCACGGTGCTGTTCGCCGTAAAGTTTGTCCCGGAAAGCGTGCCTCCTCCGACAGCTACACCCATCATTACGCGCGAGGGTTCAACCCGCTGGATCTGAATTGCATGTCCTCTGCCTCCACCACCACCTCCTCCACCACCCCCACCTCCGTCTCCAGTTCCCCCACCACCTCCTCCACAACTGGCCAATAAACACGTCCCGCCATAGATCGCCGCCATCACGCAGGCTGAGAGCCATTTGTTGCTCCGCACGCCGCCAAGTCTTTCGTGTCCGCTGAAGTTGCTAAGCTCGTTCATGGGTTCGCGCTGTTATTCTTACTGCACATTTACGGTCACGTACACGAATTGAACAGGTCCTGCGATGTCAAACTCCAGTGTGACCTGATATGTCCCCGGCGGCGTGCCGCTGTTCCCACCTCCTCCTCCGCCCCCGCCTCCCCCTCCACCGCCTCCACTTCCGCGGCCAGAGCTGCTGCCGCCACAAGACACGGCAATGGCGATCGCCGCGAGAAGGATCAAGGCTCCGAGGGTTCGACGATGATTTCGACGGACGCCCAGTGGCAACAAGAAGAGGCCCAAGGAGAAAGGCACAGCGATCGGCCACAACCTGCGTCCGCCGTTGGAAGCGAGATGTCTAGATGAGGCCTTGGAGCTCGTCGCCGTAGTGGCGACAGTGAAAGTCACGGGAACGGACGTTGTAGACGAGTTGAAGGTCACGCTGGACGGACTGAAACTGCACGCGCTCTGCGGGGGCAGGCCCAGGCACATCGAGGGCGACAGCGGGAACGTACCGGTTAGGCCGTTTTGCGAGGAAAATGTGAGGGGCGTTGATCCGGACTGGCCCGGGCTTCCCACTGCAATCGTTGCCAAGCTAGGTGCGACGCCGACTGCTCCCCCGACATCAATCGTGATGACCGGAGATGTAGAGCCGCTAAAGTTTGCATCTCCGCTGTATTGAGCTGTGATGTTGTCTAGGCCGAGCGGCATTTGGTTTGTGTTGAAGCTGGCCACTGGCGGCGCAATACCAGAATCCACCTCCACAGGAGGACCGAGGGCAGTACCGTTCGAATAAAAAGTCATAGTTCCGGTGGACGGATTGATGAAAACTCCGCCTGTGTTGAAAGCGCTGCCGCTGTAGTTCACTGACGCAAATATTTGGATGAAGTTACCCGCGCCAAATAAGCACGGTGTGCTACCGGGTGTGCAGTTCAGGATGTTGGTCGAGACGTTGGTTTGCGCTGGTGTAACGGTGAACGTGACTCCGGTCGAATTACTCGGCTTAAAGCTGCTGTCTCCGCTGTACGCCGCCGCCATCGTATAGGTTCCAGGCGCATAAGCCCAATAGTTGTAGCCAGGAAACGGAATCATGGTGAGAGCATCGTTATTCAATGCATAGGGATTGCCAGAAAAAGGCGTGGTCGTACCGTTCAACGTTTGGGTAAAGTTCACGTTGCCTGTCGCTACGCCCTGGTCCGACTTGCCTGCGACCGTTGCACTGAGGTAAACGATATTTCCGCCATAGGGGCCACTTGTGAATAGAGTTTGATTACCGTGTTGGTCCAGGGTAAATGCCTTGACGGTCGTTGTGCTAGTTTCGGCACTCACATTTACTGAGACAGGAGCTGAATCGCTGGCGCCGAAAGTACCGTCGCCGGCGTAATGCGCCGTTACCGTGTACGCACCGCCCGGCAACAGCGTTGTTGTCGCCGTAAGTGAGCCATCAGTCAGAGAGAAAGTGCCGACCGGGGGGCCGTTGCTCGTCAGAAGTGAGACCTGACCTGTGGGAGTACCTGTCCCAGACTTTGGAGTGACGCCGATATTGATATTGACCGGAGAGCCGTGAGTAATCTGGGCGGTTGGAAAGAGGCTCAGTGTCGAAACCGTGGGCTGAAAACTCACGGAGGCCCAATTGTTCGCCAGGTTGGCTGCATTTACGCTTCCTAAGCCGGTCGCCAGGTCGAAGCCTGTCGTGGAATCGAACCCTGTCAGCACTCCAACTTGGTCACCAACCACGCTCGTAACGCAATCTGGGGTGCCGGGCGAACACGCCATCGCGATGGTTCCCTTGGTGATGTCGTGAAAAATGCAAGACGTTGGAACCGTCCCGGTAGAATCGCAGCTTGCTCCGGATTGTGCGGCAAGGGGATAAAAGATGTAGTTCGCGTTGCCCTGGCGCGATTGAGTTAGCTGAACGATCATCGCCATGATTCCTGCAAAGGTTGGTGCCGACGCGGATGTGCCCCCAAGAGGAACAAGGCCGTCGAGCTGGCCAGCGCATCCACCATAGATATCCGTTTCACAGACGAGATACGAACTGGCGTTTAGCCCAGCTCCGGCAAAAAGGGAAACGTCGGGAACGTCGCGCGCGCGGTCCGGAGGAACTCCGGGACCGCTCTGCCAAGTGGGTTTCGAATATCCTCCGGAGCAACTGGAGACGGATTGACCATCTGATGTTATGCAGCTGCTCGCGCCTCCGCTGCCACCAATTGGTAGAACAAAATACGGCCAAAATGGACTGTTGTAATCATTGCAATCGCCCTCCGAATCATTTTTCCCGGTTAAGGCCAAAAATTCAGGGTTCGTGCAAGTGTCGTTCCAGGAAGACTCCGGGACGTAACTCTTCGCGCTCGCATGTTTCGAGTTGTTGGATGAGTTCCAATATTGAGAGTTATTCTGCGCGTCGTCAAAGTCGGTGCCACCCACCGCGATATTGTAGGGAGTTGACGAAATTCCATTTATCGCAAGCCCATAAGTGGCGTAGGGACCGTTTTGATCGCAGACCGCGGAACCACTGTCTCCGGTTGATACAAAAACCGTTATCCCTTGTGCGGCCGCCTGTTGCCAGAGTTGGGAATAAAACAAATTGCCAGCAGTGCCCATCGCCAGTTCGCAGGCGCCATAACTTTCGCTCATCACTGGAGCCAGATTATTGTCGACAATATAAAGAGCCGAGAGGTCCACGCCAGCGGTGGTGTTTGTACTGGTTGACGCAACAAGGTCAATCGTCGCCCCTCTTGCAACAGCGCCTGACCACTCGACGTCCAGATCTGACTCAAGTTCGTCGCCTTGTGAGGCAAGTTTCGCGGGAGCCTGCCCGTTGTAGATGATGTTCAGAGTGCCGGCAGGAAGGCCGAAGTCCTTGCGAAAATCTGTGAAGTCCTGCGGATAGATATCGCTCTGGCCGACGATGGCAATGGTCTGGCCTGTGCCGTCGATGGGAGAGCTCGCATTCCAAAGTGGAAGCAAGTTATAAATCGTGGCGAAGTCGTAAGGCGTCAGGAAATTGCAGGGGATATTGAATGGCCCGCAGGTTCCACCGTTGGTGAACAGGGGATTTGGAAGAGATGATGAAGGGCGAAGCCGGTTCGGTCTTGAGCTCCACGAAAGGCGCGGTTCAACGACTCGGTGCAGAGCTTTACGGCCAAAGTTGTGCAGGCTGGCGATCCCCGCGACAATCGGCGTAAGAGCGGTGGGTATTTCGGGGTCAGTCGAGTTGGCCCAGTGTTCCTCTCCGTTGACAACGTACTTGTGGATTTGGGTGTGAAAAGCTTCTCTTACTTGCCCGGCCGATCCCGAAAACTCGATGACCGTTCTTCCTGAGGATGGACTTGCGACTTGGAATCCATGCGACCTGAGCCATGATGTAACGACCTGAATGTCGCTCTCGGACGGCCCGAACTGACTGCCGAATTGGTCAGGAGTGAGCCAGTGATGGTAATTTGTCGACGTTCGAGTCTGCTGATTGTCGAGAAAGTGACGCAGAGCAACTTCTTGCCCATGACTCCGCTTTAGTACCAGCAGCATTCGGTTCATCGGCAAATCAGTGGAAGCTGTACCGAGATCAAACTCGCGACGCGCCGCCGGATGAGTGTTTCCCCTGAGGATCGTTCGTTGCGAGTCATCTACGGGCAACACGACTCGGCTGAACGCGCCGTCTCTCTGCCCGAGTGTGCGAGCCGAGACCAAAAGCACGAACAGGATCAAAATACCAGTTGCGCCCCGATTTTTCATCAGCGGGATTCTACCTCATTAATTCTGAAAGCTCACTGCGACTACCATCACACAGCTGTGTGATTGCACGACAATATCAACGTTTTCGGTTGACATCCGAAAAGAGCGGGAGTAACTTCTGTTCGGATTTTCTGATGGTCTACTTGCAGCATTCCATTTGATAGCCTTACTTCCTCAAGGCTGTTCGCAATTTCAAGATTCAGGGCCGCATTTTCACCACCGTCATAACTGATCAGTCGTCGGGAGGACGTGTATGACCCGCCTGGTAGCTTTGTCGTGTCTGCTCTCCTTTTGCCTTGTTTTCCGCTCTGGTGCTCAAACTTCTCTGTCTAGTGACCCGCTGGCTATTTCATTGGCTCAGCAATCAGTGATTGTCCTTACCCAGAATCTGCCAGTCAGCGATGTCACGCTGACCGCAAATGTACTATCGACCTATGGCTCGGATAATGAGACGGGTACTGGCACTTTCAAGGCGAAGGGATTCGCGGAGAGCCGGGTTGATCTGAGCCTCAGCGGTGGTACGCGTTCTGATGTTCGCACCGGTACCGGGAGTGGCACTTGGAAGGTGAATGCCGCGACAGCAAAGCCTTATGCAGGGCATAATTGCCAGACAGACGCTTCGTGGTTCTTCCCTGCGTTATCTTCGCTCTCCCAGACCACGAATCCGAGCTTTATCTTCAAGTATATTGGCAAGGAGCAGCGTGGCTCAGCCAACACTCAGCACATCCGTGTGTTTCAGATCTCTGCAACGGATCCTGCCGGTCTGGTGCAACGGCTCAGTGCCGAAGACTTTTACCTGGACCTAGCCTGCATTATTCGCTGATTTTTCTCGCAAAAAAAGAAAGGATGCTCTAAAAGGTAGATGAACACTGGGTTTCGAGGACCCAGCATTCCCTTTCGGAGCATCCATCACTTGATACAAAGTGTTTTATCACAACTGAACTTCTCCTTCTACCGTCATCAACCCATCTTGGCCGATTTTTCCGGCGGACAAATCACCAGCGATGCCG
>JAIQFH010000049.1 GCA_020073385.1 Terriglobia bacterium | reverse complement strand
TTCGACACTTCTATAGTGGTTCCCTTGCGGTCCTCTTCTTGCCTGTCACCTGACCCAGTCCATGCTGGGCCTTTTCCTTCTGTGCTCACGACCATGGCTTTTGACCACAGCCGCCGAAGGCGGTTTGGAACCTGCTCCTGCAAGCCGGTTCCGAGGGGCCCACCCTCATCGGTTGAATAGTTAGGCTGTTTCGAGTTGACCGTCACTTACCTGACGTTCTCCTCTCCGCGCCGTCGTGGCGCACTGTCGCCGGCATAACACACCACCGCAGGCAGCTGGTCATCGAACTCAGTCACCACCTCTGACACATACTTCCATTCGTTACGCGCCACCGTAATGGTGGATTCAACCGCCCGGTTCATGTCGGTAGCCGTCTTCTCTACCGAATCCGGATGCGAGAATTCCTTCATGGCGCGCACGATCTTCGCTACCCTGCGCGAGCCGTCCAGGCTCTGCTCGATGGCGCGCGGCACTTCTTCCCGGATAAACTCCAGATCGCAGGCCTGCTCGGCTTGCTTCAGCCTTCCGGCGACCTCGTCCGGAACAGTACCTGCCATCCCTTGCACGGCCCCGCGGTATTGCTCCAGCAGTTCGTACGCCGATTTCCACGAGTCCTGCAGGAAAGTCAGATTGTCCATGACGAATTGGGTCGGCGTGTTGATCTCATGGGCGATTCCGGCCGCCAGTTGGCCGACGCCTTCCATCTTCTGGGCGTGACGAAGCTGGTTCTCGAGCGCCCGCTTCTCTGTGATGTCTTCCTTGAGGGCAAGAAAATGAGTGATCTCGCCATTCGGGTTCGTCATCGGCGTGATCGTGGCCGATTCCCAGTAGATCTCACCATTCTTCTTCTTGTTGCAGAACTCCCCGTGCCAAGCTTTCCCCTCGGTGATGGTGGACCACAGGTTCCGGTACAATTCGGTGGGGCACTGCCGGGCGTTCAATACCCGCGGATTCCTCCCCAGAACCTCCTGCGGGCTGTAACCGGTGCACTCGGTAAACTTGCGGTTCACGTAGCTGATATTTCCTTGCGGGTCGGTGATCACGACCGAAGTCGGACTCTGTTCCACCGCCAGGGAAAGCTGCTGCAGTGCCTCCTGATTGCGCTTTTGCTCGGTGATGTCGCGGAAATTCCATATCCGTCCGTAGTTGATCCCGTTCTTGTCCACCACCGGAGCCGAATAGCGGTCCAGGATCGCTCCATTTTTCAATGGGATTTCGTCGCGGCTAGTTTCGGTGGGATGCCGGTACAGATAGTCGACCTTGGCGCGGAAGGATTCGGGGTCCTTCATCAGCGACACTACATGGTCCAGCATCCTCCTGTCGTCAAGATCGGTCATCAACTCCGGCGGGATGCGCAACAATTCCGCGAATCGCTCGTTCGCCATCAGCCTCTGTCCGTTGCGGTCCACGACCAGCAAGCCGTCGATCGTCGAGTTGGCCTGCGCCTCCAAAAAAGCCGTCTTCGAATGGAGCTCCGCCTCCGCTCGCTTGCGCTGCGTGATATCGCTCATGAACCCGTCAGCGCAGAGCACCCCGTCGTCCATGTGCGTGCGCGTCGCACGATCGTGTACCCAGATCCAGGTCCCGTCTTTGCGCCGGATGCGGTACTCTTCATCGAAGCCAACCTGCTGTTCAAACAGTGCCATGTATCGCTGGCTGACCCGCCCGAAATCTTCGGGATGAATCTGGTTCAACCAAAAATGTGTCCCCCCGGCATATAACTCCTGATTGGTGAAACCCAGCAGCGCCTCCACTTTGGGGCTGACATACCGCGTTCTGCCGTAGACGTCTGAGGTCCATGCCACATCGGGCATGCTTTCTAAAATTCTTCGGTACTGCTCGTCGCTCTTGCGGAGGGCTTCCTTGGCCAGTTCAATCTCGCTGAGATCCCTTATCGTCCCTACATAACAGGTCCGGCTCCCATTCCGCTGCAATGGACGTCCACAGTACTCGACCGGGATATAATTTCCGTTTTTCCTCCACAGCGGCCCTCCGACCAACTGTGTCGGCTTTCCCCCGAGGATGGCCTTACTCAAATCGCATTCCTCGCGCGGATAACTGCCCCCATCCACCCCGCTGTGGTGCAACAGGTCGTGTGCATTCTTCCCGACAATCTCTTCTTTCGAGTAGCCAGTCATCACCAACAGGGCGTCGTTACAGAAGGTTATGGTTCCTTCCGCATCGATTCCGAAGATGCCCTCAACCAGCGCATCCAGAATGAACTGGTGTTCGGTGTTGAATTCGTCAATCACAAATTTGTCTCACGAGTGTGCCTTAACGGTTTCATCGGCAATCGGCGCGTTTCGCTGATGAAAGCTTGCAAGGCAAACGGAACCAAGGTCATCAGTGTCGAAGCGAGACCCTGGAGTCTGCTTCATCTCTTGATGACCTCAGACAGCTCTTTTTAGGGAACGCCTTCGTTCCACCCACGCCGACTGTCGTTTTAGGGGTCCAAAACGAGCAGAACTTGGGTCCACAGCGGGTCCATAAATTGTCGAGGAAATACGCGAAGTCCTGAAAGGTCCGTAAAGCTGGCTGCCCCCCAGGGATTCGAACCCCGATATGCTGATCCAGAGTCAGCTGTCCTGCCGTTGAACGAGGGGGCAGTGTCAGATTGGAAGAGCCCGACACCGGGCTCTTTTTGATTCTATGGTCCCGACCGAAGAGCGGTCAACATAGAGCTCTTCCTGGCTCCTCAGTTTTCAAGTTCCGCTGCTGGGCTCTGCGTTCTCTGCGGAAGTTCTCAGCGATCTCCGCGGTTACGCCTTTGCCGCGCACTTCGCCGAGTTCCAAGGAGCCCAGAGCAACCTTTCGGAGGTAGAATTCTCGAAGACTCCAACTCGTCTGGAGAGACCTTATGATCGTCGCTACCGAGATTGCTCCAAAGACTTTCGACTACGCCGAACTCGCGCGCCGGCCGCTCGAAGCCGATCAGTGTGCACTGGTTGTCATCGACATTCAACAAAAACTGCTGCCGCCGATCTTTCAAAAAGAGCAACTCGTGCGCAACGCGCAGTTGCTGATTCGCGCCGCAGGGATCCTGAAGATCCCCACGCTGCTAAGCACGCAGTACTCCAGGGGATTGGGCGCCACGGTTCCCGAAATCTCTTCCCTGCTCACCGGCACCGAAGCCGTCGACAAAACGCTGTTCTCCTGCTTCGGCAGTGACGCCTTCTGCGCTGTCCTCAAGCGCCTTCCCGGACAGCGCAATACGCTGCTGCTTTGCGGAATGGAGAGCCACATCTGCGTCACGCAGACTGCGCTCGGAGCGCTGCGAGAAGGATATCTGGTACATGTCGCGTCCGACGCCGTCGGCTCGCGCACGGAATGGAACTGGAAAATCGGACTTGACCGCATGCGCGCCGCTGGCGCCATCATCTCATCGACCGAAATGATGATCTACGAGCTGATGCGCTCGTCTTCATCCGCGGCCTTCAAGGAACTGCTGCCACATCTAAAGGGATAGAAACAGAACTCATCAACCACAAAGGACACGAAGCTAAACGAAGGAACCCTTCAAGAAGTCCTTCGTGTACCTTAGTGTCCTTCGTGGTTAATGATCTACCCTTCGGCCTGCTCGTCCGGTTCCGCGTCTTTCTTCTTCACCCTCACCACGGTGATCTTGGCGAATCCCTCTTGAAACGCTGGCGGCTTCAGCTTGGCAGCCATGCGCCGCATCACATCTTCCGGGACAACCCGATCACGCCGCTGATGCCGCTCGACGCATACTTCCAAGGGAACGTCGAAAAACACCGCATGCACTTCGTAGTTGTAATCTTTGGCGAGTTTGATCCAGTGTTGCCGCTCTTGCGGAGTCAGGTTGGTGGCGTCCACGTAATTCATCGGACGCTTGGCAATCAGCCGCGCCTTCAACATCGACCGCAGATTGGAGAACACCAGATCTTGGAAGCGTTGCTCGCGGACGTCGTCAAACAGCAGCGACCGCACCATGTCACTAGAAAGCGGAACTACGTTGTGGCGCTTGAACCATGAACTCTTTCCCGACCCGGGCAGCCCAATCGCGAGCACGACAATTCCCTTGGGCGGACGCGCGGGCGCGCTCGGCACGGGAATCGCCGGAGTTTGGGGCGCGGATACTGGCTGAGCCTCGGCCTCTGCCGGTTCGGCGCTAGGGGCCTCCGGTTCGGCGGCTTCAGGTGCGGCACTCTCAGGCTCTTCCACTGGCAGGGTCGGGATGCCCTTGGGCGTGAATGCCTGGGCTACGGCCTGCTCCCGCCCACGTCCGCCTCTTCCCCGCCCGCCACGACGACGACGGCCCCGAGCGCGCTGCGCGCCGCCCGAGGTGACCTGAGGTTTTGACTGTTCACTGTCGACCGGCCCAGATTCGTCCCCGACTGATTGTGCTTCGAGTCCTTTCTCGCCGGCAACGCTTTCCACTGCTTCCCTGCGACTCTCCGGCTCCGACGGCTCTTCCGCATCAAAATACGCGGGCTGCAGCGGCGGAGGTGCCGGCTGACTCACCTGCTCTTCGGTTTTCTTCTTGCGGCGCTGTAAACGATCGCGCATCCATTTACGCATGTTCAGGCTTGTAACACATATTACGGGATAAGAGCAATCTGCAGAGTCACTTGCGAACCACGCATGTCAGCCAAAACGGCGCTGCGAAAGCACAAGCGATTGACAATCGCCCGCCTCAATCCCGCTACAATGTCGCCATGGCAAGCCCAATCCCTTCCGCAATCGCAGGACAGAAATATGTTTCTCTGATGACGTTCCGCAAGACCGGAGTCGGTGTTCCCACTCCAGTCTGGTTCGGAGAAGATGGCGACAGGCTCTACGTCATGACCCGCAGCGACATGGGAAAGACCAAGCGCATCCGCAACAATGCCCAGGTGAAAGTTGCACCCAGCACCATCCGGGGAAAGGTTACGGGGCCAGAGTTCGCAGCCACGGCCCGCATCCTGCCACCCGAAGAGCATAAACATGCCCGCGAAACGATCAACCGAAAATATTGGATGGCAAGGATTCCCCTGATCTGGTCAAGAACGGATACGTACTTCGAGATCAGCTTCAACTGAGTCTCTTGTCATTTCCAACGGAGAATAGTCCTTGTCATTCCGAGCGGCAAAGCCGCGAGGAATCTGCTCGCGTCTGCAGCGCAACTAGCGCCTGCAGACGGCAGATTCCTCCCTTCTTTCGGAATGACAAGAGTAGAGACAATCACCACTCGCCCGTCGTCAGATACTGATGCATCGAGTTCGCCGCGCGCCGTCCCGCGCCCATGGCCAGAATCACGGTTGCCGCGCCGGTGACGATGTCTCCGCCGGCGAACACTCCCTTGCGCGTGGTGCGCTGCGTTTCTTCACTAGCCTGAATGTATCCACGCTTGTTCGTGCCCAGGCCGAGCGTGGTGCTCTGCACAATGGGATTCGCAGTAGTGCCGATCGCAATCACCGCCACAGATAAAGGCAACTCGAACTCCGATCCTTGCATAGGCACCGGCCGCCGGCGGCCGGAGGCATCGGGTTCGCCCAGTTCCATGCGCACACAACGGGCGGTGGTGAGCCAGCCTTTGCCATCGGAGAGGAACTCGACGGGAGCGGTCAGCATCTGAAAATCAATTCCCTCCTCCCGCGCGTGATGCACTTCTTCCGCGCGGGCCGGCATTTCGGCCTCGCTGCGACGATAGAGCACATATGCCTTGCGCGCACCCAGCCTCAACGCCGAGCGAATCGCATCGAGCGCCGTGTTTCCGCCGCCGATCACAGCGACGTCTTTCCCATGGAGATCGAGCATCGGCTCGTCATACTCGGGAAATTTGTACGCTTTCATGAGATTGATGCGGGTCAGAAATTCGTTCGCCGAATAAACGCCGTTCAGATGCTCGCCCGGAATATTCATGAATTGCGGCAGCCCGGCCCCAGTCCCGATGAAGACCGCGTCATACCCTTCTTGTTCGAGCAATTCGTCGATCGTCACCGTGCGGCCGACGACCACGTCGGTCTCGAACTCCACGCCCATCTCGCGCATGTAATCGATCTGCTCCCGCACGATCTGCTTGGGCAAGCGGAACTCGGGAATGCCATAGACCAGCACACCGCCGATTTCGTGCAGCGCCTCGAATACACGGACCTTGTGCCCCTTCTGGATCAGATCTCCGGCGACGGTGAGACCGGATGGCCCGCTTCCGACGATGGCGACCTTCTTTCCGGTCGGCTCGACCGTCGGGACGATGTGCGTCCCCATGCGCTGTTGATAATCGGCAACGAATCGTTCCAGATAGCCGATTCCCAGCGGCTTCACCTTCTTCGACAGCAGACACTTCCCTTCGCACTGATCTTCCTGCGGGCAGACGCGCCCGGTGATGGCGGGCAGCACGTTCGCTTCGCGGATCTTCGCCGCCGCCCCGAGAAAGTCTCCAATCACAATCCGCTGCACGAACTCCTTTACGTCGATGCCCACCGGACAGTTGTCGGTGCACGTTGGCTTGGCGCATTCCAGACAGCGCAGCGCCTCCTGCTGCGCCAGTTCCGGGCTGTATCCCAGATTCACTTCTTCGAAATTGTGCGCACGTACTTCCGCAGGCTGCTCCGGCATGAGCTGCCGCGGAACCTTGATACGTTCTTTGGGTGAGAGCGGATTCTTCGATTTGCTTGCTGTCGGGCTCATCGTTGCTCTCCTTGCCGCGCGCCGGAAGTGGCCGCACAAACCTCGCCCTCTTCCGCCTCGGCCTTCTGCAAGCGCTTGAACTCCTCCATCGATTGCTGCTCGGCCGTACGATACATCCCGTTGCGCTGCACCAGTACCTCGAAGTTCACCTTGTGCCCATCGAACTCGGGGCCATCGACGCAGGCGAATTCGCTCTTGCCGTCAATCAGCACGCGGCATCCACCGCACATTCCGGTTCCATCGATCATGATCGGATTCAAGCTGACCACCGTGTGGATCTTCTCTTTGCGCGTCAATTCGGAGACCGCTTTCATCATGACGATCGGACCGACGGCTACGACCAGGTCGATCCGCACCCCGTTGTCGATCAATTGCCGCAGCTTGTCGGTGACGAATCCCTTGTCAGCATAGCTGCCGTCGTCAGTGGTGATCAGGAGAGCATCGCTGACCTCTCGCATTTCTCTTTCGAGGATCACCAGTTCTTTGTTGCGCGCGCCAACGATCGAAATTACGCGGTTGCCTGCCCGCTTCAGCGCCACCGCCGTAGGGTAGGCCATCGCCGTCCCCACTCCTCCTCCAACCACGACCACCGTGCCGTAGTTGCGGATGTCCGAAGGCTTCCCCAGCGGCCCCACCACGTCGAGGATGGAATCGCCGGTCTCGAGCGTATTCAGCAGGGTGGTAGTCTTCCCGGCCGATTGCACCACGATGTTGATGGTGCCCTTCTCAGGATCGGAGTTCTCGATGGTGACCGGAATCCGCTCGCCCTCCTCGTAAATCCGCAGGATGACGAACTGCCCCGGCTGCTGCTTGCGCGCGATGCGGGGCGCTTGGATGACAAAGCGTTTGATCCCCGGCGCAAGGAACTGTGCATGAACGATTTTGAACACAGGCGCTCCGTAAGACGGATGAATGACGACTCTAAGATTGTGTTCGGAATCACACAGGAGAGGCTGTGATTACAGTCACATGGGGTTGTGCGAAAACCTCGGGCCTCCCATGTCATCCTGAGGACCGCGGTTTTGGCGGGCCGAAGGACCTATGCACTATGCGGGCGACTACATAGGTCCTTCACTTCGTTCAGGATGACAGGACACCAATGCGGGTGCCGGCAGCTAATTCCCTTCCGGCTTCAGAATCACTCCCTGGCTGGTCCGGCTATTCATCACAATCCGCAGCGGTTGGGGGAATTGCAGGTGTCGCACGCATCCCTGCTCTTCCACCGCAGGCTGTTCGGCGAGCCATTGCCAGTCAAGCGATCCTTCCCCGGCATCGGGATTTACCGTGAAGTATCCGACCTGGAACGCCGTCAGGTTCTGGAAAAAGTGGCTGCCTTGCGAGGGCGTGACGCGGAAATCGCGGAAACCAGCTTCGACGATGACGCGAGCCCCTGAGATTTCATCCCACTCGACCGGAATGCCAAGCCACGGATCGTTCGAACCCCAGCGCCCAACTCCGATTAACAGATAAGGACGATTATCCGTGCTCAGAGCAGCATTAAAGTGCGCCACGGCCTCAGCAACCTCCCGGCTGCGGCTGCGCTCGAAGCGGTGCAAATCGACTACCACCACGTCGTGCAGATTCTCGATGCGCCCGTTGCCGAGGACCTTGGTACTGCGGCAGATCAGTTGCGACGGCTCGATCTCTCCGATTGATAGTTCTTGATGATCGCGCGAGAGCGTCAGCGGACGAATCTGCAAGAATCCGAACTCGGCCGGTTCCTCACCGCGCGGCAGGCGCACGGCAAATTCAATCTCCACTGGATTGCCCAACGCGTCTTCGCCGGCGTGCACCAGTACTTCCAGAATGTTCGCCAGCGGGAAGAGACCATGCTTGAGCATGGGCGCGAACGTCACCACGCGCGCCCCCGGACGGCTGAGGCCGTCGTACACCGCATTGTTATCGGCGGAGTAGGTGGAAGCGACCGCGTGCAACGTGCCATCAGCCTCGGCGACATCGAGGCCGAAGCGCACTTCGCGCAGGTGGCCCGGCCCTCCGCCATGGGGAACGCCGTCGAGTTCCAGCGCGCAGAATTCCGTCTGGGTGTTGGCCAGAATGTCTTCCACAGAAGAAAACTGCAGCAGGTTCCTCGGATAACGCGGACAGAAACTCATACACTTCCCGCCATCCACGACGGTGCGGCCCAATCCCAGCGCGACAGCAGCGATGCCGTCCGAAAACGTCATCGGCTCGATAGGATAGAAATTATGCGACCGCACCACGCCTGAAAAATTCGGATAAAATCTCGGCCCATATTGAGTCCCAACCACCTGCTGAAGGATGACTGCCATCTTCTCTTCTTCCAGACGGTAAGGCGTGGCCCGTACGTAGGCTTTCGCATGCTGGCTGAACGTCGACGCGTAGACCAGTTTGATCGCCTCGCACAGTTCGTTGAATCGCGTCTCGATATCAGCCTGCTGGTTCCCCAACATGAATGTCTCGTATACGCCGGTGAAGGGCTGGTACTGCGAATCTTCCAGCAGGCTCGAAGAGCGCACCGCCAGCGGATAGCGAACTTCTTCGAGGAATGCACGCAGGTTCTCCTGCAGCGCCACCGGCAGCGGCGAATCCAGAAAACGCTGCTGAATTTCGCTGTCGTCATCGCAGTGCAGGGCGAAATCGCTGAGGTTATTCTCGGCAAGAAACTGATCGAACATGTCGGTCGCAATCACGACCGCGGGAGGCACCGAAATCTTCACACCGGCAAAGCGCTTCACAATGCGCCGCGTGCGCAGAAGATGACGCACGAACGCCAGGCCACGGGCTTTGCCTCCGAGCGAACCTGCTCCGATCCGCAGAAAACTCGACTGCGCCGGCTTGTAAGTATCGGCCCTGAAATCTCCGATCAGAACTTCGTTCTGCTCGCGCCGGTAATCATTGATGGATTCGATCAGGTCGCGGCGCAGGTGCTCGGGACCGTTGAAGTCTGAGACCTTGCGCGGACGCAGCTTCGCCGCCAGCGCGAATTCCGTTCGCGCCATCAGCCAGTGCGAGAAGTGATTGCGCTGCGCGTGGTACATCAGGCTGTCGGCAGGAATCGTTTGGAGCTGTTCCTCGAGTTCGTTCAGATCCGTAGCGCGGCCCACTTCGTGCTGATCGGGCATGCGGAAGACGAAATCGCCGAATCCGAACGAATCAGTAAGAATGCGTCGCAAATCTTTCAGCAGGGTTGGCGAACGCTTGCGCAGGAAGGAATAGCCCTCCGCGTGCGCCCGGGGACGAAATTCCGGGCGGCTGGTCTGCAGCACAACAGGCACGTCTGGAGTAAGACTCTTCACCATGCGTGCCAGCTCAAATCCAGCTTCCGGGCTCAGCTTGCCATCCCAGGGGAACTCCACGTCGGACACAATGCCGAAGATGTAGTCGCGGTATTTCTGCACCAGTTCAGCGGCGTCCTCGAAATTCGAAGCGAGCAGAATCTTCGGCCTGGCCTGCATGCGCACCAGCTTGTGCGCTACGTTGATGCCTTCCTGAATCACGCGCCGCGACTGCTTGATCAGCTCCGTATAGATGACTGGCAAGAATGACGAGTAGTAGCGGATGTTGTCTTCAACGACCAGTAGTACGGGCACGCCCATGGCGCGCGAATCGTGCAACACGTTGTACTTGTCTTCAACGTATTTCACGATCGCGATCAGGATGCGCGCCGTTCCCTGCCAAAGAAATACGCGATCAATATCCGTTACGGGATTCTGGGCGACAAACTTTTTGATCTCGCGGTAGTCATAGCCGAGCACGACGACAGGCACATCGAGTCCTGCACGTCGCACCGCGCGGGCAAGCGCGGCGGCGTTGGTGTCGCCCACCGTCAGATTCGTCACGATCAGATTGAATTGCGGATTGGCCTTGGCCAGATCAAGCGCCTCGGCACAACTGGAAACGTGTGTGATCCCGGGAATCTGCCGCAGGTTCAGCTCGAGCGATTCGTCGATGAGCAGTTCGTTGAGCCGCCCATCTTCGCGCAGGATGAAGGAGTCATACAGACTTGAGACCAGGAGGATGTTCTGCACCCGGAACGGCATCAGGTTCTCGAAGCCTTCAAAGCGCTCTTCAGCGTCGAGAACGGGCTCGGCGATACGAGGCAAGGACATGGGATTTGATGGTCAATGATACTCGTGCAGGTGCGGCCGCCGAATATCGATCTCTCGCGTGGGATCTGTGAATTTCCTTTTCGCCTCGGACCTGGAACACTTGGGTTAGTGATAATTCCCGATGATCGGACCAGAGACCTGGTCAGGTTCTGGAATGCCCATTGCAGGGTTTCTGAATCCTCCGGGCAGGCGATAAGGGCGGCTGCCAAGCTAGAACTATGTCGGTGCGGAGTCGCGCAGTAGCGAGAGGTTAAATCGATTTAACTTATGACTTTAACTTATTAATAATAAATACTTTAGCGACGATAAATTTACACAACCTCCGAACCTCTGAACCCGCCTGAATGCAGTCTCTTGTAGGATTCTGTACCTGCCGCAGTGCACCTGGTAGCCAGCCGAGGTCTTGACGACCGAGCCAGCAGAACATCCTTAAACCAGCAAACATCCTTAAGAAAGTGCTTGCAAGTTATTTAGTGTTGTAGTTAAGTATAACAGTGTTGCTGGCCACAGCACATGAACACAGGTCGACCTCAGTGCAGAGAAGAAGTTCCATATGAGGAGAATGACTATGAAATCGCTTCGTGTTCTGCTGCCGCTGGCGCTGCTGTCGCTTGCCACCGCGGCTTTCGCACAATCACCATCTGACGCACAGAAGTCCTTTGACAGTTTGAAAACTCTTGGAGGGGAGTGGGAAGGCCTGGTCACGGTCAATCCGCCGATGCCGGGGATGACGGGAGACAATGCCAACCTTCATGTTTCGATGCGAGTGACTTCCCGCGGACATGCGATTGTGCATGAGTTGCAAGAGGCCGGAACTCCGCTCGATCCCAAAAAGTATGATCACCCTGTCACGATGCTGTACCTGAATGGCGATCAACTGAATCTGGTTCACTATTGCGACGCCGGAAATCGTCCGCACATGGTGGCGAGGAAATCAGAAGACGGCAAAACCGTGGAATTTGATCTCGTCGACATATCAGGCGGCACCGAATACGGACATATGCACCACGGAATATTTACGCTGGTCGACGCGGATCATCACATCGAGGACTGGACCTACATGATGCCCGGGGACAAGCCTGTGCATGCCCACTTCGACCTGCACCGTGCAAAGTAAGGCTGGAAGACCTAGCGGGCTGCTGAAAAATCTTGACCGTTGGGTTTTGGGAAGGGCACGGATTTATCCGTGCCGTCAGCGGATTGAAATTGATTCGGCTTTAGCCGCTGAGGTAAGCGCTTGGTCAACGTCCTAACCTCAGGCGCTAAAGCGCACAAAAATTGTCCTGAAGGGCACGACTTAAGTCGTGCCCTTCCCTAGACTATTTTTCCTCAATTGCTGGGAGCAAAACGGGGAACACAATGGACCGTGAGTGGAACGACAATCAGCCGATTTACCGCCAGCTTCGCGATCGCGTGGTCGCGATGATTCTCGACGGTGTGCTCAAAGAGGGCGATTCCTTGCCCTCGGTGCGCACCGTCGCCGCGGAATATCGGGTCAACCCGCTCACGGTCCTCAAGGGATATCAGCAACTCGTAGACGAGGGACTGGTCGAAACCAAACGAGGACGCGGCATGTTCATCAACGCGGGCGCACGCAACTTGCTGATGAAAGGCGAGCGCCAGAAATTTCTCGCCGAAGAGTGGCCCAGGGTCCACGAGACGATCCAGCGCCTTGGCCTCTCGGCGGAAGAGCTGCTGGATTCGAGCACGAATGGCAAGCCTTCCCGGGCTTCATCGAAGGATGCGCTGTCAAATTCCAAAGATAAAGATCAGGAGGATCGCTGAGACCCATGCCCTGCATCGAAGCACGCGGTTTGCGTAAGGCGTTCGGCACAACGGTCGCACTCGACGGTCTCGATTTGCGCGTCGAAGAAGGGCGCATCCTCGGACTGATCGGCCCGAACGGAGCCGGCAAGACCACAGCCCTCAATGCGATCCTCGGCCTGATCCCCTATGACGGACAACTTCGTGTGCTCGGCCGCGATCCCTGGGTCGAGCGTGAACGGCTGATGCGCGATGTTTCATTCATCGCTGACGTGGCTGTCTTGCCGCGCTGGATTCGGGTCTCGCAAGCTATCGAATACGTAGCCGGCGTGCACCCGCGATTCGATCGCACCAAGGCAGAAGCATTTCTGGCCCGGACCACCATCAAGAGTTCGAGTAAGGTTCGCGAGTTATCGAAGGGCATGGTGGCGCAACTGCATCTCGCGCTGGTCATGGCCATCGACGCCCGCCTGCTGGTGCTCGACGAGCCAACGCTGGGCCTCGACATTCTCTATCGCAAGCAGTTCTACGATTCCCTGCTGAACGACTATTACGACCGCAGCCGCACCATTATCGTCACCACTCACCAAGTGGAAGAGATTCAGCACGTCATCACCGATCTGATGTTCATCGATCGCGGACGCATTGTGTTTGCCTGCAACATGGAAGACTTCGAATTGCGCTACGTGGAATTGACCGTGAAGCCTGACCGGCTTGCCGATGCGCGGGCGCTCAAGCCGATCTACGAGCGGCAAGTACTCGGCCGCAGCATTCTGCTCTTTGACCGGGCCGATCGCCAGCAACTCGCCGCGCTCGGCGAATTGAGGACGCCGGGTATCGCCGACCTGTTTGTAGCGGTCATCAGCAATCAGGGCGGAGCGTCGCATCCCGCAAATGTCCAGGGCTCTTATGAAGGAGTGACCCGATGACGACTCCATCCAACGCTGTGAACGGGGCTTTCGAGCCGCCGCGGCCTGCGCCGGCAGCCGCGCTCCAGCCCACCCGGCCTTTCTACTGGTCGGTGCGGCGTGAGCTGTTTGAGTACCGCTCGATCTATCTCGCGCCGCTCGCGATCAGCGGAGTTATTCTCCTCGGCTTCGTCTTCGTGCTCGTCAGGCTCCCCCGCACTCTGCAGAGAGCGATGGCCATGGAGCCCATGGCGCAGCGCCACTCGCTCACGCAGCCCTTCGACTTCGCCGCCGGCTTGATCATGGCAGCGGCGTTCATTATCAGCATCTTTTACGCGCTCGACTCTCTGTATGGCGAGCGCCGCGACCGCAGCATCCTGTTCTGGAAGTCGCTGCCGGTCTCCGACCTCACGACCGTGCTGGCGAAGGCAAGTATTCCGTTGCTGGTGCTGCCCGTGATCGCCTTCGCTGCTACTTTTGTGGTCGAGACGATCATGTTGCTGTTCAGCAGCGCGGTGGTCGCAGGGAGCGGCTTCAGCGTGGCCGAGTTCTGGAACCGCCTCGAGCTCTACCGCACCATGTGGGGACTGGCGTATCACCTGGTCACGGTGCACATGCTCTGGTACGCACCGCTCTATTGCTGGCTCTTCCTGATCTCGGCCTGGTCGCGCCGCACGCCGTTTCTCTGGGCGGTGCTGCCGCCGTTCGCGGTGGTCATCTTCGAGAAGATCGCATTTCATACCGCCTACTTTTCGAATTTCCTGATCTACCGCTTCAGCGGCGGCCGGGAAGCGATGGGCAGCGCGAACGGGAATGTGCTCGACCCGGAGATGCACATGACGCCCGGCCCATTCCTGACGGACCCCGGATTGTGGCTGGGACTGGTGTTCGCTGCGGTTTTCCTGTTCTTGGCAGCCCGGCTGCGTCGGCAACGCTCGCCGTTGTAGTGGGCTGGATAGATCTCGTTTTCGATTTAAGGGCCACAGAGTTCGCAACGTCATTGGTGAAGGAGCGTAGAAGGCGAAAGTGCTCGGTCGCATCGTCTTTGAACCCACTCCTTAAGGAGCAAGAATATGAGCACCGCCGTGATGACACATCGGATCGCGGAATCGTCGCCACGCCTCAAGGCCAGGATTACCGGTGCCTTTTATCTCCTCACCATACTGACCGGAGTCTTCGCCCAGGGTTTCGTGAGCGGCTCGTTGGTGGTAGACGGCGACGCCGCGGCTACGGCGACCAACATCCTGACGCACAAGAACCTGTTTCAGTTGGGTTTCGCAGTCTACATGATCGAAATGGTGTGCCAGATCGCCATCACAGCGCTCTTTTATGGCTTGCTTAAGCCGGCGGGCAGGAGCGTATCTTTGCTGGCCGCGTTCTTAGGCCTCGCTGGCTGCATAATCAAGACGTTCAGCCGCGTGTTTTTTATCGCCCCCTTGTTCGTGTTAGGAGGCGCGCACTACTTGAGCGTATTCAGCGCGCAACAGTTGCAGGCTTTGGCGCTCCTCTTCCTCAAGGTGAATCACCGGGGCGCAGCAATCGCCTTGGTGTTTTTCGGATCCTATGCACTCCTGACGGGCTACCTCATCATCAAGTCCGCCTTCCTGCCTCGGATTCTGGGCGTGTTCTCGATATTCGGAGGTTTGGGCTGGCTGAGTTTTTTGTATCTGCCACTCGGATACCGTCTGTTCCCCTATGTTGCAGCCCTCGGCCTCCTCGGTGCTGCATGTCTAATCCTATGGCTCCTCGTGTTCGGCGTGAACGAACAACGATGGAAGGAGCAGGCCAGGGCCGCATGAAATGACGATCGCGGCGCGTTGAACGATTGATGCCATCAGTCTCTAAGGAGATGAAGAGTATGAGCACCAGCGTAATAACGAAGCGGATTGCACAAGAGTCGCCGCGTTTCAAAGCCAGAATTGCCGGCATCTTTTATCTGCTCACCATACTGGCAAGAATGTTTGTCGAGATCTTCGTTCGCAACCGGCTGGTTGTTTCGGACGACGCGGCAGTCACTGCAACCAACATCCTGGCGCACGAGTCGTTATGGCAGTTGGGCTTCGCAGGCGACATCATCGCTTTCGCCAGTTATATCGTTCTGACGGCTCTTTTGTACGAGTTGTTCAAGCCGGTGAACAGGAGTCTTTCCTTAGTCGCCGCATTTTTCGGCCTCGCCGCATCCGTGGTTCAGGCCGTTAGCAGCCTGTTTCATCTCGCTCCGCTTCTCGTGTTGGGAAAATCGACGTACTTGAGTGCATTTACAGCGGAACAGTTGCAGGCGCTGGCGCTCGTGTTCCTAAGACTACGCGCCGCCGCCTACCACAACATCGGCCTGGTATTTTTCGGACTGTATTTGCTCCTGGTCGGCATTCTCATTCTCAGGTCGGCCTTCCTGCCGCGCGTCCTTGGCGCGCTGATGGCACTTGCCGGTTTGAGCTACGTGCTGTTTCTCTCACCACCGCTAGTACGGTCTCTGCAGCCCTACATTCTGATCTTCCCCGCGGTGGGTCAGATATCGCTGTGCCTGTGGCTCCTCGTGATGGGCGCGAACGTTGTGCGTTGGGAGGAGCAGGCCAGAGTCGGAGAATGACGCTCGCAGAACCATGAAAGCCCCTCAGGCTGACTGAAGGAGGACGACATGCGATTGCCGCTGCTGGTTCTTCACATCGCGGGTGGAATCGTGGGGCTGCTTGCGGGCGCGGTCGCCATGTCATTTCGCAAGGGCTCGCGCGGGCATCGGATTTCGGGAAACGTGTTCGTCGTCGCGATGCTGATCATGGGAGCGGCAGCGTCGTACCTGGCATTCCTGAAACATCAGTCGGGAAATATCTTTGGCGGGCTGTTGACTCTGTACATGATAGCTACGGCATGGCTGACGGCCCGACGCCGTGACGGCGAGACCAGCATCTTAGATTGGGGAACGTTGGCCTTCGCTGTAGCCATTGGAACCAAGATGCTGATCGGGTCCATGCTCGTGGCTCGCGGTCTCGCGAGAGGGGAGCCTGGAGTCCCCGTGGGAATGTATTTCTTCACCGCCTCGATTCCTCTGCTGGCCGCCATCGGTGATCTTCGTATGCTTTTGCGCGGCGGCATTTCCGGCACATCGCGAATCACGCGCCATCTCTGGCGGATGTGCTACGGACTGTTCATCGCCACCGGATCTTTCTTTCTTGGACAGCAGCAGGTCTTCCCTGCCGTTCTGCGCCAGCAGTACTTGCTGTTTCCGTTGGCGATCCTGCCACTGATTTTGCTGATTTACTGGCTGGTGCGCGTCAAGTTTGCGAAGCGGCAGTTCGCCTGGAACCACCCCAAGGGGCAGAGGATCGGCGCTTCCGTATCGCATTGACCCATTGCACTTTCCACCACTCTACAATATCCGGTCGCCTCATTCGTCTCCATAACTGGATGAACGAAGCGGCGAGCCCGCAATATACGGCAGTCGAGCGCATGGCACTCGAACAGGACCAGCGCATCTCCGAGGTGGTCAAGCGTGAGCGGTCGCGCCTGCTGAATTTCATCCGGCGGCGCGTGGCCGATCCCGGTGATGCCGAGGATGTTCTGCAGGAAGTCTTCTACCGTCTGGTCGAAGCGAACCGCCTGCTGATGCCCATCGAGCACATCACCGGCTGGCTGTTTCGCGTGGCGCGCAATCGCATCACGGATCTGTTCCGCAAGAAGGAGCCGGAGAACTTCAGCGACATCGCCATCGCGGACGAGAGCGGCGAAGACTTGCGGTTTGAGGACTTTCTTCCGTCGCCCGATGCGGGACCGGAGGCCCTTTATGCCCGCCACGTGCTGCTCGAAGAACTGAAGCAGGCGCTCAGCGAATTGCCGAAGGAATAGCGCGAGGTGTTCATCGCCCATGAGCTGGAAGGTCTCAGTTTCAAAGAGCTATCCGCCGAGACTGGCGTCAGCGTGAACACGCTGCTCTCGCGCAAACGGTATGCGGTGCTGCATCTGCGCGAGCGCTTGCAGCGCGTGTACGACGAATTTACGAAATGAGGATGATTATGAGGAAGAAATGGTTTTGGATCGCGCCACTGGCAATCGTAGGGATGGTGCTGTTCGCCTGGATCGGCGGCGAAGTGGTAATGCATCTGTGGAACTGGCTGCTGCCGCCGCTTTTCGGATGGCGAACTCTAGGCTTCTGGCAGGCGCTCGGATTGCTGGCCTTGTGCCGCATTCTCTTCGGAGGACTCGGCGGCCACGGCCCAGGCCCCAGGCGCCACTGGCAAGGCCGCTGCAAGAAGATGACTCCAGAGGAGCGGGAAAAATTCCGCCAGGCGATGGCCGAGGGCTACGGCTTCGGATCAGCCGGCGAGAAGGCAACATCATAGGCGGCTGGGTTATGTGGGGACAGCCGCCTCGGCTGTCCTAGGTGGTGAGAACCAAAAGCTTCAACCACAAAGGACACGAAGGAACACGAAGGAAATTTCTGCATGTCGGACTATTCCTTCGTGAACCTTTGTGTCCTTCATGGTTCAAGCTTTTCGCGGCAGCCGATGCCGGAACGGCTGGTCGAGATCAGTTCCAAAGTCAAAATCCCCACCCTGTCCCTGCAAACATCACAGGGACAAGAGTGGGGCACCCGTTTCTTACCTTTCACTTAATTCCGGTTCCGCCGGGCTTCGCCCTGACGGGACAGCCGAGGCGGCTGTCCCTACGTGGGTATTGTTGATCCCTTACACCAGGCCCTGATCCAGCATCGCGTTGGCTACCTTCAGGAAGCCGCCGATGTTGGCGCCGTTCACCAAGTTGCCGGGCGTGCCGTATTTCTCGGCCGTTTCGAAGCAATTCCTGTGAATGGCAATCATGATCTTGTGCAGACGGTCGTCGACTTCCTCGCGGGTCCAGCTCAGCCGGGCGCTGTTCTGGGCCATTTCGAGGCCTGACGTTGCCACGCCGCCAGCGTTGGCAGCCTTGGCCGGTCCGTACAGGATCTTCGCATCCAGGAACATCTTGGTCGCTTCGAGCGTGGACGGCATGTTCGCGCCCTCGGCCACCAGCTTGATGCCGTTCTTAATGAGATTCGCAGCATCTTTCGCGGTGATTTCGTTCTGCGTCGCGCTCGGGAACGCGCAATCTGCCTTCACATTCCACAGCGGGTTGTGCTCCAGCTTGATGTCGGTGGGCATGAAGATCGCTTTCTTGAACTTGTCGGCGTAGTCGCGAATGCGTCCACGCTTCACGTTCTTCAGCTCCATGACATAAGCCAGCTTCTCGCGGTCGATCCCATCGGGATCGTAGATCACGCCGTTCGAATCGGAACACGTGACCGGCTTCGCTCCCAGATCGAGCAGCTTCTCGATGGTGTATTGCGAAACGTTGCCGCTGCCCGAAACCAGGCAGAGCTTGCCTTCCAGCGTCTCCTTCCGTGTCTTCAGCATCTCCTGTGCAAAATAGACGCAGCCGTAGCCCGTGGCTTCTGGACGAATCAGCGATCCGCCCCATCCCAGGCCTTTGCCCGTCAGGACGCCGGTAAATTCGTTGCGCAGCCGCTTGTATTGTCCGAAGAGGAAACCGATCTCACGGCCGCCCACGCCGATGTCGCCGGCCGGGACGTCGGTGTCCGGCCCGATGTGGCGCTGCAGTTCGGTCATGAAGCTCTGGCAGAAACGCATCACTTCGTTGTCACTCTTGCCCTTGGGATCGAAATCCGATCCGCCCTTGCCGCCGCCCATGGGCAGCGTGGTGAGCGAATTCTTGAAGACCTGTTCAAACGCCAGGAACTTCAGGATGCCGAGATTCACGCTGGGATGGAAACGCAGTCCGCCCTTGTAAGGGCCGATGGCGCTGTTCATCTCGATGCGGAAACCGCGGTTGACTTGAATGTTGCCTTGGTCGTCGAACCACGGCACCCGGAACATGATTACGCGCTCGGGCTCCACAACGCGCTCGAGCAGGCGCGCCGACTGATACTCGGGATGCTTCGCAAGGACCAACCTTAGGGAATCAAACACTTCCTGCACCGCCTGGTGAAATTCCGGCTCGGCGGGGTTCTTCGCTTTCACACTGATCATCACGGATTCAATGTAGTCCCCTGGAACTTTGATTCCCGGGGGTGTCATCACAGACATAGGTCCTACCTCCGTAGGTACAACTTAAGAAGCATAATGCCGCTCCCTATTCTCGGCTTCTATAGGAAACGGGCAGTGATAATTCTCACGGCCGGGCGTGATTTGGGTCACTGCGTCCTAGACATATTAAAATCAGCAAGATACGGGCATCACAGTGGATGACTTCGTTGATGCCTCACGCGCCATCCCTCTGACGTCCAGGCCGATCGCGCCAAATTTTGAAATCATTGATTGCACTGCTATCATTGATTGCATGGCGAGCATCATCATCAGGAATCTGGAAGCGGAGACGAAACGCAAGCTCAAGATCCGGGCGGCCACGAACGGACGCTCCATGGAGCAGGAAGCGCGCGAAATCCTGAAGAGCGCGCTTGCCCTTCCCTCGAAGAAAAAAGCCAACCTTGCCGAGCGCATTCGAGAGATCTTCGGTCCGCTGGGAGGAGTGGAACTGGAACGTCTTCCGAGGGATCCCGTACGCGATCCGGATTGGCTCGCGGAGCGAGAGTGAGAGATTGCAGATTTCAGATTGTAGATTGCAGATTGAAACCGCTACGCCGCGCTGGGTTATTCAATCTGAACTCTAAAATCTGCAATCTGAAATGACACCCCGTTCCCTCGGCGCAAAATTCAGGCAATGATCATTCTCGATACCAATGTCGTTTCCGAACTGATGCGACCGGCGCCGGAGCGGATGGTTCTGCACTGGTTCAGCAGCCAGGCTGCTGAAGACCTGCACGTCACCGCCGTCACGGTGGCAGAAATTCTCTACGGGATTGAGCTCATCTCCTCAAGCAGACGTCGTGACGTGGTTCGGACAGCCGCGGAAAAAATGTTCGGAGACGTGTTCGCCGATCGCATTCTGACCTTCGAAGACAGAGCCGCGCTGGCTTTTTCGCAGATTGCGTCATCCCGCCGCCGTCAAGGGAAATCGATGTCCGGAGTCGATGCGCAGATCGCGGCGATAGCGCGCGTCCACGGCGCGACGCTGGCCACGCGCAACCCCTACGTTTTCGAAGGATGCGGAGTGAAGCTGGTCAATCCGTGGGAGGGGTAAGAAGTTTCTGAGCCTGCTATCCCGAGCCAACGATAGCAAGGCGTGCCGGAGGCACGCGTGAAGGTAGCCCGCCAGTTCACTGGCGGGAAGCTACAAGCGATAGGAATCTCCTGCCGTAGGCACGATTGAACGTGCGAATCGGCTGGTTTTGGTCTACACGCGAATGGCTTGGTGGCGAACAGTCTCAGCAAATCCTCGGCAGTTGCTCTCCGCTCAGCATGTCCACAACGCGGTTGCCGCCGATGCGGCTTTGCAGGACTACCGTGCGGCCGGGAATCTCTTCCACTCTGCCGACGCGCACCGCACCTTGCGACACCTCAATCTTTCTTAGAACGTCGAGAGTCCGGTCAACTTGCGCGGCGGGAATGAACACGGCAAATCGTCCTTCGTTCGCCACATACAACGGATCGAGGCCCAGAATTTCGCAGGCGCTCTGCACTGTCTCTTCCACTGGGATCAACGTTTCTTCCAGCTTGATGCAGATGTTGCCGTCGGATGCGATCTCATTCAGCGTTGTCGCCAGGCCGCCGCGGGTCAGGTCGCGCAGGCAGTGGATTTCGATTCCGGCGTTCAGCAGGGCGTCGACGGCAGGCCAGACGTTCGCGCAATCGCTGAGAATCGGCGACTCGAATTCCAGCCCTTCGCGAACAGAAAGAATCGCGATGCCGTGGCGGCCGAGGTCGCCACTGACGATCACGACATCTCCGGGCTGAACGGAAGCTGGACCGATTGTCCCCTTCACGTTCGCCTCAATCACTCCAATGCCCGACGTGTTCACGAAAATTCCGTCGCCCTTGCCTTTGTCGACGACTTTCGTATCGCCGGTCACCAGCTTCACGTTGGCCTTCGCGGCGGCTTGCTGCATCGAGGTGACGACCGTCCGCAGCGTTTCCATCTCCAGGCCTTCTTCGAGAATGAATCCGGCGCTGAGATAGAGCGGGCGCGCACCGCACATCGCCAGATCGTTCACGGTTCCATTCACCGCCAGGTCGCCGATGTTCCCGCCGGGAAAAATCAGCGGGCGCACGACGAAAGAATCGGTGGTGAAAGCAAGACGTGACCCGTTCACGGACACAACCGCGCCGTCATGACGCTGCTCAAGCGCATCGTTCGCGAACGCGGGCATGAAGATTCTTTCGATGAGCTGGTGCATCAGGCGGCCTCCACCACCGTGCGCCAGCACGATGCGGTCGTCAGCGACCCGCGGGACCGGACAGCTCAGGTTGAATGAGGTGATTTTGGCGTCTGCCATAGTGATAGTAGGCCGCGCACGCGCCTTCGGACGATACCATGGGCGCGCCCAGAGGATTTTCCGGCGTGCATTTCACGGCGAAGGCGGGGCATTCGTGAGGCTTCTTGATGCCCTGCAGAATCAGTCCGCTGATGCACTCCGGCGATTCGCGAGCCGGCTCGCCCGAAAACGGGAAGCGGCGGTTAGCATCGTATTTTTGAAAGCGTCCACGTAATTGGAAACCACTCGCAGGAATTTCGCCGAGGCCGCGCCACTGCCGCGGAACGATCTCGAATACTTCCGCGATCGTCTTCTGCGCGGGACGGTTCCCTTCCCGCCGCACCGCGCGTGCGTATTGATTCTCCACCTCGTGCCGGCCTTCTTCGAGTTGGCTGACCGTCATGAGAATGCCCTCGAGAATGTCGAGCGGCTCGAATCCGGTCACGACGATGGGGACTTTGTATTTCTCCGCGATCGGAAGATATTCCTCGAAGCCCATCACAGTGCAGACGTGGCCGGCGGCGAGGAATCCCTTCACCACGCACTTGTCAGACGAGAGTAGCGCCTCCATGGCGGGAGGCACGAGCACATGCGACACAAGAAGAGAGAAGTTTTCAGCGCTGTCATGATCCGCTTGCCACGCGGCCATGGCATTGGCGGGAGCGGTGGTTTCGAAACCAACGGCAAAGAATACAACTTGTTTTTCCGGATTCTGTTTTGCCAGCTTCAGCGCATCGAGCGGCGAGTAGACGATGCGCACGTCGGCGCCTTCAGCCTTCGCGTCCAACAGGCTCTTCGACGAACCGGGCACGCGTAGCATATCGCCAAACGAGCAGAAGATCGCATCCGGGCGCTTGGCGATAGCAACAGCCTTATCGATCAATTCGATGGGCGTGACGCACACCGGGCATCCGGGACCGTGCACCAACGTGATTTCTTTCGGCAGCAGGTCTTCGAGTCCACTTTTGACGATGGTGTGCGTCTGGCCGCCGCAGATTTCCATGATCGTCCATGGGCGCGTGACCTTCTTGCCAATCGCGCCGGCTAGCTGTCCGGCGGCCTTCTGGTCGCGATATTCACTGAGGAATTTCACCGAGTTCCTCTTTCACTGCGCCCATTTCTTCCAGGATCTTGAACACGCGTTGAGCTTCCTCTTCATCGATCACGCTGATGGCAAAGCCAACATGGACGAGAACATATTTGCCGACTTCGGCTTCGGGCGTGTAGGCAAGGTTGATCTCTTTGCGAATGCCGCCGAAATCTACTTTGCCGACACGAAACGCGATGTCGCCGCTGTCAGTGATTTCAACGATGCGACCCGGAACGGCAAGACACATATACGAACCTCAGCGGCTAAAGCCGTAAATCAACTCGACCCTCTACGCGGCCCTGAAGGGCCCCTCTTCCACGGTTGTGGCACGATTCACGTTATGCCACGACCGAAGTTGTACCTTCCCGGTTCTCAGTAGCGCCGGCGTCCCACCGGCTGTGGCGGGGGCATCTTGCCCCCGCATTCGTAAAGCTCGCGGCAGTTGGAGGCGAGACGACTCCACCACGGCCGCCGAGACGGCGGCGCTACGCCATTACCACCTGACCCAGCGCAAGCCCGCCATCATTGGGCGGGACCTGGCGGTGGGTGTGCACTACGAAGCCCCGCGACTCCAACAATGCCGCGGCACGTTCCGTCAGATAACGATTCTGAAACACTCCACCGCTCAACACGATCTGTTTGACCCCTGACGTCACGGCGACTTCCACAATCCAATTCACCAGCGCGTTGTGGAAGCGGGACGCGATTCTGGGAATGGGCAATCCCTCTTGCTTATCTCGTAAAACTTGCGCAATCAAGGGAGCCCAGTCCCCACTGACTAGAGGATACGCCTCTTCCGTATGCAGTGAGCCGATTTCATTTTCGAGCAGCATAGCCGCCTGGCCTTCGAAGCGGTTCTGCTGGGCAAGGCCTGTGAGAGAGGCGACCGCGTCAAACAGGCGTCCAACGCTGGTCGTGCGAACGACATTGATCTTGCGCTCGAGCATGGGGCGCACGGGCGAGTCGACAGCGTCAGGGCCGAGAACCTCGAACAGCACGCTCGCGGCAGAGCGCCAGCCTTCGCGCACTGCGGCGTCTCCGCCGGGAAGGCCGAAGGGGCGCAGGTGGGCGACGCGCTCATATTGATTATTTTCCACTGTGAAAAATTCCCCGCCCCAGATGGTGCCGTCGAGCCCGTATCCAGTGCCGTCCCACGACACGCCGAGGTATGGCCCTTCCACATTGTTCTCGGCCGCGCACGCAGCCACGTGCGCCTGATGATGCTGCACGCGAATGATCGGCAATCCTGATTTCTCAGCCCAGTGAGTCGACGCGTAGTCTGGATGCAGATCGCAGACGACGGCTTCGGGCTTGAAACTATAGAGGCGACACAGATCGTCGATCGCGCGTTCAAATGCCTGCCGCGCCTCGACGGTTTCCAGATCGCCGATATGCTGGCTGAGAAATATATCCTGACCGATGCCGATAGCGACTGTGTTCTTCAGATGCCCGCCGACCGCAAGCACCGGCGGCACATTTCGGGCGACGCGGATTCCCAACGGCGCATATCCTCGTGAGCGGCGCAGGATTCCGGCCCGCCCGCGCGTGAGCCGCACCACCGAATCGTCGCACGCTCGCACGATCGGCCGATTATGCGTCAGGAAGTGATTGGCAATGTCTTTCAGGCGAGTGGCGGCTTCGTCGTTAGCGATCGCGATCGGCTCGTCACTACGGTTACCGCTGGTGGCGATCAGCGGGAACGAGCACTCCCGCATCAGCAGATGATGCAGTGGAGAGTACGGCAGCATGACTCCGAGATACGGAGAGCAGTGCGCGACATTCCACGCGATGTCGCTGCCTGACTTGGGACGCAGCAGTACAATCGGCGCCGCCTGCGATTCGAGCAGTTCCTGTTCGGCGGGCGCGATCTCGCAGTACTCGCGCGCCGTCTCGAGTGACGGCATCATCAGCGCGAACGGTTTCTCTTCGCGATGCTTCCGCTGACGCAACCGGGCAACGGCCGCGGCCTGGCGCGCGTCGACCAGCAACTGGAATCCTCCGATGCCTTTCAGCGCTACGATCTCTCCTCTTCGAAGAGCGGCTGCAGTGTCAGCAATCGTCCCATCGAGTTTGGGCCCACACACCGGACAGGCATTCGGCTGTGCATGAAATCGGCGGTTCGCAGGATTCTCGTACTCCTCGCAGCATGCCGGGCACAGCTCGAACTCGCGCATGGTCGTGTTTGGACGGTCATAGGGGATATCAACGACGATCGTGTAGCGCGGCCCGCAGTTGGTGCAGTTAGTGAAGGGATATTGAAATCGGCGGTTGGCTGGATCAAAGAGTTCGGCGCGGCAATCGGCGCAAGTAGCCAGATCAGGGAGAACGTTGACCGATTTCGCAGAGTCCGTATCGCTGTGGTGAATCTCGAACGTCGTCGAGCCCTGTACTGGGATCCATTCCGACTCGCGCACGGTGACCACGGACGCTTTCGGTCGCTCTGCCTCCAGCCTCTGCTCGAACCTGCGCAGTTCGTCGGGAGCACCCTCGACTTCCACGACCAGTCCGGCCGAGGAGTTGAGCACCCAACCGGTGAGGGACATCTCAGTCGCGAGGCGGTAGACAAACGGGCGGAAACCGACTCCTTGCACGGCTCCGCGCAGGGTAATACGAAGGCGTTGCGCCGCGGGTTTGGACGCCACTGGCATCGGCAAGCTTGATTCTAACTTCCCGCTAGAGCTTCAACCACAGAGGACACGAATGCTCACGAAGGAAAACCGACGGCTAGGCCTTCGTGGTACTTCGTGTCCTTCGTGGTTTAGGGGTTTGACGCTTTAATCAGACGCTCAATTCTGGCAACCAATTCCGGCAGCGCAGTGGCAACCGGAGGAGAAAGAGAATCGCCGTGGCCGAAATTTTCTCCCACCACGGTAACGACCAACGCCCTTGGGCTTGCATTGTAGAGTTGCCAGGCCAGATCGAGAATCTTCGTCGGAGAAAGGACGTGTGAAAAACGCGCAGGCTCACTCGTGCCGCTGCGAATCTCTTCGACCCGAATCATGCCCGGCTTGTGCCTGGCGTCGTCGCACGACGCCGCATCGACGAATATGACGGTTCCGAAGTTGCGTACAGTGTCGGCCAATTCCGGCGTCAGCTGATGCAGGCGGAGGATCTCAACGTCAGAGTCAGAAGATTTCGGCGCGAGGGCATCAGCGACGCGCCACGCGACGCCGTCGTCGCAACGCATCGGATTTCCGTACGCGACGATAAGGACTTGAGCAGCCATCTGGATATATGAAATGGTTCGCGGTTTTGTCCCGGAGGGACATCTGATAGTAGCCCAGCGTTTCAACGCTGGGTGACGCCGCACAAAAAATCGGCGTCCCGGAGGAGACGCCTGAACCAGCACCACGTTTGCCTTTTCAACCGTGCGCCCGGCACGCCTCGATGTTGCTGGATCACTCGCCAATCGGACTGGCGGGCTACTGTCGACCGTTCCTCCGTGGACGAATTTTCCGCGCACTACGC
Source organism: Terriglobia bacterium (assembly GCA_020073385.1). Classification (GTDB taxonomy): domain Bacteria; phylum Acidobacteriota; class Terriglobia; order Terriglobales; family Acidobacteriaceae; genus Sulfotelmatobacter. Next base: position 31,787 of record JAIQFH010000049.1, on the reverse strand, counting down.
GCGCGCGACTTCGTCCACGACTTCGCCCTCGGGGCTAACCAACTGTATGCGAAGCGGCATCTGCCCCCACGCATGGGTGGAGCAACTCAGGCAGGGATCATAGCAGCGAATCACCGCTTCCACGCGGTTCAGCATGCCCGGGGTCAGGCGTCGACCATGCACGAAATGTTTGGCCACCTGCAGCACGCTGCGGTTCATCGCCAGATTATTGTGTCCGGTGGCGATGATCAGGTTTACCCAGCGGATCAATCCCTGCTCGTCGATTTTGTAATGATGGAAAAGCGTGCCCCGCGGCGCTTCGCACGCTCCGACTCCTTCCAGGGCATTCGGCCGCGCAACGGCACGCACGTGCTTCGATAGGATCTCGGAATCGTTCAATAACTGCTCGAGCCGTTCAATGCAATACAGAATCTCGATCAGCCGCGCGTGATGGTAATGGAACGAGCTCAACACGGCCGTGCGCTGCAGTTCGTGAAACTCGGCCAGTTCCTGGTCTGCCCGAGGCGTACCGCAGCGATCGGCGACATTCAACCGTGCCAGAGGACCGACGCGATAGACGCCGTCGGGAAATCCCTTGGGCTTGTAGTACGCCGATTTGAGGTAGCTCCACGGCTCAACTTTCTCGCCGATGTAGTCGTCGTACTGCGTAGGGTCGAGATCGTCGGCGACGACGTGGCCCGAGGCGTCGACGATGCGCAGCTTTCCTCCGTAGAACGTGAGTCCGTTGTCCTTCTTCACGATGCCCATGAACATCGTGGGAAAGTTGCCGAAGGTCGAGATCTCTTCGCGGAATTGCTCCATCGTCCCCTTGAACCATTCCAGCGTGCGCTCGGCGATGGCGAGGGCCTCGGGCAGCGACTGCAGGATGGCATCGCGATTGGCTTCACTCAGCGGCTCGCTGACTCCGCCCGGAACGACCCAGGCCGGGTGAATGCGCTTCCCGCCCAGGCGCTCGATGATCTTCTGTCCGAATTGGCGCAGGCGGATGCCGTCGAGGGCGAGTTCCTTGTTTGCCTCGGCCACGCCGAAGATGTTGCTCTTCGCGGGATCGGCGTCCATGCCGAGCAACAGGTCCGGTGAAGAAAGATGGAAGAGGCTCAGGGCGTGCGACTGCGTGACCTGCGCAAGCCCGAAGATGCGGCGGAGCTTATCGGCAGTGGGAGGGATTCGAACTGCGAGCAGCGAGTCACAAGCCTTGGCGGATGCGATCAGATGGCTGACCGGGCAGATGCCGCAAATGCGCGCCATCAGCGATGGCATCTCATAGAACGGGCGGCCTTCGCACAACTTCTCGAAGCCACGGAATTGCGTGACATGGAAGCGCGCGTCCTCGACGCGCCCGTCTTCGTTCAGATGCAACGTGATCTTCGAGTGGCCTTCAATGCGCGTCACCGGATCGATGACGATAGTACTTTCCTGCTTCACGAGATCTCCTTGCGAGCTATGGGCAATGAGCGGTGAGCAATGAGCAACCAGTTCCTCGTAAGAAGCCACAATCGATTGACCATCAGTCGGGAACCAGGGGCGCAGAGCTCACTGCTCATTGCTCGCCTACGATCCAAACCGCGTCTTCAACCCCACATCCGGATTGCGGCCCGCCAGCAACTCCGTCACCACGTAATGAATCGTGTCGGCCGAGGGCGGGCAACCGGGAACGAACACATCAACATTCACGAATTCATGCACCGGGCGCGACGTGGGCAGCAGCGCCGGCACGACCTGGTTCGGAATTCCGGGATCGAATGTCACGTTCTCGCGATAGGCACGGTCGTAGACGGCCTTCACGCCAAACGAATTTCGCATTCCCGGCACATTGGCGGTAACGGCGCAGTCGCCCAGCGAGACCAGAATCTTGGTGCGCTCGCGCACGATCTTGATCTTGTGCAGATCTTCTTCGCTGCTGACCGCGCCTTCGACCAGCGTCAGGTCGACGTTCTCAGGGAATTCCTTGGCATCCACCAGCGGGCTGTACACCAGATCGGCCGCGGCGGCAATGTCTAGCAGGCGCTCGTCCATGTCGAGAAACGACATGTGGCAGCCCGAGCAGCCGTCGAGCCATACAGTAGCGATTCGCGCTTTACTCATCTGTTCTCCACATCTTGTGTACGGGCGGACGCGTGCGACCGCATGAGCGCTCCCGGCACTCGCGGTCGCAAGAGACTTCTTCATTGCGCGCTCTGCGCGCAACCCCAGACGGGGCGTCCGGGGCTACACAATTCCTCATTCATTTTCCTTTCGCATCAACGTCAGATAGGGCAGGAACTGCCGGCGTTTCATCATTTCGGCGACGGAGCGTCCTTTTTCGAACAGCGCTCCGGTCGGGCAGACATGCACGCATTTGCCGCAGGTGGTGCAGGTTTCCGACGATCCCCACGGTTCATTCAAGTCGGTGATGACTTTTGCTTCGATGCCGCGGCCCATCACGTCCCAGGTATGCGCGCCCTCGATTTCGTCGCAAACGCGTACGCACCGCGTGCACAGGATGCAGCGGTTGTGATCAATGACGAAGCGCTCGTGCGAGGCGTCGACGTCCTCTTTGGGATAACGATACGGAAAGTGCACGTGAGTGATGCCCAGCCGCTGCGCCAGATTTTGCATCTCGCAATGGCCGTTCGAGACGCACACCGAGCAGACGTGATTGCGCTCGGTGAACAGCAACTCGAGAATCATCCTCCGATAGCTCTGCAGACGCTCGGAGTCGGTAGTAACCTCCATGCCCTCTTCGACCATGGTGACGCAGGCGGGAAGCAGTTTGTTCTGCCCTTTGATCTCGACCAGGCACAGGCGGCAGGCACCGACGTCGGTAAGGCCGTCCATCTCGCAGAGCCGGGGAATGAAGATGCCGTTCTGGCGGGCGACGTCGAGAATGGTTTCTTCCTGACGCCCGCTCAAATCGCGGCCGTTGATCTTCAGCGTTTTGACGGTGGGGACCTGTCTCATACGGTTTCTCCCACTGGCTGCCCGCAAACTCCGGCGGGGCATTTCCGATCCTGAATATGCGCCCGATACTCCTCGGCAAATGACTTGAGCGTGCTGACCACCGGATTCGGCGCCGACTGCCCGAGGCCGCACAAGCTGGTGTGTTTGAGCAGGTCGCAAAGTTCTTCGAGCATCTTCAGATCCTGCTCAGTCGCGGTCATGTTGCCAATCGCGGTCAGGATGCGATGCATCTGGTAGGTACCAACCCGGCACGGGATGCACTTACCGCACGACTCGGTCATGCAGAAATCCATGAAGTACTTGGCCACGTCGACCATGCACGAACTTTCGTCCATGACGATCATGCCGCCCGAGCCCATGATCGAACCGGCTTTCGCGAGCGACTCGTAGTCGACGGGCATGTCGAGACATTCAGTGGGCAGGCAACCTCCCGAGGGTCCGCCGGTCTGCACCGCCTTGAACTTGCGGCCGTCGGGGATGCCTCCGCCGATTTCGTAGACCATCTCGCGCAGCGAAATCCCCATAGGGACTTCAACCAGGCCTGTGTTTTCGACGCGGCCCGCCAGCGCGAAGACCTTCGTCCCCTTGCTCTTCTCCGTGCCAATGTTCGCGTACCACTCGCCGCCGTTGCGGATGATCGGCGCGATGTTGGCGAAGGTTTCGACGTTGTTGATCAAAGTAGGCTGGCCGAACAGCCCTTCCATCGCGGGATACGGCGGCCTCGGCCGCGGCGTGCCGCGCTTCCCTTCCACCGAGGCGATTAAAGCGGTTTCTTCTCCGCAGACGAAAGCGCCAGCGCCGAGGCGAACATCAATCTTGAAGCTGAAGCGCGTGCCGCAGATCTCCGATCCGAGCAATCCGACGCGCTCGGCCTGGCGAATCGCGTTCCGCAGCCGTTTGATCGCCAGGGGATATTCGGCGCGCACGTAGATGTAAGCTTCCGTCGCGCCCACGCATATCCGGCGATCAGCATGCCTTCGAGCACGCGATGGGGATCGCTTTCGAGCACGCTGCGATCCATGAAAGCGCCGGGATCGCCCTCATCGGCGTTGCAGATGACATACTTCTGCGTCCCGACCGATTTCGATACCGTGCTCCACTTCAGTCCGGTTGGATATCCCGCGCCGCCACGTCCGCGCAGACCGCTCTTGGTGACCTCGTCGACGACTTCGCGCGAGGTCATCTCGGTCAGCGCCTTGATCAGCGCGGTATAGCCATTGGCGGCGATGTAGTCTTCAATGCGATCGGGGTCGATGACGCCGGAATTTTCCAGCACAATCTTCTGCTGTCGCTTGAAAAACGGAACGTCGGTGGGGCAGACCAACCGTGACACCGGGGCACCTTCCAGGCTGTCGATAATGGCAGCACCGTCGGATGCTTCGACTTTCTTGTACAGCACACCGCCGCTAGTTGAGACCAGCGGGCCCTCCGAGCACAGCCCCATGCAGCCCACGCCCTTCACCTGGCAATGGTCTTTGGTGCCGCGTTGGGCAACTTCCTTATCCAAGGCGTCCTTCACCGATCGGCTCTGACACGAGAGACATCCGGCGGCCACGCACACATTGATCCGTTGAGTGATGTGACTCTGCTGCTCGCGTTCGGTTTCTGCAATCTGATCGAGTTCTTCAGGCGTCATGTTGCGTCGTCCATTTCTTCAGGCGTTCACGGATGGCCGGCGATCCTACTTTTCCGGCCACCTCCTGGTCATAAACCACAGCCGGAGCCAGGCCGCATGAGCCCAGGCAGCGGGCCGTAAGCAGCGAGACTTTCTTATCGGCAGTAGTTTCCCCGGGAACGATACCAAGGTCGCGCTGCACGGCATCCAGCAACTGCGGCGCTCCCTTGATGTAGCACGCCGTGCCCATGCAGATGACACAAGTGTGCTCGCCCGCGGGTTTCAGCGTGAAGAAATGGTAGAAAGTAGCGACGCCGTAGGCCCGGCTCAGCGGCACGCGCAGCGACATGGCGACGTAGCGCAGCGCCTGTTCGTCCAGATATCCGAACGCCTCTTGAACCGTGTGCAGCGTTTCAATCAGCCCGCGCGCCTGCTGGCCCTGCCGGCGCATAGTGGCATCGACCAGCTTCCAGCGTTTGTCCTGATTGGGTGGAGTAGGTTTTGCTACGTATGAGGGCATATTTCGTCATGCTCACAGATGAATTTATGAATGAGAGTATGAAAGTCATGAATCGGTTTGCGAATAACTAGGGATTATATGCTTACTCGGAGAAATGTCACGGTGATGTCGGTCACGAATTTTGCAGGTGAGTTCCACTTTGGTCACCGCGCTGTCGACGGCAGAACCGGACGGCAAGTTTCGTGATTCTTGTGGGGACAGCCGCCCTCGGCTGTCTGCGGAGCGAAGCTCCGCTTGGTTTTTGCCGTCGGTGATGCTGCTGCTGAAGCGACGCGGCCGGGCTTCGCCCGGCGGACAGCCGAAGGCGGCTGTCCCCACATAAAGCTTGCTCTCTCTATTCCCGAATCGTCAGCACCGGGCAATGCGCCTGCGCGATGACATGATGCGCCGCCGACCAGGGCAGATGGGTTGAGCCGATCTCGGAGTACGCGCGCGCTCCCAGAACAATCATGTCGGCTTCACGCTCTTCCGCCGCCTTCAGGATGCGCTCGGACGCATGCCCGAATTCCAAGAGGGTCTCGGGGATGTATTGCAACTCGGCTTTTGTGGGAATCAGTTCACGCAGTTTCTGCAGGCTTTCTTCGATGGACTCCGGTTTGCTTCCCAAACGCGTGTAGTCCTCCATGACATGCATGAGCGTGAGCCGGGCGTGAAATTCGTCGGCTAGCCACGCGGCCTCTTGTGCCATGCGAGGGGCATCCTTGGCGAAGTTCGTGGCGAACAAGATCTGTCGCAACTCCAATTCGACGGGAGCCAGATCGCTGCCCTGATTCTTGAACTCCGGCAGCTTCGCCCGCCCGGACACCCTCGGGCCTACGGTGAGCACTGGGCAGGAAGCATGGCGCAGGATATCTTCCGCCACGGAACCGAGCAGCAGCTTGCCCAGTCCAGTGCGTCCGTGCGTTCCCACAACTATCAGATCAATCTCATTTTGTTCGATGATCTCGGCGAGATTCTTCCAGACCACTCCATGGCGTACGTAAACGTGGTGCGGGATGGTTTCGAAGTGCGCCGCAATCTGGTCGAGTTTGTCCTTCGCCTCGTTATGGGCGTCTTCGTAGATCGTCCCCATGCTGACGTAATCCACGCCGCCGGTCATCATCAGCAGGCTCGCTTCCGACAGCACGTGCGCCAGGTGCAGAGTGCTGCGGAAGCGCCGGCAGATGGCCGTCGCATAGGGCAGCGCCGCTTCTGACGTGGCCGAGAAATCGGTGGCGAACAGGACGTTTTTGACCGAGAGTGCAGAGGAAGGCTGTGCTGATCGGTCTGTGATTGCTTTGTTTGGGGCTTCCACGAGTGTCATACGACACCTCCTGCGCCACTTTCAGGATCGCGCCGGAGGAGGAATTGGGGTATGCCGGGTGTCACCCGATTTTGTGATTTGAATCACAAAATCGGGACAATGGCGCGGAGGGGTCTTGAGTGTAAACGTTCCTAATTACGCTCATCGACCGCCGAAGAGGGCGAACAGACGGCACAAACTTGTGCTATCGCCTGCTTGCGTCAACCAAATAGACGGCTGGCTTGGTTTGGTCGTGCGTCCGGTCTACTATCAACACTATGCAGCGGCTTCTCGGACTGCGGCCCGCGGTTTTGACTTTGGTTCTCTTGTTGTCGGTTGTCGTATTATCGGTCGCGGTCCTACAGATTCACCATCACGCGCAATACGGACACTTCGTTCCAGCGGGGTTACACGCGGACGTGACCGTCTCGGACGCTGACACTGGAATACCGGGAATATCGCAACTCTTTGACGCTCATCTGACCAACTTCGGCCTGTTCCCACACAGGATTGAGCGATGTGAATTCGTTTCTGACGCCGGGGCTCATGAAGTCCGGGTCGCCTACAGGCTGGAACAGTTAGACACGCGAACGAACACTTGGAAAACTCTTTTTGATACCGCACAGAATTACTGTCACGCTTACCCTCTCGGGATCGCGCAATCCAAATTGATGAACAAGGTGCTCTGGCCCGGTCAGACCCTTTCGATTGGGTCAGAGGCGACGGCAGCACGCGCCCAGCTAAAAGGTGAGACGATGCGGTTCGTTATCGAGGCTAATCGCCGCGAATTTCCGACAGGGCCGTTCATGATAATTGAAGTGCCATCGGACGTTCTTCGCGCCCGCTAGAAACGGTGGTCGCCAGCGTGGTTGTTGAAACATCTCGATTACGCTCAAAATCCCCGAAGAGGATACCAATCGGTTTCAGACGAGTCTCCTCCGACTGGTTCGAAAGGTCGGGACTATTGTGCGAAGCCGTCGGCCTGTGTCACGGCGCCGATCGCGACCGTATGGTCAATGTAGACTCGTCCAGCGTCCAGCGCCTTGCGGTCGAGTTCGAGCAGCGCCAGATTCTTTACCTTTGCTTCCAGCACCTTCATCGCGGTTTCGGAGGAGAGGCATTCGGTCTCTTCGAGCAGCGCACCCATCATGACCACATTGGCAACCTTCGCCGATCCCAGCTTGTCGGCGATCTCCGACGCCGGGATGCAGACGACCTGCGCATTGGGAATCGACAGATCGTCCGGCAATCGCTCGCGGCCGTAGATGATCGTGCCTCCGGGCGCAATCTGCGAAGCGAACTTGCGTAGCGAGATTTCGTTCATGGCGATCAGCACGTCGGGCCGCGAGAGCACGGGCGATCCGATGCGGTCTTTCGAGAGGCAGACGTGGCAGTGCGCGCTGCCGGAGCGCATCTCGGGGCCGTAAGAGGGCAGCCAACTCACTTCCAGTCCCTCGCGCATACCCATCTCCGCCAGAAGCTGGCCGAGTAGCAGCACACCCTGGCCGCCGAATCCAGCGATCTTGATGCCAAGATGCTGGAAGTGATGCGAGCGTCCGTGGACCATGCCTTCACGAGCAACTTTGCGCTCGCCCTCAACGATCTCTTCGACCGTCTTGTGGGGCGGAACGTTGTTGTTCGGGATTTCAATTTTCTTGTCGCGGAAGACGTTCAGCGGGAAGCTCGGAATCATCTTCTCCCCAACCCACTTCCTCGCCTCGATCGGGTCCTTGCCCCAGATCGTCGGGCAAGGAGAAAGAATCTCGACGAAGGTGAAACCCGCTCCGTCGCGCTGCAGTTCCAGCGCTTTGCGCACCGCGCGGCGCGCCTTCATGATGTTCTTGTTGTCCGACAGCGCAACCCGCTCGATGTAAACCGGAGCTTCAAGTGAGGAGAGCATCTCGGCCATGTGCAGCGGAAAGCCCTCGTTCACCGGGCGGCGTCCCCACGGAGAGGTCGTGCTGCGCTGGCCGACCAACGTGGTGGGCGCCATCTGACCGCCCGTCATGCCGTAGATTGCATTGTTGACGAAAAAGACGCTGATCTTCTCCCCGCGGTTCGCGGCATGAACGATCTCGGCGGTCCCGATCGCAGCCAGGTCGCCATCGCCCTGATAGGCAATCACGATCTTGTCCGGACAGGCGCGCTTCAATCCAGTGGCGGCCGCGGGAGCGCGACCGTGCGCGACCTGCACGTTCCCTACGTCGAAGTAATAGTACGCAAACACCGAGCAGCCGACGGGGCTGACGAGAATGGTCTGATCCTGCAGTTTGAGTTCCTGCAGCGCCTCGGCAATAAGCTTGTGCGCCACGCCGTGGCCGCAGCCGGGGCAATAGTGCGTCTGGTGTTTCAGATCAGACTTGCGTTCGTACTCGGGATAGAACAGATGCGACTTCGAGTGCACAACCTCGTATTTGTCCGTCTTCGGTTCTTCCAGAATTACGTCTTGTTCCGCCATGGTCTCGCTCCCTCACTTGTCATGCTGAGCGCAGCCGGAATCGAGCAACGCGAGATTCCGGCGGAGTCGAAGCATCCCTACGACCATCACGACTGCCCGGGGTAGGGATTCCTCCCCTTCGGCTTCGCTCAGGGTCGGAATGACAAGCAGCGCGCAGCTCTCGTTTATCAGACATGACTTTCAAACCGCTGCCGGCACCTGCTCTTCAATCTTCGCCAACAACTCCTCCACGCCGGGCACGTTGCCCCCGACGCGTCCGTAGAACTCGACCGGGCGCTTGCCCTCGAGCGTGAGCCGGACGTCTTCCACCATTTGCCCGTTGCTGAGTTCCACGACCAGCACTTTCTCCGCACGCAGTGCGGCTGTCAGCAACTGGTTCGACGGAAATGGCCACAACGTGATCGGACGGAACAGTCCGACCTTGATTCCCTGCTTGCGAGCCTCGTCCACCGCCGAACGCAACACGCGCGACACGATGCCGTAGCCGACGACCAGTAACTCTGCATCTTCGGTGCGGTATTCCTCGCAGCGCGTTTCGCGCTGCTTGGCGCGAATGTACTTCGCTTCCATCTTGCGCTGATGCTCTTCCAGATCATCTGCCTCGAGGAAGATGGAGCTGATCATGTTCTGGCGCGTGCCGGCGGTTCCCTGCACCGCCCACGGTTTCGGCGGAGGCACGATCTCGCGGTATTGCAGATCGAGCGGTTCCATCATCTGGCCGACGAATCCGTCCGTCAACACAATCGCCGGATTGCGATAGTTGTCCGCCAGTTCGAAGGCAAGGATGGTCAGATCCGCCATCTCCTGCACCGATGCCGGCGCCACCACGAAATTGCGGTAGTTGCCGTGGCCTCCGCCCTTGACCATGGCGAAGTAGTCGCTCTGCTCCGGTGCGATATTGCCCAGGCCAGGTCCGCCGCGCATGACGTCTACGATCACGCAAGGCAGTTCGGCTCCGGCCAGATAGGAGATGCCTTCCTGCATCAGGCTGAGGCCCGGGCCGGAAGAAGCCGTCATAACGCGTATACCGGCGGACGCCGCGCCGTACACCATGTTGATAGAGGCCGTCTCGCTTTCGGCCTGCACGAACGTGCCGCCGATCTCAGGGAAATAGAGCGCCGCGGCTTCAGCGACTTCGCTGGCCGGCGTGATCGGATATCCGTAATAAGCGCGGCATCCGGCGAGCACCGCGCCCTTGATGACGGCAACGTTGCCTTTACAGAGCTGGCGCATGTTCGCCTCCTGCCGGCACGGGAACCGGAGCGGCTTTGGGGGGAGCTGCCAGACGGAACACGGTGATGGCCCCAGGTTCCGGACAGCAATAGAAGCAGATGCCGCATCCGGTGCAATCGTGGCCGGTGTAACGCGCCGGATGCACGCCGTAATGGCTCAATTCAGGAGATAGTTCCAGACACTTGGGCGGGCAGGATTCCACGCACAACCCGCATCCCTTGCACTCCTCGACATCGACCGCCACTTTACCCCGCGCTGGGCCCGCCATGCTTGCCACCTCATTTCTCTATCTCATCGCTGCGGTCTGCGCCGCATGCGGATTCTGCAACCACTTGGTCTTTTCGCAATACTCGTACAGCTCCGCACGGAAGTCGGGATGGGCAATCTCGATCAGCGCCTTGGCGCGTTCACGAATCGACTTGCCGTGCAGGTACGCCACTCCAAACTCAGTCACGATGTAACGAACGAGACCGCGCGACGTGACTACTCCCGCCCCAGGATCGAGCATGGGCACGATCCGCGAAATTGCACCTTTCTTTGCCGTGGATGAGATCGCGATGATCGGCTTGCCACCTTTGGACCGCGATGCACCCCGGATGAAGTCCACTTGCCCGCCGATGCCGCTGTAGAACTGGTTGCCGATCGAATCGGAGCAGACCTGCCCGGTGAGATCCACCTGGATCGCGGAATTGATCGCCACCATCTTGTCGTTGCGGGCGATCAATCCGGGATCGTTGGTATATGCGGTGGGATGGAATTCGAAGATGGGATTGTTGTCCAAGAAGTCGAACAGCCGTTTCGTCCCCAGGGCAAATCCCAGAATGATCTTGCGCGGCTTGAAGTTCTTGCGCGCCCCGGTCAGCACGCCAGCCTCGATCAGAGGTATGGCTCCGTCGGAAACCAGCTCGCTGTGGACGCCCAGATCTTTCCGATCCATCAGCATCGGCAAGACCGCATCCGGAATGCCGCCGATGCCGGTTTGCAGAACGGCGCCGTCTTCGATCAGGCCGGCGACATTCTTTGCGATGGCGACCTGTAAATCGGTGACGATGGGCTTCTTCAACGCGCACAGCGGCCGCGAGGACTCCACAAACGCGTCAATGTCATCGACGTGAATGAAGCTGTCGCCGTAGGTGCGCGGCATGTAGTCGTTAATCTGTGCCACCACATACTTGGCAACTCGGGCGGCGGTAAGCGTCGTGTCGACGCCCACACCGAAGCTGCAGAAGCCGTGCGAATCCGGGGGCGAAACTTCGATGAGAGCCACGTCGAGCGGCATCTGCCCACTCTCGAACAGGCCCTCGATCTCGCTCAGATAGATGGGGGTGTAATCGGCGCGGCCGTCATTGATGGCTTCCCGCACATTGCCGCCAATGAAGACAGCGTTGTGCCGGAAATGGCCCGCCATCTCCGGCGCCACGTAGGGCGCGCAGCCCATGGTCATCATGTGAACGATTTCTACATCGAAAACGTCGGGCGCCCGCCGCATCAGCGCCTCGACTAGGGTTTCAGGCTCGGCACAGCCTGGCTGAATGTAGACCCGCATGCCCGACTTCACGCAGGCCAGCGCTTCGTCTGCCGTCTTCAGCCGCTTCTTGTATTCCATCTCCCATGACATCGACATCCTTATGTGCTCCCCTTCAGACGGCCCTCAGCATGCCGGCGTCACGCGGCGCTCGGGCCACCTCTTCTTCATACCCCACAGTGGCATAATAAATCGCCCGATCGAAAAACATTTCCAGCATCTGCAGTAATTCGAGCTCACCCATGATCTCGACCGCGCGGTCCATCACGGCTTCGCTCTTCAAGAACTCCCAAAGATTCTCTTTGGTAAGAACGATGGCCTGCACAACCTCACTGAGCGGCACGCGCTGCCGTGCGCGGCGCGCTCCGATTTCGCGGTAGCGGTGCTCGATATCGAGTTCGTTTTTTCCCAGCAGCCACTCGCCCAGGTGGCGGTAGATTTCATAGACACGCTCTCTCAATTCATGGGCGGGGATATTGCGGAAATGAGCGACCTGGGTACTGGACTGAACTCGCTCTTCCAGTCCCCCGGCAAGTGCATCGGCGTGAGATTCGATTAGACGAACGAGTCTGTAGGAAAACATCATCATACCCCCCTCGTCGTCCCCATTCTGAACACGAGGCCCGGCTTCACACCCCAAGTTTGACGGTCGCGTCTTGACTGCTCCAGCCTTCGACCGGCACCTTGATGCTCTCCACAGTGGGTTCCAGCGTCTGTGGAACCGTAATGGCCCGCGAAATCATGCACACCGATTTCGTACGCCGCAAGAGCGTGAGCCCAGCCTCGATTTGATCTTCAGAATGCACCTTCAACCGGGGACGGATAAGGATTTCATTGAAGTTGCATCCTGTGGCCCTGGTGCGGTGGACACTGCCTTCGATCTCCACTTCCAGGTCGGTGTACTCGAACTTCGCGCTTCTCGCCACATCATGAAAAGTCGTGGTAAAGCAGCCAGCGAGGGCGCAGAGCAGCAGTTGCTCGGGCGTCCAGCGACCCTGAAGCCCGCCCAACTCTGCCGCTTCCGAGAAGTGGATCGTGTTGGGTGAGGACTCGCACTTAGCCAGTCCAGTGCGGCCTGAGGTCCACCAGGCCGAAACGCGATAAGTATATTCTGAAGCCATGTTTAAACTCCTGCCAGTCCCAGAAGCAATTTCCCTCAAGACGATAGGGAGAAGATCACGGTGATGGTGGTCTCCACCTCGACCGGTTGACCATTGAGCAAATACGGTTTGTAACGCCACTGTCGCACGGCGGCGATTGCTGCCGGAACCAGCATCGGGTGTCCGCTTTGCAGTTGCAGATTCGTGATCTGTCCGTTGGCATCGATAATTGCGGTCAGAACCACGTCTCCCTGCACTCGCGCCGCCCGTGCCAGCGGCGGATACTGCGGCTCTATTTTTTGAATTAGAAGTCCTCGCGTCACGCCTTGCGAGATACGCACACGTTGTGGAATTACCGGGACGAACTTAGGAACTGCAGCGTTGGAGGTTGCGCTGACGATGCCTCCGATCACGCCGCCCAGTTGTCCGCCCGGAATGCCTCCCGGGACGCCTCCCACCACGCCACCCGTGGCCGGCATCGGCGGCGGCGCCTCCTCTTCTCGAATCATCTGTACTTTCTGTGGAATCCGGCTCGGCGTACGCAACTGGCCGGTGTTCAACATGTCAGTCTGGATCTGCCGCACCACCCTCTGCACCTGCTCGACGGCCGGCGGCGGTGGCGGGGGCGGGGGGGGCGGGGCCACCAGAAACGTTAACAGTTGTGCTTTGGGCAGGCTTTCGGTGAAGACCAACGGCATGATCAGCATGATGCCGACAGCCAAGCAGTTCAAAACAAAGGAGGTCATTGTCGCAAAAGAGAACCGCTTCTTCTGCTGCCCGAATTCCAAGATGCTATCGGCGAACATCGGCCTCGGCGTGAACTTGGCCACCACCAGATCAGACTTGGGTAGCACCGCCGCCGAAGGACGGCTCGCTGGTTTGACTTCTTTTACCTCTGGCTCATGAATCTCAATAGTGCCCATCGGAACCTCCTACCTCACCCCTGCCGCGGATTCCACTAACAAACCCTGGAAGACGCTCACAGCCGTCACATTCCAAACACATCTTCGTTCAATGCTCAATCAGGGCAAATGGCCCACATCACGGAACTTAGTGACGGGGATCACGATTTTTGGGGTTGTCCCGAAACCAAGGTAATCGCACCAGTTAGCGAGCATCCGGAGTTGCCGTCGAAGTTCACACCCGCGCGTTTGGCAATAACTGGATGTGTACTCATCCATTTGGTGTAGGGGCGGACGCCTTCGTCCGCCCTGCGACCCCTGACCCTGAGCAAAGCGAAGGGGAAGGGGAGCGTGCGACGACGTAAGGTCACCAGCAGCGAATACTTGCAGCCGTCGGCATTGCTCTTCGCGCAACCCCGGACGAGGGCGTCCTGGGCTACACAATTCTCCGATGTGCCGTCTGTATAATGGCGATCTCGGTTTCTGAATCCTTCGCCGTCAACCTTGTCGCCGTATTCGATTCCATGACCGTTGCCATTCAGTGCCGCGACTTGCGCAAGACTTACGACGGAAAAGTCGAGGCCGTGCGCGGATTGAACCTGGAGATCCAGGTGGGCGAGTGCTTCGGCCTTTTGGGGCCGAACGGCGCAGGCAAGACCACAACCATTGAGATTCTTGAAGGCCTGCTGCAGCCTACCTCCGGGCAGGTTTCGATTTTCGGACATTCCTGGAATGAGAACGAGCGCGAGATGCGCGAGTGGCTCGGCATATCGCTGCAGGAAACGCGCCTTTCTGAAAAGCTGACGGTGCGGGAGACTATCGACCTATTTGCCAGCTTCTACCGCGAACCACGCCCCACCGATGAAGTCATGGAGCAACTGGAACTTACCGAGAAGGCCGATTCGTGGGTGGGAAAGCTTTCCGGTGGTCAGCGGCAACGGCTCGCAGTAGCCACAGCGCTGGTGTGCAATCCCAAGATTCTGTTTCTGGATGAGCCCACCACTGGTCTCGATCCCCAGAGCCGGCGGCAATTGTGGGACATCATTCGCGCCTTCCAGAAAAATGGCGGGACCGTTCTGCTCACCACTCACTACATGGACGAAGCCGAACGGCTGTGCGACCGGTTGGCGATCGTGGATCACGGACAGATCATCGCCGAAGGCTCACCCGCGGATCTGATCAACCGGCTTGGCGGGCATCACGTGGTGGAGTTCTCCGTGAGCGGCAATCATGACGGTGCCGCTCTGCCCGCGTGGCGCGCCCTGCCCAGCGTCGAGTCGGTGCGCGAAGATGAAGGATTGATCGCGTTGAACGTCAAGCAACCACATCTGACAATTCCTGCCTTGCTCGAAACCATCGACAAGCAGGGTGGCGAGTTGCAGCATCTGACGACGCGGCAAGCCAGCCTGGAAGATGTATTCGTCCGCCTGACCGGACGGCATTTGCGGGAAGAGTGAGGGAAAATGGGCAAGATCATTCAATTCGCATCGGCATTGATGCTGGTTGCTTTCTTTGCCTTCGCTCAAACGCCGCAACCGGCTCCCACCTTCGCTCCGTTTGAGCAATGGAAGAGCGCCGTGCTCTCCGGCGATGCCGCGGCGCTCAAGTCCTTGTACAGCACCGATCCTCCAGCACAGGTTCAGGTCAACTTGACCAAGAGCGGAGCCGACACCGACATCGGATTCTGGCTCGTGTGGAAACCGCGGTCGATGAAAACGTATGTTGTCCGCAATGAGCCGCGGCATGGCCATATCAGTTATATCTTTCGCGCCGAAGTCGTTCCCGGCCTGCCCAATGCGCCGACGTTCTGGGTTACCGAAGATCAGTCGTGGCAACAACAAGGCAACCAGTGGAGGCTGATTTCGGTGGAGCTAACGAATTCCCCGAAACTCAGGCAACCATCGGATATGAAGAAAAATATCTATCCGGCGGGCGCAAACGCGCATGCCGAAATCAAAGAGGTCGAAGAGAAGGCCGCGAACGCGCACAAGCGTTTGCTGCTCGTCTTCGGCGCCAACTGGTGCTTCGACTGTCACGTGCTCGACTTGGCTTTTCAGCGTCCGGATATCGCGCCGATCCTCGTAGCGAACTACGAAGTGGTTCACATCGATCTCGGCCCGGAAGAAGAGAAAAATACGGATTTGGTGAAGAAATACGAAATTCCACTCAATAAAGGAATCCCGGCGTTGGCCGTGGCCGAAAGCGATGGCCAACTCGTTGCCAGTCAGAAGAACGGGGAGTTCGAAGATGCGCGCAGCCTGGCGCCCGAGTTTCTCGTGGCGTTCCTGAATAAGTGGAAGCCCCGGTGAGGCTAATTGTTGATTAGTGATTGGTGATTGGTGAATGACACGCCTTGTCATCCTGAGGCGCGTTCTTTGCGCCGAAGGACCTATGCAGTTCTGCCCACACCGGCAGAATGCATGGATCCCTCGCGGCAAAAGCTGCCGCTCAGGATGACAAGGCGATTGGCTACGATCGACACCATCGTTCTATGAGCATTGCACAAGAAGTTCCGATCAAGACCGAACACACTGAACCCGCCCCTCCGCGCCGTAACGGCCGCTGGTCGGGCTATTCGCACCTGCTGATGGCGCGCATGCTCGAACTCAAGCGCGAGCCCGAGGTCGTGTTTTGGGTATTCATCTTCCCGCTTCTGCTGGCGCTGGGTCTGGGCATCGCCTTCCGCAATAAGCCGGGGAACGCGGTATCGGTAGCAATCGTCGAGGGAACGGGATCGCGGCAGGCGCAGAGCCTGCTCGCGCGTTCGCCGCAGCACGATCAATTCAAAGTACAGGTACTGAACGAAGACGATGCACGCAAAGGATTCCGCCTGGGCAAGTTCGATCTGGTGATTGAGCCAGGCAACAACGGAGCGGTGACTTATCGCTACGATCCGGCGCGTCCCGAGAGCGTTCTGGCCAAGGCCGAGGTGAATGATGCTCTGCAAGCCGCGGCCGGGCGCAAAGACACAGTGCCCACCACGGGCGTCACCTCATCCGAGCCTGGCTCGCGTTACATCGACTTCCTGATTCCGGGCCTGCTCGGCATGAACCTGATGAATTCCGGCATGTGGGGCATCGGCTTCGCCTTAGTGGACATGCGTCAACGCAAGCTGCTTAAGCGGTTTGTCGGGACGCCCATGCGGCGTGGAGATTTTCTGCTGGCGCTGGCCTCAAGCCGCCTCATCCTGATGATTATCGAGGTCGGACTGCTCTTGTTATTCGGTGCGCTGTTCTTTCACATGCGCGTGTTGGGTTCGATCGGCTCGATTGCCCTGATTGCCGCAATTGGCTCGCTGACCTTCGGCGGTGTCGGCCTGCTGACGGCCAGCCGCGCCCAGAAGATTGAAAGCGTCAGCGGCCTGATCAACCTGGTCATGATGCCGATGTGGATTTTCTCCGGTGTCTTCTTCTCTTACGAGCGCTTCCCTGCCATGATTCATCCGCTCATCAAGGCACTGCCGCTGACGGCACTGAACGACGCGCTGCGTGCCAGCATCCTGGAGGGCACACCAATCATGCACCAATGGCCGCGCATGCTGATCATGATCCTTTGGGGAGGAGTTTCGTTCGTGCTCGCCCTGAAGTGGTTCCGCTGGACTTAGTCAGTTCTTTTCCACCACGGAGACACGGAGTCACGGAGAACTGCGGAATAAGAATCTCGAGCGCGGGCGACGTCCGTTGGCTTCAGAGAATAACGGAATCAATGAAGTCATTTACTCCGTGTCTCTGTGCCTCCGTGGTGAGCCCGAGCCAACTCTCTGATCTGATTGAGGTATCCGACATAGACCGGAATCGGGATGTCCGGCGAATCGCCGTCATTGAGGAAATGCTCGAGGCGGATCTCCGTCGGAATGTTCGCGATCACCTCGCGGAACCTGGGTATCTGCAGACACTTAACCTTCCAGATCTCGATCATCAGCGAGCGGAATTCTTCGCTGATGAAACCCATCTTTCGCTCGCCCAGATAGATGCCGTCGAAATGGTCCTTCGTCAGCAGATCTCTCAACGGGTCCGCGGCGGAAGAAAACGTGTAGACAAGATGGAAAAGGTCGGCCAAGTCCCCCCAAAGCACCTTCTCTTCGAATGCGCTGAATCGAAAAGCAGTTTCATGTCGTTGTTGCACTTGCCGGGCCCGATCGGCCGGTCGCAATCCTTGCCGATCAAGTTCCTGACGAAACCAACGCAGCCGTTCCGGCGCCAGGTTGTGACGCAGGAATTCCACGGCGTAGGAGTTAGGTAGATATAGCTCCGGATCGCCGTCCAGGTGAGCCAGCCATGACTCCCAGTCATACTGCTGGAACTTATCCAGCAAATCTGCTAACTGCGCCACCGTAACATCAGGGTGATACTTCACGGCTTGCCAGAAATGCTCCGTCGAGTCATAAGTCGCACCGTAAAGCACGATCCCTTCCTCAATCGGATACCAGTTGGAGAGCACCCGTGCCGGGATCGACGGCGCCGCGCTCCAGCAATTCAGAGAGTGCTTCCACTTTTCCTGCACTTCGAGAAAGGCATCCGCATAGCCTGATGGCAGCGGCTCTTTCACACGTGCAATAGCGTCTGTTACTTCCCGCGCCGTGTGTGTGAGCAATATTTCGAGTGGCCGCTCATCGGTCATCGAGACGACCCGGCTCTCAATGGCTTCATGCAGCAACTGGCGTCGCAGGCTCTGTCGCGCTGCCGCACCGAAAGCGGCCGAATTCTGCCAACGCCCGGCTTGCGATTCAATGTAGGGAAAAGCGTCCTTCAGTGAATTGAATTCGATGAAGGCATGAATGGCGAAGGTGATCGGATGCCCGTCCTTGGAAATGACTGTCGAAGGGGTTACGAGTTTCTGTAACGAAAGCTCTTGTGCAGACGACATTCCGGGGGTGAGTGAGGTGATCGCAAAAAGAAGCAGGCAATGGGTCCATGCGCCTCTTGAGAAAAGACACCACTCTCCCGTTTGCAGGCCGTTAAGCCTTCCGCATGCCTTGTTCATAGTGCATCAGGAACTCGATCGGTGGGATTGTCGAGCCCCGCTCAGGCCTCATTCGCACCCTGGAAGATGTTGCGAATGAGGCCGTCTGCGGTGCTTGCGAACACTACTTGCCTTGCTTGGCTTTCCGCACTTTTGCCCAGCGTTGGCGCTGCGCCTCTGCGATCCGCTCACGGGCGTCCTTACTCAGGATGCGTTTGCCTCTCCTGCTCCCGTTGGCATGACCGAGGGCACCTAGTGCCTTCCCTACTCTCTCCATCTCCTTTTGGAGCCGAGAGTATTCACTCTGTAGGGAAGCGACTACCTTATTCAGGTTGGTCATTTATTACCCCCTCATAACCCAAGGCTAACATGGAGTAGGGTGCTTGCACACAAACATTAGTTGCCTTTCTTCTGGTTGCTGAAGTTAACTGAGAGGCAGAGAGGCCTTGGGGAAGCTCTGATTAACTCCTTTTGATCGAGATTCGCGTGCGTATGCCCGTCTCTCTGTGTTCCCCTGTGTCCTCCGTGGTGTGAGCTTTTCGTCGCTGGCTTAATTAGAGTTTTCTTAGGTTAAGCCGCCAACCCCAAGAACATCCTTACCCGCTCCAACTCTTCCTCGAGCCCCAGGGCGAAGGCGCGGTCCCGCGGAGCCGATTTCACGTACCCGAAGTCCGCCTGCAAGGAACCCTTTTTCACCGATAAGTTCGCCCAACCGATAACTCGGTCGCGCCACAGCATCGGCATGGCATAGTATCCGCGGACCCGTTTCGCCGCGGGGGTGTAAGCCTCGAACCGGTAGGTCCATCCCCACAGCTTCTCGAACCGCCAGCGATCCCAGACCACGGGATCAAATGGCGCCAGCAGGCGCACGGTATCATCCGGTTTGCCGCGCGAGACTTTCCACTCAGTCGGCCAGTACCAATCGGTACCGTCCACGTGCGAGTGGGCTAGACGATGCTTCGCCCGCTGGATCGCGCCGGTGACCCGGCTCTCCCATTGCGGAGCGGCAAAGCGCAAGCGTCGCAATAGAAACCGCAAGCTTCCCAGCGGCAGTGGAGCATAGATGCGAATCGCAACATCGGCTAGGGCATCCAGCCGTGCGTCGCAGGCCACCTCATCCAGGGGCTCTGCCGCGTGTTCGTGTGCGGCATAAATGCGAATCCCGGCCTCACGCCGTACCACCCGCAGCAATCCCTGATAGTGCATTGCATCCAGCAGATGCGTGGTCGCGTTCGAGTTGCCTCCCCAGTAATTCTTGACCTTGCCGTGCGAGAAGTGCTCATCCAACTCGCGAGGATGCACGCTGCCGCGTTCGCGCACGAAGTCAAGCAGCAGTTGAGCCCGTTTGCGTCGCGCAGCAGGCCATGGCAACCGGTTCTCGGCGGGTACGCGGCAATCCGCCCGCGGATGCATCAGGGTCTGCAACTCGCGCGTGACGAATCCGTAGTTGATAAAGAAATCTTCCGCAACGCCGAGACCATTCCGACCAAGACTGGCGTAATGCCGCTCGAGCTCCCCAGCACGATAATCCTTTACTCGATGCCGCAGGATCAGATCCTGCGCCCGTGCCGGCGCCCGAATCGGATCCGCCTGCACAAACTGCAGGCGATGCAGGGCGCGCTTTAAGGTGGTGGGCGGAAACAGGCTCTGCGAGACGGCAAGCCGCCGCAAGTCGTCGGGCGTTACTGGCATGATGAGATCTTACCGAACCAACGAGATCAGAATGCTGGCATTGATGGTGAAGGCCGAGTATTTGCGGCAAGATTGGTTTCGAGGAAGTGCCCAGGCTCCGAAACACGAAGCCTGGGCCAAGTAGCTGCCTATGACTACGGAAACGGGACCACAGCCTGAACCTGGTTCGAATGGGAACTCTCGACTCCGGAAGAATCGACTGCGGTGGTCACGTAATAGTAGGTTTGACCGGACTTAACCGTGCTGTCACTGTAGTTCATGGACGTGGTCAGTGAAGGATTGACCTGAGTGTACGGCCCCGTCGCCGCGGTTCCACGATACACGTTGTACCCCATCACTGATGTCGACGTGCTGGGATTCCATGACAAATTGACGATGTGCTGAATCGTCGCGCCTGAGCCACTGACGGTTTCGGTGGCCGAACTCGACGTGCTAGTGAAGAAAGAAATGTTCGCGGAAAGCGTGCCGGCCGCAGTGGGATTAAAGGTTACGGAAAAGGGCACACTCTGGCCGGAGGCAAGCGTCACCGGCAAGGTAAGTCCCCCGAGACTAAAGGCAGAGTTGCTCGAACTTGCCGACGACAGAGTTACGCTCCCGCTGCTGGCTGTTACGCTCCCGCTCTGAGTCTGATTGCTTCCAATCGTGACGCTGCCGAAGTTCATGGATCCTGGCGTCACTCCCAGTGTACCGCTGGTAGTTGTCCCGCTGCCTGTAAGAGGGACATTGACCAGCGAGTTGGAGGCATTGGAACTGAGGGAAATGTTCGCGGAAATTGTACCGGCCGCCGTGGGGTTGAAGGTTACGGTGAAGGGTACGCTCTGCCCTGCGGCAATCGTCAGCGGCAACGTAAGGCCACCCAAAGTAAAGGCAGAGTTGCTCGAACTAGCGGAGGACAAAGTCACGCTCCCGCCGCTGGCGGTTAGATTCCCGTTCTGAGTCTGAGTGCTGCCAATCGTGACACTGCCGAAGTTCACGGATCCCGGCGTCACTCCCAGTGTGCCGCTGGTAGTTGTCCCGCTGCCTGTCAGCGATACGTTAACCAGGGAGTCGGAGGCATTGGAACTGAGAGAGAGCGTGGCATTGTCAGTCCCAGCCGCCGTGGGAGAGAAGACTAGCGACAAGCTCGCGCTCGTGCCAGCGGCCAAGGTGTAGGGAAAAGTCAAACCGCTCGCGGTGAATCCGCTGCCACTCACAGTTGCCGCTGAAATGGTCAGGCTCGATCCGCCCGAATTCGTCAGAGTCAGCGCTTGCGTTTGGCTGCTTCCGACCGGGACACTCCCCAGATTCATGCTGGAAGGCGCGCTCAGAAAGCCGGGCGTGGACGTGGCGTAGCCGACACCGGAAAGCGCGACTGTGCTGGAACCGTAATGACCCGAACTATATCCGCCCCAGAAAACTCGATAAGAAATGGTCAGGCTGCCACTAACGCTTCCTGCCCCCTGAGGAGCAAAGGAAACGGACAAACTTGCGGTTTGTTTTGGCCACAGGGTAATCGGCAGATTGGGGCCTGCGAAGCCGAAGCCAGTTCCCGACACCGTGGCTCGTGAGATGGTGATTCTCGATTTGCCGGTGTTGGCGACGCCAACCGGCACAATCCGAGTGCTACCGACCTGCACGCTCCCAAAGCTTACGCTCGGGCCGGAGATTGATAACTGGGCATTGGCTGCACTTGAAATCAAGAGCAGTACCAGTGAAGAAAAGACGAGAATCCAGCAGGTTCGTCCTTGGTGGGGGCCAAGACGCCTCATATCGTTTGCTCTCTTTTTGCACGTACTCGTTGAGCACGGCGGGGGATTATTGGAGCTTCGATTTCTGCGCCGGGTGAAGATCCATGCGCGGGGACCGATACGCCAGTGATCGCATTCTTTCTTGCAAAAAGAATTTGTGCTAGGTCACCAAAGAACTAGGCTCTGTGATTCGTGGTACAGCGCTGGGGATTGGGCCAAAATTTCCGGCCCCTGACGCCGGCGATTCTCACGTGCGCCTAATCTCGAGCTTCTGCCCGGCCGATTCCATCATGATGGCGAAGGCCTGCGCCTCGGTGGATGTACCCGAGCGATCGAAGTTGGGCGCGCTGCAGACGTGCTGCACGTAGCCGAATCGGTCCATTTGGGCGCGGGCAGCGCTGCGCATGCGATCGGCCGCCGCACGAAAACGCTGAGGCAGCCATCCACCAAGAAGGCCGGTATAGATGGTGAAGGCCAGCATCTGCGCGAGATTGGTTTCGAGGAACGTGTCGGGGCGGTCGACCACATCGTGAAAGAGCCCGTCGGTCCGCTGATGTGCCAGGCAGCCGTCGAGCAAGTCGGTCACGAAGGCCGTCAAACGCTGGCGATCATCTTTGCGACCGGGCGGGAGCAGACGGATCACGCGCGCGAGCCCCGCCGCGGCCCAGCCATTGCCTCCGCCCCAGAATTCCTTCCGATTCTGCGCTTTCTCCCCATCATCCCAGATGTGCGCCAGCAGCTTTTTGTCTGGATCCCACAGTCGCTTGCGGTATCCGTCGATCTGGAACAGGGCTTCGTCGTAACGCCCCATCGCAGCCAGAAAGCATGGCGCGCTGAAGTAGCCGTCGGACCACACCTGTGGGCCTTCGAAGATGTGATACAACGTGCCGTCGGGAGCTCGCGGGGCTTTATGTAAGATCCAGTCGAGCATGTTTTGCACCGCATCGTGGATTTCGCTGTCTCCCGTGAGCTGCGCGGCGCGCCAGTAGGCCTCGCCGCCCATGGCAGGATCGGTCGGGCTTCCCTTGTCCATAACGCCGAGCCGCCCGTCTGGCGCGCGCTGTACGATTGCCGCCTTCGTTAACCGGATGACATTCTCATCATCGCCGGCTTCGAGAAAGGCCTGCGCCAGAGTGCCCTGCTCCCAATCGCGCCGCTGCATCGCGAGTCCGGCGGCGGCGGCCCTCTTCATCCGGATCACACCCTCGGGAAATCTCTTCGTGGCTGAAACCCACTGCGGAAGTGCAATTCCGACTCCCGCCAGTGCAGCGTTGCCGATCAATTCCCTGCGGTTCATGTCCGAGAGTGTACTTGAGGCATAACAAGGTGATCGACAGGAAAACCGTTTGACCGAGGGTAGACGACTGCCATGAGTTCTTCAAAGTTACCCAAACGTAACCTAACTGGCCTGTCGCATAGATTTCGTTAGTAGGTCCGAGCGGTTGGGTTGTTGAAAGAAGGTGAAACGTATCGTCAGATGGCTTTTCTCCGCGAACTCGGCGGGGGTTCTCGGCGGCCTCTGCGTTTTGGGATTTTGGCCTGACTGGGGGGAAACAGAGGCTTGGATCGCAGAGGTCGCCGAGCAGGTCCGCAGAGAGCGCTGAGAAAAGCAAAACGCCTTTACCGAATCGGGAAAGTCATTCAGGTTCCTTGCTGATTTCCATTGACTCTGATCTGACCAATCTGCAACTCTAAAGTTTCTGTTCGCGATCCTTACCAGCGCAACTGCAATCTAAGTCCTTGCTGCTCAAGATTTTGCCCGCAAGCTATTGAGCGACATAGATTACTTGATGATTTCCCCCTAAATTGAGGATTCCAATAGACCGGTGGAGGGGGGGGGAGGGGAGGGGGCTTAACCAAAAAGTAAACTCCTCCTGACGTTTGCCGTTACAGCCCATATCGTCCCCCGCATCAGTGTCCTCCCCAACAACGAGCAGCTAACCACCAACGACTAACGACTGCCTGCTAGAATCGCCACACCATGAGTCCGCAAACTCCGTTCACCGATGTTCCCGATGCGATTGAAGAGATTCGCGCCGGACGAATGATCATTGTTGTCGACGACGAGGATCGCGAGAACGAAGGCGACCTGACGCTCGCCGCCGAGAAGGTCACGCCTGAGGCCATCAACTTCATGGCGAAGTACGGACGCGGGCTCGTCTGCCTCGCCATGACCGAGGAGCGCCTCGAGCATCTGAACATCGGTCCGATGACCGCCGAGAATACTTCGCAATATGGAACGGCTTTTTGCGAGGCCATCGACGCGCGTCAGGGAGTTTCGACCGGCATTTCCGCGCACGACCGGGCACGAACGATTCAGGTGGCGATCGATCCCGCGACCAAGCCCTCCGACCTGGCTCGTCCGGGACACATGTTCCCTCTTCGCGCCCGCAAAGGCGGAGTACTGGTGCGCGCGGGGCAGACCGAAGCATCGGTCGATCTGGCGCGGCTCGCAGGCATGGTTCCGGCAGGAATCATCTGCGAAATCATGAAAGACGACGGCAGCATGGCGCGGGTGCCGGATCTGATCGAGTTCTGCCGCGAGCATCACATGAAGATGCTGACCGTCGCCGAACTCATCCGCTACCGCATGGCGCACGAGCGCTATGTGAACCGCGTCGGCGAGGCGCTGATCGATACGCGCTTCGGCGAGTTCCGCCTGATCGCCTATTCGAGCGAGGTCGATGGCGGCGAGTCGCACGTGGCCCTGGTTCGCGGCGACATCGAGCACAGCGATACGCCAGTGCTGGTGCGCATGCACGCCCACTGCCTGATGGGAGATGTCTTTGGCGCGACCGGTTGCGAGTGTCACGCGACGCTCGAAGGCTCACTGCAACGCATTTCTGCGGAAGGACTCGGCGCACTGATCTATTTGCATCAGACCTCACAGGGATTTTCGATCGAAAGAGTGGGCGAGCGCACGGCGCTCAGCTTTCATGGCGGAAGAGCCCTTACTTCTCTCTATGACAACAGCAAGCACATCCAGCGCGAAATCGGGATCGGGGCGCAGATTTTGTCCGATCTCAACCTGCGGCGGATCCGGCTGCTGACGAACAGGCCGAAGAAGGTCGCGGCGCTGGAAGGATTCGGAATCGAAATCGTCGAACAAGTACCTGTCCAACTGGGCGACGCCAAGGCTCAGAAGCGCTAGTAGAATCCACTCCAAATATTGGGGAGCGTCATGGCAACTCATTTTGCCTCTGTGGAGAAGAATGAACGCAACATCCCGCCCGGGATGATCGATGACGCTCGTAAACACGTCTACGAAGCCGGCATTCGCACGCCGCTGGTGCGCCTGAACTACGACGGACCTGCCGAGATTTATCTGAAGCTCGAGTGCCTGCAGCCGATTGGGTCGTTCAAGATCCGTGGCGCCTACAATGCGGTGCGCCTGTTGCCTGAGGCAGAGCGACGGCGCGGAGTATGGACGGTGAGTGCGGGCAACGCTGCGCAAGGAGTCGCGCTCGCCGCGCGCAAGGCCGGTGTCCCGTGCAAGGTACTAGTAATCGACGCCGCTCCCGCAGCCAAGCTCGACGCGGTAGGGCGCCTCGGCGGGGAGATCGTGAAAGCTTCGTACGACGACTGCTGGAAAGCGCTGGCGGACCGCGCACATCCGGCGATGAATGGTGCGTTCGTACATCCATTCGAGGATGACGAATTTATCGCTGGCAACGCGTCGGCGGGGCTGGAGATTCTGGAAGACCTGCCTGATGTCGAAGTGATCGTGGCGTCGTTCGGCGGCGGAGGCTTGTCGTGCGGCATCGCGTCTGCCATGAAAGAGCGCGCGCCCAACGTGAAGGTGTTCGCCGCGGAACCGGAAACGGCTGCACCGCTGGCCTGGTCTCTGGCCGCCGGATCACCGCAGAAGTTTCCCAGTTGGAAGGCGAGTTGGGTGGATGGGTGCGGAGGGAAATCGGTGTTTCCCCGCATGTGGAATCTGGCGCATCATCTGCTGTCGGGGTCGATCGTGAGCACGCTCGACGAGGTACGGCTGGCGATGAAGATTGTGGCCGAGCGGAATCATGTCATCAGCGAAGGCGCTGGAGCCTGTGCGGTCGCGGCGGGACTGAGCGGGAAGTGTGGGGCACGGAAGGTCGTCTGCGTTGTGAGCGGCGGGAATATCGACCTGTCAGTGTTTGCGCACTTGATCAATCAACCATAGAAACGTTGCTGGCAACGTCTCTGCGTGCGGCGCAACACCTGCAGAGTAGAACTGATAGATCGACGCTTTAGGTTCCTGGATAGAGGAGACGTAGCAAAGCAACGTCTCTACGGGATGGTTTTGCAGTTCTAGAATGGTTTGCGGACTACTACTTCGCTCTCTCGGATGAAGAACTGCGCCGAACAACTCTCGGAGCCGCAGATAACCGGGAGCATTCCGTTGATCTGTTTGCGGGTGATGAGGCCGAGCATGCCGCAGGATGGGCATGAGAGCACGGCCCAGTAAGGATCTTCTTTCTCGCCGATCTCACCGGCGTTTTCGAGCACAAAGACGGTACCAGGCTGCATCTGTTCCGGAATCCACTCGTTGAGGATGTCCAGTTCACCGACCATGTGTTCCCTCCCTCGATTCGTTTGTGCTCGACCCAAAAATCCTTACGAAGCCTTTCTAGCACGCCTCAGGTAATCCCGCGAAGTTACTGAGGTACTTACCTTTGCCGCTGTTACGCCAGCACGAACCTGGCGAACAGCATCGGTTAAACAGACGCCCAAAATGGGCTGATTGGAGTTCTTGAGGATGTCGACGATCTGCTTGGCCGAAGTCTCCAGATAAAGATGTTTGCCGTCGGTCAGTAGATGGGTTTCCGAATTGCGGTCGAGGATTTCGGCCAGGCCTTTGCCGAATTCCCGGTCGAGGAAGCGGACGACCTTGCGCACGCCTTGCAGCGAAAATCCCTTCCGGCGGAGTTGGCAAATGACGGCGATCTCGGTGAGTTGGTTCATCGAGTAGAGGCGGCGATGGCCTTCGCGCTCTGGCTTCACTACGCCACGCTCGTCCCACCATTGCAACTGGCGGGCAGTGATGCCGGTCAGGGTGGTCACTTCCCGGGATGTGAAGCGATCCTGCATTCATCCTCAAAAAATGTTTGAAACAATTTCGATGCAAAATGTTTCACACATTTTAGGCATGGGAGGCTGTGGATCAAGCAAAGAAATGAAGGGGTTAGTGACTAAGAGAGTTCCTGGGCGAGATTGAACGTGTGTTAAAGAAACGTCTTGATCGGCAGCGGCAATTCAACAACGACCACAAGGGCTAAAGCCCATTCCTTGGGCTTACGCGGCCCTGAAGGGCCGCTCTTCCACGGTTGCGTCGAACGCGGTGGTCAGGTATCCAATCAC
Organism: Terriglobia bacterium; assembly: GCA_020073385.1. Taxonomy (GTDB): domain Bacteria; phylum Acidobacteriota; class Terriglobia; order Terriglobales; family Acidobacteriaceae; genus Sulfotelmatobacter. The sequence goes on along the minus strand of JAIQFH010000049.1, from coordinate 4,491 downwards.
TCACGGATAGAGCCTCCTCCGACGAAGTGGACGACCTCTAGTTTGTCGCCCTCATTAAGTGTCGTCTGCGCCCAGCGGTCGCGCGGGACTATGTCGCGGTTCAGTTCGATGGCAACGCGATCGGTCTTCATGCCGAGGGCCTCTACCAGAGCGGCGAGAGTGGGAACTGGAGGATCGAATGATCTTTCTTCTCCGTTGATGTGGAGTTTCATGATGTATACGACAATGTACGCTGATTTGATTGGTGAGAAAACGTGGCATGCCTGATGGGTGACTCGTGGCTTGCGTCAAAGATTATTCGGAGCATTCCTACCGGGCTTTCACCTGCCGCCGCTACGCGGCTGGAATCACTTATGGGCAAAGTCCCGTGCCACAATTGCGACAGCTCTGCTCCCACACGCTCGCTTTGCTCGCGGGACGGACGCAAGCGTCCGTCCCTACACGATCACTGAACTACTCGGCTTTGCGTAGCACGAACTTTCTTGTCGCGGTGCGGCCTTCGAAGTTGGCTTGGACCAGGAGCGAAGAATCCGGGAGAGAAGCCTCTTCAACTTCTATTTTAATTTCTGCGGCGCCGCCGGAATCGGCTACTGCTTGCGTGTAGAACGGGGCAGCGCCCGGTCGCGCGAAGCGGAAGGTGAGGCGTGCGCCCGACGCTGCGGCGCCGCCCTCGGTCACGCGCAACTGCATGGTTAGATTGCGCTCGGCAAGGACGGAGTCAGCATTGAGCCACTGCACTTCAAGTTCTTTGACGGTGGCAAGTGCTTCGGGTTCGGGGTGATCGAGGACGTTGTCGAGCTTCCCTTCCCGTATGGCGTCGAGCACGAGGCGATGCTGCTCGCGCAACTGCTGTTCTTTTTGCGCGTCGCCGAACCCGGCCTCCGATGCTTTCTTCGCGTAGGAGGTAGCTTTTTTGCCGATGCAGCGGCCGCGCACGAATACCTGCGTCTGGAGGAGGAGCTCGCCTTCACGCGCTTCGCTCTGCACGTGATAGATCGTGTCGCCATGCTTAACGTCGGTATTGAACCCGAAAATCATAAGGATTGAGTGATTGGTAATTGTGTAATTGGGTCATTGAAAATCTCAGATTCCGTGTTTTCGGCGCGTGTTCGCAACCGCTTTTCAATTACTCAATTACCGAATTACACAATTACGAAATTTGCCTCCCGCTGGCTTGACACTCGCAAGTGTAAACCCATAATCTGGAACGTTTAAGCCATCACTTGGCGCGAATTATATATACCTCCTCCTATGCCCGACAATTACTTCGCTCGCTACCTCCCGTTTCTCATCCATATTCTTATGGCTGGCGGGATTGCGAGCGCGATTGTGCTGCTTTCCTGGCTGATCGGGCAACGTAAACCCACCCGCGCCAAACTTTCGCCCTACGAATGCGGCATGACCCCAGTCGGGGACTCCCGCCAGCGCTTCTCGGTCAAGTTCTACCTCGTCGCTATGCTGTTCATTCTGTTCGACGTTGAGGCTGTCTTCATCTATCCCTGGGCCGTGATTTTGAAGAAACTCAAGGCGGATGGTCAAGGCATGTTCGGGCTGTGGGAGATGCTGGTGTACATCGGCGTCTTTCTGGTTGGCTTCTTTTACGTTTGGAAAAAGGGCGTTCTGGACTGGGGTGAGACCGCCGAGGGAAGGAAGAGGAGCTGATGCCACTGGTCCCCGCGATCACGGATGTGGAGCAGCTCAAGAACCATCCCGCCGTCGCGCGACTGTTGGGCTGGAAGCAGTCCGCCGTTCAAAGCGCGAAATACGATCGGGACGAGATGACGATTTACGTGGACCGGTCGGATATCCGCGAGGCATGCGCATTGCTCAAGGACGATTCAGCCTGTCCCTTCAATTTTCTCTCGGATGTTACGTGCGTGGACTGGTATCCCTCGGAGCCAAGGTTTGAAGTTGTCTACCATCTACTTTCGATCCCCAAGAAGGAACGCGTGCGGCTCAAGGTCCGCTTGAATAGTTCCAGTCCGACGGTTGATTCCATTACATCTGTCTGGCTTGGCGCGAACTACTTTGAACGTGAGATTTTCGATCTGTTTGGGGTACGTTTCGCAGGACATCCTTATTTACGCAGGATCCTGATGCCCGAAGACTGGGAAGGTCACCCTCTCCGCAAGGACTATCCGGTGGAGGGCTACCGCTAGATGGCCCACCTGAATCCCACTCCAGTACTGGAGCCCGGACAGGATCGCACGATGATCCTGAACATGGGGCCGCAACACCCGTCGACGCACGGGGTACTTCGGGTGCTGCTGGAAATCGACGGCGAAACCGTTGTGCGCCTGATGCCGGACATTGGCTACCTGCACACCGGCATTGAGAAGACTTGCGAGGCGAAGTTCTACCAACAGGTGGTGCCGCTGACGGACCGCATCGACTACCTCTGCCCGCTGACCAACAATCTGTGCTACGTGCTGGCGGTGGAGAAGTTGCTGGGCCTGGAGATTCCGCCGAAAGCGCAGTGGCTGCGGGTGCTGCTGAATGAATTGACCCGCATCAATTCACACCTGGTGTGGCTGGGTACGCACGCCATGGACATCGGCGCACTCACGGTATTCCTGTATTGCTTCCGCGAGCGCGAAGAAGTCCTGAAGATGTTCGAGATGGTCAGCGGACAGCGGATGATGACGTCGTATTTCCGCGTGGGCGGGATTGCGCTGGAACCGCCGCTCGGATTTTTCGACCGCGTGCGCGATTTCGCGGGCTACTTCCCCGAGCGAGTGGATGAGTACGAGAACCTGCTCACCGGGAATCCGATCTGGCTGATGCGGACCAAGGGCGTCGCGAAGATGACGGCCGAGGATGCGATTGCTTTGGGCGCGACCGGGCCGACGTTGCGCGGGAGTGGCGTGGATATCGACTTGCGGCGCGACATGCCGTATTCGAGTTACGAGAAGTTCCAGTTCAGAGTGCCGGTATCGCAGGAAGGCGACGTTTTTGCCCGGTACATGTGCCGCGTGCAGGAATTGCGGGAGTCCGTTGGGATCGTACGACAGGCTCTCGATGGAATGCCGGAAGGTCCGATCAAGGCTGACGCGCCGCACGTGGTCCTTCCCGACCGCGAGAAGATGAAGACGCAGATGGAATCCCTCATCTATCACTTCAAGATTATTACGGAAGGCTTTGCGGTGCCGGCGGGTGAGGTTTATCAGGCAGTCGAGTCTCCGCGGGGCGAGATGGGGTACTACATCGTTAGCGACGGGACGGCGAAGCCTTATCGGGTGCACATGCGGTCGGCCTGCTTTGCGAATCTGCAGACTCTGGCCAAGATGTGTGAGGGACGACTTTTGGCGGATGTAGTCGCGGCCATTGGGTCGATTGATATTGTCCTGGGGGAAATTGATCGATGACCCTGTGAACCTCTGTGCTCTCTGTGGTTAATGCTTTGTCTCACCACAGGGAACACCAGAGGCTCACAGGGGAGACCTCAAAATGAAATTTTCGGATGAATTCGAGGCGCGGTTTGCGGAGATGGTGCCGCATTACCCGACCAAGCGGTCGGCGCTGGTGCCTACCCTGCTTTATGCACAGGATGAGGTCGGGTATCTGTCCGACGAGGTCATCGCCGAGATCGCTTCGCGGCTGGATCTGACCGAACTCGAAGTGCGCAACGTGATCAGCTACTACTCGATGCTGACCACCAAGCCGCGAGGGAAATATAACGTGCAGGTGTGCACGAACATCAGCTGCATGGTGCGGGGCGGAGAAGAGATTCTGCATCATTGCGCGAAGAAGCTGGGCATCGGGCACAAGCAGACGACACCCGACGGGCTGTTTACGCTGGAAGAAGTGGAGTGCATCGGTGCGTGCAGCTGGGCTCCGGCGGCGCAAGTCAACTACGATTTTCACGAGAACCTGTCGACGGCGAAGATGGATCAGATTCTCGACGAGTACAGGAAGAAGGGAACGCAGTAGATTTCAGATTGATGATTTCAGATTGCAGATTTTGATCGCGCGGTGTTGGTTCCAATCTGCAATCTAAAATCTTCAATCAACAATCGCTCTCATGGCTGCCTTGGTTTCACATCCCGACGAGGTAAAAGTCGTTTCCCGGCGCTTCGGCCAGGGTGCGGTTAACATCGACCGCTACCTCGAGCTCGACGGCTACAAGGCCGTGCAGAAGGCGCTGGCCATGGAGTCGGACGCCATCATTAATGAGGTTAAGAATTCAGGGCTTCGCGGGCGTGGGGGAGCGGGATTCTCGACCGGGATGAAGTGGTCGTTTGTGCCCAAGCAATCGGCTAAGCCCAAGTACGTTTTGTGCAATGGGGATGAGAGCGAACCGGGAACCTGCAAGGACCGGCTGATTTTTGAGCATGATCCGCATTCGGTGATCGAGGGCGTGATGATCGCCGGGCTGGCTGTGGGCGCGAAGAGCGGGTACATCTACATTCGCGGCGAATACCGGTACCTGTCGAACATCATGCAGAAGGCGATCAAGGATGCCTATGCCAAGGGATTCGCCGGGAAGAACAT
>JAIQFH010000048.1 GCA_020073385.1 Terriglobia bacterium | reverse complement strand
GAGGTCACGACGGACACGATCGCCGGGGCGGCGTGCGCGTACACACTTCTCGCCATGCTGTGGGGCAACCTTTATGTGCTGCTCGAGATCGTCCATCCCGGGTCGTTTGCGATTCCCGCGCCCTGGAGGATGGAGCTCTCCGGTGATCTGGCGCCGGCGCTTCTCTACTTCAGCTTCATGACGCTGACGACGGTGGGATACGGTGACATCACACCGCAGTGGGCGGGCGCTGGAGGCCTCGCAGCGGCCGAGGCCGTCGTCGGGCAGCTATATCTCGCGATCACCATTGCTCGGTTGGTCGGCCTGCACATCTCGCAGCGCAACGCCGCGCCGCCGCGGTGACGGATTGCGTTACCCGGCGCAGTTTTTCGGGAAACAGAAACGTCAGTTCGTCGCGGCTTCGACTTCGGGCGCAGGTTCCGCGGCCGGCGTGGGTCGTGGCACGGCGGCCTTCTTGCGGCGACTGCGCGCCGGCGGAGGCGGCGCGGCGGCGCTCGGCGCGGGAACGCGCTCCAGTCCGGTGGCCGCCCACAGTCCCTCGAATGACCGGTAGAGCGCCTCGGACAGCGACCAGATATCGGCAACCCGCTCGGCATCCGCATTGAGGCCGATGGTCAACTGATCGGCGTAGCTCATGATGGCAAAGCCCAGACCGATGCCGGCGGCGAGCGGCACCACCGGCACCATGAGGTGCACCGGTTCGCCCAGCATGTAACGCGTCTCACGCGGGCCGGGGACATTTGTGCACACCGTGTTCACCGGCGTCACAGACGCTTGCAGCATCGCCAGCGGCCGCTGCACGAGTGGCGGCAACAAATCGGTGAGTGCAACGACGCGTTCCATCTGCCCGGCTTGCCCGCCGCTCTTGAGGAGGTCCATCGCTGCCGAGACTTGGCGGAGGCGTTCCACGGGGTCGGTGATGCCGATCGGCAGCGGCGCGACCATCATCGAAACGCGGTTGCCGAGTTTCATCTGGTCGTGCTCGGAGCGCACGTTCACCGGCACCATGGCCTTCAGCTCGGTGCGGTCGGTCTTCACCCCGTGCGCCTGCAGGTACTCGCGTAGGGCGCCGGAGATGACGGCCAGCACGACGTCGTTGACCGTTCCGCCTAAGCGGTTCTTGATGGCCTTCACCTCGTGTAGTGACAGGCGGCTCCAGGCGATGGTTGAAGCGCACGAACACTGGGAATCAGTATGGCTCGCGGCGCAAGAGCCGGAAAAGACCTTCCTGCAGGGGCTGATCCAGATCGCTGCTGCGTTCTACCATCTTTAGCGCGGTAACTGCGCGGGAAGCATTTCCTTGCTGCGATCTGCCCTGCGCCGTCTGGACAGGTATCCAGAGGTCTTTGCCGGCATTGTGGTTGCGCCACTGCGCGTGGCCATCCGTTCCTGGCTCGAAGCCCTCGAAGCAGGGCAGTCTTCGCGGCCGCCCGTTCCGCAGCTTCAATTGACGACCTGAGGGTCGGTTTTCTCCTCAGCTCATCGACCCGTGAAGTGACTCGCCCTGCCGACGCCTTCAGGCCGTTATTACCGGTCGTGAACTCCGATAAAGCTGCCCGCAAAAAGCTCCCAACCCCACGCAAACCACACCCAAGCGGACCAACCCGCCAAGATATGGGATGAACCCAACGATTGTGAGGATCAACAGGCCCACCAGGAGTCCGAGCATCCAATCGCCCTTCGTGGCTCCCGAGGGCTTCAGAAGCATCCTCCCAAGGAAGGCTCCAACCCAAACCTTCGCCAGGTAGATCGCGGCGAGATACACCGCGAACAACATGAGCGAGATTGGGATGCCAATCAGCGTTATGGCTGCCACCACCATCACCATCGGCACACCTGCCAACACCGCAACCCCCAGGCCGAGGCTGAGCCAGCCTGAGCCCACCGCCTGCGACGTGGCCCGGAAGAAGCCTGGAAACAGAACCAGAGCCAGCCATCCCACCAGCAGGGCCGCAGCGAACCACACAGCCTGGTGGAAGTAGAATCTGGGGCGCGTGAACTGACTCTGCCTCACCTTCACCTGGATGTCACGTTTGCCCGTAATGGTCGCGCCGTCGGCGATGTGCGCTTCTCTCAGTTGGCGCAAGTGAGCTTTCACGTTGCCGCCGACCCGGGCTGTATTCGTCAGCGTTAGGCTCACTCCGGACATGGTTAGGTCGCGACCGATACTGCCGCTCACATCGGCATTGCCACTCGTCAAGAGGTCCACACTGCGCTTTACCTCGCCCTCGATGGTAACGTCGCCGGCGGCAGCCAAGATACCTTCACCCACACGGCCGCGGTCGTTCACACGCAAGTTTTGCGCAAATCCGTAGAGGTTATGTCCCAATAGCCCATCCAAGTCGAGCGACTCCGAAAAGGTGTAGATGCGGCCTTCCACGGTTCCGCTGACCACAGTTCTCTTGGCAAGACTCACCAGGTCGCCCTTGACGGTGCCGCGTACTTCCACGGTGCGGCCAAAAGCCAGCAGGTCTCCATTGACCACGCCTTCGATGCGCACTGTGTTGCCGGCGGCCATAAGGGTGTCGTCCACAGTCTCGTTCGCCGCCACGGTGACGAAGTCGCTGTGACGCCGTTCGAGGGCAAAGCTGGGCAACGACAATGCAAGGAGCACGATCAGCAGGCGCATGCCAGGCTGGCGTAGCCTCCCACGCCCCAACAGCAGCGCGCCGCCCAACCGCAACAGCAGAGAAAGAAATCCCACGACAGCAGCATAGTCAGTCAGCATGGCAGTACCTCCCGTTGGAAAATGGTCAAAAAGGCTGAAGAGCAGGTTCGTGCGGCCGCTTGCACTGAAGGGATTGAACCATTCCAGCGCCGCCGGAATACTCAGTTCGTTGAACCAAATCAAACCGATCGAACCTAGCGCCAGCACGGCAACCAGCACCGCCAGGTCGCCCCACACCCGGGATCTACGCAGATGGGAGAATCCCGCCGGGCTGGCTGTTTCTTCCGGAAGCTCCTGCAGACTTTCGCTCAGAACGCGGTTTTCAGTGCGTAATGCGTCCACTAGGTCCCGGCAGCGGCGGCATGTGACCAGGTGGTCTCGCAGGCGCTGCGCCTCGTCCGGCGCGAGTTCGCCGTCCACAGCCAAGGCGCAAGTCTGTTCCGAATAACATTCCATATCACTTCCTCCTGGGGGCCAGTCTCCGGCGTAGCTCCTGCTTGGCCCGAAATATCAGCGCCGCCACGTAGTTCCTTTCCAAGTCCATCTCCTGCGCGATTTCGTCGTAACTCAGCTCGCCGTAATAACGGAGGACCAGTGGCACGCGATAGTTCTCCGGCAAGCGTGCGATGGTATCCCGGACCTGCGCTCTCTCTTGCGTGCTGATAACAGCACCCAGCGGCGACGGCTCCGAACTGGCCACCTCGATGGCGGCAGCTCCATCTTCAACTTCCACAAACACCTTCAGTCCACGCTGCCGGCGCCGCAAAGCATCAATACACTGGTTGCCAGCCACCCGTAGCAGCCACCGGGGGAACGGTATCGAACCGTCGTAGCTCTCGATCGAGCGCTGCAGCTTGAGGAAGACTTCGCTGGTGGCATCTTCTGCGCTCTCCCGTGAGTTCAGCATGTAACGGCACAATCCGAATACGCGCCGGACATAGCGGCTGTAAATCTCTCCCAGGGCATCGGCATCATGGCCCTGGGCGCGCTCTATTACGTTCTCCAAACCGAGCCCCTCCATTTGCCTGGTTTCGCCCTCGCGGGACCGCGGTTCTTTCGCCATGTTCCTCTTGGCGTTCATAAAGCAGTACGCTGCAGATCGAAGGAAGTTACATACATTTTAGGGAACGAGGGAAACCCAATCGCGATTCGAGCCAATGAGTGAAAAGTCGATGATGTTACCCCATCCAAAAATGGGATCGAAGGCAACATTAAAGGGTCACCTCGCACTGGACACGCATCAAGGTTCAGCGTAGGCTTGTAAGTGAGTGAGCAGTTCCTCTCCTCTTTCAGGTCCTCTGAACTAAGGCAGTTCATCTGGAGTACATCCCTCTTAGTGCACCGCACTCAGGAGGTGTCCCTATGTTCGATCCCAAGGCTCTCAAGCAATCGAAGCCAAACGTTGCCGTCACGCCGAAAAACTCGCCCGTCAAGCTGGCGATGATGCCAAACACTGCCCCGCCACAGGACATGATAAGAGAGCGGGCCTATGAACTGTACGAAAGTCGTGGCCGCGAACCCGGCCAAGAAGAACAGGACTGGTTCCGTGCCGAGAGGGAGCTCCTCAAACAGAAGCGATAAAAGGTGTACATCCAGTGCCATCCTTGGGTTCTGAGGGGAGGCTGGAGGGATAGCTATGACCTGCTTAATTTGCAAAGATCTGGAACGAACTCTTGACTACAGGCGCAGCAAGTACTTCGAAGCCCGTTCCGCTGCTTATTATCAAGTCAGCACGGAGCTTGCGGCCCAAAAGAACGTCGATATGGAGCGCGCCAAGAGCGACTTGGAAGAGCACCGGTTGGTATGCGTCTCCGCCGCCAAAGCGAGGCGGTCATGAGCAAGTGCGTGATGAGCACAATCGTGGTGTTTCACCCACTTGAGACGATTGCCTAATGGGTGGCGGGTTTGGATAACTTCTGTGGGGGGGGCCAAAGATGCGCTCAGAATGTGCCCTATAGATGCGGTCCTGGCTGCGCAACCATGGCCTCTGTTGGGGCTGCGGGGTTCGGCAATTTGACAATAGTAGTCCAAAGGACTAGCGTCAAAAATGAGGTGGCCTCCCCCTTCCCCTCTTTCAGGTTCCCTGAACTAAGGCAGCCCATCTGAAGTTCTCCCCTCTTAGCGACAACAACCTTTAGGAGGTTGAAATGTTTGCACGTAACGTCTCCGTTCATCTGAAATCCAACATGCTTTCTGATTACACCCGCACCTTTGAGAATGAGATTCTTCCCTTACTTCGCAAGCAAAAGGGGTTCAAGGATGAAATCACATTGTCAAATCCCGGCAGCCTGGATGTAACTGCGATCAGTCTGTGGGACAGCAAAACCAGTGCAGAAGCCTACAACACCAATACTTACCCAGAGGTGTTGAGAAAATTCGCAAGAATGATCGATGGAACGCCCACGGTTCATACGTTCGAGGCCGTCACCTCGACCTTCCATAACGTCGCTGTAGCAGCGTAAACGTCTGTCATGATGTCGCACGGGAAGGCAGATTATGGCCTTCCCGCGTTACAAAACGCCGAGGCAGTAATTGCTTGGCATGGAGGTCCCTTCCTTGAAAACTTTCTTATTTGTTATTTTCTCTCTGTGCTTTTCACCAAGCGTCGTTGTCGCTCTCTCGCAGGACGCTCCCAACCAGGCACCGAAGACTCGGGCGGACATAGGGGTTCGGCTGACAACCATCATGGGTACAGTTCTGGAAGATGGCGAGAAAGTGAGGTTCGTAACCGAGCAAAGAGCCTGGAAGGTGGACAATCCGGAGCTTCTTAAAGGTCACGAAGGACACTACGTGCACGCGGCAGCTTACATCTATCCGGACAAGAATCTAATTCACATCATAGAAGTGAAGATACCGACCGCACGTGAGACCAGGGAAGCTGACATCAAGTAGGCGCCTGGTGCTCTATCGTGGCCGCCCATGTCGCATCAGGATTCCTTCGCGCTCGGAAAGACCTGACCATCCTGTTTCGGCCCATGGGCGGTGCTGGCCAGCGTTCATCTGTTTCCCCAGATGCGGAACGCCGTTAATATCAAAACAGTTATTAGCCCGACAATTGACGCCGTTAAGAGCCAGCTCCATACCACGGAAGTGTTTCGCTTCATCACACAGCCAGATTACGCTTACCAACGCAGGATTAGGACGCTCGGAGCGCACACAACTAAGCTCGCTTATCAGGCTGTGAGTGCATTGAGACGTTGCTGCATTTCTTCGACGGAAACGTTGTTCCCTTAGACAGGTTCGTAATTCGCCTTCATTCGAGAGAAATAAGAAATGGTGTCGCGCCCAAAGCTCGCCCACACGCGCCCGATCAGCAGCATGGCTGATCCTGTAAATCCACATCCCGGCCAATGTATAAGTCGTAAACCGCGTCAACGATTCTGCCTTCTGTTGGATCCTCACGGCCGCCCGTTCCGCAGCTTCAACTGACGACCTGAGGATCGGTTTCTCGGAAGAGAGTGAGTGAAAACGCGATTTTGCAACAGCAATCTCCCGTAGACGTAGTGATGGGACTAGACAAGCTCTCGGTCACAACGCGCCCAGTATCCGGACTAATGCCGATGATGACGAGGTACGTGCGAAAGGTCCTGCTCTGTTCCGCGATGCGCCTCCAAACACAGCAGCCAACTGATCAGAAGAAAGAAGGCGATCAGGAACATGCTGAATGCAGTCATAGGCCCTACTTGCAGATGGACTGGACGGAGGAGTTCAGGATCTGTTTCCTTCTGACTCCAAGCTCGAACGTTAGCACAACACGGATCCCCTCGTCTGAGCAAGAGTGCTCATTCTCGGGGGTGCGAACCGGCGTACGATCGTCACAGTAGAAGGAGTTTCACATGGCATACGTGATACGCCATATCGTCAACGAAGGGAATGCTGTCGAATTGGGCGAAAGGCTTTCAGATCAGGGCCCATTCGATACTCGCGAACAGGCGGAGCAGCGCCTCAATGAGTTGGAGCGTGAGAAGGCGAATGGGAAATTTACTATTGAGGAGCTAGTGCTCAGTTAATTTGCGCCCAGTCGTCTTGCTGGTTGCTGATTTGTACGTCGCTTCTTCCGCATCTGGGGGCAGCGGGAGAAACGTCTGTCCCCAGTTCTCAGTCCTAAGGGTTTGCTGTTTTCCCGACCAGTGCGAGGCTGCTGAAACCTGGCACACATATGACAACCAACCGTAAGCGGGCACCGGTGGTGGGAAGATTCACGGCCGAAAGACGCTGTCAAACCCATTTAGAATTCGGCGGCTGATAAAGTTTGAAATCCAAACGTGTAGTAATCGGGCTGGGCCTTGGGGAACTGTGGGCATTGGCCAATCGGGAGAAACGCTTCCCAAAACAGGGTGACCACGTGGTGGCGCTCGGGCACAAAGGCAGTTTTGTCATATCCTGCGTTGATGGCGATCTCTGCACGGCAGAGTTGAAAGCGACAGGACGCGGTTTCGCCCTCAGTACCATTCCGTGGAGCACATTAACGTTCCTTGACAAGGGAGATGCCAGCCAAGTTGCCGCTCCGATCGTAAGGGAAGTCACGAAAGGCGAGTAGCCTAGTTCTTCATGCTGTGCTGAATCCAGTGCATGCACAGGTCTAAATGCCTATACTGACTCACGGACACAAATCAACACGCGATCGAAGTGCAATATTCATTCCGAGGCTCCTCACGTGATAAGATGAAGTTGAGGTGGTTACCACCTTCCCCTCTTTCAGGTTCCCTGAACTAAGTCAGCCCATCTGAAGTTCTCTCTCCTTAGGTTCGCCAGAAAGCCGCGTGCCCCATGCCTTCGAATGCGATCCTGCACGAAGCGACTCAACTCTACAACGTGAGCGACCGTCTTGACTCGCTGGCGGAAGAGCATCCCCTCGTCTCAGAAGCACTCATCACCATCTCGGGAAGCGTTCGTAACACAGCGACGCTCTTGGAGGTACTGGTGGCGACCAAAATGGGGCCGCTCGCCGGACTAGACCCAGCAAATGCCTGACTTGCTCAAGGTTGAGGACTCTTTGTGGAATTGGCGAAGCTAATCGTGGAGAACAATGTTCAGAAGGGAACTGTGAACTTTCAGCCCGCCCTCGCCATAATCAAGGAAGCCTAACTCCCTGAACCGATTCATGAAGAAACTGACCCGCGACCGGGTTGTGCCGATCATTTCGGCGAGAGTTTCCTGACTGATCTTCGGGATTACCGTGTCAGGTGTTCCTTCTTTGCCGAAGTGAGCGAGCAAAAGCAAAAGCCGAGCCAGCCTCTTCTCGCTGGAATTGAAGAGCTGGTCGACCAAATCTTCTTCGTATCGGACGTTCCGCGCCAGGAGATAGGCTACGAACAGATCGGAGAACGTGTGCTCCCGGTGAAGTGCGAGCATCATGGCTTTCTTCTCAATGCGCAGAAGTTCGCAATCCGTCATTGCGGTTGCAGACCCCATACGTAGAGCTTGTCCAGCCAGGCTACCTTCTCCGAAAAACTGTCCGTCACCCAATATCCCCAGAGTTGCTTCCTTCCCAACCTTGGATACGACGGAGAGTCGAACCTTGCCTTCCTGGATATAAAACACGGCGTCAGCCGCGTCCCCCTGTGCGAAGATCGTTTGCTTCTTTGGAAACGTCACAGCTTTTCTACCCTCGCCGATGGTGGCAAGGAATTTCTTCGGGTCGAAATCGCGATTGTTCTTGGCCAACACGGCGGTGGGCGACACTCTCCAGAATTCTGTCAGATCATCATTACGAAAGATGTTCACTTTTGCTCACAATTGGGACAAACCACTGGGCGCGCACATAGAATAACTGCCACTTGAATTTGGTGCATAGAGATGAGCAATACTGGACATTTTTGAGGCTCGGAAAGTTGCATGATGTTGGGGTGAAGACTAGGGAACTCACGCCGAAACAGATATTGTCCGTGCCTTGTATTACTTGTGGTGCAGCGATTGGGGAAGTCTGTGAACTGCATACGGGTGCTCCGCGCACCGAGCCACATCGAGACCGGAAACTCTCTGCAGCCGAGGCGGTAGAAACGAAAGCGGCAGACGACTAGCAGTCGGTGAATCCAAGCAGCGCTCCCTGGCGTTAGGCAGATCATCCCGGCGACGGCGGAGTTTCGTTTACCCGAACTCCATGATCCCGCAAAATGAAGCACTGCTTTGCCGATTCCTTTACGACGAGCCCAGTCGAACCTATCGGTCCAGCAGCACCCCCAACTCATCGTCCTCGCCCCGAGCTTTGACGTATTGAGCTTTTCCAATTGTGCCTGCGCCGTTTGGCCCCATCTCGTAGAAAACCTTCGCGTCTGGTGGGAACTTTTTCAGCGTCTCTATTAGTTGCTTCACTGTCCACTCTTGGGTTGCCATATTTTCTCCTCTTTACGCGGCCAAATCAGGCTCCGCGGGTCGTCTGGCTTCAGTGGGCTGATCTTCCCCTGGCGTCCTGCAAAAGTTCTGCATTGAATTGGGCACCGATCAAGACCAGGAAGCCGGTCCAGTAGAGCCAAATGCTGAATGCGAGCGCCACTCCCAAGCTGCCATAACCCTTACCGTACGCGGAAAAATCCTGGAAGTAGATTCCGAGCAGGTAGGACAATCCGATCCAGCCACCTACGGCGATTAACGCTCCGGGCAGCGTGCTCACGAATTTGTACTTCACATTCGGTGCAACGAAGTAGAGGAGCTCAACCGCGAGGACCGTGCACCCAATTGCTACCGCCCATCGAACATAAGGCCAGAGATGTCCCATTCCAATTGCTTCGGTCAGCCTTGCGCTTAGGGCAGGGCCCACAAGCAGCAGACCGAGGGCCATGAGGAGCAGACATCCAATCGAGAACGTAAGGCCGATGGCGAGACTTCGCGTTTTCCAGTAGCGCCTCGTCTCCGACACATCGTAGGCAGTGTTGAGGGCGTCGATCAGAGCCGTGAACCCGCTCGACGCCGACCACAGTGTTAACAGAATGCCGAAGGTCAGCACACTGCTGTGAGTGGATAAAATAGTGTCCTTAATCAAATTCCTGAGCGGGCCCATACCGGCGGCCGGGACTACTAATGCAATGAGCCCCATGACCTGGCTAAACAAGTCCGGAAGCGGCAAATGGGCAACGACCAGGGAAAGGAGAATTAGAAAAGGAAAAAGGGCAAGAACGAAGTAGTACGCCAGCGCCGCAGCAAACGCCATGGTGTGATTCTTTTCCATGTCGCGAACCACGTTGACCGCAGCGTTCTTGAAGTGAAGTAAACGCACGGGAGATCACTGTGCGAGGCTGTCCGCGACAGTCGGCTCCGGAGCTACGGCCTTTAACTGGTCCAGTTCGGTCAGCACGGCTTGCCAGCGAGCCTTGTCTTTCTTCGTCTCGATCGGCACTGAGAGATCGGCATAGAAATGCAGGATGTTATCGCGCAGCTCCGGCGACGCCAGATCGAACTTCCGGTCTGCCAGTCTGGCTAGCAACTTGGCATAGGTAACATCAGTCAGCGAGTATTCTGCTGCCTTGGTCACCTGGCCACTATCAAAATCGCAGTTGGCCAGCACCAGCTTGTCATTGCGCACCTCTTGGAGAAATGCCCGATATTGATCGACGGTCGTATTGATGCTCTTGATATACAGGTCCTCAGTTTGCGGAGTCGGGTTGTTGAATGCCAACCCCTTCAAGGGGCCAATTTTCGGCATGTAGCGCAGGAGCGTTGACAAGATCCGCGTGCCCACGCCCGGCTTCACGTAGTCCTTTCCCCACTGCCTCTCGTAGTCGGAGCGCGAGAGGCGGTACAGGAATTTCTGCTTCGAAAAATTAGGTGTCTCTCGCATCAACTCCTTCTTGTGGGTTTGCAGCGCCACTCGGGTCATTTGCGGAATCAGTTCGTTCACAGCAAAACGATACGAACCCACTGCTAAATCCTCGTGGGCAAGCATGTCTTTCAACTCCACTCCGTACACGACGGGGAAGGCTCGTTCCAGCAAAGATTTGGACACCTGGAATCCGATGAAATCGTGATACTGCTGTGAGGCATATCGGTTCTTCGCAACCTGCACAGTGTCGAAGCCAAACTCCGTTTTCAAATGGGCTGTCTTGTCCTGCGCATACCGAACGGATTTGCCATACTTCGCCCGTAGCTTCGGATATTGGATGGCGACCGACTGGTTGACCGCGGGGTGGCCGGCAATATCCGACGCATAGTGCGACAGGGCTCCCAGGGCGAAAGCGTACTCGTTGACATCCTGGCTTTCGAGCAGCAGTTCGCGAACGAAGTCCCCGCTGCGGACGTAATGCACCAGGTCACTGAATTCTCTGTTGCCGAAGGGGTAGTAGCCGAGATCCTGGATGACTGCGCCTCCGTAGGCGTAGGCATGGGCTTCTCTGATTTGGTCTTCCGTCAGTCCCGGGAATCGCATGAGCAGCAGGGGCTGGATCTGATCGGTCCAGAGCAGGTCCACAATTTCCTCGTGCGTCAGAACGGAGTATGCGGATGAGCTACAACAGGACATGAGCACGATAAGAAGCACTGTCCCTATACGAATGGCAAACTGGCGCCAACTACCGACGTTGGCGCCTTTCGAAATGGAGGTGTGCCACATTGCTTAAATGCGTCCGAGAACCAGGAGAACGACAACAACCAGGAGAATTAACCCTACTCCTCCGGTCGGGGCATAACCCCAGGTTCTGCTGTGCGACCACCGGGGCAGCGCCCCGAGCAGTGCTAATACCAGGATTACGATCAATATGGGTCCGAGCATGATTTGCTCCTTGTCAGGTCTTCATGGTGGTGCAGCCTCTCCCGAGGCTGCACCACGTTCACCGCTTACATCGAGATGCGGATGGCAATTCCGATGTTGGGATACCTGCGGTTGTATAGGTAATAGCCGTTGTCGGCGTAGGCGACGTAAACGTCGTCGTTGTCATACCAGTCATTGCCCCAGTATTCCGGCCATGGGTCAACCAGACTTATCCAGTAGCCCTCATATTGGAAGCGTGGGTACCCACCAACAACTAGAAATGGCAGGCCGTAGATGCGGAACCCATGGTCCCGACCAAAGTATCCGCGATAGCGGTCGTTGGGAATACGGTAGCCGTTGTAGCCGCCACGCTGTTGCCAGTTGCGGTGGTCAGAATCCCAGCGTTGTGAGCGATGCTGCTGCCACGCGCTCTGCTGGATGCGCTGCTGTTCCTGGATGCGTTGTGGACGTTCGTTGCCCCTCTGTTGAGCATGCTGTTGCTGCTTGTTCTGGTCTTGTCGCTGCTGTTGCTGGGCATGCTGCTGTTGCTGCTTGTTCTGGTCCTGTCGCTGCTGTTGCTGGGCATGCTGCTGTTGCTGCTTGTTCTGGTCCTGTCGCTGCTGTTGCTGAGCATGCTGCTGTTGCTGCTTGTTCTGGTCTTGCCGCTGCTGTTGCTGAGCATGCTGTTGCTGCTGAGCGTGCTGTTGTTGGGGTTTGGCCTGCTCGTGCTTATTCTCTTGCTGCTGGGGGTGGTCTTGCTTTTCGCCGCCCTTCTGCTCGTGCTGTGCGTAAGCAGGAGCAGCAATTCCGAGAAGCAAAGACAGAATGGCTGTGCTGGTGATTCTAATCGCGTTCATATGTGTTACCTCTGTTTCTTCCAGGATGGCCTGCGCATGCTAGCGCAGGCTTCCAGTTGTCGCGTTCACCGGGTTGCCGATGGCTTCACCGGACACAAGAAGTTCCACTCTCCGGTTCTGCTGCCGACCAGCAGAGTTGTCGTTAGAGGCCACTGGCAGGCTATTACCGAAGCCTCTGGCTGAAACCGAATTTGACGCTACGCCTTGTTGCACTAGATAATCGCGCACTGAGCCGGCGCGGTTTTCGGACAGCGTTTGATTCATTCCATCGCCGCCCACATTGTCGGTGTACCCGCCTACTTCAATGTTGAGCCCCGGGTAGGCCAGCAAAATGCCTGCAACTTTCGCTAGCTTCTCTCGTGCTCCTGGCTTCAGCGAATACTTGCCGGTGTCAAACAGCACATCGGACATGCTGACAATGAGTCCCCGTGCGCTGTCCCGAGTCTGGAGGATAGAGTTCAACTGCTCAGACAATTTCGCGCGCAGGGCTACTTTGTCGGTTTCCGCCTGTTGCACGTTCAGCTGCGCCTGCTGTGCCGCCAAGCGAGATTGATCGGCGTCCGCCTGCGCTGCCGAGAGGGCCGTTGCTGAGGAAGCCTGGCTGGCAGCCAAGTCTGATTGGGCCGTGGCGGTGGCAGCTTGTGCATCAGCGGCATCGCTGCGAGCTCTAGCCGAATCCGTTTCTGCCTGAGCTTTGGCGAATTGAGCATTTGCAGTATCGGATTCAGCTTGGGCCGCGGCTGTGCGGGCCTTCGCCTCGTCGTACTGGGCTTGCTCTTTTTGCCGAATCGCATCATCCGCGTCGCCTTGCGTCTTCGCTTGCGCATCCGCGGAAGCCTGACGTTCATCGGCCAGACGGACGTCATCCATCGCCTTGACAGCGATCGCGCGTGCATCTTCGGCAGTCTGCACAGCCTCGCGGGAGATCGCAATCAGCGGCTTTCTATCTATATGTTTGTTGGTGGCATAGCCATCCGCGTTATCCATCAACTGGACGGCATGCCGGTAGCTGTCGGAGGCGTACTGCTCGGCTCCCTCCGATTGAGCGATGCGCAGAGCGTTCCGCGCCTCGAAGAATTCCAACGGCAACTTGGCATTCAGAACCACGGGATCGAACTTGTAGCCGGTGGGAATATAGCCGCCACGTTCCATCAACTCGTACTTGGCATTGACTGCTTCGGTAGTTCCCTTGGTGTCCTCGCGAACCACGTTCTCGAGAATCACGGCATTGCTGGGCTGTCGGACCGCATAGTAAGGTTCCGCGGTGACGATCAGAGCGAATGCCTGAAGGTCCGTGCTCACGTCAAGTTTGCTGCGATGGTTGCTGCCGAGCAGGACTTCACCCAGGTTTACAGCGCGGCCTTCGGGAGAAATCGCCCACAGGACGTATGTCAGATATTCATTGCCAAAAGTGGTGGGCTTTTGCAGATTTGCAAATTCCACTTCTATTTCGATGTAGCCCTTCTTACTTTCTACTTTGGCCTGGCCATTCGCTGACGGCATTAAGTCCGTCCCTGCGAAGTCAACCTTCGAAGCTCCGCTGCGATGTTTGTAATTGACCGCTTGCACGCTTCGACTGGTAACGGTGACCCGGAACGTGGGTGTCGGGTTTAGGTGCTCGACGGTCGCGGTTGATTGGGAATTGGTTTGAGCAAACGCACTCAAACTGAGGGTGATTCCTACTGCTAATAACAGCTTGGATTTCAAGATGGACTCCTGGAGGCAGGTGCCTGCCGCATTTGCTAATAGAGTTGTGTGACGCGCTCAGAGTTATGGCTGACCTGCCCTACGGGATCAGCAAAGTTCCGACGTGGATTCCGGACAGCGAGTGAAAAAGCCCGAATGCGTTCAGAAGCCACAACACTACGGCAATGATCACGACGCCGTTGAGAATGGACTTGATGGAGCCCTGCATAGGAATGAATCGGTTCACCAGCCACAGCAGGACACCCACTACGATGAGAACTTCCAAAATTTGGAGTAAAGGCATGATCTTTGACCTTCCTTTGTTTCGCGAGCTAACCCCTCTCAATCGCCCGAAGGAGCTGCCCTGTTGCGATGTTCGAGAGTCTTTAGGGTCGAATCGTGTTCCGCCGCAACGTTTGGCAGCAGGCACACGGATGAAGAGAGCGCTGATTCGCTGAGTGTGGCCGCTTCACGTGACCTGATCAGGAACACGACGCAGACGACCTAAAGGTGAGAGTTGCGATTCAGCCTCGCGGCCCCGTCTACACACTCAGAGGATAATTAAGAATGACATGTGCGGGATGGTGCGTCTGAGCAAGATAGCTCACGTGGGAAGAATCAACGTTACCACGCACGAATTGGACCAAAGAGGCAAGATTCAGTGAGCAGCGTCAGAATCCGCTTCTAAGCCGCGGCCCGAGAACCAGCAGAACGCACGGGCACGTGTGCATCTGGCAAGTCGAATTCCCGACCACAGTCGAAGCAGATCTTGTATGTGCGATGTTTGATTGTGAACACACGGCTCATGTGACGGTGCCGGCAGCCAAAGATAAGCTGAAAAATCCACACTAGTGGTTTCATGAATCCCTCACTCTCTGCCTGCGCTCGCAACTTCCGTGGGCATCGAGCCAGTCGAGCAGAGAGCGAACGCTGGCCCGAGCCAGGGCAATCGCACAATCCGCAGCTCCGTAATAAATGTTGAGCGTGTCACCATCGGCATCCATCGTGTATCCGCAGGGGAAGACGACATCATCTACGTCGCCCTGGCGTTCGTACGGTGCCTCTGGTCCAAAGATCCACGAGTCTCCACGAAGTAAGCATTTGGCCGGATTCTCAAGGTCGAAAAGGGCCAAGCCCAAACGGTACAGACAGCCCGCCGGAGTATGCCGCACTCCGTGGTAGAACACGAGCCAACCTCTGGAAGTCTCGATGGGCGGCGGCGATAACCCGATTTTGTTGGCGTCCCACCAGGCACCGCGGCGGGCTTCCAGCATAAGCCTGTGCCTGCCCCAATAACGCAAGTCGGGCGAGTAGGAAATCCACATGTGTGAACCAAGCGTCGTCATGGGGCGGTGAATCAGCGCCCAGCAACCCTCGATTCTCCGAGGCAAAAGAGCGGAGTCTTTGTCGTCCGGCGGCATAATTACGCCGTATCGTTCGAAGGTGCGGAAGTCCTTGGTCAGAGCCAGCGACACACCGGGGCCGCCGCGCGAGTAGGAGGTGTAAGTGATGACATATTGCTGTAGCTCGGGGACGAACGTGATGCGAGGATCTTCGATGCCCCAGATCTCTTCCGGATAATTCTTCGGGTCGGACATCAATGTGGGCTCGGTATCGATCTGCCATTCATCGACGCCGTTGCGAGAGCGCGCGGCGCAAAGATGGGACAAGCCGCGGCGATCTTCTACGCGGCAAAGCAGCAGGGTTGTGCCATCCGCCAGTAGCGTTGCGCCCGCGTTGAAGACGCTGTTGATGGGATATGGCCATTCTTTACTCGTCAGGATTGGATTTTTGGGATGGCGAAGAAGAAGTGGTTCGAAGCGAGTGCTCAGAAGGCTCACTTGTTTTTCTGCGGGTACAGTCATGAAAGGATTTCCTTTTGTTCAGGCTCTTGCAGTGAGCGCATTTCGAGGAGTGCCATGAGAAACGATAGGGTTGATTCTGCTCCCTGGTTCTCATTGGCGCGATCGGGATGCAGGCCGTCCCGGCAACCGCCGGTTGCCGAATCATACAAGGGCAGTTGCAGATCGTTGTCGCCGAGGAACCAGTTGAAAGCCGACCAGGCTTCGCGGCGCCAACGGCTGTCACCTGTTGCGCGGTACGCCTCGAGGCAAGCAGAGACCGCGACCGCGGCCTCAAGCGGTTGCTGATCGAAGCGTGCCTTTTCACCGCCCTGATGACAAAAACCTTGCGAACCGATCGGAACAAAGTGGCCGTTGGTTTCGCAGCGCTGCATTTCGAGCAGCCAATCCAGAGATTCAAGGCCGACAGAAACCATGCGGTCATCGCAGCAAGCTGAGCCTATGAACAGCAGAGCGTGGGGCAATCTCGCGTTGCCGTAGGCTAAAACGTTCTCGAACCATTTCCAGTCCGGCCTTCGAACTGACTCATACATTTCAAGCAACCGCCGACTGAGGGCAGATCGTACTCTCTGTGCTTCGCGATCTCCGGGATACGAGTTGAGATATTCCTGAATTCCGAGTAGCGTGTACGCCCATGCTCGCGGACTGCTGAATTCCAAGACCGCGGGAAGTGAGTACTCGAACAAGCGACCGGCAGCGCCCCGACGTCCCTGATCCTGGGATCGGCCTAGAACCATCCCCAGCGCCCACAAGGCGCGCCCATGACAATCTTCGGATCCGACAGGCTCGTTCCACCGGCGATCATAGCGAAGAAAGTTCTTGAATCTGCCCTTCGCGGAATTAAATGCATGCTCTAGAAAAGACAAATAGCGGGAATCGGAATCTACAGTGGCTGGATCAACTCTCCCGTGCTGATCCTTTCCTAGTTGCGTCACGTCCAGCCCCTCGAGAAGTACGGCGAGTATGAGAGCTCGGGCATTGTCGTCGGTGGTATATCCCTCTCGGCGGTTCGGAATTGTAAAGATCGCATGCTGTAGCATTCCGGTGTCGTCGGTCATCCGATTCAAGTGATTCAACTTCAACTCCGGCAACTGATCTAAACACTTAGTAATCGCTCTGGACGCAAACTGCACTTTTGGAAGTTCGGTGCGATCGCTGCGAACCCGCGCAAAACTTTCCATGTAACCTTGCGCCACTCGTTTCCACACCATCTCCCTCGCGAACAGGTAAGCACGTTTTCGCATGGCGTGGCGAATCGCAGGAGTATCCAGTAGTTCGATCGTCTTATGCGCAATAGCATCGGGGTTTTGGAATGGGACTAACGCCCCTCTCCGGTCGTCCAATAGTTCGATCGCATGCCAGTAGGGTGTAGAAATGATCGCTTTTCCCGCACCTAATGCATAGGCAAGCGTTCCGGAAACCACCTGCGCCTCATGGCGATATGGAGTGATGTAGATGTCGGCGGCGCCAATGAACTCAACCATCTCCTCGGGACTGACGAAGCGGTTGTGGAAGATCACTTGCGATTCCACTCCCATTTCCTTCGCCAAAGCGTGCAAACTAGCCCGATACTTGTCTCCCTCGCGACGCAGGATGTGAGGATGGGTCGCACCCGCGACGATGTAGACGACATTCTTGTGTTTGGACAGAATCTGCGGCAACGCCTGAATTACGTTTTCGATTCCTTTGTTCGGCGAGAGCAGGCCGAAGGTCAGCAGAACCGCTTTCCCTGCTACACCAAAGCGGTCCTTGTAGAAATTCGGGTCGAGGAAAGGCAGGTCTGGAACTCCATGTGGCACCATATCGATCTTACTGCCCGGCACCTTAAAGATTTCTTGCAGGAACTGGGACGACAGCTGGCTCATGACAATGAGTCGGTCAGAGAGTTCCGCGATCTCCTGCATGACCAGCATTTGGTCAGGATTGGGCTCGCGCAGAACTGTGTGCAGCGTGGTCACTGCTGGCATTTTCAAACCGCGTAGCAGATGCAAAATGTGGCTACCGGCGGGACCGCCGAAGATTCCATACTCGTGCTGCAGGCAGACCATGTCGATGTTATTGAAGTTCAGGAATTCGGCGGCGTCCTGATACGATTTCACATCGTCTTGTGCGAGCGACCATCTCACGCGATCAGGATAGTCGTATCCTTCCTCGGTGTCGTTGACTGGGAGAGCTAGCAATCGGGCTGATCCGCACTCCTTCGATATTGCCGCGCACAGATCCGTTGTAAAAGTAGCGATTCCACAATGCCGCGGAAGATAGTTGCCGACCACTGCGATTCGACTGGGCAGCGACGGCTTCGACTGTGATCGTGTGCGCGCTACCGCAACCCCGTCACGCAACAGGGGCCGCGAGCCAACGACTTCCAAGAGGACCTTAGGCAGCACTGTATTTGGTAGCGACATTGTCCTCCTAAAGCCTGGTGGGAATTAGCGATAACGAGACATTCTCCCGATCGCGGGCAAGCGAATCGCTGGCTTTGAGTGGATGACTAGACTCGACGCGTTCGCTTCCTGGTCTGGTTGTTGCGTCCACCGGTGGATTTGTTCTGTGGTTAGTATCAACGACGGTGGACTTGTGGACTGGTCAAAATTGACCAGTCGCGCCTCGGAATTCAGATGTGGGAAACCGATTGTCAGAAGCAGATTCCGCTACACGTCCACCTGCACGGGCACTAACTCCGGAACACACCTAGAGTTCTGAATGGATTTGATGGCGTCTTCCGCCGTGAATTTTCCCATGATCAGTGCCAGCTTGCGATTGGTTGTCATCTGGACGGGAGGATCGATCCTCTGCACGAAGGCGGGAGCGAGACTACCGCGGCTTACTTTCACAACAAATTTTATGTTCTTCAAGATTTCTCCTATTCGCTGGGAACCAGAAACGGATGGGAACCGAGACAAGCTGCTTCCTATTCCTTCTTCTGCGGCTACGGCCTTGCGGTTCAGTTGCGCGCACTCCTCGGTGACCTTTAATCCTGCGACTAAATGTCTTTGTAAGGTTCGTAAGGTTGTTCATCCGGCGCAGGCTTTTCGCCGTAAGGTTTATATGGAGGCTCAGACAGCGCAGGCTTCTCGGCGTAGGGCATATATGAGGCCCCTGGCATGGGTGGCTGTTTGGCGCGCTCCGAGTCGGGCAGCGGTTTCGGGTGCGGCAGTTGCGGTTCGGGGGAACGGTTTGCTTGCTTAGCCAATTGATTGGACATGGGATTGCTCCTGGGGAATAAGGATGGAGCCACGACGCGGCGGTTATTCGTATATATGCCCTCGCAGCTGATTGCTCGCCGTCCACCCTTTCTACCAAATGATGCGCCTCCGATAAGATCGCGCGATGGTCACAATTGACCATCTTGTTGGCGCGCGACCGTGCATTGTGTAGCGATGAAAGTCAAACTAGAAGAAGCGCTCGCGGTGCGTTGTCCCACATGTGGAGCGAAGCCGGGGGAAAAGTGCGAGCTCAGCACGGGTTTGCCCCGAACAGAGCCGCATCGAGACCGCCGGTTAGCGGCCACAGAAAAATAGCGGATTGTGGAGACTTTCAGGCGACTGCGGGCTGATCAACCGTCGAATTCAGACGGTCGAAGGCTACGTTTATCATGGCTGCGGCCGCAGCGCTTTCTTCTGCAGTCGGCGTTGATATCTGGAGCAGTCCCTGCCGGCCGAGATTCGGTGGAAGCACGAACGAGTTCTGGCGTTGCATGGCGACTTCCAGAGCCTGCGCCAGACCTTCGGATTGGTATCCGTTCTCAAAGCCAATACCTGCGGGGTGAAACGTGTTCGCTGACATCCAATACTCACACGCCAGAAGCCAATGACCTCGGCTGAGGGATGACCAGACCTTGAGATAGTCCAGAGTTCCTTCTGCCGCAAAACCGTATTCAATGTGAATCAGGCCGGTGGGAGCGCCGCGCGTCAAATCAGCCCAAGAGATGACAATTGCTGATTCAAGGATTCGCTCGAGATTTCCATTAGGATTCATAGTGCCCTGCTTTCTGTGGGTGGCCGGGTCCGGGCCCCGCTCCACCCTCGCTGGCGTCTGCGCTCTTCTAATTGTTCACGTACACTCACGACAACGAGAAAGCACCCGACCAGGAACATCAAGGTCACAGCCAACCCGACGTACAGATCCATCTGTTCAGTCAAAAGGAAGGCTCCTTGCCTCACCGATCTTGCGACCGATTACACGCAACTCAACCTCTGGCCCATTCTGCGTTGTCCTGGGACGTCTGGCGTGCATCAGCGCTGTCCAGATTGCAACTGTGTTGCATATGGCGAGAATGCGCGGACACGGTCACATAGGGCACACCGAGGAAATGCCGGGCAACGACGCCTGTGACCTCGAGGCCATTGAAATGCTGAGGCTTCACTTTGGCCAAAATCCGCTTCAACGCGCTCTGTACTTTCGCTGCACTAAGAGATCCGAAGAACATCGCCTTGACTTCCGCTGCCATGAAAAAGAAATTCCATCCGGCAGCATGGATCTTTCGATCAAGAGTGAATGCATCCGGAACTTTGACTATGTTCCACTCCGCCCAGCTGTGCTCAGTTTCAAGCCCAAGAATCTGCGGCATTCCGGGCCACTCTTTCATCAGAATCGTGCCTGCTTGAACAGTTGATGGCATCGGCGTAGGTGGGTCCTTTTTGTTGTACTAATATTGGACCGGTGGGCAAACAAGAACTGCTCAAAAGTGACCACTCTTGCCGAGATTTCGGCGACTGTGCACTCGGTCGGCAATACGGTCTCGGCGATTTGTGCAATTGCCGTCCATTCGGGGACTATACTTGTACAAGGATGGCCCCCCTTAAGAAGAACGGATTCGACCCCGATGTTTTCCTCGCGACGATCGGCGACGGCAGGAAGATCCTGACGGTTCCGAAAAAGCAATCGATATTTGCGCAAGGCGACGAGGCCGATGCCGTTTTCTATGTACAAAAAGGCAAAGTAAGGCTTACGGTGGTGTCCAAGATCGGCAAGGAAGCAACGATTGCGATTGTCAGCCAGGGAAAGTTCTTCGGAGAGGGGTCGCTCGCTGGCCAACTGCTACGAATGGGCTCCGCGGCGGCCATGACAGATTGCGAGATTCTCCGAGTGGAGAAGAAGACGATGATGGAGGCTCTTCATCGTGAACCTGCGCTTTCTGAAATGTTCGTGGCTTATTTGCTGGCGCGGAATATCCGCTACGAAGAGGATCTTGTCGACCAACTGTTCAACTCCAGCGAGAAGCGGTTGGCGCGCGTCCTGTTGTTGCTCGCACACTTTGGCAAGGATGGCACTCCCGAAACGGTTGTCCCCAGGATCAGCCAGGAGACTCTGGCGGAAATGGTTGGGACCACTCGATCGCGTGTCAGCTTCTTCATGAACCGATTCCGGAAGCTGGGCTTCATTCACTACGCCGGCGGCTCGGAAGGTGCGCTGCAGGTTCATAGTTCGCTGCTCAACGTTGTTCTGCACGACTAGAGCTGCTTTCATAGCAAAAATGGCACCCTCTAAAGGCTCTGAACGAGAATCTGGAAAACTATGCATATTACGCGGCTTTCTGAAGAACGAGGAATTCAGTCTTGGTTGCGGCTAGGCGCTGCGCTTTGAGCAGCAGATAGTTCATGTCTCGATAGCCGCGGCCGCGTCGGAGCAGCGCTTTGATGTTTCCGTTGACGGCTTCAATCACTCCCATCGGTACTTTGGTCCGGCAGTAGTTCAAGATGCCCTCGAGATGATCCAGTAACATGCGGGCTAGTTTCTCCATCGGTTTCAGCCGCTGCCAGCGTAACTGGTTGATCCAACTCTGCAAGTAACGCAACATGGCCCCTTCGTAGGTGTAATTCCACAACTGCGAGAGACTCTCCTTGAGGAGATAGGCTTTGAGAATGCGTCGGTTGAACGCAAACAGTGTGTTCAACTGACGCCGCTTGCCGCGATCCAGGTTGAGCCAGCTGCTCAGAAGCAACCAGCGCTTGCCTCGCACCAGGTCCCGCGCTGCGCCTCCTTTACGGAAGAACTCAGCCCGCCGTACTTCGTCCACCGCTTGGCTGGCATGCTGCAGGATGTGAAACTTGTCGTAGACGATCCGGCACTCCGGCACCCACTGCTCCAGGCTTTGTCGGAACGGTTCCCACATGTCTACACATGCGGCTCGAATCGCACTTCGTTGAAATGCACTCAGCCGCTTCTCGAAAAACTCATCCAGCGTCTCTTTCTTGCGTTCCCGACCAAACCACAGCGGTTCTCCCGTCTCCAGGTTGGTCACCACCGTCAGAAACTTCTGTTTCTTCCCCAGATAGATCTCGTCGACTCCCATCTGTCGCAACGCCGGGCGGCGTCGGCCTTGTGCCCAGCGCTCCAAATACCGCAGATCGATCGCCCGCACCGTACTCGCGGCCAAGCCAAACTGCCGCGCCACTCGTCGTACCGGTGCACTCTCACAGGCTTGCCCCACCGCCTCCTCAAAGCGCTTGCTGAAGGGCGCCTTGCTGGGCAGCAGCGCTACTTTCTCGGCCTTGATCCCGCAGTCCGGACAGCACACTCGATACAGCTCGATCACCACCGTCGTGCGATACTCTGACCACGGCAGATCGCGTACCTCGCGCTCGTAGACCTCCGCCATTTCGTTGATCTTCCGACCACAGCCGGAACACTCCAGTTTGCGGTTCCCCCGCTTGCGGCGTACCCACAGACGCAGAGTCTTGGCTCCTTCGTTGATCTCGCTGCGATAGACCCGGTATCCCGGCCATCCCAGAATCTTTGTCCATTCGCTCTCGCTCATCCTCCCGAGCGTACTGAAAAATCCCCTCCTCGAAAACCCCCGTTAATCGAAGAGTTATTCAGATTCCTGCACAGAGCCCTAAAATCTGAGGGTGCCCAGAGTAAACTCGAAGCCTGAAACGATGTCGTTACTGCGGCTTCTTGCTCTGTTCATGCTTTTCGTCCTGATGCTTCTTCTCTGCCGCTTTCACCGGCTCGGACTGCGGGCGCTGTTGTAGCCGTGGCGCAGGCCGCGTTTCCGCTGGGGGAGAAGTGCGCCCGGGCTGCGAACGCTCGCTCCGCGGGGAGTCAGTGGTCGCGCACCAGGCTCATACCGGTTGGGCTCGGGCCGATTGTTCGGCTGGGCTGAGAACTTCTCGTTCGGAGATTGTGCCTCTCCATCAGCGCAGTCCGCAGCCTCAAAAGTTGTTTAGTGCAGATCGGCACGATTGAGTGCCTCGACGAAAGCAGCGGTCAGGTGAGAAGCCTTGATCGTATCCGTAGGAGCCCACTCCATCGGCAACAAATGGCGGGCGCGCGCCGGTGCGGTCGCCGAACTCTGCCGATGTCCGCACGATAGGCAGATCGCTCCCACCTCTCGGATATCGGTTTCTTTTGATATCTCATTCTCGCGAACCGCCAGCGAGCCAGCGACGACGGGTCCGTCGCACGCGTCGCAATGGTAAGTGGAGAGGTGAAGATACTGTTTTCTCATAGGGATTCCTTCAAAAGAGGAGATAAGACGCGATGCTAAGGTCTCAATTCCCCAGATGTCTGGTCACAATTGCTCTGTTTTCTGTGATCCGGGAAATGCGATGTGAGCAATTCTGGGCAGAGTTTTGGGATTGTCTCGTCTATATGTGAGTCGTATGGCTGCCAATGCCACTCTGCTCTGCATCCATCGAGACCCGGCTCAATTGGCTCTGCTACGAGAGAACGGATACGAGTTGCTCACAGCGACCAACGTCTCGGAGGGCCTACGGCTTTTGGAGTCGCGGCCCGTAGATTTAATAGTGCTCGAGTACCATCTGGGTCTGATGGATGGCGACGTCGTTGCGGCTGAGATCAAAAAGGTCAAGCCGCAGCTTCCAATCGTAATGCTTACCGATCATCTGGATTTGCCGGACGGAGCGCTTAAATCCGCTGACGCTCTCGTAACCAAGTCCGATGGGGCTCATTTTCTATGGGCTACTGTTCACTTTGTCTTGAATGTGAAGCCGACGCAACGCAGGGAAGGAACGCTGAAGGTGCAAAAGGCAGATCAACTCCGCCGCATGAGCAGGTCGAGGGAGGACCGGACAAAGCAAAAAGCCGACGCCTCCCAATCAACCGCCTGCTTAAAGGATGTTCCTTTTCCAACGCGGGTTTGGAGAGGCCTCCGGAACGGCAGCAGCACTTTTTGATCTGGACTGGGATTCGTCCCGATGAGACCTTCAGGCCGTGCCTCGGCGGCCGCTAATCAAACTGATGGGTATCACATCAACGCTACAACCAGCAGCAAGTGAGTCAGGCCCCGGCCACGTGCAAGGTGAAACCCGATAGCCACGGGATCAGAAGTACAGCGACAGTCGTCCAAGGCACATCGCTCTCCTCTGTTTGTCCTTTTATCCTTGGTTTGCTTCGTGCCTCTCAAGAGAAACGGCGCTGAGCGACCTTCCGCACTCCAAACACACTCGCTTGGCACGTGGGGTGATCAGCCCGCAAAACGGGCACATCCTATTTGATCGAACTTCCCGGGGTGACGGTCTAAAAACCGCCAGCAACCGTCCGAGAGATTCGCGTACGGAAGCCAGCCGCCGAGGAAGAGAAGGACGATACGGTTCCATGCGATTTCACCTTGGCGGCGTTCTCCGCCGATTGAGCTAATTTTGGACAATTCAACTTGGACAATTCAACGATGACAGGGCATGGCCCGCGATACTGTGCAGGATTGCTCACATTGCCCTTATTCATTGTCAGTTATTGCCGAGGGGTCTATCTGCGAGCATTTGAGAACTGATCAATTCAGACCAGCTATTCTTCCATGTTGCGCCCATCATGATTCTTGAGACGAGTTCTTCCTCTCTCTTTCAGGTCCTCTGAGCTAAGTCAGCTATCTGAAGTTGTTTCCTCTTAGTTCCGTAGAACCTAAAGGAAAAGTTCATGAAAAAAACAGTGTCAATGCTGTTAACGAGCGTCGTAGCGATGGTTGGAACGTACGCGTGGGCAGGTTCGGCTCGGCAAGACTCTGTCGCCCGGCTGGACTCAGCGGTCGATGTTCTGCACGCGATAATGGCGACCCCAGACAAAGGGATTCCCGAAGAGGTTTTGAGCAATGCAAAGTGCATCCTGGTGGTGCCGAACATGATCAAAGGCGGCTTCATCTTGGGTGGCAAGCACGGACGGGGTGTGGCGACGTGTCGTACCGCTGAAGGTTGGAGCGCCCCCGCGTTTGTCTCAGTTGGCGGTGGGAGCGCCGGATTGCAGATCGGCCTCGAAGGCGTAGACCTGGTCATGCTGGTCATTGAACGATCAGGGTTTCCAGCACCTGCTGTCCAGCAAATTTGAACTCACCGGAGAAGGATCAGTCGCAGCAGGCCCCGTTGGCCGTCATGCCTCCGCTGGGACGGACTGGAAGATGAACACTGAAGTGCTGACTTATTCGCGCTCGAGAGGTGTGTTCGCCGGCCTGACGTTGGAAGGGGCAGTTGTGGAGCAGGACGATGACTCCACTCACGCCATCTATGGCAGGCACATGATGTTCCGCAACATTCTTTCGGGAAAAGCGACCACTCCGCGAAGCGCAGATGCGTTCTTAAGAGCCGTGTCCGAGGCAGGGCAACAGGCGAAGATTGCCGAGGCCAAAGAAGATAGGAAGTAGTTTCTACGAAGGGCAGACAACCCTCACAACTGGCCGGAACCGCCCGTCGGTTTCGGCTGGTTGAGAGTTTTGATGAGGAGATTGTTTGTTGCTGGCGTGGATCCGTGTCACGAGGAGGCATGAAATGCGAGGCTTGTGGGAACAAACAGGCGTTCTGGGCCCGATCTATCGATTGCTAGGGGAAGGGCTAAATGATGATGACATTGCAGAGAAACTGAATCTAACGGGAGCAAAAGTACGAGGCTGCATAGCGTGGATAGTTCATCTCTTGGAACTGAAGAGCCGTCAAGAGCTGGTGCTATACGCTTCAATGGCAGCGTGATTCCCTTATCGCTCGAAAGGCGGCACGAATATGAAAGTCAGCTTACGGAAGTGTTTCGGCATGCAACTAGCCTGTCTCAGTTTTTGGCCGATTTTGGCATTTGCTCAGTCCTCTGACCTTGCGCAAAACCTGGCGGACTGCAAAGCTGGTCGTGAGACCTGTGATCACTCCAGATTGAGCCAGTCGGAAGCGACGGACGTGGCTCTCGTTGCCCACGGGCGAAACGTTGTGAACTGCCGCAACGGCTACGACGCCTGTGACCGTTCAAAGCTCACGGAACCGGAAACGATTGCGTTGGCCGTGGCCGATCACCAGCGGAATGTGTCCGATTGCACCGACGGGATGCAGTCCTGCGACCCATCCAAACTGTCCCCGTTGGAGGCCCGCGAGGTGGCCAGAGCGGAGCGACAGCGCAATCTCTCCCACTGCAAGGATGGATGGGGTGCTTGCGATCGCTCCAAACTGACTTCGGCAGAAACCGAGGATGTGAACATCGCCACAGGCCAGCTCAATGCATCCGATTGTGCGGATGGCTCGGGACCGTGTGATCGGGCCAGGTTAACTCCTTCGCAAACCAGGGACGCGACCGCTGCAGAACATCGGCGTAATGCGCAGAATTGCGAGAACGGCTGGGAAGCCTGCGACCACTCCAAACTTACCCCGCTGGAAGCAAGACAAACTGCCCACTCAGAACACCAGCGCAACCTCTCGGCTTGCAAGGACGGGCAGGAGACCTGTGACTATGCAAAACTGAGTACCATTGAAACCAAGACGTTGTCTGACGCCGAGCACAAGCGGAATTACGCGGCTTGCCTGAAAGGGTACGGCTATTGCGATCCTTCCCGGCTCACGGGTGAGGAGGCTCGCACGATCCACACTTCCAACTAGTCTTCCAGAGCGCGGGAGGAGACGTTTCTTCTGCGGAGCTTATGATTCAGCGAAAGTGTCCACAGTGCGGCAGTGAGTTGGTGAGAGCTAGGCGCTCTGACCGGCAACCGGGGCCGATAGTCGCCCACGCCGCATCTCGTGGCTGGCGTTGCAGCGTTTGCGGAGGCGAGTTCACCACGGAGCAAGTCCGCGACAGCAAGCGTATGAAATCTGCCGCCCTTGAGCACGCATAGATTAGGAGACATGGTCTGATTTTCTGTCGTTCCTGGCCGTTAACAGTACTGTGAAGTGAGATCACTATGAAGTGGGGGTTTCTTGATCCATTTGTGATCCACTTAACCGCTTCTGAACCCTACTGAAGCCGCTTTTGGTAGCCATCCGCATTGCGCAGTTTCAATAACTTACGATACCGTTGATGCCCTCTCACGGCGGTAACACGGGTTCAAATCCCGTCGGGGACGCCAACAAAATAAAAGCTTCCACAAAATCACCGCTTGCCGTCCCAGCGGAATCGGGCTGAGCGACAATTCAGCCGGCAGCGGCACAGGAGTGCCGCAATTCGGGAGGCAATATCGTCGGGAGTCATGCGGGTGTTGACGGACGATTCCGATTCGAGCGACGGCAGTTTGTACTGCACCTTCTCGGTGTGTGGCGCGAATCTTGATCAAGGAGTGAATGGGCTGACGGCCACGTCCAGGCTGACACGCCCGCGAAGGATTCGATAACTAGCGCGCAGCATTCGCCAAGCCGAGATAGTTGCCGTAGCCGACAATCACCGTAGAAGCGACAAGCAGAAACAAGGCCAGAGTCAGGAGCGATCCGGCGCGAGCACCGGCGCCTTTCCACTCTTTGAAGCCGATTCCCCAAAGGCTGCTGAAGATGATGATGCTGGCCATGTGCAGCGTCCAACTGGAAAAGCCGTAGCGTCCCATCTGGCTCTCGCCCATCGTGTAGAAGAAGAATTGGAAGTACCAGGTTGTACCTGCCAAAGCGCAGAGAAGATAGTTGCGAAGCATCGGAGCTTGAACGACGACCGGCGACGACGGCGGTCCTTCCGACATCACAGCAACCTGAGTTCTTCCCGGATGCGACGAGCCGATGTGCTCTACCACTTCGCGGCTGGGCGCGTCGAACGCAGTCTCGAGGATCGGTTCGTCTTTAGGCCCGTCCACCCGAATCTGTGAATCGAAGAACTGATACCCGGTCTTGTTGCGGCTGAGAAGGATAAGGCACCAGATGAAGTTTGTGAGGAATCCGCCGACCAGGACTACGATCAGCACGGGCAATCCCTGCCAAAGTTTAGCCGTGCCGTGTTGCACGGTCAGAGTTTTAATCGGATCGCCCGCCGCCAGGCCATAAGCGAAGCACGCGCTCATGATGCCGGAGAGAACAGCGACGCCAATCCCCTTGCGCAGATCAAACTCCTGAATCGCGGCTCGCTGCTGCTCAGGTGACATAACGCGCTCTTTGGAAATACCTGCCAGGCCGGCCGCGGTAATTCCGGCTAGACAGACGAAAATTCCGAACAGAATCACGCGGCCTGAAGAAGTGCCCACAACTTGGGTCATGAATTCGCCACGGAAAATTGGCGGCATGAGCGTGCCAAACGCAGCGCAGAGTCCAAGCACGACCGCCATACCTAGTGACAGGCCTAGGTAGCGCATGGTGAGGCCGAAGGTAAGCCCGCCGACGCCCCACAACAGTCCGAAGAAGAAAGCCCAGAAAAGCGCGGAGGCGGGAGCTTGACCCAGCACAGCAAAGAGATCTTTTGTGAGAAAGGAAGCGAGAATCCACGGGGCGATGATCCAGCTGAAGAATCCTCCCGCCAGCCAGTACGTCTCCCATGCCCAGTGCTTCACACCCTTATAAGGAACGTAGAAGCTGCCCGAGGCGAGGCCGCCGAGCCAGTGAAAAAGAACTCCCAGTGCCGGGTTTGGATTCATCGATTCCTCAAGTGTGACTTAAAGGTGGAATACTTCTTCTAACGGGCGCATCGCACGATCAGGGAGAACTCCATCGGGCTGAACGAAGAAGTCGCCCATCTCCCGTTGCCATCTTTCATTCACCTCGCGTTGCGCCATCCGCGCACGTGCGCGCTCAAAGTCGTCAGTCTCCAGATATCCGACGAGAAGGCCGTCATCGCGCAGGAACAGCGTGTAATTCCCCCACCCGGTTTCACGGAGGGCTGCTTGCATCTCGGGCCACACTTGGCGATGCCGTTTTTTGTACTCTTCAAGCCGTTCGGGCTTGACTTGCAACACAAAGCAGATGCGCTGCATCTTCATCTCCTTAACAAAAAATCGCCTAGCGAAGATAGGCTTCGGACAAGCCACCGTCCACCGGGATCACGTGTCCGGTCGTTTTGCCGCACTGATCGCCGGCCAGCCAGACAATCGCATTCGCGCAGTCTTGCGGCAGAATGGGGCGCTTGGTCAGCGTGCGCTGCGCGTAGAAATCAGCCAGCTTAGCGCGCAGCTCCTCGGTCGTCTCGGACTCCGAGAACTCGATCTTATATTTCTGCAAAGATTGCATGACGCGATCGCGAGGGAACATCGTGGATCCGGCGACGACCGTTGCGGGCGCTATCCCATTCACCCGTACATACGGGCTGAGCTTGATAGCGAGTTCGCGGATCAGGTGATTCAAAGCCGCCTTGCTCGTGTCGTAGGCTTCGCTACCTTTCTTGGGTACGACTGCATTCGCCGAACTGGTAAGCACCATCGTGACGGAAAGGTTTTGATCTTTGAATACCCAATCCGTTTGGCGGGCTAGAAGGTAATTACCGGTTACATTCACCAGGAACGTTTTAGCCCATTGTGCTTCAGAAAGCTCTCCGTCAGGACCGGGTACAGGATAAATCGCGGCGGTGTTCACAATGATGTCGATGCCGCCGAACCTCGAAATCGTGAATCGGATCGCTTCTGCCAGAGACTCGGACGAGCTGAGGTCAACTGCGGTCGCGGCAACGAACTCGGAGGAGGAGACTGCCCCGACCTCGTCAGCTACTTTGCTGGCGCCTGTCTGATCAAAATCGGCAACAACAAGGTGTGCTCCCCTGCGGCCGAGGAGGAGTGCAACTTCACGGCCGATTCCGCTGGCTCCGCCGATGACCAGCGCGATCTTGCGGCTGAACTCCGCTTCGGCGGGCATGCGCTGCAGTTTGGCCTCTTCCAGAGCCCAATACTCGATGCGGAATGCCTCCGATCTTGGCAGCGCAACATAGTTGTGAAATTCAGTGAATTGCTTGGACTGCTCTGCAGTCCGCGCCTGAGGAAGCGGATGCGTGACGCCGCTGTCTTCCAAGGCATTGGCTCCCGCCATCACGTGGATGGCGTTGATGAAGAACTCAGTCGTGATCCGGGCTTCCTTCTTATTCTTGCCGAAACCGAACAGGCCCAGGCCGGGGATGACAACGACCGACGGATTCGAATCGCGAAGCTTGGGAGACTCGCTGGTAGCCCATTCTTCGTAATACTTTTTATAACCAGCACGGTAGGCGGCGACCTCGTCTCGAATGCGGTTCTTGAGGGCCTGAACGTCTTCATTCGCAGGATCCCAATCGATGAACCACGGACTGACTCTGGTTCGCAAAAAGTGGTCGGGACAACTGGTTCCAAGAGAGCTCAGTTCCTTGGCCCACTTCGATCCGGCAAAGGCCAGCGCATCGTCGTCATCGGCGTAGTGCGCGACGACTCGGCGGTTCGAGGATAGGGTGCCGCGCAATACGGGAAGAATCTGCGTGGCGATGGCCTTGCGGTCCTGAACCGGCGAGTGCTCAACTCCACCGAACTGAGAGCCTTTCTTGGCCTGATGCTGTTGGATGAATTCGCCCATCTGGTCTATGGTGTGGACGCTGTTCAGATAGCAGTCCCGTTGTGTCATTCCCCAGGTGAACAGGCCGTGGCCTCCGAGGATCAGGCCGTCGGCATCTGGGTTCTCTTTGACTGCGCGTTCGATCAGAAGTGCCAGCTCAAAACCCGGCCGCTGCCATGGAACCCAGACGATTTTGCGGCCGAATTCCTTGTTGAATTGATCCAGCTTCCGTTTGCCATTCGCGCTAGCGGCCAGTGCAATTGCCCAGTCGGGATGCAGATGATCAACATGTGTAAACGGAAGGAACGCATGCAACGGAGTATCGATGGAAGCCGCAACGCGATTCTCGCCAAATGCAGAGAGAGGATAGTAGCGGACCATCTCATCCTCATACTTCTCGCCGCGGTACAACTCCTTCAGGTGCTCGAGGCGATCGAGATAGAGAAGGGCGAATCCCGACTCGCCAATCGAGCCGATGTCGCCGCCACTGCCTTTGACTGCCAGTACGCGGACAGGCTTTCCGGTAAACGGGTCTGGTAACTCGATCTTCGAACTCGTGTTTCCGCCGCCGAAGTTGGTGATGCGGAGATCCGTGCCCAGCAAGTTGGAGCGGTATCGCAAAAGCGCCAACTGATCTCCACCCAGTTCGAGGGCGTGCTCTTCGTTCCACAGGTCTTTCAAGTACGTTGTTTCCTTGATTTCAGGCATAAGTCATCTCGCAATACTGCTCGAATCGCTCGGTCTGGTGCTCCCACTTGTCGGTCTCCACGGGCTCGAAGACCTCCGTCGGAAAAGATCGATCGATGATCCCACGCACCTGCTGAAGCGACGATGCTTCGCCGGTTGCCAGGATTTGCATGGCGATGTTCCCGAGAGCGGTGGCCTCGGCCGGCCCAGCCAGCACCCTTTTCCCTGTCGCATCCGCGGTGAACTGATTGAGCAACCGATTCTTCGAGCCGCCCCCGATCACGCGAACCTGCTCGATCCGCTTTCCGCAAAGCTGCTCCAGACTGCGCAAAACCAGTCGATACTTCAGAGCCAGACTTTCCAGTATGCATCGCACATAGGCACCCGGAGTCGCAGGCGCAGGCTGATGGGTCTTCCGGCAGAACTGATCGATCGCGCCGAGCATGTCGGTCGGACGCAAGAAGGCTTCATCATCCGGATCAACGAGATGTTTGAACGCTGGTTCGCGGCCGGCCAATTCGACGAGTTCCCGATAGTCGGAATTGTGACCCCGAGCGCTCCAGCAGTTTCTGCAACCCTGCAGCATCCAGAGCCCCATTACGTTTTTCAGCAGGCGCGTCGTTCCGTTTACTCCGCCTTCATTGGTGAAGTTCAACTTGAGTGCTTCGCTAGTGACGACTGGTGCATCCAGTTCGGTGCCAATCAGCGACCAAGTCCCGGAACTCAAGAACGCGGTGCCATCGCGAGCCGTGATCGCGGCGACCGCAGATCCGGTGTCATGGCAGGCGGGCGCAATCACCGCAGTCCCTGCCAAAGCGGAGTTCTGCGCGAGGGATGGGAGCAGCGCTCCTAAAATCGAGCCCGGCTCGACGATGGGTGCCGGCAAACTGGAGTTCAGACCTACCTTTTGCATGAGATCTACTGCCCAGGTGCGTTTGACCGGATCGACGAGTTGGGTCGTGGTTGCATTTGTGAATTCGCAAACCGCATTCCCGGTCAGCCAGTAATTAAAGAGGTCCGGAATGGTAAGCCATTGTGTCGCAGCCGCGATGATTGTGGGCGTGTCGCGCTGAGCAGCGTAGAGCTGGTAGAGCGTATTGATCGGCATGAACTGGATGCCTGTCGCCCGATAGATCTGGTCCTTGGCGACCTTTCGAAAAACGTCATCCATCACACCCTCGGTGCGGCGGTCGCGATAGTGATACGGATTCTGAAGCAATTCGCCGCGCTCGCCGAGCAAAGCGTAATCAACGCCCCACGCGTCCACTCCGATGCCGGCCAATTCCATCTGCTCGACAAGAGTCAACGCCTTCCGCACCTCGAACCAAAGCCTAGGAGCGTCCCAGTGAAGGGAACCGCTGTACTCCACGGCTTCATTCCGAAAGCGATGGACCTCCTCGGTCGTGAGAATGCCAGATTGCAGATGCGCCAGAACCGCGCGCCCGCTTTCGGCTCCGAAATCGAAGGCCAGATAAGGTTTCGGGTGAGCGACGCTAGGCATACGAAGATACGTTGTGCGAGTTCTTTACCGCCCGCTCTTTTGTGATGCGCTCCAGATATCCGCTTTGCCGGAACGCTTCCATCGGGTCTTTGGGCAGTCCTTTGGATTCTCGCCACTCCTTGATCACGGGACGGACGTCGGTTGCGAAAGCATCTTGCAGCACCGACTCGGCGTCAACGAGATTGCAGTTCTTCTGGGCTGTCGCCAGCTTCTTCGCATCTACCAACGCCGCTTTGGCGAAAAGCTGCTGCGCCATGGTCACGGTCTGAATCATCGCTTCCATCTTGCCTTTCAGGTTATGACTCTGATCGACCATGTAGGCAATGTCGGCGTGCTGTCCGGTTTCCCGTTCAAAGAAGTGGATCTCGTGGAAGATGCGAAATACCTGATAAGGATCGATGGAACCCATCGTCAGGTCGTCATCGGCATAGCGGCGATCGTTGAAATGGAAGCCGCCCAGCATGTTCTCGGACAAAAGCCAGGCAACGATTTGTTCAATATTTTGCGCCGCGTAGTGGTGCCCGGTATCGACCAAAACCTTGGCTTGCGGACCAGCCGCGCGCGACAGCAGCAAAGCCATTCCCCAGTCTGCGATGTCGGTGTGATAGAAAGCGGGTTCGAACGGTTTGTACTCGACCAACATCCGCTGGTCCGGCGACAACTGCTGATGCGCCGCTTTCAAACCGTCGGTGAACCATTCTTTGCGCTGCCGGATGTTGGCGCTGCCTGGATAATTCGATCCGTCCGCAAACCAAAAAGAAATATCTCTGCTGTTGAGGCGCCGCGCGATTTCGATGCTGTCTTTGGTGTGCCGCATGGCGCGCTGGCGGATGGATTCATCCGGATTGCCGAACGATCCAAACTTGTACTCTTGATCCTGAAAAAGATTGGGATTGATGGATCCCGGCGCAACGGCATACCGGCTCGCGAAACGCTTTATCTCGTCGGTACTTTGCACTCCCGCGGGACAATCCCACAACACATGCAAAGCCACCGTCGGGCAGACACCTGTGAGAAGGTGCACCTGGCCCGCATCGCTGAATTTTTCCTCCGTGGTGGTGGCCGCGGCTGGTTGAATGAATTTTCCGAAACGAGTGCCGGTATTGGCGAAGCCCCACGATGGCAGCTCAATGCGGAATATCTCAAGGGCGGCAAAAACCTTGTCACTCGTGGACGAACCCATGCAAACCTCTCTTAGCGACGGAAGATTACATTCGATCTCTCGCGTCGTCACGGTTTTCTTTGGCAAATCTCAGCGTTTCGCACAGCGAAATACCTTAACAACACACTACGCGGGGCAAAGAGCGGAGAAGGCAAGATATCGATTCCGACCCCGATCACTTGGCGGCTCAACCTGTGGGCGCACGCAGCTGCGCTGATTTCGCGTTGTAGAATCCAACTGTCAATAGCCGTCTGACGCGGAAGAGAGTTACCCAGCAAATTCCGCGCCATTGACAGCATAAACGATTTTGTTGGGCGACACCGAGGACGAGCAATCTTTTCGGCAAGCATTCCTGTGCAATAACAAATCTCTTTGTGCCCGGAGTATGCGGGGTCTTCCGTCGGCTGCTGGCGGGCTCTCCGAAGGTCGCGATCGCAAATTTCGCTTTGCAAAATGAACAAATTGGATCATTATGTCCGCACATATGAGCCCCGCTGCTCAGACTCGTGACCGATACCTCGTCAAGTCCATCATTCACTCGTCTCAGCTGTTAAGCGCGTTTCACTCGCCCGGGGAAGCCCTTCCGCTGAAAGAAATTTGCGCGCGATGTGGCCTGCCGAAAACCATGGTGTTCCGGCTCCTCTATACACTCGAAAAGTGCGGCATGGTCGATAAATTGGGGCAGAATCTTTATCAGTCCCGCGTGCGCCCGTGGAAGCAGCGACTCTACCGTTTGGGCTATGCGGCGCAGGGCACCGATTATCAGTTCTCGCGAGAAGTGTCGGAAGGCTTGCAGCGAGCAGCGGCTGCCGAGGGCATCGAACTCATCTCTCTCGACAATCGCTATAGCGCCAAGACCGCGCAACGAAACGCGGATCTGCTCGTGCGCGAAAAAGTTGACTTGGCGATCGAGTTCCAAACCGACGAGGAAGTCGCCCCGATCGTCGCGGCGAAGTATCGGGAAGCAGGGATTCCGATGATCGCGATTGATATACCTCATCCCGGTGCTACATATTACGGCGCCAATAACTATGAAGCTGGATTGATCGCCGGCCGGTATCTGGGCCGCTGGGTCAAGGAGCACTGGCACTCAGAAGCGGACGAGATTCTACTCCTCGAGTTGAAGCGGGCAGGGAATCTTCCTCGCATGCGATTGTCGGGATTGCTAGTGGGTATCAATCTGGTATTGCCGAGTGCCGCGAACTGTCGCGTGACTTACCTGGATGGCGACGGAGAACTGGGGCCCAGCTTCGAAGCCGTGCGGAGGCATCTGCGTTCTTCGCACGCACGGCATGTGCTAGTGGGAGCGATCAATGATCCCAGCGCACTCGGCGCTCTGCGTGCTTTTCAGGAAGCGGGCCGTTCAGAGAACTGTGCTGTCATCGGGCAAAATGCGTCGCCCGAGGGCAGAGCGGAATTGCGTCAGCCCAAAACCCGCTTCGTCGGGTCCGTGGCTTACTTCCCCGAACGCTACGGCGAGAACCTGATCCGAGTCAGTCTCGATATTCTGAACCAACGTCCGGTACCGCCCGCAGTATTCGTTGAGCACAAGCTGGTGACTCCCGGGACCGTGGATCATTACTATCCGAATGATGCTCTTGCACAACTGGTCCGAACCGAGCCTTCTGATTCATCCCGCCAACATTTGGCACACTAGACCGAGCCGGTCCATAGAGCCTGGCCGCGTTTTTCTGAAATAGCCAACCCCTTTGCGTGTACGTTCCGCGTCGCCCTAGCCCCGAGGCGGCAACTTTCTGCAATGCAAAACAAAGTAGCTCTTTACGGTGACCTCGCGGCGCGGAAAGTGCAATGGAACTTGCACGTGAATCGATTGCTAAATAACGATTTGGCGCTCGCCCAGTGCGCTATCACTTCGGTTTTTCACCGCGAAATGCCGAGAGTTTCCCGGTTGCGAGTTGACGATGCTCGGCGGTCAATGGGAGCATCCGCCCCCAGTAGACGGCGACGTGGGTTTTGGGGCTGGGGACAATTCCATGTTCAAGTTTGTGAGACGCGGGAATGATCCCCATTCCACGAGTTGCAAACGTCGCCAGGAGAAAACATGATGTCCGCGACGACACGCATTCTCTCGCTGTGCCTGATTGTGATTTCGGCGGCAGGTCTTCTTTACGGTCAGGGTGGTGCCTATGGAACCATCCTCGGAACGGTCAAAGATAGCTCCGGAGCAGTGCTTGCCAAGGCGGGTGTGGATGTCACCAATGTTGCAACTAACGTAACCAAGCACACTGAGACGACCTCTTCTGGTGACTTCACTGTTCCCTATCTGGCGCCGGGAACCTACCGAGTGACGGTTCAGTCCGCGGGCTTTCAGAAGTCTGTCGTGGACAACATTGGCTTGGTGGTCGGCCAGGAGGCCCGTGCCGACGTCACGCTAAAGCCGGGCGCCGTGACAGAAAGCGTGTCGGTCGAAGCCAACGCGGTCGCCCTCGACACCGAGAACGCCGCTGTTTCGCAACTGGTGAGCGAGAAGCAGGTCGACGAACTGCCACTCAACGGACGCAACTTTCTGAACCTGCTTTTCATCGGTGCGGGAGCGGTCCAGACCGTCGGCGAGCAAGGTCAGATGCGACAGAACGAAGGGAACGCCATCAGTATCA
Organism: Terriglobia bacterium; assembly: GCA_020073385.1. Taxonomy (GTDB): domain Bacteria; phylum Acidobacteriota; class Terriglobia; order Terriglobales; family Acidobacteriaceae; genus Sulfotelmatobacter. The sequence continues at coordinate 24,596 of JAIQFH010000048.1, read as the reverse complement.
ATGGTGGCCGGCCGGAGTCCAATAACTACACTCTGGACGGCTTATCCAATACGGACACGGCCTTGAATACGCCTGCGGTCATTCTCTCTCAGGACGCGATCCAGGAGTTCAAGGTCCAAAGCGAAACATATACGGCTGAATACGGCTTCAGTGCCAACCAGATCAACATCGTAAGTAAGAGTGGCACCAATCAATTGCACGGATCGCTCTTCCTCTTCGACCGAAATGATGCTTTTGATGCCAAAGCTCACTTTCAACCTGCCATCCCCGAACTACGGCAGAATCAATTCGGATTCGTTGCGGGCGGACCGGTTTACATCCCCAAGCTCTACGATGGACGAAACAAAACATTTTGGCTGGCGAACTATGAGGGCTGGCGCATTCGCAATGGAACGAATCAGTTCTACAACGTTCCGACCACGGCCGAATTGAACGGAGACTTTTCCGCACTCAACTTGCCGGCTTATGATGCCACCCCGGGTTCGCCGTGCCAGGTAGCTCTGGCCAGCAACAATCCATGCATGCCCGTCGATCCGAATACTGGTGCGGCCTTCTCAGGCAACATGATTCAGAGCAGCCGGTTTGTGAAGCTACCCAACGTGGCGCTTGGCGCGAACATATTCTCGGCTCCAAATTGTATAGGGTGCAGTCTGGGTAACTTCCACTTGGTCACCGGTCTTCCGACCAATACGGACCAGCAGACGTACAAGCTCGACCAAAGTTTGGGTCGTCTGGGCTCCGTCTTTTTCCGATACACCAAAGCTGATTACTCACTGGAAAACGCCGGAACCGCATCGCTCGGGTATGGACTGAACACGTTTACGGAGAACTCGACGAGTTGGGCAGTGTCCCACACCATTACACTCGGGCACAGCGTGGTGAACAGTTTTCGGCTTGGCTACCTCCATGCCACGACCATTCAGGGGGCGGCCCCGACTTCCTCAGCCGATATAACAAACCTGGGGTTGACGGGCATTTTTACTACGTTACCCTCTTATGCAGCAGGTTTTCCGCAAGTCACGTTCCAGAACTTCTCTACTTTCGGAAGCCCGGGTAACGTTCCTACCACCAGCGATATACCGATGTGGGAGTTCTCCGATTCACTGTCAATGGTGCGGGGTAAGCACACCATCGGCGTGGGCTTTGACTATCGTACCTGGGTTCAGAAGCGGGATCTCTCCACCAACTTCCTCGGCTCCTACACCTACAACAATACGACCATTCTTCAGAACAGCCAGGGCGGCACCTGTTCGACCCCTTCCGGACTCTGTGGAACCGGGAATGCAGTGGCGGATTTTCTACTCGGTTATTACGGTCAAGCCAGCACCTTCCAGCCCGGACCATTCAGCACCGCAGGTGTGGCAGGCAATTTGAATCAATATCACTTCAAGTACTTTGCTCCTTATGTTCAAGACGAATGGAAGGTCAGCAACCGCCTGACGTTAGACCTGGGACTCCGCTGGGACTACCGCAATGTCCCGTACGAAACGCACGACAAGCTGTTCTGGATCAATCCCGCCAATGCGTTAGGAGGGTTGTGCTTTGCGGACAAGGCCCTGCTGACGAACGGGATTGCTCCTGCCGGCAACGGCTTCTATGACTATTGCGGCAGCAACACGCCGACGAAGGGATCCAAAACTCCATTCGCTCCACGAATTGGCTTCGCTTTCCGGCCGTTCGGGGGAGATAAAACTGTGGTCCGAGGCGGCTACGGGATCTACTGGGATTCTTTCGAAACTCGCGAGATGGACGACTCGGGCGACTTATATCCCTTTGTAGAGCGCACCACCTTGACCCCAACCGCGCAAACGCTGGCGGTCGCGCCAAAGTTGACCGACCAATTGTTCCCTCCGCTGACTGCACCCCTGCCAGTGACTATTGCAGCTCAGGGCGGACAATTCATCGCGGTTATCCTTTCGGAGCATCCACGGAACCCATACGTCCAGCAGTGGTCTCTATCGGTGCAAAGGGAACTGTCCCGGAACACCACGTTAGAAGTGAATTATGTCGGCAACAAGGGAACCCACCTGCTGGATCGCACCAATATCAACCAACCTTTCCCGGCTTCAAACCCGGCTGTTTGTCAGGCAGATCCGACCGCAGGCGACTGTCCCATCAACGACCGGAGACCGTACGTGAATTTCTCGGCCTTTGCTACCTTGGATAGCCACTGGGACGGATATTCGAACTACAACGCGGCCAATGTAAAGCTCGAACGCCGAGCTGCTGATATGGCGTTTACCGCGGTTTACACCTGGGCCAAAAGCCTTGATGACAAGTCGGCCGCGGCTGGCATCGGTGCCACGAATGGATTCGCCGGGCATATGAACGACCATGATCCCAGAGCCGATTATGGACCCTCCGATTTCAATGTAGGCCAGCGATTTGTCGGAAGTCTTGTGTACAGCTTGCCAATCGGGCGCGGCAAGCGCTTTCTGGGCGGTGCGAATCGAGTGGCGGATGCCGCCATCGGTGGCTGGCAGATCACCACTATCACAACATTCCAACAGGGCTTCCCCTTCTCCGTGCAGGCCAGCGACACCTTCGGACTCCTGAACGGATTCAATCAACGTGCAGACTTGGGTCCGGGATGCAATCCGAAGAGCGGCTTCACCAAGGGAGTCAACGAATGGTTTAACACTTCTTGCTTTACCCAACCCTTGGCAGGTGCCTTCGGCACCAGTGGCCGTAACATCCTGCGCGAGCCCGGTATTAACAACTGGGACGTGGGTCTGGGCAAGACTTTCAAATTCGGGGAACGGGTTGCATTCCAGTTGCGCGTTGAAACCTTTAATACGTTTAATCACACGCAGTGGGGAGTCGACCCAGGCTCCCCGACGGCGGCTGCCAGCGGGCCTGGCACAGGCGCGATTGACCGTAACGTGAATGACGTTCCGCCGAGTCCGAATACAAACTTCGGGAAGATAGTGTCGGCCCGTCCCGGGCGCATCGTTCAACTCGGAGGAAAAATCACGTTCTGATCTCCTGCCACGAAGGAGGGAAGACCCGCCAGCCCAGCCTGGCTGGCGGTATTTTTGAGGTACACTCGCACGTGAAGCGCCAACTGGTATTGGGCTGCATTTTGGTAGTACTGGTCTTCGCCGCACGTGCGGGTGTCGCGCAAGAAAACAGTTCTGTCGAACGCTACGCCGAAGAAGGCCAATCCGCGCTTGCCGCCGGGCGTTATGCCGATGCCGAGAAAGCCTTCGAGAAGCTGCGTAAGCTTGAGCCGGCGATGGCTGAGGTGCATGCGAACCTCGGTCTCATCTACTTTCAGGAACGGAAGTTCGAGCAGGCGGTGCCCGCCTTGCATCAGGCACTCAAGTTAAAACCTGGCCTGACTAAGAGTGACAACCTTCTCGCCATGTCGCTCTCAGAACTTGGTCGTTACAAGGAAGCCGTCTCTGGACTGGAAAGATGCCTTTATCATTCTTCCGACACTGAGATCAAACGCATGTGCGGCCTGGAATTGCAGCGTGCTTACACCGGCCTGAAGAAAGACGACAAGGCGGTCGAAGTTGCGATGGAGTTGAATCGAATATTCCCTGACGATCCGGAGATCCTTTATCAGACCGGAAAGATCTATGGGAACTTCGCCTTCCTCACCATGGAGAAGTTGGCGCAAGTCGCGCCTACCTCGGTTTGGAAACATCTTGCGGCGGCGGAAGCGCACGAGAGCCAGGGTTCTTACGATCAGGCAATCCCGGAATACAACGAAGTGCTGAAATTGGAGCCTCAGCGGCCGGGGATCCGCTACCGCATCGGCCGAAGTTTGCTTGGGCGATATTGGCAGCGCCACTCGGCGGAAGATCTTACGGCCGCGGAAAAGGAATTCGAGCAGGAACTACAGATCGATCCAGCAAATGCCAATTCCGCGTACGAACTTGGCGAACTCCGCCGCAAGGCCAATCGATTCGACGAGGCGCAACAATACTTCGAACAGGCGTTGCAACACTATCCCGATTTCCCCGAGGCACAACTGGGACTCGCGGCAGTGTTGCAGGCCAAGAAACTGAACGGCCAGGCCGTGATCCATGCGCAGCGGGCGGTTGCCATCGATCCCGAAAATGAAGTCGGCTGGTATCGGCTGGCCCAGATTCAGAAGGCGCTGGGCAACAATATCGAGCAGGAAAAGGCATTGGCCGAATACCGGCGCTTGCATGACAGATCGAGCCAGCAGCGCGGACTGGAACCGGTATTCTCTCCCCGAGAGGTGACGAAGCAGGAAGTCGAACCAGCCGCGCAATGAGCCCCATGCATCTAGGGTAGCGTCACAATTGCCACAGAATATCCGCCTAAACTTGTCGTGTCGCTACCCAGCTTCGTCATGGCTGCAGGCTGGAAGCCGGTGGTTTGGTCGACATATTCCAGTTGTCCGCCGCTCGCGCCTGTTACCGCAACATCGAATTTACGATCACGCTTGTTAACCAGGAGCACGCGGTGTTTGCCGTCGTGCGTGACGAAGGCCAGAGAGTATACATACGGATTGTTGGGCGCGGTCTCAATCTCGACCTGCTTGTCGCCTGGGCCGAAGTTGTCGTGAAGCAGCTTGAGCACCCAGAAGCGCGCATTTGGCTTCCCGTCATTCCAATCGACCATAGAGACGCTGGGGAATTGCGTGGGAAATCCGACAAGCTGTGACTCTCCCGCAACATCGATGCCGATTTGCGTAAGCTCCCCGAAGAGGTACGCATACATCGCGCTCGCCAGGTTCCAGTAGGAATTTGGAATTGGCTGAGCCACGTGTCCTGGAGTACCTTGAGCAAGATCGTCAGCCGAAATCACGCCGAGCTCGTCGATCGTCGTCTTCGTCTCCGGAGACAACCGCTTCCGGATTGCCTCGATGTAGCGAACCGTCTTGAGGAATCCGTCGGCCTGAGCGAAATACGTGAACTGCTCCACTTCCGGGGTCTCGTCGATCGAAGGAACCGCATAGAAGTGGTAGGAGATGAAATCCAATGGCACGCCAGGCTTGTGGTTCTTGTGATCTAGAAAATACTCAAAGTAGTGCGGTTCGATGGGCATAGCCAATGCCATTCCGACGAACTTCATATCGGGCTGATCCTTCTTCATTGCCAAGACGACTTCGTCATACAGCTTGGTGTAGGTTTCTGGGGAAATGTGGTGCTCGAAATCGATTTCGTTGAGTACTTCCCAGTACGGGATCGAATAGTGGTATCCAGACTCGTGACGCTTGCCAAATTCATCAGTGAAGCCACCCTGCGTGTACCACGAGACAAGCCGGGCAAAATAGTCGGCGACTTCCTTCATGCTGGGATCGCGGAGCTCCGTGCCCTGTTCGTAACTCCAAGTCACTTGCGATGGATCGGCAGGATATTCGACCGGTTTGTCGGTCCTGTACATCCATTGCGGGATGGTGCTGAAGTTGAGAATGACGGAGTGTCCCTTCGTCGCTTCCAGAAAGTCGATGGTCATGGGATCGATCGGGGTAAAATCCCAGGACGTTTTGCCATCCGTTGGAGGTTCCAGTTCCGCGACCCCGAGCTTCGGATACGGAAGCCATGGAACGTAACGCACATAGTCTGCTCCGAGATCGTGGAGCACCTTGAACGCGTTGTCATGCACCGGTGTGCCCCGCTGCAGAGGAGGATTGACCACAACCTGCAGCGTCGGGGTTGTTTGGGAAGTGTGGATGACCTTATCCCAATGCGGCGTCACTCTTACGGGTTGTTCCTGAGCAGAGGAAGCCAAAGCGCAGAATATGAGAACAGTGGTGTTCGTCATTATTTGTAATGCCAACCGAATGCTCATGCAATTCCTCCAGTGACATCGAACGCGTCTCAATCGGCAAGCATCGAATGCTGCACCAGACTGTGCTCGACGTCAACGCTCAATCTACAGAGTGAATCCGATTTCGTCATAAGAAACAATGGGGGAAGGGCATCGAAGCGGTACAACATGCTCTTTGCCAGCGAATCCTTGTGCGAAGAGCATGACATCAAGAACCGCCACTTTTCGAAGTTCTTTCGGTATCGACTCGTGCGTTTCGCACTTCGAAATGCCGCTTCGGGTGGGCGCGGCAGGCTTGTCGCTCGGACGGCCACGGACTATGCTTCCCGGTTCACAGGTCTTGCTTAACGGGGCATTTTCAGAATGAATTCGTCAGACGATCAACTCAAGGTCGGACTCTTCGGCATCGGTTTGGATGCGTACTGGGAACAGTTCCCGGGACTCAGAGATAGGCTTGTTGGATTCACTGAGCAAGTGGCACGAAAGCTTGAGAGTCGTCGGGTGAAGGTAGTCAATCTAGGACTCATCGACACTCCCGAGAAGTCCTTTGCAGCGGGACATCAATTTCGCCAAGCAGATGTTGATCTGATCTTTCTGCTCGTCACGACCTATGCTCTCTCCTCGACCGTCCTTCCGGCCGTCCGCCGCGCGAAAGTGCCGATCATCATTTTGAACCTCTCACCTGCACCTGCCATTGACTATGAGCGATTCAATCGCCTCAAAGACCGCACTCAGATGACCGGCGAGTGGCTTGCCTTCTGCCAAGCCTGCCCCGTTCCAGAGATCGCGAACGTATTCAATCGCTGCCGCATTCCATTCTTTCAGGTCACCGGAACGCTCGATGACGATCCTGTCGCCTGGGCTGAGATTTCCGATTGGATCGAAGCTGCCCGCGTAGCCCAGGTCATGGAACACAACCGTCTTGGGCTGATGGGCCACTACTACGGAGGCATGCTCGATATCTATTCCGATCTCACACAGCAATGCGCTTACTTCGGAGGCCACATCGAGATCCTCGAAGTAGAAGAACTGGCCGCCCTGCGACGCGACGTCAGTGAAGCGGATGCGAGTCGCAAGGTCACAGAGTTCAGGACTGCCTTCGATGTACAGCCCGATTGTTTCAAGGACGAACTGCTTCGTGCTGCTCGCACTTCTGTGGCTCTGGATCGTTTGGTCGAGCGCCACAATCTAGGCTCGCTCGCCTACTACCACAAAGGCGTGGGAAGTACGGAAAACGAGGACGCGATCAGTTCGATCATCCTGGGTACGAGCTTGCTGACCGCGCGTGGCGTACCTGTGGCCGGAGAGTACGAAATCAAGAATGTTCAGGCCATGAAGATACTCGACACATTCGGCGTCGGAGGTTCCTTCACCGAATACTACGCTGTGGATTACAACGACAATGTCGTCCTGATGGGACACGATGGCCCGGGACATATTGCGATCGCACAGGGAAAGACCAAAGTTCGACCGTTGGATGTATATCACGGCAAGGTGGGCCACGGACTCTCGGTGGAGATGTCTGTGAAGCATGGTCCAGTGACTTTGCTTTCCATCGGGCAGACGGTGGACGGCAAACTCAAGTTGCTGACAGCCGAAGGAGAGTCTGTGCCCGGACCGATTCTGGAAATAGGCAACACCAATAGCCGGTACAGGTTCTCTCTAGGAGCGAGAAGTTTCCTGAATGAGTGGAACGCGCATGGTCCGGCGCATCACTGTGCGGTGGGGGTAGGACACGTTTCCAGCAAGCTGAAGAAACTCGCTGCTCTACTCGGGATGGAATGCGTTCAGGTGTGTTAAAGCCAAGGCTCAATTGTCTCTAAGTCCGCTGTTCTGCAATGCGAAATGAGGCCCGACCTGTACCAGAAACCCGAAAGGACCTCGCTAATTCCAATCACGCCATTTCTGCATGGTCAACCGAGCTTTTGGCGGTATCGACTGCCAGTGGTTTTTACACCGCGAAATGCCAGGAAACGGGAGTTCGCAAGTTGACACGAGTGCCCGCCCGGTGAAAACATCCCGCCCATTCGCCTATAAAGCAGTCATGTTTGCGTCTGCTCCTCATGACACAGCGAATGTCGTCACAGCCTTGCTCGATCCCGACAGGAGAATCGCTTGAACCACCCGACTCTGCTTAAGATGTTCATCGCTCTTGCGGTCACGGTAAGCGCTGCTTCGGCAGCACCTGTTCACTTACGCTGTGAATACCGGGAAAACCCTCTCGGGATCGATGCACCGGCTCCTCAACTCTCCTGGCAAAGCGACAGCAGCGAGCGCAATTGGAAGCAGGCCGCCTACCAGGTATCGGTGGCCAGCAGGTTGGATGGGTTGCGTGCAGCGAAGGCTGATGTGTGGGACAGCGGAAAGACAAACTCAGACGAGTCGGTCGGAATTACTTATAAAGGCCCGGCTCTGGAATCGAGAAAGCGCTACTACTGGAAAGTTCGTGTTTGGGACGCGTCGGGGAGGGCGTCGGACTCCGTCGAAGAGGCGTGGTGGGAGATGGGCCTCCCCCATCCGGGAGATTGGAAGGCGAAGTGGATCAGCTGGAAAAATCCGGAAGACGAAGCAGACCGTAAGGATATCCGCTGGATTTGGGTGAAAGGACAGGATGCCCTCGCGGCAGTTCCGAAAAGTTCGGCAAATTTTCATTTGAATGTGCACCTCTCGGAAAAACCACGCGCCGCAGTGTTGTTTCTTGCAGTGCGTGGAGATTACGCCGCAACGGTGAACGGGAACGAGGTAGGCCACAAACACGAATGGGGAACGTTCGATCGACGGGACATCGCCGACGAACTCAAGATTGGCGACAACCTTGTGGAGATCAAGATCACCGCCCCGGAGATCCCGGAGTGGGGTCCAAATGCCGGCGCGAAGAATACGAAAGCTGCGCTTGCGGCGCTGGTAAAGATCACTGACGCGAACGGCTCCATCAAACGGTTCCCGTCTGGAGAAACCTGGCAAGCCTCCGCGGAGAACGATTCATCAGCGCAGGCCGCCAATGTCGTCGCGGATGTGGGCGACAAGCGACTCGGCGATCCCGGGCCCTTGCCTCAGCCCGCGGCCTCCTTCCGCCGTACCGTGGATGTGTCGAAGCAAGTTCGCGGCGCCCGCCTGTACGTCACTGCTCTAGGAAGCTACCGTGTGTACCTCAACGGAAACCGCGTCGGCAGTGACGTGCTTACGCCCGAATTCACCGACTATCGCAAGCGTGTGTTGTATCAGACCTACGACGTCACCGAGTATGTAAATCGCGGGAAGAATCAGATCAGCGCCCTTCTAGGAGATGGTTGGTACGGCAGTCCACTCACCTGGGTCGGGATGCACTTCTTCACTCCACCGGATCGCTTTCAGGCTCAGCTTGAACTCAATTACGCCGACGGCACTCATGAAGTAGTTATCACCGACGATTCCTGGAAAGCGTCGGCTTCGCCCATTCTCGAATCTCAGATTTATGGTGGCGAGACCTACGATGCCCGCCAGGAAAATGCAGGCTGGCAACAATCGAACTTTGACGATTCGCACTGGAGCGCAGCGTCGATCGCCGATGCGCCATCGATTGCTGTCACAAGCCAGATCACAGCGCCCGTGCGCATAATCGACACTCTGTCGGCAAAACAGGTGAAGCAATTACCGGATGGGGCCTACGTCTTCGACATGGGCCAGAACATGGTCGGATGGGTCACGCTCAAAGTGAAAGGGCCTGCGGGCACGAAAGTACGCCTGCGGTTCGCGGAAATCGTGAACCCAGACGGCACGATCTACACAGCAAACTTGCGGAACGCCGACGCGACTGACACCTACATTCTCAAAGGCGGCAGTGAAGAAACCTTCGCGCCTCATTTCACCTTTCACGGCTTTCGCTACGTCGAGGTGACCGGATATCCCGGCAAGCCATCTCTGGACGCGATCAAAGGACAGGTTCTGAGCAGCGTCAGTGGCGAGCCTGCGGCCAAGCTGACGACCTCCAGCGACCTCGTCAATCACATGTGGGAGATCGGCCTGTGGGGCCAGCGGGGAAATTACCTCAGCATCCCGACCGACTGCCCGCAGCGCGATGAGCGCCTGGGATGGATGGGCGACGCCGGAGTGTTCTGGCGAACTGGTAGCTATAACTTCGACGTTGCCGCCTTCTCGCAGAAGTTCATTCAAGACATCGTCGATGCCCAAACCAGCCAGGGAGCATTCACCAACGTTTCTCCCAATACACTTCCATTTGGCGGAGGAGGGACTGAGGGTACATCGGCGTGGAATGAAGGCATGGTCGGCGCTCCGGGATGGGGTGACGCGGGCGTGATCGTTCCGTGGACGACCTGGGTACAGTACGCCGACAAGTCCGTGATCGAAAAAAACTGGGATGCGATGCAGCGCTGGATGGAATTCATCCAGAGCCGCAATCCCGATTTCATTCGCAAAAACGGAGTGGGGCCAAACTTCGCGGATTGGCTGGCTCCCGATCCCAACACAAATAAAGACCTGCTCGCAACCGCTTATTGGGCGTTGATTGCGAACATGATGTCGCAAATGGCGCACGCGGTGGGCAAGGACGACGACGCCAAACACTACGACGAAGTCGTGCAGAATATCAGGTCGGCTTTTCAGAAGACTTACATCAAAGATGACGGGATAGTCGGAACCGGAACGCAGACCTCTTATGTTGTCGCGCTCTATACAAAGATGGCGCCGGAATCGCTCGAACCCGCGCTCGTCGAAAAACTCGTAAAGGACATCGAGGCGCATGACTGGCACCTGTCGACCGGATTCCTCGGCACTCCGTTCCTGCTCTTTACTCTTGCGGACCACAGCCGGTCCGATGTCGCGTATCGGCTGTTGCTGAATGAGACCTATCCATCGTGGGGCTACATGCTCTCCAAGGGGGCGACCACGTGGTGGGAGCGCTGGAACGGCGACACCGGCGATCCCTCGATGAACTCGTACAACCACTACGCCTTCGGGTCAGTGATCGCCTGGGTATATCGCTACGCGGCCGGGATCGACACGACCCTGAGCGGACCCGGATTTAAAGAAATCGTGGTCCATCCGCATCTGGATTCGCGTATGCCTTCAGCACGGGCCGAGTACGACTCGGTTTACGGGAAGATCGTTAGCGACTGGAAGGGAAGTCCAACAGGCCCATTCTCATTGCGAGTCGTCATCCCGGCGAACTCGTCAGCGAAGGTGTTCCTCCCCGTGATTGCGGGGGCGCACGTGACCGAAAGCGGCAAACCAGTTACCACGCAATCGGAAGGTGGCGAGAACGTAGTCCACGTGGGTTCAGGAACCTATAACTTCGAAGTGCAGTAAGCAGAAGCACGGGACCGTCATGAACATGAATCGCAGAGAGTGGATGCAGAGGGGCGCAACCTTCGCCCTCGGAATCGGGCTAGGCGAACGATTGCTCGCCTCAACTGGCAAGCCACCATTGTCGGGCGAAGTAAAATCCGCTGGGTCTCCCAAGTTTCCGCCGAAGTTCCTTTGGGGAGCCGCCACCGCCGCTCACCAGGTTGAAGGCAACAACGTCAACAGCGACAACTGGCTGCTCGAACGTGCTCCCAACACCATGTACAAGGAGCCGTCGCGGGATGCCTGCGACCACTATCACCTCTACGAGCAGGACATCAACCAACTCGCCGACCTCGGTTTCAATGCCTACCGCTTCTCGATTGAGTGGGCGCGAATCGAACCGGAGAAAGGGTTTTTCTCGCGCGCCGAACTGGAACACTACCGGCGCATGCTGGAAGCATGCCATAAACGCGGGCTGACTCCGCTCGTCACCTACTCCCATTTCACCCTGCCGCGATGGTTCGCCTATCAGGGAGCGTGGGAGAATCCAGAGTCGGCGGATCTGTTCGCACGATACTGCGAGAGAGCAACGGCCCAGCTGGGCGACCTCATAGCGTACGCCGCAACTTTCAATGAGCCCGACATCCCATACTTGTTTCACTGGATCAATCTTCCCAATGCTCCGGCAGGAATGGATCTGGCAGGACTCATGGCGGCGCAAAAGGCTGGCCTCATGCAGCACCTCAATGCGCCGCAGTTCAGCAGTTTCCTGATTGGTGACGCGGAAAAATCCCGCGAGAACATGATGGCGGCGCACACCAAGGCGAAATCCGCCATCAAGTCTGCGAAGAACATTCCTGTGGGCCTGACCCTCGCAATGGAAGACGACCAACCAGAAGGCCCGGATAGCCGCTATGCGGAGAAGCAGGCAGATGTTTACGTTCCATGGCTGAAGCTGGCCAAACAAGACGACTTTATCGGAGTGCAGACGTATACCCGTTCGCGAATCGCATCGAAGGCCCTTCCCCCACCGCAAGGCGCCGAACTCACGCAGATGGGATACGAGTTCTATCCCGAATCGCTGGAGCACACCGTTCGACTTGCCGCGAAAGAGACAGCAGTGCCGGTTATCGTCACCGAGAACGGCGTTGCCACCGAAGACGACACGCGCCGCGTCGAGTACATCCGGCGTGCCCTTGCCGGAGTCAAGCGGTGCATCGATGATGGCATCAACGTTCGCGGATACATCCACTGGTCTTTGCTCGACAATTTCGAATGGATCTTCGGCTACACACCGAAGTTCGGACTGATCGCCGTCGATCGCGAGACCCAGAAGCGGACTGTGAAGCCGAGCGCGAGCACGTTGGGAAAAATCGCGAAAGCTAATTCTTTGTGATCTTTTTGATCGCCGAAGTAGGCGGATTTCTATCTGGGATTTGAGAAACACCTGGAAGCCGAGGAGCCCCCGATGAGCCATTCTCGTGTGACACGCATTCTCACAATCGTCCTTTCAGCACTGGCCGGAACGCTGTCGTCGTTCGCCCAAAATGCCCCGGCCGCTATGGAAGAAGGATTCAAGAATCCACCAAACTCCGCCAAGCCGCGCGTGTGGTGGCACTGGATGAACGGCAACATCACGAAGGAAGGGATCAAGCTCGACCTGGAATGGATGAACCGGGTTGGAATCGGAGGTTTCCAGAACTTCGACGCGTCGCTGACCACTCCAAAGCTGGTCGACAAGCGCCTGGTCTATATGACGCCCGAATGGAAAGATGCGTTCCGCTACGCGACAACACTTGCTGATCAACTCGGACTCGAGGAAGCGATTGCCGGATCTCCAGGATGGAGCGAATCGGGCGGTCCATGGGTGAAGCCAAACCAGGGCATGAAGAAAGTGGTCTGGAGTGAAACCCGAATTGAAGGCGGAAAGCCTTATGCGGGCGTGCTGCCTCATCCTCCAACCGTCAGCGGCCCCATCCAGAACATCCCCATATTCGATTTCCTCGCCATGATCAGTGGACAACCTCCGACCGGGGGAGCTTCTTTCTACGCGGACACGGCGGTAATTGCTTATCGCGCGCCCGAAAACGATGTGCCGATAATCGCATTGCAACCCAAAATTACTTCCAGCAGCGGCACCTTAAATTTGGCCTTGCTCGACGATGGTGACCTGGTCAAGACGACGCAATTGCCCAAGGCTCCGGCAGGGCAGCAGGCTTGGGTACAGTATGAATTCGTGTCTCCGCAGACCATGCACGCCGTAACGCTGGTGCTCAACGATCCGGGTGCGGCAGCGGCCAATATGTTTGGCGCAGCGCCTTCGATTGCGGACGTGGAAGCGAGCGACGATGGCCAAGTGTTTCGCAAACTCGTCGACATCCCCAACGACGGCGGAGAGGAACACACCATCGCGTTTCCCGCGACCAGCGCGCGATTCTTCCGCATCGCGTTTACAGACAAGGCGACTCGTGCTTTTGGCGAGAACAACTTTGACGTAGAGAATCCATTCGGCGACTTCAGCGGCATGAAGCCTGATCCGAATTTTGAGATTTCGGAGCTCGTACTTCATCCGGGCGCACGTGTAAGCCGCTTCGAGGAGAAGGCCGGGTTTGCCAATCTGATGGGCTTGGATGCGTTTCCTACGCCGCAAGTAACAGCGAGTGATGCGATCCACAAAAGCGACATCGTCGATCTGACGGCCAAGATGCATCCCGATGGAACTCTGGACTGGACGCCGCCGGCAGGGAACTGGGTGGTGCTTCGTTTCGGCTATTCGCTTACGGGAGTTACAAACCATCCGGCATCGCCCGAAGGCACAGGACTCGAAGTCGACAAACTCAGTCGCGAGGATGTGAAGGAGTACATGGATAAGTACCTCGACAACTACAAGAGCGCAGTCGGCGACCTGATGGGCAAGCGTGGACTGCAATACGTGATCAGCGATAGCTGGGAAGCCGGAACGGCGAACTGGACCGATGACATGGTTGCAGAATTCACCAAGCGCCGCGGCTATGACCCCCGCCCTTGGATGCCTGTCCTTGCAGGCCACGTCATCGAGAGTTCTCAGGACAGCGACCGTTTCCTCTGGGACTTCCGCAAGACGCTCGGCGAGTTGCTGGCCGAGAACCACTACGATCAGATCAATGACATCTTGCATGCGCGCGGCATGGGCCACTACGGGGAATCGCATGAAGAAGGCCGAGCTTTCATCGGCGACGGGATGGAGGTCAAGCGCCACAACGATGTACCAATGTCGGCGATGTGGACACAGAAGCCCGGGGTAAATAATGAGCAATACGGATACAACGCCGACATTCGCGAGTCCGCTTCGGTCGCCCACATCTATGGCCAGAACCTGGTGGCCGCGGAATCTCTCACCGCATCCTCCGGTGCCTGGGCCTGGTCGCCCGCCACTTTGAAGCCGACCGCCGACAAAGAATTGGCGATGGGGCTCAACCGGTTCGTCATCCATACGTCAGTGCATCAGCCATTGCTGGACAAAAAGCCCGGCCTCGCCCTCGGACCGTTTGGGCAGTGGTTCAACCGCAACGAAACCTGGGCGGAGCAGGCGAAGCCGTGGGTATCGTATCTGGCCCGTAGTTCCTACTTGTTACAACAGGGACGCTTCGACGCCGATATCGCCTACTTCTATGGCGAAGACTCCAACCTCACGGCGTTGTTTGGCAAGAACGGTCCCGACGTTCCCGGCGGCTACAACTTTGATTACATCAATGCGGATGCTTTGATTCATGTCCTCACATTCAAAGACGGACAACTCACTACTCCCAGCGGCATGCGCTATCGCGTGCTTGCGCTTGACCCGAATACCTATCAAATGTCACTGCCGGTAATTAAGAAGATTCGCGATCTAGTTCAGGCTGGAGCGGTTGTACGAGGTCTGAAGCCGACGAACACTCCCAGCTTGAGCGACGACTCGAAAGAATTTCAACACATTGCCGACGAACTGTGGGGCTCCGGAACCGGCAACTCAGTAGGAAAGGGCAGAGTCTACGGAGACAAGAGTCTGGGAGAAGTCCTCACTGCAATCGGCGTTGCTCCTGATTTTCACTACACCAGACGTACACCAGATACCCATTTGTTGTTTATTCATCGCAAGCTTGCAGACGGTGATCTCTATTACGTAGACAACAGCAGCGATCACGACGAAGTTTTTGACGCCAGTTTTCGCGTAACAGGAAAAGAAGCGGAACTGTGGCACGCGGATACAGGCACAATGGAGCCGGGGTCGTTCCAAATCGCAGAGGGCCGCACGACCGTGCCTCTACACCTGGAGCCTTGGGGAACTGTGTTCGTGGTGTTCCGAAAACCTGCGAAGATAGCTTCCCGCAACCTTCCGAAGACTGTCGAGACCACCGTCGCAACGCTGGACGGTCCCTGGGATCTCAGTTTTGAGCCGAACTTGGGAGCGCCCGCGAAGATCACCCTCGACCAACTGACCTCATGGAGTGACAGTTCTGACGAGGGAGTCAAGTATTTCTCGGGAAAAGGCACTTACGCGAAGACGATCGATATCCCGGCTGACTGGTCTGCCAAGGGTGCTCATGTGTGGCTCGACCTCGGCGAGGTGAAGAATCTGGCAGAGGTTTCTCTCAACGGCGTGCCATTGGGAATTGTGTGGAAAACGCCCTACCGGGTCGATACCACCTCCGCTCTAAAGCCAGGGAAGAACACGATCGAGATAAAAGTCACGAATGCGTGGGTCAACCGCATCATTGGCGACCGTCAACCCAATGTCACAGAGACCTATACTTTTACATCGCCGAAATTCTACAAGGCCGATTCCAAGCTTGTAGCGTCGGGATTGCTGGGGCCCGTGAAAGTCATCCGTATAACCAGGGAATAACGAGGAAAGATACAGGGACGTGCCGACAGCAGGCTGGTCTAGTCCCGGACAGGTGCTGAGCCGGCCGCGATCAGCACCCAGCTATGGTTTTTGTAGGCCCAGGTATCGACGAAGCGCCAGCGGGTGACAGTGTGCATACCGGCTTTGTGTTGCGTTTCCCGATAGCTTCCAGTAACGATGGCCGTGTTGCCGAAGACGCGCAGTGTGATGGGTTCCATTACGATTTCATCGGTGGATGGATCCTGGTGTTTGATTCGTAAGAGGTAATCCGCCTTGGTCACCAGTCGACCGTACTCCACATAAACAACGGCACTGTCGAGAATAAGGGCTAAAGCCCGATTGTCGTTGTGGGACTGTGCTTCAACCCATTCGTGCTCCAGCGCGCGAATCGCGCCAGAGGCGGCTGAGTCCGTCTGTTGCGCGCGCAGCAGAAGAACTGGTGAACAACCTAGAAGAATGATCGCGCGAACTACTCTCATAAATTTCCGGCCGTTGCTTGATCCTGCGCGTCTCATGTCAATGGCGTCGATACACTGGCGATGGCCAGCCATTTGCCTTTCCTCTCGAGCCAAGTGTCAATAAATCTGCCATGCCGTTCGATACTCTTGCCGGCCACGACTCCGTTGAGGCGATAGGTGCCGGTCACAATCGCGGTAGGTCCGTGCAAGCGAACGGTCATTTCGCTGGCGAAGTATTGCATGGACGTCGCCTTCTGTACGTAAGCGAGAATCTGTGCCTTGTTCAGCAGCAAGCCATCCTGATCGACGAAAACAAAGTTCTCATCCAAAACGTCGTTTAGCATCTTCAAGTCTTTCAATTGAATTGCTTGTAGTTTGCCAACCTTCTCCAGAGCGAGCAGCTTGCCTTCAACGTCGCGCCGATCGCTGTCTTGTCCTGCGCCCGGAGAGGCGAGCACAGCTAATAGCATGGTCCAAAGTAATCTCCGCCACATACTCGAGCTCACTACGTTGTTATCGGCGGGATTAAGTTCTGCTTGACATGGAAGCTCTTTGTTTTCTTGCTGAAGGCGCGATCTCCCGCAAGTCGTTCAATCGCTGAAGCTCCGACCCTGTGATTGATGTCACCCATGGTTGTGTTCCCGGTGACAGAGCCCCTTTGTTGAGAATCGCTACATTGGAACGAGCGCCAATACATCGCGCGGAGGAGTGTCAATGCCAACACCCTCGCTTGGGAGTATTCCCACCGACGAGCAAGTATTCATCGACAAGCTGATTGCCATTCGCCGTGGCCGCCCCGGAGCATTGCTGGGCGTTCTTGAAGCCACGCAAGAGAGAAACCGTTACAAATATCTTCCGCTGGAGACGCTGCGCTATGTCGCCGCCAAAATGGAGATGCCGCTGGCTCGCATCTACAGCGTCGCCACGTTTTATGCACTCTTCAATCTGCAGCCGCAAGGCGAAAACACGATCTGCATTTGCCGCGGCACAGCCTGCCATACGCGCGGTTCGCGCAACCTGTTGCAAGGCGCAAGGCTTGAACTAGGGCTTGGCCTTGATGGTGGCGAAAGCGACGGCAATGAAGCCGACAAGCTCCTGCTCACCACAGCCGATCAACAGTTCACTGTGCGAACAGTCGCCTGCTTCGGCCAGTGCGCCATGGCGCCGGTGGTCGAAGTGAACCACCGCATCTGTGGACACGCCACGGAACGCACCCTGCAGCGCGAAATCGAAACCATCCGAGCGGGAGAGTAAGCATGCCTCGAATTCTGGATTTTGGAGCCTTCAACGCAGTGCGGGAGGCCGGGATGGCCAAACTCGTTCCCGCGGTTCCTCGGGTTGCTATCGGAATGGGAACCTGCGGTCGCGGTAATGGAGCCGAGGGGCTCTACCATGCTTTCGCACAAGCGGTCGAGCGCAGCGGCGACGACTTGATCCTCGCCCCAGTCGGTTGTTTTGGAGCTTGTTTCCAGGAGCCGCTGGTGAGTGTCAGACTGCCGGGCAATCCCTTGGTCATACTGCGGAAGGTCCAGGCGAACGACGCTGGCCGATTGCTCCAGGACATCGCCAAAGGCAATCTCACTCCCGATCTCATCAGCTGCAAGATTGAAGAATGGGATCACATTACCGGCCATGTGCGTTACGGGCAGGGATACCCCGAGGTTCCTTCATGGAATGAGGTCACGTTCTTCAAAGGGCAGAAAAAGATTGTTCTGAGAAATTGCGGGATCATCAACCCAGACGATATCGAAGAATACATCGCCGTTGGCGGATATCAGGCCCTTTATAAGGTATTGATCGATGCCAACCCAAACGGAGTGATCGAGCAGATCAAGGCTTCGAAACTGCGTGGCCGTGGTGGCGCCGGCTATCTTACCGGCAACAAGTGGGAGTTTCTCGCCAAGGCGAAGGCCGAGCCCAAGTACATCATCTGCAACGCTGACGAGGGCGACCCCGGCGCCTACATGAACCGCAACGAGATCGAGAGCGATCCGCACTCGCTGCTGGAGGGGATGATTATCGGCGGTTATGTGATGGGAGCCACCGAAGGAATTATCTATGTGCGCGCCGAGTATCCACTTGCTGTTCATCGTCTGAATCGCGCGATCGAACAGGCGAGGGAGTATGGCCTGCTGGGGGAGAACATTCTTGGTCGTGGATTCAAATTCGATATCGAGTTGGTCGAAGGCGCGGGTGCATTCGTCTGTGGCGAGGAAACCGCGCTGATCGCTTCGTTGGAAGGCGAAGCGGGACGTCCACGTCCACGTCCGCCGTTTCCCGCGCAAAAAGGTCTGTGGGGAAAGCCGACCAACATCAACAACGTCGAGACCTGGTACAACATCGCGCCCATCGTGACGCGCGGTCCGGCGTGGTTTACCGAGACCGGGAGCGCGAAGAGTTCAGGCACGAAAGTGTTTTCACTCGTGGGCAAGGTGAAGAACACCGGGCTAGTCGAGATGCCGCTTGGCACGCCGCTGAAGACCTTTATCTACGACATTGGTGAAGGCGCAGTCGGAGGCCGTCAGGTCAAAGCTGTCCAGACAGGCGGTCCCTCCGGCGGCTGCATCCCGCAGGATATGTTTGATACCGCCGTTGACTACGAAAATCTGGCGCAACTCGGATCCATCATGGGCTCTGGCGGCATGGTTGTGATGGACGAAGACAACTGCATGGTTGATGTCGCCCGTTATTTCATCGAGTTCACCCACTCGGAGTCATGCGGAAAATGCATTCCGTGCCGCGTTGGCTTGAACAAATGCCTGCGTATTCTGAACCGAGTCACGGAAGGCGCGGGAACTGCTCATCATCTTGAGATCCTTGACGAATTGAGCCGCTACATCCGTGATTGCTCGCTTTGTGGCCTGGGGCAAACCGCTCCGAATCCCGTACTCACGACGTTAAGGCACTTCCGGAACGAGTTCGAGGATCACATTCTCGCTCACCGCTGCACCGCCGGTGTATGCGAGGAGTTGGCTCTTTCGCCATGTGAGAACAGCTGCCCGCTCCATATGAACATTCCGCGATTCCTGCAGCTCTACAAAGAGAACCGGCTGGAAGACGCTTTTCTTTCGGTGATCCTCGACAACCCGCTGCCTTCATCTACAGGCCGCGTCTGCCAGCATCCCTGCGATAGCCGTTGCCGCCGCCAGACCCTCGATCAGGCCGTGAACATGAGAGAGGTTCACCGCTTCATTGCCGATTCGATCTTCTCGTCTGATAAATATGAGTCGATGATCCGCCAGATCACTGCTCGCAAGCTGGAGCCCACCGGACGCAAGATTGCCGTGGTTGGCGCGGGACCGGCGGGACTTACGGCGGCGTTCTACCTCTCCATGCTTGGCCACGAGGTGACGGTCTACGACAGCAAGTCGGAGGCCGGAGGCATGCTGCGTTTCGCTCTGCCGGAATACAGGCTTCCGAAATCGATACTGCGGCGCGAAATCGAACTGATTGAACGCCTGGGCGTGAAGTTTAGCTTCAATACCCGAGTCGGGGTCGATCTGCCCTTGAATGATCTCGACGATCACTTCGACATGATCTTTCTCTCGATTGGTACATGGAAGGAATCCTGGGTCTATCAGTCTGGAACGGAACTGAAGGGTGTATACCCAGCCCTGAATTTCCTGGATGCCATCGCCTCGGGCCAGGAAATCAATCTCGGGAAACGGGTCGCGGTGATCGGCGGCGGAAACGCAGCCATCGATTCGGCGCGGACCTCTTTGCGCAAGGGTTGCGAAGTGACGGTCTTCTATCGCCGCGAGCGGAAAGACATGCCGGCGATCGAAGAGGAGACCCGCGCCGCGAAGGATGAAGGAGCGAAGTTCGTCTTCCTAGCCGCGCCCCATCGGGTGATTGGCGACGCCAAGGGCAATGTGAAGGCGATTGAGATCGTCAAAACTCGTCTCGGCGAATATGACGCATCTGGCCGCCGCAAGCCTATCGCCACCGATGAGATCCAGCGCTTCGATTGCGACTCGGTCATCTTTGCCATCGGTGAGACGGTTGATCTCGATTTCTGCCGAGCATCAGGTTTGGCGCTGAAGGAGAGTGGAACGATTGACGTGAACCGTTTCACACTCGAGACCAGCCGCGCTCGATTCTATGCCGGAGGCGACCTGGTGACCGGCGCTTCCAACGTTTCGAACGCGATGGCGTACGGCAAGCAGGCGGCCCGCAGCATCGATCTGCAACTGATGGAGGCGGACCGCTGGCAGAGCCTGTATCCGCAGTTTGACTACGAGCAGACTCCGCCTGAAGAGCCCAGCCCCAATCGCCGTCACACAGGCCAGGCACTTGCGGCTGCCGTCCGCGTCCGATCGCAGGATGAAGTAGTGGCTGGCCTCAATCATGAAGAGGCACTGGATGAAACCTGTCGCTGTCTCCGCTGTGACGTCGGAGCCGCGAACGTGAGCTAGCACTGAGCTGAAGGGAGCGAACCTTGCCACAGAAGAAAATATCGATCCGCATCGATGGAGAGTTGATCAGCGCCCTCGAAGGCCAGACCATCCTGCAGGCTGCAAAGGCCAACGGAAAGTACATTCCCACACTGTGTGATCTCGATGGGCTGACCTCCGTAGGAGCCTGCCGCATTTGCCTGGTGGAAGTTTCCGGCTCCGAGCGCCTGTTCCCGGCGTGCACAACGCCAATCCAGGAGGGTATGTCGGTCACCACCAATTCGCCCAAGCTGACCCGGTACCGGCGGATTTCCGTGGAGTTGCTGCTGATCGAGCGAAATCATGTCTGCGCGGTGTGCGTTTCAAACGGCCACTGCGAATTGCAGACCATGGCGAGCGCTTTGGGAATCGGTACGGTGGGCTTGGCCTATAACTTCCCAAAACTTTCGATTGATATGTCGCACCCGCGTTTCGTGCTCGATCACAACCGCTGCATCCTGTGCACGCGATGCGTGCGCGTGTGCGCCGAACTGGAGGGCGCGCACATGTGGGAACTCACGTCGCGGGGCATTCATGCCCGCATCGTCAGCGAGATGAATGAACAGTGGGGCAAGGCCACAAGTTGCACGAGCTGCGGCAAGTGCGTGCACGCCTGTCCAACCGGCGCGCTGGCTGAAAAAGGCTGGGCGGTGGAAGAGATGGTCAAGAAAATCGATGCCGTCACCTCGCTGGTGCACCGGAGAGGAGCGCAGGTATGAAGAAAGTGAAAGTGGCCACGGTCTGGCTGGACGGATGTTCCGGATGCCATATGTCCCTCCTGGATATGGACGCTGCCATCATCTCGCTCGGCCGGAAGATCGACCTGGTCTATGGCCCTCTGGTGGATGCGCAGGAGTTTCCCGAGGACGTAGACGTGACTCTGGTCGAAGGGGCCGTCAGCTCTCAAGATGATCTGAATAAGGTCCAGAAGATCCGCCAGCGCACCAACATTCTGATCTCGCTGGGAGACTGCGCGGTCACCGGCAACGTTCCTGCCATGCGCAACTCCATTCCTGTTCAGAAATTATTGCAACGCATTTACGTGGACGGAGCGGATGAGAAAAAGGGTGTGCCTTCAGAGCGCGTTCCCGCCCTGCTGAAGCAGGCCAGGCCACTGCGTGAATTCGTAAAAGTGGATATATGTTTGCCCGGCTGTCCGCCTCCTTCGAAAACGATCGTGGGAGTAATCAACGATTTGCTGGACGGCAAAAAACCTAATGGCAATCTGAAGGTGAAATTCGGATAAGGAGCTTCTGATGAAGCGCATCACCATCGAGCCCGTAAGCCGCATCGAGGGACACGCCAAGATCACGATTCAGCTCGATGATCTGGGCCACGTCGCCAACACGGAATTCAGCGTCACTCAAGTGCGCGGCTTTGAGAAATTCACTGAGGGCCACCCGTTTTATGAAATGCCGGGGATTACGGCGCGGATTTGCGGTATCTGCCCGATCAGCCACTTGCTGGCTTCCGCCAAGGCTTGCGACGCGATCATGGCGGTGCGTATTCCTCCAGTCGCCAGGAAATTGCGTGAGCTTGTGCACTTCGCGCAAATCGTACAATCCCACGCTTTGAGCTTCTTCTACCTTTCGGCCCCGGACTTCCTCTTGGGGATGGATTCTGATCCGGCTTCACGCAACGTGCTGGGAGTCATTGCCGGCCACCCGGAACTTGCGCGCGAAGGCATCGAACTGCGGAAGTTCGGCTTGCTCATCGTAGAGGGTCTGGCGCAAGAGCGCGTGCATCCGTCATGGATCGTGCCCGGTGGTGTCGCCACACCACTCTCCAATGCCACTCGGGACCGTATCCTCTCTGAGTTGCCGGCGGCGAAGGGAATTGCCGAAAGAACGTTGCAGTTCTTCAAAGGCGCGCTCGATCAATACAAGGAAGAGATCGAATTCTTCGGCTCCTTCCCAACCATGTACGCGGGCATGGTTGACGCGAAAGGGAACCTGCAACTGTACGATGGCGGCCTGCGTTTCCGCAGTGCCACTGGAGACGTCGTGGAAGATTACGTTCCCGCCGAGGAGTATTCCAACTACATCGGCGAAGCCAGCCTGCGGGAGTCATATCTGAAAGCGCCCTTCTTCAAGCCCATCGGATACCCCGGCGGCGTTTATCGCGTAGGTCCACTCGGTCGACTCAATGCTGCCAGCCAGTGCGGCACACCGAAGGCAGATGCCGAATTCAGGGAATTCCACCAGAGATTTGGAACGGTAGCGCACAGTGCATTCCTTTATCACTATGCGCGGCTGATCGAAATCGTCCACGCGCTCGAAAAGATCGAAACTCTGTTGGACGATACGCGCATTCTCGAGACCCACACGCGGGCTACCGCCGGCGTCAATGCTCTCGAAGGTGTTGGGATGATCGAGGCTCCACGGGGCACTCTGATTCACCACTACAAGGTCAGTGAAGAGGGAGCGATCACCTGGGCCAACCTGATTGTTGCGACGGGCCACAATAATCTCGCGATCGGCCGGAGTGTCCAGCAGGTCAGCGAGCATTTCATCGATGGAACGAAGCTCACGGAAGGCATGCTGAACCGCGTCTCAGCAGTTGTACGCGCCTATGACCCTTGCCTCAGTTGCTCAACCCACGCCTCAGGCTTGCTCGCGATGCAGATCCGTTTGTTGGATGCGAACGGAGGCGTGCTCGATGAGTTGATGACAGATTGACTCAGAACACCAGATCGCGGTCAAGAACGGAAATCAGGATATTACGTCAACAATCTGCCCCAAGACTCGATAAAATCCATCACATGGCTGGCAATCGAAACATTCTGTGCCTCGCGCTGCTAGTTGTTTCGTGCGTGAACGCCACCTGTTTCGGCCAGAAGGTCACCGTTCGCCTTACCGATCTCACAAACGGAAGCCCAGTAGCCGATCAGCATATCTACGTTTTCGGAATTAGCACCAAGGCAGACAAGAAGCAACAAGACGATCGGCATAAACCTGCCGAACCGTCGAGCGCCGACATGCACTTTGTAACCGATAGCAAGGGTGAAGCCACGTTTGACCTTCCGAAATCAGTCCCCGCATACTTCTCTGTTCGCGCCGCACTGAACGGTAGACATTGGGACTGCTTTTGCCTCGTGCGTGTCGAATCAGAACAGTTGTTGCAAAAAGGATTGGTGGTGAGGTCTGCATACGCCGAGCGCAAAAGTACTCCATCGATTCAGCCGAGGGCTAGTGAAATTGTCTTTGCCCTCAGACCAACACCATGGTGGATACGAGTGTTCTGGCCTTTGCTGAAGGGGTAATGCTTCGGGTGCACGCTTCCCGTGATAGCTGTTTAAATCAGACGATTTTGCTCAAAACCCTTCGCGACGGGAAGAGCCTCCTGCATGGAATGCAGACTAGTCCAGGCAGGCAACACGGTCGTTCCCACAGCCCTGGGAGCTGCTCAATCAGTGACCGGCGGACTCGCCCGGCCGCGCCGCGCTGGTGAAGTCTGCCGTTCCAACCTTCACGATTGTGCCGCGCGGCTGCGGTTTTGCTTCCTTACTCTCTTTCGACTTGCCTTTCTCTGAGTTTTTCTCCTCCGGAACCGGAGCAGGCTTCTCGGTCCACACTCCATAGACCCGCCCGCCGTACGCAGCTAGCCCGTTGTAGTCGCCGAAGAACAGTCCGCCCGCCTCGAAGGCCTCATCCGTCCACGCATAATTGTTGAACGTGTGCCCCTTGTCGGTGGAGCGTGCCAAGACCACGATCTGCTTCCGGTTTTTGGGGTCGTTCCGGCGATCGTAGAAAACTACATTCACCGAGCCGTCGACAGGGTCCACCGCCAGCCACTGAAAAAACTGCT
>JAIQFH010000113.1 GCA_020073385.1 Terriglobia bacterium | reverse complement strand
TAAAGCCGTCCTAAGAATTGATCGCAAGCAAGTTTCTTCGAACAAACAAAATCTGAGGTGGGAAACAGACACACGTGCGAATTACGAAGCTGACGGGGATCGCTGAGTGTTCAGAAAAAAAACAGCCACTCTCAGGGTCAGCAAGGAAACAGGTGTTTGGGCCGCGTCGGTGAGCTTCAGGCTGCACGCGTGAGAAGTCAGCCAATGTTGGTATTCCGACGAGCGTGCCCTTCGGACTGAGTGGAAATCTACTTGATGCTCTCGATCTCGCGGTCAATGCTCTCCGCTACGGCAGCTATTTGGGTCCGCCATGAGGTCAGCTTACGGCCGACTTTCAGCCGACCGTAGTAGTCCATCATCGGTGCGTCAATCTGTTCCACTAGCTTCAATGCCGACTTGCGAAGCCGCTTCAAGAAAGCCTTGTCTTCTGGAAACCAAGTACGTGCAGTTTTCATGACCGTAGCGTTGCACGCAACGCTGTCCGATGCAAGGTGACCGAGGTTATAAGGTGAGCCCCATTTGTGTCTAATCGCACCGCCAACACCAAGCTACAACTATCGCCTCTTCGGTGTTTAGCCTCCGGACATTCAGTTCAGTCTTTCATCTGTGCTGTCCATCCCTGGCAGGAACAATCATCGGGAGTGCGGGCGTTCGCCCCTCTTAGCGCAATTGCGCTTATTCAGGCTGCGCACCGGAACAAGGCTAGAACATCGGGTGGTCACGCTCGTCTCCGGACCCGCCGGGCTCGTAGTCGGCGAAAAGCTCATTCAGCAATGGGTGGTACTGGGCTGGCGCCTTGCGCCAGGAAAAACCACGTCGGAGGAACACCAGAACCTAACCTACATTTCTCAGCACTTTGCTCCACGTGCCATGCCGTCATTCATCGCCGAAAAACTGGGTGTGGCTGGCGGTCACGAGAGGCGTGTAATACGAGGGAATGCGTCAAAGCCCGAGTCGAAACTTAGAATTTGGGCGATTCCATTTTGTTCCATGACGGATAGATGCACGGCGTCGCGAGCAGACAGATGTCGATACCCCAGAACAATCCGCTTCGCATGCTGCACCACTGCCTCGCCAACCGTCAGCACCTGATCTACTACACCGAGCAATGCGTCAAAAGCACGATGAATTGCGTCGCGGCGATCGATGGCGACATACCTGTGCAGGATTTCCTGCAAAACCTCGGCATCGGTAACAAGACGTTGACGGTCGGTGATCAATTTCTCGAGCAGACGCTGGAGAGCCAGAGCAGGTCTGGCTCGCTGTTGATGCATGTCTAGGAAACTGCGAAGGATCGACTCCGTTCATATTCAAACTTTCAATTTACTGCTGCCGTGCGATGACGTCGGCCCAGTGCGAGAACTCCGCAGGCAATGTCATGTTCGGTTCGATCCGACCTGGTCGAATCACGATCGGACTCTAAATCTCCTATGGATTGCCTGAGTCCCGTGGTAACTGCGCCGTTCGTCCGGTCAGCAGCCAATCCACCGATCTTCCGAACTCACGGCCGATTGCTAGCAGTACAGATGCACCAGGTTCCTTTTCCCCATGTTCTAGTGCGGATAGATAACTTTGCGTAACACCAATGCGGTGCGCAAATTCAGCCTGTGTCATGTCGAAGCCCCTGAGTTCTCGGATTCTTCTACCAATCTCACGCAGGTCAATTGTCGTCTTCCGCCTCGATTTTTTTCTTGCAGCTGACATCTCTATAGAGTTAAAATATATCTATTGAGATACTGACAGGAGGCTGCCAGCATCCGATCTATTTGAGCCGAAAGGCTACTTCCTCGTTTTTAGCTCGGCAACTCCCATTTGACAATTGGTTAGTCGGGATCGGGAAGGAAGGCACAACTTCGGGAGATAAGGAATTGATGACCAAATCGATCACATTTGACTCGAACCGGCGTGTAGCAAAACAATTGTGGCATCGGCTTTCGCCTAACATCCTGCGCTCGTTAAGAGAGCTTACGTCGGAGCATGAGCTTTCGGTCGCATCAGGCGATGTGCTCATTCTTGACGGTAGGTGGTACGTAACGCATACAGGATTGTTGCGATTGGCCCGCCGAAAGCATTGCGCAGGCATTCATGTTCGGCCCATTTCGGCATTCTGTGATGCCTTAGCTCGCCGCTGGGCATTCGAAGCAACCGTCTACAAATCCCGAACTTGCAAGGGGTTCGTGGGTTATGGCGATGCTGATCCCTCGAATGTCTCCTTTCTGGTCCAGGGTGCCGAGATGCGGGTGGCGGAGACCCGCGCTGTGAATCGGGCCCTACGCAAGGCTTACGGAATCGGCATCTGCTCGGTCGAAGAAATCAGGTCAGTTGCTGAACCTCCGATTTTTTCCTCGGAACCAAAAAAGCAGCCTCCCCAACCGGCCAACGGAAACGGCAGTCGTACTGTCCGTGATCGGCTCTGCCAAGTCATTCGCCAACATCGGTTCGATCCGAACAGCGTCAAATCTTACGCGACTGATTTCTGCGGGGTGAAAACCCTTCGGGAAGCCACGCGCGAACAGGTCGAGAACTTCGTCCAGCACCTCGCCGACTGGGCCGAGAAGGACCGCAACGCCCTGCTCTGCCAGCTCAACAGCTATCTCGGCCAGAAAGAAGGCGCCGCATGAAACGTCAGATCACAGGCTTGCACGCTGCCGATCGGTGTGCCGCCGACCAGATCCCCGACGGAGTGTTCCTTGTTCGGGTTCAACGGGTCCAGTTTCGTCGGCAGGCTCCAAAGCCCTACTACACGCTAGCTATGGCCATTCTTGAGCCCAGTCGATTTTCTGGCCGTTCCCTCTCGAGCCGGCTTTACTGCAATCCGAAAGCCCTGTGGAAACTCAACTGGTTCCTGCGCGACTTTGGCTACGACAGCGAACAACTCGGACGCGACGAAGTGGACGAAACCCAGCTCTTAGGTCTGAAAGGCGTGGTCAAAATCAGCCACATCGTCTTTAACGGCGCTTCCCTGCTCCGGCTTGACGGCTTTGCTCCCGCCAGTCGTTGGGAAGAACTCTCCCCCGCAAATCTGGACAACCCACAGGTGGCCTGATGACTTACAGTTACACCCAGATCAGCCAATACCTCACCTGCCCGCGGCGCTATCGGCATCGATATCTTGATGGGTGGAAGGAGAAGGACACGCGGGCGGCGATGCTCTTCGGTCGCGCCTTCGAACGAGCCTTGGGTGCGGTCTTTCGCCGGGAAGACCCCGGCGCTGTGCTGTTCGCCGAGTGGTCAGCGTGCCAGAGTGAAGGCCTGAACTACTCCAGCGGTGACTCCTGGGATCGCATGCTTCAGCAAGGAATCATGCTCTTGACCCGCTTCTGCCAAGACAGTCGCGTGCGGATCACCCAGCCTCAACGAAATCTGCAGATCAAGTTCAGTCGTCCCGTGGGAGACAAGAACGACTTCGTGGCCTATATCGATGCCATCGGAAAACTCGATGGCAAGCGCTGTCTTCTGGAGTGGAAGACATCGTCCAGCCGATACCCGGAAGAACCAGAGGGACTGTTGTCTCTGGATCCGCAGCTGGTCTGCTATTCATGGATGACGGGAATTGCGGAGGTCACGCAGGTCGTCTTCGTCCGCAAACGGCTCGTCGAGGTCCAATATCTGCGCACGACGATCACCGACGAACAGCGGGAGGAGTTTGGCAGCCTGGTGGAGGGCACGATCCGGCGAATCGAGTCGGCGGATTTTCTGCCGCACAGTGGCATCCGTTTCCCCCAGAACCCCTGCAGCAGCTGTCCGTAATAGGGCTTTGCCTTGGAAAACAGGAGATGGTTGACGCCGCCGTCGTGCGGCGTCCAGGAGCCGAGAGTCTTGATTGGCTTGACGAGCTTAGTTACTGAGTATCCGCCTATGCCCTCAAAGTTCAATCGCCGCCGCGCCGTATTCGTACTGGGGAAGATTGATGAGATTCTGGCCTGGGAACAGCGGAAGGAGACGGAGCGAGACACCAAGTTCGTCGAGCTCGCGCGCTATTTATGCGAGGTGCGGGAAGGGCAGTACTGGCGGCTGGAAAGTTTGAAGTGTTTCGATGAATTTCTAGAAAGGCGTTTTCCCGAATCGAGGAGGAAAGCGTACTACCTGATGTCGATCCACGAAAACTTGCCGCCGCAAGCGAGGAAGCAGTTGAAGGAAGTGGGATGGGCGAAGGGGATCGAGCTGGTCAAGCTCGCGAGGAGGGACGGGCAGAACTTTGATTGTGCAACCTGGTTGCACAAAGCCCGGCAGATGCCGAGAGAGGACTTCAAGAAGGCGGTGGAGAAGGAACTAACAGGGCGGGAAACGGAACCGTGGGAGATTGTCTACTTCAAGCTGTACCAGAGCCAGATGCCGGTGATAGAAAAGGCAATCGAAACCGCGGCCCTGATGCTGGGAAGCGACCGATCCCGCGGCTACTGTCTGGAGATGATTTGTGCCGATTTTCTCGCCGGGGCTAATCTCGACAACGGAGATCCGGAGACGCTGCTGTTCTCGATGACGAGGTTCTTCAACTTTCTGCCCGGAGAGCAGAAGCAGGCATTTCTTCGACGCTTGAGCGAGAAGGCATCATGAGTTCTATGGCCGGGGACTCCCGTCCTTGCGACTGGATGCGCAGCCTGCATTTAAGCCGTGGCTGTTTTCCCAGACAATGCTATCTTCTTACCTGACGGACAAAGATTTGCGATTAGAGCGTTCTTCTAAACGGAGGCAGCAGTGAAAACCTTCACACGCATCACCGTAGACCCCTACCAAATGGGCGGCCTCCCGTGCATCCGGAGCCTGCGTATACCTGTCGCGACCGTCGTCGGCATGGTAGGCGAAGGCATGGCGGAAACGGAAATCCTAAATGCTTATCCCGACCTTGAGATCGAGGATGTTCGCGAAGCACTGCGCTACGCGGCTGAGGCTGTAAGCGAGCGGGAACTTCCCGTTGTTGGTGCTTCTTGAAGTTCCAGGTGGACAACGCTCTGTCACCCTTGATCGCAGAGGGTTTGCGATCCGCAGGCCACGACGCGATTCACATCCGCGACTATCACATGCAGAAGGCGACCGATCCTGAAGTTTTCGCACGTGCCGCAGAAGGAGATCGAATTCTGATCTCTGCCGACACGGATTTTGGAACCTTGCTGGCTTTGCGCAACGAAGAGGAGCCATCCGTCATTCTGTTTCGGCGCGGACCCAAACGTCCAGGAGTTCAATTGCGATTGCTTTTGGATGCGATGCCTGTGATCGCCTTTGCGCGAAGGCAGTATTGTCGTCCTCGAAGAAAAGCGAATCCGAGTCCGGCGACTGCCTTTGGGGCACCGAGAATAGGGCACGAAGCACTCCTAATGTGTCGCCGAGGCTTGCTGAGCGATGGCGTGGATGAAAGAATGCTCTGTTGCGCGGACTCTAGCTAGTGCTCAGGAGAGGAATCGTGGGAACGGCCCAAAGCGCGGCGATCTACCAGTTCAAAGTGGCTTTAATCGGCATCACCCCGCCGATCTGGCGCCGTGTTCAGGTCACTGGGGACTATACCCTGGCCCAACTCCATCGCGTCTTGCAAGTGGTCATGGGCTGGGAGAACTACCATCTCTACATGTTTCGAATGGGTAGTAAGAAGTACGGACCGCCCGATCCCGACGGTATTGATGATTTGGGATTGCTCGACGCAAAGCGGATACGCCTTGCCGCGGTACTGCCGAGCGTAGGTACCACCTTCACCTATGTGTACGACTACGGCGACGGTTGGGAGCATGAACTGCTGCTGGAAGCGATCCTTATGCCCGAACCAGCCGTGACCTATCCGCGCTGCCTCGCCGGCGAACGGCGCTGCCCACCGGAAGATGTGGGAGGAGTCCGGGGTTACGCCGACTACCTGGAAGCAATGTTTGATCCAAACCATGCGGAACATGAAGAGAGGATGATGTGGCGCGGACCATTCGATGCTGAAGAGTTTTCAGTAGAGAAGGTTAATCAGGAACTCGCCAAGAAGTTTCGCTCCAGGTCCAAAGCGTCACCGCGCTCGATCACCTCAACACCGAAGCTGTCGGCGAAAGCTAATCGTCTGACAAAGACGTTTATCAGGTCGATCAGCCCCCAAAGGCAGCGCATCCCCATCAAGGCAGATGCGACCGTTCCTCTGGAGCTGAACCAGCGCGAACGTGACTTGATCATTTCCCACACCTTCGCCGATGAATCGATAACCAACCGACTGCGAGTCGCGCCGCAACCAGGGCAACGCCCCGTGTTTCACTTCACTCTCGACGAACTCGATGGTCTTACAGGCGATGTGGCCGCCGAAGCGAACCATGCCAAGAACAAAATCCTGCAAGAACAGTTGTACCAACTCTGCGAACGCATTGAAGCCGTCTTGAGCAGGTACACCGACGCCGACGCCTGAGGGCGGCGACCTTGCCCGAATGGAAGAAGCATTGGAGTCCCGCGTAAAGACGATGGATCGATTGTTAACAAGCCTTCGAATCGAGCACTACGTGCCCAAGCTGCGCAAGAACCGCATCCGCGAAGAACGAATCCACAATGAAGTTATCGTCGATGCATATGGGCCAGAAGAACAGGCTCTCGGCTGGTACTACTACCTGGAGAACAAAATCCAGTTTCCTTTCTCGGCTCGGTGCATGGCCGCCAAAGTAGTCTCTCCGCTCCGCAAGGGGGAAACGGTCGAGGTCCGCAGCCTGGCACTGGAAGATTCCTGCGCCCGCGGCATGCTCGTGCTGATTCGCTGGCATGGCCGCAATGTCGCGGTACCACTCTCCCAACTAACTGCCACCAACGCGGACGAATCCACTGTCGAGGCGATCGGTGACTGGCACTACTGGCTGGCGCAAGGCTACTGCTTCTGATGTAGAGCGCGCCCTGAGAGTTACGCATGAGGCCAGCCCTCGAAGAATCTCATGACGAAACGTGAGCCGAAATCGCAACCCACCTGGACCGATGTCAAAGCCAAGCTGGCCGCCTTTGATCGGACCGCGCTCTTGGACTTGCTTCACCATCTATACGCCGCACACAAAGACAACCAGACGTTCCTTCACGCTCGCTTTGGCCTGGGCGAGGATGTGTTGGAGCCCTACAAGAAAACCATCGATCGCTGGCTCTGGCCTGACCCGTTTCGCAACCAGGACACGTCCGTCTCCAAAGCGAAGCAGGCCATCTTCCATTACAAAAAGGCTGTGGGCGATTCCGCGGGACTCACCGAACTGCTGGTTTTCTACTGCGAGCAAGCGGCCGGATACTGTCAGGATATCGGCTATCAAGAGGAAGGATTTTTCGACGCCCTGGTGCTCATGTTCGACCAAGCCCTCAAGTCGGCCAACGCGCTACCCACCAGCGGCCGCGGCAGCCTGATCGCCCGGCTTGACCGCGTGCGCCAAATCAGTCACGCCTTTGGCTACGGCGTCGGCGATGATATGGACTACCTCCTGGCCAAATACGTCAAGCATCCCGTCTGAGGACCCGTGAGTTCGGTGCCAACGGGAGGCCCTGCCTAATGCCGGCCATTCGTCTCGCGAAGTAGAGCACGGATTAGGGTGTCTGCTCGACCCATGGCACGAGGAGTAGGGCCGCCTTGTACTATTCAGGCAAGAGCGATTGTGACGTCGGTGGGCGAGAAGTCTTCGCTTTTGAAGAGCAATGGTTCACGTTTTGTCTCGGCCAGGGCGTACACGGGCAGTCTCCGGAGTTTAGCTTTGCGGGATGGCCACTTCCTTTGGCAAAGTTCGTTATAAGCTTGGCGGGCTATTCGCGGCTGCGCTTCGAATCTATCACGCTGTGCAGGCAATATCATCCACAAGCCCACGGATTGAGGTAGTCCGTTCATCCACCCAGTACACGCAACAGGCATTAAGGACTGACTGCCAGTTCTCTATCGCCAAATTAAGGTCTCGACTGAACTCCCGCGTATTGTTTGTGACCAGTGTCAGGTCGAGGCTGCGCGCATGGGCGGCAATAAACAAGTCGTTAGCACCGATCATCGTGCCAAGCGTCTTCAAGTCTGCGCGAATCTTGGCATAATGCAAACACGCATGATCTGGAAAATCTAGAACCTCAACGTACTGCAAGAATGCGCTGAGCGCCACTTCGTCCTGCGTACGTCGCGGAGACATCTCGACACCGTACAGAAGTTCCAATTTCGTAATGACCGAAATGTACAGATCGTGGACAGGAACTTTTTGCAGGCGTTCGAGAACTGCATCATGGGATCGCTTCATGATGTACGAGCAAGTGTCGGTATCCAGCATATAACGCGGCATTAGCGGTCTCGCTCCTGCACCGGCAACTCCTCGATGCCCTCCATGAAAGTCGCCGACGCCACGGGCCCTTCCGCAAGGTAGGACGACCAATCAAACGGCCGAGTCGACAGGACCACGTCGCTCCCCTCTTTGCGGATGAAAACCTCCCGAGTTTTGAACTGAAACTCCTTAGGCAGCCGAACAGCTTGACTACGATTGTTCATGAAGATCTTCGCTTTGTGTTGCATCCTGCCTCTCAAGGACTTTATGTATGTGCCAATGGCATATACATAGATATACGGTAATGTTCGTCTGCCGAAAAGAATTTCTTTCGAAGATTTCGTTAGCGTTTTTCTCCTTTCCCGCCTCCCAACCGCGACCAGACGCCGCATGAACTCGGGTCGTCCTGCCGTTTCCGCCTTTTTTATTCGTTCATCCAGAAACGAACTTCTTGGGTACTGCAGCAGAGTGCTTCCGTGCGGATCTGATTGAGGGTAAGTGACTTCTATCTTTGCTTCTGCAGTCGCCGTGGGTGGGTATAGGTGGCACGTCCGCCGTGCGAGAATCAACGATTGTAACGCCGGTGTGACGCAAAACCTTCCAGCGCTGACAAAGTTGACATCATTGCCACTTCACGCCGACTGATTTCAAGCACGTACTCCAGACGATGTGAGGCACCTAGCGCGAACAGCGGACACGAACACGCCCCCTTGCTTATTAAGACATAATGCCATATCCTTTAATAACGTAGGGGCTTATTAAAGAAAACCTTCACAACGCGAATGGCCACTGAAAGCAAGTCGAGATTGGGCACTTACGTCACAACGACCGTGACTGGAGAACCAGTGCAGGCGTTCATTCCGTCTCCCCTGCCGCCCAATCCGCATCTGGAGTTGGGTGCACTGTACCAACATCTTGATCGGGCAAATCAGGCTTTAGGCCGACTCGATGGCCTCACGACCTTGCTGCCGGACACCAAGTTCTTCCTTTCTCTGTATATCCGGAAGGAGGCACTTTTGTCGTCCCAGATCGAGGGAACGCAGTCGTCGTTCTCCGACCTTTTGCTCTTTGAGAGTGACGCAGAGCCAGGAGTACCGATTGATGATGTCGAAGAGGTCTCAAACTACGTTGCCGCGATGCAACATGGGCTACGACGGATCGCAGGCGGCTTCCCTCTCTCGCTCCGGCTGATTCGCGAGATCCACTCCATCCTGTTGCGTGGCGGACGCGGAGCCAATAGAACTCCGGGCGAGTTTCGACGATCACAGAACTGGGTCGGAGGGTCTCGTCCTGGCAACGCGGCGTTTGTCCCGCCTCCGCCAGAGCGATTGTTGGAGTGTCTCGACAATTTTGAGCGTTTTCTGCATGACGAGAAACATAAGCTGCCCGTTCTGGTTGAAGCTGGATTGCTCCACGTGCAGTTTGAGACGATTCATCCGTTCCTCGATGGCAACGGCAGACTCGGGAGGCTGCTGATCACGCTTCTACTTTGCTCGAAGGGGGCCCTGCGGGAGCCGCTTTTGTATCTCAGCCTGTACTTCAAAACGAACCGAGAACGGTATTACACCTTACTTCAAAATGTCCGGACAAAGGGCGCTTGGGAAGAATGGCTAGCGTTCTTTCTCGAAGGGACGGAGATTACGGCCCGCTCTGCGGCTGAAGCTGCAAAACAGATTCTGACACTTTTCGCTAGAGACCGAGACCGAATCCAGACAATCGGGCGGGCGGCGTCTTCCGCACTACGCGTTCATGAATACATGCAGAAGAAGCCACTTGCCGGCATCGGTGCTCTGGCCGATGCGCTCAAACTATCTATTCCTACGGTGACGGCGGCCCTGAACCACTTGGTTCGTCTTGGCATTGCCAAGGAAGTCACCGGAAAACGTCGGGCCCGCCTCTTCGGGTACTCACGTTACCTGAAGATCTTGAGTGAAGGAACAGAGCCTATTGAAGAGTAGCGGGGATGCTTGTCACCAAATGACTAGATCGCGTTCGTGGACACTTCGTCTCGCCAATTCGAACAGGTCTAGGACGCGAAGCGAACAGAGTCGAAATCTGTTCGATAATGTGCGATTTGCAATCGACCATCCGCAGTTGCTCCGAACCGACCTAAACCGAAGGCTTAGGGTGCCCCTTTCCCCTGCACCCCAAATCCCCGCCCGAGCTCCTTCGCTTCGCTCCGGACACTTTCTGTTGACGAAGCCGAACACTTCTTGCACAATCATCACGCCAGCGTCGCTTCGCTCCGACTGCTGTTCACCTTCGCTCCGGAACGCCGTTCGGCTTCCCTCCGGAACCGATGTTCACCTTCACCGGAATACCCAATCGACAGCTACGGTAACGTTGTCGGCTAGAGCGCTAGAGCGAAGCCTCAACCAACAATTTTGAGAGGAAATCTAGTCGGCGTCCCAAAGCGGCGAGCCTGACCCTCAAGAAATGCTCCCAACTGGTCGACACGAATTTGATTGTCCAATATCTCGTACAAGACCACGACAAACATGCCAAAGCAGCTGGCAAACTGTTTAATGCCTGCGACCGCGGTGACTTGGTGATCGTGGTGTTGCCGGTCGTTTTGGCGGAGTGCGTATTTGTACTTGAGTCTTTTTACGGAAATTCACAGGCCGACATTGCTTCTGCACTCGGGCGTCTTATATCCAGTCCTGGCGTCGAGATCACTGAAGTGTAAGTGTCAGAGGAAACACATGGTTGACAGGTTGACACATTGAATCCGCAGCCAGAGTGACTGACGCTCGGCGACAGACTGGGAATACAGTCCCGGGTCACGGGAGACTCAGAAACTCTGAGTCGTCTGTTCAATATTGGCCATGAAGAGACTAGGGCCTGTTCACACTACGTCAACAATCTTCGAGTAAGATGCAAGGCATGGAACTTACTGCCGAGCAGTACGAACGAATTCAGAATTGCTTGCCGGTGCAGCGCGGCAACGTGCGTCATGAGAACTTGGTGTTACTGAATGCGATCCTCTACGTGGCCGAGCACGGATGTAAGTGGCGCGGATTGCCCAAGCGGTTTGGCAACTGGCACAGTATCTATG
>JAIQFH010000047.1 GCA_020073385.1 Terriglobia bacterium | reverse complement strand
AGGTGGGTATCTGCTTGACTCACCAAACCACAATCCCTAGTATGCGGGGATGGAAGACTATCCTCGCAACCTGAAGGAGTTCGATGTCCGCTTCCGGAGTGAGGAGGCCTGCAGAGAGTATCTGTTGCAACTGCGGTGGCCGGATGGCTTTCGTTGTCCACGCTGCGGGTGCCGAGAGAGTTCGCCGGTTAGAGCGGTACTGCTGCGCTGTCGTGACTGTCGACATCAAACCTCGGTGACGGCGGGGACGATTTTTCAGGACACCCGCACTCCTCTGCGATTGTGGTTTCAAGCTATGTGGTGGGTGGTCAGTCAGAAGAACGGTGTCAGCGCGTTGGGGCTGCAACGAGTGCTGGGTCTGAAGAGCTATGAGACGGCCTGGACGTGGCTGCATAAGTTGCGCCGCGCCATGGTGAGGCCGGGGCGCGATCTGCTCACCGGCCGGGTCGAGGTGGACGAATGCTATCTGGGAGGTTTGGAGGAGGGGCTGCCAGGGCGGCTCAACTTGAAGAAAGCACTGATTGTGGTTGCCGCCCAAGAGGATGGGCCTGGGATCGGCCGGATTCGTATGCGCCAGATTCTAGACGCTTCGGCGAGAAGCCTGGTGCCTTTTGTGCGGGACTCAGTCGCACCGGGGAGCGTCATCCACACTGATGGTTGGCTGGGATACCTATCTCTGGAGAGCCAAGGCTATCAGCACGATGTCACATTCTTAAGAGGCAAAAAGAAAACTCCCTCGGAGTTGATGCCGCGGGTCCACCGCGTTATCTCCCTCCTCAAACGGTGGCTGATGGGAACCCACCAGGGGGCGGTCAGTCATAAGCATCTCGATTACTACCTGGACGAGTTTACGTTCCGATTTAACCGGCGGAGATCAACCAGCCGCGGCAAGCTCTTCTTCCGCCTCGTGCAGCAAGCGTTGGTAGTCGAGCCTGTTCCCCTGGCTCGGATCCTTCACCCTGGAGTTAAAACCAACCCGAAACCACAATCTGTAGGGGTTGGGTGAGTGAAGCAGATACCCATCTGGCCGGAAATTATGTAGGCCATCGCGTCGTGGTCGACGGACAGGCGACCCGTGCCGAGGGAACCGAACCAGCGGTGCAAACGCTATCGGTGATGGGTGAGTACTTCGGCGTCATGCAGATACCGATTCGCAACGGACGCGACTTCAGTGCGATGGACCGCGAAGGACAACCACGAGTCGCGATCGTCAACGAGGAGTTTGTGCGGCAACTTCTTCCCGGCCAGAACCCGATTGGAACCCGGATTGACTGGACCCGATCGAGCGACCCCCACGAGTGGATGACGATCATTGGCGTTGCGGGCGACGTGAAGCATTCCGGGCTGAATCAGCCAGTGGATCCCGCCGTCTACGCCCCGTTCAGCCAGAATGACGAGGCGTGGCGGAAATTTATGACGCTGGTGATCCGGACACGAGTTCCGGAAGCAAGTCTGGTCGAGGACGTGAAAAAGCAGGTCTGGAGCTTGGATAGCCAGATTCCCGTTAGCGGCATTCAATCCATGGACGATTTGTTGGCGGTCTCGGTAGCGCAGCAGCGCTTCAACATGTTGTTGCTCGGGAGCTTTGCCGCGCTGGCGGTGGCGCTGGCCGGAGTAGGCATCTACGGTATGGTTGCATATCGCGTCAATCAGCGCGCGCACGAAATTGGAGTCTACATGGCATTGGGCGCGCAACACCGCGATGTGCTGCGGCTGGTAATGAAGGATGGAGTGAAGCTGGGACTGCTGGGCATCGTGTTCGAGCTTGCCGGCGCAATCGCGCTCACACGGGTGATGGTCAGCGTGCTCTTCGAAGTGAAGCCTACCGATCCCACGACACTGATTGGTGTGGCGTTGTTGCTGGCGGCAGTCGCTATGCTGGCGTGTTACATCCCGGCACGGCGGGCCTTGAGCATCCATCCTATGACCGCCTTGCGCCGCGAATAAGGAGCCTCGCACAGGACAACTTGAAGTGATCTGCAGATTCAATCGGTCAATTGTCGGCAATAGGGAAGTGATCCGGTTGGCGAGGGTAAACCTGGAATGGCGAAAAGAGTGACTCGGCAACAACCGCAGCCGCATCGTCGGTAGAAGGCTCCGTCGTCTCTCTCTGGTTGTCGAGAGTGTGGGAAGGAAGGTGCTGGATTTTTTCGGCAAACCCCGCCACCTCCGCTTCCGTGCCCACTCCAGCCGACTTCAACACCTCTGCCTCACTCCATTCAATTTGCATAAGGACCGCGTCCGCCGCGCCAGCGGCTTCCTTCTGACGGCTTTCTCGAACGCGCGCCCCAATCTCTGTTCCGCTCCACACTACTGACCAAGGGCGCGCCTCCGAAAAAGCACTAACGTCAACCGCCCACAATCGGAGCCAAGCGCCCAGGATGCTTCCAACTTCTCCAGCAACGGAACTTCGGGATCCCTTCAGAGCATCCACTTGTAGGACAAGCCGTACGACGGCGAAGAGTCTCTTACTTGCCCGCGAGAGTCGGAGCCCGGCTTGATTAAATAGTGATGCTGGTGGGGCTGCAGTTTGTCACGCGGTGACAATGACGCCAGTGCACGGAGTTTTGCTAGCACGGTGATAACTGTGACGCACTCCCGAATCAAAGTACACGGCGTCCCCTGATTCGAGGTTGAACGTCTCGGAGCCGATAGTGAGGACCAGTTTCCCGGAGATTAGATAAAGCAATTCCACGCCCGGGTGCTGGTGGGGCCGCGACTTGTCATCGGCAATGGGTTCGAATTCCGCATAGAAAGCATTCAGCTTGCGTTCTGTAGCCTTAAAGTCCAAGCTCTCAAAGTTGTACGCGATGCTCCTTCCGTCCGGACTGTCCGGAAACCGCAAGCGCTCCTTCTTGCGTGCAATCGCCACCACATGACGCCTACGCTCATCAGTAAAGAAGTATTCGAGCCCCACCCCGAACACCAAAGCGATACGCAGCAGCGTGGGGAGTGTGGGGAACAGTTTGCCACGCTCCAGTTTTGAGAGCATCGCCGCCGAAAGGCCGGTGTGCTTGCCCAATTCCACCAGCCCCATGCTTTTGCGCAAGCGCAGGCTCCGCAGTTTCTCCCCCAGGGCATAGGGCCGAAGCCCTTCGACAATGGTTTTGTTGACCACTCGCTTCTCCTGTTTTCCCACCAGTACAAGAGCTGGTTGGACTTTTTACTGCTACTCACATGAATTGCAGGATTTCGTTTCTTTTCGTATTGAGCAAATCATTGTTCTCTATAGTTAATACAGCAAACGGGCAAGAGTGCAACAAGAAAGAGATAGAACAGGAGAATAAGGAGAGATGAAATTGAAAGCAGCCAGTTTTGCATTGATTCTCAGCGTCCTCGTAAGCGCCATGCCGGCAGCCGCCGGTTCCGCCCAAAGGGACATTGTTGACACCGCGGTCGCCGCGGGAACCTTCAACACGTTGGCCACAGCGCTTCAAGCCGCCGGTCTGGCTGACACCCTGAAAGGCAAGGGACCCTTCACCGTGTTTGCTCCGACAGACGAAGCCTTCAGCAAGCTACCGGCAGGCACGGTCGAGTCGCTTCTGAAGCCGGAGAACAAGGAGAAGTTGAAAGCCATCCTGCTCTACCACGTGGTATCGGGTGACGTTACCGCGGCGCAGGTGGTGAAACTGTCTTCGGCGAAAACCGTCAATGGCCAGAACCTGAAACTGACGGTCAATGACGGCACCGTCATGGTCAATGACGCCAAGGTCGTGAAGGCGGATGTTTTGGCCTCTAACGGTGTGATCCACGTGATCGACACCGTGCTTCTACCCAAAGACTAAGTAAATGGAGAAAAGATGAAAACGTTAGATGTGATCGCAGCTGTGCTTCTAGTAGTTGGCGGACTGAACTGGGGTCTGGTGAGCGTTGCGCACTTCGACCTGGTGGCCGCTATTTTCGGTATGAAATTCGGCGAGACTTCGGCACTCAGTTCCGTCGTCTACGCTCTGGTTGGCCTGGCGGCGTTGTACCAGGCTGTCTCTTTCAAGGCCATTCAGCATCGCTGGGGACACCAATTGGCTTCGGCCCGCGCTCGCTAGAAAAGATACGGGAAGACGGGGGGAGAACATATCTGCGTTCTCCCCTGCTTCACTTGGGATGAACATCCAAACACTCAGTCTCGATCCCCGCATCACCGTGCGGAAACCCGGAGCGCCGAATCCGGAAGGAGAGTGCGTACTCTACTGGATGCAGCGCGCCCAGCGAGCATTGGATAACCCAGCTTTGGATGTGGCGGTCGAGCTTGGCAACGAACTTGGCAAGCCGGTTGTTGCTTTTCTGGCTCCTGTGCCTTTCCATCCGCACGCTAATCTGCGTCACTACCGCTTTCTCGCCTCCGGAATTCCGGACATCGAAGAGGGACTGTCCAAGCGCAATGTCGGCTTCATCCTGCGGACGTACCCTGATCACAGCCTAACGAGGTTTTGTGAACAGGTCTGCCCGGCGATCGTAATTGGCGACGAAAATCCCTTACGCGAAGCTGAGCACTGGCGAGTTCGCGCCGCTCAGGACTTAAAGGTACCTCTCTGGACCGTTGATGCCGATGTCGTCGTGCCCTCGCGGCTGCTCGGTAAAGAGCACTATGGCGCCCGCACTATCCGCCCGCGGCTCCAGGCTCTGTTGCCCCAGTTCCTTGTTCCAACGAAGGTGGTCAAGGCGCGAATCCCATGGAATAAGCCACGGACTCTGCATTCCCTTTCAGCGCATGATGATTTCACTGCCGGGTGGCCGCTCGATCGCTCCGTTTCGCCGATAGAAGGCTGGCACGGCGGGACTAAGAACGCCCTGCGCATGCTTAATGATTTCGTCAACTACGGGTTGCGAGACTATCCCAAAGACCGGAATCATCCGGAACTTTCTCGAACTAGCCGCATCTCGCCATACCTCCACTTTGGCCACATCGGCCCACTTACCATCGCGCACGCCGTGCAGGCGGCATCCGCACCGGCGGCTGCCAAGCAGGCATTCCTCGAACAATTCATTGTCCGACGTGAGCTCTCGGTGAATTTCGTCCGTTACAACTCTTATTATGATTCCTTCGAATGCCTTGAGCCCTGGGCGGATCGTTCTTTTGCCAGACACTCGGGCGACCGCCGCCCCATTCTTTACGACGAGAAGCAGCTCGAGCAGGCTGAAACTCACGATCCTCTGTGGAACGCTGCTCAGAAACAAATGGTGCTGACGGGCTGGATGCACAATTACATGCGGATGTACTGGGCCAAGAAAATCCTGGAGTGGAGTCCGTCGGTTGCTAGTGCTTACCAACGTGCGGTTTGGCTCAATGACCGTTATGAACTTGACGGCCGCGACCCCAATGGTTACGCAGGCATTGCATGGGCCATTGTCGGCAAGCATGATCGCCCTTGGTTCGAGCGTCCAGTGTTTGGACAGGTGCGATATATGTCGCTTGCCAGCACTGGACGGAAGTTCGACTCAAAGAGTTACATTGCGCAGATCGGCAACCTGGAGCGGGCCCATGTCTAGGGACTGGATCGCCCTCCTCATCTTCTTCGGGATCTGTTTCATGGTGGCTGCCAGCGGATCCGTATTCACCGCCACGTCGGTGAAAACCTGGTATCCCGGTCTGCTCAAGCCCGCCGGAACTCCGCCGCCCTGGGTCTTCGGTCCAGTCTGGTCAATCCTTTATCTCCTGATGGCGGGGGCTGCCTGGCTCGTGTGGCGGCAGCGAATTCACGAGGATGTGTGGCTGGCGTTGGCCCTGTTCATGGCGCAATTGATCCTCAATGGACTCTGGTCTTTTGTCTTTTTCCGTCTGCGAAGGCCCGGAGCGGCCCTGGTCGAAATCATCGTCCTGCTGGCCGCCATCGCCATGACCGCCATGCGATTCGCGGAATTCTCCCGCCTGGCATTTTGGCTGATGACACCCTACGCCGCCTGGGTCCTCTATGCTTCCTACCTGAACTTCGGAATCTGGCGCCTGAACAAAGGTCCAGCATGAAGGTGCTAATTACTGGTGCGTCCGGCTACATCGGCCGGCAACTGGCAGACAAACTCTCGGCAGCCGGTCACGAAGTCACCTGCATGGTCCGTAATGCGGCGCGCTCCCCCCAACTTCATAACCCGCAAATCAAGTTCCTCGAGGCGGATGCGTTGCGAGCCGAGACACTTCCGCCGGCACTAAACGGAATCGACGTAGCCTACTACCTCATTCACTCGATGTCCGGGCGAGTTGAAGGGTTTGAATTGCGGGATCGCCAGGCCGCCCACAACTTCGCCATAGCAGCCAAGCAGTGCGGGGTGCGGCGTGTGATCTACCTCGGTGGACTGGCGGCGACTGGAGCCACGGTTTCAGCGCACCTCAAGAGCCGGCACGAAACGGGCGCGGTGTTGCGGAAATTTGGGCCGCCTCTCATCGAACTGCGGGCCGGCATCATCGTTGGTAATGGCAGTACGTCTTTCGAAATCATTCGCTGCCTGACAGAGCGGCTGCCGGTCATGATCTGCCCTCGTTGGGTAGTGACAAGAACACAGCCGATAGCCGTTAGCGACGTACTCGAATACCTCGAAGCTGCGCTTGACCTGCGCGAGGCGGTGGAAGAACCCATCGAGGTCGGCGGTTCGACAATCGAGACCTATCGCAGCATGATGCTTGCGTATGCGCAGCATCGTGGGCTCCACCGATTGTTGATGCGCGTTCCCGTGCTGACCCCGCGGTTGTCCTCCTATTGGCTGGACTTCGTCACGGCGGTGCCGCCAGCCGTATCTCGCCCGCTCATCGAGGGTCTCCGAAGCGAATCCGTTTGCACCAATGCGCTGGCCGCCCGACTATTTCCTTCGATCCGTCCGATCTCGTACGCCGCCGCCGTCCAAAGAGCACTGGATAGGCCCGCACCCTTGATGCCGCTGCCGCGCATGGGCGGAGCGTCGCACCGGACATTTCGCGCCGAGGGGATCATCTGCGACGTAAGGGAAACGATCGTCGACGCTCCACCCGAACGCGTGTTTGAGTTGATCGGGAACGTCGGAGGGAAGAACGGGTGGTTCTATGCGAACTTTCTGTGGTCTGCACGCGGTCGGATCGATCGACTCCTAGGCGGCGTAGGCATGAAACGTGGCCGGCCACGAGCGTCCGGT
The DNA here is from genome assembly GCA_020073385.1 of Terriglobia bacterium. Classification (GTDB taxonomy): domain Bacteria; phylum Acidobacteriota; class Terriglobia; order Terriglobales; family Acidobacteriaceae; genus Sulfotelmatobacter. The sequence goes on along the minus strand of JAIQFH010000047.1, from coordinate 54,801 downwards.
ATCGAAACCGGCGATGTCATCGACTTCTGGCAGGTCGAACGCGCCGACGCGCCGAGCGCTGTGCTGCTCCGGGCAGAAATGAAGCTGCCCGGCGAAGCATGGCTACAATTCAACCTTACACCCCAAAACCATGACCGCACGCTTCTGCGGTGCTGCGCATGGTTCCAGCCGCGTGGTTTGCCCGGAGAGATCTATTGGTGTGGGTTGTACCCGGTTCACGCGATGATTTTTTCCGGCATGCTCAGGGCGATTAGGAACCACGCGGAACAGAGCTCATAGCAGGGGCGCAGCCGGTTCGTAGAACGGATTCTCAAGCAGAATGGGGCCGTCGATGCGAACGTATGGATGCGTTGCGAGCCAACCTGAATTATCTTGTCTCCAGGCCTTTGGGTTGAGCGGACACTTGACAATCCCGCAGTGGCGTCAATCAGCTGCAAGACTTTTTCTTGGGTAAGATTCAGGGCATTTTTGTGGGTCAGATTCCTTTGCGGATGAGTGGTCGGCAATTGAGAAGTTGACTTCTGGTTTGCTCCTTATGCACGAAGTGAGATGCCGGAAAAATACTGGTCATGTTCACGAGATGGAAAATAGAGATACGGGCCCTGGACGAGCCCGTCGATCACTGCTGGGGTCAATCTTCATCGGTAGTCGAGGTCTACTTGGCTGGGGCAACAACTGGTGGGTGTGGCGGCAAATCGCTATTGAAGATCAAATAGGAAATCTTCCGTTCACCAGCTGAACGCTTCAAGAGCACAGTGTATTTCCCCGTATCATCTATGCTTCGGCCAGCTCCCGCGGGGATACTCATCTTGTAAGTCCCCACGTCGTATGCGGAGTCGCCCGAGACCGTGGCATCTAGATGATCGAAAGTGAAAGCTGTGGGCCGCATCGGGCTGTGACACCAGTCTTCATAAAAATGCCGGATGGAGAGTCTCCCTCGCAAGAACGGCTGGTTGGGAGGCATCAGAATCGCGTCATCATCAAACATCGCCGCGAGCGCTGGTACGTCGCCGGCTACGACGCCCTTAAGATAGGCATCGGCTCTCTCTACGATCGAGGTGTCATTCTGTTTTTCTTGAGAACCGCTCGCTGCGGCTCTGGGTGTCCAAAATGTAGCTACGGAAAACATGCTCAGCAACGAAAAGATCAGTGGAAGCAAGTACATGGCTCCTCCAGGCTCCAAGTTTGTCGGCTCACAGCACTCTCTTGAGGTGGGCCGATCTGCGTGGCAGAATGGAGCAGAAGGTGATGTCTGTACAATGACAGCCCATGCCAAAGAGTTGATAAGCGACGCCAAGCTCCAGCGGCCGATCCCTGCACAAGTTCCCACTCAGCCTTCATCGACGCTCCGTGTCTTTGTAACCGGGCTTGCGGGCCTCGGCTACGACAAGGCTGCTCTGCTTTCAGCAGCCGGTGTGACGGCGGCACAAATGGAGTATCCAGACGGACGCGTTCCATGTATGAGTATTCCGGCTTTAATTGGGCAGGCAATGCGAACGCGGCCAACAACGAACCTAGGGATCAAGGTTGCAGCCCAAACGCCGATTGGAGCATTCCAACTTCTCGATTACCTAGTCGTGACCTGCCAGAAGGTGAGCCAAGGAATACGGCAGCTCGCCCGTTACCTGCGCCTTAGCGAGGCACCTTTCAGCGTGGAAATCCACGACGCTGAAGATCCGGTTCGCATAGTTTATGTGGGTATTCAGGACTCGTTCACCGCCGAATTTGAAATTGCGCTGGCAATTTTTCACCTTCGTCGGGAAGCTGAATCCCGGCTGCAACCGGAATATGCCTGCTTTACCCACACGCCAGATGATCTGAATGAGGCGGAGCAACTGCTCGGATGCCCCATGCGAACACAAATGCCGTGGCTGGGGTTCGCGCTCTCGCGCCAGAGTTGGGAACTGCCATTACGCAGACGAGATGCTGTGCTGCAATCGGTGTTACTACGCAATGCTGACGAAATCGCGGCCCAGCTCCCCAAGCCTAACGACGTTGTGTCTGATCTTCGCCGGATATTGCTAAGCCGTTTGGCGCAGGGTGACTCCAATATTGAATCCGTTGCGCGATCCATGGGCACATCTGTACGTTCGTTGCAGCGTCGCTTGACGTACAGAGGTAGCAGCTATCAGGACGTCCTAGACTCAATCCGGCGCGAGGCTGCTGGCCAATATCTCTCTAACCGCGCTCTTTCCATTTCGGAAGTGGGTTACCTACTAGGCTATTCTGAGCCGGCGGCCTTCCATCGCGCGTTCAAACGGTGGCACGAGAGTACTCCCCAAAAATTTCGGCTCGCCCATCGGCCACTATCTTAAGCCAGCCGCTTGAGAGTCCGCGTCACATCTTTGGCAACTCAGTTGGTAGTTGGTCCGGCAATGCGGTTGTCAGGCGGACTCTATTTGTACTTTGAGTGCCTTGGTGTCGGCGTCGCAGGCTGCAGGGCGTTAGCGGCTCGGCAAACGTCTTCATTCGTGAACACCGCAAAAAGGAACGGCTGTGATTCCAGGAAATGAGCCAGGTCACGCAACGTCAGACCAAGAGACGACAACCGGTCCTCATCAACGAAGATCTGGCCGTTTTCCGGTTCGAAAGAAGTGATCAGCTGCTTCGCGTCTGGATCAAACTTCTCGTGCAACAGGTCAACGATCGATGGCGCCAGGTGCCGGCGATCCGGCGACGATGGTTCCGGTGGCATGCCATGGTCCGCGGTCACCGCAAGGAGATAGTCATTGCCAACCTTTGCTTCTAACGCACTCAGCATCCGTTTCAACTGGCGATCCATCTCGCCGAGCGTGACGCGCATCTCGTCCGAGTCCGGACCGTACTTGTGGCCCACGAAATCCGCACCTTTATAGTTCATCAGAATGAGATCTGGAACTTTGTCCCCCAGCGGCTCTCGCTCCATCATCGCGGCCATCGCATCGGCTTCGAATGCTGGAAACAGAGCCGAATATCGCACCGCCGCGGTCGAGTCGATCTCGTGACCCATCCACTCCCCGCTCGCCGGCCACAGTGTTTTCGCATTGCGATCCTTCAGATATGCAGGCAGCCGGAAACAATTGGGGTTTGTGGTCCAGTTGCCCGTCTCCTGATCGTAGCTTGCGAGAACGACTGGCGCTCCATTCAACTGACACGCTCCGTGCCCTGCAAGCGGCGTCGCCGCGCGGTCGATGCTGCCCTGTGCCAAGATGATCGCGCGACCAGCCGTCGCCAGCTGCCAGACGTCAGCCAGCGTCAATACCATCAGGTCTTGCGGGGTTCCTCCCGCGAAGAAGTCGTGGCGTCGGCGCTGCGTGCGCTCGTACACGTTGACCCCTGTGATTCCGTGCACGCGGGGATCGGTCCCGGTCGAGAGCGTCGAGTGCCCAACGGCTGTGTTGGTCGGAAGAAAGTTAACCTGAGCCTGATTGAACCAGGCACTGCGCTGACGAAGGGCGGTGAGCGTTGGCATGGATGCGGCGTAGCGATCGAAGTAATCCCGGCGCATGCCATCCAGGACGAGCAGCATGACCACTCGTGGTCGAGCCAAACCCGTGCGTAAAACCGGTAATACACGGCCTGTCGTCGTGGGAGGCATCTGCACGCCAAGCGCAGCCGCAAGGGTTGGCGCAACGTCCTGCTGCACGGCCGGAGTCGAGTACATTCCCGTTCTCACCGCGGGGCCCACAAACATCAGCGGAATCGCTACGTCATACGTCCACGGCGAACCGTGCATGTACGCCACGTCAGGCCGCGTGATGAAGTCGCCTTCGCGCGGCACGATCAGAAGTTGGCCGGTTCGTCCCGGAAAGTATGCCCGAGCAAACATCTCCAAGAAACGCTGCCGCGTCGCAAGGGTGGTTGCATCGGCTGGTGCTGCATGCTGGATCCGAGGTGCGTCGCTCCCACTCGATCGCTTGACCTGCTGGCTCGATACCGTCCAAGTCATCGCGACTAGGGTCAGGGTGATAGCGATCCGCGATCCTACTTTGCGCATGCAAGCACTTTTGGCTGATTCAAGATTGTTCAGCTCAGCGCCGATCTTAGTTCGGTCAACAAGAATCTCGCAAGCGCCGTGCAACGGGCTTGCACTAGAGACGCTGGCATCCCCGCCGCCGCATTCCGCGCGGGTGGTCGGCAACCCTTACCTTGGGATTTACTTCAGAGTAGCTCGTCATCCAGGAGCCATCCGGAAAGAGCGCGCGGTCCAGAAACTGGATCACTAAGAGACGATTGATGTCATGACCTGCCTCGCTCTTTAAGCTTCGAGCGACTTCGAAGTCGTATCGGAATCTGCGCCCGCGGCTTCAAGCAAGGGTGCGATTTCTGAGCGATATTGAGCATACTTCTCGGGATCGACAACCAACAGCCCAACAGTCAGTTCGAAAGGCATAGGAAGGGTCCCTTGGTACGGCTGATTCGGCGCGATCATCCCCGAAACGAGACTCCGCGATCGCGTGTTGCAAGGAAGACGGGGATGGGGGCCGCATCTGGCATTACGGCAGCAAGCGATCGCCCTCGCTGATTGGCATATCGTTGATGCTGGCTTCACGGCGCTGCATAAGCCCGTTGGGAGCGAACTCCCACAATTCGTTGCCGTAACTCCGGAACCACTGCCCGCTATCGTCGTGCCATTCGTAATGGAACTTCACCGCCATCCGGTTCTGGCGAAATCCCCACAGCGTTTTCTTCAGGCGGTAGTCCAGCTCCCGAGCCCACTTCCGCCGCAAAAATGCCCGGATCTCCTCCCGGCCCTTCAAGAACTCCGTCCGATTCCGCCACTCCGAGTCTTCGGTGTAAGACAGAACCACCCGTTCTGGATCGCGCGTGTTCCATAGATTCTCCGCCATTTGTACCTTGGAGAGAGCACTCTCTTCGGTAAAAGGCGGAACAATCGTTGACGTAACCATCGCCTACCTCGCTTCCGTGATTCGCGATACAGCAGCCATGGAAGACCCGATTCGGTAGTCCTCCCTGGCAGCTGTGATTTGACTACGCCGCACGCCGAAGCGCGACCTTTGGAAAGTCGACGTCCACTTGCGCTGCGGTATTGAAATAGTTGGTGAAGACGTTCAGAGCGACATGCGCGACGATCTCCGCGATTTCGCCATCGCTGAATCCCGCTTGCCGCACAGCTTCAAAGTCGCCATCGGTGATCTGGCCCTTGTTCGCGACCACCTGCCGTGCAAACACGAGCGCCGCCGTGTGTTTCGGTGAGCTTGACCGCGCTTCGCGTGCCTGCTCAATCTCGGTGTCGGTAAGTCCGGTCAGTTTGCCGATCGCCGTGTGCGCCGAGACGCAATACTGGCAGGCATTCTGCTCGCCCACCTCCAGCGCGATCTCCTCACGCAGCTTGGCGGGCAGGTTTCCGCCGGCAAGTGCTCCGTTGAAGGCCAAATACCCCTCCAGTACTGCGGGAGAATTGGCCATGACCCGCGTCATGTTGGGTGTGATTTTCAGTTTTGCCTGCACGGCATCGAGCAGCTGCTTCGCCTTACCGCTGGCAGTTTCGGTCTGAATTGCTGGTAGTCTCGACATTGATTGTTCTCCTGTGATCGCGTTTTGTTCTCGCGTGTCTGTTGGATTACTCGGCCTCGCGCAGGTTCCGTCGAAACTGTGTAATCTGGGTTACATTCGCTTGCCGATTCGTTACGCCGGCGATCAGAAGGAATAAGAATCTTTTTGCCATGCCGAGCACCGTTGCCAACACGTCCGGGAGCTTGGTTGAGTTCGCGGCGCTTTCCGCTGTGGATCTCTTCAAGGGCCTTCCCGTGGCCTGTCTGGGGGCGATCGAGCAAGGCAGTGAACTGCGGGACTTTCGGAAGGGGCACACTTTCTTCCGATCAGGTGAGAGTGGCGAGCGGCTATTTCTTCTCGAGAAAGGAGAAGTGCAAACCTTTCGTATATTCGGCGCGCGCAAGTTGATCATCGCCGAGCTGAAACCGCCCGCGATTTTTGGCGAAATGGGCTGCGTCGGCCAGTGCATGTATCACTGCTCAGCCCGAACCACGGAACCGTCGCGCATTCGCATCATCGACCGCGCGGAACTCGAGGCGGTTCTTCAGCAATACCCAGTCGTCACCCGCCGCTTACTCGATCTCGTTAGCGAGCGCTTTGTCCGAGTACTCCTCGACCTCGAGGCCACTTCCTTTCGCAATCTGATTCCGCGCATCGCCAGTTTGCTACTTGATCGCGCACAAGAAGAGTGTGTGGAGGATCTAACGCACCGGGAAATCGCCGAGCACCTGCGTGTCTATCGTGAGTCCGTGACTGCGGCTTTAGGGGAACTACGCAAAGCCGGAATCATCGCCGTCGATCGAAAGCGTATCCGCATTCTCAATCGCCTCCGTCTGGAACGGGCCACTCGCGAGTAAAGACTTCGTCACCCTCGATGCTTGGTTTACGGCTGAGTTTGCCGGGGACCAGAGGGGCCCAGCGAAGGCCTGGCTGAAGTGCAGGCGCGACCAATTGGGGCGAATCACAGACGACCCAGAGAGTTGATCGACTCGGTCAATGCGAGAGCGCCAGGAAAGAGCAACGCTGAATCCGGCGGCATCTCAAGAACGCCTAGGTCCGTCTGAGCCGCTGGGCGATCTCCACGACATCCATGAGGGCCCCGCTCAGTTCCTGTCCGCCGTGCGTGAGGGAGTACCAAACGGTGGGCGGCGATGTCTGCCGGGTGATCCGCTCTATGATTCCTTCGCGTTCCAGCTTGCGAAGGCAATTTGTGAGCACCTTCGCTGAAACTCCCGCAACGTCATGTTGAAGCTCGGTGAAGCAGCGCTCACCTTCCCGCAGGAACCAGATCACATCCGCCGTCGACGCACCCGCGAGCAAATGCATGCATTGACTGAGAGGACAGTCGGAAGGGGGCGGCGGCACCTTGCTCTTGCGTCTCTTGACGACCATGCGACTTACCAAATGGTAACCCGATTCTTCATGAGACGCGAGTCGTCTTCAGCGCTACTCCATCTAGTACGTAGATACAACCGAAAAGGAGAAGGAAGACATGCAGATTGGAATACTTGGAACGGGAAGGATGGGGGTGCGGCTGGCGGCGATGTTTGCCGATCGCGGGCATGCAGTGGTCCTCGGTTCACGTGATCTGTCGCGAGCAGAACGAATCGCTTCGGGCTTGCGCCGGGCAAATATCAAGGCGGGCAGCTATGAACATGCTACAAACGCTCCGATCGTACTGCCGGCGATGTTCATCCGCGACGGCCTGTTTGATCAATTGGATCCGTTACGTCCCGCTTTGCGCGGGAAACTGCTCATTGACATTACCAACCCCTTCAACGACGACTACAGTGACTTCATCCTGCCGTGGGATACCAGCGGCGCGGAACAGATCCAGGCCCGCCTGCCCGAAACGCGTGTAGTGGGTGCGTTCAAGAATGTTTGGTGGGAAGTCTTCGACGCGCCTCGGTTCGGAGACACATTAAGTGATGTATTCGTCGTCGGCGACGATGCCGGGGCGAAGCAGATCTTTCTCGAACTAACTCAAGGCACGCCTTTCCGTTACATCGACGCGGGCAGTTTGAAGAATGCCCGCACCATCGAGAGGATGACTCTGCTCAGTGGAGAGATGGGACAACGCTACGGCTTCTTCCCCCGTATGAATTACAAGTTGCTGGGAGACCAGTGGCGGCCGGGAAGCGCTGACGCGATTGGTTCTCTGATCGCGCGGACCTAAACACTAAACCGATGACTATAGAAGCTAATATACGGCTGTTACAACTAGCCCTGCCGGAAACGCCACGGCCTCTCGGGGATTACGTGCCTGCAGTAGAAGCGGGGAACTTGCTATTTGTAAGTGGAATGTTGCCCGTCGAACATGGAGCGGCAGCGTTTGTAGGCCGAGTTGGACAGGAACTGACCATTGAATCGGGTCGAAGGGCAACTCAACTCGCTGTTGCCAACGCTTTGGCCGTAGCAAGGGATGCCGTTGGCCTGAATCGGTTGGCTGGAGTAGTGCGCCTTGGGGTACATGTGGCGTGTGCCCTTGACTTTCAAGAGCACGCGGCTATCGCCGACGCCGCTTCTGAGTTATTGAATGAGGTCTTCGAAGGGGGCCGACACACTCGCTTGGCCTTCGGCAATTCATCACTGCCAGGCGGCATGCCGGTCGAACTTGAACTAATTTTCCTGCTGCACCCGAAAGAGAGAAGTATCACACAATTAAGGAGGAACGATGCACTATCACGATTCTGAAGACCTAAAACGGCTGGGCGAATTCAAGCAGCTCGCGCCAACGGAATTCTCCGCCTTCGTAGATTTCGACAAGACCGTTGGGCGGGACGGTGGCGCTATCCCCAGAAAGTACCGAGAATTGATCGCGATTGCGGTGGCATGCACAACTCAGTGCCCTTATTGCCTTGATGTGCACACTCACGCAGCTAAGGGTGCGGGCGCCACTCGCGAAGAGGTCACGGAAGCGGCGCTGCTGGCCGCCGCGCTGCGAGCGGGGGCCGCTGTTACTCACGGCGCACTAGCAGTGAAATTATTCGACCTCGCCGCGGCGGTCAAGCCGGCCAATGCCAGCAGTCGCTAGTGAGGAGAACACCTTCCGGGTGCGTCCTATTGCGGAGTCGCGCCCGGACCGCGGCCCACGTACAGCTTTGTACCCGGTTTTAGGCAGGCGCCAATTTCTCAATCGTCGGCCACCCAGAAGTTGAGGTTTTCGCCAGGGATGGCAAATGCCCAACTGACGAGTTGCCCGTCATTCGACCCGAATCCTCAACGGGCATCGTTCGATCGTGGCCGCAGTTGGTGCTGCTCGAATCGAGCATCGGCCATCAATCCGTCGCGTGATATGCAAGAAGGGCCGCCCGAATGTCAGGCGGCCAGACGAGTCCAATACGTGTTTGCACGGACGTTTCTCGACTATGGTCTGCTCACGCTTCCGGCACAAGCACGGCCACCTGCTTGCCGCCGAGTATGCCGGTGACCTTGAAGTTCCCCACCGGCCCGGGGGCCTCCCATGTCCCTTCGACGTGCAGGCTGCCACTAGCCGTTCCCGATCCGCCGACGAACAGATCAGCCACGAGCGCGCCACCGTAGTTCCAAGTTACTGTTCCGTTCACCGTGACGTCTTTAGAGAACGCGCTATTGGTTAAGGTGGTAGTCCAAACGCTGCCATCGCCGTAGTTAGTGTGGAATGTGCCAGCCCTGAGCCCAACTCCATCGCCGAAACCGATAATGCTGCGCTGCACGGCGTCGGTTGCGGTGGCCACGGCTACGGTGACTACCTTGCGTTCAGCTTGGCCGATTTGATTGTTACCGTCAGGATCAACTGCGGCAGCGCGCGCGTTCTTGGCCAGCAGCGGAAAACGTCCAACCGCGGGCCAGACGATTTCGGGCGTACGGGCACAGCTGACATCGCCAGGCTCCAGCGTCTCGAGGAACTGCGATTCGAGTTTTCTCGCGCACTGCGACCATTCGATGCCGGCGTGGCCCACCCCCGCCAGCGTCAAGAAGGTGCTGTTGGGGAAAAGCGCAGCGACCTTGGTCGTTTCCTCAAGGGGCACGACCGCGTCTATATCGCCCGTCAGCACCAGGGTCGGTGCAGAGGGGTAAGTGGCGTGAGGCGGTGCGACAGGCGAGGACGGAGTGGGCCTCTCCCACCAGAGGCACCGTCTCGAGTAGAGGCTGAACAATAAGCCAGTTGCCGCAGGCTTCGAGAACGGCGCGAAGTAATTCGAGGGCAGTTCTTCGACCGCCTCCTCGTACTGGACTTCTCGCTCAGACACCGGTTCCGACCATTTCCAAGGCTGGTTAGTGTCGATGCACAGTACCGCCCTGGCATCACCTTCCGAGAAGTTGGTGGCGTCTTCACCGACGACTCGAAAGGACCCTTCCGCCCCCAGGCGGAGCAGCGGAACCGGATCGCCTTGCTTCAGTGACGCGGCCGCTGCGAGAAGTTCGCCCGTGCTGGTGAAGTATCCGGTCGGGTTATCGATGACATAATAGAGGAGGGACGCCTCGTCGATCCGCACGTGTCTGAGATTGCCGTTAGCGTCGTACGCGTCTCCCTCCACCGGATCGAGTCTAATGCTCTTGATAAGTCGATCGAGGGCGGCGTCCGGGCTGGAATGGTCGGCGGAGCAAGTCGGTGAGCGCAGACAGATCAGTCGCACCATGCGCGGTTCTGCGCGTGCGCTGTAGTGCTCAGCCGCGAACTGTTTCAAGCGGGGCGTCCCAACGGGCGCGTCCAGAACGATAGAGCGCAGGTGCTCTCCGAAGCGAGTGGCGTAGGCGGTAACGTCCACTCCACCGTAGGACACACCAACGTAGTCCACTTTGTCGTACCCCAAGGCGGCCCGAACGGCCTCAGTGTCCCGGCCGACCTCTCCGGTTCCATAGCGGCCCGCAGCATCCCCGAGTTTTGCGGCGCAGTCCGCCACCGCTGGGTCCCACAATGCTGTGTCGTTTGCGTTGATAAAATGTGTACTGGTAATCTGGTCCAGTTCCGGGCAATCGATTGTCCCGGAGAGGCCGCGGCCCCGGTCGTCGACGAGCAGTAGGTCATGGGCGTCGATGTTCCCCCAGAAGATTGGCACCCAGCCAAAGCGAAGCCCCGTCGTAGTTGAGCCCGGTCCGCCAATGTTGAAGAGGATCGCGCTCTCTGCCGGACCAGGGTTCTGGTGAGGGTAGAGCTCAAAGTAGATGTTTATCTTTTCCTGCTGGGGGTGCTTGCGGTCAAGCGGCACCGGGACGTAGCCGCACGACACCGCAGAGTCCAGGGCTTCGGCCTCCGGTGGGCATGTCGTCCAGATGATGTCGTGCGAGGCTGTCGCAGGCAAGCGCGGGACCGGGGCCTGCGCGCGGAGACGGTTCGGGGTCTGCGGAACGCCTGGCTTGCGCGAGAACCGAGGCATGCGAGGGTTTACGCTAGCTGGCGGCGTAGTTCTTTGCGCTTGCAGCCACATGGCCGAAATAAGACATGTGAAGAGGACCAACATTAGAATTCCAATGCATCTCATAATTTGCCTCCAGGAAGTAAGCTCATCTTGAACTTGCTGGCCGATTCGAGCGCGAATACCTGCATCTCGCCTGCGGGGGGGTGCCGCGTCCTGTAGCGGACATTGCCCTCCGGGAGGCGAAAGAAGGGTCAGTGAGACCTCGAAGATTTCCTTCGGAGGATTTCGTTCTCGCGCGGTTTGAGTTGGGTAATGTTTTCTTCAGCTTTTCCATCAGAGTGACGTCTGCGGGAGATCCTCCTTATTATTTCGCCTGCAACGATTCGATATACCGGTTCAAGTTACTGACCCGCAACTGCACTTCGGAGGTCTGGCCCTGGCTCATCCGCCAGAACACCTCACGACCCCAAGCAGGCATTTCTCTTGCGCCGTGTGCCGGCAGGTGCGAATCGCCTCGGATCGAACTTGTGACGTGGTCGGACGGATACATGCCGCCATTTCTCTTGGCGAGCATCGTCAAGTCTGACGGTGCCACCCTAAGCGCCTCGGCAGCCGGACCCCGTCCTTTGCCGTCGACGCCGTGACAGACGGCACAATATGCGGTGTACATCTCTTGTGCCGACGTACGCGACGTCGACTTCACAGGTACGTACTTGATCTGCTTTTGCTGAGATTCAGCGGATACGGCAAGACCAAGGAAGAAAATAGCCAATGAAGAGACTCTGCGAATAGGCATGGTCCACCTCCCACCCATTTCTTAAACGTGGTTGTTGATGTTGATGGTCCCATCAGGGAGTCGCGCCTCAACTTAGCCCGGAACTCCTCGGTAGCCGCTCCCGGATAGGTTCCCACTCCACTCGAACTCAGGAGATACCGTCAGCATTTGAGCGGCCTCCCTTCCAAAAGTTTGGTCCTGTGAGGACGAGATAGAAATAGACTGCGAATTGACTCCTCCATAAATTTTGCCTACCGCGCAAACTACTGAGAACGCTTGTGATGCCGGTCACGGAAGCGCACGGCGGGAGGTGTGTAACCTGTCTGTGGCAATTGACGTGGGAGCAGGACACATGCCCACCATCGTCCGCTTCAGTTCCTTCGAGGTAGATCTATCTGCCGGCCAACTCCGCAAACGCGGTGTGAAGATCAAGCTCCGCGATCAGTCCTTCCAGGTCTTGGCGTCTCTCCTCGAACACTCGGGCCAAGTCGTGACTCGAGAGGAATTGCAGAGGCGTCTGTGGCAGGGCGATGTTTTCGTGGACTACGAAAACAGCTTGAACACTGCGATTGCCAGATTGCGTGAGGCGCTCGGCGATTCGGCAGATCATCCGCGCTTTATTGAGACTTTGCCCAAGCGTGGCTATCGCTTCCTCAAGACTGTTTCTGAACCCGCTCACACAGGGGAAGTGGGCCCTGGGAAAAAAGTCAGGGTGCTGGTGCTGCCCTTCGTCAACTCGAGCGGCGACCCGGGGCAGGACTACTTCAGCGATGCGATGACCGACGAGATGATCACGGCGCTCGCGACCGTAGCGCCTGAGCAGCTTGCTGTGATCGCGCGCACCACGGCGATGCACTACAAGGGCAGCCACAAGGATGTGAGCCACCTCGGTCGCGAGTTGCGCGTGGATTACGTCGTAGAAGGCAGCGTTCACCGCTCCGATGAACAAGTCAGAATCACCGTGCAACTCATTCAGGTGAGCGACCAGATGCACCTTTTCGCCAAGAAGTACGAAGCCCTGCCGCACGACGTTTCCACCATGCAGAGGAGTATTGCGGAGACGATAGCTGAACATCTCGCGATCGCTGGACTAGCCGATAGCCTTGGCACTGGACTCGTCCTCTCGCGGGGAACGCAGTCCACGCCGCAAGAGATCCAAACGCTTCGAGCTTGTCGTCAGGTCGATCCCAAGGTTTACGAAATAACACTCAAGGGAAAGGCGACGATCGAGTACGCCACCCGTGAAAAACAGGTTCATCAGGCAGTCGAGCTCTTCCAGGAGGCGATCGACCGAGATCCGACATATGCACCGGCCTGGGCTGGCTTAGGCGAAGCCCTATGGTACTTGGCCGCCACAGGTCTGGAGTTCGTCGCTCCGACCGACGTGCGGAAGAAGGCGATTGGGGCAGCCGACAGGGCCCTGGAACTCGATGAAACTCTTCCGGATGCTCACAAAGCGCGAGCGGTCATCGCGATCGACGCAGAATGGGATGTCGTCAAGGCCCAGCATCACTTCGACCGAGTGCTCGAACTCCAACCGGGCAATGCGGCCGCACATAATCTCTACGGCCAACTACTTTCGACGCCGCTTCTCCGTTTTGAGCAAGCGCGTCAGCACTTTGACAGTGCACGTGAACTGGACCCACTTTCGCCCTGGAACGATGCCAACCTCCTCGGGTGGTGGATACACCAAGGGAAACCGGAGAAGACCTTGGACGAGGGAGAACGAGCGCGCCAGCTGAACCCAACGCTTTGGATCATTCGTAGCCTAATGGGAGTCGCGCATCTTCTTCTCGGGCAAGCAAATCAGGCCGTACCCGAATTCGAGACGGCACTCAAGCTTCTCCACCCTGACAGTCCTTCGGCGGTGCTGGCTCCTCTTGGGCTGGCGTACGGTCTGGCAGGTCGCCGGGAGAAAGCCCTCGAGATTATCACCGAGATGCAGCGAGTGTCACAGAAACGCTATCTCTCGCCGTTTTATCTTGCGGTGGCATATTCAGGGGTCGGCCAAATGGACGATGCGTTCCAGTTCCTTGATCGAGCACTCGAGCAGCGGACTCCTTGTCTGATCTTTTGTACTCCCAATGATGGCAATTCTGTCGCGCTCCGGCGTGAACCGCGTTGGAAGCTCTTCATTGACCGGCTCCGTCGGCTCGTGAAACTTCCTTCACATACTCCCGACCCGTATTCGCGGGCGGTAACGCGCCGAGAGTACTGGAGGCCCAACTGAGAGAGTATCGAGAACAAGCTGGAAGTTTTGTCCGCAACGCCCAGAATTTTCGGAGTATGTTGAGTCGGAGCAACTACCATTGCCGCGAAGCTACCAGGCGCGCTCCCCTTCAACACCTATAGCCGATGATGATTCGCCCCTATCGATGGCTGGCGCAATATTACGACCAGCTTTTCTCGAGTTTTCGCTTCCCGATCGACACGGCGCGGGAGGAGGTGCTCGCCCCGATCTTGCCGCGCGTTCAGACCGCTTGTGATTTGGCGTGTGGCACGGGAACGACTGCTCTGATCTTCGCGCGCAAGGGAATCAACATGTATGCGGTGGATCTATCCCCTCAGATGTGCCGGCTTACGAGTGAGAAGGCCGATCGCGCTCGCCTGCCGGTGGTCGTATTCCGGGCAGACATGAGAAGTTTTCGGCTGCCGGAGGCAGTGGATCTTATCACCTGCGAGTACGATGCTCTCAATCATATTCCACGAAGAGCGGATCTGCGGATCGTCGCAAACGCCGTTCATCGCGCACTGCGGCCCGGGGGCCACTTCTACTTCGATGTCAACAATGCTCGTGGATTTTGCCGATACTGGTCGGGAACCATTTGGTTCGAGAAGCCGGGCATGGCCGTAGTGATGCGCAATGGACATAACCGCCATGCCGACCGGGCTTGGAGCGAGATGGACTGGTTCATCCGAGACGGAAGATGCTGGCGCAGGCATCATGAAAGGGTGGAGGAAGTCTGCTGGAAATCCAACGAAATCCGGCGCGTCTTCAAACAGGCAGGTTTCGACCACTTGCGTGCTTGGGATGCTACTCCGTTCTTTACGAAGAATCTGCTCATCGATCCGGGTTGCCGCACAATCTATCTGGCGCACAAGGTCCTGGGCTGAGACCTTGCAGCCAGTTCGATTGTCGGAGAAGTGCACCTGACTGCTGCGTGACGATCTGCGGTACAGTTCGGACCTAAATCGCAGCTGGTTGGTCGGCAATTGGTAAGTTGGCTTCTGGTTTGGCCGTCATTTGGGGGCTGCGAGAGTCTCAGCGATCTTTTCGACCCCCGGATTTCCCATTACTCGGAGCACTTTCTTGAATGTCTTTATGGATCGTGAAGTAGGCTACTTCTATGCATTTCAGTGCACGTGGCGGTCTTCACGGCGAGGAGCAGGGAACAATAAGATTCGTTCCAGTTTACGCGTGATTCGACAGGGATCGCCCGAGTTTCCCCCAGGCCGACGGCCCATATCGGACTCCACCTTCAAGGAACCTGCTCTGCGCAAGTAGCTGAGCTGACCTCGCCATTCGCGGTCAGAAGCGTTGACTAGCATCTTCTGTACTCCTAATATTCCAGCCCAAGGGTCCTCTTCGTGATTGGCCAATCCATCTCGCACTACCGCATCATCCAGAAATTGGGTGGCGGAGGTATGGGTGTTGTTTACAAAGCCGAAGACACCTCATTGCACCGTTTTGTCGCTCTGAAATTCCTGCCGGATGACCTCGCCAGCGACCCTCAAGCTCTGGCGCGTTTCGAACGCGAGGCGCAAGCTGCGTCTGCCCTGAGCCATCCCAACATTTGCACGATCTATGAAATCGGCAAACAAGACTTGAAGGTATTCATTGCTATGGAGTTTCTCGATGGGGTGACCCTCAAGCACCTCATCGCGGGCAGACCGTTGGAAATGGAGACAGTGTTCTCCTTGGGCATCGAGATTGCGGACGCGCTCGAGGCAGCCCACTCCGACGGTATTGTTCACCGGGACATCAAGCCAGCAAACATCTTTGTAACCAAGCGCGGACATGCCAAAGTTCTCGACTTCGGCCTTGCAAAAGTCATGCCCGCCAGTGGCAAAGTGATGCGAACGGAGGAAGCGGCCGCCGAGGAGAC
Organism: Terriglobia bacterium; assembly: GCA_020073385.1. Taxonomy (GTDB): domain Bacteria; phylum Acidobacteriota; class Terriglobia; order Terriglobales; family Acidobacteriaceae; genus Sulfotelmatobacter. The sequence goes on along the minus strand of JAIQFH010000047.1, from coordinate 39,082 downwards.
TGCCCTCAGCCTGGATCACCTCACCAGTCCCGGCACCACCCTCGGCACTGTCGCCTACATGTCGCCGGAACAGGCCCGAGCCCGAGAATTGGACGCACGGACGGATTTGTTCTCGTTTGGAGCAGTCCTGTATGAGATGGCCACTGGTCTGTTGCCATTCCGCGGGGATAGCACGGCCATCATATTCGATGAGATCCTGAACCGGGCTCCGGTAGCACCTGTGCGCTTGAATCCTGAAGTCCCCGACGGACTGGAACGCCTCATCAATCGTGCGCTGGAGAAAGACCGCAACCTCCGCTATCAAAGCGCTTCTGACATGAAGGCCGAGCTGCTCCGCCTCAAGCGCGACAAAGATACGTCGCAGATTTCCGCCACTGCCGCCCCAGACGACGAAGGCCGTACAGCGCAATCAGTTCCTCCAAGGCGGACATCCACTCCGAAACGGGTTGACCGGTTAAACCAGGACACACCTCGGGCAGACGCGTCAAATCGAATACGCGCTTTCCCGTGGAAGATGATCTCGGCCGTTGGCCTGCTATGTGTCTTAATCGTCGCTGGTGGAGTGTACTGGCGCTCGCGCCTTTCCCCTAAACTGACTGACCAGGACACACTGGTCTTGGCAGACTTCGACAACTCGACGGGTGATCCCATTTTCGACGACACCTTGAAGCAGGCGATTTCGGTGCAGCTGGGTCAGTCTCCGTTCCTGAACATACTGTCCGACGCGAGAACTCGCGCCACACTGAGGCTGATGGCGAAACCGCATGGAACCAAAGTAACGTCGGATGTGGCGCGCGATCTCTGTCAACGCGCGGGCGCGAAAGCCTATGTCTCAGGAGCAATTGGGAGTCTGGGGAGCCAATATGTAATTGGCTTAAACGCCGTTAATTGCAAGACCGGTGACCCCCTAGTCCAGGAGCAAGCGACGGCAGACCGTAAGGAACACGTCCTCCGGGTGCTAGGCGAAATAGCAACCAGGCTTCGCGCGAAGCTCGGCGAATCCCTGAGCACGGTTCAACAGTTTGACATCCCGCTTGATCAAGCCACTACCCCTTCTCTCGAGGCTTTGAAGGCGCTTTCCGTGGGCAGGACGACGCTGCAGGAGCAGGGCAGTGCCGCTGCGATTCCATTTTTCAACCACGCCATCGAACTCGATCCGAATTTCGCCGCAGCCTATGCGGCCCTGGGAATTTCATACTCCAATCTCAGAGAGCCAGGTCGAGCCAGCGAAAACTTGAAAAAGGCCTATGACTTGCGCGACAACGTGAGCGAACGCGAACGATTCCGCCTCTCGGGCACCTACTACCTTTTGGTCACGGGAGAACTCGAGAAGGCGATTCAGACCTATACCTTGTGGGCCAAAACCTACCCGCGCAGTAGTGAGCCATTCGGCAACCTGGGCGTCGATTACACCTATTTGGGCCAATATGAAAAAGGTGTCGAAGTTAGTCTTGAAGATCTCAGGCTAAACCCAGGGAGCGCGGCCGCCTATACCAACCTGGTAAGCCTATACGCAGCCTTGCAGCGTCTCGACGAGGCGAAGGCAAAGTACGATGAAGCCGTCGCCCACAAGGTTAACAATCCGTTCCTGCATGGGAACCGTTATGGCGTTGCCTTTCTCGAAAACGACACTTCCGGAATGCAGCAACAAATCGCCGATGCCGCCGCCAAGCCTGGCGAGGATGTGCTTCTTTCGTTTGCTTCCGACACCGAAGCGTTCTACGGACGTTTGGCGGCGTCACGAGATCTCTCCAAGCGCGCGATCAGCTCTGCGCTGCACGACGATTCCCCGGAAACGGCGGCAGCGTGGCAGATGGATGTCGCCTTGCGCGACGCAGAGTTTAACAATGTCGCGCTGTCCCGGCAGGAGACCGCCACTGCGCTCACTACCGCTTCCACACGCGACGTGAGTATTCTCGCGGCTTTAACGCTGGCGCGCATCGGAGATACCGCCAAAGCAAAGCGGATAGCGGACGACTTGGCCGCTCACTTCCCGCTCAACACCGTCATTAATCGCTATTGGTTACCCACCATCTATGCTTCCATTGAGATCGATCGCGGAAATCCGGCGAGAGCCGTCGAACTCCTCCAAACAACACGGGACTACGAACTCGGCTCGCCCCTTCCTCAATTCGAGGTCGGCGGCTCGCTCTATCCCGTGTATGTCCGTGGCCAGGCCTACTTGTCGTTGCATCAGGGCAAGGAGGCGGCAGAAGAGTTTCAAAAGTATCTGGATCATTCCGGCGTTGCGGTGAATTGCCCCCTGGCGGCGCTGGCACGCCTTCAACTCGCTCGCTCCGATATGCTGACGGGAGATACGAAAAGCGCGAGGGAGAAATACCAAGAATTTTTCCTCCTCTGGAAAAGCTCCGATCCTGACGTCCCCATCCTGAGGCAAGCCCAAACAGAGTATGCGAAGCTGCACTAAGTCTTGTTTTTCGCCCGGCCGGTTACGAAATCAGATATCCATACAACGACCACGATTTCGATCCACGATGGTTCACTCCATCCATGTCTCTCCTTTAGCCATATTGCAGGGCATGTTCGCTGGCAACCATCAGGTTTGAGAAGCGGGTTTGAGAGGCAAGAGACGTAATTGCTAGCGAGGAGTCGGCAAATGGGAAGTCAACTTCTTGTTAGCGCGTCATACGGGAGTATCTTGGATTCGAATGGTGATTAGGGGACTTCTGCGAGCGAGTTTCTGGACCTAAGAATGTCTCCCATTAGGTCCTGTGTCGTGTTTCGCTTCAAATGTGGATACCTCGCTCCCTGGTGATCGTCGACATTCCGCCGGAGTGTCAGCGACCCATTTTGCACGGAGAGATCTAAGGGTGCCATCGAAGTGCTATCAGTGACTATCGCATCTCGCAAGACTTGCGGAGACCAGGGGCGCTGGTTTACCGTCAGCACCTTCATATCTGGCCCCAGTCCGGCATTCCACGCTGCGGAGTCGCGCACAACATCGATAATCGTGCCATCCTCTTGCAGGAGCAATCCAAGGGAGAACCGCTCTTCGACCGTGTGATGAATCTCGTCTCTCGCCGCCTGAACTGAGCCAGGGATGCCTGTATACGCCAGGTTCCATCCGCTTGCAAACAGACCGTCGAGCGGGGCGAGGTCCAGACCGGTGGCGTTTAACCGCTTCTCGAAAAATGCTTTCCAACCGTAAGGAGCGATGCTATTCACGACCTCGACAAGATCGTCGAACGTATAGGGCTTGATGTTAAGAGTGTCTTTCGGAAAACCAAAGAACGCGCGGCAAAAATCGTCGAGCGATCGCTTTCCTTGCGTCGTGCGCCGGATGATCATGTCCGCTTCCAGCCAGACGAAGAGCGACTCGTCGTAGTAATCCGCTCCGCGTCGCAAGGACTGCCATTGGTCGGCGGCCTCGATCATCATGTTCGTCGAGACGGCGGTGTCCTGCAGAGATCGCCATTCACGCCCCGAGCGATGTGCCGTTTGTGCAGCGAGTAAGGCGACATAGTCGCGTGCTTCCTGCGGGCTGAGGATCCCCGCTCGAGCCGCCAAGACCCAATTCAAGTATCGTGTAAGCCCTTCATAAACCCACAACAGTTCGGTGGTCTGTGGTTCCTGGAAGTTGCGCCTGACGATACCAGTCGGAATCCTGTACTTCCCGTTCCAGGAATGGACATATTCGTGTGGCAACAAATAGCCGTACGCGAGACGATTTGCTTCGTTTGAGAAAGAAAGAAGGCTCATGCGAAGGTCGCTGGATTCGCGATGTTCGAGTCCGTCGTTGCCCACTTCGTCGCTGAGCGCGATCAGGAAGTGGTACTGCTGGTAAGGAAATCCGCCGAACAGTGCACCAGCCTCTGCTATCAAACGACGAAGACGTTCCCGCCATTCCAAGGGAAGGTCCGCGGCCTCGGGTGTTTCTGAAGCAATGTCAACGAAGATCGGAGGTGCGGAAGGCAGCCGCAGCTCCACAGTTTTGAGATTTCTTCCAGAGAGAACCGGCGAGTCAACTAACGTGGAGAGGGACATTCGCGGGAATTCAATGACACCCTCCACGGTTCTGATTGGCGCGATTGCACAAGCATGTTTCCATCCTGCAGGAAGCCTAAGCCGCGCTGCTATGGCGGTTTCATCAGCCGCCGCCCCCTGTGGGTAAAGCACGAGCGTGTACCAGTCCAGAACGAACAGTTGCGCTGTCGCTGCATTGAGGTCGGAGCGATTGGCAGGGGCGATGACATCCATCGTGACATTCAGGACATTCACGTTGTCTGGGACCACAACATGAAAGGAAAACTTGTCCACTAAGTCGCGTTTCCACTCAAGCGCCTGGCCGTTGCCGCTCATCTTGAGGCGAACGATATTGTTGAGCACTCCGGCCGGGAACTCGTACGTTGGAATGCCCCATCGTGGATAGACCAGCGTGAGGGGACCGGGATGGACTGGAATAGCGAGTTCGGAATGAAATAACTTGCGCACGCTGTCCCTGGCGTCCACATAGAGCGAAATCGACTGCCTCTGCGAGGCTGCTAAGCATGAGGGCAAAGCAAGTACCAGTAGGAGAAGTACTGGAACGCATGGGTGGTTTGTTTCCTGTCGATGCCTTTCCTCAGGAGCATGCTGCGGATTGGGAGTGGAATCGAAGGTGCCTCCGGACTCTCTCGCCACAATCATTTCTTAGATATTACGCAGGCACGCGATGCTTTGCCAGGTACGGAAAAGAGAAGCATGGCCGCTGAGCGGTCTGACTCCAATTCCCAGAGATGCCGCCTCGGCAAGGGGCTCCCAAAACGGTTCTGGGCGAAATCGTCGGCAATCCGGAAGTTAGTTGTACCGATCCTTGTCGGCCAGGCATTTATGACATGGATTCTAGTATTCGGGACGTAGTTCGATCCCCCATTTGCTGTGGCGCTGAGAACTCTTCTCTCGCCCCTACGGGGCTGGCCCATTTTCCGAATGTCACCCACGGCTTGCGAATCTACGAAACGCGGGAGCGGTCGAGGAAAGTGGAACGGACTGCACGCTATGAGCCACGAAGTGGCGATAGAATACAGCCCACGTCGCAAGGCGTGGGTAGCAGAGTGGAAAGAATCAAGCCCCGAAGGCGCGAAAGAAGAGTCTCGTAACAGGCTTTTACGCCGTGGGCTGCATTCTTTCGCCGCTTCGCGGCTGCTCGATGCCGATGGAGAATCACCCCACACATCAATGAGGCATCGAGCTGTCGCCGGTTTGATGTTCGGAAATCTGGAAGCGGAGGAAGTCGTGAATCGCGGCAAGAGCGAGCGGATCGGCTGATTCGATTCGTACCCGTGCTCCGGATGAGATCTCCTCGTAGTGGTATTGGATCTTGTCCTTAAGCAATTTCATCGTGGTCACGCCCGGAGGGAGGCCGTCGTGAATGAACATCGGTTGTGAGAAATCACCTTTTCCAAAGGCGACCGTAATCTGCGAAAGATGCGTGCGGATTGCAACGGTGCTGGCATTGTCCGCGGGGTCGTTCGCGGTCACTTCGATGGAGCCTCCATCAGGCCGTATCAGAAAGTGATGGGTGGTCTGGTCGTGCGGGAATCCCATCGCCTGGTCGCCGTGCTTTTCCACCGTGGCGTGATGACTTTGGGTCGCGGTGTGCTGTTTGTGCATCGGACAATCGCGCATCGAATCATCTTTGGTGTTCGCGTCTTTAGAGTTAGTGGTCGCGTTCTGGGCATAGGCAGCGACCATCAAACACGCCACGGCGATCTGAATGGCAAGTGGTTTTCCCAGTCTCAGATTCATTTTCTTCTCCTCAACTTCTTCTTTGTATTGGGCAAAGACGAACCGTCATCGATCAGCGAGTGGAGCAACAGGGCTTTGCTGCTGGGATCGGTCAGCGCCAGTTTGGAGCGCCACTGCCGAACCAGGCTCTTCATGTAAGTCTGAGTTTGCCGGAGTTCCGCAATCTGGTGTTCGAGGGAACGTAACTTTTCCTCCGCAAGGTGAAGCACGCGCCGGCAGGGGATGCCGCCTTTATCGCGCACCCGGAGGATTTCCGAAAGTTCGGCGAGAGTGAAGCCCAATTGCAGAGCCCGACGAACGAGGTGGACGCGCTCGATCACATCGGCGGAGTACAGCCGGTAGCCTCCGCAAGAGCGTGGCGGGTGCGGCAGAATCCCGATGCGCTCATAGTGGCGGATCGTATCGGGGCTAACACCGGTCATTTCGGCGACTTGTCCGGAACGCAGCCCCGCGCCATTGCCAACCATAGGGGAGCAGTATGCACCCTGGAATCGATTCCAGAGTCAAGCAATTTCAGGTCATGAGGATTGTTACAGAACGATGAATGTTGGGCCGCTCCCGGGAATCGGTTAGGTAGGGGCAAATCTGTTGGTTACAATATTCCTGTGAAACCGAGCATCTTCGTAGTCGAAGACGATCCGGACATCTCGCGTCTGGTACGGCACCATCTGGAAAATGAAGGGTTCGTGGTGCGGGTATATCCGACAGGAACGACTGTGTTGGCGGACGCGGGGAGACAGCGTCCGGCGCTGTTCGTGCTCGACATCATGGTGCCGGGCAAGGATGGGCTGGAGATCTGCCGGACGATCCGACAGACGCAGGGACTCTCGGCGGTACCTGTCATTTTTCTCACGGCCAAGAGCAGCGAGGCCGATCGCGTGCTGGGACTTGAACTCGGGGCCGACGATTACATCGCGAAGCCATTCAGCCCGCGAGAATTGGTGGCACGGGTCAAGGCGGTGCTGCGGCGCTTCGAGCGGCCACTGCCGCCGAGCCCGATGAAAGTGGGCGACATTGAGATTGATCCGTCCGCGATGACGTTGATGGTGCGAGGCAGCATGGTTCCGACGACCGCTACAGAGTTCCGGCTGCTGGATTATTTTGCCCGGCACAAGGGCCGGGTGTTCAGCCGCGATCATCTGCTGGATTCAGTCTGGCGGGATACGGCGTACGTCACACCGCGGTCGGTGGATGTCTACGTCCGGCGGATCCGGGAGAAGATTGAACCGGACCCGGAGAACCCGCGGTATCTGAAGACTGTGCGGGGCGCGGGATATCGTTTTGAAGCTCCGAAATAGAGGAGAAATTGAAGAACCGCATCTTCTTCAAGCTGCTCGCCGTCTTTCTGATCGTCATCGCCGCCACGGCCGCCATACTTGACGTGATGATCGGCAACGCCTGGGAGGCGTCGCTGCGGGCCGAGATTGAACGCAATCTTAAGCAGAAGACACTCCTGTTCGCCCACCGGGTTGAAATCGACCACACGCACACGCTGGCGGATATTGCTGCCCAGGAGGGACTGGCGGCGGGAGCGCGTGCGACGGTAATTGATGCGTCGGGGAGAGTTCTCGCCGATTCGGAATCGAACCCGGCTCAGATGGAGAACCACGCCAAGCGGGCAGAGTTCGTGGCTGCGCTGGAGGGCCAGACGGGCGAGAATGAGAGACGCAGTGCGACCCTGGGGATTCCGTTTCTCTATGTCGCCGCTCCGATCTCAGGGGGCGCGGTTCGGCTGGCTTATCCTCTCTCCGATATAGAGGCCGTGCAGGCACAGGTGCGGCGACGACTGTTCTTGGGATCGGCCATCGCGTCTCTCATTGCCCTGCTGATTGCAGCCGGGGTTTCGATCTGGATGTCGCGGCGACTGCAACGCATTGTCGATGTGGCGGCGCGCATCGAAAGAGGGGATCTGCAAGCGCGAGTGAATGACACACCTCTGGACGAGATTGGGCGGGTGGCGGCGGCGATCGACAAGACGGCGGAGCAAGTCGAGCGGAGTTTTGCTGCGGTTCGCTCGAGCCAGCGGCAGTTGGAAACGCTGCTCAACAGCATGCAGGATGCAGTCATTGCGGTGAGCCCGGATGGGCTGGTGCGCTGGGCGAACCAACCCATGGACCGCCTGGTGCCGCAGCACACGCGGCTGAACGCGCCGGTGGTGGAGACGATTCGCGATCCGGATTTTCTGGCGACGGTCAAGGCGGCCATGACAAACAAGGACGCGAAGACGGCACGGGCAACGTCGATTGTTCCCGGGCGAGCATTTGATGTGACGGCGGCACCATTACCCGACGGGGGCGTTGTAGCCGTACTGCGCGATCTGACCGAGACGGAGCGCGTGGAAAAGACACGTCGTGACTTTATCGCCAACGTTTCGCATGAACTGCGCACGCCGCTGACATCCATTCAGGGATATACCGAGACTCTGCTGGATACTCATCCTGATGATTCAGCGCCGACGCGGGAGTTTCTGGAGATCATCCGCAAGAACACGGTTCGGATGGCGCGCCTGACGGAAGATTTGTTGACGCTGGCGCGGGTGGAATCTGGGGAGACGCGGTTTGAGACTGAGCCGGTGCCTCCGGCGGAACTGCTACACGATGCGGAGGAGAGTTTCCGGGAGATTGCGCGGGGGCATGGAGTCGATTTGCAGATTATGGACTCGCACAATGGAAGTGGCTCGGTGGAATCGCTGCCTCAGGTGCTGGCCGACCGGGAAGCGATTCACCAGGTGTTTTCGAACCTGATCGACAATGCGATGAAGTATGGGCGCGGCGGGGGGCGGGTGGAACTGGGAGCGCGGGCAGCGCAGCGGGGCATCGAATTCTACGTGAAGGATTTTGGTTCGGGCATTTCGTCTGAGCACTTGCCGCGACTGTTCGAGCGTTTTTATCGTGTGGATAAAGCGCGATCCCGCGAATCGGGCGGAACCGGGTTGGGATTGGCGATTGCCAAGCACATTATGCGGGCCCATGGTGGCTCGATCCGCGCCGAGAGCGAATTGAACCATGGCAGCGTGTTTGTGTTCACCTTGCCGACAGCGTAGGGGGAAACTATTCTTTCCCGGCACTAAAGTGCCGCTCTTCCACTGAGAACTTCTCCTCGCAGTATTTACTGAGTACCTGGGAGAGTTAGAGCGTCTATTGGAAGCGATATCCGGGCTTCAAAGTACAGCGGTAGATTCGTCCTTGATCGGCATTCGTTCCCATGTCGCAGGTTGCCCAACTCAATTGAAGTGCCGGGCCTAAGGGGAAAATGATGGTTTGTCCATCTTTATCGGCCTCGATGCTCACACTCTCTGCGGATGAGGGCAGGGTGAAAGACATTCCCTCACCGAAGATCGCGGGATAGGACCAGTGCTCCCGTTGACTGACCATGGGGCGAAAAACTTCGGCCTCGAGGAGGAAGGTAGCGGTATCGGACCAGTCGCGCACGCTAAGAGTGAGGGTTCGTCCGGCCTGCAACATCTGATTCGACTCGATGCGGGTGAACGGACAGGGTCCGGCGATGCAGGAGGCGCGGGGAGCGCGGAATTCGTTGCCCACGCCGGCGTCGATGGTGACGGAACCGAGGGCAGCTTTCCATTTTCCATCGGGCGAGCAGGGGTGCTGTTTCCGGCACGGGATGTTGCCTTTGTTCTGGACCTCAAAGGTCTTCACGGCGCTGCCGACATTGAATTCCGTTTGGGTCTTCTCTGTGTATCGCACGCGCACATTCGAAAGTTTTGCTGAGGGTTGATCTTTCGGGGCGGGCTTGTCATCGAGCGGCACGAGGTGAACGATATAGAGCTGATCTCCGACATAATCCTTCACATCGAGCGGCCGATACTGGGGATGGCGATAGTGAAGGACGACCGGGTGTCCTCGGCGAATCGATTTCGGAAGAGTCAGGGCAAAGAAGCCGGAGGAATCGGTCTTCGAAGTGGGAGGATTAAGAACATCGGCGGAGACCAGAACGCCCCCGATTGGCAACTGTTTACGCGGGTCCACGTCGCGGACAATCACCGACCCTCGCAGAGTAACGGGCTTCTGTTTCTGCCAGCGAATCAGGGCGAAGACACCGACGGCGACCAAGGGAACAACGACGGCGGCGATCCAAGCCTCTATTTTATGAGCCCGAGTCATCGGACGATTTTGCCTTGATTGCGTATGATGACGAATAACCCTTAAACGTTTCCACGTGGAAAGGCAACATGTATTAACCGTTTTCGCATCCCTAAGGACTGTACTCGTTAGGCCCACATGATCAAGAACTGTTTGACTCTTCTCTACCAATAGCGTAATCGAAAACCAGAAAGGCATGCTCCAACCGAAACCCCATTTGCATTCGCGAAGGGAAATTCTCCGACAGATTGCCGGGACGGGTCTTTACCTGCCATTTGCGCGGATCCTGCCGGCGGTGGACCAACAGACCTCGCAGCCTCCCGCGCGCCCTGCCAACCCGGCTTTATCGCCAGAGGATGACCAGTTTCTCCATGAAGTGGAGAGCGCCAGCTTCTTGTTTTTCTGGGAGCAAGGCAGCCCGAACACCGGGATGGTCAAGGATCGATGTAACGTTAACGCGAACCGGCAGGGAGATGCGTCGAGCATCGCGGCAACCGGATTCGGCTTGACGGCCCTGTGCATCGGGGCCCAGCGCGGGTTCATTTCCCCGAGCGCTGCTCTGGAGCGCGTCTTCGCCACACTGCGCTTTCTGTGGAAAAAGTTGCCCAACCACCGCGGGTTCTTCTATCACTTCGCCAATCCGGAGACTGGCGAGCGGATGTTCGATTCGGAAGTATCGTCGGTGGATACGGCGATCCTGCTTTGCGGAGTGCTTAGCTGCCGGCAGCATTTTCGACATCCGGCGGTTGCGGAACTGGCCAACCTGATCTTCAATCGGGTGGATTGGACGTGGCTGTCGGAGGACACGTCGCTGCTTACGCACGGATGGAGTCCTGAAATCGGCTTCCTGCCCTCGCGATGGGACTATTACAGCGAACTGATGATGATGTATCTGTTGGGCATGGGATCGACCGCGCACCCGCTCGATCCGCAGACCTGGAATGCCTGGAAGCGCCTGACTTTTGAATACGATGGCATGCGGTATATCGGATCGTTTGCGCCCCTGTTCATTCATCAGTATTCGCAAGCCTGGTTCGATTTTCGGGGCAAGCGCGACAAATACGCCAACTACTTCCAGAATTCCATCACTGCCACGGAAGTACACCGCCAGTTTTGCATTGAACTCGGGAGGCAATTCCCGGACTACAGCGATGACCTCTGGGGCATTACCGCTTCTGATTCGCAGCAGGGCTATGTGGTTTGGGGCGGGCCTCCCGAGAGTGGGCCGATAGACGGCACGGTGGTGCCGAGCGCGGCCGGGGGATCACTGCCATTTCTGCCGGCCGCGACGCTGCGCGTCCTGAAGAACATTCGCAGCAAGTATCCCTCTGCGTGGACGAAATACGGGTTCACCAACGCTTTCAATCCCCTGAAGAACTGGTATGATTCAGACGTAATCGGCATTGACACGGGGATCATTTTGCTGATGGCGGAGAATCTGCGAACGGGGTTCGTGTGGGACACGTTTATGAAAAGTCCAGAGGCACGGCGGGGCATGGAGCGAGCAGGTTTTCAGAAGGAGTAAGACCCCCGACGACTAGTAGATGTAAGACCGCAGACCCCTTGCAGACCAACCGTTAAGGCTATTTCCTCATCCAAATGCCGTTTGGGGAGCTGGCTCTGTTTGCCTTGAACTGATCGACCAGATTCAGGTGTCCGTCCTCTCGACTGGGTGCCTCGGTGGTCCTTTCCAGTGCCGAGGCGAAACTCCTCCCCCGATCCGCGTGGAATCAGGGAATGAACAAGCAACCTGAGTTTTGGAACGGTTGGCGCGACCGGCTCGCGGCCCTTCGCAACGTGCCCACGGTGCTGCGTTTTGTGTGGGAGTCCGGGCGCCTGGTCGTCGTTCTGGGGCTGGTATCCAGAATCATTGCGTCGATCTTGCCACCGGCGCTGTTCTGGGTTTCGAAGTTCATCATCGACACTATCTTCCGCATTGTCACGACGCATCAGCCGATCACCAACCGGTTGTGGTGGCTGGTTGCGGCGGAGTTCGCCCTGGCGGTCTCCACCGGCCTGGTGGGACGGTTGATTGATTACCTGGACGCGCTGCTCGCCGGGAGATACATGAACCACATCAGCGTGCGGGTGATGGAGCACGCGGCGAGCCTGGACCTGGTGGCCTATGAAGATCCGGTGTTCTATGACCGGCTGGAGCGGGCGCGGGTGCAGGCAACGGACCGGCTGTACATGATCCAGGCGATCGGGCGATTGATTCAGCAAGTGATTACGACAATTACGCTGTCGATCTCGATCATCGTGTTTTCGCCTTGGCTGTTGCTGCTGCTGATCGTGGGCGTGATACCGGCGTTCGTCGGAGAGACGCACTTCGCTTTTCTGGGCTATGCCAAGAATTTCCGGCAGACGCCGGTCCGACGCCAGCTCGATTATCTGCGGGTGCTTGGCGGCAGCAAAGAAGCCGCAAAGGAACTGAAGCTATTTGGGCTGCGCGATTTTCTCACCGGGAGATTCAAAGCGCTGTCAGACCAGGTTTACAACGAGGACATCGCGCTGGCTCGCCGCAAGGTGATCGCCGGATCGGGGCTCTCGATGATCGGCATGGCGGGCTATTACACCGCGTACGTCTATGCGGTGTGGCAGACGGTGACGGGCGTGTTCAGCTTCGGCACGCTGACGCTGTTGGCCAATGCGATTCGAGAAGCGAGTTCGAATCTGCAGCAGACGTTTTCGACGCTGTCGACGATTGCGGACCAGGCTTTGTTCCTTACAGATCTGATCGCATTTTTCGAGATGAAGCCCACGATCCGGTCGAAGGCCAATGCCCTGCCGGCTCCGCGTCCGATTCAGCGGGGATTCGAGTTTCGCAATGTTTCGTTTCGATATCCGGGCTCGTCGCGGTTGGTTCTGAACGGCTTGAACTTTCATCTGAGGCCGGGAGAGCGCGTGGCGCTGATCGGTGAGAATGGTGAGGGCAAGACGACGATCGTGAAGCTGCTGACGCGCCTTTACGATCCGTTCGAAGGCCAGGTGCTGCTGGATGGAGTCGACCTACGCGAGTACGACCTGGAGGATCTGTATAGCGAAATCGGCGTGATCTTTCAGGACTTTATGCGTTACGAGATGACGGCGCGGGAAAATATTGCAGTCGGGCGTATCGACCGGATAAACGATCTAGAGTTGCTGCAAGAGTCGGCGCGGAAGAGCATGGCGGCGGATGTTTTGCGGAAACTTCCGTCGGGACTCGATCAGATGCTGGGCCGGCGCTTCGATGGCGGCGTGGATCTTTCGGGCGGCGAGTGGCAAAAGGTGGCTTTGGCCCGCGCCTATCTGCGGGATGCTCAAGTTCTGGTCCTGGACGAGCCGACGTCGGCGCTGGACGCACGCAGCGAGTACGAGGTGTTCAAGCGGTTTGCCGAACTGACAACCGAGAAGATGGCCCTGTTCATCTCTCACCGGTTTTCGACCGTTCGCATGGCTGACCGGATCGTGGTGCTCGAGAATGGACGCATTGCGGAAGAAGGAGACCACGACACTCTGACGACCCTGGGCGGCCGCTACGCCGAGATGTTCGAATTGCAGGCCGCCAGTTACCGCTGATTCGCGGATGTGCTGGAGGATGGTTGATAACGCATGGGGCTACACACTGAGACTGAAGGCATTATCGGAGATGAAGAGCGGAAGTTTCTGAGCGCTCGGAAGGAAGAGGAGGTGCTGCCTGTCCGAAACGCCGCGACGGAACTGGCTGCCAGTCTGACGTGGCTGCCGGATCGGGACTCGTCGGAAACATTCTCCACTCGGTGCGAGGCACTGCTGCGGCAGTTCACGTCTTTGTCGGATCGGGTAGATGAGGGATTCGAAGGTGCGTCTGATTTGGAAGATGTGATCGTGCTCCGAGGCACGATTCGCATGCTGTTAGGGGGCGCACGCACGGTTTTTGGCGATCTCAGCAATGCGACCCTGCCGGTTGTCTCGAACAAATCGGACATCCTGCCACGCGTACTTGTGATTGCACAGGCCTTCCTCGATCAGATGGAGGCTAAGTTCTCAAAGAGTGAATTCACCGCATTCTGCATGGCGTTTGAAGAGTCAGCGCCGCTGCAATTTCACGAGATCGGGTCGTTGGTGCCGGCGCTGAAGATGATTCTCCTCGAGCGGATCGCCGAAGGCGGGCTCGCTCTGGAAGCGAGTCTTAAGAGTGGGACGGCACTGCCATCGAGCATTGCACCCTATATTCGTGCCTTCGAGCACGTGCTTCAGGCGTCGTGGAAAGAGGATCTGGAATCTCTGATCCCCTTCGACGAAATGCTGCGACGCGATCCCGCCGGAGCGTATGCTGCGATGGATTTTGAAAGCCGCAACTGGTACCGGGAGCGCGTGGCGCAGATTGCGCGGCGTTCGGACCAGATAGAAATGGAAGTAGCCGAGGCGGCTCTGACATTGGCGAAGGAGGCGCAGAAACGAGGGGCCCGTGACCCACGGATCGCGCAGCGCGAATCTCACATTGGCTACTATCTGGTGGGCGACGGAGATGACCTTTTGTGTCAGAGAGTCGGTTATCACCGCACGTTCGGAGAAGCCGTTCGACATTGGCTGCGCGCACATCCGGATGAGTTCCTGCTGGTGGGGATCGCGGTTTTCACGTTCGTAGTAGTCACGGGAGTGTTGTGGTTGCTGACACCGCCGGAGACTCCGCTGCCGACCCTGCTGCTTTCCATGCTGATCCTGTTGCTGCCGAGTTCGCAGGCCGCGGTTCAGCTGATGAATTACCTGACAACAAACCTGCTGGCGCCCACCACCTTACCGAAGCTGGATGTTTCGCAGGGCGTGCCGGATCATTGCGCGACGCTGGTGGCAATTCCCACTCTGTTGCTGAGCGAGGCGCAGGTACATCATCTGGTGGAAGAGTTGGAGGTGCGCTACCTCGGTAATCATGATTGCAATATTCACTTCGCGATCGTGTCGGATCTGCCCGATTCGCCCGAGCCGACGCCCGAAGACAACGAACTGGTGGCGCTATGCTCCAGCCTGATCACAGATCTCAACGACAGATACGCGCACAAGAATTCGGGAACATTTTTTCACCTGCACCGGCATCGGGTGTACAACCCCCGCGAAAAAGGGTGGATGGGCTGGGAGCGCAAGCGGGGAAAGCTGCTTGATCTGAATCAATTGCTGCGCGGAAGGTTCGACAGCTTTCCGGTGAAGATTGGGGATCTTTCGATTCTGCCGACGATCCGCTTCGTGATCACGCTGGATTCCGACACGGAACTGCCGCGCGGTTCGGCACACCGGATGATCGGAGCACTGGCTCATCCGCTGAATCAGGCAATCGTCAATCCCGAGAAGAACATCGTAGTGGCCGGATATGGCATTTTGCAGCCGCGGGTCGATATCAGTGTGCAGTGCACGACGCAATCGCGGCTGGCGGCAATTTTTGCGGGTGAAACCGGGTTGGACCCGTACACACGCGCGATTTCGGATGTTTATCAGGATCTCTATGGAGAGGGATCATTTACCGGCAAGGGCATCTACGAAGTCGACACCATGATTCGCGTTCTCTACGGACGCTTTCCGCGGAATTCTTTGTTGAGCCATGACCTGATTGAAGGAGCGTATGCGCGGGCGGGCCTGACCAGCGACATCGCGGTGATTGAGGACTATCCATCGCACTACAGCGCCTACAGCCGGCGCAAGCACCGGTGGCTGCGAGGCGACTGGCAGATCGTGGAATGGCTGACCGATACGGTGCCGGATGAGTCTGGGGCGGCCGTTCCGAACCCGATCTCGCTGGTGTCGCGCTGGAAAATTTTCGACAATCTGCGGCGCAGCCTGGTGGAACCGGCTACGTGTACCCTGCTTCTGTACAGCTGGTTCGTAATGAATCGCCCGGTGCTATGGACGTTCGCCGCGATCTGCATTTTGTTCGTGCCAGCCTGGGTGGAACTGCTCTTCGGACTGGCGCGCGCGGTTATAGCCCGCAGCCCGCGCATTGCACGCGACGCATTTGGCAACCTGTTTACCAGCAACTTCACGGTGCTGCTGACGCTTACGCTGTTGGCGCACCAGACACTGTTGTCGCTGGATGCGGTGGCGCGCGCGCTTGTGCGCCGACTGGTCACGCGGGAACGATTGCTGGAGTGGGAGACAGCCGCCGAGGCGGAACTGGGGAACAAGCGAACTGCCATCGATCGATACATCGACTGGATGCCTTTCCTGGCGGCGGCGCTGGGTCTCGCTCTGTGGTTCACGCGACCGCACGCGCTGCTGGCCGCATCGCCGATTCTTATCCTTTGGGCTTGCAGCAAGCCCCTGGCGGTGTGGCTGAACGCAAGTCCGGTGGAAGCTCCACCGGAAATTTCGCGGCAGGATGAATGGCTGCTGCGCAAGTCTGCCCTGCACATCTGGCGCTATTTTGCGGAACTCTCGAACGAAGAACAGAACTGGCTTGTGCCGGATAACGTTCAGGACGATCCTCCAAAGCTGGCCACGAGTATCTCGCCAACCAACGTCGGTCTGCTTCTGAATGCGAGGCAAGTCGCCAACGAACTCGGATACATCACAGTTCCCGAGATGGTGAATCTCACGCAAAAAACACTGAGCACCGTGGAGCGGATGCGCAAGTATCGCGGCCACTTGTTGAACTGGTATGACACTCGGACGCTGGATGCAAAACCGCCGTTCTTTGTGTCATCGGTGGATAGCGGGAATCTGGTGGCGTCTCTGTGGACTTTGCGACAGGGATGCAGGGATTGCTTGCGGCGTCCGCTGCTTTCGGAAGCGCACGCAGCGGGACTGCGCGATCATCTCCGTGTGCTAGTCAAGCTTCGTGCATTCGGCAAGAGAGAGTTGGGCCGCTTTGAAGATCAGCTTCGGGGCCGCCGGTGGCTTACGGCACTCTTGAACTTTCCCGAAGAGAAGATCGACGAGAAGAAGAGCAAGGCGGATGAAACTGCGGTGGATGTCGCATGGTTCCGGAAGCAGGCGCACACACGGGTTCAAGCGGCGCGCGAACTGAGCAGAGCTTATATGCCGTGGACGTTGCCCGAGTTCTCGGAACTGATCCGGGAAATCCTGGGCGGGAGGACTGTCAACAATGTACCGCTGGAGCGATTCCCTGACCTGATTTCGGAATTCGAGCTGCGGCTTGATGATGTGATGAAGGACTCGACCAACGAAGCCGACTCGCTGCGCGAGCGCTTCCTGGAGATGCTGTCAGAAGCGCGGCAGAACACTCTTCAACTGATCGATCGGTTGAAGCAGATCAGCCAGCAAGCCTATGAACTGGCAGAGGCCATGGATTTTTCATTCATGGTGGACAAGCAGCGTTTGTTGGTGTCGGTGGGTTTTGATGCCGAGAGGAAAGAACTGCAGCCCTACTACTACGATTTGCTGGCGACAGAGCCTCGGACTGCGGTGTTTGTGGGAATTGCAAAGGACGATGTCCCGCAGGATTGCTGGTTCCGGCTGCGGCGCCCAGTGACCACCGATCACGGACGTCCGGTCGTGTTGTCATGGACAGGGACAATGTTCGAGTACCTGATGCCTTCGATCTGGATGCGGAGCTATCGCAATACGCTGCTACATCGGGCCACGGTGGCTGCGGTGCGATCGCAGCAGGAATACGCGGCGCTCAAGGGCGTGCCGTGGGGCATTTCGGAATCTGCTTGCGCAAGACGGAATGAGGTCGGGGACTATCACTATGAGGCGTTCGGCGTGCCCAGCCTGGCATTGAAGAAACATGAAACAGACCCGCTGATCATCTCGCCTTATTCCACGTTCCTTGCGCTGAATGTGGACCGCAAAGGAGCTATGAAGAATCTGCATCGTATGGATTCGCTCGGATGGTTTGGCAAGTATGGATTTTACGAATCGGCCGATTACACGGTTCCGCAGCGGCTATTCGGCGGCCGACGGTGCGAACTGGTGCACTCGTGGATGGTGCATCATCAGGGGATGAGTTTGCTGTCGCTGGCTAACTTTTTGTGCGACAACATCGTGCAGAGGTGGTTTCATTCGGACCGGAGGGTGCAGGCGTCGGAGTTGTTGTTGCAGGAGAAACCGGTTTCGCAGGCGGTGTGACGGCCCACATTGCGCGCTTCGCGCGCAACCCTGGATGAGGCGTTCGGGGCTACACGTGTTTCGCAGATACAACGACTCAGAATCCGCTTCAGCTCGTGAGTGAGGGTGGGATCGCGTCTTCTCCTGCACCGAATTGCGGACTGGGCTGAGGGCCCATCGTGAACTCGAGGACCGCTCCGTCGGCGATGTCGGCGTGTTTGAACCAGAGTTTTTGGTGGGGCTTGCCGTTCAACGTGACGGACTGGATGTAAGCATCGCTGGGCGAGGTGCGCTTCACTTCAATTCTCAGTTTCTTGTTGTTGCCGAGTTCGACTTCGGCGCGATCGATGAGGGGCGTGCCGAAGACATAGTTGCCGCTCACGGGGTCGACTGGATAGAAGCCGAGCGAACTCATGATGTACCAGGCGGACATCTGGCCGCAGTCTTCGTTGCCGGCCAGGCCGTCAGGCTGATCGTCGTATTCCATCTCCAGCAGGCTGCGCACGCGGGCTTGCGTTTTGTGTGGCACGCCCGCGTAGCAATAGAGATAGGCCATGTGGTGGCAGGGTTCGTTGCCATGCGCATACTGGCCCACCATGCCAGCAATGTCAGGCGGGGCATCGGGAGGAAGTTGCGAGCTGGTGGTAAAGAGAGTATCGAGTTTCTCAACGAACGCCTCTCTGCTTCCGAAGAGCTTGAAGTAGCCAGCGGGATCATGCTGGATAAAGAACGTGCTCTGCCACGGGTCGGACTCCGTGTAGTCGCGCCATCGCTTGGAGTAACCCATCTCGGTCGGCTCGAAAGGCTCGGACCACTGGCCGTTTTCGAGACGCGGACGAAGGAACGTGGTCGATGGGTCAAAAAGATTCTTGTAGCTCTTCGATCGCTCGAGCAGGAGCTTGTAGTCGTCCATCTGTCCCAGCGCTTTTGCTAGGTGAGCTACAGCCCAGTCGTCGTACACGTATTCCATCGTCTTGCTGACGGATTCTTCTTCCTTGTCACAGGGAATGTAGCCCAGTTTGCGGTAGTAGCCCAGACCGCGGTAGTCATCGTCCATGGCTCGACGCCTGAGCGCCGGATAGACACCGCTGAAATCGATTCCCTTAAAACCCTTCACGCACGCTTCTGCGTAAACCGAACTCGAGTGATAGCCGGTCATGCAGAAGGTTTCTTTGCCCTGCAGAGGCCAGATTGGCACGCCGTCGGGGCTTTCCTGTGCCATGCGGATCAGACAATTGACGAAGTCGGGAACGCGGTCGGCGAGGAAGAGGGTGTACATGGGATGCGCGGTGCGGTAGGTGTCCCACAAAGAGAACGTGCTGTAGTTGTGTGAGCCGGCAGGAAGGCGGTGAATCTTGCCATCCATGCCGCGATATTGGCCATCGACATCATCGAAGAGAGTAGGAGCGCAGAGGAGATGATAGAGACCAGTGTAGAAGATCGTCCTGTAGCGCGGCGTCGCCGTTTCGACTTTGATCCTGGAGAGGTTCGCGTTCCACGATGCATGCGCGGCGCGACGGACTTTTTCGAAATCCCAGCCGGGGATTTCTGCGGCGACGTTCTTGCGGGCTCCTTCTTCGCTGACGCCGGAGATTCCCGTCTTCACTGAGATCACTTCCTTCTCTCCGGTCTGGAAATGCAGCAAGCATTTCAGCGAGGTGCCTCTCGCGTCGTGCACCGACGAATCGAGAGGCTTATTGTCGGAAACAATTTCAGCGGAGGCGAAGGGTTTCGAGAACTGCATGGCGAAATAGATTTCGCGGCCCGGAGCCCAACCTTTGAGACTGCGTCCGCCAACAATGGTGTCGTTGCCGATGATCTTCAGAGAAGCCCAGATGACCGGAGTGCTCGAGAACGAATGAACCAGGTCGAGGATGAAATGACTGGTGTCACTCTTGGGAAAGGTATAGCGATGAATGCCGGCGTGCTCGGTGGCGCTGAGTTCGGCGCGAATGTTGTAATCACGAAGGATCACTGAGTAATATCCCGGCACCGCGATTTCTTCTTCGTGGCTGAAGCGGGAGCGATATCCTTCGCCGGGATTCTGCCGGGCTCCGGGAACGAGCTTGGTGGGGCCGGTGCCGGGCATAAGGAGAAAATCGAGCATGTCGGATGCACCGGTTCCACTGAGATGCGTGTGGCTGAAGCCCATGATCGAACTGTCGGAGTAGTGATAGCCGGAACACCAATCCCAGCCGTCGTTGTAGGTATCGGGACTGAGCTGCACCATGCCGAAGGGGACGGTGGCTCCGGGATAAGTGTGGCCGTGGCCGCCGGTGCCGATGGCGATCTTCACGAATCTGGTGAAGTCTTCGGAGTCCGGACTCGACGCCGGGGACAAAGACGCTGGAGTCGTTGTCCCCGTGATCGCGTTTCGAAGGCCGAAGAATTTTGCGAATGGGAGGGATGACAGTGCAGTGACGAAATCACGCCGGGTGATCATTTCGAATCCTTTTCCAAAAGGGTGACGACAACGACGCTTGAGAATGGGCTCAACTTAGGATGGCCGGGTAAAGCGAAGATGAAAGACTGGAGGCGCGGGTCGGAATCGAACCGACGCATAAAGGTTTTGCAGACCTCTCCCTTACCACTTGGGTACCGCGCCCCTAAAAAGCAGAAAACAAACGCGTTTGGCTCATTACTTAGGTAATGGCACGTCCGTGCTCTTGTCCAGTAACGCGTCCGATGCAATCTTTATGCATGTTCAAACGGACGCGAAAGCAAACAGGGCAATTCATAGAGACAAATTCAGCGTTTCTACTCCGATATTATGCTACCACGGTCACTGGCGAGCGCAAAAAGATTACCGTCAAACTCGCGGACAAGTCAGACTCCATCCGGACGCGCGCGGACGTTGAGCACCTTATCGAAAAAGAACTCGCGAAGGCCAACGGCGCCACCGAAGCCGCGAAGTGGTCCGTTGAAGACTTCATCGAGCAGAAGTACCTGCCATGGGTCACCGACAACAAAGCCGCGGTCACGGCGTACAGCTACAAGCGACTGTGGGAAGGACGCTGGAAGAATCACATCGGAAAAATCGCGTTGGACGGACTGCAGACCGCGGAGATCACGCGCATTCTGACCGCGTACGCCAAAGAAGGCTACAGCGGCCGGACGCTGTCACACATCAAGTGGTTTCTTTCGGGCGTCTACGATTTCGCGATCGCGCAAGGCGTCGCCAAAGAAAACCCCGCATTCGCGGCGCAATGGCTTTGCAAGGTCGCGAGAACAGAGAAACCAAGCGAGTACTCTCTCGCCGAAGTCCGCGCGATGCTGGCGATTCTCGAGCCTATCGACATACGCGCCGCGGTGGCTGTCGCGTTGGCATACTTTGCTGCTCTGCGGCCGGCCGAAATCCGCGGTCTTAAGTGGGAAGACTACAACGGGGAAGAACTGCAGATCTGTCGCTCTGTCTGGCGCCAGCATGTTGGCGAGACGAAAACGGAAGGATCCGCAGCGAGTGTTCCGGTGATTGAACCTCTTCGCGGCTTACTCGAGCGGCTTGGCACGAAGTACGGCCGCGGAGGATACATCCTACAGAGCGCCAATCACACGCCGCTCGATTTGAACAGCCTGAACGTTAGAACGATCGCGCCCAAGTTGAAGGCCGCGGGAATCGCTTGGCGCGGTTTCTATCCAGGGCGCCGTGGGATCTCGAGCCTTGTTACTGACACATCAAAGAACGCATTGAACAGCACAGGGCTGCTACGACATTCGAACCCCGTCACCGCGTTGAAGTACTACACCCGGGCGCAGAAGGATTCTATCCGCCGCGCGCTCGAGCATGTTGAAGAACTCGCAAAACAACCTGAGGGAGGAACACAATGATTCACTCATCGCGTAATGAACCAATCCCCGAACCATCACCGCGGTACAAACTGATCGCCGAAGCTCTTCGCGACTGCGGCCAGGACGTTAACGACCGCGACTTCGAAGCGATCGATGCAATCGCGACAGACGAAAACGCGGGCCCCGAAGAGCCCGCGATTTGGTTAGATCAGTCGTAACTAAGGGGCCGCCAATGACTACAGACAATCCAGCTGTGCAAACGCTCGAGCACGCCATGAAGCCGATCATTGCTGAGATGTTTCAGAACGGACCAGAAGAGGGTTGCCGTCTTTGGGAAGACGCCAGCAGCCCGCTACGCCAAGCCATCGCGATCCTACTGCGCGCTAGTATTTGGGTTAGGTTCCCAAATGAAGAAGCGGCGGCGATGCTGATTGAACAGCACCGCCGTATGGAAGAAAACATCTAGCGGCCGCTCACATCTCGCCCCGTTTTCCCGTTTCCATTGCTGGCGGCGTACGTCGGCGACGTGCCAGAAATGGTCCCAAGCTTTACGAGCGCGGGTTGTCCGTTAACGCGATAAACCGCGGCCACGGCGCCCGGGGGTGTGTCGGCGATATCCGAAGTCGCCCAGACGTCGCCGTTCTGAAGAATGTGGATGAAAATAGGACAGGCCATTTTCAGTAGCCTCCGCAGTCTTCGAGCTTGTTGGCGTCCTTCGCTTTGGCACCTTGTCCCGGACGCGTCAGCGAACCGCGGACGAGATCCGCGCCGAAGCCCGCGGCCTTGTGCTGATTGCCATTTTGCTGGTCACCGTTATAGCGACCACGTTTGATATCGGCGATCGTCGCGGGATGCAGGGACTCAACCGCGTCATTGCTTGAAAATTCATGCTGACGCGTTCCCTCGGGGCGAGTCTGAAGACCGCCTTCGATGGAATGCTTATACTGCGTGCCTTTGTCGCTGTGATCGATGCCATTGAGGCCGGCCACAGGGCTGTTACTGTGTGATTGACTCATTTTTGATTTTCCTTTCCTAGTTGCGAACTAGCCCGCGATGTTCGCTAGACACCGCGGGTAATGCCATCAGCCCGGTGAACCGCGGCTAGATCTTTTTCACGGGCGCGACCTGGTCATCCGTCGGCGCCGCGGGCTTCGGCTGTGGGCGAACTACAATCGCTTTCGCATTCGTCGCGACATTTTGCCCGTAGCTCTTAACCGCGTTGCCCACGTCTTGCGCGTAACTTTTGATGTTGTCTTCCAGCTTAGAAAACATTCCCATTTGATGTGCTCCTATCGATAGTTTTTGCTGCTGCTTCCGCCCGACGTCTCGCGGCCGAATCTTTTTCCAGGACCCATCAACGCGTTCCCTCAAGACGTTCAGGGCGAACCGTAGTGACTCATATGGATCGCCCACGCCTCGCGTCTCGAGGATCTTGCGGACGCTTCGCTTCAAAATCCATCCCATCCTTTCGGCGCGTCGAGGTTGGCCATGGGATCTTCGATGTCCAGGCCGGACAGCGAGCCCCACTCTTCAGAGAGGCCGCGGCGTTGTTCGTCGGACAGGCCGGGCTGCGCTTCGGGCCCAAGCGGATCTTCCTCCTGGCGCCGCGTTTTGAAGCCGAAGCCCTCGAGCGTATCCACGGCCGTCCTCTCGAGCTGATCGAGCTCTGCTTGTGCTGAGTGAATACCCGCGTGAGCCGCTTCGCGGAGTGTGTCGATTTTCTCGTTGGACGCTTGCAGAACCGCGTCGGCTGTCGCTTGCATCGCGGAGAAAACCTCGTCTGGTAGAAGACTCGAGATCATGTTCGCGGGGATCGCGCGTTGCATGTAGGCCTCGACTACCTGCAGCGACACCGGATTCCGGCCGAGAAAGGTAGTCAGGTCTGACGCGCGGTCTACGTCGCACCGGCAGATGTTCATCGCGTTGCACCATTCAAGAAAGCGAACGGGCGTTGTGCCGCTGAGTTCGGCTGAGACACTATAAGCATCGCCGCCGGTGAGTCGAATTCCAAAGGCCTCTCCGGCTGCGTTCATCTCGTTTGCCGCGCGATCCTTCAGCGCGAGTGGGACGTTTGCGAATGGGTCTGACGCTGGAAAACATTTCATTGTGTAGCCTCCTTTGATTTCCTCCTTTGAGAAACCCGAGCGGTCCGCTCTCTAGTACGAACCGCTCGAGACGCGATGAAGGAGGGGCATCGCGATTGTTCCCACGCCGTCTGTTCAGGTCGGCGCGGGAAACTTGTTAGTGGTACCACCGCGATTTCGGTGGGGTCACGTAGATGATCTGGCCGCGGCCGTCGACTACAGGCCACAGCGCGCGCTCGACCCAGTACATCCAGTCGAGTTCGCGGCCGTCGGAATCCGTCCAACCCCACAGATGCTTTTTCGTTTCGACGCTCAGGCCGGTGGCTAGCGGGTTTTGGGACATCGCGATTTGAAGTGTTCTCATGGCTACCAGAACCTCGGCGTCAGCGGTGGCAGTGTGGGCGTCGCGGGCTGTGGCTTCCGCGGTTTCGGTTTTCGTTTCAATCTGCTCATCGGTTCTCCTTGATCGCGCGGACCTCGGAAGCTTCCAGGCCCGTCGCGATGGCTACCTGCAGCACCGGGTAGCCGCGGTGTAGTAGTACAGTTGCGGCATCGCGGCGCGTCTGCTCGTCGCGATAGAATTCGTTCTCCCACGCGTGGACTCCCGCGGGGCTGGTGTCGATCGCTTGGCGCCGGTCGGCCCGTGATGCCAGCGTCGCGTTGTACTGCAGATCCTCCTGCAGCGTCACTTCCTCGACCGCGGCGCCTTCGTTGCCGTAGGCCGCCATGCGGGCTCGGTTGGGACGCGGGATGCAGTCCATCACCCGCGGGACGTCCGGCGGCGGGATCTTCATCGGCGGCGCCAGGCGGGCGAGGACGGCACGCGCGGCATCTTGGACCCATTTCACGTCCACGGGGCTCGAGTCGCTAGAATCGCCTCTAATGCGCGGCGTTGGGGCAAATTCTTGAGGTTTTTCAGTCATCTAAGCCCTCCGGAAGGCCATCCACGATCGCGGTACCCGGCCGATCAGACGCGTGGTTGCCGAGATTCGCCCGGCGCTGGGCTTCAACGCGTTGTATCAGTGCCGCGCGGTCGGATTCCCACTGCATGCCGCCCTCGGCTGTCCATACACCGCTATCAACCGCCTCCGAGAAAGCATTCGCCGGGTTCTCGACGCTCTGAATTAGGGTTGGGGGCGCTTCGGCGACGGTAGCTTGCTCGGCGATCTCCGCGTGATAGGCCGCCAGGACGTCTTCGTCGATTTCCGCGGGTATCTGCGCCGCGTCTGCTGCTCTAGGAATTCGCATTGGCCTTCCTCCTAGGGTGTTTCTTCCGAACACCCGAAAAACAGGTTGAAAAACATCCAAACTCCACGCCAAACGCATATTTCAAAAACGACCTGTTTCCGACCAAGCTGTATCCGCTGGGTAAGGCCGCTTGGGGGGAGCGGCCCGGCAGTACCTCGAGCCCGAAAAGCAACCTTACCAACGCGTTACGAGGATCGCGGTGTAAGTCGTCTGCTTGCAATATGCGTCCGGCCTGTCTGTCGCCAGGTGTTTATGGGCGCCTACGCTACCAGACGCGAGAACGTGCAAATCATTGCCTGTCAACACGATATAGAGGTTCGATTAACCTTTAGACTGGCAGACAGGCTTCTCGAGCTCGAGAGATAGCGCGGTGAGGTGCTCTAGAAAATGGGCGGAATCTCTGCTGGGTTACTCGAACATTAAACGTGATGGTGCTCACTGCAGAGTCGCGATCGCAGTGAGAGTCTGCAGATGGCGGCAACCGTCATGATCATTAACTCCGCTTGGTTCAGTGTCTTGCGTTCCATCATGGAACTGCTGTATTTCGCGTCGGCCCTCGTTCTGGCGGGAGCCGCGATATATGGTCTGCGGCAATTGTCCATCACCAAGGGCATTGGCAAGCAAAACGCTCGTCGCGAGTCCATCAAGCTCGCTGCGGAGCGCTGTCAATACTTCGGCACGACAATCGTTGAATCGCGCAAACGTGCAACGGACGCGTACAAGGTCAACATGTACACATTCTTGGAAGGACAGAAGTTCAAGATCAAACAGGGGCAGATCGTCGAACACAACTTCGATGAGAAGCGCATAGCACTAGTAAGGAAAGCAGCTGAGTCGCCGGGTGGCGAATCAACGATCGTTGAGTACGTGAAGCACTTGAACAACTTAGAAGCCTTTGCTATTCCGTTCGTGGCCGGAGTAGCGGATGATGAGATCGGGTTTCAAGAAACAGCATCCGCGTTCTGCCACGTACTGGGCAATGTTATGTTTTTTATCTTCTTGTTACGACAGCAGAATCGCCGTTTCAAAAGCTGCATAGATCTTTACGAGTCCTGGAGCGTTCGCATAGAGGCGGAGAGGGCTAGGCCGTTGGTTCGCGTCATGAGTGAGACGATTAAGACCGCAGAGAAAATGAGAATTCCTCCATTAGAGAGTCAGTGATAGTGGCTTGGCGCGCCATGAGTAAGGGTTGCAGGGTCGCGTGATGTACGGACTGTTGCCAGCATTAATTGCTCAATGCGCCAAGGACAATTCGTAATCTGTTCACCACAGCGCACCGCTCAGAATAAACCTCTGACATCCACGCTGCACAGGAAGTTTAGAGGGAACGCGTGATAGAACTTCATCCCATCGCAAGATTGCGTTTTGGGGGTAGGGGGTCCCCAAAACCAATCTGCTTCCCCCGCTCTTGGGGAAGCGTTGGGTACGGAGTATTAGTTAGACCCACTTCGTTGAAGTTGGTGTACAGGGGTGTACACCAACCTCAAATACCTGTACACCAACCTCGTTTACCCCGCGTTCTCCCATTTTTTCTCTGCGAAGTACCGCGCCATGCCGAAGTACTTCGCCGCGTACCGTTTTCGCCGGTCACCGACGCGGATCCGATAGCCGAAAACAAAAGTTTTGTCTTTGCGGAAGAACTTGTCAGGCATCAGTGGCCCGGCTTTCCGCCCGCGTTTCTTCTCCGCGTGCGGCCTACCCCACGCGTCAACTGCGTACCCGGGCATCCCCGCGATCGGTAGCAAGGCCGGCATCGCGTCATCAACCTCACTGCGTTCTTCGGTGGCCGGCCTGCTCTCCGCGTCGCACGTAGTGAATCCGTCGTTTTCGTCCCAGGAGTAACCTCGCGTTTCCAAGAACTCGAGAATGTCCTCGAGCTCGCGATCGACCGCGTCAAAGTCGTCGAGCGACGCGTTCGCCTTCGCCAGCGCGATCATCTGCTCTTGTTCTTTCTCAGTGAACGCGGTCGGTCCCTGTATGTCAACAGTTGGTGTTACCGCGACTGGCGGCCGCAGTGGTGCTGGCTCTTCAACCTTGGGCGCCGCCGTCAGTCCAAACACCGAATCAACAATCCGACCGATAGCGGCATTGTCCATCATTCCAGCAGCGCGGCCGACCAACATTCCGCGTATGCAGGCATGGTCCAAGCCGCTTTCCTTTAGGCTGTTGATCGCTGCGAGCACTTCATCCCGGTTCCAAAATTTGTCGGGGATCATCTCGATCCCCCCGCCGCGCGTTCCTTCGCGGACTTTTGGAGTTGCGCGTAGAGTTCGGGCCCGATGGCTCTTGCCAGAATCTGGGATGGAGTGTTGTTGGTTCGCGGCGCACCGTCTGTCCGGAACAGAATCCGCCGCGCGTCTTCAAATGTGATGGTGATAAGTTGGCTCATGTGGCCTCCTCGTCTTTCATCTGGAGTTTGTTGCTTTGCTCTCTCGGCCCGCATTCGCGGCGCCTAGGTCTATGCCCCGCGTTTGCAGGGCTGTGGATGGTTTTGGGGTTGATAAGACTTGCAGACGGGACACCAATTGGTCAGCGCCCGTTTCCGAGGTTTTTTCAATTTCTTCCCCCTCATATTTAGTGAACGCGGCTTAGAAACGGGTACAAACTCGCGATAATGGCGACGTTTACAGACCTGATCGCAGAACTGAATGCCCCGCTGGCGGTCTGCCAATGACGCGCCGCAAGCAAGACAGATTTGCGCGCGCTTCTTTAGCTGGCGCAGATCCATTTCCGTTACGCGCGCGGGATAGATCGGCTTCCGGAATGGCCCAAGAAAACGCCAGGCGCTATACCGTATCGCGGCTTTTTTGCTGTTCAGATCGGAATCAACCACGTAGGCGCGACGGTCCATGAATCGCGCCGATCGCGTTCGCCCGCCTTTGCAGTGATGACGCACGTGGTCCATGAACCATAAAGGGACTGGAATCCAGACGTATGCGTTCATCGCGCCACCTCGATCGAGGCAGCCCACGCGCGCAAGTCCTCGCGACGAAAAACCAGGCGCCGTCCGAGATGCAGATGCGGGACAGGATTCGACGTACGCTCTCGCGATCGCTTGCGAGTCAGTTCGTAGAGATGTTCAGGTGATAAGCCGAGCAGTTGCGCGGCTTCATTGAGATTGAGGAAAAGGGAATCGGACACGGACGCCTCACGCGAGAGAGTCTCGCGAGTCCGTTCCCCGTGAGCCCACGGCACAATGGCAACTAGGGCATCCGGCCTACGGCAGAGGCGTCTCGGTTCCCCGAAACGGTAGGATCATTGTTGCTCTGGGCTGCATTCGCACGCGCTACGAAAGGCACTCGCCTTCTGCGCTCCAGAGGGCTTAACGAGTGCTAGTCTGTCACGCGCGGTCGCGATTAGTCAATGTGCTGGGTGCCGTCCAGTGGACTGTCCATTACCGCTCTGGGCGCGGTTTTCGGGCGATTGTCGTCCTCGAGTGTCAAGCTAAGTTCTTGGAAGGATTGAACGGCGGAAACGGCGAATGGCTTTGCAGACCTCTCCCTTACCACTTGGGTACCGCGCCCCTGCTCTTGCGAACAGCGTTCCGAAACCGAGCCGGTGCGTCTTTGGAGCACGAGCCAGTTGGAAACGAGAAATCTGGAGCGGGAGACGGGATTTGAACCCGCGACTTCGACCTTGGCAAGGTCGCACTCTACCACTGAGTTACTCCCGCTCGTTCTCTCATTCTACAGCACTTGCACATTTCGTGACAATTCACTGCACCCGCACTGGCACCCGCTTTTCGTCATTCGGCTCTTCCACATCAGCCACAGTACCACCGTTCGGAAGGAAACGCTCGATGAACTGGGCTTGGGCGTTCCTTGCCTTGTGGCTGTTGTGGACGTAATGCATCGTCATGTCAACATGCGACTGGCGAAGCATACGCTGCACCACTACTGGGTCGTGTCCGTTTTCGATCAGGAAGGTCGAAAGCCCGTGCCTCAGGTTGTGAAACCCGAATCTCGGGCAATCCTCAGGGATCACTCCAGCAGCAACAGCCGCAGGTCTGACGTAGTCCTGTACGATCATGCTGCCGATTCGAGGTTGCTTGCCGTGCAGCTTGAACGACGGGAACAAAAAGTCCGAGTCCTTGCTGTACGGAGCCCATTTCAGTAGTGGCTCGATATCTCTGATCTTTGACTTAGGTTCCCCGCCAGTTCCAAGGACTGGTGCCGCAGTTTCTGCCATATCTTGCCTCGGTCTACGTCTCTCAGAGGTTAGATACCAGCGAACACTCCCCTCTACAGCTCGTTAGATTAGCTCAAAACCTCCGGAGTGCGTTGTCGGACAGACTCTACGAAATACTTAAAGGTGCTCGGCCACAGCAAGGCAGCGTTTGTGGGGCTTGCCGGGGGTGCTATCCATTTTCCGGTTAGCTTTCCATCGGAAACGCTCCCATCAAGGTACAGGAACTCATAGATCGGCCCTTCCCGCTGGTTGTCTTCTATAAGGAAATCGTTGCGATCAACTGCGCTCGGATCAACGTCCACGAACAGCCCACTCAAGTGGAGCAGGATTGGTGTCCAGTCACCGTCTGAATATCCCCAGACATCACATAACTCATAGAGCGACAGATTTGTATCTTTCTGTTTAGGCTTCAGATCAATGACCAGAGCAGAATCTCGGTATTCTGTTTTCGCCAGTTCAGCCTCGATGTTCACATGCCACTTGAAAGGCTCACCTTGAGATGCGCTTATCTCATTGCTCAGGAGCCACGGTATAAATCCTTCGTTGCAACCAAACAGCGAAACCTGTTCAATAAACCGGAAACTATCTTTCCTGTTTACTCGTTTCTTCTTGTACCGTGCGTACATAACAACTCCGATTCCTCAAAGTCTCGGATCAACAGGTTCGCTTTCCAACGCTAAGACACCGAAGACGCACTCGTGCACACGCCGGAGCGGTTCTCGTTCGACAAAGCGGTGCAATGCTTCGATTCCCAGCGCAAATTCCCGCAAAGCCAATGAACGCTTTGTGCCGAGGCCTCGTGCACGAAGGCGTTCGAGATGTTCCGGCGCGGTGTATTCCGGTCCGTAGATGATTCGAAGATATTCTCGACCACGACACTTTATGGCTGGCTGGATCAACCCCCGCCGATTTCTACCCACGAACTGAGAGGGCTTTACCACCATACCCTCGCCTCCTGAAGCGGTGAGTTCCTCCCACCATGCGATGCCGTCCTGCTGACCAACTCCGTCGTTTAGGTTGACGACTTTGTAAGGTGTTGTCAGAAGGAGTCCCGGATCAGAGGCGCAAAGGCGAGCCAGCGTCGTCATGTGCCACACGTGGTCTTTGTCCGCGTGTACCGCCCCCTCGCTTGCCAGCAAATGAAAAGGCGCAAGCTTCAGGTCCGCCAACGAGTGAACCGTCCAGCAATAGCGGCGATATGCCTCGATGTATTGCTCTGCCATCACCCGGCGTTCCTCGTAGCGTCCTGCGAGTTCGGAAGCATCTGGCACCTGTTTGCTGGCTGTCCGCAACGCAGTTATCGAGGCTGCAAGACCAGCGCGGGCAGCCGACCCTGTCGGAGCGTACTGCTGGCGAAGCAAGTCCTGCGCCTTCGACGACCACGGCATCAGTTCGCAGTCGATGCACAACCAGTCAGTCGCAAGCTCGTCCCACAAACCGGACTTGGTTGCGGCTGCCTGAATGCGACCGAGGAATTCTTGCTCTAACGCCCGCTCGTTGAAGAATCGCCTGCCTGTCCTCGTATAGCAGACGCCAATCTCGTCCTGCTCGACCCCGAATCGACGCAACGCTGCATCGCGGTTGCGGCAAACGATCACTACGGCCCTCGAACCCATGTGTTTCTGCTCGCAGATGACCTCCACCGCGTGCTCTTTCTGGTAGTACGCAAACGCCTCAGCAGGGTGCTCCAACAAGCCCGGTTGCTTGGTCGTTTCGCTGGGCGACATTGTTGGCGGCAGGTAGATGAGCCACTTTGGATTTGTGGCAAATCGACTCATCACTTCCAGTGCAGCGATGGCATTTTCTTCTCGGACGGTAAGATTCCCGTGGAGCCGCGTTTCAATAATCCGTTTTCCGATGACATCATCGATGTCGAGAACGTCGTCCTGCTCGTGCTGCTGAGACAAAGCGGTCGTCGGTTGCGCCGACACCAAGGGCTTCGCAGGTTCGTAATATGTCTTGTGAGCCGACACGGAGATGAACTCTTTCTCCGGGTAACGGAGCGCGGTCAGCTTGCCGCCGAACACACATCCAGTGTCGATATTTACGGTACGGTTTAACCACTGCGGCTCGGCGATTGGCGTGTGCCCATACACCACCGACGCCTTGCCTCGATAATCTGCCGCCCAGTTGTAGCGAACCGGGAGCCCGAATTCATCCGTTTCTCCTGTGGTCTCCCCGAAGAGAGCAAACGAACGAATGGCTCCAGAACCGCGCCCCTGCATCTCTTCTTTCATTCCAGCGTGCGCTACGACCAGCTTTCCATCATCAAGGACGTAATGACTAATGAGACCATCGAGGAAGTCAGCAACCTTGCTCTTGAATTCAGGTGGTTCGACTTCAAGTTGCGCAATTGAATCAGCAAGGCCATGTGCGATCTTCACATCCTTGCCGCGTAACTTCTGTAGCAGCTTCATGTCATGGTTTCCGGGTACACAGAGTGCCGTCCCCGCTTCAACCATACTCATCACGAGTTTCAGAACCTCAGGAATTTTCGGCCCACGATCAACCAAGTCCCCGAGGAAGATAGCCTTTCGGCCTTGGGGTGTTATGACTCGATGTCCCGCACCGTTTCCCTCTATCGAATAGCCAAGCGTCGTCATCAGTTCCCGCAGTTCATCGAAGCAACCATGAACGTCACCGATGATGTCGAACGGCCCGTGCTCCGTCCGTCGATTGGTCCACATCGGCTGCCGCACGATTTCTAATCCGTCGAGTTCCTGAGGAGACTTGAAAACGTGTACTCCTCGAAACCCTTCTCGCTCCAAACCCCGGATCGAACGTCGTAGCTGCTGCGCCTGATTACGGACGACATGGGGGCCGAAATCTCGATTCGGTCTGGTCCGATTCCGTTCTTGGCAGACCTTTTCCGGGAAGTCAAAAACAATGGCAATCGGGAGCACATGGAATTCGCGTGCCAAAGCGACCAGAGGCTTGCGAGAGTCAGGCTGCACGTTCGTAGCATCAACCACGGTCAATCGACCCGCAGCGAGTCGTTTCCGTGCAATGAAATGCAGCACTTCGAAAGCTTCCTTGGTTGAAGTCTGGTCGTTTTCGTCATCCGATACCAGTCCGCGACAGTAGTCCGACGACAGAACCTCGGTCGGCTTGAAATGCTGGCGAGCGAAGGTAGATTTCCCACAGCCCGAAGGACCGACGAGCAAGACTAGTGAGAGTTCGGGGACCGTGATCTTCATTGTCGGAACACTCCCATCTGCGTCGGTGCACCGACTTGTTGATCCTCTTCACCCACGGGCTTGAACTCCACCGCGTATCCGAACCTCTCCCCTACCCCATTCGCCCATTTCTGGAACTGCTCACGAGTCCACTCGAAGCGATGGTCACGGTGCCGGAACTGTCCAGCGGGAAGCGTCTCGAACTTCACGTTGTATTCCGCGTTAGGTGTCGTCAGCACCGCCGTTTGCGGACGGGCGAACTCAAACAGCACCCGTTCGAACGCCGCGAGTCGGGGTTCATCCAGATGCTCGATGACCTCGACGACAGCGGCAGCATCGAATCCTGTCAGCCGCTTGTCCCGATACATGAGTGAGCCCTGAATGAGTTTTATCCGCTCCTTCTGCTTCGGCGGCAGGGTGTCTAAGTGGAGCCGCTCGGCGGCTACTTCGAGGCTGCGGTATGACACATCCATTCCGACGATCTCCTCGAACTGTTTGTCCTTCAGCAGTTCGCGGACCAGCTTTCCCTCCCCACAGCCAAGATCAAGAACCCGCTTGGCCCCGCTCGTTTTGAGTTCCGCTGCGACCTGTTGGAGTCGGGCATCGTGAAGCCGGATGGGGGCTTCAATCGCTTGTTCCTGTTCCTCTTTCGTTTCCTGTTCCGCGTCGGGATCGAGCGATTCATCCTCAGTGAGCCGAGCCAACGCTTCCCGCGTCAGCTTTCGGAATCCGCGTAAATAGCGACTTACGATTGCCTCACGCTCAGGATGTGACTGTAGCCATCCCTCCCCATGCCGTAGCAGCTTTTCGACTTCATCCTTCCCCACCCAATAGTGTTTACCCGTGTCTAGCACTGGGATAAGGACATAGAGATGGGTCAGCAAACCCTGCAAGGTAACGTTCTTGCTTATCTCCACGGTGTAGTACGCCCCGTCGCCCCATTCGGGAAACTTCTCGTCAAGCGGATGATGTTCCGCCACGACCTGATAGCCGAGGGGTTCGAACAGTCGGCGAACGAACTGCTCCCCGCCACGGCACGGCAGGACGCCAATTCGCGCACTGAGAGGCAGTGGAACTGTTACGAGTTCTGGGCGATCTTTACTGTTCCCCGCCAGTGCGGAGTTGAAAATCCGAGCTATGGCGACACTCATGAACGATGAAGCTACATAAGGGCGGTCGTTGACGTACTGATCCAGCATGCCGCCTTCGCCGGAGGGTCCACGGCGAGACCGAACGAGACCGACTGGATCAACGTCGAGCAGCAGCGCAGCCGTGCACCGATCTGAGGACGCTTCGGGATAAAACACGTGTGCTTTACCGAACGACAATTCGAATGACTGGACGCGATTCGGGTTCTTATGGAGCAGGTATCCCAAATCGGTCGCCGGAACTCTTGTGTTGGTGAGTGTGAGGAGCATGGCCGAAGAGCCATTATGCCTGAATGGAAGCAGCATTTCGCTTCAGCGCACCTATGCGAGCCAGACGCATACAAGACGGCATGAAAGACCTGAAGAATCGAGTTGCTCTTGTCACTGGCGGCAGTCGTGGAATCGGAGCCGCAGTTGCAACTGCACTGGCTAAGGCTGGTGCCGATGTCGCCGTGAACTACCGCCAACGAGCCGACGCTGCAAATGCGGTCTGCGGCGAAATCACAGGGGGGGGACGGAAGGCGATAGCGGTTCAGGCTGACGTGTCCGTCGCCGCCGAAGTGAAGCGCATGGTCGCGGAGGTTGAGACGAAGGTCGGAGGGATCGACATCCTCGTCAACAACGCCGCAATCGCCCATCCGCGCAAATTTGAGGAGATTACGGAAGCGGCATGGGACGAAGTGCTCACGGTCAACCTAAAGTCGGTGTTCTTGGTGACGCAGGCTGTGATTGGCGGTATGCGACAAAGAAAGTGGGGACGGATCATCAACTTGTCCTCGGTGGCTGCACAGACGGGCGGGGCTGTCGGGGCGCACTACGCCGCGTCCAAGGCGGGAATCATAGGGCTGACGCATTCCTGCGCCTCCTCATTCGCTAAAGAGGGGATCACCGTGAACGCGATAGCTCCAGCGTTGATTGACACGGATATGGTGACCAGCAATCCGAACGCAAGTCCGGCTCTGATTCCGATGGGGCATTTCGGTTCGGTGGACGATGTCGCATCCGTGGCGATGATGCTGGCGATGAATGACTACATGACGGGGCAGACGATTTCGGTCAATGGTGGGTGGTATATGAGCTAGACGGGAGTGTCATCAGATGACTCTCAAATCGAGGTTGACACTTCGATTTTTACTCGCTTTAGGTGTGTTGGGCGCTTTGTTGTTCATTCCCGCTGGCTCTTTGAGGTTTTGGCAGGGCTGGGCTTATATTGCGATTTCGTTCGTCCCCGGTCTTTTCGCTTTCACGTACTTCTACAAACACGATCCCCAACTGATCGAGCGCCGGATGCAATTCAAGGAAAAAGTCCACGAGCAGAAACGCCCCATGACGTTCGTCTACATCGCTTGGCTGGTCGCTTTTGTGCTTCCCGGTCTCGATCACCGATTTGGTTGGTCGCACTCTCCGCTGTGGATAACGATCCTGTCACAAGCGGTCGTTTTCGGCGGGTTCGCGACGACACTCTGGGTTGCGAAGGTCAACCGTTTCGCTTCGCGGACGATTCAGGTCGAGCCCGGTCAGGAAGTGATTTCCAGCGGCCCGTATCGCATCATCCGCCATCCCATGTACAC
This sequence comes from Terriglobia bacterium, assembly GCA_020073385.1. Classification (GTDB taxonomy): domain Bacteria; phylum Acidobacteriota; class Terriglobia; order Terriglobales; family Acidobacteriaceae; genus Sulfotelmatobacter. The sequence continues at coordinate 4,011 of JAIQFH010000047.1, read as the reverse complement.
GGGCATGTGCGCGATGTGGCTTTTCACGCCCTTGGCACTGGGGTCGTACCTCACCTTGCCTGCCTTCGTTCTCCTCATCCCGTTGATCGTCCTTCGTCTCCTCAACGAAGAAAAAGTCCTTCGCCAAGGGCTACCCGGCTATTCCGAATACTGTCTCCACACCCGTTTCCGGCTCATCCCATTCCTCTGGTAACTGACATCTCTTAAAGCACGTCGATGACGATAAGAGTGATGTCGTCTTGCTGGGCTGCCGATGCAGGCTGCCACTGCCGTAGTTCAGAAAGCAATCGGTCAGACAATTCAGAAGAAGGACGGAACTGGCTCTCGCGCACCACTTCTTCCAACTTGCGGTCGCCAAAGGACTCGCCGTTGATGTTCTCCGGCTCAATCAACCCATCTGTGTACAGCAGGAAACGATCACCCGTGGCGATTGAAATCTCGCACACCGGATAGTCGCATCCCGACATCACCCCGAAGATAAGACCGTTGCTTTGTATGCTCTCTAGCTTGCCTTGGCTCCAATGCAGAAGCGGCGGATGTCCGGCAGCCGAGTAGAGCGCCTTGCGATTCTCAGTGTCGAGCCATAAGTACGCTGCGGAGACGAACTGACCGCGCTGTTGCCCGGACAGAGCGCGTTCGACTCCACGAAGCACTGCTGGCGGATCATTGGCGCACGTCACCGCCGACTGCATTGCAACCTTAATCATCGAGGCAATGAGGGCCGCTGGGACACCGTGCCCAGAAACATCGGCGACCAAGAAACCGGCGCGGTGAGGATCGACGGCGACGAACCAGTAAAAATCTCCTGCGACGGCAGTCATCGGAAGATACGTCGCGTTGATCCGCAGGTGCCTAACTTCGGGGATGCCACTGGGGAGGATTGAAGCCTGTATCTCACGGGCGATAGCGAGTTCGTCGTCAATGGCGATCAGGCGGCGTTCGTCCGCAGATACTTTTGCCGCTGCGACCCATCCCTGCGAGAACACAAACAGCGCAAAGGCGAGCGGCTCAAGGAAGGGATAACTTCGAAGGTTGAAAAACGTTCCGTTCAGATTGTCATGAATAACCGCAGCCGCCAGAATCAGAGTCCCGGCTGCCGAGACTCGGCTTTGAATAAGCAAGCACTGTTTCCCGATACGTGGAGCGACATTCGCTATCGCGACGGCGAGCAGCGAGCCGATTACAAGCACATTGTTGTATGGCATGAATCTGACAGGAGATTGATGGAGCAAAACTGAAGCTGTGCCTGCGATAGCAATGGCAGAGGCGGGAATGACCATGATCCGGGCAATGCGGCGCAAAGTCCCTACAGTTAGCTCTGCCCAGAACAACAATGCGGGAATCATGATGACGTAGGTGATGATCCATACGATTTGCGGGGCGCTCGACGAAAAGGGGCCGACCAGCAAGCTAAAGGCGGTAGGCACTGCGGCAAACAGGCGGACTCCATACAATGCGCTGAAGATGCCAAACCACGCCAGAATCCGTCCCGTGTTACCGCGACGAACCGCCGCAATACAGCAGGCAGCAACCCCGATGAATACGAAGATCGTCCCAAGAATGACGACGGCGAATTCTGCACGGGGCGTTAGCATAGCTTGATTTTCCAGCCGTCTCGCTCACCTGCCCAAGCACATTGGTGTGCGGAAGTGCGATGCTGTGATTGAAGCACAGGAAGCGTATTCCTGCTCACTGAATTGCTCTAGCTGCTGTGCTAGGGTTCCCCTTCGACCCAAGAAGTTCGTTAGGAGGGAATTATGTTGGGAGGCTTGCTCCTCGTTGTGTGTGTCATCCTGCAATTTCATTATCATGACTCGATTCCTTGGTACATCTGGGTGCTTGCGCTGATTGCACAGTGTGTCGCGTTTGGCGAACCAGCGATGAGGTCTGCGGCTGCGAAAAAGAACTGAATGTGCGAGGGGCTGCCTTGACGAAGGTAGCGCAGTCCTGCATTGCGCCCACGAAAGTGACCCTGCCACACCGTCGAAGGGATACAATCGCCTTCTTGCTTTAGGCGAAAGAACACCGATGGCTGACGTGAAGATCAGCAGTACGTCCGGCGAAATCCCGGCATGGCTTGCAATGCCCGCCCGAAGTGGCCCGTGGGCGGGTGTGGTTGTATTACATGACGCAGCAGGCATGAGCCGAGACTTGCGGAATCAGGCTGATTGGCTCGCAAGCGAGGGATATTTGGCGGTCGCACCCGATTTGTTTTATCCCGGAGGGAAGGTGGCCTGCATACTCTCAGTCCTGCGCGATGCGGTGGCTCGCCAAGGGAAATTCTTCGCCGACATCGAAGCGGCACGAATATTCCTAACGAAGCAGGAAGGGTGTACTGGCAAGACTGGAATAATCGGCTTCTGCATGGGCGGGGCATTCGCCCTTTTGCTCGCTCCCCGTCATGGCTTCTCTGCTTCAAGCGTCAACTACGGCGGTGCAATCCCTAAAGACGCGGAACGCCTTCTGGTAGGCGCGTGTCCTATCGTCGCCAGCTACGGTGCGAAAGACCGTTGGGCACGAGGCGCGGCAGCCGAGTTGGAGAGCGTCCTGACTGTCCTTAACGTGGAGCACGATGTCAAAGAGTATCCTGACGCTGGGCATTCATTTCTGAATAATCACCAGAACGCCCTATTCAAGATGTTGAAGGTAGTGGGAATCGGTTACCACGATCCATCAGCGAAGGACGCCTGTTGCCGTATCATCGCCTTCTTCAACAAACATCTCAGATGACGACAGCAGTTCATCGAGGAGTGACGCCCATAACAGCCAAGTCGAAGTCTCGGAAAGCTCGCTCAACGAAGCTTGTGAAATCGAGCAACATTGAGGAACTCATCCGCCGACGCGCCTACGACTTGTACGAGCAGCGCGGCTGGGTTGACGGCTTCGCCTTGGACGATTGGCTCCAAGCGGAGGCAGAGGTATTGAAAGCGCCGACGCAAGCGAAGGTCAAAGCTGCAAAGGCTTCAAAGTAGAAGAGAGGGAAGATGCGAAGCATGCTGAGGGCAGTGAGTTCAGTATGAAATTTAAGGCCGCTAAAAGGAACATCGCTGCGGTTCTTGGCGTATTCTCAGTCAGTCGTGAGGACGCCGTCTCCGTCTGAGAACTTGATCTATGAAGACACTGAAGGCTTCGTTGTTGGCAAGTGCAATCGGAACTGGAGCATGGGTGCAGGGGTTGACGCACAAGAATGTGGCCCGCGCACCCGCAATGGGCTGTTTTCCTTCTGACAATAGGCGCACTTGTGGTGCTGTTGTACGTTTGGCCTGAGCCACAGAAATGAAATTTGGTTTGAAGTTCCCCGATGCCGAGAGGACTGCCCCCCAATCGGTCATGATGCTCGCCCAATCCGCTCGTCCACAATCGTCATTCGACCAACACGGTCGAGTTCTTGGCCAAGGAGTTTTATTCTTTCGGCGCGACGGCGACACTCCTCTAGTTCGGAAGATGTTAAGCAGGCAGGTTGGCCGAAAACCTCAATCTGTGCGTGAATTAAGTCTCGGATTTCGTCTCTGATGGCGTTGGCTGGGGTTGTCATCCGGGGAGACCTCTGTCGATAGTTTAGCCTACGGATCATCCAGAGCTATGGGCTCTCCAGCCTGCAAGGGTCACCGTCGCCGCGTGCAGTACTGCACAATCCCAATCACTTATTTCCCGACCTTCCTGCAACTCTCCTCTTCCCACTCCATCGGTTTGCCTTCTGCGCCTGTCACCACGAGGGTGCAATCGTAGGCCGCATCGCCTTTCTTGGTGAAGGTCTGCTGGATAAGTAGCTTCTCATCATTCGCGATCATGTCGCCCGTGAAGACTAGCTTGTCGCCGTCCCATCCGAGCGCGGTCACGTCCACGCGTGAGCCGCCTATGTTCATGTCTCGCCGGACGTGTACCTTCGCGTTAGCGTCCCAAGTGCCCCAGCCGACCAGTGTCCGTTTTCCTTGGAGTGGCCCTTTCGTTTGATCGATGTGGTAAGTAAGCCAAGAGCCATCAAGCGCCATCTTGAAGGTGAACTTGTCG
>JAIQFH010000046.1 GCA_020073385.1 Terriglobia bacterium | reverse complement strand
GTCGGGGTGTACTTTCACCGAAGTCGAATCCAAACTGAAGGCCTCGATCTTGAGCCGCAGAATCTGCTCTTGCTGCAACTTGGCGAACACCTGATCTAACACACCCTTCTTGGCCCAGCGATTCATGCGCACATAGATACTGTGCCAGTTGCCAAACCGCTTGGGCAATCCGCGCCACTTACATCCGTGCTCGGCCACGTAGAGGATCGCATTCAGTAACACCAAGTTCTCATGACGCACGTTGCCGCGTGGGCATCGCCCTGGGGCTCGCCCCCGCTCCCACCACAATCCGTCATCCTCAACCCTGACCGGCTATTGGCTGCTGTGATGCTAGTCACTGACAGTCCAGATCAGTAACCCCCAGCCTAGTCAGAAGCACTCGCCGCAGCGCCGTTGCAGCCATGTCGAGACGAGGAGGTCCAAATGCGAGTTTTACTGGCCGGGCCCGACTATGAGGAGAATTTATCGATTCGCTATCTCTCCTCATCTCTTCTTGCTGCCGGACACGAAGCCATTCTGGTGCCATTCAATTCCTCCGCCGATATCCCAAGCGTCGCCGATGCCGCCGAACGTGCGGACATGGTCGGCTTGTCCCTCTGCTTCCAGTCGCGAGCCGGAGAGTTTCTGCGTCTGGCGGAACTCATCAAGTCCCGCGATCCGAGAATTACAATCGTCGCCGGAGGTCACTACGCTTCCTGTGCCGCCGAGCCTCTCCTCGCCCATCATCCTGAACTCGATATCATCGTCATCCACGAAGGAGAAGGAGCGCTAGTCGAAATCGCAGAAGCGCATCGCCATCCGGAACGAAGCCTGCGGACGATCCCCGGCATCGCCTATCGAGATGGACAGCAAGTGCACTTCACCCCACCTCGTCGATCGCTCGACGACCTCGACACTCTGCCTTTTCCAGACCGACGCGGCCCGGTTCACTTTATCGCTGGTGTCCCCACCAGTTACATGATGGGCAGTCGTGGCTGCTACGGCAGTTGCGCCTATTGCTGCATCACCACGCTCCACAACATGGCTCCTGGTAAGCGATTTCGCCAGCGTAACGAGGAAAGAATCGCCGATGAAATGGCCGCCCTCTACCACGATCGCGGCAGCCGCCAATTCGTATTTCACGACAACAACTTTCTGGTTCCCTCTGAGGCCCTCAATCTCGCGCGCATCGCAGCACTCGAGAGGGCCCTCAAGAACCGCGGTATAGAAGACATCGCACTGGTCATCAAGTGCCGTCCCGCCGATGCCCAGCGCAAGGTGCTCCGCCGCTTAAGAGACCTCGGCCTGGTTCGCGTCTTCCTCGGTGTCGAGTCGGCAACCGAGCGAGGCCTTGCCGCTCTCGAGCGCACCCAGCGCGTCGAGGATTCCATCCGCGCTCTCGAGACCTGCGCCGACCTCGATATTTCCGCCCAGTTCACATTGATGATTTTCCATCCCGATTCCACGCTCGAAACCCTGCGCTCCGACGTGGCCTTCATGCGACGTTTCAGAGCTAATCCGCTGAATTTCTGCCGCGCCGAAATCTACGCTGGAACTCCCCTCGAGAAGCGCATGGTCGAGCAGGGACGCGCCCGCGGAGACTACCTCGCCCGCGAATACACCATCTCCGATCCGGTCGCCGAGCTTGCCTGCCAGATTGCCCTCGATCTCTTCCACGACCGCTGCTGGAGCAACGGCAGCCTCATGCAAAACACCATCGGCCTCGATCACATGTCCGCAGTCGCCAGGCATTTTCACCCCACGCCGCGGCCATCGAATATATGCCGCCGCGTCGACAGTTGGGTGCGATCGGTGAACGTGGACACGATCGATCTGCTCGATGAGGTCATTTCCCTCGGCTCCTCCGGCTGCCCGAGTGCCAGTCTGCAGCGCGCCATCCGCAACCTCAAAGAACTCGAGTCAACGAGCCGCCAGCATCTCATCTCCCAGGGAATTCGCCTGAGTTCTGAATTGAATCAACTACGACTCGTGAGCCGCGAGCGCCCAAGCCAATCTCGACTCGGACATCTCCGGTTCGCCAGGCAAGCCGCGGCCGCGGTCCTTGCGCTCGGAATTCCGGCAACCTCTGCATGCCGTTGGGGAGTCAGCGAAATGGCTCCTCCGCCGTTGAAGCAAGCCCAGGCGCCGCAGCTGCCGTTGGGGAACAGCCAGGATGCCGCCTCCATCTCCGGGACGGTTACCGACGCCTCCGGTGCCGTCGTCACACAAGTAACCATCACGGTCACGAACGTTGACCTCGGGCAATCGCGCACGCTGCAAGTCAACAAGGTCGGTCAGTACTCCGCCACGAATCTCCCTGCCGGCCGCTACTCCATCAAAGCGGAGGCCCAAGGCTTCAAGACCACGCTCGTGAATGATCTGGTCCTCAAACCCGGCCAAGCCCAACGCACCGACATCAAACTCGATGTGGGCAACTGGGGCGGCTGTTGCGAATACGCTGCAATTCCTCTTCAGACGACTCAGGAAGACCTTATCGAGAAGAAGAAGCCTTTCACGTACACGGTCGGACAAGCCAAAGACCACGGCACCCTCAAAGGTATCGCCACGCTGGTCTATGGTGACCCGAAGATGTGGGTGCAGATCTTCGAAGCCAACCGCGACGTCGTCCAGAAGCCCGCAGTCATCCCCGACGGCACGAGCATCATCATCCCGCCGCGCAAGCGGCAAGTACCGAAACTCATTTCCAAAGTCGCGCCGGTATATCCCCCCAGTGCGGCGAAGCAACGCGTTTCGGGCGAAGTAGTAATGGACATCACGCTCAAGGAAGATGGCACAGTAGACCAGGTCGACGTCATCGATGGCGATCCTTTGCTGGGCGAAGCCGTGACGAGTGCTGTGAAGCAATGGCGATACCAGCCGCTTGTTGGGGAAGGAAAACCGGTCGTGAAGTTTGTCGTAGTCGTCTTGTTCGACAAGCGAGGCAAGGCTCACTTCTAGGGTTTTCCCTCGTGTCCCGTGATTAACGCATCTCCTTGTGCGCTGTCGCCGATCGCTCGAACCATCCCAGAACGCGCCTTTCAAATTCTTGTGGAGCCGTAGACATCGCTCCGCAGTGATCGGCCCCCTCCACTTCCCAGAGCACGGTTTGCGGAGCCACCCGATGGATCGCCCGGGAATGCCTCACCGGAATATTGCCGTCGATCTGACCGTGGATCAGAAGAACCGGGATATGCGATCTGGCAACCGCATCTTCCGGTGTTACCCGCTGCATATCGAGTCCGTACTTCCAGTGCACGCGCAGAAAGGCAAATTCCACCATAGGCCGCAGCAGAACCCGGCCCACCCAGGGCCCAATATGAAACGGCTGTCCCATGCGGTCGTATGCGATCTCGCGAAATGTGGAAAACGGTGATTCCGCTACCACCGCGCAGAACCGGCTCTCCACTTGTAACGACTGCAGCAACTCGGCCGCCCCCATCGACTCGCCCATGCCATAAATGCAGCCGGGTTGTGTCGCCATCGAAAGAAAATCAACCCACCGGTGAATGTCTTCTCGTTCGAGCAGCCCATAGGTAGCGAGTTCTCCTCCGCTCGCGCCATGCGCCCGCGCGTCCGGGAGCAGCACCGCGTATCCGTGAGCGAGCAAAAGCTCCGCGTACCCGGTCATTCCCAGCCGATTGTCTGCCAGGCCATGTAGGACGATCGCTGCGTTTCCGTTGCCTGCTGTGGGCCGTAACAGCCAGGCCCGCAGAATCGCTTGATCCGGCGTAGTGATCGAAACGTCCTGCAACTCCGCCCGCATCGCGTGAACAGTGCTCATGAAGGCGCTGCTTTCTTCGTCAGTCAATGTGCGGCGAGTCGGATGAAGAGTTCCATCTGCGAGATAAGTGCCACCGACCGCGCACACCCCCAGGTAGAGGATGAAAAGAACGAGAAACCAACGCAATCGACGGCTGCGGTGCATTCCACAAGTTGTACGAAGTGAAACGGTATGAAGTTCCCCCCACAATCACGTGCAGGGAACGTTACCTTCGTGAACTTTAGTGTCCTTAATGGTTAGAGCATTTGAGTCAGCCACCATTGCAACTCCATACCCTGCCAACCGCTGGATCACAGATCCAGAAACCGCACCCGCACGCTCTCGCTAGGCACCGGACACGTGTTATACCTCCCGAACATTCGGTAGCGATTCCGCGCGATGACGCTATAGCCCCAGTCTCGAACCGATCGCGGCAGCCATCGCAGAAACCAAGCGCCGACGCGCCAGATCCACCCCAACTCTCGCAGCACAAACACCGCCGCATCCGACCTCGCCAGCAACCGTTCCATCGAACTCTGATCGCAGTTCACAGCCACGTAGATCGTGTCCAGATCAGATGGATCGATCCCATGTGCTCTAAGAATGCGATTAGCCAGTGGACCCTGCAATGGGGCGAATCGAAAGACTTCCCGGCGGTCGCGTTTGAGAATGAATTGCACGGCCCGGTTGCACAGCCCGCAAACACCGTCATAGAACACGACTGGGAGTAGACCGTCGAGATTTGGCAAGCCCTCGTCGTGGCGCTCTTCCGTCACCAGCAACACCTGAGGTCGCGGATGCCGAAACCTCCAGGCGCTGGCAATCCGCTTCGAATCTGGCCCGGAGTAAATCGTCGCACCGGGACTAGATCGGCCGGCAGCGGATCGCACGGCGTGGCCGGTTCCACCACTCCTTCGACCAGGATCTGCACCTGTGCTCTGGCAAGATTTTTGCCGCCGAGACACCTACCCCGCAAGCAGCGCCACTCCCCCCGCCACCAGCACGGCGGCAATCCACCGCCGCCGATCGACTCTCTCATGCAGGAAGATCTTTGCCGCAAACGCATTACCTATGAACGTCAGCGATGCCGCCGCCGGAGCCACCAGGCTCACATCGCCCCACGACAAGGCGAACAGCAGGCTAAAGAATGCCACCGCCATCGCCGTTACGCCGAGAAAGAAATTAGAGTTCGACAGCACGCGGCCAACCACCGTCCACACTCCAGAGTGCTTCACGATCGCGTGAACGTCACCCACCTGCTTCATCGCCCGTGCAATCAGAATGTCGCCCACGACCGAGAAAAAGACGACGACAAGAATCCCGCTCCACGTGTAGAGGTGCCTCATAATTCGGCTCCAGTCGACGCCGCCGAAGCGTGCGCGGGCGGCCCGCTTCTCGCCTCTTTTGCGAGAATTGGGGATTCTTCATCAGGATGTTGCGCCGTCAACGCCGGACCTCCAGCCACAAATCCCACTCCTCCCGAGATCAGCGCAATCCCCAGCCAGCGCAGCGGGCTGACCTGCTCGTGCAGCGCGAATTTCGCCACCAGCGCCAGCAACACGTATCCCAAGGAAGTCGCAGGCAAGACATACGTCAGATCCGCCCACGAAAGCGCGTTCATGTAGGAAGCAAAGAAGGCAAGCAACAAAACAATTCCCACCGCAACCCAAGGATTGAGAATGGCCAGGATGACGCCCTGCAGATGATGGATGGAAATCGTACCGGTTTGCTTCATCCCATGCGAGAGCATGGAGTCGCCAGCCGCTGCGAAGACGGTAATTCCGGCCAGGACTAGATACTTGCGGAAGGTCACTTAAGATCAGTTCTCAGTTCCCAGTCGTCAGTTCTCAGCGAATATCGTTCCGATCTCAAATCCTGAGAACTGAGAACCGAGTACCAGAAGTTAATCCGTCATGCCGACGCTCGCCGGTCTGGCCGCGGCTGCCTGAGCGTGTTGTTTCACCATCTTGTTGCGTGCCGCGCGCAGCTTCAGGAATGTCCGCGCTTCCTTGTACAGCCGCCTGCGCTCGCCGCCGTCGAACACCGCTTTCCTTAAGATGCGGAAGGCCGCCTTGGGACGGAAATAATATTCGTCGTAGAACCGGTGCACGGCCGTCATGATGTCATCGGCCGGCAGCCCGGGATACTGGATGTGCGCCAACTGGTGTCCGCCCTCGTCGACCATCTTGGCCTCGCCGACGATGAATCCGTTCTTTACCACGTGGTCATAGAACTCAGTTCCTGGATAGGCGTGCCCCACTGAAACCTGAATGGTTTCGACATCTAGTTCCTTCGCGAACGCGATCGTTCGGTTGATCGTTTCGTGAGTCTCCCCCGGCAGCCCGAGGATGAAGTCGCCGTGAATCACCAGCCCGAGCTTGTGGCAGTCTTTGGTGAACTGCCGCGCCCGCTCGACCGTCGCACCCTTTTTGATGTTTTTCAGAATCTGGGGGTCGCCCGACTCGTAGCCCACGATCAGCAGCCTGCAACCCGCTTCCTTCATCGCCTTGAGCGTTTCGTAGTCCGTCGTCACACGCGAGGTGCAAGACCAAGTCAGTCCCAGCGGTTTCAGCTTGGCGCAGAGTTCGATCGTCCGTGCCTTCTGGATGTTGAAGGTATCGTCGTCGAAGAAGAACTCTTTCACCTCGGGCCACTTTTCCTTCACGTTGGCCATCTCTCGCGCGACATCATCCGTCGAGCGCTTCCGCCAAGGATGCCCGCTTAAGGTCTGCGGCCATAAACAGAACGTGCACTGTGCTGGGCACCCGCGCGTCGTATACAGCGAAACAAACGGATACAGCAAGAACGGTACGTTGTACTTGGTCACATCCAGATCGCGCTTATAGATTTCGGTCACATGCGGCAGCGAATCCAGATCCTGAATCTGCGGCGCGTCCGGATTGTGCACAATCGTCCCGTCCTTCAGGAACGACACGCCCGGAATCTCCTCCAACGGCTTGCCCTTGGCGTAGTCCACGACCGAATAGTCAAACTCTTTGCGGCAAATAAAATCGATCTCAGGACATTCCCTCAAAGACTTCTCGGGCAGTACGGTCACATGCGGTCCCACGAACGCAATCTTGATCCTAGGATTCGCGCCCTTGATCGCGCGCGCCAGCAGGATGTCCCCGGGGAATCCTGGCGTTGACGTGAACAGCACCAGGAACTCGTAGTCCTTGGCGATCTGTATGGTCTCCTCGCCCGACACATGATGCGGCGGCGCATCCAGCAGCCGCGCCCCTTCCAGCATCCCCGCCGGATAGGCGAGCCATACCGGATACCAATAACTCTCGATTTCGCGGGTGGCGGGCCAACGGGAGCCAGCGCCCCCATCGAAGTTTTCAAACGAAGGAGGATTTAAGAACAGTGTTTTTAAAGGCATAGGTTGTCGATGTGCCACTATTTTAGCATCCGGACAGGGTACTCCTTCGAGCAACCCCGTACTGACGCAGGTTCCCCACTCTCTTTCTAAATTGGGCCTAAGTTCTTGATTTCAATGTATCGGACTCGGGATTAAAAGCAAACCTTGCTGGGGTAAATGGCCCTTTCTTGCAGCGAATGGCGAGAAAACGCTCCCAGCGGGAACTGCGTTATTGGCCTTGGTTGGACACCGGGACGCGGAACGTTACCCCGCGATCGTCATTCGCCTTTTCCGTCGCAGCCATGTCCAGATCGGCCAGCGGAATCTTCTTTGTACGCGGGACGGAATAGCTCCAAAGCGTTTGTCCCACGATCGCGTAGTTGCTGATCTCTTCCCGATGTTGGTCGCGAAAGACCAAGACCGTCGCGGGAACAGGCTCCTGCGGCTGGCTGGCGCTGTCATACGCGGGACGTCGTTCCGAAGAGCGCGGAGCGTACGCATCCTGATCGCCGTCTTCCTCTTCCTGACGCATCATCCGCTGCTGCTCCAGATTCTGCTGGTTCCACCGGTCGGCGATGTCAAGCTGCCGATAGTAGTCTTCGTCGAAGCGGCGATCTTCGTCGTCCCACGAACTCCACAGCCACGGATCGTACCCACCCCACCCCCACCAGGGAGAGCCCCAGCCCCAACCGCGGCAGGCAAAGCCAAAGCAGTTATTGCGGAAACCGAATCTGTCGAAATTGTGACGCCGATGACCGCCGAATCCACGATCCCGGAAGGGACCGTGCGAGAAGCCTCGATTGAACGATTGATTGAAGCCGCGAGAGAACCCCGGTCTGGAGGGCATGCCGCCAGAATGCACGCCGCCGAAGGAGTGTCCACCACCGATGTGTCCGCCGCCACCATGGCCGGCGAAACTACCGCCATGCATTCCACCGCCGCCGACATGGCCTCCTCCGCCATGCCCGCCCCCGCGCTGCGCCCACACGGGTACAGCCAGCAAAAGCGCGAACGCCGCAATGGAGATCAGGCGACGCATACCGGCCCTATTATAGCCCCTTTCGGGCCGCCCTGAAGAATTTCTCGGCGTTCTCCGCGGTTTAAGTTCTCTGCCCGCCCAAGTCCTGAAAAACCCGCCGGGAGAAGAGAAGGTCAACCCGAAAAGGATTGGAACTAGTTCTCTTCCCCCGCCCCGTGCTTCTGCTTACAGAGCTTGCAATAAGTCGCAACCATCGTATTGTCTACGCGGTGCTTCACCGGTTGCAGAGTGCGAACATACGCGTACATCGCTTTCAGATCATCATCCGTGAGGTTCTTGAACTCGCCGAACGGCATGATGGAGGAGAGCTTCCGCGCGCCAACGTATCCTGTGCGTAGTGCCGTGACGAATGTTTGTTCCGAGTAGTAGCTGATTCCGGAGGCATCTGGCGTGATGTTCGCGCTCACCACCGAACCCCACGGTCCACCCAGCGCTTCGCCGCCCGCGTAAGGCATCTTGTCGACTGCGTTGTGACAGCCACAGCCGAGTTTCACCAGGTACTTGCCGCGCGCGAGTTGGTCATTAGCCGGTGCCGGCACCGGCGCCGTAACCGGGGTGGGCGCTCCCTGGACCAGCAGATTCACCGGAAAGGTGATCTTCGATTGCGGCAGCGGATTGTGCACCGGCGGCACTGATCGCACATACACGACAACCGACGCCAGATCCTCATCCGAAAGATTCTTGTAGTCGAAGTACGGCATCAAGGGAAAGATCGTCGTGCCGTCGTGCTTGATGCCTTCGCGAATCGCACGGGCAAACTGATCGTCGGTCCAGGCAGTCGCTCCAGTTTGCGGATCCGGCGTCAAATTCGGCGCCACCGCTGTGCCCGGAAAACCTGCGAGGGGCAAAGTCTGGCCTGCCAATTCCATTCCGGCTACGCTCGGCGCCCCGTGCTGTGTCCAGTCTGACGGCGTGTGACAGACTTCACAACTCAGCAATCCCTGCACGAGATACTTTCCGCGCGCCAAGCGCTCCGGCGTCCGTTCGAATTGCCGGTTGGTTGTCGCGCGCACTCTAGGCCCGATAAACGGGCGCCAGCCGATCGTAAACGTGATCGCCACCGCGAGTAATGCAAGCAAACCCGCGGCACAAAAGAGCAGAATCCTCCCTCTTCTTCTCACCTCGCATGTCCCCCAGTTGTGAATTGGTACGAATCGCCCCAGGACTTCGTTCCCCAAGAAAGCCGGTGCAAATAATACCAGCACCCCGGTCAACAGAAGGAATGTACGGCGGAAGCCTGAATTGTATCTCCTTCGGGGCCGCTCACTTTGCGCTCAACGTTTCCTCAGCGCCCACCGCGGGGTTCTCAGCGTCCTCTGCGGTGCAAACTTCCAACCGCCGAGTTCGCCGAGAAAGACCGCCGAGAGCGCGGAGATACTCACGTGCGGATGCGCTGGAATCAGTGAATCACGTGGTTGGTGCGCAGTTGCATCTTCACGGCGACCGACAGCCGCCGTATGCCCTCACGAATCTGTTCCGGCTGTGAGTGAGAGAAGTTCAGTCGCATATGCCGCCCACCCTCGTGACCGTTGTTCGGATAGAAGCAGTCTCCGGCCACAAATGCTACGTTTTCCGCGAGCGCCGCGTGCCACAGCGCCTGTGAGTCCGTGCCCTCCGGCATCGTCACCCACAGGAAGAGACCGCCCTTGGGATGCGTCCAGGTTACTTCGTGCGGAAAGTAGTCGTGCAGCGCCTGCAGCATGGCATCGCGCCGCTCGCGATAGACCTGCCGGATCAACTTCACGTGCTGATCGAGAAAGCCGTCGCGCGCGACCTCGTATGCGACGTATTGATTGAACGTGGAAGTATGCAGATCAGCGGCCTGCTTCAATTGCACCAGCTTGCTGATGACGTCTTCCGGGGCAACGATCCACGCCAGCCGGATTCCTGGCGCGAGCGTCTTCGAGAACGTGCTGAGGTAAATCACATTTCCAATCGTGAAGGTGTTGTCGCGGCGGACGTTTTCCCAATCGAGCACCACCAGTGGCGGAATGTGCTCACCTTCGTAGCGCAACTGTCCGTACGGATCGTCTTCGATGATCGGAATGCCATACTTGTCGGCCAGCAAGATGAGTTGATGCCGGCGACCCTCCGACAAGGTCACGCCCGACGGGTTCTGGAAGTTCGGCAGGACGTACATGAATTTCGGTCCGGCGCGCAGGCTCGGATCGAGTTGTTCGGTCAACAACCCATCCTCGTCAACCGGCACCGGAACGTACTGCGCCCCGTAGACATTGAATGCCTGCAACGCTCCCAGATAAGTCGGCGCCTCGACCAGGATGCGGTCTCCGCGATTGATCAACAGCTTGCCGATCAGATCCAGTGCTTGTTGCGAGCCGGAGGTAATGAGAACGTTGTCAGCGGTGGCGAGAATTCCATACCGAGCGATATTGCGCGCGATCATCTCACGCAGCGGTTGGTAGCCTTCGGTCGTTCCATATTGCAGAGCTTGCGCACCCTGCTCGGAGAGAACCTTGTGGCAAGCTTCTTCGAATCGCTTTACGGGAAAGACGTCAGGAGCAGGCAGCCCACCGCCGAACGAAATGATCTCCGGCCGCTGCGTGACTTTCAAAAGCTCACGGATGGCGGAACTCTTGATTCCCAGCGTGCGCTGTGCGTACCGCGACTTCCAGAGTGTCGACATGCCTGATCCTTTCCCCGCGGTCTCTTCAGACCTGCGGGCATTCCCTTACTCCCTGCAGCAGGGGGCGAGACCCCCCGCCATAGCCGGCGAGACGCCGGCGCTACTCTAGCTTAGTCCTCCCCGACTAATTCTGGTTCGACCGACACGTGCACATGTGGATGCGTGTAGGTCCCGTTCTCTTGCGCATCCACGACGGCGATGGCTGCCACGTTGACCACCTCTTCCACGGTAGCCGTGCGCTGTAGAACGTGTACTGGGCGGGCCATTCCCATCAAAATTGGTCCGATCAGCTCCCCCCCACCGACTTTAGCCGCCAGTTTGCACGCCAGGTTAGCCGAGGCCAGGTCTGGGAATATCAGCACATTGGCGCCACCCTTCAGCGAACTGAACGGATAGAGCTCATCAATCAACTCCGGCGACAGCGCCTCGTCGGGCATGATTTCGCCATCGATGATCAACGTGGGATCCGCATATTTGATCAGCTCGACCGCTTTGCGGACCTTGGTGCAGATCGGATGATCCACGCTGCCGAAGCTGGAGAATGACAGCATGGCCACCCGCGGCGTCAGGTCGAAGCGTCGCGCCATGTGCGCCGTGCAGAGCGCGATCTCGACCAGGTCTTCCGCCGTGGGCTCGATGTTCACGCTGGTATCGGCCATGAAGAAGACTTCTCCCTTGCGAGTGATCACAGCGTAGCATCCCGAAACGCGGTGCAAGCCTTCGCGCATGCGCACGATCTGCAGCGCCGGACGGATCGTGTCCGGGAAGTGCTGCGTCACTCCGGAAACGAGCGCGTCGGCGTCTCCCATGCGCACCATCATCGAACCGAAGACATTCCGGTTCTTGATCAGAGTCTCGGCCTCTTGCAGGGTGACACCTTTGCGCTGGCGTAGCCGGAACAGCTCGAGAATATAGGGGTCGCGATGCTCGGAAGTGGTCGGGTCGACGATCTGCATGCCTTCGAGATTCACGCCCAGTTCGCGAGCGCGAGCTTGAATCTTTACTGCGTCGCCCAGCAGAATCGGCTTCCCGATCGCCTCTTCGACCAGCGCGTGGCAGGCGCGAAGGATCTTCTCGTTGTCACCTTCGGGGAACACGACTTGTTTCGGATTGGCCTGAGCCTTGTGAATCATGGTACGTGCTACTTCGTAGGCTTTGCCCAGCCGGCGCTCCAGTTGCGCGCGGTAAGTTTCCAGATCGACCGGTTCCTGGGCGACTCCGCTGCGCATAGCGGCTTCCGCGACAGCTGAGGCTTCCCACATCAGCACGCGCGGATCGAATGGCTTCGGGATCAGATACTCACGCCCAAACTGCAGGCGTGCCACACCGTAGGCGCGGCAAACAGAGTCGGGGACATCTTCTTTCGCCAGGTTTGCCAGGGCGCGCGTGGCCGCCAGCTTCATCTCTTCATTGATAGCAGTGGCACGCACGTCGAGCGCTCCGCGGAAGATAAAGGGGAATCCCAGAACATTGTTGACCTGGTTGGGATAATCGGAACGCCCCGTGGCGATGATCACGTCCGGACGGCTTGCCTTGGCTTCCTCGTAGGTGATTTCCGGATCGGGGTTCGCCATCGCAAAGACAATCGGGTCCGCCGCCATCGAGCGCACCATGTCGCCATTGATCGCGCCCTTCACGGAAAGACCGGCAAACACGTCGGCCCCGACCAGCGCCTCGGCAAGCGTCCGCAGTTCCGTGTCCTGGGCGAAGCGCTCTTTGTATTTGTTCATGCCTTCCTTGCGGCCGTGATAAACCACGCCCTTGGTGTCGCAAAGAATGATGTTCTCGCGCTTCACACCCAGCCGAACGTAGTGTTCGGCGCAGGCAATGCCCGCGGCTCCGGCGCCATTGAAGACCACCCGCACTTTGTTGATGTCTTTTCCAACGACTTCCAGCGCATTCATCAGCGCCGCGCCAGAGATAATGGCCGTCCCGTGCTGATCGTCGTGGAAGACCGGAATCTTCATCGTCTTGCGCAAGGTCTCCTCGATGTGGAAGCAATCGGGTGCCTTGATGTCCTCGAGGTTGATTCCGCCAAACGTCGGCTCAAGCAACTGGCACAACTTGATGATTTCTTCCGGATCGTGACTGTTTACTTCGATGTCGAAGACGTCGACATCGGCAAAGCGTTTGAAGAGCACCGCTTTGCCCTCCATGACGGGCTTGCCGGCGAGCGCTCCGATATCTCCCAGCCCGAGCACCGCCGTTCCGTTGCTGAGCACCGCCACCAGGTTGCCGCGGCCGGTGTATTTGAACGCGTCCTGCGGATTCTTCTGGATCTCGAGACAAGGCTCGGCTACTCCCGGCGTATAAGCCAGGCTCAGGTCGCGTTGGGTTCGACACGGTTTGGTCGGTGTGATTTCAATCTTTCCCGGGCGCGGTCCATTGTGGTAATCGAGGGCCTGCTGCTTGCTGATTAACATGACTGCCTCCGTACTATGAATCGCGTCCGCGCTGTTTGTATCCGGGCAGCAGCGTCGTGGCGCCTGTTTCTAAATTCGTACAGTCAGCACCGGACACGGGGCCCGGCTGACCACCTCGGACGCGACCGGCCAGGGCAGATGCGCCCATGCCGTGGCGCGCGACTTGTGCACGCTCATAACGATCAGGTCTACATCGCGTGTCCGCGCCTCGTGCAAAATCGACTCCGCCGGGTTGTCCCAACGGATGACGTATTCCGGACTACACCAGTCCTTGGCTTGCTCCGGAATCAGACTCTCCAACTCGCGGCGAGCGCGCTCTTCCGTCTCCTCGCGGTATTGCCACGGAACCATCGGAATGGCTTTGAGGACAATCAGTTCCGATTGGTGCTCCTCGGCCAACGAGAGCGCGTAATGCAGCACCAGGCCCGGATCTTCGACGAGATCCACGGGGCAGAGGATCTGGCGCAACTTCCACTCGGGGAGTCGCACCTTCGGCCCCACCACCAGGACCGGACAGGTCGCGATGCGATAAATCTTCTCTGCTTCAGAACCGAGAATGATCTTGCTGACTCCGCGGTGGCCGTGCGTCCCGAGCACTACCAGATCTACTGCGTGCTGGGAGATCATTTCCGGGATCACGTTGGCGACGTCGCCCCGATCGAGCAGAATCTTCCACGGCATGGCGGTGAGGCCCGGGTCGCGGGTGAATGTATTCAGCCTCTGGCACGCGTCCTTCCAGACAGCTTCCTCCTCTTCCGGAATACGATCCATGACGACCGGAAGATGCGGCTCTGGCGCAATGGCATGGGCAACCAGAATGGTGGACCCATAGGTTCGTGCCAGACACTCAGCGAATGGCAGTGCGGCTCGTGAGGCGGGAGAGAAATCGGTTGGAACCAGAATGTTTTTCAGAGAAAGGCGAGAAACCGGTGACAGGGTAGGCATGGTACACCTCCTTGCGGCAGGGAGAGCCGCCGCTAGAAAGAATCCATACCTGTGGGTATATGCGTGTACCGCGTTTTGGGCAGTGATTGCGGTCACCGGAAATGGTGCGTGTAGGTTCGTTGCCTAGGCCCCCACTCCTGCCCGGCTCCGGGCGAATTCGCGAAGAATCTCGGCCAGCCCGGGATGCGTCAGATCCTCGACTTCGTAGGTCACGCGCAGGCTGGGCTTGTTCAGCTTGATCAGGTGTCCGAGATCAATGGGAGTCGCCACCAGTACCAGGTCGCAAGGCACGCGATTGATGGTTTCTTCCAGTTCGTGACGCTGCATGTCGCTGTAGCCCATCGCTGGCAGCAGGCTGGTCAGGTGCGGGAAGTGCTCGTACGTCCAGCGGATCGAGCCCACGGCAAACGGCCGCGGATCGACCAGTTCAGCCGCTCCGCACTGCCGGGCCGCCACGACGCCGGCTCCATAAGGCATCTCGCCGTGTGTGAGGGTTGGACCGTCTTCGACCACCAGGACGCGGCGGCCCTTGATCAACTCCGGCTCCGAAACGGCGACGCGGCAAGCGGTCTCGACAATCCTGGCTCTTGGATTGGCGGCACGAATGTTCCGGCGCACAGTTTCGACGTCGTGTGGCGCGGCGGTATCGACTTTATTGACGACTACGACATCGGCGCGGCGAAGGTTTACTTCTCCGGGATAGTAGGACAACTCGTGGCCGGGACGGAGCGGGTCGACCACGACGATCTCAAGGTCGGAAGCGTAAAATGGCGTGTCGTTGTTCCCGCCATCCCAAAGGATGACATCCGCTTCTTTCTCGGCTTGCCACAGGATGCGGCCGTAATCGACGCCCGCAAACACGACTGTGCCTTCTCGCAGATGAGGTTCGTATTCCTCCCGCTCTTCGATGGTGCACTGGTGCTTGTCCATATCCTCGATCGTGCCGAAGCGCTGCACGGTCTGGGTAGTCAGGTCGCCGTAGGGCATGGGATGTCGAACGACAACCGGTTTGCAGCCCTGAAGGCGCAACTCAGAAGCCACGAAACGGCCCACGGGACTCTTACCGCATCCGGTGCGCACCGCGCAGACCGAGATCACCGGTACGCTGGCTTTGATTTGGGTACGCTGAGAACTCAGCAGCCAGAAGTCCGCTCCGGTAGCCACTACGCGCGAGGCCAGATGCATCACGTTCTGGTGGGAGATGTCGCTGTAGGATAAAACCACCGCGTCGATCTCATGCTCCTGAATCAGGTGCTCGAGGTCATTCTCTTCGAAGATGGGAATGCCCGCAGGATAGAGCGAGCCTGCCAATTCAGAGGGATAGCGGCGGTTCGCGATGCCGGGAATCTGGGTGGCGGTGAATCCCACAACGTTGTACTCGGCCTTCCCGCGGAATACGACGTTGAAGTTGTGAAAGTCTCTACCCGCGGCACCGAGAATGAGTATCTTCTTGGACGTCATAAGTAACCTTTCTGGCAGAGCTTTAAACGGTCGGGTTTCAAAGTTGCAGGGCGCTTGACCTTGAAACCTTCGAGACCCTGGAACCTACTCCTTCGGGCTCCGCCGCCACATGGGCACGCACGGATTCCAGCTATGAACATCTTTCTGGAAATCGCGTCCGGCCTTGGTGGCGCCCACGCTGCTCAACTCGTCGACCGGAGATTTCAGCAGTTCGGTGATGTAATTCTCGATCTGCTCGCGAATGCGAGGCTCTTTCAGCGCGGCCAGTAAATCCGGCCTCTCAATATGGGTGAACCCGCCGCACAGCGGGCACTTTACGACGTCATCATTGACCATGGTCACCCTCGATGTTCGGGGAATCGGCAAAGAATGGTGCCGCTCGGCACCGTGGTCTTTGCTTATCTATTAGAGGGCGGCAATGGTTTGCGGACAGTGACAAGCGTCGCGGGAGTTTGTGATTGGAATCACAGAAAGATTTGCGAAGGCAACGCTCGGAGCCAAGACGATGAGCGTAATGAGAATTTTGCACAGTCACGCTGGAGGGCTCGTTTTTTGGGATGAAGGGGTGGGAACATTCAGGCAACGAAGAACGAGGCAAGCGAGCATCCCGGCCCATGATGGCTTACCTAGGTGGACTCTAGCGTCCCTAGGGCCGAAGTCTTACCCATTAACACTACGTGAGCGGGCAAGAAAGGTGTATAGTCGGTGCCGTCTTTCAAGCCAAAAAGGAGATTCCAGGTTAGAAACCTGTCAACGCCGTCTTCTCCGTAGCCAGATGATTTGAGCGCGAAGCACCTGGTGAGAAAAGGCAAGCAGGGTCCGGCCGTGGGTGGCTTGAGCCGGCCCCAAAGGGGTGGGTGGCGAAACAGCACTGTTCTAGCGCGTTTGCCAAAGACTGTACTGGCAAAAGGCACCATGGCAGACCCAGCGAAAGCGTTTGTCAGCTACTCGCGCGCGGATACGGACTTTGTCTTGCGGCTGTGCCAAGACTTGCGCGCCGCCGGGGCATCGATTTGGCTGGACCAACTCGATATTCATCCCGGTGAGGAGTGGGACCAGGCGATCGAGCGCGGACTTTCCGAGTGCGGACGGATGCTGGTCGTGCTCTCGCCCCAATCGGTCTCTTCCCAGAACGTGCTCGACGAGATTGGGTATGCTCTCTCGAAGAAAAAATCGATTATTCCGGTCCTGTATCGGGATTGCGAGATACCGTACCGGTTGAATCGGCTCGAGTATGTCGATTTCCGGACCGCCTACGACGAACGGTTAAAGGACCTCTTGTTGGCGATCGGAGACGCGAAAGAGAACCCTAAGACCATCCCCGTGCCTGTGGCCCATGTCCGGTCCCGCCGTTTGTACCTTTTGGCCGGGGCGGGAGCCGCCGCCATCGCCGGCCTCCTCACCTGGGCCACGTTCGTCCATCGGCCTGTTCCGGTGGATCTCAAGCCCGCCGTCGAAACGCATAAGCCGGAACCGGTCACGACCGACCCGCCTGCTCAATCGACCACGAGCCCTGCGGCGGGAAATTCCCAGCCGGCGCCAGAAAGCTCGTTCCCGGACTCGTTTCGCAAGACACTGCTCCGGTACATTTCCGAAGCTCCGTCCGGATTCCAAACGCTGGGCGCAAAAGAGTGGGTGGATTGGACCCCGTCCGTAAGCCTCCCGGGTGCGGCAAGTTGCCGCGGTTCAGGCTACCCCCGGGAACCAGTGATTGAGTGCGTCCTCTATCGCACCGACTCGGAGGTTAAGGCTGCGAACAAATTCGAGGATCTGATCGATTTGACGCGGGCTTCTTTGCCCGAGTGGCAAGGAAGCCGCATGAATATGTACGTTGCATATTTCTCGAGCAAGAAGGTAACCTCGCTCGTGGGTCTCAATGTCACGAATAGCGGTGACCATTTTGACGTCGTACTTTCGGTGCGCCCGAAACGATAGAACTGGAATCGGCAAGCACGGGCTCAACCGCTGAGGTTGGATAGGTATGACCGCACTAGGAGACCAAGCTTACCGGCGATTCCTTCAAATTGCCTCACCTTCCGCCGATGAGGCCCGCGGACGCGAAATTCCGCCTCCGTTTTTGAAAGCAGCCTGAGCTTCGACCTTGATATCAGAGAGCTTCTGGGAATCTCGCCGTGTTCAGGCAGACACAAGTGTGCCCCACGGACATCACGCGGGCAGCGCTTTTCAAAGCGCGTCCAGCAGCATTCTTACGGGGCCGATGGTCAATTGTCGAAGCGCACTGTTTCATCAATTATCCGAGGGAGCACTTCAAAAGATGCTCCATACACCCGGTGTGACCACTTCCAACAAATGGCCGTCAGGGTCGCGGAAGTAAAGCGCCTCTCCGCCATATTTCCAAGTCTTCCTTAGCTCAATCGTAATCCCCTGCTGCGTCAGCCATGCCTCCCATGCTGGTAGTTCCGACCGGGAAATGCCGAAGGCGACGTGGATCGCGCCAGTTGCGTTGGTGTCTGCCGTAGCGCCTTTCTTGAACAGTAGGAGTACGCTGCGGTCACCGGCACGCATCGCACACAGTCGCGTCTCATCGGTGATGCCCTCTCTCTGATCGGTGTCAATCGGCTCAAAGCCGAAAACGCGGCGATAGAACTCGACCGATTGGGTCGGGCGCTCGACGTAGAGCGAGGTTTCAAGGATTCCGTTGACTTGTGGTCGGCTGGAAGCGTCTGCCATCGTTACCCTCCGCTGCCTCCGACATGACTCAGGCCGGATGGTTATTCAGATGCACCGGCTGCTATTTGGACGCAGCCGGAGAGTGGCCGTCGCTGTTGAAATCACAAGGATAGCTCTCATTCGGGGGGTTTAAGCGTAATCGAGATTTTGCGTCAACCACCGGACCCGGCTAAATTGCTCTTGCGGATTCGCCACTGGCGGAAACGGGCGGTAACGGTCAATCCCGCAAGAACTCCCCAGAGCAATCCACCATACATGAGCGCCATGAAGTCTTTGTCTCGCCGATCATCTGGAGTGCTCGTCACAATACCTATGAACGTCACAATACCGACAACGACGAGTACAACTGCCCACGTGACTTCCATCCAGTGGAGCCTCGGATGAATAGTGCGCTGAAATGAGGCTGATAGAGCCTCAATTCCTCTTCCCGTTAGCCACCAAAACACTATCCCTACCAACGGCCAGATCAGGGCACGCCAACTCTCTTTAAGCATTCCTTGAGGAACCCATTCCCGTCTCGTGACGAGGCTGAACGGCACCTGTGCAACTGCAACGGGGAAGTTCAGCACGACCGGCACCCTCATACGCCGCAGCGCCTTTTCATATATAGCATCCACTTCTCGCTGTTTCTCTGGGGTCAATTCTGGCAGATCAATTACACGCTGCGGCTCTGAGACTTGACCGGTTCCCTGCTGTGCTGGGGCGCGCAACAACTTCGCTAGCATCAGGCCAACCAGAAAATGACCTCTTGCTGGCCACAGCGCTACAAGACATACCAAAATTTCCGCGACTGGAAGCAGCCACCGCAGTTGATAGCGCATGATCGGGCATCATTCTACGCTGGGAAGGGCATGACTGTTGAAACCAGGCGATAGCACAAGCTTGCGCCGTCTGTTCGCCTACCACGATGGGGGTTTTGCGCGTCTAGCCACCTAATGGAAGGGGTACGACATAGTGGCTTCCCTTGCTTTTCCTTGACGAAAGGTCCAAATCTCAACCGGCAGTGTTGCCAGGAGTTCGTGCAGAATTAGAACCGGATGAGGAATCGGAATTGCAAGTGTCGCCGGAGGGCTCCAACACTATCCACCTAGGGACAAAACATGGACAGTCTCGCCGCAGTGCGCAAGTTATATCTGGATTTGGTGCAAAAGTGCATCATCAACACCATCTACGAGGATCCGAACCAGGGCTTTTGGTCGCCCAAGGTTTTCGACGGCCAGCTAAGGGAGCTGGGTAGGGACTGGCCATCGAAGGCGCACAGCATGATTGGGAACCGGCGGATGTTGAACCTTCGGCAAATCATGGAACACGTAATTGTGAACAACATCCCCGGAGATTTTATTGAGACGGGAGTATGGAGAGGCGGAGCCTGCATTATGGCACGGGCGGTCATGAAGGCTTATGGTGTGACGGATCGTCGCGTGTGGGTTGCGGATTCTTTCTGCGGCCTGCCTATGCCTGATCCGAAATATCCAGCTGACGCCCAGGACAAGCATCACTCCTTCTCAGAGTTGGCGATCTCGTTGGAGGAGGTAAAGTCCAATTTCTCCAAGTATGATTTGCTCGATGACCAGGTCGTATTCCTTAAAGGATGGTTTTCAGAGACGCTGCCACAGGCTGACATCAAGAGATTGGCGGTCCTGCGGCTCGACGGCGACATGTATGAATCGACAATGGATGGCCTGACGAATTTGTACGATAAAGTCTCTCGCGGGGGATTCGTTATTATCGATGATTTTGGAGCGGTGGCTGCGTGTAAGCAGGCAGTGATGGAGTTCCGGAAGAGCCGAGGCATCGAGGATCCGATCCAAAATATCGACGGCATTGGCGCGTTTTGGCACAAATCGGCAGAAGCCGCCGGCCCCTCCCCAGACTCAGCCTTAACGGCATCCGCAGGAGATTAACATTCCGGAACCAAGCTAAAGCCAAACGTCAGACCGCTTTCTGATATCCCCAAATGTGGTTCCCAGAGGGTTGACGAACCAAGGCGTTAGCGCACAAGGACCCGGCAGCCCAAGTTTGTCCGACTCTTCTGAGATCCTGCGCACACTTGCTTCCGTGGTCGGGAATCCCGCCACTACAAAAGTAATGGCGTGAACGTTTACGTCGATTCCACTTCCCTGTTACCATCATTGGTTTACCAATCCATCGGAAACAAATTCTGTTCGCGCCCTCATAAATCTACGGAGGAAACATGGCAATTAAGGTTGGAATTAACGGTTTCGGACGCATTGGTCGCAACGTGCTGCGGGCTTCGCTCAAGGATCCGAACCTGGAGTTTGTCGCAGTCAACGATTTGACTGAGCCCAAGACGCTGGCTCACTTGCTCAAGTACGACTCGGTGCTGGGAAACCTGCCGAATCAGGTCTCGGCCGGAACGGACAGCATCACGGTGGATGGCAAGACCATCAAGGTATTTAAAGAGAAGGATCCGGCAGCGCTGCCCTGGGAGTCGGTTGGCGCTCAGGTCGTGATCGAATCGACGGGACGCTTCACCGATGCTAATGAGGCCAAGAAGCATCTGCGCGGGCCGGTGAAGAAGGTCATTATCTCTGCCCCGGCGAAGAATGAGGATGTCACCGTCGTGCTGGGCGTCAATCACGAGAAGTACGACCCAGGGAAGCACAACATCATTTCGAACGCCTCGTGCACTACGAACTGCCTGGCCCCTGTAGCGAAGGTGATTCAGGATGAGTTCAAGATCGTCAGCGGCACGATGACGACAATTCATTCCTACACCAATGACCAGGTAATTCTCGATTTCCCGCACAAAGATCTGCGGCGCGCCCGGGCCGCTGCACTCAACATGATTCCGACTTCAACCGGAGCAGCCAAGGCGCTGAAGCTGGTGATTCCGGAGCTCGGCGGCAAGATCGATGGATTCTCGATGCGCGTGCCGACGCCCAACGTTTCCGTGGTCGACTTTGTGGTATGGGTGGAGAAGAAGACGACCAAGGAAGAAGTCAATGCGGCACTGAAGAAAGCATCCGAATCGGGTCCATTGAAGGGATATCTCGGCTACGAAGAACATGAGTTGGTGTCGTCCGACTACAAGGGCGACTCGCGCTCCTCAATCGTCGATGCGCCCTGTACGATGGTGGTCGGCGGCAATTGCGTGAAGGTGATCTCCTGGTACGACAACGAGTGGGGATACTCCTGCCGCGTGCGCGACCTGATCGACTACATCGCCAGCAAGGGCCTGTAACGAACTACTGCATTCCGGCATCCCACTCTTTCGCAAAGCGCGCGAAAGGGTGGGCCACCCGATCGTGATATCAAGTTAGAGGACCAGCCATGTCCAAGCTTTCGATTCGTGATCTCCCGCTGAATGGCAATCGTGTGTTCATGCGCGTCGACTTCAACGTACCGCTCGAAGACGGCCGCGTCATGGACGATACCCGCATCCGCGAGACCCTTCCCACCATCGAGTTCGCGCTGCGGCATGGCGCGCGGTTGATTCTTGCGTCGCACCTGGGCCGCCCGAAAGGCAAGCCGAATCCCAAGATGAGCCTGAAAACCGTGGCAGAGCGGCTGCGTATGCTGCTCGACAAGGAACTGGCCCGGGGTGAAAACGTCGGCTTCTGCCCCGAGTGCGTTGGACCCGAAGCGGAAGAAGTCGCTACGCAACTGGAAAAGGGACAGACGCTTTTACTGGAGAATCTCCGTTTCCACGCGGAGGAGGAAGCCAACGATCCGAAGTTCGCGCGGCAATTGGCGAATCTTGCCGAGTACTACGTGAATGACGCTTTCGGCTCGGCGCACCGCGCGCATGCTTCCACCGAAGGCATCACCAAGTTCATGAAGCAGTGCGCCGCCGGCCTGCTTATGGAGAAGGAATTGAAATATCTCGGCAAGGCGTTGGAGCATCCGGAAGCACCCTTTGTGGCGATTCTCGGCGGTGCGAAAGTCAGCGACAAGATCGGAGTCATCAAGAATCTTCTGACCAAGGTGAATGTGCTGATCATCGGCGGCGGCATGGCGTACACATTCCTCAAGGCGCAGGGCCAGGAAATCGGCAAGTCACTGCTCGAAGCAGACAAAGTAGACCTCGCCAAGAGCCTGCTGGAAGAGGCGAAGAAGCGCAAAGTGAAGCTGTTGCTGCCTGTCGATCACGTGGTCGCGATGAAACCGGAGGCGAATGCCGTTGTGCAGCAGATCGGCGAAGGCCAGCCAATTCCTGCCGACAAGATGGCGCTCGACATCGGGCCGAAGACGATTGAACTGTTCTCGGAAGAAATTTCCGACGCGCGGACGATCGTATGGAACGGTCCCATGGGTGTATTCGAAGTGCCCGGATTCTCCAAGGGCACGTTCAAGATCGCGCACGCGGTCGCAGACAACGGGGGCGCGATCTCGATCGTCGGCGGCGGCGATTCGGTCGCAGCCGTGAAGGCGGCGAACGTCGCGGACAAGATCACGCACATCTCCACCGGCGGTGGCGCCTCGTTGGAGTTCCTGGAAGGTCAGAAACTGCCGGGCGTGGAGGCGTTGACGGAAAAGAAGTAGGAAACTTACGGACCCGTTGTCATCCTGAGCGAAGCGAAGGACCTATGCACATTGCCGACAGCATCGATGCTGCCGGCGAATTGCATAGGTCCTTCGGTCGCAAAAGGCGCGACCTTAGGATGACAACACTGTTGAGCGGGCAAGCGCGGAAGAACGAAGAACGTAGATAGAGCCAGAGGCCGGATCGTTCGGCCAAGGTCTTTCATGCGGATTTTGATCGGAGCAGACAAAATCGTCGAGATCGACGGGCCGGCCGACATCACCAAAGAAACGACCGACGCGATCGTGAATGCGGCGAACTCTTCCCTGCTCGGCGGAGGCGGCGTTGACGGGGCAATTCATCGCGCTGGAGGACCTGCAATCCTTGAAGAATGCCGCAAGATCGTGAGTAGAATCCGGGAACTTTCGGAAGGGCAGGCGGTGATCACTACCGGCGGTCGACTCGCAGCAAAGTACGTGATTCACACGGTCGGCCCGGTCTATTGTGGCGGTGGCCCCAGCGAGGCCGAGACGTTGGCGAGTTGCCATCGGGAGTCCGTCAAGCTTGCCGACGAACACAATCTTCGCTCCCTCTCCTTTCCTGCAATCTCCACGGGCGCTTTCGGATATCCTCCACACGAAGCGGCCCCGATCGCGCTTTACTCAACCGTGGCTGCGCTAAGATCTGCAAAAAACGTGACCTTGTGCCGCTTTGTTCTTTTCAACGTAGCCATTCGACGGCAGTTCGAACGTGCCGCTGAAAAGCTCCAGGCAACCCAACATTCATTCCAAATCGAAAAGGCGAACTCATGAGAAAAAAAGTAATGGCTGCCAACTGGAAGATGTACAAGACTCCTGACCAGTCTCGCGACTTCTTCCGCGACTTCCTTCCGCTCGTTGCCGGACACACGCGCGACGAAATCGTGGTCTGCCCGTCTTTCCTGAATATTCCCGCTGCTTTGGACGCGGCCAAGGGATCGAACGTGGCGATCGGCGCGCAGAACGTGCACTGGAAGGAAGAAGGCGCCTTTACGGGTGAGACCTCGGTTGGCCAGTTGCTGGCATGGGGAGTCAATAACGTCATCATCGGGCACTCGGAGCGGCGGCAATATTTCGGCGAAACCGATGACACGGTGAATCTGCGTCTGAAAACCGCGCTGGAAGCGGGATTCACTCCCATCTGCTGCGTGGGCGAGGTGCTCGAAGAACGTGAAGCGGGCATGACCGACGATATCCTGCGCCGTCAGTGCGTCCGCGCCTTCCACGCCATTTCGGCGAAGAAGGCGGCCAAATTGGTCGTCGCCTATGAGCCGGTGTGGGCCATCGGCACGGGCAAGACCGCGACTCCGGAGATTGCAGCCGAAGCGCATGCGGTCATCCGTAAGGAAGCCACCGAGATTTTCGGCGAAGACTTCGCCAATCAATTGCGGATTCTGTATGGCGGTTCGGTCAAGCCGGATAACGTATCTTCGCTCATGGCGCAGGAAGAAATTGATGGAGCGCTGGTGGGCGGAGCATCGCTCGATCCGAAATCATTTACCGCAATCGTGAAGTACTAGTCCGGCGAGTCGCGCGGGCGCCGTTCTCTTCGGCTAGCGCTTCACCCGAGGCAGGCTAGTCCAGCCACATTGGCTTTCCGCCGGCATCTCGCAGGGCGATCGTCCGATCGTTGCGCAGGATCGTACGCGCGATCAGGGCGTTGTGTCCGTGGAACAGAATCCTGGAACCGGAAACCTCCACCTGGTCTCCACGAGAGAAATCCCATCTCTGGGTGACGAGGAAGTTTACTGGTGCGACGTGTACCTCGACGATTCCGTTCTTGGTTGCCAGCATCAGGTGCGTCCCTTCGTGGCCGCTAATGGGGCAGTAAAACTCCCGGACCTCGGTGACGGTGCCGCGCACCATTTGCTCGGTGCTGGGGTTGTAGCGGAGCGGGTGCCGCTGGGGGATTGAGAAGAGCACGAGCAAGACCACGAGTCCGCTGCCGAAAACGATCTGAGGAATCCGCATAGACCCATCCTTCCTTCCAGTTTTCTCCGCCTAGACTCGGCTGCTTAAGCCGCTGCGGCCGGAATCGGCGCCGGTGCCGCGATCTTGGGCAACTCGAATTTCAAGATTCCCGACTTCAGTTCCACGACCGCCCCTTTGGGATCGATCTCCGCCGCAACGTCGATGATCCGCAGGAGTTGGTCTGGATAAAAATTGGCGTTTGCTCCTCCGCCTTTGTCGGCCGGGCCGAGTTTCTTTCTGCCGCATACGGTAATGCGCCTTGGTTCAATGGCAACCTGAAGTTCGTCGGCTTCGAAGCCGAGAACATTCACTCGAATGCCGAGGCGTCCGTCAGCGTCGGAGACGACGATCGCGGTCGGACGCAACAGCTCCGATTCCGCCTGAAACCAGTCTTCCCAGTCATGGCCGTGTTCGCGATTGCGCGCTTCGAAGAGTTCATAAGCTCGGCGAGCTACCGCCAGTTGCACCTGCTGCATCTCCCACTGCAGGGTTTCAAGAGCACAGGGCTGCAACGTGATCGCTGGAGCTTCTGCTGGCGGAGTGGATGGTTTTTTGGATGTCATACCTGCCTCCTTGGGGTGTCTTCTAAGGAAGAGGTTCGCTCGGCTCTCGCGTCACGAGTGGGCAGGGTCAAAGCGAGCCGTTTTAAATCGAATAGTCAACTGCGGTTCTGAAGTTCATTCTCTTCCCTGCTTCTTCTCCCCGCCGTGATTGAGATCACTTCCGAGCTGAGTCGCCTCTCGAGCTTCAGCGGAAAACGTCAGTGATTGGGGTCACCGCCAACAGGATCGGGCCGGACTACAGTCGAAACCAAAGAGCCGCCCAACAGGTCCTTCAAACTCGCCGCCGCAGAGGAGGTCGTATGACGCTATCCAAGCTTCGTGATTTTCTCGATTCCCACAACGTGAAATATCTCGTGATTTCCCATTCCCTCGCATATACGGCACAGGGCGTTGCCGCCCTGGCGCACGTTTCCGGCAAGAAGCTGGCGAAAACCGTGATCGTCAAGATCGATGGCATCCTGGCGATGGCGGTCATCCCAGCTTCATTCCACGTAGACCTAGACCGGTTACGAATGCTGACCGGGGCACAGACCGTGGAGATCGCGTCGGAGTTGGAGTTCAAAGACGCGTTTCCGGATTGCGAAACCGGAGCGATGCCTCCCTTCGGCAATCTCTACGACATGTCGGTGTATGCCGACGCCAGCTTGGCGGAGCACGAAGAGATTACCTTCACCGCCGGCACACACCGCGAACTGGTCCGAATGAACTGGGAGGATATGGCACGGCTCGTCAATCCGACAGTTGACAGGCTGATTTATCAGCACGCCGCCGTCGCGTGAGGACATATCTCGTGTAGCCCCGGACGCCTCGTCCGGGGTTGCGCGTGTAGCGCAATGTTGGCGGTTGGCGGGCTTAAACATCGCTAACCAGGTCGAGGTGTCGCACGCACGCTCGCGCTCGCGGGGCGGACGAGGCGTCCGCCCCTACACAAACTAGCTCCGCTTCAGCCCTATCGCCATGATGTGTGAACTGGCGCCGAGGACGGACGGTTCGCGCTCCAATTCTCGGACTGCCGTCAGCAACCGCTCGCGCTGGATCGGATCGGCCCAGAGACGATGGAAATCGCGAGCCAACCAGCCCGGGCCTTCGATGGGCAACACCTCCAAGATTTGAAATCCAGCAGCCTGAACTTCGCGCGCCAGTTCACCCGGCCGGTGAAAGAAAGCGTCAGTAAAATACAGCGGGTTCCCTGTGGGATTGCGATGCTGTCCATCCTCGAGGTCGCGGTCGAGGATAGGCGCAAATTGCGGATCGTCGAAAAATCCGTGAGCCAGCGAGTCAAGCAAGGACGCGAAGTGGCTGATGCCTACGCCCCAAACCAGCCCTCCCGGCCGCAGCACGCGGTACGCCTCGCGCAGGCAGGCGATGCGATCTTCCCTTTCGACCAGATGATAGAGAGGTCCGAGAAAGAGCACAGCATCGGCCGAATGATCGGCATGCGGCAGGTGGCGGGCATCACCAATCTCGGCAGATGCGAGCGGGGGATCCGGTTGCTCGCACGACGCAGCACGCGCCCTCTCCACATGTTTCGGCACGGGATCGATCAAGTGGACTTGATATCCGCGGGCTGCGAGCCAGCACGCGTACACCCCGGAGCCTCCGCCTGCGTCAATGATCGTGCCGGGAGCGGGAGGCAGATAGCGCAGGATCACCTCCTGCGTGCGTGCATGCTCGAGTTGAAACCATCCGGTGCCGAGGCGTGAGGCTTCGTCGGCCTCGCGGTAGAAGCGGACAATTCGATCGGCGGAATCCTCACTCATAGCGAAGCGCAGCCCGCAACTTACTCAGGCGAATGCTGCCTCTGCAGGATTCGCAAGCCGAGGAAGGCTCGCGCGCACTGCAGTGCCGGGAAGCGCGGAGACTGCGTTCGATAATACATGGAGGAAGCAGTCGACCTCCTGCTGTGTGTTGAACCGTCCCAAGCTCACGCGGATCAGGCCACGGGCGCTTTCGGCGTCGTAGCCCATTGCCAGTAGAACGCTTGAGGGCTCCCCAGAGTGATTCGCGCTGCAAGCGCTGCCTGCCGACACTGCTACTCCAGCTTGATCGAGAGCCTCGAGCAACTTCCCGACCTCCCTTTCCTGCCCGCGGAATCCGAAACTCAAGTGGCCGGGCAATCGCTCGGTGGGATGGCCCAATAAATACGCATTTGGAAAGTTCCGCAAGACTTCCGTCGCGATGTATTCGCGGAATCCGGCGAGGCGCTTGGCTTCCTGGTCCAATTCTTTTCGCGCGATCTCTGCCGCTGCGCCGAATCCCACAATGCCGGCGACGTTCTCGGTTGCCGAGCGCAGGCCGCGCTCCTGGCCGCCTCCGAAGATGATCGGCGCGAGTTCCGTCCCCTTGCGGACATAGAGGGCTCCCACGCCTTTAGGGCCATGCAGCTTATGGGCAGACAGCGACAGCAGATCCGCATGCAGGCGATTCACGTCGAGCGGAATCTTGCCGCCGGCCTGCACTGCGTCAGTGTGAAACAAGACGTCGTGTAACTTGGTGAGGTGCGCTAATTCTTCGATCGGTTGGATCGTTCCGACGACATTGTTCGCAGCCATCACGGACACGACGGTGACTTTAGATTGCAGCGCGCGCAGCAATCCGTCGGGACGTACCAAGCCATCGCGATCTACCGGCAGATGCGTGATCTTCGTGCCGCCGCTGGCGAGGAATTTGCAGGCCTCAAGAATTGCGGCATGCTCGATCGCACTCGCAACGACGTGTCCGGGCTTGCCGCTGGCGCGAACGGCGCCAATCAGAGCGAGGTTATCGGCTTCGGTGCCGCTCGCCGTGAAGATGATTTCTCCCGGTTCAGCTCCGACTAACTCGGCGACCTGTACCCGCGATTTGTCGACCGCCGCGCGTGCCACGCGTCCTTCTTGATGCAGACTCGATGGATTACCTTGCGCGCCGCTGAGAAATGGCCCCATGGCCTCGAGCACGCGCGGATCGAGCGGCGTTGTGGCGGAATGATCGAAATAGATGCGTGAACTCATACCAACTCCAGCCTGGCTGCGCTAGGCCCATTCGGCAGGCTCTGCGCGCCCTAAAAACACGAAGGCCTCATCCGGGATTGTGGGGATGAGGCGCATGCTCACCGAAGATCTCATGTCCCCCGCAAACCGGGCGGGAATTGGCACCTATTGATCAGGCTGTTTCCTGATCCGGTTGTCGTGGCTTCTGCGGGCCCGTTACCCTCAGCCACTCTGCATGAGACTACGGCTTGTTCAGCACGAATGCGGAACTGATAACAATAGGCTGGCTAGTTTCCGCTGTCAACAAGTAATGATTTGTCGTCATGAATCACTATTAGTTCAGGGTAGCCTTGTCGGAGGCGACAGGATCCGCATCCTGGGCGCACCATTTATGGCATGCGTTCGGGATGGTGTGTTACGAATTCCGAACAACATCTCGCTTTCTAGGCGGCCAGGCATTGGGGCGTGTTAACTGGTGCCGTTCTGTGGGCTGGTTGTGTCGGCGCGTTGTCCCTTCCCCCTGGATTGAGATCACGCCATGAAACAAGAATTAGGCTGGGGAACCGCGGCCGCATTTGCAATCGTGGCCGCCGTAGGGATTTCTTCGCAACCAGGCGTTAAGCCCGGCGGCAGTCCTTCCGCTGAGCGTCAAAGAGGACAAACCATCGTTCGGTCCAAGGTTCCAAAGAAAGGCGTGCCGGAAAACGGTACGCTGCCTGAGTGTGCCGAGTCCATCCCACTACTCGAGCACTTCTTCCTGCACGAGAAGATTACGGGGCCACCCGCGTGCTACGCGGAAAAACCGTCCCCTACTCCGCTCGACTCCAGCTTTAAGACTGACTTCATCATTGCCACGTTGCCGGACCCGCTGCACACCCATTTCTCGCTCTCTTTCGATCGCCTGGTTGAGGCCATTCAACAGGCCGCGCAGGATGAGGGCTACGATTACGATTCTTCGTGGCTGCCCTGGGACACCGAAGAGGCATCTTTTGCTAATTTGAAAGATCAAGACGATGCCGACGATCGCAAGGAGAAACGTGAAGACCAGCCAGGAATCCTGCTATTCCGCCGGAATAGCCATTCGGCAATTGTGGCTGGCAACAATCCGTACCAAGCGGCATTGGTAGTATTCATTGTCGGGGAGGAGTCCACCCGCGGAATCCACCGTTCGCAGTTCGAAAATGCTGTGGCATGGATCAATGCCTTGCAGCAGCCCAGCGATAAGCGCACTTCGGTCGCCATTCTCGGCCCGACATTTTCGGGCTCATTTCCTTCTTTGGCGGTATTGCTCGCTAAGACCGAAGGCCTGAGCAGCCTTAACGGTGGAATAGGGTTCTCGGTCTATTCCGGCAGCGCTTCCAGCCGGACAGACGCCGAGGATTTCGCCCAGACGAAAGGCATTCTCTTTCGCAGTTTCGTTCAGGATGACACCACAGCCCTTGATCGCGTGTGTGGGTACTTCGGCGGCCAGGATCTGGATAACCTGGCGATTCTCTCCGAAGATGAAACCGCCTACGGTCACATCGTAGCCCAGGAAAATTTTAACGCGCTGTATTCAACAGAGACTTGTCCAGGTGCGACTAAGATTTACTATTCCCGTGATATCTCAACTTTGCGAGCGGCGTACCAGACCCAGTCCATGTTCAGTTCGGGCTCTGGGCAACTGAATCAGGACAACGTCCAGCGCAAGAGCCTGCCTACGGACCTGGTCGATCCTGCGGGGCAGCAGCACGATACCGTACGTACCTACGCAGGCAATCAAACCCCACTTTCCCAGGAAGCACAGCTGCTCGGCATCGTTGATGTTCTAAGAACGCACCGGGCGAAGTATGTGCTGGTCCGGAGCAGTAGCACTTTGGACCCGCTGTTCCTGGCTAATTTCCTTCGTCGCGACTATCCCGAGGCCCGTATCGTGGTCCTCAATTCAGATCTTCTTTTTCAAAGAGGTCAGGACGCCATGGCCCTCACTGGGGTCATGACTCTGTCAACCTATCCATTGTTTTCCTGGGCACGAGAGTGGACCGCGCTTCCGCCTTACGACGTACATTCCCACCGGGTGTTCCCGGAGAACTTCACTGAAGGAACTTACATTGCATCGCGGCTGCTGGCGCAGAGCTTGGCGCGTGCGAACAACCGGAAACCGGATCTCAACTGCGAATTTGTCCACAAAGACTCTCTCCACACGGACGTCTTCGTTCCAGCTCTGCGTTGTGAGGTCACGTCCCCGTCGTACGCTCCGCTGCCCGATTACGCTCCGCCCTTCTGGACCGAGGACAAAGCCTGTGAACCACCCTCCGCGGGCTGGAATTGCAAACCGGCGACGTGGTTGTCTGTCATCACAAAAAATGGTACTTGGCCACTGGCGGCACTCAACGAGCACACCCTCGACCCGAAGGCTACCGGAACCAACCAGGTGCCTCCCGGTCCAGATGGGCACCAGAGTTGGACAGGCCGAACCACAAAGATTTCTTTGATTGGACTCTGCTGCCTGGCGATATTTCAGTTTCTGTGTTGCTGTTTTCCATCATTCACGGCCAAGCCCGCGTTTCGCGCCCACTTTGCCACTGCTGGCCGTCGACATACCGGGCTTGTGTTGATTGGCAGTTCTCTCATCGCCCTGATGGTCCTCTTCCTGGGATGGGGTTGCGGGATCTTCTCGACGGCGCCAGGACCTCCTGCTCACGCCTGGGAAGTCTGGGCTGCGATTGTGTTCGTGTGGGCCGTAACCGGAGCAGCGGTGGCTGCGAACATTCTTGCGACCAGGAAGCTCAATGGGAACGTGCTCACTGCACCCAAGGCGAACTTCCACGTTCTCGTCTCGCTGTCGTTGTTCGTCCTATTCACGGCCGCGTTCTTCGGAGTGTGGGTTGTGCCGCTGGAACGGGTGCTGGTACTGGCGAACCGGACTTTCGTCTATTGGCGCTCCATGCATCTCTTAAGTGGCGTGTCTCCTGTTATCCCTTTCCTCGCATTGACCGCGGGTCTGTATATGTGGTTCTGGTACGCGCTGCACGGCCTGGCCCTGTTTGGGCCCGATCGTCCTTGTCTTCCGCCGATGGAGAATCTTGGAGTCAAGGTGACAGCACAGCCGGGGAATCCTGGAAAGGAATTGAAGCTTTCGATGTTCAGTCACGAGAACGTCGCCCTTCAAGCAGAACGCATCGCCACGCCGCTCTCGTGGGACAACGTGATCGCGATCGTGAGTCTCTTCCTAGTGCTGGTGACGCTGATGTTTGGATTGGCAAACGGTGTCCCGGTCCGGAGTCTGGGCTCAACCCGAGGAACCCGCTACACATTAGTCTTTTGCTTCTTCCTTGCCTTCTATTGCAGTTTCCTTCTGACGGAGGCGTGGCAGATTTGGCGAACCTGGAGCAGCGTGCGTCAATTGCTGGTATTCCTAGATCGCATGGCGCTGCGGCGTACGCTCTCGGCGCTCCACGGATTTTCGTGGGGCAGCGTGTGGAAGATGAGCGGGAACGTGCTCGACGTACGGTATAAGCTACTTTCGCGCCAGCTGGAATGCCTGACTCACCTCTACAACTCCTTGTCGGCATTCAAAGAGCCCAACTCAGAAGAAAAAAAAGCGGCCTTTGCCGGCGTCGAAACCTGCAAGAAGTCCGTCAACCTGAGCCGGGCCGAGGGATTCAGGTTCGCCGAATGGTATTCCAAGAATTACTGCAAAACGGACGCAGCCGATCTGCAGAAGTTCCAGGACTTCCAGAAGCAGGTTGCGGAGACGACCGGCATTGTCCTGAGCGAACTTCTCGTTCCCGCCACAAGGGTGGAGAAGCATTCCCTGATCCAGGTTGATCCTGAGGATGGGCGCGAGGAAGATCGCAAAGGGGCGCCTCCCTCTAAGAATGAGCTGATCCGCAATGCTGAGGAACTGGTTTGCCTCACTTATATGGGATACGCGCAGAACCTGCTCGGGCGCATCCGCACCATCGTATTGGGTGGCGTTTACATGTTCATCGCACTGTGCATAGCGGTGTCGAGCTACCCCTTCGACCCGCGC
Source organism: Terriglobia bacterium (assembly GCA_020073385.1). Taxonomy (GTDB): domain Bacteria; phylum Acidobacteriota; class Terriglobia; order Terriglobales; family Acidobacteriaceae; genus Sulfotelmatobacter. The sequence goes on along the minus strand of JAIQFH010000046.1, from coordinate 31,153 downwards.
ACGTTACTCAGTGGAATGCTGCTTTGCCTGTTCGTGGCTTTCGGCGGGGTTGTCGTATTCACCTACGCCGATATGCACCGCGACGCAACTCTAAGTCACATCACCAACACCAAACCGGGAGAGCTTGGTTCCGAATTCTGGTTCAAAGTGCTCGGATACGGGGCGGCTCCGCTGCTTGGCCTGATCACGCAGGTATTCCCGGAGTGGTCGGGATTCCTTTTCTCGTGGCTGCAACCAGGCCTTTCCTCGCTGAAGTGAATCAAGAGGAGGTCTGAAATCGAAATCAGCCCCTTGGCGATGGCGCGTTCTGCGGTTCCACCCTTTTTTGATCGCGGAGAACTCTGAGAACTGCCGCGGAGAGCGCAGAGAGGATCGTCCAAATCAATATGGCGTCAGCAGTGAACCGTGGCCGCATACCCGCTTTGCTATAATGAAATGCTGTCCGGCGGTCGCGGTTCAGATCAGTGCGGAAGTGGTGGAACTGGCAGACACACCATCTGAGGCCATCACTTTAGCCATTCTATACAAATTGCTGATACTAAAGCTTTTGCCTTTCTCCTCAATTACATCCAAGGATCCTCCCAAAAACGGCCAGTAGCCCGCAGTAGGCGCCGGATGCAAACAGTCGGTGCAAAATCCGGTGCAGTTTGCCCTGCCCTGAAACCGGCAGACTGAATGTCTTGCGGGGAGGCCGTCCGTCCTCTCTGAAAAGATCGGTACGAATCGAACAAAAGTAGAAACGTCGGTGCAGCACCCGGTGCAGTTCCCTACCCCACACAGCCGGGCCAGACTAGGCGTCTTTGGATTTCACCGGCTCTTGAGAAGGTCTCGAATGCGGATTTGTTCGAAGGAAGAGACCTGGAGTCGCGGGCGCATTCCCTCGGACGATGCCACGCTCGCAAACCGAGACGCTCCGCATCAGTCGGTCGATATGCTAGGCCTCTGTCGTGACAGTTATTTGCAACTTATTGGATTTCAACGGTACTGACAGCCCGTTCTTGATCCTCTAAGGAGTTCTTTGACCCGGCTTACTAGACCCAAGTCGGACCCAGATTTGGAGAGAATTGCCGCATTCTGGGGATGGTGTTGTCGAATGCCGAAGGGAGCCACAAAATAAGGCGGATTAGACGACACCGCAGAGTTCCACAACCTGACGTTCCAAGATGCCTATTCACTCCCGTGCGGCATCGACCGTTAATGCTTCCTCTTACCTCACTCTACTGCATTCCTAGGCTTGTCCATTCGCAAGACCGACGATTCTTAGCAACGGCTTCACTGTGAGGCCTTGTACAAGTATAGAAAAACTACAACCCAAACGTCAGGTCGAGGACTCGAGTGCGGTCGGGAAATGTGCTGTCGAGACTGAGCGCCAGAGCGAGTGCCGGTGCGCAGCGCAGGTCCCCACACGATCACATGTTGCCACCGCAGAGAAACCTTCTGCGTCAAACCGTTGCTTACGATCATCCAACCAATCGTGCGGTGATCCAGTGCCCTATGGACTTGCTGACGATGACCACCAACAACGCAACAGTCAGATGTTTTCCTATCTCGGACATTGCGCTGACTCCCCGGTTCCGAGCGAGGACGTAGGTCAGGCCGCAAAGCAAGGTCATACCCCAGACAATTCCTACGACGGTCGCGATCGCTTGCGTCTGAAACAGGAGAACGATGAGCACGAAACTGAGGCACAGCAATAACCGAGTAGCAAAATTGCTCAGGGTACCAACGAATGCGTCCTTTCGATCGAGGCGCTCGGACTCCTGGTACATGTGAACACTCAAAGAATCGGTGAGATTATCTGCGACCGCCGCGATCAAGAGGGCGCTGACCAGGGTGGCCCGTCCAGCATTTGCGGCATCAAATCCCGCCATAAGGGCCATGCTCGTGACAATAGCAGCCGTGCCACCAAAGCTAATCCTGGTGGGATTGAACATTGCGAATCGAATCGCCGGTTCTCGCATCTTCCCTCAATTCTGAATTCTGCCGTCAGCAATCCGATAAACCCGGTCGAAGCCTTCGACCATACGTAGGTCGTGCGTGACAACAATCACGGCTGCTTCTTTCTCCCGGCTCAGCTTGCGCAGGAGGCCCATGACGATCTTGCCGCGCTCGGTGTCCAGTGCGGCCGTGGGCTCGTCGGCCAGCAGGACCGTTGGATTGTTCGCCAGCGCACGAGCAATTGCGACTCTCTGCTGCTCACCGCCAGAGATCTCGCTCGGATAGTGATGCCAGCGGTGCGCGATCTCCAAGTAGTCGAGGAGTTCCATCGCCCGCTCTTGTGATTCCTGTCTCCCAACCTGGTTGAGCGTGAGAATCAGCTCTACATTTTCCAGAACTGTCAGAAACGGGATCAGGTTGTAAGCCTGGAAGATCACGCCCATCTTCTGCCGGCGCAGAGCCCGCACATCAATGCCGGTCCAGCCGTCGTCGTACACCAGGGTTCCATCCAGTTCGATTCGGCCCCGGCTGGGTTCATTGATGCAACAGATGGAGGTCAGCAGGGTTGTTTTTCCGGAACCGCTGGGGCCGAGCAACGCCACGAGTTCTCCTCGTTGCACGCTCAGGTTGGCATCGACCAGCGCTGCCGTTTGCGCATCCCCCTTGCCGTAGATCTTGGTCAAGTTTTCGACACGAACGACTTCCATTGGATTTACCCTCCGCTTAACGCCGTTCCGGGATCGACCTTCAATGCGCGTCCAATCCCAAGAATGCTGGCGAGCACACAGATCGCTACCACGATGATGAAAAGGACAGCCATGTCCAGAGTCTGCAAGACCACGGTGCGCGGATAGAACGTGTAAGTCCTGCTGATCACGGCGTACCCGACCGCGAATCCGATCAGACCCAACAGGAGTGACTGTTGAAGAATCATGTTGACGATCGTGCGGTCCGCGGCGCCGATGATCTTCAAGGTCGCAATCTCTCTCAATTTATCCATGGTCAGTGTGTAAATGATCAGCGCGATGATCACTCCGGACACGATGACGAGAATGGTGCGGAACAGCCAGAGTTGCTTCTGCGACTTCTCGATAAATCCCTTAAGGAGCAGCTCCCGTTCCTGTTCGGAGGAGAAGACCTGGTAGTGATTCCATCGTCTAATGGATGTGGAGACTTCTGGAATCATCGATGGGCTTTCTACTTCGGCCACAATCGCGTTGGCAAAGTGAGGGTTCTCGGCGGCAGCAAGTGCTTTCTGAGTGGCTTTTTCCCGCATCAGTGGACTCATGCTGCTCAACTGCGCATAGGTGGCTACGACGCGCTCACGATTATTGCGGATCGCGTCATTGTCCAACTGAAACTGGATGATCTGGGCATCCGCCAGCGAGATGAACGCTGCGGGATCGCCAGAAGGAGATGTCATTCCGCGTGTCAGACCGACAACCGTGTAGTCTTCCAGCCCGAGATGGATCGTGTCCCCGATCGCGTACCCCGACTTGCCATCCACTACTATTTCGTAGTGCTTCTTTGTGATCGCCCGTCCCACGGTGACGGCCGACGGCCCGCCAATGCCTCCGAGCTTGTAGCCGATCAGAAAGAGGCGGACGGGTTTCCCGGCACGCGGGATCTGCACATACTGAAACGACACTGGCGAGGCCCGCCGAACGCCTGGAACAGCGGCGATGGAGTACTCAAGGTCCTCCGGCAGGCGAGAACTCTCGGCGAATGGCCCCCTCGTGTCCTTCTGGACAACCCAAACCTGAGCGGGTGTTATCTCTACTACTCTTGTTGCATCGCCGATCAGCCCGCGGTAGATTCCGCTCATTGCCATTACGACGGTCAACAAGAGTCCCAGGCCAACGCAGGTGAGCGCGAAACGCATCTTGTGGCGGCGAATATCACGAAGCGCGAGATTCATGGCCTATCTCCCGTCGCCTTCGGCGGTCTTTACAAGACTGGCGCGCACTCGTTGGGTATCGGAGAGCGACAACCCGCCAGCATTGGCCTGAAGCAGTACGTGCTGAGACTCAGAGACGCCGTTCAAAACCTCGACGTATCCCCGCTTGTCTCGGATACCGAGAAGGACAGGACTGAGTTGTAGTTTGCCGTGTGACACGGTCCACACCGCGCTCCCATCGCGCCCTGAAACAAGCGCAGTTTGCGGAAGCACCTTGGTTTTCTTTTCGGACTTCAGGATGCGAACTTCGGCGGTTTCATTCAGCTTTACGTCCGCCGGTTGTTGAGAGAAAGCCACATCAACCAGAACTTCTTCGGTGACGGGGTCCGCTTCCTTTGCGATTCGAGCAACCACGCCAGGAATCTTGCGGCCGGGCGACGAGCGCAGTGTGATCGTCGCAGGCTGGCCCACTTTGAGCTGATCCATCTCTCGTTCGTCGATGTTCACCGAGACCCAGATCACGCGTGATTCGGCGATGGTAAAGATCGAGAGTCCAGGAACAACAGTTGCGCCCTCCTCCAGATCGCGGGTAACGACATAGCCGTCTACCGGGCTGGTTACGACGCTGAACTGAAGATTCGCCCGCTCCATGCGAACAGCCGCTTCAGACCCGGCAGCGGTTTGCTCGGAAGCCGCCACCTCGCCTTCAGCAGCCCGAACCTGCTCCTGGGCAGAGGCTCGCAGAGCCTCCGCGTTGTGCACATCCTCCTGTGCCTGGAGAAAGGCAGTCTCGGCGGAATCCAGCGCCTCCTTCGACCAAACTTGGCTGTCATATAGGGCCTTTGCGCGCTGAAAATTGATGCTTGCCAGCCGGAGCCCGGCTTGCGCTTTGACTACATCGCTGACGCTGCCTTGAAGACGCGCCTTGGCGGCAGCCAAATTCGCTTGCGCGGAGCGAATGGCGCTCTGCTGGGCTTGCGCCAAATTCGCAGCTTGTCCAAGTTGGCTGCGGAGATCTTGGTTCTGCAGTTCGGCAAGGACTTCGCCTTTCCTGACCACGTCACCCTGATCGACAAAGGTCTTGAGGACTACTCCATTGATCTTGGCCCCCGCACCGATCGTCACTTTGGCGCGTACGAAGCCAGTGCCAACCGCCTCGTCTCGGATGGTCATCGTGGAAAGCTGGACCACAGAAACTTTGGGAGGGAGCAGAACTAGGACGATAAGAATCACGGCACCGATGCCGCCGACGAGAAACCACACCAATCGCCGGCGGGGAGACACGGGCGTGGGTAGTCTGCGAACTGGCGTCACTCGTGTTTGAACTGGAGCCTCAAGCGCTTCCATAAATGGCTACCTCACACGGCGATTAACTATTAGAGAAACGAAAGATGTACGTCACGCTGAAATAGATTCCGATCAGGATGAAAACCACACCGGTGATCCTCCGGGCCCATAACTCAACTGCGGTGAGGCGCTGAAAGGCCGCACCCAGAGACTTGGCTCCCATCGCAATGAGTACTGCAAAGGCGAATACGGGCAATGCTGTTCCTGCTCCATACAATGATGGCAGTACCACGCTCGATTGCCATTTGATGGACAGTGGGACCAGACTTCCGAAGAAGAGCGCTGCCGAGGTGGGACAGAAGGACAGAGCGAACAGCATTCCTAACAGGCCTGCACCCCAAACGCCCGATTGTGCCAATCGCTCGCCGAGGTGCGATACGTCCGAGCGACCCAGCGCCGGCAGGCGCAACAGATCGAGAAGAAACATCCCAACTAGCACCAGAATTGGACCGAGCAGCTTGTTCATGTAGTGCTGGAGAAAATTGGACAAACCCGGCACGGAAAGCAGGCTAGCCACGAGCAACGCGCCGAGAGCCACGTACGTGAAGGTGCGCCCAAGCGTGTACATGGCGCCGGTCAGCAGCACCGTGCGAGGCCGATCCGCTTGTTTGCCGATGTAAGAGATGGCCGCTATGTTGGTGGCTAGCGGGCAAGGACTGATAGACGTCAACACGCCCAGCCACGTGGCCGAGGTCACTCCAACCCAGAAGTCGTCCATCTCAGATCGCCTCAAGATAGGAACGCACTTCCGACTGGACATACTTCTTGAGCGCTGCATCGTCCGTCAGCAGCTCCCACGCTTTGGTCAAGGTCTTGTACTCGACCTGTTTGCCGTTCTTGAACTTCACCAATACGAGGGAACGTGAGAACAATCGGTAGTCGGAGGCGAAATGCTCGTTCTCCGGCTGTTCGACGTTAACCGCCTGCCATTGAAGGTCGCCTCGCTTTAGTTCCTCGGAAAAACCGCCAGTCACCGCCTCGTGCGATACCGCTTCCAGCTTGCGGCACGAAACGCACCGGAAATTTCCGTGGAAATAGTACGCGATGACCTTCGCTGACCGACCGTTGCCGGTGGTGGATGCTTGAGGACCGGCTTGGGCCGACGCTCCAACAACCGAATGTTTCGTCTCCTGTGCGACGAAGTAGACCACGCTGACTGCGACAAATAGTAGTAGAGCAATTTGTATGATTCGTTCTGGTTTCATGTGTTCTGCCTCGCTTCAATAGAACTGTTCTTAACATCCTCAACGACCACTTCCGCTTCCATGACGATCTCGGATTTGACTGAGTTCGCCACCAAGCTGTACTTCTGCGCGGCTTGCAAGGCGCGCTGGATTCGAGCTTCCAGAATTTCCTTCCGCTCTCCGTTGAGGGCCACACGAATCACGGGACGAAAGCGCAGCTTAGTGAAAAGTTCAGTACGATCGAGTTCGATCAGCTTGGTGCCTTCAGTCCGGCACTCATACGACAGGAGCTGGAGTTGGAAGCGTTCCGCTGCCCAGATGAACATCATCATGACGCACGTGTTCGCAGCGGCCACAAAGGCGTCTTCCGGAGTCAGGACACCCGCATGTCCTTGCGCATCTGGGGGAGCGGAGAACACCATTTCGGGGCCATTGCCCATTGCAAGATGTCCCCAATGCTCACCAGTCCACTTGACCGTAGTGTGATAAGTGGCGGTGCGGCTCATTTCGCCCCTCCTCGCCAGAATGAGGCGTACTCCTGGAGGATCGCCTCGCGGTAATCAGGTTTTGATTGCTCGGGGATGTGGTTATAGACCGCGACAGTCGCTAGAAGTTCATCCGCGGCACCGTCCGGTTCGCGCCCTCGTTCGCGGAAGTTCGCAAAGATAAGCGGTAGAGCCTGAAGCCCCACCCAGTGATCGCCGATGAAGACATTCTGCACGGGTATTCCCGAGCCGCAAGAGCAACCCGCGGGTTTAGGGTCTTCTGCTGGTTTTGGCGCGCTAATGCTCACGAGTGTCTTGGCGGAAGGGCCCGCGAGCAGCTCATCAGTAAGCAAAGCCAATCGCTCGGCCGTCAGCTCTACGGCCTTTTTGCCAGCGTTATTCAGATGGCGCCGGCCATCAATTGCCTCTAGACCCTGAGCAGCGGCAAGTTCGCTGACGACTACGCTGGCAGTGGGCTTTCCCGAATACATCTCGGTGCCTCGGGCAGCACAGCGCAGTTCACAGCCGTCTACGGTAATAGTCGGGTGAAAACGTGCAAACGCCCGATCCCCTTCGCCGCCCGCCAGGAACAACGGCAGGCAGATCGTGACCGTTTTGCCGGGTCGCAGTTCGTGCAGGACTTTCAATGCTGCCAATCGGGAGACGGTCCCGACCGCCAGTTCCTCGCCAGAACATGCAATGATTCCAACTTTACGTTCAGGCAGATCAGGCATGGGTCCCTCCTTGCGTGTCGTTCAAGGCTTCAGCTATTTCGGCGGCAATCACACGTGCGAGTTCCTTCCCTGGCTCATTCAGTTCGGCAATGCCTTCGGGTTTCAAGTGCTTGTATCGCCGGAAAACATCGAGTACCTGCACTTCCTGAGCGACAGACCCACCACTGAGCTTCACGAGTTTCGACGCGCACATCAACTTACAGCCGTCGATCGTGACCGCCGGTTTGCTGCGGACTCGCGCCTGTGCGTCTTGTTCGCCAAGAACAAGCTTCGACAGCGCAACGAGGTCGGTGTCTGCCGGACGGAGGTTCTCGCAGAGTTCGTAAGCCGCTTCCCGGCTGACGGTTCCAAATGGCTTGCCGATCCCGCTGCATGGAATCACAACAACGCTGGAATGATGACTCATGACGTCTCCTTCAGTTCTTCGTCAATCTGCTGACGCATCACCGCAAAATATGCGTCAGCGTCGAGCAAGTTGCGACGGCTGACCGCCCATTCGGCTGGCTTCAGCATGACGAGCCAGCCTTTGTCGTACGGATCTTGGTTGACAAGTTCAGGATGAAGTTCGAGGCCTTTGTTGATTTCTGTGACTGTCCCCGAAATCGGTGAGGGAAGACCGACATTAACCTTTATGGTCTCGATTTCGGCGAAGTCGTCTCCGGTACGCAATGTCGTGCCAATCGGCCTTGAATTCACGAAGGCAATATCGCCGCTATGCTGCTGGAGATAGTCAGTCAGCCCAACGCGAACCATTGCCCCTTCGGAACCCTCCAGTGGCAGGAACCAAACGCCGTCGCGCGTGTACAAACGGTCCTTGGCGACTTTGAACGTGAACTTATCAACCTTGGTTTCCAGATACTCAGGCATGCAGTCTCCTTTCGCGGCAGTCCGCTACTGCTTGATTGCAGTCGTCGCCAGCCAGGACGCAATCTCCCCAGCGTTCGGAATGCGGCCTGCAGACTTCACCTCGCCATTGATCACCAAGGCAGGCGTCGCCAGGATCTTGTACGCCATGATTTCCTTGATGTCCTCGACTTTGATGAGCGTGGCGGGAGCGGCCAGTTGAGCAATGGCTCTTTCAGCCTCACTGTAGAGCTGTTTGCACCTGGCGCATCCGGGGCCAAGGACTTTGATTTCGATACTCACTTTGATTTCTCCTTTAGGACCTGCGTGGCACATGCGAAGAAGTTGCACACGCACGGGGTAAGAAGCCTGTAGTACACCGTCGTCCCCTGGCGGCGGTCTTCCACGATTCCATTCGCTCGAAGCAGTGCGAGGTGCTTGGAGATTGTTGAAAGATCACTACCAACAAGCGCGGTGAGTTCCCCCACCGAACACTCACCCTTATTCAAGCGGTCAATGATCATGAGTCGAGACTCGTTGGCGAGTGCCTTCAGCACCCGAGCCTGCTGCTTAAAGACGCTCCGTTGGGTCATACCTGTCAGTATCTGGCTATTTGGCCAAACAGGCAATAACTGAGCAGAGTGATTTCTGGCGTTTTCCAAAATGTCCCCCTACATAAGCACGTTGAACAAATAGCCCACCAGAAGAATCCCGGCGCCGACCACCGCAACAAAGACGGCGATCAACTGCGGCCTGAGCACCTTGCGAAGAATGATGGTCTCCGGCAGCGACAATCCGATGACCGACATCATGAAGGCTAGTACGGTGCCCAGAGCTGCACCCTTTCCAAGCAGCGCCTGCACGACCGGGATGATTCCCGCTGCATTGGAGTACATGGGAACGCCGATCAGCACAGCCAATGGCACGGACCACCATGCACCCTTCCCCATGATGTGGGCCATGAAATTCTCAGGAACGTATCCGTGTATCCCTGCGCCAACCGCAATCCCAGCCACAACGTAAAGCCAGACCCTGCCCACAATGTCACGCACCGCCTCAAAGCCCATTTGCGTGCGTGTGGACCAACTCATCGGACCATCTGGAACTGTGCTGGGGCCGGATTCCATCTGATAGACCCACGGCTCAACGAATCGTTCGAGTTTCAGGCGCCCGATAGTCCAACCGGCAACCATCGCGATGGCCAGTCCAGTCCCGGCATAGATCGCGGCGACCCGCCAGCCGAACAGGCCAAACAAAAGTACAAGCGCCACCTCGTTGATCATCGGTGCAGCAATCAGGAAAGAGAATGTCACGCCGAGAGGAACTCCGGTTGTAACGAATCCGATAAAAAGCGGTACTGCCGAACAAGAGCAGAAGGGAGTGACGACACCCAGTAATGAGGCAAGAGCGTTTCCAGTGGATTCCCGCTTACCGGCAAGAATGGCCCGCGTTCGTTCCGGAGTAAAAAAGGACCTGATAATGCCAACACCAAACACAACCAGCGCCAGCAACATCAGGACTTTCGGAACTTCAAAAGTGAAGAACTGGACCGCAGCACCCACATGTGTGCGCGCGTCAAGTCGAAGAAGTGAAGAAGTTAGCCAGGTCGCGGCGGACAGCAAGTGGCTGTAGACCAACCACCACAAGGCAATCCCCAGAACGAAGAATATACCGCTTAGCCAGATCGGCTTATTCGCCGATCGAGTTCTCTTCGTGCTTATTTCAATCGCTGCAAGATTGCCGTCTGCAGCCATATCTCGCCTTCTTCCGCGCGACAAATAAGAAATGCACAATCACTCGCTTTTGTTACAAACAAAATCACTCATCCACTTCGCAATCTGGTCCCGTACTTCTCGGAACTTTGCCAGCTGACTCTCTTTGGGGGCAGCAGCCGGATCTTCAAAACTCTGATGGATGCGAGCTCCGCCACCCGGAAAGATTGGGCATGATTCCTTCGCGTTATCACACACGGTTATGACGTAATCGAACTTTTGCCCTGCGAACTCATCGACCGATTTCGAGCGGTTTCCAGCGATGTTGATTCCGATCTCAGACATCGCCGTCACCGCATTCGGATTGAGACCGACGGGACGAGTGCCCGCGCTGAGAACCTCGAACTGGTCGCCTGCCAGGTGCCGCAGCAAGCCCTCTGCCATTTGGCTGCGAGCTGAGTTGCCTGTGCAAAGAAAGAGAACTCTTTTACGTGTGATCGTTGTCATCCAGTGATTCCTAGTGCTCGATTCCTATGTATTCCGTGTAGCCTGACCTGGGTTGCTCTAGCGCCGCTTTGCAGGTGCCACACAGCAACAGCCTAGCCTTCTTGGGAAGAACTACCGTTCGAACCAGCGGAACACCCCCGGTAACCGGATCGTCGATCACACAGATGTGTTCCGCGCATAACGCAGCGGCACAATGATGGCAGAGGCCAACGGCCTCGCGGGTTTCCCCCGCCTGTAAGCATTCATAACAGTGCATAAATCCTCCTCTACCCAAGCTGCTCGGAGTGACCCGTGGCCTGTGGCGCCGGAAACCAATGTCGAGTTCGGTTGCAGATGTTGCAGACCGACAACATGACCGGCACTTCGACCAGCACTCCCACAACCGTAGCTAGAGCGGCGCCTGAGCCAGGACCGAAAAGCGCAATTGCGGTCGCAACGGCAAGCTCAAAGAAGTTACTCGCACCGATAAGCGCTCCCGGCGCGGCAACCGAGTGTTCAACGCGCAGCAGCCTCATCAACCCGTAGGTCAGCGTGGAATTAAAGTAGACCTGAATCAGGATCGGAATTGCGATGAGCAGCACATGAACGTACTTGCCCGTGATGTTCTCTGACTGGAACGCGAAGATGAATACCAGTGTCACCAGCAAAGCCAGCACGGTGATGGGGCTAAACTTCGGAAGAAATTCCTGCTCGAACCAGTTCTTGCCTCGCGCGCGAGTGAGCCAGATACGAATCGCCATGCCAACCACGAGCGGAATCACAATAAACGCGATGACCGAATACAACAGGACCATGAACGGAACGGTCAACGAGGAAGCGCCGCTCACAAGGAAACGCACGATCGGGGCAAACAGGAACAACATGATCAAGTCATTGATCGATACCTGCACGAGGGTGTAGGCCGGATCGCCGTCGGTTAGGTAGCTCCAGACAAACACCATTGCGGTGCACGGAGCCGCGGCCAAAATGATCACACCCGCGATGTACTGGTCGGCTTCGCCTGGGCTAATCCACGCGCTGAAAACATGACGAAAGAATACCCAGCCGATCAGCGCCATTGAAAATGGTTTTACTAGCCAATTCACGAACAGTGTCACAAGCAGCCCGCGTGGACGCTGGTGAACGCTCAGAATAGAGCTGAAATCCACCTTCATCATCATCGGGATGATCATCAACCAGATCAGAACCGCGATGGGAACATTGACCTGGCTACCCTTCCCGAACTCCATACTCCGGAGTGCTTGCACGGCCCCAGGCGCCCATTTGCCAAGTGCGAGACCCGCGACCATGCAGAGCGCGACCCAAAGGGTCAGATATCGTTCGAAGAGATTGAGGCGCTTCGGTGCGGAAATCGTCGGTGCACCCTGAACTATCGTTTCCATGACTGCGGTCCTCGTCGAGTTTGCTAAAAATGCGTTTGGTAGCTACACGGTCGTCGCGCTGCCTGCTCTTGCACGGTGCAACGCCGCATAGGGACGCCATTCCGTGCGGGTGCAGGAGCCGTGTTGAATGGCCTCTTTCAGCTTTTTGGTGTCGTCCTCAAAGGGCTCTTCGTTCTTAAACGCCAGTTGCAGAAACTCAAATAAATGCTTCTTCGCGCCCTGCATCGGGTCGGCAAGACGATAGAAAATTCGAAAGCCATCCCTCCGATCAAGGACTAGCCCTGAGTTCTTGAGGTACTGCAAATGACGAGAAATGTTCGGCTGTGAGGTCTCAAGCACGTACTGAATATCGCAACCACACAGTTCACCGTGCAGCAGCAGATTCAAGATGCGTAAGCGGTTCCGATCTGCCAGACCTTTGCAATACTGTTCAAGTTCATTCATTCCAGGCACCTTCTCACACAACTCCGATTGCTTCGGCCGTTTGTGCGCGTTCTATGCTTGATTCAGATTGCCATGCGATCAACGCCGTTCGCTCCGACAATCGATGCTGGGTTTCGTCGATGTATCGCATTTCGAGTGCGGCGCGTTCGGCGAGCACTGGGTCGCGAGTTCCCGCGGCCAGGAAACTCTGATTGATCACCCACGCAAATGGATTAATTCCTGCCCGTCGCAGATCATTCTGCAGGCGCTCGGCCTCGTGCACCGGCGTCGCTTCCGGTAACGTGACAATCAGAATTTTGGTGAAATCTGGATCGCGCAGTTGCGGAAGCAGCCGTTTCACTGAATCCGGGATGTAGCTGAGGTTCCGTTGGACCTCACGGTGATATGCATTAGCAGCGTCGAGCAGCAAGAGTGTATGCCCCGTCGGCGCCGTATCGATGACGACGAACCCTTCGTTGCCTTCATCAACGCATCGTGCAAAAGCGCGGAAGACAGCGATTTCCTCAGTACATGGTGAACGCAGGTCCTCTTCCAGTAGAGCTCGGCCTTTTTCGTCTAGATCGCGGCCGGCTTCCTCCAACACCTCCTGCGTGTAAGCGAGCGTTTCCGCAACGGGATCAATGCGGCTGACCTGCAACCCTGGCACTGTGCCCTTGATCGCCGTATTTATATGACCGGCCGGATCGGTCGTGGTCAGGTGCACCTTGTGCCCGAGTCGGGCTAGCTCGATTGCAATGTTGGCTGCGACCGTGGTCTTACCCACGCCGCCCTTCCCCATGGTCATGATGACGCCCTTGCCACGAGTTGCCAGAGCTGAAACGAGTTGTGACAGCGAAGTCGGTAAGGGGCGCGAGAAAGAAGATCGCTCGACTCCATTTCCTGCGCCGTTGTAATCTCCCTTCGCCAGCTTCTGCAGTGCCTCCACGCCGATCAGAGCACGAGGAACGAGGGGTATCTGCACGCTCAATAGCTCTTTCAACCCGTCAGGTATAGCCGCAAGTGCCTCACGCCCTCGGATTTCAAGAGCTCTCGCAACCGTATCCTCCTCGCGACGAGCATGAAACACACCATTCACAATGAGCCGCTGATTCTTGAGTCCCAGAGCTTCCAGCTCGTTCCGAGTCCGTTCTGCTTCGGTTAAAGCTGACTGTTCTGGACGGGCGACGAGAAATACAGTGGTGTAGCTCGCGTCGCCTAAAGCTCGAACTGTACTGGCATACAGCTCATGTTGCGTCTGCAATCCGGATAGAGGACCGAGGCACGAAGTTCCTCCAGTGCTGCTTTCAATGAATCCAGACCAGGCTGCCGGCAGTTGCAGCAGTCGCAGCGTGTGGCCGGTCGGAGCGGTATCAAAAATGACGTGATCAAAATCTGCAGTCGTATGCGGATCGCCTAAGAGTTTGGCGAACTCGTCAAAAGCCGCAATCTCCACCGTGCACGCACCGGACAGTTGTTCTTCGATGTTCTTGACCGCAACCTCCGGAAGGAGCTGCCGATAAGGTCCGACGACCCGTTCGCGATACTGCCGAGCCGCTTCTTCCGGATCAACGTTCATCCCAAAGAGGCCAGCGACGCCCTCAACTGGCGTGGGTTGTACGCCTAGTTTGGTCGAGAGCACTTCGTCCAAGTTCGAAGCCGGATCGGTGCTGACCAACAAGACGCGTTTGCCTTCCTCAGCAAGACTGACCGCCGTCGCACAAGCGATCGAAGTTTTGCCGACGCCTCCTTTGCCAGTGAATAGCAGCGTCCGAGTGACGTTCCCGAGTAATTTCACAATTCGCCTTCTTTCATTTGTGCTTGCTGGGGCCGATGCCTACGAGGTCAGAGTGCTTCTGCTTGAAGACCGGTCCTGGCTCAAACGTGACCCCAGTGTGTCTTGCAAGCTCCTCCCTGCTCGGATAACCGCCAGTCGCGATGATCTGACCGTCCAGGACCAGCAACGGGAGGCACTTCATACCATGGGAATTCAGCGCCTTTTTCAGAGTCAGGTTGTGCACAAAGGCACCGGGATCTTGCGCCAGATTGCATCTTTCAATTTCAACGCCCTTACTCTTCAGCCATTCCAAGTCGGCGGAGAAGCGTACCAGCTTGGGATCAACGCTCGGACCGCAAACGCCTGTCGAGCAACACATCGGTGGATCAAATACCTCTAGCTTGTGCATCGAACCTCCTCGCTAAACAAACGGAGCAACGCGTACAGGTCTAACAACTAAAACTGGCTTGGTGTGTCGACAAATTACATCGTCCGAGACGCTGCCTAGTAGAACGTCCTCTGTGGCACTTCGTCCATGAGAACCAATGACGATCAGAGAGACATCCTGCTCCCTGGCGACCCGCTCGATCGCCTCGGCGGGATTGCCCTCGGCGATTATGCTGGTCACAGAAAAGCCAAAGAACTCGAGTTCTGACCGAATCCGCTCCATATGGTTGCGTGTGGTCTCTTCATCATCAGGATCATTCCGCTTGCGCTTCTCCCGCACATGCAAAACGATTACTTCATGTAGGCTCGCAGCCTTCATTCCTTTTACGTATGACAGTGCCTCAGCAGCACAATCGGAGAAATCGGTCGGGAATAAGACTCGCCGGAAAATGTGCTGGCAAACAAACGCGCAGTCGGTGGTCCCCAACTCGCCCATAACAACGACCTTCAATACAAGGACCGGAACAGGAGCGTAGCGGACGACATCATGAGAAACGCTCCCGATCAGTGCGCCCCGCAAGAAACCGTGTCCGTGGGTCCCCATTGCGATCAGACTCACGCGTTCCTCCACGGCAACTCTGACGATCTCAAGGGCGGGTTTACCAAGTTCCAGCCGCCACCGGCACCGAATACCGTTCGTCTCAATCCGTTCTTTGAGCTCCGTCAGTCTGTGCTCGGCATCCTTTTTCCAAACGAGCATCTGCTCGAACGTATCCGAGGCAAAACCGATCTGAGGTCCGAGCTCCACCACATTCAAAAGGACAATTTCCTCGATCCCGAGAGGTTTGACCTCGTGCAGACACTTGGCCAACTGCTCCGCTTCGGGCGAAAAGTCGGTCGGAAACAAAAGACTATGGAACATGGTCAGCGACTCAATTGTGTCCAATGCTTTACGTATATTCGCCTACAAGCATAGACCTATGATAGCATCTCTGCCGAGTCGTTCTGTGATTCCCGTCACCTTCGACGGTGACCAGAAAGGAGCATCAATATATGCCTTCAGGCAAACCTAAAGTTCTCTTCCTTTGCACGGGCAATTCAGCTCGCAGCCAGATGGCGGAAGGCTATCTTCGGCATGTAGCGGGGGAACAATTCGAACCCTTGAGCGCGGGAATTGAACCCAAAGGGCTGAATCCCCTTGCCATCGAGGCCATGAACGAAATTGGAATCGACATCTCCCCCCAGAAATCGAAGGATGTAGTGAGCTTTCTGGGGCAGTACATTCCATACATCGTGACGGTCTGCGATAACGCACGGGAACGTTGCCCTATTTTCCCGCGGACCTTCAAATTCCTGCACTGGAGCTTCGACGACCCTGCGGCTGCGCAGGGTTCGCATGACGAAAAACTGGCTGTCTTCCGCCGGGTTAGGGATGAAATAGCCAACCGCATCGACAAAGAATTGGTGCCTTCACAAGCAGCCAACCGCTCCGGGGCATGATCGGACTCAATCACTACCGAGCGATGTCGCTCTGCCTGTTAGCAACTATTTTTCTAGTGGCCTGCACACGCCGGCAGCAATTTTGGGCGTCTCCGACAGTGCGCGAGATCGAGGAAGTGAAGAGTCGAACCGTGCCACGCAATGGTTCATTGCTCCGCGAGTCGGCGCCGGTCCGAGACACGTCCAGCATCCGCGCGAACTGGGAGATTCAGACGGGATCTGACAACCAAGCATACTTTCAATGGCTCAAGAATCAGCTTGGCCCGGAGTTTCACGTAACGTTGGAAACGACCTCTGCGATGACACTAGTGAAACAGATTGAGGGAGACTCCTACACCATCGCAGTCAAGGGAAGCGGAGATCGAACTGGCACCGTGGTTGAGGCAGCGTAATGCTGTTTGGCAGCTGGTCGAAAAGGGATTCCCGTCGTTAGCCATAGGTGTCGATGTTCGTAGCCGGACAATGAGAACGGAGCAAAAACGGAAACCGGAGATGACCGAGTCAAACGAGCGAAATCCTCAGCTTGGGGAACCGGATGCCATACCCCCCGAAATAGAACAAACGTTGGCAGAGCTCTTCTGTCGTTTTCGGGAGAAGTTCGGGTGCGATCCACGGACCAATGATCCGGTCTTCTTTGATCCCCACGCGGATGAGCCCGCTCCGCTGTCAGAAGAGGCCTTGAACCAGATGTGGGAGCGCTTGGCGGACGTAATGGTATGCCAAGGGGAGATGACGGCCGAAACCGCCTATGCGATGAAGAAAACTGGTCTCCTGGTTACTGAGCAGACCGAACACTTGTTGAGTAAAGCCCAGGGCGATGCATGGAGAAGCGCCCTTGAGGACTTCAGGGGAACGACACGGAACAAACTCAGAATGCCAGCCGTTCGCCTCAAGAATGAAGCTCGTGCCAAGTCAGGTCGGCGGAACCACGGAAGTCGCTGACATGATTCCGCCGATCGTTCACGAGATCAATTGCAGCAGGTCGGGCCGCAGCAAGCCTTCGCGCTGCTGGGCTTCACCGCCCGAATAAAAGCACTCATGAATTTCCCGTCCACTTGGGGCGCTAAGGTCTCTGCGTCAATACCTTGCTCCGCGAGGAACTCCCGCGCATCTTCCGCCTTGTAGACGCGCGTAGGCTCGACTTCGACCCGTTCAAATCCGGCAGCAGCCAGCTTGCTCCGATATTCATTCTCTTCGAGTGCTCCGGCTACGCATCCCACCCACAGGAGCACGCTCTGACGAATTTCGGGGAGCATTTCGCCTCTAGTGACAACGTCCGAAACGGCGAAACGTCCACCTGGCTTGAGAACTCGAAAGGCCTCCGTCAATACCTTGTCCTTATCTGCAGAAAGATTGATAACGCAGTTGGAAATGATGACATCCACGGAATTGTCGGGAAGAGGGATGTGCTCGATCTCACCCTTCAGGAACTCAACGTTGTTCACGTCGGCCTTGCGCTTGTTCTCGTTGGCAAGGGCGAGCATTTCATCGGTCATGTCGAGACCGTAAGCTTTCCCTGTCGGGCCCACTCGTTTCGCAGAAAGCAGGACATCGATGCCGCCGCCGGACCCAAGATCAAGCACCGTCTCGCCGGCATTCAGCTGAGCCAAAGCTGTGGGATTCCCGCATCCCAGCGACGCAAGAAGAGCCTCTTCGGGAATCTGTCCAGCTTGAGCGGAATCGTACAGGTTGGCCGTGATTGGGTCACCGCATCCGCACCCGCTGTTGGCCGAAGAGGTCGTAGCGCAACAGGATGCGGCGCCACCACTCTTCACACGCAAGGCTGCCTGTCCGTATTTTTCTTTCACCACTTCCTTGATGTCCGTGTTGCTCATTGTCCGGTCTCCTATTTGCTAATTTGCACGATCTCTTCGGGTCTGATTGCCTTATTTCGAGTACAGCACTCGGAATACAGAAAACTCAACAGCTCTTGCAGTGCTTCGGAATTTGCGGTGTACCGCAGAAACGTGCTTTCGCGCTGGACACACACGAGGTCCTCGTTCTTGAGCTTTTCCAGATGGTGGGAGAGAGTCGAATTGGGGATCTCCAGTTCCTCCTGGATGTCACCTACCACAAGACCATCGGGATGGGCGGAAAGCAGTAGTTGCATGATGCGGAGGCGAGGTTCAGTTCCCATCGCCGACAGCATGTCCGCATATTTGGGAACCCGATCCAAGCCTTTTCTGTTCTGCATTCTCGGCATATTTCGATACTTGCAGAACTATGAGATATTGTCAACCAGAAATTCCGGAGGCTCTATTTAGTCACTGGAACTCGCGTCAAGAGTAATGATGGCGTGGAAAAACAGGGCAGGAGAGCACTCAAGATTCTGCTGGAGACGAGGCCGGACATTCATGAACGAGTGAACCCGATAGGAATGGCGGGAGCGACGGGACTCGAACCCGCGGCCTCCTGCGTGACAGGCAGGCGTTCTAACCAACTGAACTACGCCCCCGCATACAACGTCGTCTGATTCCTTCCTATGCCCTCTAGTTCCTTCCTGTTCCCTCTGGCCGTGCCGTGACAGGGCAACAACGACGTGCAACTTATTGGATTTCAACGGTACTGACAGCCCGTTCTTGATCCTTTAAGGAAGTGTTTGACCTTGCTTAATGGACTCAGTTAGGACCCGGATTCGGGCGGCACTATCCGCGCGCGGCCCGACTCGTCACTCTTCGTCCAAATACTCGTCCGGTACGTCGTCTTCCAGCACCTCACTGGTGCGGACCTCCTTCCCGTCACGTTCCCGGGAGTCTTCGGCACCCAATACGATACCTGCCTCGATGCATTGCCTTCCTCCATCAACTCGTCGACACTTTCGAGAGGTCGCCCATTTAACGGCGACTGAGAAACCGCTTGCGGCTTAACCCGTCTCACTTCGACGGCAAATTCGTGCCCGTTCATCTCAGTCATGAAATAGTCGACGATTACAATATCAACCTGTGGACTTGATCCGGAAACGCCTCTCTCCGGTTGATTTCACTTTTTGAAAGGAATGCAGCGATTGGAACTACTAAGTTTGTGACTTCTCAAAAAGGAGGCCCCGTATGCCACAGACACCTCATGTAGAACGTCATTTCACGGGCGGTGAGACTGTGCGCGACGTTGTTATCGGCATGTCGGACGGGCTGACCGTTCCCTTCGCATTGGCGGCGGGCCTTTCGGGAGCGGTTGGCTCGGCGCACGTCGTCGTCGTCGCGGGTTTGGCCGAAATTGCGGCAGGGTCGATCGCCATGGGCCTCGGCGGCTTTCTTGCCGCCAAAAGCGACGCCGAGCATTATGAGCAAGAGTTGGCACGGGAGAAGAAAGAGATCGGAACGATTCCGGAGGCGGAGGCCTCGGAGGTTTCCGAGGTTTTCGAGTCGTATGGTCTGACCAAAGAAGAGAGCCAGCCGATTGTCGCTGCGCTGCGGCAGAAGCCCGAGGCATGGGTTAACTTCATGATGCGCTTCGAACTCGGATTGGAAGAGCCGCGTCGCGGCCGAGCTCTTGGCAGCGCGCTGACGATTGCCGGGGCTTATGCCATTGGCGGGCTTGTCCCGCTCTCCCCTTACATGTTGCTCACGCAGATGCATTCCGCTTTCCTGTTCTCGGTGAGCGTGACACTTCTGGCGTTATTCGTATTCGGGTACGTCAAGGGGCGCTACACTGGCGCTGCACCGATGCGGGGCGCGATTCAGACGCTCATTATTGGAGCGCTAGCAGCGGGTGCCGCATACCTTATCGCAAAGTGGATCGCATAGAATTGTTCCGCCCAAGCTCGAACGATCTCCTTGAGCTGAGAGCGCAGTCGCCCAACGCGCATTTGTATCTTTCTACTGCCGTTAACTAGTGAGTAGAATTTGAAATTCCGATCCGATGCTCATAAGCGACAGCAGCCTTCCGAGTTTTTCTATTTTTCGTTTATGGCAGGATTGACTTTCGGTATCGGTGAGACGTTTTGCGCGTCACAAACACGCCGATCCAGACGTGCGGCTAAGGCCGACAGTTGCTGTTCTTTTTCCAATGCAGCCTCCTCCGTGCGTCGGCGCTCGATCAGATCCGCGGCCTGTCTCGCTAACACGTCGAATGTTTGCAGGTCTCGTTCCGACGGCGCATGTTGTTCGCGCCAGTGTGTTGAGATCATCCCAACGATCTGTCCTGTGCGCGAAAGAAGCGGAGTACTCTGTACCGCTCGAATGGCTGTCTGGCGGTAAATGCGCAGATCCTCGGTTGCAGCCATGAAATCGCATGTTTCTATATCGGACACGATCACGCGTTGGCGGGTTCGCAAGGCGGCGGCGCAGGTGCTGCCCGAGTCGGCAGGCACCCATTGCCAAAATCGCGCAGCCTCGGGACTAAAACCTCTGTACGCGAGCAGGAGGAGTTCCCCGTTATTTCCGCGTTCGGGGTAGAGCATCTGCATGCTGGCAAAATCTGAGCGCATGATAGCAACTGCTGCATCGGTAATCTTCTCATACAGATTCTTAGCACTCTGTTCCTGGATTAGTTCCGTACTAATTTGCTGCAGCAACTTCAAATGCGCAACTTCCATTGCGAGTTCCCGCTCGCCACGGCGAAGTTGCTCTTCCGTTTCCCGCCGTTCGGTAATGTCGATATTGATCCCGATCAACCGCTCGGCAGCACCGCTCGCATCCCTTAGAGTCGCCGCCTTAGCCAGCATCCACCGCACCGACGCGTCTCTTCGTACAATGCGAAACTCCTTTTCAAATGGCCCAGTCCTGATCGCTTCATCGAGTCCACGCACTATTTCGTCACGGTCATCCGGATGAAGCAGCGCTTCCCAATCGGCCCTCGTGCCACCGAATTCCCCCGGCGCCAATCCGTACATCTCTTCCAGTTCAGGTGTCCATTTGTTCACACCCGTCTTCAGGTTCAGGTCGAATGTACCGATGCGCGCCGCCTGTTGTGCTAGTCTGAAGCGCTCTTCGCTTTCGCGCAAGGCGGCCTCCAGCGCCGCGCTGCGGCGCAGGATCTCGTGCATCTTTGTGTCCGTTCGCGTGCTGCCATAGATGGATATCCTGCGTGAAGCGGTTTTTTCCTTGAGAGCTTTCAGCAGATCTGTATTAACGGCCGATTTCACTACGTACGCACAGGCACCCGCATTCAGCGCCTGTTGCATGATATGTGGAAAATCATGCTGGCTTAGCATCACGACTCGGATTTGGGGATATAGAGAGACCAGTTCACGCGTCGCTTCGATTCCGCTGAGGTTTGGCATGCTGACGTCCATTACCACTGCATCCGGCTGTAGTTCTCGCGCTTTGGCTATCGCGTCGCGACCGTCGATACCTTCACCGCACACCTCAATTTCCGGGTCCGCTTCCAAAAGGGCACGCACACCAGCCCTTACCACCTGATGATCGTCGACTACGAGAATCCGCATAAAAGCCGTGCCCGGCGCGAGTATACCTAATTAGGTAGGGACCGAAAAATACAGTAAAGTCCGGATTCTGATGGCAACAAACGCATGCCGGGCCGCCTTGGCTGACAACGCGCCCGCATCGGTGATTATTCCGGGCGACACAAACCGCCTTTGTGCTGACAGGGCTCGGAAACCACGTTCCTACTCCTCAATTCGAGAAAACCTATCGCGCTATTTAATTCGACGAGATGTTTGCTTATACGGAACAGCCTGAATCCGGAATGGTTGCCAGCCGCAAGAAAACGGTTTTGCCGAGAACACTCCGCGAGAGGCGACTGGCATTCCATCAGCCGTCCGGCAGATCAAGCCCGCGGCACATTGCCTCGCCCGGCAGTTAGTCGGCAATTCGGTAATATGCCGGCCTCAGACGTTTTGACGGAAGACGAGAAGCGTTCGAGTTGAGGAAATTGGCGGGAGCGACGGGACTCGAACCCGCGGCCTCCTGCGTGACAGGCAGGCGTTCTAACCAGCTGAACTACGCCCCCGCATACTATGTCCTCTGATTCCTTCCGATGCCCGTTCCTTCCCTGCCGTACCATGTGGCCGTGCCGTGACAGGGCAGCAACGGCGTGCAACTTATTGGATTTCAACGGTACTGACAGCCCGTTCTTGATCCTCTAAGGAATTCTTTGATCCTGCTCATTGGACCCCATATCGGACCCAGAAACAACGTGCCTTACTTTGACAGCTCCGGAAACCGCCACTCCCCACCAACTATGCGACGCCCGACTTCGGAAAAGGAGAGAGGTATCCTGCGTCGATCTTGTTCGATGTTGAAGTAACCCTTGCCGATCAGAAACGGAATGTCGCGGGTCACGTGGCACCTTCGAAAGCCCAGTGAAAAAGCGGTTCCGATCGCTTTTGCCAGCGACGCACTGGAGGGTCCGGCGACCGGCCATGCTCATAGAAGATGAGCTTACCGCCTGGTTTGAGAACTCGCTCTCTACGTCGTTGCTCTTCGGCGCACCGCAGCATCCCTGAATTGGGTTCGAGGGCATAGACCTTGTTAACCTTTGCGGGATCGTAATGAACGAAATTCACGCCGGGACCCACGCCGATCTCAAGGACAATCCCTTGCGCCAACGGAACGATGCGCCGCCGAATGTCTTCGATAGGTTTCGGATTCGGTCGCGCTCTTTTCCCTTTCATGAGCCCTGATGAGCCGCTTTCGGCGCACTGCATCTGTTCGTGGCATCTGCTATACGGTAGTCAGAGGCAGAAGTGTCTGGCACTCGAATCCTCCGAATCCTGACAGCAGTTTGTTTGGGTGCGGCCCTCTGGGCGTCGGGCTGGATTACGTTCCGTACCTGGCCGCGGAAGATATGGTTAGGCACCGCCCCCTACCCTTCTGTTTACTTTGATCACGACATCATGATCGTGCCCTTTCCAACTGAGACTCTGCTCGCAGAGGTGGGAAGGTTCGACGATGAGCTTTCCGCTTACCTCTGGTTCGACTATCTGCGGAGCCGTCCAGGCGTCGAAGGATCACAAGTATTGCTGACGGTATCGGAAAAGGAAGGGGCTCCGTTCTACCGAATTGAAGTCGTCGTTCCGAACGATGCTCTGGTTGCGATTCCATTTCTAGCGCAACTCGAAGCCAAGGCTTTTATTGAGGGCTTCGAGCTTGGGTTCTCAACCAAGCGAGTCACTGAGCGCAAGCGGGAACAGACGAACCTGTTTATTGCAACCTACAAAAGACCTGTCGAGAAGGAATTCAAGCTATTGCCTCGAAAGCAGCTATTACGCCCTATGGTCCATTTCCTGGTTTTCAAGTCGCGGACCGACCCCCGCGTGCGTGGCAGGGATGAATCGCGACCGACGAGCCTGAGCCACGTGCAGGCGACGGAACTGGCGGCTGACATTGTCGCGGTGGCAGAGTTTTATGATCTGCCTCTCGACGTGTTTCTCGGCATCGGCGCGATGGAGAACAATTATTTAAGCATCCGGGGTGATCTCAAACATGCGGTCTGGAAGAAAAAAGCGGCCAAGGACGACATCATCCTGAAGCGCCGTCGGGGGAGAGTCTTAGTCAGCAACTACTCGATCGGAGTGTGGCAGATTACCCGCGAAACGCTGCGCTATGCCCACGCCTCATATCTGTCAGACAAACGCGACTATTCTCAATTGCCGGAACGGCTCCGGCCACCGCCAACATTGGAACTGGACTTGACCAACTCCCATGTATTGACCGCATACGCGGGGTTGCTCCTCCGGGATCTTCTCGATCACTTCAATGGAGACGTTGACAAAGCAGTAGGGGCTTATAACGGAGGGCCAAGAAATCCCAATCTTCAATACGCCGCGGGAGTTGAAGCGGTCGCAGCGTACGCACGCAATATACTGGAGCGAGTCACGGCCGTGAACGAACAAGCAGCGACGGATACACTCGAGCGCGGAACCAGCACAATGGAGGAATAGGCGGCACAGATCAAGACGGAGTCGCTTCTGTTCCTCGCGGGCCTCGGACACACTTTGGAATTGGGGGCGAACTCTAAGCGGAGGGTCGCTTGAGCAACGAGCCCGAAAGGGATTCCTGGGCACGACAAAAGGTGTACTGTAGAGACCTCTTTGCCCAGGCCGCGTGGCCGCGCAGTCCACATGGAGTTATGCAGGCGGCAGAAAACTCGGGGGCCACATGAAGACGCCACTCCCCAGCAGACAGATTCTTCTCAAGAGCGTTCTGTTCGCCACGGATTTTTCAGCAGCCTCCGTGCGGGCCTTGCCTTATGCCACCGGCATGGCCAAGCAATATGGAGCTAAGCTATACGTCGCTCACGTGGTGCCCATAGAGTCCTATCTGCTGGGCGATGCGCAGGCTGTAGAACGTTTGCGACTGGCTCGGCAAGAAGCCGAATCCAATTTGTCCAACATTGTGCAGTCCCAGTCAGTTGGAGGGATTCCCGCCACGACATTATTCGACAATGGCGACATTTGGGCGGTGTTGCGCGGGTGGATCGAGCAGTACTCGGTGAGCCTGTTGGTCGTCGGCACGACCGGGCGTACGGGGTTGGGAAAAGTTTTGCTTGGGTCGGTCGCAGAAGAAGCCATTCGTGAATCGCCTTGTCCCGTGTTGACAGTCGGCCCGAGAACACCGGACGAAGCCGTGACTAACTTGGAGAAGATCCTGTATGCGTCCGATTTCTCGGCAGACTCGCTGCTGGCGGCGCCATATGCCTTTTCCTGTGCCGAAAAGTTTCGGGCAGAACTCACCCTGCTGCATGTGATCCCCACCCTTCCCGAGTCGCCCTACCTAGATTCGCAGATGGCAAGAGTGAGATTGGGTGAAATCGCTTCTCCTTACCCCCAGCTCGTCATGGCGCCGGATCTTGTGATCGAGATGGGATCACCGGCAAGTGTGATTTTGAAAGTTGCGGCCGATCTCCATGTGGACCTGATCGTGATTGGAGCGCGCGGAGCCGGTGCCGTCGCACGTCTGGCTTCTCATTTTGGCTCCATCGCGCACAAGGTGGGCTCGCATGCACATTGCCCGGTGCTCACCGTCGGCGGCTCCAAGGCTGAGTCGGTCGGAAGCAGAGCGGGCGAGGAACCTGTTGCCGCCCACTAAGATGCTGACCGGCGATTTTCAAAACTATCAGATGAGTGGGTGGCACTCGACAAGCCGCAACAGGACAGGACTCGATTGCTAACATTCCTCAACTCGATTGCGCTGATTCTGGGAGCTACGCTTTTCTGCCTCGGTGGCACTCCTGGGCCCGAGGAGTTTCTTCGCGTGCAAATGCACCTCTCGCCCAGTCAGATTGCCGACATCCGAAACGGCCAGGCGGTGGCAAAGATCCTTCCATCTCCTAACCCATCTGACATCTTTGTATTCGGAGCCGTGTACGTCCATGCGAAGCCCGTCGCGTACCTTCAGTTGATGCGCGACATTGCGCGATTGAGTAAATTGTCCGGGTACCTGGGTGCAGGCGAGTTCAGCAAGTCTCCAACCATTGGAGACTTGGCCGGACTCTCGCTTGACAACGACGATATTGAGGATCTTAAGAACTGTAGGCCCGGCAACTGCGACTTACAGCTTCCCGAGGAGTCCATGGAAGCCGCCCGGGCTTCGATCGACTGGAGTTCGCCCGACGTCGTCGAACAGGTGAACAACCTCGCCAAGCGGAGGATTATGCGGCTCCTAGAGGATTACCAGCACAGCGGCGATCGGGCGCTTGGAACCTACCGGGACAAGCGAGATCCATTGCCGGTCGCGGAGCAGTTCAGATCCCTTCTGAGTCGCGTTGAATTGTTTCCCCAGTATCTCCCCGACCTGAATCGATACCTGTTGGAGTACCCAAATTCGAAGCCGGACGGAACACACGACTTTCTTTATTGGGAAAAAGTGAATTTTGGTCTAAAACCGACGATACGACTCAATCATGGCATGGTCTATCGTGCTCCCGGCCTGGACCACCGGGTCTATGTGCTCGCGATTAAGCAACTGTACGCCTCGCACTATTTTCAAACTGCGCTTGACCTGTCATTTTGCGTTCCGCGCTCCAACGCTTCAGAAGAGGACGGATTTTATCTCATCACTGTGAAGGCATCGCGGCAGGCGGGCCTTACGGGCCTGAAGGGTGGTTTGATACGCAAAATCGCTGTCAGCAAGACTCGCTCGTCATTGGAGCGCGCGTTGAATAGCATTAAGCAGAACCTTGAGCGTCCCATTGAACCGGCGCGGAGTAAGGGCGGTCGCTAAACATATTCGAGTCCTGAGTGTGAAATCGCCAGTCACGGTGAAAAACGTGCCAGACAACACATTGGAACCGCCGGTTGCTCCGGGAGAAGGCAGAAGCACATCAATGGAAAGGAAGCAGGCAGCCTCGACCTATTTCTTGCTGGCTCTGGCGGCGATCGCGTTCTACTTCTGCTACATCATCGCCAGACCCTTTCTCAGTCCCGTGTTCTTGGCGGTGATGATCGCGATTGTTTTTCATCCTGTCCACGTGCGCATCCGGGCGCGCATCCGAGGCAGCAACGCAGCGGCTCTGGTTTCTACAATTCTGGTCCTGGTCGTTGTGATTGTTCCCGCAGTAGGACTGGGAGTTGTCGTGAGTCAGGAGATGAGGGCCCTGTACCTGTCGCTGAACGAGCGGAGCGCTGAACAAGGGGGCTGGAACCCGTACTTGATGCATGCGATGGAACGTTTTCTCAGCTGGGTCGGGCAATACATTAACGTCTCCACGCTTGATGTGCGCGGAGCACTATTGCGTTGGCTCGAACAGATCAGCCGCTTTTTGCTCTCCTGGGGGGCACAGGTCGTCAGCAACATCATTTCGTTCCTGGTCGAGGCCGTGGTCGCATTCTTCACGTTGTTCTTCCTTTTTCGTGAAGGCGGAGCGATGAAGCAGCGCGCCATAGCAGTCCTTCCCCTCAAGTCCGGTCAAGTGGAACGCCTCTTCACCGGAATCAGCGACTCGATCATTGCCAATGTTTACGGCTGCCTCGCCGTGGGCGTAGCCCAGGGAACTCTTGTCAGCATTGCCTTCCTGGTACTCGGTTTACCTTCCCCCGTACTCTGGGGAGTAGTCACGGCCCTGTTCTCATTGATCCCAATCATTGGTTCGGCGGCCGTGTGGGCGCCGGCGGTGATGATCCTGGTTGCCGGCGGGCACTGGTGGAAGGGGCTGATCTTGTTGGGCTGGGGAGCCGGGGTCGTCGGGCAAGTCGACAGCCTGGTCCGGCCGTACGTGATCGGCCAACGCGCCAAGATGCACACGCTGCTGGTCTTCTTCGCTTTGCTGGGCGGCGTGAAAGCGTTCGGTGTTATGGGGCTTTTCATCGGCCCCGTCGTTCTTTCCGTCACGCTCGTAGTGCTTGAGATGTTGCAGGAAGCGAACCTAGGTCACCCGACGGATGGATAACCTGCACCAATAAGCCCGAATGCTCCGGGGTGGCAAACCTTCCGAACAGTCTGCGTCCGAGAACTCTCAAGCGCCATGGACGACACGACGGCGCCCGAATATCTTTAGCGCTTCAAACCACAGTACGCTGAATGCCCCAGCGATCGAACAGATGACAAGGTCCATCTTGTGAAGCCTGGAGAAGCGGAACAGATCGCGCGCGAAGGGCACGTAGAGCACGAGGGCCAGCACTGCGAGAGCTCCACTAATTACCCACCAAAGAGCCGGGTTAGGAGAACGCAGAGTTGCCACGATAAGCCGTGTCCACGAGCGATTCGCGAGGATTAGAGCGAGGTTCGCAACAATAAAGGTAGTGAAAGTCAGGGCACGCGTGTTGGTCTCGGGCTCGCCTCGCAAGTGCGCGATGGCAAAGACCGCTAGTGTAATGGCCAGGACGCTGGCACCCTGTAGCAAACTCAAAAGCAGAGTGCGGTGATCGAACAATGGTTGCTGCGGATCGCGAGGCGGACGATTCATAACGTTCGCCTCCTCCGGTTCGGCTTCAAATGCGATTGAGCACGCAGGATCGATGATTAGCTCGAGGAAGACGACGTGTACCGGGAGCAGCACCAGAGGCCATTTCAAAAGAACGGGAATGAGCGCCAGCCCAGCAATCGGCACATGGATGGCCAACACGTAAGACATGGCCTTCTTGAGGTTGTCGAAGATCCGGCGACCGAGGCGAATGGCCGCAACAATAGAGGAGAAGGCGTCATCCAGCAGGACAAGCTGAGCCGCCTCGCGAGCCACGTCCGTTCCCCGTCCTCCCATGGCGATGCCAATGTGAGCCGACTTCAGAGCCGGGGCGTCATTGACACCGTCGCCGGTCATGGCCACGGTCTCGCCGTTAGCCTTCAGCGCTTCCACGAGGCGGAGTTTCTGTTCCGGTACTACACGGGCGAAGACGTTCACCGTCTTTACGATAGACTCGAGTTCGGCATCGCTCAACTTCTCCAACTCGGGGCCGGTTACCACCCGCTCACCTTCATTCAACCCGGCCTGCCGGGCGATGCTCTGTGCGGTTCCGGCAAAGTCGCCGGTGATCATCACAACCCGTATACCGGCCGTATGACACTCTTGGATCGCTGCCGGCACTTCTGGCCGGATGGGATCCGCTAGCCCAACCAGACCGAGAAGACGAAATTGGTATGCACGGGGATCCTCTGGCAGTACGTCACTACGAAACTCAGCTCGAGCCACTGCCAAAATGCGCAGACCCTCGTTTGCCATAGCCTCCGCGTGGTCCCGGACCTGTTCCACTTCTGCGGTGGACAGGCGGCAAAGCTCCGCGATTGCCGTGGGCGCACCTTTAGCAGCCACAACGTTAGCGGAGTTGCCCGGTGTCCGCCAGACCCGTGACACTGCCAACAGCCTTGGCGACAACGGGTATTCGCGGAGTAGTTCCCAGTCACGGTGCAGGTGTTCGGTGTCGAAAAGGCAGCGCTCTCCCAGTTGCTTGAAGGCAATATCCATCGGATCGAAAGGCTTGCGCTGACTGGCCAGGATGCCGAATTCCACCAGTTCGTGAAAGAGATCTGGGAACTCATTAGGCGTCGTGTCATCCACAGCATACGATTCACCGCGCGCAAACAGCCTGTGGACTGCCATCAGGTTCTGGGTGAGAGTGCCGGTCTTGTCCACGCAGAGGACGGTGGCCGACCCGAGAGCTTCAATCGCGGTTGGTGCGCGGGTGAGAACGTTCTTGCGCGAAATTCGCCATGCTCCCAGTGCCAGAAATACCGTCAGCACTACGGGGAACTCCTCGGGCAGGAGTGACATCGCCATGGTAATACCCACCAGGAGTCCGCTCAGCCAGTTCCCGCGCGTAAGGCCATACACCACGGCCACCAGTGCGCAAACAGAAATTCCGACACTCGCCATGATTTTGACGACGCGGCTGATTTCTTGTTTCAGTTTGCTCTGTTCAGGTTGGAGAGTCACCAGGGCTTTGCCGATCTTTCCGAGTTCGGTCCGGATGCCAGTGGCCATTACTTCGGCAACACCATGTCCTTGGACGACCATCGTTCCTGAAAAGACAGAACTCGTGTCGTCGCCGCCGGGACGGCTGATCCTCGTGCTCGCGGTTCCCGGGGATTTGCGCACCGGGACCGACTCGCCGGTCAGAAGGGATTCGTCGATCGATAGGCTGACAACCGAAAGTACCAGCGCATCGGCGGGTACGCGGTCTCCCTCTTGGAGCACAACCTTGTCACCGCGGACCACTTCGCGTCCTGCGATCCGTTTTTCTTTGCCATTGCGAATCACAAGGGCTCGGGGACTGGAGAGATCACGGAGAGCTTCGAGCGCACGTTCCGTTTTACGTTGCTGGTACAGACTGATCCCGAGGACCACAAAGATGGAGACCAGCAAGACGGCGGAGTCCCTTAGCTCACCGAGGACGAGATAAATTCCGCCCGCTCCTACCAGGAGCAGCAGCATAGGTTCCCGGACCACTTCCCAGACAAGGGCAAGGAAGCCACGGGGTTTCGCGGAGGGGAGCTCATTCCAGCCTTCCGACCGCAGTCGAACGGCAGCCTCCTGGTCTGAAAGGCCACCAACAGCGCTCGGATCAATGTCCGGAAGCATGCACGTAAGCTATAGAATTTTACGAGATATTGCGAATAGAGTTACGCAGCCGAACCAGCCGTTTGAATGTTCCGGGCTAAAGAGGGCTCTTCTTTTTCTGCTTGATGTGGCCGGACTCGTTTCCCACCTGCTCTGTGCAGCACGCGCTCGACTCGTAACCGCCTGATCCCTCCAGGGACTCTTGCTTCGATGATGTCTCCCTGTCTCCGCCCGAGTAGAGCGATCCCCACCGGTGCGAGGACGGAAATAAGACTTGTAGATATGTCTGCGTGTTCAGGAAAAACCAGCGTGTACAGCTCTTTTTTCCCGGTGTCGAGATCCAGAACATGGATACGGGAGTTCATCCTGATGATGTCTCTCGGAATATGCTCCGAAGAGGCGACTTCTGCGCTCTCTATGGTTCGGTTCAGCGATTCGACCTGTAGTTGATCTTGAAAGAGAAAGTGCTTCAGGGCCATCACCAAACGGCTGAGCCTGTCCATATCAGCATCCGAGACGACAATGGAGTGACTTTTCATGACGAACTCCTTCCGTTCGCCGCCGTCAGGGGCGGCTATGCGGCCTTCGTTTTGTCAATCTCAGATTCAACCTTGCTTTGGGCTTCCTTTTTCAAGGGGCCCAGTTCCGGTTGGGCAAGGGTCGACATTTGCTTCTTGCTGGCTTCGTTTCGGCGAGAGTTGATTTCGAACCATATTAGAAGAGCTACACCGCCCGCACACAGAACCAATACCAATATGGTTGCCGGTTCCATGACAACACCTCCTTGTGTTGGTCGTTCTCAGGCTTCTGCCTGGCGTACTAAGAATTCCTCGACAGATACGGTCAATGACGCAGTGGCACGGAGCAACGGTCGCGTCCTCACACCCACTCCGTCTTCCGAGATGAGTGTCATCTTCGAGGCACAAGCGCCACAGAGCCAAAAGTCTTCGATTCGGCGACAGGTCGCCGCCTCTGGTCGGACCCTGAGCGCCGTTGAAGGAGCACTCAGTGCGAACCTAAACAGTTTCCCGTCACGGTAATAGCGGAAGGGAATGCCACACTCCGGGTTTGCACAGCTTCCGACCACAGTTCACCTCGACATCTTTCACGCGTCGCCCGCCACCAGGAAGTCGGAAGAACCAGTCCG
>JAIQFH010000112.1 GCA_020073385.1 Terriglobia bacterium | reverse complement strand
AACATGATTCCGGTGGTTCCACCCAAATCGAACCGGCGCGAACCCTGGGACTACGATCACGAGCTCTACAAGAAACGGAACCAAGTGGAGCGCCTATTTCGACGGCTGAAAGGTTTCCGTCGAATCTTTTCGCGCTTCGAGAAACTCGACGTTGTGTTTCTGGCCTTTATCTACTTCGCATTCATCATCGAGGCCCTGCGATAGTGTGAACAGGCCCTAGAGCAAATCCAGTTTCTGCTCGGTCACGTTTCGATTCAGACAACAGAAAAATACCTGGGCTGCAAACAGCGGATTCAAGGTGCCGTCAACGACAAAATCGGAATAGAGCCACCCGACTGAGTGGACGCTCTGTGTCCGCTTTGCCGACTACCCATCAAGAACCCGATATCGGCACAATTCTCGGGCAGAATCCCTTGGTGCGCTGTGGTTCGCGAGAAGCGGCCTCGCGCAGAGCCACCGAACCTGGTTCTTACATCTTGCTTCGAATCACCGGCCGACTTCAGATATGATTTATTGAGGAGTTTTCTAATGGCCCTGTGTAGCGGAATGCGCCTGGGCCCCTACGAGGTCATCTCCGCCTTGGGCGCCGGCGGAATGGGTGAAGTGTATCGTGCCCGCGATACGCGACTGGACCGCACGGTTGCCATCAAAACCCTTCCTGAGTACTTCTCCCGTAGCCCTGAATGCCGCAAGCGGTTTGAAGCTGAGGCGCGCGCGATCTCGAAACTTAACGATCCGCACATATGCACGTTGTACGACGTCGGCCACCAGGATGGAATTGACTACTTGGTCATGGAGTATCTGGAGGGCGAAACGCTGGCGCAGCGCCTACATCGCGGTGCGCTGCCCATATCTGAGGCTCTGAGAATCGGCGCCGAGATCGTTGGGGCACTGGACAAAGCACATCGGCAGGGCATCGTTCATCGGGATCTGAAGCCAAGCAACATCATGCTGACGAAGTCGGGCGCGAAGCTGATGGATTTCGGCTTGGCGAAGACGGTGGTGACTGCATCCTGTGCTATTGACGCGAGCGCATCCCCCACGTTAAGTGATGTGCCGAGCCCGGTGACGGCACAGGGTGCGGTTGTCGGTACGTTGCAGTACATGTCTCCGGAGCAGATCGAAGGCAAGGAAGCCGATGAGCGCAGTGACGTATTCGCCTTCGGCTCCGTCTTTTTCGAAATGCTCAGCGGCAAGCGCGCTTTCCACGGCAACGCTGACCTTTCCCTAGCCTGCGCAATCATGGCCAAAGATCCCGAGCCACTTTTATCCGTCCAGGGGACAGCCCCTCCGATGCTGTTCCGGGTGTTGCGGCGCTGCCTGGAAAAGAATGCGGAGAACCGATACCAGAGTGCGCGTGACCTCCTGCTTGATCTCGAATGGACTGCGAGTGGCGCGGCACAGACCGAAACATCGCAGGTCCCAAGATCTCCCGGGCGAACGCGGTGGCTGTGGGCTAGTGCGGCGGCTGTGTTGCTCGGGGCTTTGGCTCTAGGAGCAGCCTTCCGACTCTGGCTTCGGCCTCCGTCCCCCAAGTCGGCCATCCGCCTATCTATTCCGCTGCCGCCCGACCAGCAGTTGACCGGACCGCCAGCCATTTCTCCCGACGGCCAAATGATTTCTTACACTGCCCGGACTGGAAGTGGCCGTGCCCGGCTCTATCTACGAGCTCTGGATCAGGCAGCGGCCAAATTGATCTCCGGAAGTGAGGATGCTGCCCTTCCGTTTTTTTCGCCGGACGGGCAATGGGTGGCGTTCTTTGCGAGAGGCTTTCTCCTGAAAGCAGCGATCTCCGACGGCTCAATCACCAGGATCTCCGAGGCCCCCGACCCCTGGGGAGGAACATGGGGAAAAGATGGCTCCATTGTCTACACCTCCAGCTTCAACTCGGGGCTGGTGCGCGCATCCGCCAGCGGTGGCAACCCCGAAGTGCTCACTACTCCAGATGGCGCCGCCAGCGGATATGGGCATATGTATCCACAGTTTCTCCCGGACGGCCGCCATGTGGTCTTTGCCGTTTGGTCCCCCTCGCCAAGCCTGGGCGGGATTGCCGTTCTGTCATTGGACAGCCGCAAGTGGCAATTGGTTCTTCCAAATTGGATCGAGGGTGTCTACACCAGCTCAGGTCATCTGGTCGTAGGGAATGGCGGTGCGGGATTGAGGGTAGCCCCCTTCGATGCGAACCACCCAGGGCCGACCACTGTGCAGAGGTCGGTGTTGAAGCAAGACATCGCATTTGTTCACGACCTCGCACGATCCTGGTTCGCAATTTCGGAAACGGGCACTCTAGTCTATGCTCCGGCGGACGTGACGAAAGCAACCCTGGTCTGGGTGGACCGGAACGGGCAGATTCAGCCCCTGAGCAGCCAGCAAGATGATTATTGGCAACCCACCCTTTCACCCGATTCGTCAAAACTGGTTGTCAGAATAGGAGGCGATCTGTGGGTTTACGACGTCCGGCGCTTCACCCGGAATAGGCTAACCTTCTCTGGTTACAACTACTCTGCAGTATGGACACGGGATGGCAGCCGGATTTTGTACAGCTCAAGCCGGGGCGGCGACATAGACATCTACTCACAACTGCCCGTTGCCACTGAGCCGATTGGAACCCTGCTGAAGAGGGAATCCGTGCAGTCGGCGTGTTCGGTGGCACCGAATGGAACACTGGCCTTTGTCGACGTCCAGTTGGCAACAGGGCGTGACATTTGGACCCTCGCTCCGGATGGGAAAGCGTCTCCTTTGTTGGTCACCGCTTTCAATGAAACACAGTGCCGATTCTCGCCGGACGGACGGTTCATCGCTTATGTTTCGGACGAGTCCGGCCGAAGAGAAGTCTATGTTCAATCTTATCCCGGCCCAGGGCAGAAAATTGGGATCTCGACCGATGGCGGAAGCAATCCCGTATGGTCACCGGACGGAAAGGGACTTTTCTTTCGCGAGGGAGAAGCAATGATGATGGTGGAGTTAGAGACGACGCCTGTGTTGACCGCAAGTCGCGCGCGCCACCTGTTTGCCAGCAACGACCTTGGCTTTCGTCCTGACTTCGATGTTTCACCGGATGGGAACCGCTTCTTGATGGTCCACCGCGACCCTGGTTCATGGCCCACGCGAATCGACGTCGTTCTCAACTGGTTCGATGAGTTCAGCCGTTCTGCCCCCACCGAGAGGGACTAGCACATCCGCCTAGACCACTTTCGCAAGGCAATTCACAAACTAAGGGCCACGAGGCTCACCGTTGGATCCCCATTTTTCCTGGAGTGGGGCTGACTCGTAGAAGGGGCAGACAGTAATTGTGCGCGGATTACGGGCAACTCGTCAGTTGGGCATTTGCCATCCCTGGCGAAAACCTCAACTTCTGGGTGGCCGACCATCCACCAATAGGCGCCCCTCGTCTCATCATTCGATTTGATCTGGAACGGCACACTGGATTACTTCTTCATTTCGGATTTCCAGTTCAGCACGACCGACATCGGATGTGCCGATCCGTCGTTGTAGTTGGTGTTCATGAGGAAGCGTTGGCCATCGCGGCTGACATCGTAGATGATCACTTCAGTCGTCGCTACTCGCTCCCGTGGATCGGTTTGGAATAGAACTGTCGGCGTACCAGACTCGAATTCGGTTTTCGTGTCAACGGAGGCCGCCATCAGCTTCGCGTCGGGTGACAGAAAATAGATTTCTTTGCCATCGGCGCGCCAGCGCGACTCTTCGCCACCATTGGTCGAGACTTGCCACTTCCCACGTGCATCGGGAAACGATGTGACGTAAACCTCCCAGCGTCCGCTCTCGTTCGAGGAATAGGCAACCCATTTTCCATCGGGAGAAAAGTGGGCATTGTTCAGCGAAGCGTTCGCTTTCAGGAACAACCGCGACTTGCCATCGGCGAAGGAATATACATAGAGGTCGGGTACGGCTAGGTAGAGGAAATTGCGGCCATCACGCGACCAGTCGAGCGGCAACGAATCGACTCCGCTGTTTGGCATCAGCAGGCGCTCGGACTGCGATCCGTCGGCAGGTTTGATAAAGAGGCTGAAATTGCGGCCGCGGCTGGAGCCGAACACGATCCGGCCGCCATCAGGGCTCCAAACGGGTACGGCATCGATGGCGGGATCGAAAGTCAGGCGGCGGAAGGACGAACGGGCGAGATCGTAGATGAAGATGTCCGTGTTGTCATTACTCGTATCGGTCTTGTCGATGGCGACAGATTTTCCGTCAGGCGAGATTACGAGGTTGCTGTAAGCGTCCGGAGGAACGGAATCTGATACGATTTTGCCGCCGCGGTCGTACCAGGTGAGCCGCGAGACTGAAGCCTCTCCCGCCGTTTGCGCGACCATGACATCGCCGCTGACGGCGAACGCCGCTTGCATGATGCGCGATTGCAGCTTCACGTTATCGAAGACGCGCACCACGTCGCCGGTAAGTTGATACGTGCTGAGGTCGAGCTGTTGGGCCTGGACGGCGCCGTCACGAACGAAGAACAGATAGCCATTGGCGTAGCCACCGTTATAAATCGTCTTGGTGAGAAAGCGCTTTTCGTGCTGGTTATCGATAGAACCGACATACAGCTTGTTGAGCTCGGTGTCCCCGCGAATGTTTCCGGCGAGGAAAACATAGTGCTTGCCGTCGGGTAGAAATACCGGCCAACGAAAAGTATTCTCGTCATTGGAGGTGTCGGGATAATTAAACTTGCTGGGAGTGCCGCCATTTTCGGAAACCGTCATGAGGCCGCCGTTGAGCGTGCCGATGGGGGTGAACAAAATCACTCCCGTCTTGCTCCAGGAGCCGCCCCGCCCGTTGGGAGCATCGCAAAGAGTCCGCACCGAAGCGCTGTCGAGGTCGAAGCGCTTGAGCTTGCCCGCGGCGAAAAACCCGATGGCGCGTCCATCCGGCGACCAGAACGGAAACGTCGCGCCACTGGTGCCCGCAAGAGGCTTGGCATCCGTGGTGCCGATCTCGTAAAGAAAGAGCCCGACTTTGTGAATGTCCTCGCGGTACGCAGCCAATGCCACCGTGCGACCGTTGGGAGCAACGGCCATCGATCGCGCGGAAAGCGGCAGCGCTGCCGTGAATTGCATCGCGCGGGGCGGAGGCTGCGTGAAGCGCGTCCACATAAGGATTGCGGCAACCACGGCAATCGATGCAATCGCAGCCAGCGCAACGTACCCGACCCAACCCGCGAATCTTCGGCGATCCGGCTCAGTGCCCGGCTGCACCGACGATAACCATTTCAACTCGAGCTTCACATCGAGCGCAGACTGAAATCGCTCCTCCGGACTCTTCGCGAGACAGGTGCGCACGAGCCGGTCCAGCGCAGGTGGGGACGTCTTCAGCACTGCACTGACAGGCTGTGGTTCGTCTTCCAGAATCGCACTCGCCACTTTGATCTGCGACTTGCCTTCGAAAGGGCGCTTGCCGGTAGCCATCTCGTAGAGCACTGCGCCGAAGGCGAAGATGTCGCTGCGCGCGTCGACCTCGCCTCCCTGAATCTGCTCCGGCGACATGTACTGCACCGTGCCTACTAGCGTGCCCTGGCGGGTCAGCGGCAAATGCTCTGGGCTGGGCGAAGTCATAGTCATGGCCGCACTCAGCAGCGGCGCCGATCCGCTTCCCGCCGATGCGCCTATGACCGCTGCTTTCGCCAATCCAAAATCCAGTAGCTTCGCGCCGCTTTTCGTCAGCATGATGTTGCCGGGCTTCAAATCGCGATGAACGATGCCGGCACGGTGCGCGCGATCCAATGCGTCCGCGATATTGCATCCGATCGCGATGATTTCTTTCAGAGGCAGCGGACCGCGCTTGAGTCGTTCCGCCAGCGACTCCCCTTCCAGAAACTCCATCACGAGGTAATCGGTACTTTCCTCGTGGCCAACGTCATATAAGGTGCAAATGTTGGGATGGTTGAGCTGCGAGATGGCTTTTGCCTCGCGCTCGAAGCGTTGCTTCAGGTCGGGATTATCGGACAAATGCGACGGCAGCACCTTGATTGCAACCGTGCGCTCCAGCCGCGTATCGCGCGCTCGATACACTTCTCCCATTCCGCCTGCGCCGAGCGGCGCAATAATTTCGTACGGGCCGAGTCTGCCACCTGAGGTGAGTACCATCCGAGGCGGTAATCATAACAGGAGCAACATCTCCCAATGAACTGCTGTGGCTGGTGAAAAATCACGGGCAACCCGTAAGCTGGCCGCGATTGGCAGACCATCGTAGAACGGTTAAGGAGGACCGCCACGATGTTACGGAAGCCTACCTCGAAACGAACTCGTTCGAAGCCCAAAGCCGTGCTTCGGTTGCCCGATTTGGACCAAGCGAAATCTGCCGTTCTCAACAGCTTGACCTCAGCTGACGCTCAACGTGGATATCGGCACGCCATTGATGAATTCGTGGACTGGTACTGCTCAGAACCTAGGCTCTCTTTCAACAGGGCTGTTGTGCTCCGTTACCGAATTCATCTCGAAAGCCGCAGGCTCGCTCCAGGGACAGTCAATCTTCGCCTAGGAGCGGTGCGTCGCTTGGCCTATGAGGCCGCCGACTGTGGCCTCCTTAGCCCTGATCTGGCTGCTGGTATCCGGCGAGTGAAGGGCGTCAAGAAGGTCGGCGTGAGGCTGGGCAACTGGCTCACCGCCGAACAGTCGCAGAACTTGTGGCAGGCTCCCGGCGGTGAGCGCTTGAAGGAAAAGCGCGATCGAGCACTTTTGGCGGTCTTGCTTGCGTGTGGGCTGCGGCGCCACGAGGCAGTTGAGCTGAACTTCGGCCACATTCAGCAGCGTGAGGAACACTGGGCCATTGTTGATCTGAAAGGAAAGGCAGGGCACATCCGCACCATCCCGATGCCTGCATGGGTAAAGAATGTTCTCGACCAGTGGCTTCAGGCAGGGAACATTACATCGGGAAAGTTATTTCGTCGTGTGCACAAAATGGGGAAACCCTGGGGGGAGAGGCTGACGGAAAAAGCTGTGTGGCACGTGGTTCGGGAGTATGCCACGAAAGCCAGTATCGACAAGTTAGCGCCGCACGACCTCCGCCGCTATGCCGAACCCCGGATTATGCCGAGTTTCACCGCAGTGAGAGCATGGGTCAAGGAGGAGCCCATAAACGGTTCGGCATAATTCGGAGTGCTGGACAAGTGATAGTGGAGAGATGAAAACTTTCATCGATCCCAATCTGCTGCAACGGCTTCGGGTAGGCCCGCTGGCTCCCTATCTCGACGCATACCTAAAACGCATTGAACAGGAAGGCTTCCTGCCCTCATCCGCTCCAATGCAAATGTACGCGATCGCTAGATTCAGCAAATGGCTCTGCGATCGGCAATATGACTTGTACCAAGTGGATGAAGCTGCGCTGAACCGCTTCCTGAAACGTGATCCGGGCGTTGTCCACAGCTGTGAATGTGCGACCCTGCGTCGGCTTATCGCAATGCTGCGAGAGCTTGGCGTGACAGTGGCGAAGGCGTCTGAACCCACGACTTGTCGTGAGCGATTCCTGGATGATTACCGGCGCTATCTCCGCCGGGAGCGCGGCCTGGCGGAAGTCACCTTAGCGTACTTTGTCGGATTTGCCGAGCAGTTTGTGTCTGCCCGCTTCGGCAGTGGAGGCTTAAACTTTTCCGGACTTTGTGCCAAGGACGTAACGGATTTTGTCCAAAACCGCGCCTACCAGTTAAGCCCTGGTCGTGCGAAGTTGCTGGTGACTGCGCTTCGCTCTCTCCTGCGCTACATGCGATACCAGGGAGAGATTGCCATGGACCTGGCAAGATGCGTGCCGACGGTATCTAGGTGGTCTCTTTCTAGCCTCCCCAAGTTTCTACCTGCCGGCACCGTTCAACAACTCCTCGATCATGGCGAGCGGGAAACCGCAAGGGGAAAGAGGAACTATGCCGTTCTCTTGCTGCTCGCCCGCATGGGTCTGAGGGCCTGCGAGATTGTTGCGATGGAGTTGGACGATATCGATTGGGACAATGGTCGAATCACCATCCATGGCAAAGGTGGACGACTGGCGCAGATGCCGTTGCCATCCGACGTCGGCGAAGCCATCGCAAGCTATCTGCGCTTCGGGCGCCCATGCTGTACCTGTCGCCGAGTGTTCCTGCGCCATCGAGCTCCCCTGCGTGGTTTTGCAGACTCCACCACTGTCTCCAGCATCGTGAGGCGGGCGCTGATCGATGATGGTGTTGATTCTGCTCGTAAGGGAGCGCATCTGTTCCGTCACACGCTAGCCACCGACCTGCTTCGACAAAACTTTTCTCTCGACGAGATCGGCGAACTGCTCCGCCATCAAAGTCCAAACACAACGGCTCTCTATGCCAAGGTAGACTTGACCGCACTGCGCACCTTAGCCCTTCCCTGGCCGGGAGGTGCTCGATGAAAACTGTACGCGAAGCGGTCGGAGACTACCTTGCCTTGCGGCGTAGCCTGGGATTCAAACTGAAGAAGCATCAACGCTTTCTTCAAGAGTTCACATCGTTTCTCGAACAGGAGAGCACGTCACAGATCACTTCTCGGCTAGCCCTGCTTTGGGCGACACAACCTCAGCACATCCAGCCTGCAGAATGGGCTGCCCGGCTAAGCGTTGTACGCGGATTTGCGCGCTACTGGAGCGCAACCGACGCAACGACTGAGGTCCCTCCTGACGGTTTGCTGCCGTATCGCCCCAGGCGCGCAAAACCTTATCTCTATTCCGACGAACAGATTGATCAACTACTGGAAACAGCTAAGAACATGCCAGCCGCTCACCCCCTGCAACCTTTGACGTACTACTGCCTGCTTGGTCTTCTGGCTGTTGCCGGTCTACGCATCAGCGAGGCACTCAATCTACGGGACGGAGACATCGACTGGTCGGAAGGCGTTCTCACGATCCGCGATGCCAAGTTCGGAAAGTCTCGATTGGTCCCTCTCCACCCTTCGAGCCTAAAGGTTCTCTCCGATTACGCAGTTCGCCGAAGCCATTTGTTCGCGAGTCAGGATAGCGGATACTTCTTTCCTTCCCGCCGTGGTGCGCGGCTAGATGAAGGGCAGGTTCGGCGCACCTTTTACACACTGTCGCGGCAGATTGGCATTCGCGGTGTCGTCGCCAGCCGAGGGCCTCGCTTGCACGATTTTCGCCACCGGTTTGCAGTCCAAACATTACTGCACTGGCATCGCAACGGAGAAGATGTCCGATGCCGCTTACCTATCCTATCCACCTATCTCGGTCACGCCCATGTGAGTGACACCTATTGGTACGTGAGCGGTACGCCGGAACTGATGGAGGCGGTTGCAGCACGACTGGAGAAACGCTGGGAGGCTCATCGATGAAAGATGCAACCAGTTTTCCCATTCTCTTAGAATCATTTTTTACCAAACGTCTGATTGCCCAGCGTAGAGTCAGTCCCCATACGATTGGCTCTTATCGAGATGCGTTTCGTCTATTGTTGCGGTTCGCTGAGCAACGATTGGGCAAAGTGCCATCAAGGCTAACGCTGGAGGACTTACAGGCGCCGTTTCTGGGAGTGTTCTTAGATAACCTGGAAAGCGCTCGTGCGAACGGGGCACGGAGTCGTAATCTGCGATTGGCGGCGATCAGATCTTTTTTTCGATATATTGCGCTGGAAGTACCCCAGCACTCTGGGCTGATCCAGCGCGTGCTGGCGATTCCGAACAAACGGCAGCCTCGTCCGCTTGTGGGTTTCCTCACTCGGCCCGAGATCGATGCACTCCTGAAGGCTCCAGACCAAAATACATGGTTTGGTCGCCGCAATCATGCGCTCCTCCTGACCGTGATTCAGACCGGCCTCCGCCTCTCCGAGGTCACCTCGATTCGACAACAGGATGTCAGCCTTGGTAAGGGAGCGCATATACGATGTGAGGGGAAGGGGCGTAAGGAACGATGTACTCCATTGGCCAAACCCACCGTCATCGTGCTGACAGCGTGGATCAGGGAACAGGGTGAAGATGATGGCACAAGAATCCTGTTCCCCACTGCGCGAGGTGGTCGGCTCAGCGCTGACACGGTCCAGCATTTGGTCCGGAAGTGCGCTTTAGTCGCGCAAAAAACATGCCCGTCATTAACCGACAGACGTGTTTCACCTCACGTCCTTCGACACACGACAGCAATGGAGTTGCTGCAATCGGGGGTCGATCGCACTTTAATCGCACTATGGTTGGGACACGAATCAGTAGAAACGACGCAGATCTATCTGGACGCCAACCTCGCTATCAAGGAAGAGATCCTGGCGAAGACAACTCCTATTAACGCCAAACAGAAAGGTCGCTATCTGCCTGACGATGATCTGTTGACCTTCCTGAAAGGCCTATAAGTACCTCCCCGCTATGCCGAATCGTCTTGGTCATCTTAGTGCGCCAACTCTGCGCCAAATGCACATGCTTCATACTCGATTCGGCATAATCCGGGGTTCGGCATAGCTGCGGAGGTCGTGCGGGGCTAACTTGTGGATGTCCGCTTTCACAGCATGTTGGCGCACCACATGCCAGACAGCCTTTTCCGTCAGCTTCTCTCCCCAGATTTTCCCCATCTTGTGCACACGACGAAACAACTTGCCCGATGTAATGTTCGCTGCCTGGATCCACTGGTCGACGACATTCTTTACCCATCCCGGCATTGGGATCGTGCGGGTGTGGCCTGCCTTTCCCTTCAGATCGACAATAGCCCAGTGTTCTTCACGTTGTTGAATGTGGCCGAGATTTAGCTCAACTGCCTCATGTCGCCGTAGGCCACAGGCAAGTAAGACGGCGAGAAGTGCTCGATCACGTTTTCCCTTCAAGCGCTCGCTGCCGGGAACCTGCCAAAGTCTCTGCGACTGTTCAGCGGTCAGCCAGTTTCCTAGTCTTACGCCAATCTTCTTAACACCTTTGACTCGGCGGATGCCGGCAGCTAGGTCAGGGCTTAGGAGGCCACAATCGGCCGCCTCATAAGCCAAGCGCCGGACCGCTCCTAAACGAAGATTGATCGTTCCAGGAGCGAGATTTCGCGATTCGAGATGAATTCGATAGCGGAGCACAACGGTCCTGCTGAACGATAGCCTCGGCTCCGAGCAGTACCACTCCACGAATTCATCAATGGCGTGCCGGTAACCGCGCTGCGCGTCTGCAGAGGTTAGGCTATTCAGAACGGCGGATTTTGCCTGATCCAAATCAGGTAAGCGAAGAACTGCTTTGGGCTTTGGGCGAGTTCGTTTAGAGGTTGGCTTCCGAGACATCGTCGCGGTCCTCCTCGGCGCGGTACGATGGTCTGCCTACCTCATCCACTTACGGATGGCTCGTGACTCGCTCGCTATAGGGCCAAGGGATGTAATGCTTCCCTTTCGAGAGTCACGGCGGAAACCCCGTGACCGAGTCTGTCAAGCATTAGTCGTCTTCGTATGACGCGATTCTCTTGCCGCTGGGCACACGTCGTGGACACTGTCGTACAATCCTTCTCTCCGCGAGGGCGACGATTTGAAACGACTGCTGACCGCTATGGCGATGTGTGCCGTTTTGTCTCTAACGGCTTTTGCTCAAAGTGCCTCCGACCCGATTCAAGAACTTGGAGGTGATTTCTGGACCTGGCGTGCACGTTTTGGCCGGCTGCTGATCAAGGAGAACACTCTCCCATTCGACAC
This sequence comes from Terriglobia bacterium, assembly GCA_020073385.1. Classification (GTDB taxonomy): domain Bacteria; phylum Acidobacteriota; class Terriglobia; order Terriglobales; family Acidobacteriaceae; genus Sulfotelmatobacter. Next base: position 304 of record JAIQFH010000112.1, on the reverse strand, counting down.
GTACCCGACATAGAGCGGGACTGCGCGTGTCCCACGGGTGGGCGAGTGTGCGGATAAGCAGCACGCTTGGCCGTTATTCATCTGCGATAAGAGCCGCATGCGCTAATGAGCGCTCGTGCGGATCCGCGCGGGGTTGTGCCTTGAAAGCTCATGGAGTTCAGTTTCCTGAGATGGAGACCGCGGCAAAGCCTAGCTCGCAGCCGCGTACCGAGTCTTGCGTGATGTCCGGCAACGGCCATTGCGAAGCGGAGACAGGGAGGTTGCAGGCCGGAATATCAGTGAACGACAAAATAGCCCCGAAATC
>JAIQFH010000111.1 GCA_020073385.1 Terriglobia bacterium | reverse complement strand
GTGGGAGCTAGAAAGTTTTTTGTGGACATTGCGAATGGAAAGAGAAGCGAATCTACAGATCTGCCACGCCTCCGTGTCAGCTACCGCGTCAATCAAGGGGTTGAGCCCTGGGTTTCACAACAGCCTTTAGCTAGGTTCCCGGGTACCGCGTAGTAGTTGAAGTAACCCTGCACGACCGATTTGAGCCATCCTCCCGTTTCAGGCACCGGATCATGCATGCGCCGGCGGAGCTCCTGCTTCAGGTTTCGAAGCTTAGCTCGCATGCGCTTGCGGATCGTCGTGCGCCGCACGGTGAATCGCCCGAGCCTGTTCTTCCCACTAATATGTTGGAAGCCCAGGAAATCGAACGTCTCGGGTTTCCCTTCTCCTCTACGTTTCCGGTTCTCTTCGGCAAACCTGCCGAACTCGATCCGGCGCGTCTTGTCTGGGTGTAACTCCAGTCCAAACTTGGCCAATCGCTCTTGCAAGTTTTCTAGAAAGCGATCCGCGTCCGTCCGATACTGAAATCCCAGAATCGTGTCATCGGCATATCTGATGACCACGACCTCGCCTTGCGCCCACTTTTGGCGCCAGGCGTTTACCCAGAGATCGAAACTGTAGTGCAGGTAGATGTTCGCAAGCAGCGGTGAAGCCACCGAGCCCTGCGGCGTACCCGTCTCCGGTTCCGACCATCGGCCTTCCTCCATCACTCCAGCCTTCAACCATTTTCGAATCAGCCGCAGGATGCGAGGATCGGCGACGCGATGCTCCACGAACCGGATCATCCAGCTTTTGTCGAGGTTATCGAAAAAGCTGCGGATGTCCGCGTCCAGTATGTAGTTCACCTTCTTCTTCAGCAGCGCATACGACAGCGCATCCAGCGCATCATGCTGGCTACGCCCGGGGCGAAACCCGTACGAGAATCCCAGAAAGTCTTCCTCATAAATCTGGTTGAGGATGGTGACCACGGCCTGTTGGACGACCTTGTCTTCCAGGGCCGCGACCCCCAATGGACGTTGCCGCCCATCTTCTTTCTGTATGTACACTCTTCTCGAGGGCAGCGCCCGATACGCTCCACGATGAACCCGTCCGTGAAGATCGACGAGTCGATCCTCCAGGCCGGACTCATACTCCTGCCACGTGACTCCGTCCACTCCCGGTGCGGCTTTCTTCTTCAACGAGTAAAAGCTTTCCCGGAGTAGATCGACAGTCAAGTGGTGGAGCAAGGTGGTGAACCTCATCTCCTTGTGTTCCCGTGCTGCTTTCCGCACGCCTGCCAATCCTTGGGACACGCCCTTCCCGCTCTGCGTCGGGTACGTGTTAGATTGACGGGCGTTCTCCTTGATCAGCGGCCTTCCCTCCCCACTCTCCGCCGACATTCTCGTGTCTTTGTTCGAATGGTTCATCGGTAGTAAGCCACTGTGTGACTCCTCGTAGACGTACACGCGGGCCGTATGGCCTGAGCCTTCACCCGCCGACCTGCGGCTTGCTTCACCCGCAGGTGTCTCCGAGGTCTCCCGGTTCTCGTGCATGAAGTTTCTAGGCGTGCTGTGGGGTCTTCGACTACGCCGGACTGAGCGGAAACTCGCGCTATCGCTCCCACTCATGTTGCCTTCCGCCATTACGAGAGCGTCGGCGTCCAGATTGCATCTTTTCGGAGTTCAATACCCACCCCACCTATTCCCCTGTTTACGCTTAGTCGTGCACCTCGCGATGCCCTACGCAAAACTCGGGGCCGAATGGATCGCTACTCCTTACTCGTAAGGAACTTTCATCCTCTGGTAGGGTCGAGGACTGGCGCGATGCCCCAAGAGATCTTGTGGGCTCGTTTCCAGTCCCCGCCTCATCAAACCCATCGTGCCGATTTCCAGCAATGGGCTTACCTGCGGGCTTCGTAGCAAGGGTTATGAGACCGATCCGGTCGGTTGGGCTTTCGAGAGTGGTTCGAGGCGTCGAAGCTGATACTGGTTGAAGAGCCCCAGCTTCTCGTAGAGCCACTGTCTACTCCACCGGTTCCATCCGAATCCTGAGCGCTGCCGGGCACGCATCAAGTGTCGTCGAATCTTCTTATCTACCCAGTCTTTGACAAACGAAAAGCACCGGCTCGAGTGTCCTACTGCAAAGTAGTTCACCCAGCCTCGCAAAATCGGGTTGATCAGCTCGATCACTCGTTCTGCGGGCTGGCTGACATATCGTCGGAAGATCTCCCGGAGCTTTGCCAGTAGCGCCGTTCGCTTCTTCAATCTCGGCACATACTGGGGTCGCCACATCTTGTTACGGCTGAGGATGCGTCGATATTCAAATCCCAGGAAGCAGAAACTCTCTCCCTTCGTTAAGTCCACCATCCGGCTTTTCTCTTCGTTGATCTCCACCCCGAGTTTGGCCAACTCTTCTCGCAACCGTTTTTCCACCGCCTTCACGAGCCAGTCCTGTCGCGGATGGGAGTCAATCAATATCACCAGATCATCCGCAAAACGTGCGTATTGAACGTGGGTGTATTTTCCGCGACGCGTGGTGGTTATCGCCTTCTCCAGCATCCGGTCTACCTCCGTGAGATAGACGTTACTGAGCAGGGGTGATACCACTCCGCCTTGCGGAACTCCCTTTTTCCCGGTCGCCTTCAGGATCATCTTGAGGAGGTGCATCACCGCCGCGTCTTGCACCCTCCGCCCCACCTTTTTGAGCAGCAAAGCATGCTGCACGTTGTCAAAGTAGGAGCGCAGGTCTACGTCGATGACACGAGTCTTTTCCTCGACAATCGCTTGTGCCACTCGGTTCACCGCTTGATGTGCTGTTCGTTTCGGTCGGTATCCGTACGATCCCGATTGGAAGTCGGCTTCGAAGATCGGCTCCAGGATGAGCTTGAGCGCCCCCTGGACCACGCGGTCACGAATCGCAGGAATCGAGAGGACTCGAATCTTGTTGCCTCCGTCCTTCGCGATTTCTTTCTTCCGTGCCGGCATGGGCCGATACGTGTTTGTGACCAGTTCACCTTGGATCTGTTTCAGAAAACCCTCTACTCCGCTTTCTTCAATAGCCTCAAACGTGACTCCATCGATTCCGGGAGCCCCGTCGTTTCTCTTGGCCATTTGGTAGGCTTCGTACAGCGTTTCCGTTTTGCAGACGTGAACATACAGTCCCCAAAAGCGCCAGGCTGGTTCAGCCTTCGCCTTGATGTATAGGCTCCTCCTCAGGTCTTGCAAACTGATGGGCGCTTTTATCATTCACCCTTGCCTCCCTTTTGTTGGAGTCATTACCCACAGCAGGGCCTCTTTGCTCCACGGCCATTACGCCGCTTCTCCGCTACTACTGGCCCCTCCGCCACCCTCTCGCCTTTCCACCGATTTCCTGGTTTTGCCAGTTATACGGCTTCCCTGCTTCCGGCGATTTCTCGTCCGGGACGAGGAGGGCTTCTCCAGTTGCTTAGCGCATCCTTGTCATCGTGCTGCCGCTATAACCCCGCCAGAGTGTCCCGCCACTTCAGCCAGTTTGCGACGGTCCATGCTGCTTTCGCCTCATGAAGGAAGGCTCGGCCTCTGGAGCTCCCGTTTCGAGGCCATTTGTGCGTTTACTTTCGTTGCGGCCCGATGACTCGCTCACCATCCTTTAGAGATGGCTTTGTCGATAGGCTTTCAGGATTTAGTTTCCTTCCTCCTTACTATCCAAGCTACAGGGCTCTGGCTTCTACCCTGGCGAGATTATCCTCACTGAATGCACCAGCTTTCCGCTGGACACACCCTCATGCCGGTTTATCCCGGCGCACTGTAATCGAGATTTACCACTCACCGCGTAGGTCCTAGTGAGTCGTCTGGCAAAGATCACTTGCCCAACAGGGCGGTGAGACACCGAGAAGGTTCCAGAGACAATCCGCATTCCTCCTGCCCCGGATGCCAGCGCCATAGCCCTGCCGGCTCGCCCCTCCTGCGCAGAGTATCAATCAGCGCAGGTGTCAGGGATCAGAGATCAGGGAACAGAAATCAAGAATCGCAAAATTCACACTTGACATTGACCAGATTATCCACAACTATAGGGTTGTGGATAATCTGAGTACAACATTTGCGGCTTTGTCTGATCCAACCCGCCGGGCAATGATCGAACGACTCTCGCATGGGCCTGCCTCTGTGCATGCATTGACGGAACCGTTTGCACTCTCGCAGCAGATGATTTCAAAACACATTGCCTACCTGGTGCGGGCGCGGATTGTGATCAAGACGAAGCGTGGACGAGAGAGTGTGTGCACGCTTAGGCCAGGGGCGATCAAGACAGTCAGCGACTGGGCGGCTTATTATCGCCGATTCTGGGAAGAGAGTTTCGACAAGCTGGATGTGGTTGTGAATCAAATGAAAAAAACGGAGGTCAGAGATGACAAACAACACGGTCAACGAGATAGAGCGGATGGTCGTGACAAGAGTTTTTGATGCCCCACGCGAATTGGTTTGGAGGGCGTGGACAGACCCGAAGTACGTGATGCAGTGGTGGGGACCGAAGGGCTTTACTGCGCCGGTTTGTCAGATGGATTTTCGCGTTGGAGGAAAATCTCTCTTCTGCATGAGAGCGCCGGATGGGCAGGAGTGCTGGAATGCGGTTGAATACCACGAGATTGTTCTGCACGAGAAGATCGTTTCATCCATGTACTTTTCGGACTCGAAGGGAAACAAGGTTGAGCCTGCGCAATTAGGAATAGAACATGAGGCCATAGACGGTGCGTACGACGTGACCATCTTTGAGGATCTCGGGAACGGCCAGACGAAACTCACCTTCATTGGAAATGAACCCATGGAGAGCGCGAAAAATAGCGGTCAAATGGAGGGCTGGATCCAGATACTCGATAAAGTTGCCGCGGTTATTGCGGGGCTAATGCAGGCGAAATAGGAAGTTGACGTTTTGACGATCGTCATGCGCGAGATACAGCTGAGGCTGGCGGCGAAGGCTTGGTTAGAACAGGCTTCTCGCCGCTCGGCCGAATAGTCTTTCCGGATAAGTGACCCTTGGCTCAACTGTTGACTTCAGGATTACACTCAAGACCCCCGGTCCGGGGGTCAGTGAGTCGCTCATTGATCCGTCGCGAAACGTTCCCCCCGCTACAGATGATCATGCGTCCCACAGGCATTCCGGACGCCTCCGGGCCTGATTGAGGGGCGTTAGAGGCCGGAACGTCTGTGAGCACCGCGTGGCGGCTAAATCCCGGGCCGGCGTCTCACAGTGGAGTCAAAAGTGGAGTCTGGCTGAACTTCATGACGCCTCCACACACTTGAAAGCACATCAGACCCGCATAAACATTGATGATATTGTTGGCGTCCCCGACGGGATTTGAACCCGTGTTACCGCCGTGAAAGGGCGATGTCCTAGGCCGGGCTAGACGACGGGGACGACTGGAGGCAGGAGTGCCAGCAAACTATTTATGCTAACAGTACCTTCTAGCACTGTCAAAAACTGATGTTGCTGCTGCGAACGACTACCCACATCGGCACTACACGCATCTTTGAACGACCGGAAGTGCTCTCGCGCATTTTTGATCACGCGTCCAACCCGTGACCGCTTTTGTCAAAGTTCCGCAAGCTCACCTTCCCGATAAAGTTTACTTCGCTAGCATCTACAAGAACTAATGTATTCACACATTTGGGCCTTCTTCCCAAAAATGAAGTGTCCCCGAACCGGCCTTGACTGCTCGCTGGAAAGCTACTGAAAGGATGGGATTAGAAAGTTCTCCATGTTGCACGAACGAATTGCGCCCACGATTACACGCTGTAGTTCCGGATGTGCGGGTCTCGACGATGTGCTGGGTGGTGGTCTCCCCATTGGACACTTCTATTTGATCGAGGGAGAACCCGGCACGGGGAAGACGACCCTTGCTCTGCAATTCATTGCCGAAGGAATGAAACGCGGCGAAAAGGTCCTCTCCTCAGTGAACACCCAAAAGCGGCCATACATGAACACCTGAAAAGCGGCCATACTTTCAGAAGAAACGTCCAGGACATTGACAGCAGCGGGAGGGTAAGTAACCTCTCGCAACATGGCGAATGTCTTGAAGGACGAAAAGAAACAGCAAATCGTAGCCCTGGGACGACTGGGATGGTCTCTGCGAAAGATCCAGGAGACCACGCGAGTTCGTCGCGAGACCATCAGCGCCTATCTGCGAGGCGCGGGTGTGGAGATATGGCCGCCGGGAAGATGGAAACGCGAAGGTAAGGCAAAAGCGGCCATACAGGTGATCACCGGCTCGGAGGCCGCAAAACCGGCCATTCCGGAGTCCGGCGGTCAGCCCAACCCCAACCTCAACCCCAACCCCGAAAACCTTCCTCCGAAGGGAAAAGCAAAAGCAACTTCAAAACCGGCCATAGCGGTGATCACCGACTTTGGCGTGGGGTTGAGCGGCCAGGAGCCAGAAAACTCGAAAGGCGCGGGCTCGGCCAGCACCTGTGGACCCTACCGGGAAATCATCGAACTGGGCTTGAGTCGGGATCGCAATGCCAGGGCCATCTGGCAGGACCTGGTCTCCGACCACGGATTCCAGGGTGGCTATCAAAGCGTTCGGCGCTTTGCTTACAAATTGCGTGGAGCCCAAGTACCACAAGCACGGGCGGTGATCCTCACTGCTGCAGGAGAGGAGGGTCAAGTTGATTACGGCAGCGGGCCGATGGTACGCGAAGCGAAGAGCGGCAAGTATCGACGCACCCGTTTGTTCGTGCTTACGCTGGGCTATAGTCGCAAGGCAGTACGGCTGCTGACATTCCGCTCCAGCACACGTATCTGGGCCGAACTGCACGAGAAAGCTTTTCGTCGATTAGGCGGAGCTCCGCGCATCCTGGTGCTGGACAATCTCCGCGAAGGCGTACTCGTTCCCGACGTCTACGACGCCACGCTCAATCCCCTCTATCGCGACGTGCTCGCTCATTACGGTGCGGTCGCCCTGCCCTGCCGGATCCAGGATCCAGATCGAAAGGATCAGGCTTCATACTGCACCTCGTTGGACATGTTCGATGCGAGTTGAGGATAACGGCGTCGATCCCGGAAGCGCTTTCCGGGCTGGGCTTGAGGCAAGGGCCCGACGACTGGCTCGAACAGCACACGTCCCGTGTCATCAGCGCGAACAGCGCGCAGCACTCCTTCGACGGCGAAGCGTTTGGCGGTGCTTGAGTGTACTCCCATCTGCGCAGCAACTTCTGGTACCGTGAGCCAACCGTTGCTGCGAAGATGTTGGACGTAGGATGGAATGTCATATGCGTTGCGAATGTGCCGAACAATCAACCGGGTAAAGGAGTGCTTCCTGCCGGTACGGAGCGAACGTGCGTTGAGAGTCCGTGCAATCTGAGCATCGGTTTGTTCGGTGGCTAGAACACGGACGAGTTCGACGATGTCCGCAGGGGTACGAACCAGATCCGGGGCGCGCAGAGGCAACGGTCGTTCCATCGATGTCGTTGCCCCGGCTTTCCAGCGGATGTGAATATGGATTTTCTGATTCTTCACGAGCGTGACGTCTTCGATAAGAAGCCGCAGCATCCGCTTGCGATCTCGAGCTGGAGTACGCGGATCGTTCCACACACGCGGAAGATCGGAAGCTAGCGCATGGACGCGGTCCCGATCTTCATCCTTGAGTGCTGATGGTTGCGATTTGCTCATCCGAGAGTACTCTTCCTCGGCTTGAGACAAGCTGGTGAGCTTTTCATTCCACTGCCGCTCCAGATTATCCACGACCAAGCGGTTTTCCGGACGAGCCAGCAAGTATTGGCGCTGAGCCAGTTCGGCTTCTTCGCGAGCACGTGCCACCTGAGCTCGCCGCAGACGATCGACTTCAGCCTGTCGTGCCCGCAACTCTTCAAACACTTCCAACGCCACATCCAACGAAGCTGGGTTGACGGCTTTCAGGACGAGTTCCGTGACGGCCTGATCGATCTGGCCGCCGGGCAGACGTTGGCATATTGGCTCGGCGGTTTGGATTCCGCGTCGTTGGCAAACATATTCCGGGATCAGATGACCATGGTCGGTGTGATATCTGACCGTCATGCGTAGACCACAGACGCCACATAGGACAAGACCTTGCAGCAAGGCGGAGCCTTCGCGAGGCGGGCTGCTGCGACGGTCCTCACCATAGCCCTTCGCATTGGCGAGTAGTTTGGATTGGTTGGATTCAAACTCTTCCCAGGAGATGTATCCCGGATGCATATTGGGCAAGAACACCGACCATTCCTCACGCTTCAAGCGTCGGTAGCGAAGCTGTCCGGCGATGATAACTTTGCGCTGGCGAGTTCGACCATAGACGAATGCTCCTGTATAGCGCGGATTGTGCAGAATGCCTAACACACGGCTGTGCTCCAATGGTCCAAACAACAGTTCACCCGTCCGCACGCCTGAGGTAATGCGTCTGGGCCAGAGGACACCTTCGGTCTTGAAGTGATGGACGACGCGCAGGGCCGAACCTGTCTGGCGAAAAGTCTCAAACAATAGGTGCACGCCTCGTTGAACCTGCTGGTCGGGATCGAACACGACCCGCCCGCTGCTGTCATACACAAAACCGATCGGCGGCTTCATCCACAGATCGCCTCGCCGGGCTTTGTTGAGCTGGCCACCAATCAGTCTGGCGCGCAGCAAGTGCAGCTCGGCCTCGCTCATTGTCCCTTTCAACCCCAATAACAGGCGGTCGTTGAAGTGGCCGGGGTTGTAGATTCCATCCTCATCGAGAATAAGGGTATCCGCCAAAGCGCAGATCTCTAACAACCGGTGCCAGTCCGTCGAACTGCGCGCCAAACGTGACACCTCCAACCCCATAACCAGGCCAACCCGGCCCAGTCCGACCTCGGCAACCAGGCGTTGGAAACCATTGCGGTTGTCCGCAGTGGCTCCGGATAAGCCCAGGTCTTCATCGATCACGACGATCTGATCGGCAGCCCATCCCAGCACCTGCGCCCGTCGCTTCAGATCGTACTGACGTGCCGTGCTCTCGCGGTTCTCGTGCACTTGCCGGAGTGTAGACTGGCGAACATATAGATATGCCAACCGTCGTAAATGCTCGGCGGTAACTTTATTGGATGTGTTCATGCGCCTCTCTTCTCATGCAAGACAAAACCATATTGGTCAATAACGTGGTCAGATCGGGCCGCAGGACTGACGGAAGATCGAACGATTCCTGCGGTTCAGTTTGCGCGATCGGATGTGACCTCAGTGCCGTCAAAGCTTCCAGCCAAGCCATCATTCCGTGTGACAGAAACAGTGCCAGACCATGACCACGGCGAGAGTCCGTCTGAAGCGCCTCCCGACGCAGGTTTTCGTACTCTTGCTTCCAGTCGATCAGCTGATCCAGGGTCTTCACCGGAAGGGCCCCCTCATCGTTTTTTTTTCCGTCGAGCCAGCGCGCGTTCGATCGAACGCGGATTAATCGAAACGCCAAAACGTTTCTGGATGGCCTCGGTGACGTCCTTCTCCGCCGGCGAATCCGCACGCCACTGTCCGACAAAATCGAGGATCTCGGCGGTGCACTTGTGTGCACGCTTGGGACCTCTCCGGCGAGGAAGTAAACCGGAGATACCCCTTTCCTCAAACGCGGCCTCCGCCGTGTAGAACGCCTGCCGGCTCACCCCGAATGCAACTGCAGCTTCGGTCACCGCTTGTCCGTCGACTTGGTGACGTCGCAGCATCTCATAACGCACTTGCACGAGATCGCGGGAGTCGAAGAACTCACCTTGGCGGAACGCTTCGTCGCGCACGCTATCGGGATGTGGATGGAGTGCTCCCTGTCGGCGGAGCGCCTCGGCTTTGGCATCAACGGCACGGCTAGGTTTGCTTGCTCCCGGTCGTTTCATATATGTCAATCTTATTATATCCACACTAATACATCTGTCAAGATAATTTCGCGGGCCCATCACCTCTCAATGCACTATATACTTGCACTTATGTGTTACTTATCTTTGAGTCGACGCCTACTGTTGCTGGAACTAACGTACATAATAAACATGACATAATGGACGTAATTTACATGACATTTCGAAATCGCCTCATCGCCTCCGCCTCAAAGCCATCAGGTCCGCTAAAGCCATCAAGTCTTCCACGCGAAACTGAGATCGACCACCGCCCACACTCACATACGCATCTGCAGGAACCACATCAGTCCAACTCACAGGCACGGAAAACGGTGATCCATCCGCAAGCTGAATCGTCACCCGGTCATCGCCCCAGAGTTTCTTTGAAACAACAAAACGGAAGGACTGACCGCAAAGCGGGTGGAAGGGATGAATGATTCGAACCTGTTGCGAATCGATCAGATCATGTGTAGTTGACGGCTTTGGGCAAAGGCAAGGTGGAGTCGGCCGTGGGATACGCCAAGAGAACCCCTCTCAAAGGACAACGCTTCGAAAATCTGGAACAAGCGCAAGCCTATCTGGATCGCTGGGAAACGAGCTGGGCGGATACGCGCATTCACGGCACCACCAAACGGCAAGTGGCCGCCATGTTCGCAGAAGAAAAACCAACCTTGCTCCCGCTGCCGATGGAACCGTTCCGCTATTACCAGTACGGCGAACGGGTGGTGCATTTGGATGGCTGTGTCGAAGTCGAAGCCGCCTACTACGGTCTACCGCCAGGCTGGATTGGACGTGGAGTGAAAGTCCAATGGGATGAACTTTGCGTTCGTATCCTCGATCCCAAAACCGGACTACTCCTGCGAGAACATATACGTCAGAAGCGGGGCTGGTATCGCATTCAGTCCGAGGATCATCCGCAGCAAACTCCCTTCCGTGTGGTGCAGTTACTCGGCCGCGCCGGCCGAGTGGGCACCCACGTCGATACACTCTGCAACCTTATCTATAGCCAGCAAGGCGAAGTGGGCGTGCGCCGCATCCTGGGCGTTCTCGCTCTGGCCAAAAAGTACGGCACCGCGGCCGTCGATGAAGCTTGTGCCGCCGCCCTCGAGATGGGCGTACACGAATATCGTTTCGTGCGTCGCTACCTTGAGCGTTGTCCACAAGCCCCGCTCAGTTTGCGCCAGGTCGATCCCTTGATCCGCGAACTGGTGCACTACCGTGATCTGATCCAAACCAAAACCAAGGAGCAAAGGGAATGAATCTCATCGAGTTGAATCGTGCTTTACGACAACTGCGGCTGGGTGGAATCGCGGCGGTGCTCGAGATGCGTCTGCACCAGGCCCAGGTCGAATCCATGGCGCCCATCGACCTGATCTCCGGCCTGGTCTCCGACGAACTCACCCGTCGTGGCGACCGCTTGCTGGAACGTCGGCGAAAGCAAGCCCAGTTTCGCGATCCGCAAAAAACCATCGATAACTTCGACTTCACCTTCAATCCCAAGATGAATCGCAGTCTGGTTTTCGATCTCGCGACCTCTGCCTTCATCGCCCGCCACGAAGACTCCTTGTTGGTCGGTCCACCCGGCAGCGGGAAGAGTCATCTTGCCCAGGCCATTGGACAAGCCGCCATTCAACAGGGCTATCGTGTGCTCTACCGTGAGACCCATACCTTGCTCGATGAACTCGCCGAAGCCTCCATCGACGGGACGCGCAAACAGCACATCGAGTCTCTGGTCACTGTACCTTTGCTGATCATCGATGACTTGGGCATGCGCAAGTTATCCCTCACCGCCGCCGAGGAACTCCTGGAGATCATCATGCGTCGCTATGAGCGCGCTAGCACGATGATCACTTCGAACCGACCGGTGGATGACTGGGGGAAACTACTGGGCGACAGCGCAGCGGTGACCGCCATGCTCGATCGCCTGCTGCATCATGGCCACGTTCTGAAATGTGGCCCACGCAGTTGGCGCACAAAAACAGGCTTGCCTCCGCAGCAGGCGGCAGGATAGAACAACCTATGTCGTGGACGGCTTCCAAAGTATGGCCGGTTTTGAACTGATCATGTATGGCCGCTTTTCAGGATCTTCCGCACATTTGGTGAAGAGTGTGGGGTTCTATCCCTGAGCGCATGGCGCGGCGGGTGTCGATCAAGCCGTGTGCAACAGGCGAATCCGCAGTAAGTCCAGATTGGCCCGCCCGTACATTTGACGTTTGATCAGTTTCAGGCGATGAATGTGACCTTCGACGGGTCCGGTGCTCCAAGAGAACTTGAGCGCAGCTCGCACGGC
>JAIQFH010000110.1 GCA_020073385.1 Terriglobia bacterium | reverse complement strand
GAAATCCGGCAATTGGTGCTGGAGTTGAACATGATTCCGGTGGTTCCACCCAAATCGAACCGGCGCGAACCCTGGGACTACGATCACGAGCTCTACAAGAAACGGAACCAAGTGGAGCGCCTATTTCGACGGCTGAAAGGTTTCCGTCGAATCTTTTCGCGCTTCGAGAAACTCGACGTTGTGTTTCTGGCCTTTATCTACTTCGCATTCATCATCGAGGCCCTGCGATAGTGTGAACAGGCCCTAGTTCACGGCCTCCTGGACCGGTTCATAAAGTTGAATTCAACTTGCAGCAGTGAATAGCCCAATACAGAATCCGCATAAGGATTGCCGGGAGCCTTGGGTGCTACGGTATGGACCAACCGCCAATCTACAGGCGGATTGGCGGATTGGTGGCTGAACACATATTCGGCACGATATTTCCGTCGGGCCCAAAAGAGCAAAATGGCGTGCCCCGGCTGGCAAACAGATTCCACACCTCAGTTGTGACTCCGGTCTGACGATTCGTGGCTACATATCGCCAAAGAGGAGTAACCGCAGCGGCGTTGTGTCCGACGTAGTTACAGAACTTGCTGGCGGTGTTTGGTTCGTAAAGGAACGTATCCGGCTGGTTGACGCTGTTCCAATAAGCGATCGTGTCGTCAACCGTGTACGGCCGGTTGTAACTTGGAGTACCCATCCACGGATAGTAACCAATGCCGCCACAAATCGACTGTTGCGAGCTATTGAGCCCGGCTATGATCAGCACATTGATAGGAGCGGCCGGCAGAGGAATCGGATCACCGTGAGCGTCCGAGTATCCAGTCTGCGGGTTGCCTGTCGAATCAGGCGATCCGAACGGATCGTTATATACAACTACGGCATTGAATAAATCGGGATGCAGCGCCGCCATCTCATAGGCCATCAGGTTTCCCAGGAAAACCCAATCGTTGGTGACGACTGAATATTTCGGGTCCGTTTGCAGTGTCGCCTGCACAAAACGCAGGACGGTCACTACAAAATCATCGTCATTCGGGTGGATTTGCAGGTTGCCCGAATAAGTCAGTCCATCCGATCCCTTCACGGCTCGCCAGTTCCACCCATTGCCATATCCCCATACGTTCCAGCGCTCGCCTGGGTTCGTCACAACGTCAGTGAACTGATCGAACAGGCCCTCCGGACAGATCATCACGGGCGCTGGCGCTGGCGCCATATCCAGAAAGGCTAACCAGCCTGCATTCTCGTTGCCTGCGGGAGCATGGTTACAGTCATTCGCGATGCCATGGGTCGTGCCCTGTATCTTGAGGATGGTTCCAGAGCACGGCTGGCCAATGCCGCAAGGCACGTAATTCGGCGGAATATAGACGCCAAAGTTTCGCGTCAGCTTGACCGGCGGGGCTGGCAGGTACTCCTGATGTGCAATGGTGCACTTTAACAACACGCCTTTGGTCGGATTGATAACGCTCAGTACGCCGTTGCTGCACTTGACCTGCGCTACTGCTATCTGACCAAACGCTACCACAGCTAGTATTCCGATTAAGAGTGGGATGATTCTTTTCATGGAGAACGTCCTTTCAACGATAGGTAATGAACTCGCGTTCGCACCTTCGCACGGGAAAGCGTTCGAGTTTCCGTCTTAAGTTCTTTGTTAATTGGTGACACGCGCAGGAATGCGGGTCGGCATTGCGTGGCAGTCTTGTTTGTCCCGTTTCGTTTGTGTTGCGGATAGGGCACCCTTACCACCAACCCGACAGGAAAGACCGCGCCACAAGCGGCGACACTGAGGCGCACGTGTCCAGAGAACACTTGGACACCTAAGCCGCATGCGCAGCGTTATGAAATCTTTCTTGTCTTTTTCCCGCGCCTATCACTCAATGGAGGCTAAGACGAGAGTCGCGGATCTACAGGACGGGCTGTTCCTCGTGCGAACTGCTCAGTCGAGGCTGCAGGTGGGGGAATACGATGCAACGCCAGAGATTATGCCGAGCCCGAAGTTCGCGCAATGCGCAGAATCACAACATGTGCATAATCACAAAAGCGGCGCCAAATTCTGTCATCCCGAGCGAAGTGAGGCGTAGCCGAACGCAGTCGAGGGACCTTGCGTCTCCTCCGCCGGGGCACCCACTTTGTTGGCCGCATCAGCGAGTTTAAAAGACCGGAACACTAGCCCCTTGGCTAGGAGTAACATCAAGAGTCATTCACCAAGCCCTCCATCACGGATTGGCGTTCGTCCTGGCGCTGATGAGATAACCGTGTCGGCTCCTTTCCTCCGAGCCTTGGTCGCTTGAGCGCTACCAAGTCTACTCGCTCGTTAGGAGCCGACATGGTTATCTCATCAAACTTATGCTAGCTTGAAAGCGTGGGCCACCCTCGAGTCCGCCGCCTCACGCGCCGGCGGCCTGTCGGCGGCTATCCAAATTTCACCTAGTCGGATTCACAATCTATCTCAGCCAACACAGGTTCGCGATGCACCCGGCGTAGCCCTTCTTTAAGTCCGCGTCAGAGCTGCTTTTGATGGCGTCCGTCGCAGCGGTGTTGACCAGGGAGAAATGAAGCGACCACTTGTTCGTGGCGCTGGCTGCTGTGTACACCTGGAGTTGGCTGCTGTACGCGCCCCAGTCGTCGTGGTGCAAGGATTTGCCGCCCTTGGCGCCTTCAGCAGACCAGACTTGAAGGCTTGACTTTTGAATTTGGTCGGGGGAGGGCGCAAACCCGTCGAGGTCGACCAGCGTGATCTGACTGTGGTCCCGTTTGATGCGCGAGTTCACCTTGTTCGCAATCGCACAGCCGCTCGAATGGCCAACGATGTATATCGTATCAGCGCTGGAGCCTTCGATTTTCTTGATCACCGCATCGAACTGCTTGAAGCCGTTGACGGCGGCTGTATCACCAGACCCCGCGCCGT
The DNA here is from genome assembly GCA_020073385.1 of Terriglobia bacterium. Taxonomy (GTDB): domain Bacteria; phylum Acidobacteriota; class Terriglobia; order Terriglobales; family Acidobacteriaceae; genus Sulfotelmatobacter. The sequence continues at coordinate 9,311 of JAIQFH010000110.1, read as the reverse complement.
CCGGGTAGGGGAATGCGTCATAGTCTACGTCCCCACCGCAGACGCTATTGGCGCTGGCCAGCCAGAGTCCCATCTCGATTTTCGAAGCTTTCCATCCGCCGAAGAAAACAACATAAACGCTCATCGGTGTACTCCTTTTCAGAAATGAGCCCAAAGAAAATTGTGTCGAGTCAAGGACGAATTCCGGTGTCGTGCGGGAATCTCTTTCGCGGCCCCCAGATCGCGACATTGTACACCGGGCTGCCGGGGTGCCCCGGGCTTCTGATCTCGCTGAGGCCACCACTCCGTGGGTGCCCCGTCCTTGCGTTTTTTGCAGGGGCGGGAACCAGAAATGCGGGGAGAGAGAAATGCAGGGGAAATGCGGGGCCTACGGACGTTCATCCAATGCGGGGATAGTCGGGACGTTCACCGGTTTTTCAAACCGCCGGTAAGAGAAATCACAGCCCGATGTGACACCTGCCCTTGCGCACAATGCCAACAGCGCAGATCATAACCAAAGCGAAAGCAGTGTAAGCAAGAATCAGCCGAGAGGACCTAAGTCCCTGCGGCTCAAGATTTTGCCCCTAAGCTCTTGAGCCCCATAGATTACTTCGAGATTTTCCGCCAACCCATGATTCCACTAGACCGGGAGGGGGAGGGCTGCCCCAAAATCCATCATTTTCCCACGAGTCCAAGATTTTGCAGGTCCTGATTTGAAATATTTCGTCCACATTGACTGTGCCGTTTGCCGTTATCTCCTCCGGATGGGACAATACACTTCTATGCATAAACCGCTCACCACTCTGGCGATTCCACTGTTGGCGGCCATGCTGCTCGGACACGCTCCCGCGCAGAATGCTCCCGCCTCCACTGCACCATCCAAACCCGCTTCCACGCAGTCGACACCCAAGGCTCCGGCCGCCAAGAAGGCGCCCGCCACCGCGGCCAAACCCGCAACCGCCGCGCCCGCGCTGACCACGCAGAAACAGAAGAACAGCTACGCGCTCGGCATGAGCATCGGACTCGGCCTGAAAAAGCAGGGCGTCGCTGACTCGATCGATTCCGCCCTCGCCGTCCGCGGAATGCGCGAGGCCCTCGCCGGCGGCAAGACTGCCATGACAGAGGATGAAATGAAGGCCGCACTCCAGCAACTGCGCACCCAATTCCAGGCCACTCAGGAAGCCAAGGCCCACGAAGCCGGATCCTCCAACCGCAAGGAAGGCGACACATTCCTCGCCGCCAACAAGGCGAAGGAAGGTGTCAAAGTTCTCCCCGACGGCCTGCAATACAAAGTTCTGACCGAAGGCAACGGCCCCAAGCCGTCAGCGACCGACACCGTCACCGTCAATTATCGCGGCACCCTGATCGACGGCAAAGAATTCGACAGCTCCTACAAGCGCGGACAGCCCGCAAGCTTCCCCGTGGGCGGCGTGATCAAGGGCTGGACCGAAGCGCTGCAGTTGATGCCCGTCGGATCGAAGTGGCAGCTCTTCATCCCCGCTGACCTCGCCTACGGAGATCGCGGCGCAGGTGCAGACATCGGGCCCGGAGCCACCTTGATCTTCGAAGTGGAATTGCTCTCGATCGGCGAGCAGAAGAAGCCCGAAGAGCAGAAGAAGCCGGAAGCGCAGAAGTAAGAAATGCAGAACTGAGAAGTCAGAATGCAGAAGTGAAGCCGCCTCCACTTCACTCCTGCGATTTTTGCCAGGCATGGAAGAGCCGTCCGCAATCGCGGGCGGCCTTTGTGTTTCTCAACAACTCCACAATCTTCGTAACGCGCTACAACGCGTTACGAAGATGCTCTTCTGCCGACAGATGCGCCCCAGCCAGCAGCAGCAGGCCCGAGAGGAACGCCCAGAACATCATCGTTACCGACAACGCGAAGGGTCCGTACACTTCCTGAAAATTCAGCCAGGGCAGCGCGAGGATGTACGCGTATTTCAGCGCCTCCGAGAACAGTCCCATGATGATCGCCACCGGCAGCACCGTGCGAGGCGGAACCTTTCCATTCGGAAGCACCCAGTAGATCAGGAAGAAAATCGCGATGCTCGCCGCAATCGCGAATACCTTCATCACCAGGAATCCCACCACCCGCACCAACCCCGTTCCGTACCCATGCAGAATGAATTCCAGGGAAGCGACGGGGACCGCTGTCAGCGCGACCGACAACAGCGCCAGAGCGCCGCACGCGAATGCCAGGCCGAACGATACCACCTGATTCCCCAAGTAGGATCGATTGTTCTCGAAACGCCAGATGCGGTTCAACGCAACCTCGAGCGGCAGAAAAACTCCCGAGGACGTAACCAGCAGAATCACCAGCGACACGACTTGCACCCGCTGCCGCGAATTGACCATCGAGTTGAGATTGCGGATCACGAATTCCTGCCCGGCCGGCAGATAGTCGCGAAGCAGTTGCACGACGACATCATACATGACGCGCGAATGAAAGACGCGCCGGATGAGGGTCATCATCAGCATGACAAAAGGGAAGAACGAGAGGATCGAGTTGGCTGCCACCGAAAAAGCAAAGGTGTGAACATCGGTCCGCATGAGGTACTTGATGGTCGAGAGCACCAGCGCGCGGGAACTCGGCTGAGGACGCACCGCAGCTTTGCCCGGCGTACATTCGACGCGAGTGGGCGGCGTCGGATTGGGAGTCTGGGCCACGGGGAAAGCAAATCGTACCAGAAGGAAGAGGGAATTCTGCGATGAGGCCGGAACGGAAGTTCTTTGGGCGGTTACCGAGCTATTTCTTAATCTGCGTTAAAGTTATGGGAAAATGACCTACAGTCATATTCCGATTACCTCCTAATTTTTCTTGCGAAACGTTTCAATACTGCTTATTATCTTGTGCTCACCATCGGTCAGCGGTCCGGTGGTGAGACCAGTAAGTGGTTGACGTTTGTTAGGTGTGGTGGAAACGCGCCAAATTGTCGGACTCCCGAGTTCCCGCAGTAGCTGCTCACTACTGTCGGGCGCCGAGGAGTCTTTTCCTTTTTGGAAGTAATTCCCTCTGCACGTCGTAGACGCAACCGAAAATTCTACCGGCTTCTCTGAGGGGGGCTTCGGTCGATCGAAGCGATCCGAGAAACGGAGAATCATTCTTCGCGATCAGTGAAAGGAGTTTTTTCCGTGAGAGAGAAAGGAACAGTGAAGTGGTTCAATGGGGCGAAGGGATATGGATTTATCCAGCGCTCTACAGGTGAGGACGTGTTCGTACACTTCTCCGCCATCCAGGAGAACGGCTATCGCACCTTGAACGAGGGCGAGACCGTGGAGTTTGACCTGCTCAAGGGCCCCAAGGGCTTTCAAGCGGCAAACGTAGTTCGCGCATAAACCTGCGAACCAATTGGAAGCCCTCCCGGAACCCAGCGGGAGGGTTTTTCATTTGCTCCGCAGCATGCAGAAGATCAGCTTGCCACCGTTGCGCATTTCTGAACTCATCGAAACCCACGCCCTAAGGACTTAAGGCAGACGGAAATAGTGTTTTGATTCTTCCGTTGTCATCCTGAGGAGGGCGTTCTTTGCCCGACGAAGGATCCCTACTCCCTCAACGGCGCCCACAACACGTCCGGGAAAACACCTGGGCAACAACATCTGCATGATGTGCCGCTTGCAGTGTTCCCCGTCACTGCCAATTGGGACACGTTTGAGCTACAAAGAATGTTGGCCTCAAAGACATATTTGTTGGACGAATCCTATTTCTCAAGCGGGTCACTGGAGGCTGCCATGTGGGAACGAATCACGACCCTCGTAATATTCTGGAGTGCCTTGAGTGTGGTCCTCTCATCTGCGCAGAACAGAGAGCAGCAACCACCACCAATCCGTCCCGTGGAAGGGGCTAATATCTTTCAGGACTTCTGTGCAGCTTGCCACGGACACGCTGGGCGAGGGAAGGGGCCCGTATCCCCGAGTCTGAAGAAGGCAGTTCCCGACTTGACCAGACTTTCTCGGCAGAACGGCGGACAATTTCCGGCCACTCGTGTGAGGAACACGTTGATGTTTGGCGGGGACCAACCGCAGTCTGCACATGGATCAAAAGTGATGCCCATCTGGGGGCCAATTTTCCACCAGATTGAGTTCGATCGGGACTTGGGTAACGTCCGGCTAGAAAACGTAGTGAAGTATCTGGAGTCAATTCAGCGGAAGTAGCGGTGTGGCCAGGGACTCGCCGACCGCACATCGCTTCGGCCGCGGGCGTTCTCAGTGTGCCACTTCTTGCCTAGATGGCTCCTACCCCTCCCCTGGGTGGTCTTGTGGAATCAATCGGTTGCCGGGAAATTGCGTTTTAATCTTAGGGCTGCAATGAGATGGCGGCAAAATCTTGAAAAGAAAGCAAGTTTCAAAGTTTCAAGGTTTCAAAGCCTTCTGTCCGCGAACTTGTTGCGGACCATGACGCCCCCACTCTCAGCGTCGCACACAACGCGGACGCTTTGAATCGGTCACCCGAATTGCAGACTGCGCTCCGCTCGCCCCACCGTTCGCCGCGAGGCAAAGGGCAAGGCCGATTCCCAACAGCTAGATTTTCAAAGATCGTTGGTTTGAGTTGCGGCCAAATACAAAGCCCCCAGCGGATTCTGAGTCCGTGGAGGCAAGCCACAATTGTGGCAACTTTAGACTTTCAGAAAATGTTCGGGGACGTCGGTGTGGGCGATCACGGTACAGCGTGAGGGGGAACACGTGTTGCACTGCGCGAGAAACGGGGGCTGTCCGCTGCACCAGCTCTCTCGAAGAGCCCCACTCAAGCCAAACCCGGGCTTGAATGGGGCACCCGCCCGATCCTTCGTTCTTAGCTACGGTTGTGGCGTGGTCGTTTCTTCCTCGTCCGCTGGGCAGCACCGATATTCCTGCGACTTTTCCAGAAGCGCGATCTGCTTCGCGAGCAACTGGTTCTCCAGATCCTTGCGCGCAATCTCGAGCTCGTACAGTTTCTCCAATTGGAGCTCGCAAGCGTCGCAATCATCCAGGCAGCCCTTTACCAGCACTCCGGGTGTAGGAATCGACATCGTCTTCTCCCAGCCGAACGCGTGCTGCGTCGCCTTGGAAACGTCGCCGCCGACTTTGTCGATCAGCCCTTCCTTCACCAGGTCCTCATCCACCAGTTTGAGCGCTGCCTGCCGCAGGTTCACCGGAATGGTCGCTTGCCCACCAACGTTGGTCAGCGTCCTTGCCGCCAGAACTCCCGTTGTGCGGATCGCGTCTCCCTGTTCCACAGCCACACTTTGTAGAGCGCGCGTGGCCACGTCCAAACGGTTCGAACTCGTCGCCAGCACCCTGCTCGACAGCACGCTGACGCCCGTTACTGGCTTCGGAGGATTCAAATCCACACCGGTCGGCGCCAGTGGATCATCCACACGCCGGTCGATGCCCACCAGCTCAAACTTCACCTTCTGACACTTGTTGATGCGATAGAAGAGAAAAGTCAGCGCATGACAGCGATTCGGATTGGAAAAGGTCCGCGACGACGATTCGAACTGGTCCTCCGATTCTCCCTGCTGGTGGGCTCGCGTCGCCACCTCGCCGACCGACGTAGACGCCGCGGCGCGCGTGCTCACCTCCATGTGCTGCTGCAGTGATTCCGAGTGCTGGCTCAGGGAGTGGGCCAGCCGGCTGGTTGAGTTGGCATCATAAGAGCCGGCCGACGCCGACCCGCCGATGCTGAAGAACCCCAGATCGATGCCCGCCCCTCCGCCACCGCTGACCGACGAGGAACTGAACGACGAACTCGCGTTGGTCGTGTCGAGCACGTTGAGATTGCTCATTCCATACGCCATGCCCGCTGCGTAGTAAGACTCTTCGGAAGTGGTCTCCGTGTGGTAGGAGAGCTTCGTCTCGCTGTCGAAACTGAAACGCGAGTGCCGATCGCTCGAGTACAACTGCACTTTTTCGCCGGGCAAAAGCGTTGTCGAATAGATAAGATCGCCCAGGGAAAGAGGACCGGAACATCGCGTCAGTCGAAAACGCAGTGTGACTTCGACGGGCACGATCTGCTGCTGGTCGCCGACCTTGACCAGCGGGCGAAATGGAAGCCGATATGGAAAGTTGAGGACGTCGCACACCTCGCAGGGTTCGAGCTGTGGACAGCAAGAAACGGTAGCTGGTGTGACAGGTGTTTGATCGCTTGCCTTCGTTGCGGTCATAGGTAATCTCCTTGATTCAGATAGTGACGAATCCCCATCGACCGTTGCAGTCGGCGTAAAAAAAAGAGCTCCATCCGTATTGTCGCCAGGTTCTATAAAAACGGGATGTCGGCTGGTGGCTCACTCAAGCCGGTTTCTGGCCTGAGTCGCGACGTAGAGGACTGGTCGAGCCAACGTCGGAGTGATTCAGTGAAGAATCTTCCCAGATGCCCACACAAGGAACATCGCGTTGAGTGGGCTGGCCACCCTGTTTCAAAATGGAATTGAGTGCGGCACCCGAAGTTGCCCACTCAAGCCAAACCCGGGCTTGAATGGGCCACCCGCGCTCAGTTGTGCAGTATCCAAAGAGACCGAAAGTCGAGCACCCGCCGCATGAGGTCAGTCGATTGACATAGCTCGCGCCCTTTGTGCGTTTGACAGGAAGGGCGACGAGTTTACCGCTGAATCGAGGCCGGCCTCAAGATGCTGCCCCCATGAACAGACCAGCACACCGCCTATCCAGAAGTGGACAGTGGCGATCACCGCAAAGATCATGAGGGCGATCGATAGTGTCTGCCTCTCAGGTCTTGGCAGCGGTAAACTCAGCGGGTCAAGGGCTGGATCTGCGAGGACAACGGCATAAAAGAAGATCAGTCCACCAATGACGCACCCGAGAAACTTGACGAACTTTCCGATGCCTATGACGACGCGCGCTTCTCTGTAGGCATCCTTGTAACGTGTGCTGACCCTCAGGCTTTCAACCGATTCCTCTCGTCTTTCAATGATAGAGACCGCTGCGCTCATATAAGCCTCCGTCCTCGCGATTCCGGAAAGGCCGGCGGTCATATTGCGCCGTCGTGCGGAGTTGTCGCGGGGCTTCAGTCTGGACCTGTCGCGATGTCTGAGCAGTGACTAGCGTCACCTATGTTTGCTGCTGGGATGTCTCGAGATAAATTGGCGTCCGGAGTCATCGACTGGCGCAGTGGCACTTGCAAAGTCAAAGTCCCCGTCACTGCAGGCTGCATCGTGCCCACCCTTCGAAAACCACGAAGGATGGGGCACCCTCAGTTGGGTTATGGAGAAGAAACCAAACGAAGACTGGGCCACCCGCCTCCACAGCCAGTCTTCGGGGCGCTCGCACAATCCCCGCTTCACCGGGTTCCAATGGATATAGTGGAGCTTCTCCACAAACTGCGCATGATTGTGAACGTTGAAATCGTAGTAGCGCTTTTGCCAGAAATGGTCCGCGTCCCCGATCAAACGCCGCGCCACTCCTTGCTTCAGCGACTTCAGCGCATCCGCTAATGTGTCCCGCGCGGGCTCGCTGAGGAGAAGGTGAATGTGCTCGGGCATGACGACGTATCCGTAGACGCGAAGGCGGAAGCTGCGGCGCACGCGCTCAAGGGCGTTCTCGAAGACTCGTCGGCTCGCGTCGGTCGTGAACAGGGGACGGCGGTGGTAACAACAGAAGGTTACGAAATGGCTTTGCCCGGTGTGCTGATAACGCGTAAGGCCCCAAGGCATGAACTCAGCGTAGCTTGCTGAACATCCCCACTCAAGGCAAAAGAGGCCTTGAGTGGGCCACCCTGTTTCAAAATGGAATTGACCGCGGCACTCGAAGTTGCCCACTCAAGCCAAAACCGGGCTTGAATGGGCCACGCAATATAAAAGGGCGCCCCTTTCAGAGTAGGCTGCAGTTGCTGTGAGTAACAGTAACTACGCCGAACGAAAGGAACACCCATGGAGAGTGTGAAGTACATTGGCTTGGATGTCCACCAGAGCACGATCAGCGTGGCCGTGCTGAATGCGGAAGGCAAACTGACGATGCAGTCGGTGATCGCGACCAAGGCGACTGCGGTGCGAGATCTGCTAAGGGGATTGCGCGGAGTACTGCACGTCACCTTCGAAGAAGGCACGTACTCGGCCTGGCTCTATGACTTGGTGGTGCGAGATGTGGCGCGGGTGGTGGTCTGTAATCCGCGAAAGAATGCACTGCTGAAGTCGGGCAACAAGAGCGATCAGATCGATGCGCGCAAATTGGCCGAACTGCTGCGGGCCGGCATGCTGTCGCCGGTCTACCACGGGGAACAGAGCACGCGCACCTTGCAACAACTGGTAGCCAGTTACACCGCGCTGACCGAAGACACGGGGCGGGCGATGCGGCGGATCAAAGCCCTGTATCGCAGCCAAGCGATTGGGTGCGTGGGCAAGAAGCCGTTCGGGAAACGGCATCGCGGGGAATGGCTGGGGCGACTGACCGATAGCGGGCAGCGGCGGCGCGGGGAGTGGCTGTACCAGGAGTTGGACGCGATGCAGATCTTGCGGCGAGAAGCCAGGCAGGCGGTGATGGTGGAGTGCCACAAAAATCCGGCCGCGAAGTTACTGCGCTCCATGCCGTTCTTCGGTCCGCTGCGGGCGGCCGTCTTGATCGCGCGAGTGCAGACGCCGCATCGCTTTCGCACCAAGCGTCAGTTCTGGACCTACTGCGGCCTGGGATTGGAGACGCGCAGCAGCGCCGACTATGTGGAGAAAGATGGGCAAATCCTGCGACGGCGCAAGCCGGTGTACATTCGCGGATTGAACTGGAACTACAGCCACGAGTTGAAGAATGTGTTCAAGAGCGCCGCCACAACGGCGAGCGCGATGGGCGGTCCCTTCCGCGCGTTCTACGAAATGCGCGTCGCCAACGGAATGCTGCCGGCCATGGCGCGACTCACGCTGGCCCGCAAAATGGCGGCGATTGCCCTGATTCTGTGGAAGAAAGGAGAGACGTTCGCAGTCGAACATCTGAACTTACAAGCAGCATAAGCGCGCACCACCACCACGAAGTCCGGAAACGGTAACCCTGACCTTCGAAGGTTGCAGAGCTGCGCGCACGGGTTCGAGGGGTAAGTATCCTGGGCGGGATAGGCGGATCAGTCTCACGGGCCACCATATGCTCCCTCGGACAACCCAACAAAGCCATAGTGCCGCGCCAGACGCGAGCCTCAGATAGAACCATGGTGTGCGCTGAGCAGCGCGTTGATCAGGAGGGTTGAAGTCCCTCCGGTGCTCGGATGAGGAGCACTGTATCCAAAAGCGGGGTTGAAAGCCTCGCTGGCCGGAGAAGTGGAAGGTATGGAGACGTCTAAACGGGCACGAAGACGAAAGTCGGATACAGCCAAGGCGGACCTGAAGCCACCACTTGCAGTCTCCGGAGGGCAGGGTGTCCAT
>JAIQFH010000109.1 GCA_020073385.1 Terriglobia bacterium | reverse complement strand
ATGATATCGATGCAACCGCATTATGCCAAGAATCCTGACGGGCTGTTGTTGTCCAGTCTCGATGAACGGAATGTGGATGAACCTGCGCAGCAGATACAGATGACGTTTGAGTATCTCGAACAGGAAGGTGTGCATTTGCCGGCAGGGTTCGGTTCCAAAAGCCAAGATCCCGGCGGCACCGTCAGCATCCCTGCAAAATTCGACCACTATCAAATAGGAAGGCCCTAACAACCCACGCCCGGTCAACCTGTGTATCGCATTCAACTGGGGATTGCCGGGCAAGGAACTTGCGTAAACTCGGCATGATCGGAACACAGATGAAGCGCGCGGGCACAACAAAGATATTCTAGAAGACGATCCGAACCTGGACTATCGACGTTGGGAGAGCGCGCGGCACAGAACAGCGGAGCAGTTGACGAGATTCAAGCAGTGTCTCGATGACCAGGAAACATTTCGGCTGAAGAATTGGATTGTCGCGCGGCCAGTCGCGGCTTCGACATTTTGAAAGCAGAGCACCAACCAAAGGATTTGAGGCCGAGGACGCAAGACGGTGCAGCGGGTTTTGAGGTCGCGGATTAACAACGGACAAGCATGCCGCTTGTCCGCAGACTCGCCACCTAGTTGACGCGCGCAGTCCGCTCAGTGTTGGTAACCCTTATGACCGCCTGGCAGGCAGCCTACTGCACCGTTTCTTCGAGCCGGGTCTCGCGGACAGGCGATCCGCAATGCGTTCATAGGCGTGCGAGCTGAAAATGAGGCCGATATGGGTGCCGTGAACCTCCACGTCCGATGCCGGGTCACCGGTCACGCAGTAGCGCCAGTCGACAATGCCGTCGTCCCGGGTATAGAGCGCGGTTTGTGCCACCGATGCCGGCCATTTACGACGTAGGGACTGGCCGAACGCGCACGAGCACTGGCTGGTGCCGCACGATTCGGACACGTTTCCGTACTGCACGTGTATCCAGTGACGAACCAAGTTAGCCAAAGCGAGCGCGGCGCTGTGCACGACAAGTCCGCGAAAGGGCGTACCCAAAGTAATGACCGAAGCGATGCGGTTGGGCATGCGGACAGCCGCGGATCGGGCAAATATGCCACCCAAGCTGTGGCCCACCAGATGTACCCGACGGCCAGTTTCCGCATGCGCACGCCTAATGGTTTCCTCCAGGCGCCGCGCGAGCACGTGCGGGCAGTCGGCAGCGATGCCCATGCCCGAGAAGTACGGACGGTAGCCGAGACGGCTGAGCCAGGCATGGAGTTCGAACAAGACAGCGTCCATACCGAGCAACCCCGGGATGATAACCACGGCCGATCCGTCCCCGGCCGGAACTCCGTGGCCGTAATACGCCGGAGATAGCCGCAGCGCCGCCAACTCCAGCAGCGAAATCGGTTCGCACAGAATCGGGCGGGGGGAAGGGATCTCGTTATGGGGAATGAAGCGCATCCTCGACGGTCGCTTCGGTTTCACGGTTTTCTCCGTTTTGGGACGACATTCCTTGCGCATACACGACCATTTTTGATCATGAGTTTCTGATGCGAAAGTATCATGGAGTGTCCCCATATCCTGCGCCCCTTAGGCCTTGACCTTCTGGGCGAAGCGTTTAGCGTCATCGTGCCCGCTTCAAGGAAGTGCTTCTTTCTTCAACAAGTGTCGGGCAAAAGCCAGGTTGAGGCCCGCTTCGATGACTTCATGGAAGTTTTCAATCGCGAGTGGCCGCATGAAGCGCTCGATATGAAATGCCCGGCTGAGGTTTATCAGCCTTCTGCTCGTCCTTATCGCGGATTGCCCGACATCGACTTTCCCTTCCATGACAAGATCGTCGTCACCAACTGCGGACGCATCTGTCTGGGGAACAAAAAGATTAACTTCAGCAAGGTCTTCGCCGGCCAAGCCGTCGGCATCAAGGAAGTCCACGACGATATCTGGCGGGTCAGCTGCATGGATTATGATCTGGGATACTTCGAACCCAAATTGGACCCAAGCTTTAGGATCCCAGGTCGGAACCGTATTTCTTCGCAAAAACCTAGGCATGAGCTGCGATCCGATCGGGCCGTTAAACAGAGAACCCCGGCATGTCGTGTGGCCGGGGTTTGCTGCCGGGAGTCGTTTTATGCCTCACTGCAGCTTCCTCGCTCCCTCTTCGGCGAATTCTGCGGGGCACGATCTCGTTCACCTTGGCCTTCAGTCGGTCGCTAATCCGTTTGTAGCTTGCGGCCACTGGTGCCCGCGCTGCCCAAGAACTATGATTCTAGGAATCAACGGAGCGGCGTATGGCAGACATTCGCGTTCGCAGTGACTCCCGAAGAAGAAGTACTCGTGTTGTATTGAAGATCGTGATTTCCGTTGAAGGTGTCAATGAGCCTCTCATGTGCGATGGAGAGACAATCGTCGTCAACCGTCATGGAGCACTGATTTCCGCTAGCGTCCCACTTCGCATTGAATTGAAAATCAAAATTCAGGTTGTCTTAACAGGCATGCGTGCTGACGCGAGGGTTGTTCATGTTGATCCCGAGCGCCCTCAGGTATGTGGAATCGCTCTGGAGAAACCGGAAAACATTTGGGACTTGCCGCGTCCGCCGGACGACTGGCGCGAAAATGCCCATGAATTCTGAAAGCTGAATTCGGGGCCTTGGGCGTAATGGGATTCACGAATGGACTACCGCTCACCCGCAAAGAGCGCCGCACTATCGAGAGGACCCGCACCCGTGAACGCTAGCGCCATAAAGCGACCACCGGAGGATGACGGATTCGCCGGAAGAATCCACCGTCTACGCCCCCTCGCACGCCATCACGCACGCATCCCACAGGTAGAGGTCCGGATCGGCTTCACGCTCGCGTTCAAACAACTTCTCCCCCACTCACTGCGAGTAGGCGGCGTTGCGGATCTTGAGCGACTGGGCGTTATCCTCGATGTAAGGATCTATCTCCGGTTCGCCACGATGCCCTCGAAGTCCCACTAGCAAGCCACAGCGAACAGACTGCGCATACTTGTGCTGACGCCCAGATTGCGCCAGTCGTCATCTCTGCTGCACAATCTACCGGCACTGTTTTCCGCACTCAGGCGACCTAAAGGGCTTTGGAGTTGCGATATGGGGGTCAGCGATCCCGAAGTTCAAAAAAAGATATTTGGGCCTAGATGGCAACACGAAGTCGAAAAACATGGTTGGCCGCTGTGGAGAAGACTCATCCATCGCCTGCAACGTTGCCCGCTTTGCAAGCCCAAAACGGAAAATCGAAAGAGTTAAATGGAATGTTAAATCGCACGGGCCGACCACGGAGGCTGTCGGCCCGGATTTGGCATCAACACCCTAGTCGGCGTCGGACAACACCAGCGAGTCCCAGCAAGCCTGTTCCTAAAAGACTGATTGTGCCGGGTTCAGGAACAACGGAAGTCGGGCCATCATCCCGACGACGTGGGCTCGAGATATTCGTCCCGTGATTGACCGCCAGCGCAGCCCGCACGAATCGCAGTAGCGGCGTGTCTTCGACCTGTGCCTGCTCTAAGATTCTCAACACGTCGCGTTCCGTTTTGTAACCTCCGGTTACATTTTGCATGGCGCGATACGGGGACTTGACGTTTGCAAGGTGCAGCAATGATAATTGTCTTACAGCTTTAAGATTGCGTTCTTTGGACGTCGCAATCTAGCAAATGGCCCTCAGGTGCGGGAATGCCTGAGGCCGTTTGCTTTTTAGAGCGTCTAACAAAACTCCTTTTCCATTGTAGTCAGTCCAGGACTGGAGTGAGGTTTGCGATCAATGCCCGTGGTCAGGAGTCGGCTAGCCTGGACTTCGTCCCAAAGGGCGGCTATCTCGCTCATGAAAGTCGAGTCCTTTGCCGCTCGTGCTAGGTCGTCGATGCTACGGATCTCATGACGAGACAAGAGGCGGGAGATCAGGATAGCGGAGCCGGTGCACCTCACGATATCGATGCAACCGCACTATGCCAAGAATCCTGACGGGCTGTTGTTGTCCAGTCTCGATGAACGGAACGTGGATGAACCTGCGCAGCAGATACAGATGACGTTTGAGTATCTCGAACAGGAAGGTGTGCATTTGCCGGCAGGGTTCGGTTCCAAAAGCCAAGATCCCGGCGGCACCGTCAGCATCCCCGTAAAATTCGACCACTATCAAATAGGAAGGCCCTAACAACCCACGCCCGGTCAACCCGTGTATCGCATTCAACTTGGGCCTCAAGTAGCTGTTGACCGGAGGAAGTGTCCCCGATAATGGCTTGGCAAAACCGAGTACCAAGAATACCGTGCCCACGCTAGGCTCAATTGGAGCAAACCGATCGACTTTGCCAGGCTTTACGAGTTGCCTTCAGGTGCAGTAACTGCTGTCACGCCCGCCAAGATCCAGGTTTCTGACGAGTCATGCCTTTCTACAGCCGGATGGTTAAGTTCCCTCGTCTCTAGCGCTGAGTCGAACGTCGTAGTTTTCCACAGCCTCCCAATACCCCCTAGGCATATACTTCGCCGGGCGCGAAAATTTGCGCCTAGGAGAACCTCCCCCATGAAAACGACAGGCGAAGTCCTGCTCGCGGCGTTAGCATTGGCCGCAATCTACTGCGCAATTCCAAAGAACGCTTCCCAGAGCAGTGCCGCTACGATACGGGCAGAACAAGTGGTGTTAGTGGCCGACGGCAGCGATCCGATGCCGTTGTGCCGCGGAAAAGTTTGCCGGTAACAAACGTGAACTGAAAGTCAGCGACTGAGCGGCCTCGACAAAGAACTTGCGGGGATGCTTGGGGAGAAGTATGCTTCTGACCTCTGGGGAGGGGTGGAAGCAATGAAGGGCATCCTGATGTATGCGAGCTGGGTTGCGGGTCCTGTGCTGCAGATTACGCTTCTTCTCTTCATGTTCCGGCGTAAATGGCACGGAGTTTTTCCACGATTTTTCTCCTACATCATTTTTCAGATTGTGAAGTCGGGGATTTTGTTTGTTGTATATCGCTACTCTCCGGACAACTACTTCGACGCATACTGGGCGGGCAACGCGATTAGCGTGCTGTTAGGTGTCGCGGTGATGGACGAAATTTTGCAGCACCTCCTGAAACAATATGGAGGCATTCAGAAGTTGGCATCCGTCATCTTCAGGTGGGCGTGTGGGCTGCTTGTCTTGCTCTCGATCGTGAATGCCTTCTCGACGCAGCAGGCTAGTGCCGACCGTGTCGTGTCAGCGGTGCTGGCGTTCGATCGCAGTGAGCGCGTCATGCAATGTGGGCTTTGCATACTCTTGATGATTCTTTGCCGGTTTCTCAGAAATTGCTGGCGGCAGCCCGTATTCGGAATTGCGCTAGGATTCGGAATCTTTGCATGCATCGAGATGGTGCTGGTCAGCGTTGTGATGTATTTCGGTGATGGTTCGGCTGCGATTGTCAGTCTAACAAAGAGTTCAGCATACAATGCCGTCACTGTGCTCTGGATTGTCTATCTGAGGCATCAAAACGAATCGACATTGGGGTTTGAGCAGGCTGAGCAGCTCAGTGCACTGAATGTGGTGTTGGTCGGGTCAACTGAAGCCGGGGACCCTAGCTTTATTTCAATGGTGGAGCAAATGGTGGACCGCGTATTGTCCCGGCACTCGTGGCCCAGACCGGTTGTGCAGGGATCTCAAATTGTAGGCCGTAAACCGCAACCAGAAGAGCGTAACTAAAGCAACGCCGACAGGCTGTTGATGAGACCCACGGAAAAGCGACCGGATGTTCATCCGAAATGGCCTTCGGAAGAAGCCCAAATCATTACCTTCACGTCACGCGGTGGTTCGGCAACAGGCGTCGTGAAAGAGGTGAGATGGGGACTCGTGTGGAGAGATTTCATTCTTGAGGATGGGCGTGTTATACCCGAGCACAAGATTCTGGGTGAGCATGAATCGCCAGTCTGGCGCAAGCCGCAGGACATTAGCCAAGACGAAAGGGAGGCTTGGGAACGACGGCTCGTTTCGATGGCCGACGCCGGTTTGGATCCTCGCGATGAGGAACAGCCCTTCCATGCCGAACTGAATCAGTATCTGGCGTATACCTATCTCAGGTTCAAGGAGGCTCGGCATAAACCGCCCGATCCTAAGTGGACATGAAAATTCGCGTGATCCCAAGTGAGGTCAGAGAAGAAGCGGAGCGCTATATCATGAGCAAAACTTATCAATCTGGTCAATCTGGGAAACAACAGGTTTGGAGCCTACTTTCGGAAGCCGGACTCGTAGACATACCCACCGATGAATTTTCAGAGCGTGTCAAAGAAGCTAAAAAGGCTGTCATGGACCGCCTCGGTGAATTGCTCGAGTCGACAACTGACATTGAGGAACGCGACTCCGCTGCATACTCCTTGGCCACGTTAAAGAAACTAGAAACTGCGCTCCAGCGAAAAGGAACCCCTCGTACAGCCGATTAGGCATCGCCGATAGGAAATTCTAGGCCTCTTCTTGGAATAGCCGGGCACCGAGTTTTGTCTCTCCTGACGAATTCCCTTTTGTCGCCATGAATTCCCCCGATCTCCGAAGAGCACTTCCCGCCAGTCGAGACGCAGCACCCCTTGAGGCGAACCACAGTCGCGACGGCCATGTACGCAGTGAAGGAGGGAGCGTCTTCCCGATGGCCCCCCGAACATCAGACCAGGATTTCCTCGTCGGAAGTGAACTGGGCCATTACCGCATCGCCGAGAAGATCGGCGCTGGTTATCCAGAAGCTTGCCAATCGTCTTTCCTTCGGGTCTCGGGCAGATTTCTGATCGACCGCGTTCTATCCTCGTTCGATTTGCACTGTGATCCGACGCTGAACTAGGCGAGGTTACTTCAGTAACCCCTCCGGCTTTCCAAACTCTTGATCGGGTTCGCCGTTGGGAGGACTATGCGATTAACGTTTTCCAGCGCAATCCGAGGTTCTGACCTTGCTGTTGACTTCCTTATCTTTCGCTGTCCGCTCGCCGCTCAACGCAAACAAACATGTTGGCCCAACAGTCGGGACACGCTTCCAAACAATGAAATACAGCTGCGTGACGTTCTGAACAGACCACGACGGAACCATCATCGCATTCGAGAACTGCGGATGCGAAGCCGAAGCGCATACATTCCGGCCTTGTCGGATGCACCGAGGAGATGCTCATCAAGCGGCGAGACTTAAAGCTGAGGCTCGATATCACAGCATTCAGAAATGCTGTCAGCAGCCCCAAGGCTCTACGTCGGCAAGTCGGGCAGCCATCTTGACCGTCGCCATCTAAGGACCACCTCAGACCGCCGTCAAGGGGCGGAAACCACCCCGCCCTGAGTTTTCCACGCCGCACTCTCATAGGCACAGTTGCGGACTTGCTAACGAGGTGAGATATGAAGGAACTATTCTCGGCCTTTGGCTCCGAGGTATTTGTTCCCGAACCATTCCCGGATATCGAGTCGTTACGAATAGCGAACAAACGGAACCTCCCGCTGACAGAGTAAGAGAA
Organism: Terriglobia bacterium; assembly: GCA_020073385.1. Lineage (GTDB taxonomy): Bacteria > Acidobacteriota > Terriglobia > Terriglobales > Acidobacteriaceae > Sulfotelmatobacter. The sequence goes on along the minus strand of JAIQFH010000109.1, from coordinate 4,766 downwards.
ATTCACTACTATTGGCGCTCGTTCCGCTCCGGTCCTGTAAGGAGTTGCCTTCCCCCATCGCCCGCTCCTTGCAGGATCGTTGAGCGGAACACAGTTTCGATAAGACGCGGCCCAGTGCTCGACAACAACCTCTTTCGCCACAGTCAAGAGCATCGGCCAAGAGCCGCTCTTTGCCCGTCGCTGTATTTTGGGCTTGCATAACGTCCTGCGAGGTTTAAGCTATCGGCAAGCGCGTTTCCCCGAAATCTCCAAGTCCAGATTGATTGTGCGGAAAATGAGGTCTATCGTGACACGCCAGCCTCCCGTATTTCACTCCACCAATTCTCTTAACCACTCAGAATTGCTATGCCCAATCTGTGACCATTCTATTCCGCTTGAGACAGCGACGACGGACGAGAACGGCAGAGCTTTTCATGAAGAGTGTTACGTTCTCAAGGTGGAGTTGAGGCGGGCGAGCGGTCGCTAAGTTTGCCGTTTCGCTGGCAAATGCGCGGCAGTCAGTGGAGGTGCAACATGCATCAGCTCCTTCGAAAGCTGTGGCTCACAGACGACGCGCAGGATATCGCTGAATACGCCGTCATGCTGGCCGTCATCCTTGTATTGGTAGTGGGTACGATTCGTCTCGTCGGCTCGAATGCAAACAATGCGTTTTCCAGCGCTGCGAGTGCACTCCAATGACCAAACCCACAGTTCTGCCGGGGACGAAGCGTGGGCGTGGAAATCCAAACTGGGGCAAGCCGTTCCCGGCCCTCCCCGTTATGCTGACGGAATTCGAATTGCAGGTCGAACGGCTAGGACTCTCAAATGCACAGTATGTCGCCTCAGAACCCCTAAAGCGCTGGTGTGAGCGCAACCGGAATCGGTGCTACGTTCCCGAGTGGCTACTTGAGGCGTGGGGGCTAACGGTCGAGGCGATTTTCACGGGCGTTGCGTGACCGAAGCGGTCCCAGTTCTAGGACAAGGTAAATGAGCTGAAGGCTCCCCATAAATTGGGGAGCCGTGAAAATAACTTCTGGAGTGAAATATTTGCGGCGCAGATGGCCAGCCCCCGTTGCTCGGTCCTCTCTCTCTTCTGCTCATCCGACCGCGATTCCGCCGGCCCGCCTGGCTCGTCGCCTCCTTACCGTTCAGATCCCGCCGCCGGCAGCAGCGTGATTCGAAACTCGCCTGTACACTATTCAGAAATTTTTCAGGGGTTCTTGTCCCAAACCACTTCATGTTGCATCCTGACTCTGGGCCTAGTGTTTTAGGAAGTTTCCACGGTTCCACGCCGTCTGATTACCCTGTCGAATGCTTGGCTCATTTTTGTTTTCGTCGCGTTAGCCGTCGCTTTCGATAACTTCACGGTTCCTTCTCTCACAATTGAGCCAAGCAGCTTCGCAGCCTTCACGGTGGACGCTCTACGGAGTCCCGTTCTCTCAACCCGTACCGTACAGCGGCAGTATTCCTTGGTGATCATTCCGACACGGAGCGTCAGGAAGGCATTCGCTGAACCAGATAAGACGGAACTGGCCAGAAGATGCATCCCCGGAATGGCAGCAACCGTCGATCCGAAAATCGTGCCAACCAGCACATCGACATCAATATCCTCAATGCCAGCAGCGATAAAGGCCGTCGAAGCCACGTTCGCATAAAGCTGCACAAAGTCTCGAAGGGACGGTCGCTGGTAGTACACGTGTGCAACCTGCCAAATGAGTCGTGTTTGAGCCGCAAACACCACCAGAACATCCAACCGACCACTCTGCAAAACCGCGGTGCTCAGAAAAACTGCGGATGCGGTGGACGTGACTACATGGTCCGCGTGTGTATCGAGTGTCCGAAGCGCCGTTTCGATATCGGTGGCGGAATTCATAGGGAGTCCGCGGAGTCGAGGATGCCGTGACAGTCGTTTCTTGAAGTCGAGGAGGAAGCGATCATAAGCCTCGCCCTCAGTTGTTTCTGGCGGCAGCATACGTTTCGGCAACCGGAACCAGAGTACAAACGGAGTCGTGAGCAGTATGCAATAGGTGAAAATGAGACCCCACATCACTCCGTTGCCGAGAGCGGCGTTGACCGCCCGCACCGACTGGACGATCTGCATCGTCTGGTTGAACAGGAAAACAGTGACTACAACCACCATGAAGGCGGCGACGACGAGGGCGATTCTCTTTGCTGTTTTGGGCATGGCGGCGCTCCGTCACTAGTATCCACGATCTTAATGTGGGCGACGAAACAATCCTCTACGCGAGAGAAGTTAGTAGGCGAGGCAGCTGGCAACGGCAAAGAGCGGCAAGGAACGTTCTACCAGCGCGGCGGATCCTGAATTGCGGAGCGTGGTGGAATCGCTTATTGCCTCGCATGAGCAAGCCGGCAGTGTGTTGCTGAGGAATCTGCCGCAAACGGTGCTGCAGAAGATACTTCACAGCAACGCGATCCACTGGATTCCTGGGTTGTGACCCAAATTCGTCGCGCGAATTTGAAATGTTTGCGGATCGGTAACGCGGTCGCTGAGCATATTCGGAATTCGCACCGCCGGATATGGAAGTCATCAGTACGCCGGAGAGCGGCTCAGGAATCCCTGCGGGCGCGATCTTCTCCAGTGCCCGCCGGTTGCGGATTACAAGGTTCGACCCCTTGAGCTGCAGCAACTGTTTCTTCTTGAACTTGGAAAACAGGCGGCTGACAGTTTCCCGTGTCGTCCCGAGGACCTCGGCAATCTCCTCGTGGGTCAGCCTGAGCTTAACCTGCGTGGTCCGGTGGTCCTCCGGGGTCTTTGTCCACCAGGAAAGCAGAAGCATCGCGAATTTTTACGACGGTGAACGGCTGAGACCGAGAATGCGGATCTCCTCGTGGACGGCATAGTAATCACGGCTCAACTATTCGGCGACGCGCAGGCCCACTTCCGCGTGGTCCTTCTGGAATTGCTGCAGAGAATCACGGGCAATGAAACTAGCCCGTCCAGGCTCCGTCATTTCGCCAGTAACTTCGTAAGGGCGGTTAGAAACGACCGCATTGAGGCCAAGAACGTCGCCTGACCCCGAGACTTTTGTGAGAATCGTTTTGCCTGTGAAGGAAGAGGCGAAAAGCTTGGCCTGTCCCGCGCAGAGCACAAATACGCCGCGCGGTTGTTGCCCTTTCATGAAAAGCATGGACCCCTTTGGATAAACGGCGGTGGCTTTGATTTCGTTGAGCCGTTGTCGGGCATGCACCGAAAGATTACAGAAGCAATATTCTTCCCTCACCGGGCACGTTAGGCAGTTATCAAGCACATTTAGACCATAAGGGCGCCCATGAAGCACCTTCTTCCAGCAATCCTAACACCGAGTCTGCGACCCACGATTCGAGGTCGTTTCTCGATGGCGACTAGCGACGGCCAGCGCAATGTCAAGCATAGACTCGCAGGTCGGGTTCGACGTGCGGTGATTTCCGTCACAGCAGTAAACGAGTGTCGGTCTGACAATGATCCCAAAAGCACATTCAGGCAATTGTGGGCCTCGACGAGACCGGTCCCGCTGTTTATCGTCCGGGGAGACTGTGCCTGTGGAAGTAAAGACCGGACACTAAGTCGAACGGGAGTGCGCTGAAAGCAAATGTCGCGCATAGGACTTATGTTTCCCGGCAGTAACGGAGAAGAGCCATGCTCGAGATGCAAACGGTTCGCATGCAAGTTCCGGACGATGCCAATATCATCGTCGGCCAGTCCCACTTCATTAAGACGGTAGAAGATCTCTACGAAGCCGTCGCTACGACGACGCCCCAAGCCAAGTTTGGGCTGGCGTTCAACGAAAGCTCCGGAGCATGCCTGACGCGCTCAGAAGGGAACGACCAGGCGCTTCGGGACGTAGCCGTACAGAACGCCCAAGCTTTGGCTTGTGGCCATACGTTTGTCTTGTTGCTTCAGAATGCATACCCCATCAATGTGTTGAACGCAATCCGCAACGTGCCGGAGGTGTGTTCCATATTCTGTGCCACCGCCAACGCTGTCGAAATCATTGTCGCTCAAACGGAGCAAGGCCGCGGCGTGCTTGGTGTGATTGATGGTAGCTCTCCCAAAGGCGTAGAGAGCCAGTCTGACGTAGCTTGGCGCCACGATTTATTGCGCAAGATCGGTTACAAGCGGTAAAGATGCGGCAAGCAGCGCCAAGGCGTGCGAGAACTGCGGTGCAATGCCCACCCCGACTGGCCGCAGATTCTTGCGAGCATGCTGGGAAAGGACGCAGATGCCAAGCACGCGCTTTGCCCTATCTGTCAAAAACTAAGTTTAGCGTCGTGATGACAGAGTCGAGCGCAGATGTCACGGTAGAGCGAACCGACGAACAGCCTCCGGAAGGTCTCGCGAACCTCGGAAAGTTGGTCGAATTGGTGCGGGTCAGTATCCAACAGCCTCTTGATGACTGGCGGACGTTTACATTCAAGCCACTGATTCCGGAGTCAGAAGGAGGCTACCGTCTTGAGCATCGGAGTGGTACATACAAGATTACGTCGAATGGCGTGAATGACGGGCAAATCGAATTGGACGAGAATTGGATCATCCGGGAGATCAGGAAGTCGGAGCCGCTGCACGTCATGATATCGATGCAACCGCATTATGCCAAGAATCCTGACGGGCTGTTGTTGTCCAGTCTCGATGAACGGAATGTGGATGAACCTGCGCAGCAGATACAGATGACGTTTGAGTATCTCGAACAGGAAGGTGTGCATTTGCCGGCAGGGTTCGGTTCCAAAAGCCAAGATCCCGGCGGCACCGTCAGCATCCCTGCAAAATTCGACCACTATCAAATAGGAAG
>JAIQFH010000045.1 GCA_020073385.1 Terriglobia bacterium | reverse complement strand
TGGAGGCGGTGGACAAGAGCGTGCCGCAGCCGGCGCGCGAACTGGACAAGCCGTTCCTGATGCCGATCGAAGACATCTTCTCGATCTCGGGCCGCGGCACGGTGGTGACGGGACGAATTGAGCGCGGGAAGATCAAGGTAGGCGAGGAAGTGGAAATCGTTGGCTTCCGCGAGACGCGCAAGACGGTGGTGACGGGCGTCGAGATGTTCAAGAAGCAACTGGACGAAGGACAGGCGGGCGACAACGCCGGATTGCTGCTGCGCGGCATTGGCAAGGAAGATGTGGAGCGCGGCATGGTGCTGGCCAAGACGGGATCGATCACGCCGCACACCAAGTTCAAGGCGGAGGTGTACATCCTGACGAAGGAAGAAGGCGGACGCCACACGCCGTTTTTCAAGGGATACCGTCCGCAGTTCTACCTGCGCACCACCGACGTCACAGGAGTTGCAGAACTGCCGGCTGGGACGGAGATGGTGATGCCGGGAGACAACGTAAGTCTGACGATCGAGCTGATCACTCCGGTGGCCATGGAGAAAGGGTTGCGCTTCGCGATTCGTGAAGGCGGCCACACGGTCGGCTCCGGCGCGATCGCGGAGATTATTCAGTAATGCGTTGCTAGACGCTAGCAGCTAGAAGCTAACAAGCGGCTTGCAACTCGCCGCCAGTTCTTTCCTCCCGGAGATGCCGGGAGGGGTTAGGAAGCGAAACAGTGATTGGCAAAGAGAGAATTCGAATTCGGTTGAAAGCTTACGACTATCGCATTCTGGATCAGTCGACGGGCGAGATCGTGGAGACAGCGCGGCGCACCGGCGCGCAAATAGCGGGACCGATTCCGCTGCCTACGATGAAGAACAAGTACTGCGTGCTGCGTTCCCCGCACGTGGATAAGAAGTCGCGTGAGCAGTTTGAGATCCGCACGCACAAGCGGTTGCTCGATATTCTCGAGCCGACGCAGCAGACGGTAGATGCGCTGATGAAGCTGGATCTGCCGGCTGGTGTGGACGTCGAGATTAAGGCGTTCGGGAAAGAGCATAAATAGCTTCGAACTCGAGCTTTGAGCTACGGGTTTGGAAGCTCCCAGCCAATAGCCACTGAGCCACGCTGGGCATGGAGAAGGAAATGGCAACGAAGGTCGCGGGAATTTTGGGCAAGAAGGTCGGGATGGCGCAACTGTTTGACTCGAAGGGCGATGTTCGCCCAGTCACGGTGCTGCAGGCCGGCCCTTGCGTGGTGACACAGCACAAGACCGCGGTGAAAGACGGATACGAGGCGGCGCAGATCGGCCTGGTCGAGTTTGTGAAGGAGTCGCGGCTGACCAAGCCGGCGAAAGGACATCTGGCGAAGAACAATCTGCCGCCGGTGAAATTCATGCGCGAAGTGCCTCTCGAGATTGAGCCTTCCGCCGATGGCGACGGAGCGGTGAAGGTTGGCGACCGTGTGCTGGTCGAGATTTTCGATGGCGAGAAATTCGTCGACATCGTGGGAGTCAGCAAGGGCAAGGGGTTCCAGGGCGTCGTGAAGCGGCATCACTTCGCCGGCGGTCCGAAGTCGCACGGATCGATGTTCCAGATCACTGGTTCAATCGGTTCCTCGGCGTTCCCGTCGCGCGTGTTCAAAGGCATGCGCATGTCGGGGCACATGGGCAATCAGCAGGTGACGATGCGCAACCTGCGCGTGCTGGGCGTGGACAAGGATGAAAATCTGCTTGTCGTCGAAGGTAGCGTTCCGGGACCGCAGGGCGGATACATTGTGATTACCAAGGCGAAGAAGCCGCCTAGAGAGCGTCGTGGATTCGCGGGCGCGGCTACGGTCGATCCGTTGAAGGCTGCGAAGAGAGCGGCGAAGAAAGCATAAACAAGGGATCAGTGGCCAGCGGCCAGTGATCAGAAATGCAAATACGATGGCAACGATTGATATTCACAATTTGAGCGGCGAGAAGGTTGGAACATTCGACCTCGCCGATGAGATCTTCGGCGCGGTGAATGAAGATCTGCTCTGGGAAGCGGTGAAACACTACCGCGCCGGGCAGCGTGCCGGAACGCACAAGACCAAGGGCCGCTGGGAAGTTTCCGGTTCGGGCAAAAAGCTGTGGAAACAGAAGGGGACAGGGCGGGCCCGCATTGGATCGATCCGTTCGCCACTATGGCGGCATGGTTACACGGTGCATGGTCCGGTGCCGCGGTCTTACGACTACGCGTTCCCGAAGAAGAAATTACTCGGGGCCTTGCGGTCGGCGCTGGCAGCGAAGTTTGCCGACGGCAAATTGATCGTGGTCAACGCCTTCGACCTGAAGGAACCGAAGACCAAGGAATTCCAGAAAGCGCTCGACGCTTTGAAGGTAGACAAGACGGTGCTGGTGGTCGAGGCGGCGAAGCACGACAACCGCAACCTGGAATTGAGCGCGCGCAATATCGACGGGCTCGAACTGGTGCGCGGGAATGAAGTGCATCCGTATCACCTGCTGAAGCATGATCGCGTGATCTTCTCGCATCCGGCGATCGAAAAGCTGCAGGTTTCGCTGCAGAATTCGGTTTCGAAAAAGCACCGCAAGGCGGGCAGCGGCGAAGATGAAGCGTCGAAGAAGCCGGTCAAAGAGCGACGCCGCCGGCAGCGCAATGAAAAAGCGGCGGAGGTGGCGTAAATGAAGAGCGCATACCAGATCATTCGCCGTCCGGTGATTACCGAGAAGGGCCTCGCGATTAAGGAGAACCAGAACACGCTGGTGTTCCAGGTGGCTCCCAAGGCGACCAAGACGGAGATCAAGGAAGCGGTGCAGTCGATTTTCAAAGTGAAAGTGCATTCGGTGCGCACGGCCACCTATCCGGGAAAAGAACGGCGTCGCGGAAAGTTCGCAGGCTACCGTCCGGATTGGAAGAAGGCGTATGTGCGTTTGCGTAGCGGCGAGAAGATGCCGGAGTACGCGCAGAATTTGTAAAAACAGCTATCAGCTTTCAGCCGTCAGCTATCAGTAAATGCGGCGGCGGAGAAGCTGAGAGCTGACAGCTAAGAGCTGAGAGCTTTCTATGCCGATTAAGACTTACAGACCGACGACGCAGACGCTGCGGTATCGCACCACGCTCGTCAACGACGACATCACGACGAAGCATCCGCACAAGCCGCTGGTCGAGCCCAAGCAGCGCACCGGCGGGCGGCGCAACTCGGGCGACACCACGATGCGGTTTATCGGTGGCGGCCACAAGCGGAAGCTGCGCATCATCGACTTCAAGCGCGACAAAACCGGGATTCCGGCCACAGTCACGACGATCGAGTACGATCCGAATCGTTCTTCGCGCATTGCGCTGCTGGCGTATGCCGATGGCGAGAAGCGCTACATCCTCCAGCCGGATGGGTTGAAGGTTGGACAGAAAGTTGTAAGCGGTCCCGATGCTGACATTCTTGTCGGCAACGCGCTGCCGCTGCGAAACATCCCGCCAGGTACGGTGATCCATAACCTGGAACTGAAGCCCGGGAAGGGTGCGCAGATGGTGCGGTCGGCAGGTGGATCGGCGCAGCTTGTTGCCAAGGAAGAAGAGTACGCGCTGGTGAAATTGCCTTCGGGCGAAACGCGCAAGGTGTCACAAGATTGCATGGCGACGATCGGCCAGGTTGGCAACATCGATCATGAAAACGTGACCATCGGTAAGGCCGGACGGTCGCGCTGGCTGGGCAAGCGTCCGCATAACCGCGGCGTATCGATGAACCCGGTGGACCATCCGCATGGCGGCGGTGAAGGCAAGACTTCCGGTGGGCGGCACCCGGTAACGCCGTGGGGCCAGCCGACGCGCGGCTATAAGACGCGGAACAACAAGCGGACCGATAAGTTCATCGTGAGCCGGAGAAGTAAGTAAACCGGAAGGACAAGGATTTTATAGCTGTTGGCTGAAAGCTGACGGCTGAAAGCTGAGAGCTGAATTTATGGCGCGTTCAACGAAAAAAGGCGCATTCGTCGATGGCTACCTGCAGACGCGGGTGGAGCAGATGAATTCGCGCAACGAGAAGAAAGTGCTGCGCACCTGGTCGCGGCGGTCGACCGTGGTGCCGGAAATGGTGGGACACACCATCGCGGTGCACAACGGAAAAAAATTCATTCCGGTGTATGTGACCGAGAACATGGTGGGACACAAACTGGGTGAGTTCAGCTTCACGCGCACCTTCAAGGGACACTCGATGAAGGCGGCGACGGAAGTGGCGGCGAAACCGGCGGGTATTCCAGGTGGTCCGGGAGCGATTGCTCCTTCAGCGCCGGCGGGCGGATCAGCACCCGCGGCGCCGAAGGCATAAGACCAGCCATTAGCCATTAGCTTTTTAGCCTTCAGCTAAGAGCTAGCAGCTAAGAGTGAAAAGCTGAGACAAAGACTATGGAATTTCGAGCAGAAAAAAAATACCTGCGGGTTTCGCCACAGAAGGCGCGGCTGGTCCTGGATCTGATTAAGGGTCGCCGCGTGGAAGAGGCGCGCAATACCCTGATGTTCACCAAGAAGCGCGTCGCCGAGCACGTCGGCAAGCTGCTGCAGTCGGCGCTCGACAATGCGAACTTTCTGGCGACCGAGAAGGGGCTGGATGTCGAAATCGACAACCTGTATGTGAAGAGCGCCGTAGCGAACGACGGCCCGCGCATGAAGCGGATTCGTCCGGCGCCCCAGGGACGCGCGTACCGGTATCAGCGGCGCATTGCGCATATCGAGCTGATCCTGGCGGAGCGCGGAAAAAACGGGCAAGTCGCGACCGTGGTCGGTGAAGAATCGGCTCCGGCGGCTCCGGCCAAGGCGCGGCGGCGGGCCCCCTCTGCAAAATCGGCTGGCAAAAAGAAAGCGGCCGCGAAATAGATTTTGAGCAGTCTGGTTGGGATTAGGAGAAGCAATGGGACAAAAAGTCCATCCTTATGGTTTTCGGCTTGGATTCACGAAGCCGTGGAAGTCGCGCTGGTTTGCCGAGCGGGACTACGACAAGCAGTTGCACGAGGACGTGAAGCTGAAGAATGAGCTGAAGGAGAAGCTCAAGTCGGCGGGCGTCAGCGCAATTGAGATCGAGCGTCCGGGCAACAAGCTGCGCATCATTATCAAGACGGCGCGGCCTGGAATCATTATCGGCCGCAAGGGTGCGGAAATCGACAAGCTGAAGGCGGAACTGCAGAAGCGCACTGGCGGCAAGGATATTTTTGTCGACATCCAGGAAGTGCACAAGCCTGAACTCGACGCGCAGCTGGTGTCGGAGTCGATCGCTCTACAACTGGAAAAGCGCGTGGGTTTCCGGCGCGCCATGCGCAAGGCAGTCGATTCGGCGCTGCGCTTCGGATGCAAAGGAATCAAGGTTCGCGTCAGTGGCCGTTTGAATGGAAACGAAATCGCGCGGTCGGAGTGGTATCTGCAGGGGCGGCTGCCGTTGCACACGCTGCGTGCCGACATCGATTTCGGCTTCAGCGAGGCGCGCACGACGTATGGTGTGATCGGCGTGAAATGCTGGGTGTACAAGGGCGAGATCCTGCAGCAGAAGAAACGGGAAGCACAGCCGGCGGCCGTAGGTGGATTTTAAGGAAGTCAGAAGTAAGAAGTCAGTTTTCAGAAGTAAGAGAGTCGAAGCGGTTTGGCTAAAAAGCTAAGGGCTAAGAGCTGATTTTATGTTGATGCCAAAGAAAGTGAAGTATCGGAAACAGCAGCGCGGGCGCATGACCGGCAAGGCGTGGCGCGGATCGACGCTGTCCTTCGGCGATTACGGGCTGAAGGTGCTCGAGCCGGGATGGGTGACGGATCGTCAGATCGAAGCCAGCCGCGTGGCCATGACGCGTTTTGTGAAGCGCGGCGGAAAGATCTGGATTCGCGTATTTCCCGACAAGCCGGTCACCAAGAAGCCGGCTGAAACCCGTATGGGTAAGGGCAAGGGCGCGCCCGATCACTGGGTTGCCGTCGTGAAGCCTGGAAAGATCCTGTTTGAGATGGAAGGCGTGACGCATCAGGATGCGAGCGAAGCCATGCGGCTGGCGTCGCACAAGCTGGCGCTGCGTACGACGCTGGTGAAGCGCGAGGGAGCGCACTAGAAAAGCAGCCATCGGCTTTCAGCCGTCAGCTATCAGTAAGGGCGACGGTGCAAGCTGAGAGCTGAAAGCTGAGAGCGAATTTATGAAGGTAGACAAAATCAGAAACCTAACCGACGCTGAGCTGAGCCACCAGGAGCGGGATCTCGCCGATCAGCTCTTCAAGCTGAAGTTCCAGATGAACATGGGACAGACCGAAAGCTTGAAGAAGATTCGCGGCTTGCGCAAGGACATTGCGCGGGTGAAGACGATCGTGGGAGAGCGTAACCGCTCGGCTGCTACGGAGAAGAAATAATGGTGGAAACGACACAGAAGGCGCAGGGCCGCCGCAAAGAAGTGGTGGGCGAGGTCGTCTCGAACAAGATGCACAAGACGATCGTTGTGCTGGTGACGCGGAAAAAGGCGCATCCCTTCTATGGGCGCGTGATTGCGCGGCACAAGAAGTTCTACGCGCACGATGAGACGAACCAGGCGCACGTCGGCGATGTGGTGCGCATCGAAGAGACGCGCCCGTTGTCGAAGCTGAAGCGGTGGAAGCTGAAAGACATCGTGCGCAAAGCTGCGCTGCTGCCGGAAGCGGCAGTGGTGGATGCAGCGAGTTAAAGCGTGTTCCCGGCGTAGTTCACCGCTGGGAAGGTTGAGGGATCAGGAGATTACGCCATGGCTGTGATGATGAGATCGATGCTGGAGGTCGCCGATAATTCCGGCGCACGCAAGCTGCAGATGATTCTGCCGCTCGGCGGATCGACGGGATTGAATGCCGGGCTCGGCGACATAATCACTGCGGCGGTCAAAGAGTCGGCGCCCGAGGGCCAAGTGCAGAAGGGCAAGGTGGTGAAGGCCGTCATCGTGCGTACGCGTAAAGAGCACAGGCGGCGCGATGGAACCTATATCCGTTTCGACCAGAATGCCGCGGTGCTGATCAACGAAGCGGGCGAACCAGTCGGGACGCGCGTGTTCGGTCCGGTTGCGCGTGAGTTACGCGAGAAGAAGTTTTTGAAGATTGTGTCTTTGGCTCCAGAAGTCATCTAGCAGGTTTCACGGTTTCAGGGAATTTATGAGAACAGTAAGCACCGAAAATAAGCGAGTGGATCTGCGGCGGAACGACACCGTAAAGGTGATCACCGGTCGCGACAAGGGTAAGGAAGGACGCGTGTTGCGCGTGTTTCCCAATGACGCCAAAATTCTGGTGGAGCACGTGATGATGGTGAAAAAACACGTGCGCCCGAATCCGCAGCGCAACATCAAGGGCGGCATCGCCGAGCAGGAGAGCCGGATTGCGATCTCGAATGTGCAACTGGTTTGTCCGACGTGCGGACCGGTCCGGATTGGACACGAAGTGCGCGGCGATCGGAAGGTCCGTGTGTGCAAGAAGTGCAATACGACGTTAGACAAATAGCCGTCAGCTTTCAGCCATTAGCTCTTAGCTTGTGGCGTCGATGCAGACATCAGAGTCAGAAAGTTTAGTCTCACGAACCGGTAGACGTCAGAGGAAAGCTAAGAGCTAGAAGCTGGCAATCCGAAACCGTGAGAGGAAGTTGAAACGAAATGGCAAAAGAGAAAAAAGGTCAGAAGGAATCGGCGCAGGAATCAAAGGCTCCGGAGCAGGCGCGGCATAGCGCGAAGGAGAAACCACGGCTACGCGCGAGATTCGAGAAGGAAGTGGCTCCCGCTTTGTTGAAGGAACTTGAACTGAAGAACCCGATGGCGGTTCCCCGGCTGCACAAGATCGTCGTCAACATGGGCGTAGGCGAGGCGACGCAGAACGCCAAGGTGCTCGATCCGGCGGTGAACGAACTGGGCCAGATCACAGGGCAAAAGCCAGTGGTAACTCGCGCCAAGAAGTCGATCGCGGCGTTCAAGGTTCGCCAGGGACAGTCGATCGGAGCAATGGTGACGCTGCGCGGGGACCGCATGTACGAGTTCTTCGACCGGCTGGTGAATATTGTCCTGCCGCGCGTGCGTGACTTTCGCGGAGTTTCCTCGAAGTCCTTCGATGGGCGCGGGAACTACACGATCGGCTTGCATGACCAGTTGATCTTTCCGGAGATCTCTTACGAGAAGGTCGACAAACTGAAGGGCATGAACGTCACCATCGTGACCACGGCGGCGAATGACAATCAGGCACGGTCGTTGCTGAAGCACATGGGAATGCCGTTCCGGGCGTAGGCTGACAGAACAAGGTTTCAAAGTTTCAGAGTTTCGAGGTTTCAAAGAAGGAACTTAATGGCAACGACAGCAAAGCGAGTCAAGGACGGCGTTGGGCTGCACCAGCGCGCGGAAGATGCGAAGAGGCCGGATAAGCCGTGCCCTGTCTGCAACGGCAAGGCTGCGGTCGACGGCAAAGCGTGCCGCTGTAAGAACGGCAGGATTTTTACCACGCGCCGGCATCACCGCTGCAAGTTTTGCGGACGGCCGCGAGGTTTTCTGCGGAAGTTCGGCATCTGCCGCTTGTGCTTCCGGCAATTGGCGCTGCGCGGGGAGATTCCAGGGGTTTCGAAGTCTTCCTGGTAAAACGTCGATGGTTGCTGGTGGTTGGTCGTTCGCAACGACCAGTGAGTAAGCCAACGACAAATGACGAACGGCGAACGAGTGATGAACAAGCCGCTGCAGGTTCTCCGCTGGACGCGGAGCGAACGGGTGGTTTAAGGAGAAGCAGACGATGAGGTTGACCGATCCGGTCGCAGACATGTTGACGAGAGTGCGGAACGCACTCCAGGCCCGGCATCAGAAGGTGGATATCCCGGCTTCGCGGTTGAAGCTGGAGATTGCCCGCATTTTGAAAGAGGAAGGCTACATCTCCAATTTCAAAGCGACGGAAGAAGAGGGCCACAAGATTATCCGGGTATACCTGAAGTATGGCGCCAACAACGAGGCGGCCATCTCGAAGGCGGAGCGTGTCTCCCGCCCCGGATGCCGTGTCTACGTGCGGCGCACTGAAATTCCACGCGTGCTGGGTGGGATGGGAATCAACATCCTGACAACCCCGCGGGGCGTAATGACCGGCCGCCAGGCCCGTAAAGAAGGCGTAGGCGGCGAGTTGCTGTGCGAGATTTACTAAAGGCAGCTTCTAGCTACTAGCTTCTAGCTAATAGCTAAAGCGGCGATGCAGCAAGTCTGATTTGCTTGAAACAGATTCGGCCAGTGCCGAACTGAAACCAAAGCGGCCTAGCTAGAAGCTAGGAGCTAGAAGCTAGAAGCTCTTATGTCACGAATTGGAAAAAAGCCGATCGCGATTCCCAAGGGCGTCACGGTCAAAGTGGAAGGTAATACGGTCCTGGTGCAGGGACCGAAGGGCAAAGTGGACACTCCGCTGCCGGCCGGCATCAAGGTTGAGCAGAAGGACGGACACATCGTCGCGATTCGCGAGAACGATTCGCAGTCGGCGGTGCATGGACTGGCGCGGGCACTGGTCAACAACGCCGTTGAGGGCGTGACCAAAGGTTGGACGCGCGAACTGGAAATCGTCGGCATCGGCTATCGCGCCGAGATGAAGGGCAAGGCCATGGTCGTGTTCAACCTGGGATACTCGCATCCCATCGAGTATCCGCTGCCGACGGGTGTGGATGCTGCAGTCGATCCGAAGCAGACGCGCATCACGCTGACGGGAATCGACCGGCAGAAAGTCGGCCAGGTTGCCGCTGAAATGCGATCGCTGCGTCCGCCCGATCCGTACAAGAACAAGGGCGTGCGCTACGTGGGCGAGCGCCTGAAGAAGAAAGTCGGAAAGACGGGAGCGAAATAAAGCGGGCGTCAGGCGTCGGGCTTCAGGAGCCCGGTTTGACTGACGGCTGAAAGCTGAGAGCTTCAATCATGCTTACGAAAATTACAAAGAACGAAAAGCGCGCACATGTACATGAACGCATCCGCAAGAAGATGCAGGGAACGGCGGAGCGTCCGCGTCTGAATGTGTACCGCTCGTTGAATCACATTTATGTGCAGGTGATCGACGACCTGAACGGGAAGACGTTGGTATCCGCCAGTACCGCCGAAGGCAAGAAGGAAGATCGGCGCACCGGCGGCAACGTTGCTTCCGCCAAAGCCGTAGGCAAGACCATCGCCGAGCGCGCGAAAGCAAAGGGTGTGACCAAGGTCGTGTTCGACCGCGGCGGATACATTTATCACGGGCGCGTAAAGGCCCTGGCCGATGCCGCCCGGGAAGCGGGATTGAAGTTCTAAAGCAGCTTCTAGCTTTTAGCTCCTAGTTACTAGCCCACGTGGGCTAGCTAGAAGCTAGAAGCTAGGAGCTAGAAGCTAGGTTTACGAATGCCAACAGTGATTAAGAAACTTGATGCAGGAGCGTACCAACTGAAGGACCAGGTGGTAGCCATCAACCGCGTGACCAAGGTGGTCAAGGGCGGAAAGAATCTTTCGTTCGCAGCACTCGTGGTGGTCGGCGATCCGTCGGCGGGAGTGGTCGGCTACGGATCCGGCAAGGCAAAGGAAGTGCCACAGGCCATCCGCAAAGCGATCGAGTCCGCGAAGAAGAACCTGATGAAGGTGAATCTGACCCAGACCAGCATTGCGCACTTGGTGCTCGGCCGCTACGGCTCAGGGAAGGTATTGCTCAAGCCGGCCCCGGAAGGAACCGGCGTGATTGCGGGCGGCGCGGTCCGCGCGGTCATGACGTCAGCGGGCGTACAGAACGTCTTGACGAAGTCGATCGGGACGACGAATCCGCACAACGTCATCAAGGCGACGTTCGACGCGCTCAAGCAGTTGAAGAACAGAGAGAGCGTAGCGAATCTGCGAGGCAAAGCCGCGCAGGAACTCTAGTACCCAGTACTGAAAAACTGGAACGGACTTTGAGGTTTTGAAATGACGGCAAAGAAGACGAGTGCGGGCAGCGGAAAGATTCACCTGAAGTGGGTGAGGTCCGCGATTTGCGCCCCGCAGAAGCAGAAGTTGGTGATCAAGGGTCTGGGATTCACCCGGCTGAATCAGGTGATTGAGCGTCCGGACAACCAGGCGATCCGCGGGATGGTCGCGAAAGTGCCGCATCTGGTGGAAGTCGTCAACTAGTTATTCGTAGAGACGTAGCTGGCTACGTCTCTGCCGGCGCGGCAGACGTGCGCAAGAAGAGACGTTGCAAGCAGCGTCTTTACGAGAAGAGACAATGAACTTATCAAACATTCACGCACCGAAGAAGGCAACGACGAAGCGCAAGCGCGTGGGCCGCGGCATGGGCTCCGGCATGGGAAAGACGTCGACGCGCGGTCACAAAGGGCAGCGGTCACGCACCGGATCACGCATGATCCGTGGATTTGAAGGCGGCCAGATGCCGCTGCACCGCCGCATGCCGAAGCGCGGATTTACCAACATCTTTCGCAAGGAATACGCGATCGTCAGCCTGGAGCGGCTAGTCGAATTGGGCGAGAGCACGATCACTCCCGAGGTGTTGCGCAAGGCGGGCATCGTCAAAACGAAGCATCCCGTCAAGATTTTGGGTGACGGGGAACTGACCGTGGCTCTCACCGTGAGCGCCCACAAGTTCTCGAAGTCGGCGCAGGAAAAGATTACCAAGGCGGGCGGCAAGGTCGAGGTCTTGCAGTAATGCTGGACAAGCTGGCAAATATCTTTCGCATTCCGGATCTTCGCAAGCGGATTCTGTTCACGCTCGGGATGTTGTTTGTGTACCGGCTGGGCGGGCACCTGCCGACTCCTGGCATCGATACTGCCAAGCTTGAGGCATTCTTTACCCAGGGCAGTACGGGTGGTTCGCTGCTCGGATTTGTCGACCTGTTCTCCGGTGGCCAGCTGCGGCGCATGACCATCTTCGCGCTGGGAATCATGCCATACATCACGGCATCGATCATTCTTCAGTTGCTGACCGTAGTCTATGAGCCCCTCGCCAAGTTGCAGAAGGAAGGCGAACTTGGTCGCAAGAAGATTACCCAGTGGACGCGGTACATCACCGTCATCCTGAGTTCGGTACAGTCGCTGGGTATCGCATACGGCCTGGAAAAGGGCGGCTTCGCGTTGAGCCCTGGTTGGGGCTTCCGCCTGATGACGATGCTCACCCTGACGACGGGTAGCGCCTTCATCATGTGGCTCGGCGAACAGATCACCGAGCGCGGCGTGGGCAACGGAATGTCGCTGCTGATTTTCGCCGGAATTGTGGTAGGCCTGCCCCGCGGCGTGGTGGAATTGATCGACAAGTTTAAGAATGGTTCTCTCGGTCCATTAACGCCGGTGATTCTGGTCGGCCTGCTTGTCTTCATGGTCGCTGTGGTCGCGTTCATTGTGTACGTGGAACGAAGCGAACGGCGAATCCCGGTGCAGTATGCCAAGCGCGTCGTTGGGCGCAAGGTGATGGGCGGACAGTCCACGCATTTGCCCCTGCGCGTCAACGCCGGCGGCGTCATGCCCGTTATTTTCGCATCGTCAATTTTGACTTTGCCGCAGACTATCGGCTACGGCCTGCGGACGAACCGCTACTTTGGGCCCCTGTTTGACGCGATCCGCTGGGGCGAACCGCTTTACGCTTTGTTGTACGCGGTCGGCATCATCTTCTTCGCGTACTTCTACGTTTCCATCGTCTTCAATCCCAGCGAAGTCGCCGACAACATGCGCAAGTACGGCGGATTTATTCCGGGCATTCGTCCCGGACGGCGCACTGCCGACTTCATCAACGAAGTGCTGACGCGCATCACGCTGGTCGGCGCGCTCTACCTGATCGTCATCTCGTTCATTCCGGAATGGATGATCACAGGCATTCACCTAAACCATCTCTGGGGGCCGATCGGCCGTTTTTTCGAGAATCTGCCGAACTGGGTCACGAACGGATTGGGCGTGAGCTTTTACTTCGGCGGAACGTCGCTGCTGATTGTGGTGGGCGTAGCCATGGACACGGTGACACAGATCGAAGCGCAGCTGATCATGCGGCACTATGACGGATTTACGCCGCGGAGTGGGCGCATCCGCGGCCGCCGCTGGTAGCTTTGCGGCGGATGTTTGCGAAAGTGATGGGGTTGCTGCACCTCGGCGGTCCACGACGAGCGCCGGGGAGATCGTGGTCGGGAGGCTTTGGCCAGCCGATGGCGCAGGAAACCTCGCGTGCAGTGGGTCCCGTGGTGTTGCTTGGGCCACCAGGTGCCGGAAAAGGCACTCAGGCCAAACGCATCATGGAACGTTACGGAATTCCCCAGGTTTCGACCGGCGATCTGCTGCGGGAGAACGTGGCGCTCGGAACCGAGTTGGGGCAGGCGGCTAAGGCAGTCATGGCCCGCGGCGAGCTGGTTTCCGACGATCTCGTCTGCACCATGGTCCGCGAACGGCTAATACAGCCGGACTGCAAGCGCGGCTACATTCTTGACGGTTTTCCCCGGACTGCGGCCCAGGCCGGGTGGCTCGATGCGTTGCTCGAGGCTGAGCTCTTTGACAATTCGCGTCCGACGCGAGCGTGGCCGATTGTGGTGCGCCTCGACGTCGACTATAATCAATTATTGCTCCGGATTACTGGGCGACGTTCTTGTCCCACCTGTGGACGGATCTATAACGTCCACCTTCAGCCGCCGCGCGTGGACGAGTTGTGCGATGAAGCCCACGCGACCAAGCTGGTGACCCGCAACGACGACCGGTTAGAAGTCATTCAGCCGCGATTAGTGGCTTACGAGGAGCAAACTCGTCCTGTGGCTGATTACTATCAGCGCACAGGCAGGCTGATCTCAGTGAACGGAGATCTGCCGATGGATGAGGTGACGGCCCTGATTTTCCGGATCCTCGAAGACCATCACGCGTGAGAACCAGGCATGGCGATAGTCTGCAAGTCGGCGAGTGAAATCGAGAAGATGCGGCGTAGCGGCCACATCGTTCGCCAGGTGCTGGATCATGTGAAAACGCTGGTGAACCCAGGCGTCACGACCATGGACCTGGAGCGGGCAGCCGAGACGAAGATTAAGGAGCTCGGAGCTAAACCGGCGTTCAAGGGTTACTACGATTATCCGTGCGTGCTGTGCACCTCGGTGAACGAAGAGATCGTGCATGGGATCCCCTCGGAGAAGCGGATGCTCAAAGAGGGAGACATTGTCTCGATCGATTGCGGCGTGGTGCTTGACGGGTATTACGGCGATGCAGCCGTCACGGTGCCGGTTGGCGATGGCCTGAAGCCGGAGTTGCAGAAATTGCTGGAAGTTACGGAAGCTTCGCTGTACCGCGGCATTGAGCAGGCGCGCATCGGCAACTCGGTCGGTGATGTTGGCGCGGCCGTGCAGGAGCATGTGGAAGCTGCCGGATTCAGCGTCGTGCGCGAGTTTGTCGGGCACGGTATCGGAACGCGTTTGCACGAAGAGCCGCAGGTGCCTAACTTCGGGAATCGCGGGCACGGCGCCAGGTTGCGCGAGGGCATGGTAATCGCGATCGAACCGATGGTGAATTCTGGTAAGCCCGAGACGCGAGTCCTGGGCGACAAGTGGACGGCAGTCACCGCAGACGGCAGTTTCAGCGCACATTTTGAACATTGCGTTGCGGTGACCAAAGATGGCCCGGTGATTTTGACGCAGTAAAGCAGCTTCTAGCTGCTAGCTCCTAGCTTCTAGCTAGTCGGGTTGGCGGGTTGCTAGAAGCTAGTTGCTAGAAGCTAGGAGCGAATGAGCAAAGAAGACGCGATTGAAGTCATGGCGGTGGTTCTGGAACCGCTGCCCAATGCGATGTTCCGGGTCGAACTGGAGAACAAGCATCAGGTTCTGGCGCATGTCTCCGGAAAGATGCGTAAGAACTTCATCCGAATTCTGCCGGGGGACAAAGTCGCGGTCGAACTCTCGCCCTACGACCTGAATCGCGGAAGAATCGTGTATCGCTATAAATAATCACGTAGAGACAGCCGCCTCGGCTGTCCGGCCAGGGCGAAGCCCGGCCGAATAGGAAATGGAATCATGAAGGTAAGAGCATCGGTTAAGAAAATTTGTGACAAGTGCAAGATCATCCACCGCAAGGGCGTGGTGCGGGTGATCTGTGTGAACTCGAAACATAAACAGCGCCAAGGATAGGAGCTGCTAGCTGCTAGCTCCTAGCTTCTAGCAAAGCTGCCCATCGCGAGTGATTTGCTAGAAGCTAGCAGCTAGAAGCTAGTGGCCGACCAGGCGGGCAAGTTGTGGAGGCTTAAGAAACATGGCACGTATTGCAGGCGTGGATCTTCCCCGCCAGAAACACATCAACATCGCACTGACCTACATCTACGGTATCGGGCATCCGCGCGCCAGACGCCTTCTCGACGAGGCGAAGGTTGACCCGATGAAGAAGGTTCAGGACCTCAGCGAAGAAGAGGTCAACCGCATCCGTACGGTCATCGAAGCCGAAGGGTTGGTAGAAGGCGATCTGCGCAAGGAAGTTTCGATGAACATCAAGCGGCTCATCGAAATCGGTTCCTATCGCGGATTCCGTCACCGCCGCAACCTTCCGGTTCGCGGACAGCGCACGCATACCAATGCGCGCACACGTAAGGGACCACGCAAGGGAACGGTCGCGCAGAAAAAGAAGTCGACGGCAAAAACGTAAGAACCAGCTGCTAGCTTCTAGCTCCTAGCTAGAAGCTAAAAGCTAGGAGCTAAGAGCTAATATGGCAAAACCAGCAGCAGCGGGCGGCACCGGAGCCGCGCCGGAGAAAAAAGGCAAGAAGAAAACCTTCAAGAAGAAGGAGCGCAAGCATGTGCCCCATGGGCTGGCGTACGTGCAGGCGTCCTTCAACAACACGATCGTGACCATTTCCGACATGAACGGCAACGTTCTGTCGTGGAAGAGTTCGGGATCGCTCGGCTTCCGTGGATCGCGCAAGGGCACGCCCTTTGCCGCCCAGCAGGCCGCGTCAAATGCCGCCAACATGGCGCGCGATCACGGTGTTCGCAGCGTTGACGTTCGCGTCAGCGGCCCGGGATCGGGCCGCGAGTCGGCGGTGCGGGCGCTGGCTGCCTCCGGAATCGAAGTTCGTTCGATCCGCGACGTCACGCCGATCCCCCACAACGGATGCCGGCCCCCGAAGCGTAGAAGAGTGTAAACAAGAGGCCAGGGGTTAGGGGCCAGCGATCAACCAGTCTTTTTCAAGACTGATCACTGAGCCCTAGCCCCTGACCCCTGAATCGTCCGGGACGAAGGGTGAAGCCAAACCTGTAAACCGGTCATCTAAAGGAGAAGAAACTTGGCACGTTATACCGATGCAGTGTGTCGTCTATGTCGCCGCGAGGGCATGAAGCTGTTCCTCAAAGGCGCAAAGTGCTTCAGCGATAAATGTCCTATCGAGAAGCGGAACTTCGCTCCCGGACAACATGGGAAAGACCGCAAAGCCAAGATCGTGGGCTACGGTCTGCAACTGCGTGAAAAGCAGAAAGCGAAGCGCATTTACTTTACTCAGGAAGGCCAGTTCCGCAACTACTTCGAGAAGGCCGCCCGTTCCAGGGGCGTGACCGGCGAGAAGTTGCTGCAGCAACTGGAACGACGTCTAGACAACGTTGTGTTCCGTCTTGGCTTCGCGCAGTCACGGCGTCAGGCGCGGCAGTTGGTGCGTCACGGACACGTGGCTGTCGACAACCGCAAGGTCAACATTCCTTCGTACGAAGTAAGCGCGGGTGAGGAGATCTCGATTCGCGAGAACAGCAAGAAGCTGGCAGTGCTGGAACTGGCGAAGGAATTCTCGAGCCATGGCACGCTGCCGTCTTGGCTGGAAGTTGATCGTGACAATTACAAGGCGCGGGTGCTGAATCTGCCTAAGCGCGAAGATATTCAACTGCCGGTCAATGAACAGTTGATCGTCGAGTTGTACAGCAAATAGTCCAAGAGCCGCGAAGGCCCACGAATTCCTTCGTGATACTTCGTGTCCTTCGTGGTTGAAGATTTTTGTTTTTGCCCATTTCGAACCAGATCAGCCTTCTCAAGGCGCTTGACCGGGATTGGGCTTCCCGGGATGCCTTGGTTGAGCCAAATGGTCGAAGGAGAAACACATGCTTTGGAAAGGTTTTCAGAAACCGAAACGACTCGCAGTTGACACCTCCACTCTCACCGACAAATACGGCATTTTCTGGGCGCAGCCGTTTGAGCGCGGATTCGGCACGACCGTGGGTAACGCCCTGCGGCGCGTGTTGCTGAGTTCGATTGAAGGCGCGGCCGTTACTGCCGTGAAGATGGAAGGCGTGTTGCACGAATTTCAGTCGATCCCCGGCGTGGTCGAGGACGCGACCGACATCATCCTCAACCTGAAACAGATTCCGTTCAAGCTCGCGGGCGACGCGCCGAAAGCGATCTACCTGCGCGCGGATCAGCCCGGTGTCGTCACCAGCGGCATGATCGAAGCCGATGGCGATGTCGAAGTTCTCGATAAAGACGTCTACATCGCGACGGTCAGCGAGGGCGGAAAGCTCGACATGGAAATGCGGCTGAAGCGCGGCCGCGGCTACGTGTCCGCCGACAAGAATTTCGACGAAGACCTCGGCATCGGATTCATTCCGATCGATTCCGTCCACTCACCCGTGCGCAAGTGCAACTACACCGTCGAAGCCGCGCGTCTCGGACAGATCACTGACTATGACAAGCTCACCCTTGAAGTGTGGACTAACGGCTCCATCACCCCAGCCGATTCGATCGGTCTGGCGGCGAAGCTGCTGAAGGACCACATGAACATCTTCATCAACTTCGAGGAAGAGATCGAAACCGGCACGTCCGGCTCCGACGAGCGCAAGCCTGAAATTCACAACGAGAATCTGAACCGCTCGGTGGAAGAACTTGAGCTTTCCGTTCGCAGCTACAACTGCCTGAAGAACGCAAACATCCAGACGATCGGCGAGCTCGTGCAGAAGACCGAAGCCGAAATGCTGAAGACGAAGAATTTCGGCCGCAAGTCGCTGAACGAGATCAAAGAGATTCTCTCTTCGATGGGACTCAGTCTCGGCATGAAGATCGACGAGCATGGCAACGCCGTGCCCGGCCCGACCTCGAACGTACCGTTGCCCGCATCCGCATACGGACCGGACGACCAACTCTAGAGTGCAGGGGGTAGGGGCTAGGGGTCAGAGATCGGCAAGACCCGCTAGCGACTGACCCCTGATCCCTGGCCCCTGGCCACTGAGGTTTTGAAATGCGTCACAAAGTTGCAGGATACAAACTAGGACGAAATACCGCGCACCGGCGCTCGCTGCTGCGCAATCTGGTCACCTCGGTGATCGTCGAGGAGCGCGTCGAGACCACCGTTCCCAAGGCGAAAGCAGCCCGCCCGCTGGTCGAGAAGATGATCACACTCGGCAAGCGCGGCGACTTGGCTGCGCGCCGCCAGGCCGCTGGTTATCTGATGACCGATGAAGCCGTCGTGAAGTTGTTCGACACGGTTGGTCCTCGTTTCGGTGATCGCAATGGCGGATACACCCGCATCATTCGCACCGCCTGGAACAAGGGCGACGGCGCCGATAAGGCTTTTCTCGAACTGCTCGGCAGCGAGAAGATTCTCGACGAGAAGAAAGAGAAGCGCGCCGAAGCTCGCGCCAAGAAAGCCGCTGAGGCCAAGAAGGCGATGGAAGAGGCTGAGGCACAGGCTCAAGCCGAAGGCGCGGCACAACCCGCCGAGGCCGGCGACAAGGACGAAAAGAAAGAGTAGCGACGGCTCGCAGACAGTCGCAATAAGGCACGGCATTTTGCCGTGCCTTTTTTTCGTTTTCTATGTGGCGGCATTCTGTCCCTCTTCTCGCTGTGCCCCTTTGAGACCTACCCGCTAGTTCCATTGACTTGTCCCAACCGCCCACGTAAGATTCGCCCGCGCATGATCGGCCAGACAATCTCGCACTACCGCATTTTGGAAAAGCTTGGTGGTGGCGGCATGGGAGTAGTCTTCAAGGCCGAGGACACCGAACTCGGCCGCTTCGTAGCCTTGAAGTTCCTGCCCGACGAGGTGGCGCACGACGAACCAGCCTTGGAGCGTTTCCGCCGCGAGGCACGTGCTGCGTCCGCCTTGAATCATCCCAACATCTGCACCATCTACGAAATCGGAAAGTATGAAGGCCGATCCTTCATCGCGATGGAGTACCTGGACGGGTTCACCCTCAAGCATCTGATCGGGAACCGCCCAATGGAACTGGATCGTCTGTTGAACATTGCGATCGAGACCGCAGACGCTCTGGATGCCGCGCACACCAAGGGAATCGTTCACCGCGACATCAAGCCGGCCAACATCTTCGTCTCCAAACGTGGCCACGCCAAGATTCTCGATTTCGGGTTGGCCAAGATATCTTCCGTCGGAAGTTCTGCCAGCGCGGATTCGCAAACCCTGGCCGACGTCGCCAACCTGAATCTCACCAGTCCCGGAACCGCGGTGGGCACGGTTGCATATATGTCGCCGGAACAAATCCGCGGCAAGGAACTCGACGGGCGTACCGATCTGTTTTCGTTTGGTGTGGTGCTTTACGAAATGGCCACTGGCGTCTTGCCGTTTCGTGGAGAAACGGCAGGGGTCATCACCGAGGCGATTCTCAATCGCGCTCCAACGGCTACCGTCCGTTTGAATCCTGATCTTCCACCGGAGCTGGAACGCATCTCCGGCAAGCTTCTGGAAAAGGATGCCGATCTCCGTTACCAGAGTGCCGCGGAAGTGCGAACGGATCTGAGGAGGCTCAAACGCGAGCGTGATTCCTCGCGTATCTCATCTTCGGTTGCCACGGAAACGCCGAGCGGTTCGGCTGTTCCTACGCCGTCTTCCGGATCGGTAGACACTCGTGCGTCAAGTTCGACGAAGGCAGTGCAGACATCCCGCGCTGGTTGGCCTGTCGTCGGTCTTGCAGTGGCTCTGATCGCCGCGCTCGGCATGATTGCATTTCTGCTGTTGCATACTCGGCAAATCCCAGTTGCCCCCGCTTATCATCTTCTGACCTACCGCCGGGGTACGATCCGCATGGCCCGGTTCGCGCCCGATGGCCAGACCGTAATCTACAGCGCCGCTTGGGAAGGTGGCCCGGTAGAGATTTTCAGTACGCGTTACGGCACGCCCGAATCGCGTCCCGTCGGAGTTCCAGGAGCTGAAATTCTGGCGATCTCTTCCACCGGAGAGATGGCAGTTCTTCTCCACAGCCAGCAATCGAAGTCGCAGGTGCACATCGGAACGCTGGCCCGCATGGCGCTCGGAGGCGGAGCTCCACGCGAGATCCTCGAGAACATCCAGTGGGCCGATTGGTCGCCCGACGGTACGCAGTTGGTAATCGTGCGGGACGTGAACGGCCGCAATCGCCTGGAATACCCCGCCGGCAAGGTGCTCTACGAAGCTGACGGATGGATCAGCCATCCTCGCATCTCGCGCAAGGGCGACATGATTGCTTTCATCGATCATCCCATTCAAGGGGATTCGATCGGTGCCGTCGCCGTGGTCGATCTCGCTGGAAAGAAGCGAATCATCAGCCAGAGTTACGGAGGCGGTGCCGTAGGATTGGCTTGGTCGCCCAAGGGAGACGAAATCTGGGTCACCGCCACTCTGATCGGGATCGACCGATCCGTCTTTGCCGTTCCTCTGATCGGCAAAGAGCGGCTCGTGGCGCGGGTTCCCGCGGACCTTACGCTACAGGATGTCATGCCCGACGGCCGCACCCTGCTCGCTCGTGATAGTTGGAGACGCGGACTGATTGTTCACGCAGCCGGAGACTCCACCGAACACGATTTCACCTGGCTCGACTGGTCCTATCCGGTAACCCTTTCCGCCGATGGCAAAACTCTGCTCTTCCGTGAAGAGGGCGAGGCAGGTGGTCCCAGCTATGCCGTGTATCTCCGCAAAACCGACGGCTCGGCTGCAGTACGTTTGGGTGACGGCCAATCTCTCGCCCTTTCGCCGGACGGTAAGTGGGCTCTGGCCTGCCGGGGCGACAAGCAGACGGATTTGTATTTGTTGCCCACGGGTCCGGGCGAGCCCCGTCCTTTGCAGGGACACGACATCGTTCACAGTGCCGCCCGCTGGTTTCCCGACGGAAAGAGGATATTGGTCTCCGGGGCCGAGGCCAATCACGGCCTGCGGCTCTATGTGCAGGACGTGGATGCTGACAAGATTTCTCCAGTCACACCCGAAGGAACGAATGGGCTCGCCTTCGGCTTGTCGCCCGACGGACGCTTCGTTGCCGCTGTTGGACCGGACGACAAAAGTTATCTATTCCCGGTTCCTTCCGGCGATCCGCGTCCGATCAAAGGAATGCAGCTTGGCGAAGTTCCCGTCGAATGGAGCCCGGACGGGCGTTTCCTGTACGTATATCGCGCCGGCGAACTACCGGCGAAGGTCTACCGCCTCGAGGTGGACACCGGCAACCGAACGCTGTGGAAGGATTTGATGCCGCCTGATCCTGCAGGCGTCGAGTTCGTCGGTCCGATCCTGCCTACTCCTGATGGCAAAGGTTACGTATATGGCTATCGCCGCCTCCTGTCTGATTTGTACCTGGTAGAAGGCCTGCAGTAGCGATCCGATTCAAGACTCGTAATTTGCGCACTCGTACATGTCCAACCGCGTCTCACGCCGGTAATCTTGCCCCTTGATCTGCCGCGTCCTTAAACTTCCTTAATGGCCTTTACTCGGACACAGATCGGCATTGCTGTTGGCGTCGGAGCCCTGCTCGTGTTCGGGTTTGTCGGCTATCTATGGTGGTTGAGCAATCAAGGTCCGGTGCTGGCGCGATCAGAGGACAAAGATCCTCTCACGGGGCTGCCGGTCAGTATCAAGATGAATCCGCTGCGCGATCGCTCGACCGAGAAGGCCGCAAACAATTTTCTGCGTGAAATGCGCGACGGGCATTGTGACAAGCTCCTCGAAAAGTGGGAGCACGATTACCACAAGAAATACGCGCGTTACATCTGCAAGTCGGAATCTGAGCACCCACTGCTTTCCTGGGAGCTGATCGATTGGGAAGACGCACCGCCACTGGTTGTTCTCCACTATCGCGGGCAGCGGCCAAGCAATGCTGGGCCAACCCAAGCAGGCATTGATCAGAGCCTCTTTGCGCTCACCCTTGAGCACAGACCCGGGGAGTGGGTGGTTACCAAGTACGACGCGATGTATTGACGATCGTCGTTGGTCGCCAGCCGTTAGCTGCGATTCTGTCCTGTGCGCTTCCTCTCCGTGGCTCCGTGCCTCCGTGGTAAAACCTCAGTATGCCTGCCCGCTCCCCCGAGTCGCAGCCTTCAGCCGTCCGCAATCTCTACTCTTTCGGAATCACTTCGTTCTTCAACGACACAGCCACTGAGATGGCCTACTGGGTCTTGCCGGCCTTCTTGGTATCCCTCGGTGCCGGACCGGCCCAGCTAGGCGTAATTGAAGGCATCGCCGAGAGCGTTGCTTCATTCGCCAAGCTTTTCTCGGGATACCTTACCGACCGCATCGACCGCCGCAAGCCGCTGGTCGTGGGCGGATACTTCGTCGCAAACGCCGTTAAGCCATTGCTGGCAATTACGAGCGCATGGTGGCACATCCTGCTGATTCGCTTTGCGGACCGACTGGCCAAGGGAGTGCGCGGAGTGCCGCGCGATGTCATGGTCGCGGAGTCGGTGGGAAAGGAGCGGCTGGGGTCGGCATACGGCCTGATTCAATCGATGGATTCGGCCGGCGCCATCGCCGGGCCACTGATGGCGTTGGTGTTGCTCGCGCGCTTCGGGATTCGCAGCGTGTTTTGGGCGGCAGCTGTGCCTGGCGCTCTTGCTGTGCTGGTTGCAGCATTCGGCATCCGGGAGACAAGAAATCAAAATCCCCTCTTCTCCCAAAACCGGGGAGAAGTGGGGCACCCTCAGCGTGACCTTAAGCATCCGAATTCAGCCCACAGATCCGTTCCAGCAGCGGGGCTGCCATCGTCGTTTTATCTCGTGCTCGTGGCCGTGACTCTGTTTTCCCTCGGCAACTCCAGTGACATGTTCCTGGTCATGCGCGCGCAGAGCATCGGTATCGGCGTCAAGCTGGCACCGCTGCTTGGATTGGTTTTCAACCTCACATACACCTTGGGATCCTGGCCCGCCGGATGGTTCAGCGACCATTTCTCGCGGCGCTGGATTGCTGCCGCGGGCTACCTGATCTTCGGGGCGGTGTACTTCGTGTTCGGACGAGCCCCATCGGTGCTTGCAATCTGGATCACGATGGCCGTCTACGGAATTTATTATGCCCTGACGCAACCCGTGCTCAAGGCCTTGGTCGTCGAAACGGTGCCGCAAGACATTCGCGGGCGCGCGCTCGGGATCTACTTCTTTGCGACGAGTGTCGCGACGCTGGCCGCGAGTTTGATCACAGGTGAATTGTGGAAGCACCTCGGACCCAGCATTCCGTTCTACGCATCGGCAGGATTAGCGATTGTCGCAGCAGCGATCTTGTTAGTCCGCCCGGCAAGAAAGCGCGATTGAGTCCTCCGCGCCCTCTGCGGATTTTCTCCGCGATCTCTGCGGTCAAAAGCAGCTATCGCAGAGACCGCTGAGAAACCCGCACAGACCGCAGAGAGAAACCCAACAAGAAGGAGGAATTCTGGCAAGGCTCCCCTTCCGCACTGCCCGTCACAAAGTGGGGTCCTTCACGATCTCCTCTTCGGGCTTCGCTGTGCCATTCTTAATGGCCTCGTCCAGGAGTTCCTTCATCTGCCGCGTAGCCTTTTCTGCGATCTCCGCCTGCTGTTCGCCGAGCTTACCCTGCTGTTCCCCCAGCTTTCCCTGCTTCTCACCCAGTTCACCCTGCAACTCGCCCAGTTTGGATTGTTCTTCGCCGGCATGGGACTGAATCTCTCCGATCTTGCTCTGCAACTCTCCAATTTCCGATTGCAGATCGCCGATCTGCTCCATGGTCGCGCTGGGCCCAAGCTTCTGCAGCTTCGCCTTCAGCTTGTCGAGCGGGGCCGTCATGTCGGGCACATTCACGCGGACCTGCTCCATCTTCGCGCCCAGCTCTTCCTGCTGTTTTCCGAGCGCTTCTTGCTGCTTGCCGAGTTCTTCCTGTTTCTTTCCAAGTTCTTCTTGTCCCGCCCAAAAGCCGCGTGCGCGATCAATCGTGGCTTGGTCGCGAATGATGTACGACTTCTCGTCGCGCTGGAACCAGATGAAGTCACCGGGGATCTGCTTCTTGAGCTTCTCGACATGCCGCGCATCTTGTGTCGAGCCCGACATGGTGAAGGAGTCGCTCTTGCCGGTCGCTATCACGAAACGCTCCTCGTCATCGAATCCGTACGCATACGAGAAGCCCTTTCCAGATCCCGAGCCGGATGAATGGCTTTGGCCGTGTCCGGCATAAGCTGGCGGCACTGGCGCCGCTGGTGGGGCGGGAGCAAGTACAGCGCTAGGGACGCCACCAACAACTCCAATTATGGGACCACCGGCGATGGGAGCCACGGCTGGCACTCCGCCGATTGGCGCGCCTGCTGGAGCTGGCGGGGCTGGGGCTGTTGGCACAACGGCAGGAGTCGGCCGGGGCGCTTCCTGATTTCGGTTACCAGGGCGAACCGAGGCCATAAGATAGACCACCGGAATAGCAAGTGCGATGACCGCGATCGTTAGCGACTTCTTTAAACCCATAGTGACAGCTCCTTTCCAAGCCAGAATTCGTTCCAGTCTTTCTTCTGCCTGACCAGCCTTTGCCATGGCCACGCCCTGCCACCTCACTCTTCCACGTGTGGTGTGCAGAGCCTCGAAGAAGCTCAGCAGAGTTCTTGCATATTCGTTTCGATCTGCGCCTCCGGACAAAGCGGCTTCGTCACTGGCCTGCTCAGCCAGATCCGCCAAATGACCGTCCAGCCACCAGGCGAGTGGACTGAACCAGAAGACCGCACGATGCAATCGAGAGAGACGTTGAGTCAGGGCGTCGTAACGCGCCACGTGGGACATCTCGTGTGCGATGACCGCGTCGAGCTTGCTATCGTCCCAACCGCGCCAGGAAGAAGGCAGAAGGATCGCGGGGTGCAGAGCTCCGATAGTCACCGGGACCGAAATCAAATCCGATTCCGCAACTTCCGGCATTCGGTGCAATGCGGTGGGACCGTTGGCGAGCTTTATGCAGAGTCGCGCATCGGAAATGCTGCGCGCTGCCCGCACCAGGCGATGCGAAAGAAGGGCCCCCAGGGCAAAACGCGCGATAAGAATCGCTGCTACCGCAAAGTAAACACCCGATGCAATCGCCTTCCAGTGCAGTGCGATCCAAGTCAGGATGAGCTGCCACCCGGAAGACTCTTGTGCGGAGGGCAAAGTTATTCTGCTGGCCGCTGGTGGCACGGCATATGAGGGAGCTGTGGCCGAGGCGACTTTCGTGGAGAACACTGGATCAGTGGCTTCGCGGAGCACGCGATCATTTACTGTGGCCGGAGCGATTGGCGAACCTTTGTTCTCTTGCGTCACGACATTCCGCTGTTCAGACTGAAGGAAGCCGGGTTCAGGAACCGACACTGGCGGAAGCAATCGTCCGAGGAGAGGCATGGCAAGCGCCGCGTAGAGAACCACCGTCCAAACCATCAGGCGCAATGACGTATTCCTCGCGCGAAACACCATCAATCCCAAGCCTGCGACTCCGGCCAGCAGAACACTGCGTACGGCGGAAGTGACTAGATCGATAAATCCGAATGCCGCAACTTCAAGGGCGTGTGTCATGGTTTCCGTTCCTTTTTGCTCTGGTCCATGTCTTCAATGCCTCTTCTCTCCGCAATCCTACGCGCCAGGCGCTCCAGTTGTTTGCGGTCGAGGACTTCGCTGTCAACCATGCCAAGCAGCAGTTCTTCCGCTGATCCGCCGCAGAACCGATCGATGATGTTCTTCACGGCGCGAACCGCGACACCCTGGCGCCCATCGGCCGCCCGGTAGATGAACGTACGCCCATCCACCTGGTGCGTGAGATAGCCCTTTTCTTCGAGGCGGCGCAGCACCGTGCGGATCGTCGAATCCTTCATTGGGCGCGAGGAGGCGAGCGCTTCCCGGCATCCCTCCGCCGTCGACGCCCCGTGGCTCCAGATGTAGTCCATTACGCTCTGTTCGACCTCTCCCAGATTCTTTAGACGTGGCTGCCTTGTGTTAGTCATTGTAGCGTTACAATATGTAACATTAGACGCGTGAGAAATCAAGAGGAAAGCAGGAATTCGCAAACGCTGGAGGTTGGCGATTCTGCCCAATGCCGGAAGCTGTTAAGCCCAGCGATAGCACAGAAATAGCGCCAACTGCGCCACCATGCCGGCGCAGGTGTCGAGGATTACGTCGTGCACGGTTCCCGTACGCGTCGGCAGAACGCTCTGATGCCATTCATCGAGACTGGCCACAAGGCACGTTCCCAACACGGCAATGTTGGCCCATCGGAAGGTCCATTTCGTTCCCGTGGAAGCGGGAAGAGTCTCCCGCCAGGCGCGGAACAGAAGAATGCTGAGCAGTCCATACCCGAACACGTGTCCTGATTTCCGGATGAAAACGTGATACGGCTCAAAGCCGGCTTCGTCGATCCCAAACAAGAAGTGCATCAGCGGATAAAGAAAGTGGCTGGTGTTTTGCGAAGAAAGATACGTCGTAGATTCGATCGCGATAACGATCAGCCAAAGGATCAGGGCGATCCAGGCTTTCAGGACTTGGTGGCGATGGGTCGTCAAGCGGTTCGGGTTAACGGTGTCCAATCCTTGCCGAAAAGAACGCGGCAAGGATGGACCGTCCAAGGCTATTCGATAGCATAGTTGGGGGCTTCGCGCGTGATCATCACATCGTGAACATGGCTCTCGCGCAGGCCAGCTCCGCTGATGCGCACGAATCGCGTCTTCTGCAGCAGTTCGGCAATCGTGGAGCAGCCGCAATAACCCATGCCCGATTTCAATCCTCCCACCATTTGGTAGATGATCATAGCCACCGAGCCGCGATAAGGCACGCGGCCTTCAATGCCCTCGGGGACGAGTTTGTCGAGGCGGTTGCCCTCGCCGTCCGACGCCGAGTTTGCGGACGAAGAATCCGCGTTAGCATTTTGGAAGTAGCGCTCACTGGAGCCTTGCGCCATCGCCCCAAGCGATCCCATACCTCGGTAGGACTTGAATGACCGGCCTTGATACAGAATCAACTCGCCGGGGCTCTCGTCGGTGCCGGCGAAAAGCGATCCAATCATGACAGCACTGGCACCTGCGGCAAGGGCTTTCGTCACATCGCCGGAGTATTTGATCCCGCCATCGGCGATGATCGGCACGCCCGAATCTTTCGTGGCTCGGTAGGCTTCAGCAATCGCAGTGATTTGCGGCACGCCTGCCCCGGTGACGACGCGTGTGGTGCAAATCGATCCCGGACCGATGCCCACTTTGATGCCGTCGGCCCCGGCACGGGCCAACTCGCAAGCTCCATCGAAAGTGGCGACGTTCCCGGCGAGCAACTGCACTTCGGGCAACTTTGACTTCACCATCTTCACCGCTTCGAGAACCTTTGAAGAATGCCCATGAGCGCTGTCGATGGCGAGCACATCTACTTTCATTTCCGCCAATTCATGCGCGCGTTCGAGAAAATCTCCCGTAGCGCCGATGGCTGCCCCGACTCGCAAGCGTCCTTGAGAGTCCTTCGCAGCATTGGGATACTTCAATTTCTTCTGAATATCTTTGACCGTGATCAGGCCCTTCAGGTTGTAGGCGTTATCTACCACCAGAAGCTTTTCGACGCGATGCTCGTGAAGGATCTTCTCCGCTTCTTCCAGCGTAGTTCCCACCGGCACGGTGATGAGATTCTTCTTGGTCATCACGCTGTCGATCGGGATATCGAACCGGGTCTCAAAACGCAGGTCACGATTGGTGAGAATTCCCACCAGTTTGCCGTGCTCAGTGATGGGCACGCCAGAGATCTTGTACTTCCGCATGACCTCAAGCGCGTCGCTCACCTTGTCGGTCGAATGCATGGTGACCGGGTCAACGATCATGCCGCTCTCCGAGCGCTTCACCTTGTCTACTTCGTTGGCCTGTTGCTCGATGGTCAAATTGCGATGGATGATGCCGAGTCCGCCCTGTTGCGCCAGCGCGATCGCCATATGCGATTCGGTGACTGTGTCCATGGCGGCGCTCACAATCGGAATGTTGATGCTGATGTTGCGGGTGAGTTGCGTCTGCGTGCTGGCCTGCGTCGGAATCACGTCAGAACGTGCGGGCAGCAAGAGAACATCGTCGAAAGTAAGAGCCTCAGGAACGGGAAAATGAATCATAAAATTCTCGTGATTCCCCAGCGCTGTGGGTAAACAGTCATTCTAGAAGCGGGGAGGGAATTAGGGCAAATGAACAGGCTATTGAGTCGATCCTGTTTGATTTGGAACGGCGTGGGGTCCCTACCAAAAGTCAATGTCACGCTGAGACCGCAGCATCTGGTAGAGCAATCCTGCGCCACATCAGCAACCAAAATCTGCCTAAATAGCCTCCGAGTGTCCCGTTTGTCTTTTAGTCACTCCCGGCGTATATTAAAAGACTGAGAACTGCTGTGTACCGGCTTTTGGCGAAGCACACCAGTGGGCGCAAGCCCACATTTTAGTTTGGAGCCCTTCGGGTGCAGCCGCCATCCGCCAGTAAGTTATTGGATTCATGGCGCTTGACGTTGAACGTGTGCGGGAAATTGCAGACCGGGTCGCCGCCTCCAGCGGACTCGAAGTTTTAGACATCGAGTTCCTCGGCGGAGGCAAGGCGCGGATGTTGCGGGTTTTTCTGGATAAGCCTGCGGCGGGGAACGACCCGCTCGCGGGAGTGACGCATGGGGACTGCGCGAACTTCAGTCGCGAGTTTGGCACGATCCTCGACGTAGAAGACGTAATGCCGGGCTCGTACACGCTGGAAGTGTCGTCGCCTGGGCTGGATCGCAAGCTGGTGAAAGCTGCGGATTTTACGCGCTTCACTGGAAGTCGCCTGAAGCTGACGACGCGTGAGCCAGTAAACAGCAACCGGCACTTTGAAGGCCGCCTCGAAAGCTTTCAAGACGGCCGCCTGACGCTGGATTTGAGCGTGGCCAGCCACAAGTCGCGCAAGAAAATGGGCGACGCGGCCGGACAGAAAATTGAAATTGATTTTGCCAACGTAGAAAAGGCGAATCTGGTACCAGAGATCTAGTTAGTCAGCAAGAGTTCTAGAAACTGAGAACTGAGAACTGGCAACCGAGAACTGATTTTTATGGCTAGCGAGCTTTACAACATCATCGAAGGCGTGAGCCGCGAAAAGGGAATCGATCCGCAGATTGTGGTCAGCGCGGTGGAAGACGCCATTGTTATGGCTACGCGCAAGCACTACAAGTCGCAGGAGAATTTCCGCGCGAAACTCGACAAAGAGAGCGGAAAGATCAGTGCCTATGCCGTGAAAGCAGTGGTGGAGACTCCCGAGCAGGTGGAAGATCCCAACCTCCAGATCACGGTGGAAGACGCACGCCGAGTCGATCCCAATCTGGAGGTCGGCGGCGAGTTACTGACTCCCAAGCCCATCGATGGCATTCTTGGCCGGATCGCCGCTCAGCTCGCCAAGCAGGTGATTTTCCAGAAGGTGCGCGAAGCCGAGCGCGACACGGTTTACAACGAGTACATCGGGCGCGTCGGCGAGATCGTCAACGCGACGGTGAAGCGCGTCGAAGGGCCGGATGTGATCTTCGACATCGGCAAGGCCGAGGCCCGCATG
This sequence comes from Terriglobia bacterium, assembly GCA_020073385.1. GTDB lineage: Bacteria > Acidobacteriota > Terriglobia > Terriglobales > Acidobacteriaceae > Sulfotelmatobacter. Next base: position 36,193 of record JAIQFH010000045.1, on the reverse strand, counting down.
CCCCGCAAGGAGCAGTCGCGGCTCGAGTCCTTTGCCGTGGGCGAGCGCGTGCGCGTGGTGATCGCGCGTGTCGAACGCGCTTCCAAGGGTCCTGGCGTTGTGGTTTCGCGCGCCGCGCCCGAGTTGGTCCAGCACCTTTTCCAGACCGAAGTTCCCGAGATCTACGATGGCACAGTCGTCATCCGCGCGACTGCCCGTGAAGCCGGTGAGCGCACCAAGATCGCGGTCATGTCGAAGGACAAAGACGTGGACGCCGTGGGCGCGTGCGTCGGCATGAAGGGAATGCGCGTGCAGTCGATCATCCGCGAGCTTCGCGGAGAAAAGATTGACATCATCGAGTACCACGAAGATGCCGTCACTTTCGCTGAGAAGGCATTGCAGCCCGCGAAGGTGAGCCGCGTGACCGTGGTCGACAGCGCGGAAAAACATCTGGAAGTCGTGGTCGACGACAGCCAGCTCTCGCTCGCCATCGGCAAGAAGGGCCAGAACGTCCGTCTCGCGGCCAAACTGCTGGGATGGAAGATCGACATCAAGAGCGAGGAAGAGAAGCGTCAGGAAGTCGAACAGCAGATGGCCGCGATGGCTCCGCAGGCGACTACTCCGCTCGAGAACGTTCCGGGCCTGGGCGAAGGTGTGCTCGAGAAGTTGACCGCCGCGGGTGTGACAACGGTGGAAGCCCTCGCCGATATGACGCCGGAACAGCTCGAGGCCATTGAAGGCATCGGGCCCAAGACAGTGGAAAAAATCAGCCTCGCGGTCAATAATTATTTCGCGAGCCTGGAAGCAGGCGCGGAAGGTGCGGTTGAGGCTGAAGCCGTTGAGGGAGAAGCCGCTCCCGAAGAAGCATCCGCAGAAGCTGCAGTCGAGGCAGGCGAAGCGGTACCCGCCGAGCCAACCGGCGAAACAGAATCCGTAAGTAACGAAGGCGAGCCTGTGCCCGACGAGGGTACAGCTCAAAAAACAACCGAATAATCATGGCACGCACACGAAAGTTCGATGGCGTGCGAGTCCAAGAAGCTGACTCCGTGAGGCTGCGATGAAGACCTAGCACAACGCGGGGAAACAGAAAGGCCGGATGAGTAAGGTTCGAATCAACGATCTCGCCAGGGAGCTGGAAGTTAAAAGCAAAGCCATCCTCGATGCGCTACCGCTCGTCGGGGTGACGGAGAAGAAGACCCATTCCAGTTCGCTGGAGGAGCACGAAGCAGAAAAGGTACGAGCCCACATCCGCGGCTCGTCCGAAGCGCAGTCGCCGTCTGCGCGCGCTGCGCGCACACTGCGCGGCGAAGAAGAAATAAAAACCAAGATTGATCTGTCGCACATTTCCCGTCCGGGTGATGTGCTGAAGGCGATCACGCAGAAGAAGGAAGCTGCGGCTGCGCCACCGCCGCGTCCCGCGGCACCCGTGGCTCCGCCGAAGCCCACAGTCGTGGCTCCTGCAGCCAAGCCTGCTGCTCCCGCAGCTCCGCCTGCGCCGCCAGCCCCGGTTTCCGCTCCGCAGCCACCCGCTCCTGCTGCGCGTCCTACGATCGTGCCGCCAGCGGCTGAGAAGCCTGCCGTTCCAGTTGCGCCGCCTGCACCACCTGCGGCTCCAGCAGCAGCAGCGCCACCGGTTCGACCGGCAGCGCCTCCCGCAGCTGTGGTAACTCCACCTGCGCCTGCAGCGCCATCGATGACCGCTTCGGCACCGCCCGCTGCTCCCGCCGCGCCGAGCACTCCTCGCCCAACCACTCCACCAGTTGCTGTCGCGCCGCAAACACCTGCGCCGCGCATGATTGTTCCGCAGACTGGGCCGCGTCCGGTCTATAAGGCTCCGCCCCCGCGTCCTGCTCCACCAGCACCAACAGCACAGGCGGGAGCCCCGGTGGGGACGATGCGTCCTGCGCCCGGACGGCCCGTTCCGGGTCAGCCGATTTTCCAGCGTCCCCGGCCGCAAGGAGCGCCTGGAGTTGGTGGGGCGCGTCCGCCGCTTCGTCCCGGCGAGCGCCGTCCCATGCATCCGACGCGCTCGGCTCCGACTGGGCCACGTCCGCTTGGAGTCGGCCCAGGGCTTCCGCCGCCCGGACCCGTTCGCCCGGGAAGCCGTCCCGGTGCGCCTGCGCGCCGTCCAGGACAGCGCTATGTTCCGCGCGGGGTAAAAGAAGGACCAATGAAGGGCTATGTTCCGCCACCGCGCATGGTGGTGTCGAACGAGCCGATGCCGATCACCCGCAATATCACGATCACCGAAGGCATCAGCGTAAAAGATCTTGCCGAGAAGCTCGACATTCGCGCGAAGGATCTGATTTCGCGCCTTCTGTCCCGCGGCGTATTCGCCACGATCAACCAGACACTCGATGCGGAACTCGCCAGCGAGATGGCGCGTTTCTTCGGCGCCGACACGAATGTGATCACATTCGAAGAGCAGGCGTCGAAGGACATCGATGCGGCTGCTGCCGGCGGAGAAGAATCCGCTATCGAGGCAACACCGCGTCCGCCCGTGGTCACGATCATGGGCCACGTCGATCATGGCAAAACCACTCTGCTCGACTCGATTCGTCTCACCAACGTAGCCGGAGGCGAAGCCGGTGGCATCACGCAGCACATCGGCGCCTACAAAGTGCGTATCACTGACACGGAGTCCCCGGCCTTGGGACGCGAGATCGTGTTCCTCGACACGCCCGGTCACGAAGCCTTCACCCGCATGCGTTCCCGCGGTGCCAAGGCAACCGACATCGTGGTGCTGGTTGTGGCCGCTGATGACGGTGTCATGCCGCAGACGCTCGAGGCCATCGATCACGCGCACGCTGCGGAAGTGCCGATCATCGTCGCCGTCAATAAGATCGATAAGCCTGACGCTCTGCCCGACCGAGTCAAGAAACAACTGGCCGATCGCGGACTGGTTCCCGAAGATTGGGGCGGCAAGACGGTTTTCGTGGATGTTTCCGCGAAAAAGAAAACGAATCTGAACCTGCTGATGGAAATGATCTGCCTGGTCGCGGATCTGGCAGAGTTGAAAGCCACGCCCGAGCGCGCTGCCACCGGTGTTGTGCTCGAAGCCAAACTCGATCGCGGTCGCGGACCAGTCGCCACCGTGCTGGTGCAGAACGGCACGCTGAACGCTGGCGACAACTTCGTTGTCGGCAACGTCTTCGGAAAGGTTCGCGCCATGTTTGACGATCGCGGCGCAGCCCTCGAGTCAGCCCCGCCTTCGACCCCGGTTGAAATCCTGGGACTCGAAGGATTGCCGCAGGCCGGTGACCAGTTCGTCGTCGTAGCCGATCGCGACAAAGCCCGCGGCATCTCCGAATACCGCGAGCAGAAAGCCCGCGAAGCCGCGCTGGCCAAGAGCTCCCGCGTCTCGCTCGAAGGACTGGCAGAGCAGATCAAGACTGCCGGCACGAAGGAACTCAACATCATCCTCAAGGGCGATGTGCAGGGTTCGGTGGAAGTCCTCAGCGACCTGCTCTCGAAGCTCTCGAACGACAAAGTTCGCCTGAAGCTCCTGCGTTCCGGTGTCGGTGCCATCACCGAGACAGACGTCCTGCTGGCCTCGGCATCGAATGCCATCATCATCGGCTTCAATGTGCGTCCGGAGCGCAAGGCGCAGGAACTGGCCGAGCAGGAAGAAGTCGACATCCGCCTGCACTCGATCATTTACGAGTTGCAGGATGAGATCAAGCGCGCCATGAGCGGCTTGCTTGAACCGACCATCAAAGAAACCTACCAGGGACGCGCCGAGGTGCTCGAAACCTTCCGCATCCCGAAGGTGGGGACGGTTGCCGGTTGCCGCGTGATCGATGGCCTCATCAAGCGGGATGCCGAAGTTCGCCTGCTGCGCGACAACGTGGTCGTCTTCAAAGGCAAGATCGGATCGCTCCGCCGCTTCAAAGATGACGCCAAGGAAGTTACCAACGGCATGGAGTGCGGTATCTCGATCGCGAACTACGGCGACATCAAGGCGCGCGATGTGATCGAAGCCTTCACCACAACGCGCGTTGCGGCAGAAGTGATCGCATAAGAACAGGGGCTAGGGATCAGGGACTAGAGGCTGTTTTTCTGATTCCCGACCCCTAGCCCCTGATCCCGCATGCCCATCGCTTTCCTCACCCTCGAACTCCACATCGAAGCCGCACAATCGATCAAAGACCGCCGCCAGGTTGTTCGCAGCCTGAAGGACCGTCTGCGCACCACCTTCAACGTTTCCGTTGCCGAACTAGACGGCGCCGAACTGTGGAATCGCGCCACCATCGGCGTAGTCAGCATCTCCCACTCGCGAGACTATCTCGACGGACTGATGAAGAACGTGGAACGCGCCGCTGCGCGCATTGCAAATAACAACGGCGCAGAAGTTGCCGATTCATTCCTGGAATTCTTATAAACCGACGTGGCGACAGCCGCCTCGGCTGTCCCGCCAAAGCGAAGCGCGGCGGAACCTCCACGAACCTCGACGCCCTGGTCCTTTACGTGGCTAAGAATCTCCGTGGCTAAAGATTCCTGCTGAATTTCTCAACACTTCCTAACACATTGTTACCTCCGTACTTACCGCTGCCCGCCCAAACCGATACACAATAGCCCCATCAGTTGCGCTTGACCCAACACCGGCATCCAATTTTCTGATATTCTCAACCGTTTTACCTGAGGTGGAGTCGTGGAGAAGCGCGGGCTGAGACACCATCGCGGACGGGTCGGCGAGGCCCTTCGCGAAGAGATCGAAACTCTGGTGGAAGGGGAACTGGCTGACCCGCGCATCGGCCTGGTGAGCGTGACCTCGGTCCACGTCGCGGACGATGGAAGATCCGCCGAGGTCTGGGTCAATGTGGAGGGCGACGACACCGAAGCCGATAGGAGTATAGAAGGGCTGGAAGCGGCGCGCGAATATATCCGTCACGAGTTGGTGGAGCGGTTGAAGATCCGGCGAGCGCCTGAGCTATATTTTCGCCTGGACCGCGCCGAACAAGCGAAAGCTCGGGTCGAGGAATTGTTAGAGCGGGAAAAAAGAAGACGCAAGCCGCGCAAGGAATCCAGTGGAGATTAGGCCTAACAACATGCTCGAGGATGTACTCCGGCAGATCGGACAGCACGAGCGATTTGTGTTGACGTCGCACGCGCGTCCCGATGGTGATGCTGTCGGCTCCGCTCTCGCCTGTTGCCAGGTGTTGCGCGAAATGGGAAAGCAGGCCGACGTCGTGCTCCATGACGGCGTTCCTCGCATCTATCGCTCGCTTCCATTTGCGGATCAAGTCGTGCAGTCGAGCCGCGTGACCGGCAGCTATGAGGCTGCGATCATCCTCGAATGCGACAGCATCCATCGCACCCGTCTCGAAGGACTGGAAGATCGTGTCCTGATCAGCATCGACCATCACGTCAGCGGCCGTCCGTTTGCCCACGTGAACTGGATTGATCCCCACGCCGTCGCGACGGCCGAAATGGTCTTCCGTTTGGCGCGGCATGCAGGCGTGAAGTTCTCCCCGGAAATTGCAACCTGTCTGTATACCGCTTTGATGACGGATACCGGATCATTCATGTTCCAGGGCACGAATGAAAATACATTCGCCCTGGCTCGCGAACTCGTGCTCGCGGGAGCCGATCCAGCACACTGCGCGCGCGGAATTTACTTCGCGCATTCCGTTGCCAAGATCAGGCTTCTCGGAGAGGCCCTGCGCAACCTCAACGTCGAGGGCCACATTGGCTATGCTTGGGTAACGCGCAAGCAGATGGAACGCTGCGGCGCGATTGAAGAAGATTGCGAAGGCCTGGTGAATTACGTTCTCTCCATCGGTGGCGTCGAAGTGGCCGCATTCTTCCGCGAGTTGCCCGATGGCCGCTACCGCGTCAGCCTGCGCAGCAAGGGCAAGCTCGACGTCGCCCGCGTAGCCGAGAGCTTCGGTGGCGGCGGCCACGAGTGCGCCAGCGGCTGTTCCCTCGACGGCCCCCTCGCCGAGGCGGTCCGTTCAGTAATTCTCCAACTCGGCCGCGGACCTTCCGTACAATAACTCTCGATTGCAGCTTTCAGATTTAAGATTCCAGATTGAAAGCGATGAGCGATGGGTCCAATCTGCAATCTGAAATAATCTGAAATCATAAATCTGCAATCTGCAATCTGAAATCTTCATGACCGCTCGCACCCGCACAGACGTCCTGCTCCTCGCCGGCTTCTGCACTTTCCTGTTCTTCTACGGAATCGCACAGTTCGGCCTGATCGGAGCCGATGAGCCGCGTTACGCGCAAGTGTCGCGCGAGATGCTGGCGCGCGGCGACTGGGTTACGCCGACGCTGGGCGGCCACGCCTGGCTCGAAAAGCCGCCACTCTATTACTGGCAAGCCATGCTCGTGTACAGCATGTTCGGGCTGAGCGATGCCGCGGCGCGCATTCCTTCGGCCATCGATGCCACTCTCCTCGTCGTCGCTATCTACCTGTTCTTTCGTAAATTTCGTCCTGCCGTGGCGGTCGACGCGGCCCTCATCGCGGCTTCGTCTGCGGGCATCATCGGTTACGCGCGTGCCGCTTCGATGGACATGGCTCTGACAGCCGCGTTTGCCATCGGAATGCTCGCTTGGTGGGCCTGGCGCGAGAGCGGCAAGCGAATCTATCTTTCCGGATTCTATTTATGCATGGCTTTGGGCATGCTGGCCAAGGGTCCAGTGGCGCCATTTCTCGCTGCCGTTGTGATCGTGCTTTACTCCATAGCAGTCCGCGAACCACAGTTGATTGCCAAGACGTTGTGGGTCCCTGGCATTCTCTTGTTTCTCGCGCTCGCGCTCCCCTGGTACCTAGCGGTCCAGATACGCAACCCGCAGTTCTTTCGTGAATTCATCCTCGAGCACAACCTCGCCCGCTTCTCCACCAATCTCTACCATCATCCCGAGCCCTTCTGGTACTACGTTCCCGTCATTCTGCTGGCCTTGATACCATGGATCGTTTTTGTGATTGCGGCATTCGCACAATCGGTCCGTGTCTGGTGGGCTGAGCGTAGAAGCGCACCGGACCTCGAATTGCAATTCCGCGTCTTTGCCTGCTGTTGGCTGATCGTACCGCTTCTTTTCTTCTCCATTTCCCGATCGAAGCTTCCCGGCTATATTCTTCCCGCCGTGCCCGCAGGCGTGGTCTTGCTATCGGACTATCTGCGCCAACAACTCGAGCGGGAATCGCCGCTGCCGAAGTGGATGGCGATTCTCCACGCCCTCATCGCCTGTGCTCCGATCGTACCTGCAGCGCTGGTTGGCTACATCGTTACCGCGCACCGTTTGCCTACGGGCCGTCCGACATGGATCGCGCTGGCAATTGCATTGGTACTCACGATCGGAATCGCAGTCACCCTCTCGGGCCGACTGCAATGGCGCATATTGCGCTTTATTACGCTGATTCCAGTGGTGCTTGCGGTTGCCGCGGTGCTCAAACTGGGAACCACAGCGATCGACCAGAAACTGTCGACGCGTCCGCTAGCCATTGAACTTGCCAGCATGGAGACTCACACGCTGCCGCTCGCGGTATGCGGAGTCTCGCGCGAGGTCGAGTACGGACTGGCCTTTTATCGCGACCAGTTCATCTCGCGCTATGAAGCGGGGAATGTTCCGGCCGCAGAACATCTGCTGGTCGCCGCCCCAGACTGGAAACCCAACCTGATCGAGTGGACCAGAGGACGGCGCGTCACATCGCTCGGGCACTATGCCCCGCAGGGTCTGGATTATTACTGGGTGTCCGCCGCGGGCGTCAAGCCTTAACGGATTTCGGCCTGGAGGGTTTCCCGTTCCTATTCAGAAGGTTGTGCGTGGGGTCACTGACAAATGGCACTCCTGGTGCTTGCCTTGAAGGGGCCGACCTGCCCAATGTCAGGATTTCATGAGCGTCGCCCATAAAATCCGCGACTGCGGCCCTGGAGTAACACTGGGGCACTATCAAGTCCTGGAAAAGGTTGGCGCCGGCGCCATGGGCGAAGTCTTCCTTGCCCGCGATCAACACCTGGATCGCGACGTGGCTATCAAAGTGCTACCGCCTGGAACCCTGGGTGACGAGTCTGCTCGCAGGCGTTTTCACAAGGAAGCTCTTGCCCTGTCGAAAATCAACCATCCCAATATCGCCACTATTCATGACTTCGATACGCAGGATGGAGTGGATTTTCTCGTGATGGAATTCATCGCGGGAAACACTCTGAGTGAACTGGCCGCTCCACTGTCGGAGAAGCAAGTCCTTGCTTTGGGGACGCAACTTGCCGACGGCCTGTCGGCAGCCCATGAACATGGAGTCATCCACCGCGATCTCAAGCCCAGTAACCTACGGATCACGGACGACTGGAGGCTGAAGATCCTGGATTTTGGGCTGGCGAAGCTGCGACTGCCAGCCACACCGAGCGACCCGACGGCAAGTCTAACCGAGACCCAATTAGCCGGAACGCTGCCCTACATGGCGCCAGAGCAGTTGCTGGGCACCGAGATCGATGCGCGCACCGACATACACGCCGCAGGTGCGGTGTTGTATGGGATCGCGACCGGGCAGCACCCTTTTGCATGGGTAGAGGGTTCGGGGTTAGTTGGAGCGATTCTGCACCGTCAGCCTCCGCCGGCCTCAGATCTGAATCCCAGGCTATCGCAAAGACTGGCACAGATCATCGGAAAGTGCATGGAGAAGCAACCGGAGAATCGCTACCAGTCGGCGAAGGAATTGGCCGTGGACCTGCGACGCCTGGCGAGGGACGAGAAGTCGCAGCCCATCGCTCAGGCACCCCCGCTTGTTTCCGGGAAATCTTCGATTGCCAGGCAAAAGCGTTTGTTCGCGCTGGCATCGACAGTTGTAATCCTATTGGTGCTGACTACGATCTTACTGTCAGTACTAATAAGAAAGGGTGCAGACTCGCTACGCATTTCTCCCTCGATCGCCGTCCTTCCTTTTGTGGACCTGAGCGCGGAGAAAAAACCAGGAATATTTCTCCGACGGCCTCGCGGAGGAATTGATCAATAGTCTAGCCAAGCTTGAGGGGTTGCGAGTGGCGGCCCGTACATCCGCGTTCCGGTTCAAGGGTAAGAACGAAGACCTGCGGGCCATCGGGCAGAAACTCAACGTGGCGGCCATTCTCGAGGGAAGCGTGCAGAGATCTGGGAATCGCGTTCGGATCACCGTACACCTGACCAAAGCGGACGCCGGCCTAACTCTGTGGTCGGAGTCCTACGACCGGGATGTCAAGGACATCTTCGCGGTAGAGGATGATATCGCGGCGGCTGTGACTTCGGCCTTGCAACCTAAGTTGTTGGGCCGAACTGCCCCGCCTTCTTCGCGAACCACGAACCCGGAAACATATCAGGCTTTCCTGCAGGCGCGCTCCTTTGACCGTTCGTTCGACAGTGAATCGCAGCAGAAAGCGTTGGAGTATGTGAATCGAGCAATCCAGTTCGATCCGAATTATGCGCCGGCCTATGCTTTGCGTGGAGTAATGACGGCAGAGTCCGGTCTAATGGCGACCATGAACCTGCTCACTGCTATGGAAAGTAGTCGGCGCGATGCAGATAAAGCCATCACCTTGGATCCGAACCTTGCCGCCGGGTATCTGGCGCTGAGTGAGAGTCAAGCGATGGCCAACTGGGATTGGCAGGGCGCAGAGCAGTCGGTCAGAAAAGCCCGTGAACTTGCTCCCGGCGATGCCGACGTGTTAGTGCAAGGCGGGTTTCTTGAGATGTCCCAAGGACGTTTGGAGGACGCGGCTGAACTAATGACGCGGGGCCTTGCGCTGGATCCGCTGGCGCCGTCAAAGCATTTATTGTTGGCACAGGATCTGCGAGACCTTGGGAGGTACGAGGCAGCACTCGCCGAACTCGAAAAGGCCTTGGCACTGAGTCCACGCCAGGTCTGGACGCACGAGACGCGAGGTGAAGTCTACCTCGCGCAAGGTCGCATGGCAGAGGCTCGGGCAGAAATGGAGAACGAGCCACCGGGAGTTTGGCGTGATTTCGGTGAGGCTCTCATTTACCAGGCGCTCGGGCGTCATCAGAATTCCGACGCCGATCTTGCCCGACTGATCGCGGGTCATCAGAATGACGCTGCCTTTCAGATTGCGCAGGTCTATGCATACCGAGAGGAACTTGATCAAGCCTTTCATTGGCTCGATCGCGCTCGTCAACAGCACGATGGAGGCTTGGGACACCTCAAAGCCGACTGGTTGCTGAAGAAGTTGCGGAGCGATCCCCGCTACGCACAACTGGTTCGAGAATTGAATCTGCCGGCGTGATTTGCCTCTTGAGAGTGGCGTGAGGCTGCGGCTCCCGCCCGCGTCCTTTGCGGCGGGCCTACTCCTTCTCGTATCCCACTTCTTCCAACTCCGGAGGCGCTCCCACTTTCGCCGTCACGCCGTACTCGTAGCCTTTGTCGAAAGCCTTGAGATTCAGTTCGCGGAAGTTTGCCGGAACCGAATCGGCCACGGATTTGCGCACAGCATCGGCACTCAGCAGCTTGGTCACGGCAGTGAAGAAGCCAACCATGACTGAGTTCAGTACCATCCGCTTGCCCAGTTCTTCAGCGAACCGCGTGGCAGGGATTGCGTAAACCTTCAGATCGCCCTTCAGATCCGACACGCGGACCAGGTCTTCTTCGATAATCAGCGTTCCTCCCGGCCTCAGTTCTTGCGCAAACCGGTTGTACGCTTCCTGCGACATGATCACCGTGATGTCCGGCCGCGTGACGTACGGATACAGCACCGGTGAGTCAGACACCACCAGTTGCGCGCTGCATGCCCCGCCGCGTGCCTCAGGGCCAAAATTCTGTGTCATAGTGGCAAAGCCATTTTCGTAAATCGACGCTGCCTTGCCCAGCACCACCGCCGAAAGAATGACTCCCTGCCCTCCAAAGCCTGCGATTCGAATTTCGGTCAGCCGCATACGCACTCCATTTCTGGCTCTTCAATGTAGCGATCACCCAGCGATTCGACGTACTGCGCGCGCATCATCGACTGATAGTCAGGCCTGTCGCGGTCCACGAACTTACCCACCACGATCTCGCCGTTAAGCGTGAGTCCAACTTCACTCGTGGGCGCGCCATTCTTCACCTTGCTCTTCTCTTTGTAGTACTTCATCGTATCGAGCCCGTCGCCCATCTTGTTGCGGCGCTGGTAGAGCGTCGGACACGGAGAGATGACTTCGATGAACGAGAACCCTTTCTTCTGAAAGGCTTCGCTGATCGAGCGGGACAATTGACGCACATGAAATGTGGTCCAGCGCGCCACGTAGACCGCGCCAGCGGCTTCGACCAGATGCGGCAGGTTGAACGCCGGCTCGAAGGTGCCGTAGGGATTTGTCGAGGTCGTTGCGTGTCCCGGCGTTGTCGGCGCAGTCTGGCCGCCGGTCATCGCGTAAATCAGGTTGTTCACGCAGATGACCTTCAGATCGATATTGCGCCGCGCAGCGTGAATCAGGTGATTGCCGCCGATCGCGGAGAGATCCCCGTCGCCCGAATAAACCACGACATTCAATTTAGGATTCGCCAACTTCAGCCCGGTCGCAAACGGAATCGCGCGCCCGTGCGTAGTGTGAAACGAATCGAGCTTCACATATCCCGCAACACGCCCGGTGCAGCCGATACCCGAGACCAGAGCGAGCGTCTGAAGATCGATTTTGGAATCAATCAGCGCGCGCGCAAACGAATTCACCGTGGTTCCGATCCCGCACCCGGGACACCAGATGTGCGGCATGCGATCGGTGCGCAGAAATGGTTCGACCGGATTGACCGTGTCGTCGATTACGTTCAGCATCGGCTTGCCTCCACGATGGCTCTCAGAATTTCCTCGGGATTGTGGACTCCGCCCCCAGCATGCGACACCGCGAAAGTTTTCGCCTTACCCGCGGCCGCTCGCTCGACTTCACGCACCATCTGTCCGAGATTTAGTTCCGGCACGACAAACGCTTTCACCCGTGCCGCCAGTTCGACAATTTTTTTGTCAGGGAAGGGCCACGCGGTGATGAGTCGCAGTTTGCCCACTTTCAATCCGCGCTCGTGCGCCATATCAATCGCTCGTTGCGCCACGCGCGACGTGATGCCATAAGAGATCACCACGACTTCCGCATTCTCCAGCCCATCTTCTTCGAACAGGCAAATGCGATCCACTGCGATCCGAATCTTGTTCTGCAGGCGCCTGACCAGTTTGTCCTGTGTCTGCGGCGTCATGTTGGGATAGCCGCGCTCATCATGCGTCAGGCCCGTGACATGAAATTTGTAGCCCTCACCCGCGTGCGCCATCTCCGGCACCATGTCGCCGTTCGTGGCATAAGGGAGATAGTCTTCGACGGATTTGTGCGTGTGCTTGCGCGGCACGACTTCAATCTGGTCAGCCGGCGGAATCACAACTTTCTCCGTCATGTGCCCCACAACTTCGTCCATCATGAACATCACCGGCACGCGGAATTCTTCTGCCAGGTTGAACGCCTTGATCGTCAGATCGAAGCACTCCTGCGGAGAGTTCGGGCACAGTGCGATGATCTCGTAGTCGCCGTGCGACCCCCAGCGTGCCTGCATCATGTCCGCCTGCGCGGGAAGAGTAGGTAATCCGGTCGACGGTCCGCCGCGCTGCACATCGACAAATACGCAGGGCGTTTCGGTCATCGCGGCGTACCCGATGTGCTCCATCATCAGGGAGAAGCCCGGCCCCGAAGTTACCGTAAATGCCTTCGCGCCGCCCCACACGCCGCCTTGCAGAGCGATCGAAGCCGCCAATTCATCTTCCATCTGGATGAAGGTTCCACCCACCATCGGCACACGCGCGGCGAACCGTTCGACCACTTCCGTCGAAGGTGTGATCGGGTATCCAGCGGCGAACCGCGCACCCGCCGCCAGCGCCCCTTCGCAGCAGGCATGATCGCCGTCGATGAAATGAGTGCCGGTCAACACTCCATGAGGATCCGCTTTCATTTCTCACCTCCGACGGCCTTAGCCTCTTTCGCGGCGTCGGTAGGCTTCATCTCAGCCGATTTCGTCCCGTAAATCGCGAAATCCGGGCAGTACATGCCGCACAGATCGCATCCGCTGCACTTTTCCGGATGCACCACGTGCGGGGGATGGTAGCCCTTGGAATTGAATGCGGAAGATAGCGCTAGCACATGCGTGGGACAAAACTCCACGCAAAAGCCACAGGCTTTGCAGCGCTCAACGACGATCGAAACACGTCCTTTTGCCACGACAACCCCCAGCTAGGAGTGACAATCAACTCCGGGTGTTCAACTACGCAGGATGTGATTATGCGGGGGATTAAGACGGCATGGTGTGACCAGCGTCACAGAACAAAGTGAGAGCAAGCACGAAGGTTTCTTGCCGGTAGAATGAACGCAAGAGATTGCGAATGATAGAGTTAGGTGCGTTGGGGCCAGGGTCCGTGCCGTGGACTACTGAGGATAAATCGTGCCCGAGCCCAGTGATAGAGATCACGGAAAGGTGTGAGTCCCGCCACCTAGAGATACCCCGTCGCCAAGTCTGGAGCGGAAAGCTCCGCCTCGGAAGCGCAGCTCAACTATCGAACTGACCTAGACAAAGAGATTTTTCGGTGCTTCCCCAGTTCGGGCCGTTTGCGTTAGGGAACAACCGCGGGTCCCCAAATCCTTCGCCGTAGAAGCGGCGATATCTCGAATCATGTTTAGTTGCTTGACACTTTTGGCGTCCTGTCCGAGCTTGTCACTCAGCAGGTCACAAAATCCAACAATCACCGCCAATTTGTTGATCAAGTCGTGCGCAAACAAACAGGCGGGCTGATGCGGCGTATCGTTCGACTTCATCCGGCAACTCCTAGGTACGGCAAAAGCGATTTCCATTCTGGGAGCAGAAGAGAAAGCGTGCTGTGCGTAGAATCACAATGCAGCTTAATTTGGATCCTTCTTCCCGATTTGGGACACAGTTTCTCCTGTTTTGGTCCGGTCGAGGCCTTGCCAGGTTGCGCCGTCCCCAGAGGAAAGGCCCCTGTCTCTCTGTTGCCGCCCCGTATTCGCCGGGTTTGCCTCTGTCCGTTGAACCAACTACACTCGGACTTTTGCCCCGGCGTTTGCCGCTGTCCGCCAGCGCACATCCGGGGCAGGAGCCCTTTGGAGATCCTCGACCTCAGGCACTTTTCTTCCCTGGATTTGCGTCCCCTTCTCGATGACGAGACGCAACTCTGGTCGCGCCTGCTTGCCTGGGACTACACCAGTTCCGCGGAAATGATCCTTCGCTACATTGACGCAAAAATCCTGCCAGGTTACGCCGCAGTGGATCGTGGGCGTGTCTTTGGCTATTCGTTTTTTGTGTACGAAGGCAGCAAGGGAGTTATCGGCGACCTCTATGTCACAAACGGCACTCGCCTCCCTGACGCCCGCAAGGTCGAAATCAACTTGCTGACCCACGTGATCGAGACGCTCCAGCAGTCACCGGGAATTCATCGCGTCGAAGCGCAATTGCTGGCTCATGAGGCCAATGTGGTTTCGCGCCCTTTCCTCGAAACCGGATTCCAGCGCCATCCACGGCTGTTCATGGTCCTGACGTTTGGAAAATCGACTCCACCCCACTTAGCCTCCCACGCTGACGTGGAAATCCGCCCCTGGACTGAAGGCGACTACCAACCATCCGCTGCGGTGATTACAGCGGCATATCGCGGGCATGTCGACGCGCAGATCAACGACCAGTACCACACCCTGAGCGGCTCGTTGCGCTTTCTGAATAACATCGTGCGCTTTCCCGGCTGCGGGGTGTTCGACGCTGAATCCTCTTTCGTGGCGCTCGATCGCAAGTCCAGAACCCTGATTGGCCTGATCCTCTGCTCCCGCGTCCGTCATGACGTCGGACACGTGACCCAGGTCTGTGTGTTGCCGGACTACCGCGGGCGAGGCATAGGAGAGTCTCTGATGGCGGCCACGGAATTGAATCTACGCAAACGAAACTTTTCCATGCTGTCGTTAACGGTTACAGAAGCCAATGCGCGGGCGGTCGCCCTCTACCGCAGGTTGAACTTCGATTCGAAGAGAGTCTTCGACGCATTCGTCTGGGAAGGCTAAATCCCGGCGTCGGACCTCCCGCGGGATTCAGGCATCAGATAAAAGCTGGCGTTTAAGGAAGTAGTCTGCCTGGAGATGATCCCTCAGGCTGTGGCTTGGAGCCTGACGGCTGAGGTCCGACGCCCGAGGTCCGGCTTCCTATCTCTTCAACACCCACATCGCCCACCCGGCCACGAGCACACCGCCAAGAAACATCACAAAGCAATATGCACCGTAACGCACCATATCACGCGTGTTCTCACGATGCGTGATGCCAAAGACGATGGAAGCAAAGAGCGAAAATACCAACGCCGCACTGAAGTGATTGAGAGTAATTGTCACCGAATGATTCCCCGCGAAAAGGGTTGAACTGATGGCTGACGGCTGATGGCTGAAAGCTTCTTCACTGTTTCTTTCCAATCGCAATATGATAAGCGTCGGCCACCGCGATAAAGTTCAGCAACCCGGCGACGATGATGAACTTCGTTCCGTAATCCGCGGTGGCGAATGCGATTGCCCCCTGGCCCCAGTCCATCGCCAGCGACAGAAGGTAGAGTGCGCCCGCGCCTACATCGCCAATAAATCCGAGAATGTCGAGAATGTCTCCGCCATTCGCCTTGTAGATCCGCCCCTGCATCCCGAGTCCGAGCACGAACAGGGTCACGATCGATACGAAGAGCAGAAGCCCGCGAATCCAGCGCTTCTGGATCATGTGTCCCGCGCCGGGGATCAGCCAGCCCACGGCCGGGGCGAGCACTGCCATCAGGCTTATGTTCTCCGCCGGAGCAGCTTTTGACTTTTCAGTAGTGGAATTAGCCATTCAGATGATCACAATCTCGCGCTGAATTTTCCCCGTTACCTCTGCCGACTTGGCGCGCACCAGCATGTTCACCTCGCTGCGCACACCAAACTCCGGCAGATAGATCCCGGGCTCAATCGAGAAGCAGGAATTGGGAAGGATCTGCCGCTCGTCATGGATCTCGAGATCATCCATGTTGGCTCCATTGGAATGGACGTCGGTGCCGATGGAATGTCCCGTGCGATGGATGAAGTATTCGCCGTACCCGGCTTTCTTGATGTGGCCGCGGGTAGCGCGGTCGACTTCCCACCCGGCGATGCGGCGCCCGGCGCTAATGGCATCAACCACCGTTCTCACCCCGGCATCGCGGGCATCCCGCACAATCTCGAATACTTCCCGCATGCGCTGGGATGGCGCCCCGCCCACAAAGCCCATCCAGGTGATGTCGTAGTAGACCGCATTCGGCGTATTCTTCTTGCCCCACACATCAAGCAGCACCAGATCACCCTCGCGGATCGGTACGGGATGGCTGGCATGCGGCTCGTAGTGCGGATTCCCCGCGTTGGAATTCACCGCCACGATCGGCGGGTCGTCCGTCAACAGACTCTCACGCGCGAAGGCTTCCATGAACCACTTTTGGATCTCGTGCTCCTTCGTTCCTCCATTGCGCACCCGGCGCCCGATCTCCTTAAACGATTCGGCAACAATGGAATCGACGCTGTCGCGCGCCGCGTAGTGTGAAGAGATTTGCTCATCGCTCCAGGTGGATTCAAATTGCGCCACCAGATCGGCCGAACTGACGATATTTTTCCCCAGCCCGCGCAGCAGATCGATGGTTCCACCATCCACCAGCGAAATCGTGAACACACTGTTGTTCGGCGAGTACTGCATCGCCAGATCAAGATACTTGGCCAGGATCGACTTCAATTGGTCGAACAGTTCTTGCCACCCTGAGTACTGGTGCTTCTTGCCGGGAAGGGAATCGAGATGCCCCGCTTCAATCTTGTGTACCAGTTTGACTGGTTCGCCCTCAGCCGGAATCAGGTAAAACCAGCGCCGCGTCACCATCAAACTCGTAGGCACCCCGAGCACGCGATACGCGATCGGATCGCGGTGATGGTGGTCGTAGAACAGCCATGCGTCGATGTTGCGTTCGCGCAGCGCGGACTGGATCGCAGGCAGATTCATGGGCAAACGTCTATTGTAAACAAGAGCAAGGATTTGGGCGAATCGGGAGGAAAAGGGAACGAATCATCTGCGACACGAAAGGTTTGTGTTGAAAAGGTTTGTATGGAAAAGGTCTATGTGGGAAAGGTTTATGTGGGGACAGTCGCCTTCGGCTGTCCGGTCGAGCGAAGCTCGACCGGTTTTGAGCTAGCGAGATCGAGCCGACTCCCGCCCGGGACAAAACCCTCGCGTTAAGTCTTCTCCCAGACCAGAATCCTCCGCTTTGCCGCCGTCGGCAACGTCTCGCACGCCGTTCTCAACACCAGCCGAGGCGCCCGTCCGCGAATCTTCATCAAATACGGTACGGTTCGCCTCGCATCGAACTTCGCCGTTTCCCGCAGCAGCCACCCCAGTCCCTTCTGCACCATGTCGTCTTTATCGCCGAGCAGCAAATCGGATAATTTCACAATCTCAGGGAAGAACATTCTTACACGGGCCCCGCGAATCAACGCCACGCAAGCTGCCCGCCGGTGCCACCGATCATGCGACTTCGCCCAGCGAAACACAGACTTCATCCGCGCCTTCGCCGCCACCATCGGCGCGATCAGATAATGCACCAGCCCATCATGATCAGCCCAACTGCTGATTCGGTCGAGCCACGATTCGAAAAGCCTGAATTCGGCATCGCCACACTTGGCGGTCAGATTCTCGAGTAGAAAAATGGCTGCTACTTTCTCTTCCAATACTGGACCAGAGAATAACTGATCGGCCACCTGAACCAGAAAAGAGAACTCGTGCTCATGCAGGATTTCTTTACGGCATTGTCTTACCGCGCGTCGCAAATCGGCTGTATACCATCCGTGCGATTTGATCTCTTCTTTGAAGAACCACTGGACGCCAGACGCATGCTCGGCGGAGCCACCATCTTTCAGAGCCCGGCGAATTTCCGTGGCTACCGCTGCAGGAGTTTCTTTCGCAGGAAGCATCGCATTCGCTGAAACTACACTTAAACAAAGAGGCGGCCAGTCGAGGCCGCCCTCTTGATCATCGAGTCTGACTCGGTCTTACGCGGCACGCGCCGGCCGGTATCCGCATTCTTTTGCTTTTCGCAATGCCTGCGTGGCCTCTTCGGGAGAAATCAATGGAGTAGTCTGCACCGACTTGCAAGCTCCGCCCGCTGCGAACGCCATGGCGATCGCGGCGGCGCTCACGTTGTCGGGCAATTCAGTAATGACTATCACGTCGTAGTCTCCGAACGAAAACCACGCCGCTTCGATCTTGCCTCCCAGTTTCTCAATCGCAGGCCGCACTGCTTCTATCCGATTCTGCGGATTCGCAACCAGCGCCTCCCATCCTTGCTGAGAATACGCAACTTGCTGCAGGTAATGTGGCATAGAGCCTCCTTGCGATTCGCTAACTGCGGGCGAATCATCCTCCTTGGGGACAGGGAAGTCAAGCCGCGGCTACCTGTTCTCGCCGCGCGAAACGGTCGTAAATCCACAGTAGAACTGCCGTGGCCACTCCGACCCCCGTCACGCACCACCAGAACATCGCTGGCCGGTGCTCCACTTCGCCGAAATGGTGCAGGAGCGTCCCTCCGAACCATCCCCCGATCAGCGATCCAATTCCGATCGGCAGAAAAGCGAAGCCCATGTAAGTTCCCTGCTGCTCCTTCGGGGCCAGACGTGAGATGTAGTCGTAGTAACGTGGCGCCTGAGTAATTTCCCCCAAGGCGAGCACAAACAACGCGAGAACCGCACCCCACACTGTGGGCCGCAGAGCCAGAATCACCCAGGCTAAAGACGTGATCAAGGTGCCCAGAATGACCGCCGCAAACGGTGGAATCTTGCGCGTCAGCAGGCCCACCACAAGAGTCAGGCAGATGACGGTCAATCCATCAGTAATCAGGACCATCTCGACGTCAGCATTCGAATTGATGTAGCCGTGAATGTAACCGGGCAGGCTGATGTACTGCTGCCAAAACACAACCCAGTACCCGGTGAAGATTACCAGGAACCACATGAAGCGGCTGATGCCCGCGAGCACCACCACCATGAATGCAGCCCAAATCCACCAAGGAATGGTCCAATCCGGCTTGAACCAGAGCGCAATGCGGAGTGCCAGTGCGACGGCGAGCGTCGGCAGTACGAGCTTGTAATTACCCACTACCACGCAAAAATTCCGCGCCACCTCTGCGATTGAGGGTGGAGGTGCATCGCCGGCTTTCCGTGGTTCGCGGAAGAAGATCAGCACGACAAAGAACATCGCAAAAACACCGACCGCCACCACGCGGTAGACGTTCTCAACGCCCAGGTGACGGTGAGCCCACGAAGCAAAAAACGGTCCGGCAGCTCCGCCGATGTTGACCATCGTGTAGTAAATCGAGTATCCGATCGAACGAACGTTCTCTTTTGAAGCCCGCGCCGTCGTGCCTACGACGCACGGTTTGACCAGCGAGATGCCGAGTGCGGGGAGAATCAGAATGAACCCTACAAACAGCCCGAGAGGGACGGCATTACGCACCGGTGCAAGCCACGATGCCCCAATCGATCCAATCAAAAAATACGCAACGCCCAGGATGAGATAGGCCACAGAAAGAGCGCGCCGAAAGCCTAGCCGATCGGCAGCGGCGCCGCCGAAAATAGCGAGAAACCACACCATGCCGCCAAAAATGCCGGTAAGAGTCCCCGTCTGCTCGGTGGAGAAGCTGAGCTTCTCCTGCAGGTACAGGGCGAGCGACGCAAACGCTCCGTAATACGCGAGCCGTTCGAAGATTTCAGTGATATTGGCAACCCAGAAAGGCCGTTCAAATCCGGTTCGAATCTCGTGGAAACGTTCGGAAAAGGTCAATGTGGCTCCTCTAGTTTTTGTGGCGCGGGCGTCCCCGCCTGCCATCATCCGCGCAATCGATCGATAACGTACTCCCGGCTCACGCCCGCAACGCGAATCACTTTATTCCGGCTCGCTTGGCCGGACGCAATGGTAACGGAAGATCGCGGCACCTTCAAAAGATTCGCGAAGAACTCGGTGCAGGCTTCGTTCGCGCGCCCTTCGACCGGAGGCGTGGTCAGCGACACTTTCAGCGCGTCCCCGAGTTCTCCGGTGATGGCATTCTTCTTCGCGCGCGGGTGCACCTTCACTGCAAACGTGACTCCCTGACTGCTATCTTGGACCTTAATCATGATTCGGCCCGTGCGATTCCTCGTTACGGACAATCTAAATTCTGCACGCACCATCCCTGTGCGTTCGACCCCCCAAAGTTAACAGGCCCTTTCCCCGCGCAGCTCACTACCCAACGGCAACCTCTTATCCCTGAAGGCATCCAAGTTAGCGGCAGAACTGCAGCACCCTCCCTCCAGCCTCACTGAGCGGAGAGGGGTTGGAGGGTAGGGTCGCCGCGGTGTCTGCCTACGTAGGCAACGTATCTAGTCCCCACCGAATCACAATAGAGAGTTGCCGCTGGCGTCCCTAGCGCCGCCGCGATTCGATACACTAGAGCCATGAAGCTTATCATTCGTCTCCTTTTGTGCCTTACTCTGCTCGCCGGCGGACTGGCGGTCCTGCCTGCCTCCGCTCAGGAAGGCCCGCTCGACAGTTCGCCTCCGAAAGACACGACTCCCGACGAAATTATCAAGCGTTTCGCCGCCAAAGAGACCGAATTCGCCAAAGCCCGCGACCAGTACACTTACCGGCAGAGCGTAAAGGTCCAAACCGTTGACGGCGAAACGGTCGACGGCGAATATCGCGAAGTGTTCGATGTCCTCTTCGACGACAAAGGTAAGCGCATCGAGAACGTGGTGTTCGCCCCGCAGTCGAGCCTACAGAAGATTTACATGTCGCAGGAAGATTTCGCCGACATCCGCCACCGCCTGCCATTTGTTCTGACCACCGAGGAACTCCCCGACTACAACATCCTCTATGTCGGCCAGCAGCAGGAAGACGAACTGCATTGCTACGTATTCGATATCGCACCGAAGAAGATTGAAGGTAAGAAACGCTATTTTCAGGGACGCGTGTGGGTCGACGATCACGACTTTCAAATCGTTAAGACCTACGGCAAGACCGTTCCCGACGTATGCAATGGGCGCCCCTGCAACGAAGTCAAAAAGCGGGGAGATCAGGAAAATCTCTTCCCCAAGTTCACCACCTGGCGCCAACAGATCGACGGCCAGTACTGGTTCCCCGTCTACACCAAAGCCGACGACGAACTCCACTTCAACACCGGAGACGTCCGCATCCGCGAAATCGTGAAGTACGAAGACTACAAGCGGTTCGGGTCCAACGTGAAGATTCTGTACGAGGGCAAAGAAATCCCCAAGGCGGATCAGAAGCCGGACCAGAACAATCCGTCGGATCAGAAGAAGCCGCCAGAGCAGAAGCCGCCGCAGAAATAGCACCAGCTTGAAATCCGCCGCTGAAATTGTTTCTCCGTGCGCATGAGGAACGACGCGCCGCGGTTGCGTAGCTACGATACTCCTGATTAAATACACAGGTCTCACCAAAACCTTTTCCTGGAGTATGGGCGATCTCGTGCGCTGGTACTTTGGCTTCTTCCTGGTCTCAGGCTTTTGCAGCATTCTCTACGAGCTGGTATGGCTGCGCTTGGCGATGGCGCAGTTTGCAGTCACCACTGCGCTAGTTTCGATCGTCCTGTCGGCGTTCATGATCGGCCTCGGATTAGGGTCCTTTGTGGCCGGTCGCTATGTGCGCAAGGCCCATCGGCTCCCAAGCTTGCGCCTCTACGCACTGGTGGAACTTCTGATCGGCGCCTCTGCGCTGGCCGTTCCGCGAGAACTGGTTTTCGGACGGGCCTTTCTGGAGCGACTCGACGCCGGCCATCCCCTCTCGCTCTCCCTCTACTACATTCTCGCTGGACTTTGGATCGGGATCACTCTGGTGCCCTGGTGTGCCTGCATGGGAGCCACTTTTCCCTTCGCCATGGCGGCCATCCAGGAGAGACGTTCCGCAGAGTCGCCGCGGTCGTTCAGCTACCTGTATCTGGCCAACGTGCTGGGTGCGATGGCGGGCGCAGCAATTCCTCTGCTGCTGATCGAGAAGCGCGGATTCCACGGAACCTTGCATGTGGGCGCGGCTCTGAACCTGTGTCTTGCCACATCTGCGTTCCTATTATCTTTACGCCCAGGAGAAGTCGCGAACAGAGAAACTGCCAGCTCCGCGCCCCAACCACGACCGGCACCAACCAGCCGCTGGCCTTATTACGTGCTCTTCGGCACAGGTCTCACCAGCATGGCGGCCGAGGTCGTTTGGATCCGCCTTTTCACGCCCGGCTTGGGCACTATGGTTTATGCATTCGCGACCATTCTCGGCCTCTACCTGGGCGCAACTTATCTTGGTTCCCAGTTTTATCGCAGGTTGAAACCTGCGCAGCAAAACGCGTCTGGCCTCTTGTTCGCATTGCTGGCTCTCTCGGCTGTGCTTCCGTTACTAATTTGTGACCCTCGGCTGCCCTTCATTTATTACCTGCGCGTGCTGAGCATCGTCCCCTTTTCTTTCATCGTGGGTTGGATAACGCCCATGGTCGTGGATGGTGTTGCACAAGGTGACCCCGACCGCGCCGGCGTTGGTTACGCCATCAACATCGCAGGCTGCGTGTTCGGTCCGCTCGTCTCAGGATTCGTGCTGCTCCCGTTACTGGGCGAACGCTACACTCTCTTGGCCTGTGCGCTTCCCTGGATCGTAGTCAGCTTCCGTACGCGCTCCGCCACCACTCCTCTTGCTCCCGACACGCAAGCGCCGTCCATCTGGAAGCCGGCGCTGGTTTCTTTCATTTCGCTGGTATTGGTGGTTGCCACCAACGACTATGAAACCCGCTTCTCTCCGCGGGAAGTGCGCCGCGACAGCACTGCGACGGTCACGGCCTTGGGATCGGGAAGGGGCAAACTGCTGCTGGTGAATGGGATCGGTATGACTGGCTTGACGCCGATCACCAAGATGATGGCTCATCTGCCATTGGCATTTCTCCAAAGTCCGCCGCAAAACGCTCTCATCATCTGTTTTGGAATGGGCACAACCCATCGGTCCATGCTCTCGTGGGGAATTTCCTCCACCGCCGTCGAACTGGTACCCAGCGTGGTCTCGGTGTTTCCCTACTTCCACGCTGACGCCGAACAACTCGAACAATCGCCCCGTTCCCACATCGTGGTGAACGATGGCCGTTTCTATCTCGAGCGCTCCCCGGCCTTGTATGACGTCATCGTGCTCGATCCCCCGCCTCCGGTGGAAGCCGCCGCTTCAAGTCTGCTTTACTCAAAAGAGTTTTACGCGATCGCCAGGCAGCACCTGCGACCCGGTGGCATTCTGCAGCAATGGTACCCGGTCGCTGTCGACTACGATCCCGCCATTCCCGCCTCAGTCGCCAAGTCCCTGAAGCAATCCTTCCGCTATGTTCGCGCCTTCCGCTCCGTCGAAAGCTGGGGATTTCATTTCTTGGCCAGCGATGCTCCTATTCCTTCATACTCCGCCGCCACTCTCGCGAGCCATCTCCCGCCAGCGGCGGCCATCGATATCGTCGAGTGGGGCCCGGCCACCGATGCTGAGGAACAATTCGCGCGCGTGTTGAAGCAAGAAGTCTCCCTGGACGAAATCATCGCCCGGGCTCCCAACGTGCCCGCACTCCAGGACGACCGCCCGATCAACGAGTATTTCCTACTACGCCGCCTCGAGGATCGCAAGTACAGACAGACCAAATGGAAGAATCTTCTGGCACGCGTCGGATGGAAGCCGTCGTAGAGCACAAGCACTCAATCCGTCGAAGAAAGCATTGTCATCCTGAGCGGCGCTCTTGGCCGCGAGGTGAGCAAAAGCGGATGAGATGAAGCCTCAGTAAGCAGGTTTCAATGTTTCAAAGTCTCAGAGTTTCAAGGCACAGCCGCATGTTTGCGGCGCAGGGAGTCGATTAGGCGATTTAGTAGACCGAGGACTTGGTAAATTTCCTCAGCGAGCATCATTTGCTCCCCCTGATCCAGATATGCGAGATCGAGCGCGATCGCAAGTTGGGTATCGAGTTCAAGTAATGAGCCTCTGGCCTGCCCCAAGAAATGCAGGAATTCGCCAGAGGTCAGCCGCCCTTGCCCCTCGGCAATATTCGAGACCACAGAAACTGCCGCGCGCCGCATCTGAGAAGTCAGGCCGTACGTCTCCGTCTTGGGAAATCGTTCAGTCGAGCGGTAAAGGTGTACCGCGAGAGCTTTTGCCTTCTGCCAGACGAGGAGTTCTCGATAAGAGCGCGCCACAGCCAGAGTCTAGGTATCTCCACACGAAGACTCAAGCTAAAGTTGAAATTTGGCAGGGGCGCAGTTCCACTTTGAAACCTTGAAACTCTGAAACGTCAGTAGAAGAGGTACTTCCGCCACTTATCGTCCGACCGCCCCATCAGCCGCATAATGTGCCGGCTGGTATGCAGATTGAACGCGCGCGGCTCCCGCATCAGTTTCATGCCCGACTCGGCAGGGAACTGGTTCCCCTTGCGCCGGTTGCACGGATGGCAGCAGGCAACGAGATTTTCCCAGGTAGACGAACCTCCGCGCGACCGTGGAATGACATGGTCAAGCGTCAACTCGCTCGAAGGCAGAACGGTCGCGCAATACTGGCAGGTATTCCGATCACGCAGCAGGATGTTCTTCCGCGACAGCGCGCGGCTCTGGTGCGGGATCCGCCGGTACTCCAGCAGTCGGATCACCGACGGCAAACGCATCGCGACCCGCGCCGAATGCAGAAAGTGCCCGTTCTCCTCTTCAGTCATGGCGACGCCCTTCAACACAAGCACCAGCGCCCGTCGCGCGGCGCACACATTAATCGGCTCATAGGACGCATTCAGGACAAGAACAGGAGAAAGCAGCGCATGCCCGTCTCCATGGCGGTGCGGAGCCGCCAGCGAGTACATGCTGGCGGCATGCCGGGATCCTGGGTCGTGTTCCATCCGCAATGACATAAATTCCGGGGTTCAAAGTTTCAAGGTTTCAAAGTCTCAAGGTGTTCCTGATCGAACTGCTCTGCTGATTCAGTTTTGTCCTTGAAACCTTGAAACTCTGAAACCTTGAAACTTTCCTCAGCAGCTTCAGGCGAATCGAAATCAATATTCTTAGATGCCAGTTTCAGCGTCCGCGCCACCGTCGCCACCCACACCTTGGCGGCTCCCGCCTTGCGCAGCACCCGGGCACACTCCGTCGCCGTTGTCCCCGTGGTATAGACATCATCTACGAGCACGATTTCGAGGCCAGTAACTTCCGCGGCACGCGCGACCGCGAATGCTCCTCGCATATTTTCCCGCCGCTGATGGCTGGTCAAACCGATCTGCGACTGCGTAGCCCGCGTACGAAGCAATGTATCTGTCGCCAGCAGCAATCGCTCTCCCGCTGTATAAGCCTTCAATGCCGCACGAGCGATCAACTCCGCCTGATTGAACCCCCGTTGTCGCCGCCTGCCCTTGTACAACGGCACCGGAATGACAAGTATCTTGTCCGCTCCAAACTCCGGCTCCAGCCCCGCGATGGCCTCTGCCAGCATGCGCCCCAACACTCCGGCCGCAGGTCGCACCTGGTTGTATTTCAGCAAGTGAATCAACTCGCGCAAACCGCCGTCATAACTGCCATACGCCACAGCCCGTAGAAACGGTCGATCCACCCGCCGGCACACTGGGCATCGAGTCATTCCGTCAGGATCACACTGCGCGTAAGAAGAGAGAACTCGCTCCCCGCAGATGGAGCACACCTTGCCGCGTATCGCACGGATCCCTGCCAGGCACTCGGGGCAAACTGGCAGACGCGAGATATTCAGCAGAGACAAGCCGCAGAGGCGGCACTCGGAAGGGAACAAAACAGAGAAGAGACCCTCGGCGGCGCCGCGAAACCAATTGCGCGGAAAACTCGACCCACTCCGCCCGGAGACAATAGAGCGCCTAGCTTCTGCAATGGTGGCCTGAGCAGCCCGGATTCGGTCCTCACTACTGCTGAAGACAGCCTCCTCACACCTCCGCGGCGAAAATTCGGTCCGCGGTCAATGTTCTCACAGTATAGCGGTGATTCGCGCGCCTAGGCAACGTTGCGATTGGGCGTGACCGTATGCTTCTTCGGCATCATCCGCGGCGTGTCCGATAAACGGTCACCAACCTTCGTGAAGATCAGCCGGTAATCCCGGCGAAAGCACTCGCCGCACCTTACTGGCTGCAATAGAAACAGCGGCAGTAGAAATCGCTCCATTAAAGTGCGGCGCCGGGAGCGGAATCCTACTTCACTTCCACAATCATGGCATCGATAAGGCGGGGCAAAACGCGAACCGGGGGAAGGACTCATACACTGCACCTCAGAACTCGAATTACGAAGGGTGAACAGGTTGACCTTATTTTACACCTCCGCCCCCAGTCTGAACCACTCCTCAATCTCCTGTAGTACATCGGCGAGGCCGGAAGCAGGAATCGCAGCGGGTGCGCCCCACTCTTGTCTTCGCGGTTTTTGCGAAGACAGGGTGGGGAAGTTGACCTCTTTGCACCTCGAATCGGACAGTCCCTCGCCCCTGCACTTGTCACGTCCCCTTGCCGCGTGCTAACGTGCGCCGTTGCTTCGAATCCGCCTCATAAGGCAATGCAGACAACAGTGCTCCCATCCCACGCCCTAAAAGGATTCCGCCCATGAGCAGCCCAGTCACAGAACTTCCCCCCAAAAAGAAACACGTGCCCTACGTCCCTGAAACGATGGACATGAAGGAATTCACCCTCCGCGCCCTGCTGATCGGCCTGGTGATGACCGCCATCCTGGGTTCGGCGAACGCCTACCTCGGTTTGAAGGCTGGCATGACAATCGCCGCCACCTATCCCGCCGCCGTCATTGGCATGGCCCTGCTGCGGCTGATGAAGGGCTCGCTCCTCGAAGAAAACATCGCGCGAACTGTCGGTTCGATCGGCGAATCGGTCGCAGCTGGGGCAGTCTTTACCATCCCGGCGTTCGTCATGGCAGGCCTCTGGCCCGGGTTAACCGGCGACCAATACTGGAAAGCGGTCGCGCTCATGCTGATCGGTGGAACACTCGGCATCCTCTTTGTCACCCTTCTCCGCCGCGTCATGGTGGAAGATCCCGAGCTCCCTTATCCCGAATCCGTGGCCGCCTCCGAAATTCACAAAGCCGGACAGCAAGGCGCCAAGGCAGCCAAGATCCTCTTCGCCAACATGGGATTCGGCGCGTTGATGTTCCTGCTGGGGCAGGTCAACATTTTCAAACCAGGTAACACTCTCCACCCGAGAATAAGCGAACTGGGGAAGAGGCTTCTCCTGCGCACCGGCGATAACCCAAATGTGACTACGACTGTGACTGGCGGCGCCACGCTCTTCAACGCTCCCGATATCAGCCCCGCATACTTGGGCGTCGGCTACATCATTGGTCCGCGGTTGGGGGCTCTCAATTTCGCCGGAGGCGTCTTGGCATGGGGACTGCTGGTCCCCCTTCTCACCTTCATCGTTGGTCCCTACATTCAAGCGGCTCAACCTGGCGGCAAGCCTCTGGAATGGGATCTGTTGGCGGGAGCGATCTACTATTCCATCGTGCGTCCCATCGCCGTGGGAGGCATGCTGGTAGGCGCCACCTACACTCTGTTCAAGATGCGGAAGCAACTTGCAGTCGGCTTGGGGCGGGCTGTTTCCGATCTGAAGAAATCGGCGGCGGCACACGCGGCCACTGGCCGCAGCGAACGAGATCTGCCAGCGAAGGCTATCTTCGCTGGAATCGCTCTCGTGTTTCTGGCCATGATTCTGCTCTATTACTACTTCCTCTCTGGCGCCGGAAACCTCTCCGCTTCCAAAATCTTGTCAGGATCGCTGGTTGCAGCAAGCGTAATGATCATCGTCGGCTTCTTTTTCGCGGCGGTCTCCGGCAATCTGGTCGGCATGATCGGCTCTTCCAACAACCCTGTTTCCGGACTCACGCTGTGCACGCTGGTGATTGCGGCACTGCTCATGGTCGCCTTGGGAGTGTCCGGTGCAGGCGGAGTTACCGCGGTCCTGGGAGTCGCGGCGGTGATCTGCGTATCCTCAGCCGTGGCGGGGGAGATGCTGCAAGACTTAAAAGTTGGACACATCCTCGGCGGCACACCCTCCAAAATGCAGATCGGCGATTTGTTCGGAATCGTGGTCGCGTCGCTGGTCCTTTTCTTCCCGCTCCTCTGGCTGGACAAGGTCTATCACTTCGGGACGCCTGATCTGCCCGCCCCGCAAGCCGGTCTCATGGCTATGCTGTCGAAGGGCATCGTCGGTGGCGAAATGGCCTGGCCTCTGGTGGTGGTCGGTATCCTGTTGGGCATTGCGATGATCATGATCGAAGTCAAGAGCGTAATGCTCTTCTCTGTGGGCATGTATCTGCCGCTGGGAACGACATTTGCGATATTTGTCGGCGGCTTGATCCGGTGGGCGACCGACAAACTGCGCGATCGACGGGGTTACAACGATGCGCAGAAAGCGCGCGTGGACAATGCCGGTGTCCTGACTGCCTCCGGGCTGATCGCCGGGGAGGCGCTCTGCGGGATCGTCGTCGCCGCGATCCTCGCGCGCCGGCTCGCGCACGATCCGCACGCCAGCACCAAATTGTACGAGTTCGCCCTCGGCAAGCATCCCATCACCAGTGTGATTGCCATGGCCGCACTGGTCGCAGTCATGATCCTGGTTCCACTACTGAACCCCGGCCGCCCCGAAGATCCGGCCCCGCCGACAGCGATCATGTAATCTGAAACCACGAAAGACACCGGGTTCACAGAGGAAAGAACTCCTTTGTGACCCTGAGCCTGCCCTGAGCGCAGTCGAAGGGTGTCCTCTGTGGTGAATGTTCTTGTATGTCAATCCCCGAGAACAGAGCGAAGCTGCAATCAAAGATCGCGCAGTCCGCCAAGCGCGCAGGAAGGAATCCCTCGGAAGTCGCCCTAATTGCGGTCACAAAAACGCACCCTCCCGACCGCATCCGCGAAGCCTACGAGTCAGGCCTGCGCCTGTTCGGCGAAAATCGCGTCCAGGAATTCTCCGCCAAAGCCGACACCCTGGCCGATCTCGTGGGCACAGAGTGGCACATGATCGGCCATCTCCAGACCAACAAAGCAGCGAAAGCGGCGGAACTCTTCAGCGCCATAGACTCGGTTGACTCCGTTAAACTAGCCGAAAAACTCGACGCCGCCGCCCGCGCGTTGAACAAGAGACTGCAAGTCCTGATTGAGCTCAACGTAGGTGGCGAAGCAGCCAAGAGCGGTGTAGCGCCAGATTCACCCGAATTGGAAGACTTGCTCACAGCCGCTCCCCGCCTGGAAGCTCTGAACTTTCGCGGCCTGATGACCGTCCCTCCCTTCACCGAAGACCCCGAAGGCGCCCGACCCTACTTCCGCAAACTGCGCGCTTTGCGCGACCAAATCGCCTCACGCAAGCTCCCCTCCATCACCATGGAAATTCTCTCCATGGGCATGTCCCACGATTTCGCAGTAGCCATCGAAGAAGGCTCGACCTGCATCCGCATCGGCACCGCGATTTTCGGCGACCGAGAAAAGCCATAGCTTGCTGCTGTCCGCTTCCAGTCATCCCCAAGCCTTGTCATCCTGAGCGGCGCTCTTTGCCGCGAAGGACCTATGCAATTCTGCCGACAGCGCCGATACTGTCGGCAAGTTGCACAGGTCCTTCGCCGCCAAACCCCGCGGCTCAGGATGACAATCGACGTTGTATCGCATCCGCATCCGGCTGAAACGGATGCCGCTCAAACCACTCCAAACTCAAATCCCGCCAAGCCGGATTCACGGACACGATCAAAGCAATCTTCTTGATCCGCAGCCGGCCTTTGATCTCCTTCTCGCGCTCGATCGCCTTGTGGACATCCTCAAACCGCTCGAAGTACACCAGTCGGACAACCTTGTACTTGGTCGTGAAGCGTGACGCGATTCCCAATTTGTGCCGACGCACTCTCTGAATAAGGTTTCCTGTGATTCCCGTGTAAAGAGTCTTAGATCGGTTTGACAGAATGTAGACGAAGTAGATCTTTGGCTCCCGCATGGTGGCTGTAGTCTCTCTCTGTTGCCGTAATCAAGTCTGTGACGAATGACCATCGCCCTGTGCAAAAACTCAGAATTTCCAGAACTTTACAGAAACCTTGTCATCATGAGCGGCGTTCTTTGCCGCGAAGGACCTATGCACTCGCCTGCAGCGCCGATGCCGCCGGCAAGTTGCACAGATCCTCCGCCGCCAACCCTGCGCCTCACGATGACAAGTGCTAAACTCATCCGTTTGCCGAAGGAGTCCCGTCATGCGCCGTCTTCTCATCCTCTGTCTCGCCCTTATAACGTTCGCGTTGTCAGTAGCCGCCCAGGCCAAGCACCCCTTCACATTCGAAGACATGATGAAGCTGAAGCGCGTCGGCGACCCGCAAGTCTCGCCCGACGGCAAGTGGGTGATCTTCAGCGTGGTCGACGTCGACCTGGCGGCGAACACGAAGACCCCGCATGTCTGGATCGTCCCCACCGCCGGAGGAGAGGAACGGCCGCTTATGGATGGTCAGGAGGCAGATCGGCCGCGTTGGTCGCCGGATGGAAAACGGTTTGCTTTCATTTCCACCAAGGAAGAAGGGTCGCAAATATGGGTCGCTGGTTTCGACGGTTCGTCCGGCAAAGTGACGGATTGGGGCCGGCTGACATCAATTGCGACCGAGGCTGGCGGCGAAGTGTGGTCGCAGGATGGCAAGAACATTCTGTTCACTTCAGACGTATATCCCGAGTGCGACGGTGCCCCTGCTGCAGAAGCGGTGTGTAATGCAAAAAAGCTCAAGGACGCCGAAAGTTCCAAAGTCAAGGCGCTGACCTTCAATCATCTGCTCTATCGCCACTGGAATGCTTACAAGGAAGGCAAGCGGACTCACTTGTTCGTAGTGAGCCTGCCAGTTGTTGAAGTCTCCGGCGCCACCGCACACCTCGCAAAGCCCGCTACCGAGCCGCTGGATCTCACTCCCGGCGACTACGACGCGCCCGTCTTCTCCCTAGGCGGCCAGGACGACTACGCCTTCTCCCCTGACGGAAAAGAGATCTGCTACGCCTCGAATCACGAAAAGAATCCGGCAGCTTCGACAAACAACGACCTATGGATCGTCCCGGTGAGCGGAGCGACAGGCGCCTCGCCTGTCCAGGTTTTGGCACAGACCAAGAACATCACCGCCGACAATCCCGCCAGCGATACTTCCCCGCTCTATTCCCCCGACGGCCGCTACATCGCCTACCGCGCCCAGCAGCGTCCCGGATACGAGAGCGACCGCTTCCGCCTCATGCTCTACGACCGCAAAACCGGCGAGAAGAAAGTGATGACCGACAGACTCGACTCATGGGTTGGAACATTCGCGTGGTCTCCGGACTCGAAACGTGTCTATTTCGCGCACCAGTGGCAAGACGATTCTCCAGTGGTTTCGTTTGCCGTTGATCGCCCGTTTGATCAAACCGTCACCGTTGACGGCGACTCGAAGGATGCTGACCACTTCAATGCTGCCGTGGTGGTCCGGGAGGGCTTCAACGATGATTTAACCCTCACCTCTGACGGAAAGAGCGTCATCTTCACGCGAATGGCCATCTCATTTCCGATCGAGATTTATAAGACTGAATCCCAAGGTGACGTCTCTCAGCGGCTCAAGAATCCGCCGGAAAAATTAACGCACATCAACGACGCTCTCCTTTCCAGCATCGTGATGTCTTCGTTGGAGTCGTTCTGGTTCAAAGGTGCGCACAACGACAAGGTTCAAGGCTTCCTCGTCAAGCCTCCGAACTTCGACGCCACCAAAAAATATCCCGTCAAGTTCCTGATCCACGGCGGACCCCAAGGCGCCTGGGGAGACGACTGGTCCTTCCGCTGGAACCCCGAACTCTTCGCCGCACCAAGCTCCGGCAATCAGGGATACGTCGTCATCATGATCAACTTCCACGGCTCGACCGGATACGGCCAGAAGTTCATCGACGCCATCAACGGCGACTGGGGCGGCGCTCCCTTCGAAGACCTGATGAAGGGCCTCGACTACGCCGAGCAAACGTATCCGTTCATCGACAAGACCCGCGAGTGCGCCCTCGGCGCCAGCTACGGCGGATACGCCATCAACTGGATCCTCGGCCACACCGATCGCTTCAAATGCCTGGTGTCGCACGACGGCATGTTCAACGCCGAGTCTGCCTGGGGCACGACCGAAGAACTCTGGTTCAACAACTGGGAGTTCAAAGGCACCCCCTACGACAACCGCGAGAGCTACGTGAAGTGGTCCCCGCACCAGTACGCCAAGAATTTCAAGACGCCCACGCTGGTTATCCACGGCCAGCGAGATTATCGCTTAGACGTGAGCGAAGGCTTCCAGCTTTTCACCACGCTGCAGATGGAAGGCGTTCCGTCCAAGATGCTGTATTTTCCCGACGAAGGCCACTGGGTCCTGAAGCCACAAAATTCCCAGCTCTGGTACAAAACGGTAAACGACTGGGTAGATGAATGGACGAAGTAAGAAATAAGGGTTTGTCGAAAAAGCAAGAAGTGACAGTCCGTCGAAAGCTGCTCAACTCACAAACGCGTTGTCATCCTGAGCGGCGTTCTTTGCCGCGAAGGACCTATGCAACCGCCGACAGCGGCGATGTCGTGCAACAAGGTTGCACAGGTCCTTCGCCGCCAAAAGTCGCGGCTCAGGATGACAACAAAAATAGGTAAAAAAAGGAAGAACCCTACTTCACTTCGACCCGCTGAATTTCCCCAGCCCCAGCCTTCTTAACCCAGCGCGATCGGCCGTGGCGGCCCTTTGCGCGGAATCGTTGCCAGCACCCACACCTCATCTCCCGTACGCGCCCCTGGGATCCTTCCTGGTATCAGGAATGAAAAAACAACAACGGCTCTTCCAGCCGCAAATGCATAACGCCATCGGTCGTGCGCCAACGCGACAGACCCAAATTGTCGGAATCCCACACCCGGTGGTTCAGCGCTGTCCAGTGCCGATCTCGTCCCGAAACAACGGTGCCCGGATCGGACGGAGCATGATCGGAGGTTTCGTCCCGGCACTGCCATTCCCATACGAAGTCGCGGGGAATATCAGCAAAGGATCGTCAAGCACGGCATTCGTTCCGGCCGTGGACTGGACATCGACTTCGACCGGGGCGCTGAAGCCCCCGCCCGTGGGCGAAAGGTTCGCCAGACCATTGGCGTCGGTAGTCGTGTTGGTCTGCGTGACTTTCAGGATCACTGGCATGGCCGGGTTGCCCGGATTGGTGTCTCCGCTACCCACACCCGGCACCGTCCCACCGGGCCGCAGGACTGTCGTCAGGAAACTCACAGGCGCGGCCAGCACCGGGTGTGGAGACGCCGCCGAGTCCACCACCCGTACCACGACCGGTTGAAACGATTGCCCCGTGGAGATCTGCCCGGCCCCCGACACCTGCTGCAACACCTGTTGCGCGAGCGGCACGGGATTGGCATAAAACACAGCGCACGGAGAATTTCCCGGGGCCACGCACGCGTTTACCTGCACCAACACATTGAGATTCGCCACCGACAGCGTCACCGTAGGGTAGTGGGTCAGTTTCAATATTCACAGTCTCGCTTTAGCATCCGACATGTGGCATGATGGACGTGTGACAGTCGGAAAAGGAAAACGTCCGCGCGATCCCAACCAGCTTGCCAAGTGGATCGTAGAGCACTCGACAAGCGACACGCCAGAACCTCAAGAGGTACAGCCTCCCATAGCAACGGCACCAGCCAATCTCTCCGCATACATGGCTGCTATCGGTCGCAAGGGTGGTCAGATCGGCGGGAAGCGCCGTCTCAAGACTATGACCAAGGAACAGCGTCGAAAAGTCGCTGCTAGGGCTGCTCGGGCTCGGTGGAAGAAGAAATAGCATCCATCTTGGCTTCAATTCTCGTCAGACGTTCTTTTAGGCCGTCAAACTCATTCTGCATGTATTTATAGAGCCACAGGAAAAACGCGCACATCACAATCCACCAGGAGTGATAGTAAGCGGCAAGGATGAGAAGTCCGCCAAGCAGCAGCGTAGGGATCAAAACACGCTTCGGGAAATAACCCATATAAACACTGACGGTCTGTAAAGCGAGCACGATGGCCATAGCAGCAATCACAAACCAGAGCGGCATAGTATCCCTCCACTTGACCGCCATGATTTAATCACAAAAGAGGAAAGCCACGGTGCTAGCCGTGGCTGATATAACGTGCTCATGCCCACATTAGGGCCGGAGTACGCCTCATGTCAAATAGCCTTCGTCTCCAAGCCATTCCACTCGATCCAATAACTCCAGATGACCGGGGGAGTGGTACTCGCTGCAAACTGGCTGAGGTCTGGCATCGCATACGCGTCCGGCTATCTCTTGGTGTGTCAATCCTGTTTCGGTTTGTGTATGCAGCACGATTGGTTCGCGGTGTGTCGCTCGGTTGCATGAAAACGTTACTCGCCAAAAAATCGTGGGGTGTTGATTTTGGTCCTGCATCCTCAGGGGTCACCCAAAAGCGGATCTTCCGCACATTTGGTGAAGAGTATCGCGGGGGCCCTGGGAACGCTCTGTACCAGTCAAGTTAGTCAGTGATTCGAGCTTTGCAGGATAAGCTGAGAGGCTGAGGCGGTTTTTCGGTTCCTTTATGAACCGGTCGCTGTCGCCGTGTCCTGCAGAAGTTCAAGTGGAGGAGTTGCTCGCGCAAGGCGACCACATCACGCTGGTCTTGCGGGCGGCGCGTCGGGAGGTGCCATGTCCCGGCTGCGCTCGGTTCTCCCGCCATATCCATAGTTATTACGAGCGGCGATTAGCCGACCTGCCATGGAACGGCATTCCGGTTGAGGTTCGATTGCGAACGCGCCGTTTCTTCTGCAATACCGATGAGTGTGCCCGGCGTATCTTCACCGAACGACTGCCCCAGACGGCCGCCACCTACGCCCGACGCACACAGCGCATGGCCCAGGCTTTGTTCTGGTTAGGACTGGCCTTGGGCGGAGAAGCCGGTGCTCGCACCGCACAGAGGTTGGGTCTGATGGTGAGTGGCGACACACTGCTGCGTCATCTCCGCCGCATGGCACAGCAGTCGGCTCCGGTAGCGCATCGGGTGCTGGGTATCGACGACTGGGCGTGGCGCAAAGGGCAGCGCTACGGGACCATGGTGTGCGACTTGGAGCGGCGTTGCGTCGTGGATCTGCTGCCGGATCGGCAATCGCAGACCGTCACCGAATGGCTGCGTGCTCATGCTCCGCCGGAAATCATCAGCCGTGATCGCGCTGGGGCCTATGCGGAAGCAGCCCGGAAAGGTGCTCCTCATGCGATCCAGGTTGCCGACCGCTTTCACTTGCTGCGCAATCTGCGCGAAGCGGTGGAGCGTGTTTTGACACGACACGGGCCGCTGATTGAAGAAGCGTTCCGGCAATCCACTCCGACTCGCGTAGTTCCTTCTCTCCCCCTTCTTCCAAACACAACTTCCATAGGCTCGCCGCAACTCAGCCGCGTACGTCGACAGGGGCGATTCAACCGCTACCAACAAGTGGTCGAGTTGCATGAGCAAGGCGTTTCCAAAAGGGCCATCGCCTTGCAACTCGGACTGAACCGCAAGACCGTACGTGGTTGGTTGCTTGCCGGACAGTTTCCTGAGCGCCAAGTCACGCAACGGCGCTCCGCCGCGGACCGTTGGCTCTCGTATTTAGAAATGCGGTGGGCGGAAGGTTGTCACAATCGCAGCCAATTGTGGCGCGAACTACGGGCTCAGGGAGCGGGCTTTGCCGTGGTCACGTTGCGCCGCTGGTTCCGTGTGCGCTTCGGAGTCCGTGGGCACTGTTCCCCGCGTTCGCTTCCACCACCCTGGAAACGTCCTAGTCCGCGGCAAGCGAGTGCGCTCTTGCTCGGCTTCGTCCGCGATCCAACCCCCGCGCAACAGAAATTCACCCAAACCCTTTGCGGGCTTTCTCCCGAGATTGCCATCACCGCGGAACTAGCCCAGCAGTTTTACCGCATGATGCGGGAACGCAACGAAGCCGCCTGGCTGTTTTGGCGCAAGGCGGCTCGCCAATCTCCGCTGGCACGATTTGCCCTGGAATTACAACGCGATGAAGCCGCCGTGCGAGCTGCGCTCAAGTTCTCTTGGAGCACCGGACCCGTCGAAGGTCACATTCATCGCCTGAAACTGATCAAACGTCAAATGTACGGGCGGGCCAATCTGGACTTACTGCGGATTCGCCTGTTGCACACGGCTTGATCGACACCCGCCGCGCCATGCGCTCAGGGATAGAACCCCACACTCTTCACCAAAT
>JAIQFH010000044.1 GCA_020073385.1 Terriglobia bacterium | reverse complement strand
CGTCTTTCTTGCGGCTCTCTCCAATCAGTCGCACCTTGCGCGCATTCGCCACGATCACTTCGTGTCCCAAATCGCTCAGCAAGCGACTGATCCAGGGCGAATGCGTCCCGATTTCCAGCGCGATCCGACTACGCGGCATGGCGCCGAAGACTTCGCGCAACGCTTTCTCATTCGTACGCACTCGCTGCTCTAGCTGTATCGTGCCCGCTTCATCCAGCACACAGTACCACCTGTTGCGATCGCCCAGATCCAATCCGATCGTCAGTCTCTGCCGAGAAATATTCCTGCTCTGCTTCGCCACTGGGGTGCTAACCTTCTTCATTGCCGGTCTCCTTTTTCTCTGTGCCTCGAGCACGTGGATACTTGGGAGCGTACAGCATCCCGCCGGAGACCGGCCTTCTCATCTCATCTGTGGGTGTCACCTAAGCCGGTGCATCTGTCTTGGCTAGTTCTGGATGCTGGCGATAAGAGGCGATAATATTTGGGGCGTCGAATCCCGTGAGGTTCCCTATGAAAAGACTCACGCTTACTCTGCTGCTCTTGACGCCTGCTGCGTCATTCAGCCAAAGCCCTTTCGATGGCGGTTGGATTTTTGATGAAAACTCTGTGCAGCAGTCGGAGAAACCGAAAACAGTGACGTATTTAGTTGCCAAAGGCATGCTTCGCTGCTCTGACTGTTTTGCAAGCCCGGAAATTAATGCGGACGGGCGTGACCAAAAGGTCCATGAGACAAGCTACTGGGACACAGTGAGCGCCCGAATCGTCGATGCCTACACGGTTGAAATCATCGCCAAGAAAGCTGGGAAGACGATGTATACGGAAATCGATACGGTTTCTCCAGATGGAAGAACACTGACCCACGTAGTGAAAGACACCACGGAAGCACAACCGGTCACAAGTGAAACTCTTAGCAAACGAGTTGAACAAGCACCCAGTGGCTCTCATATCCTTTCCAGCTCGTGGCTGTTTTACAAGAAAAGTAAGTCCAAGGTCGTTCCCGACGTTCCCGCAATCTCGTATAGGTGTACAGCGGATGGATTCAGTGCGTGGACTCCCCTTGGTGAGAGGTATGACGCAAAATTCGATGGCAAGGACTATCCCGTAGAAGACGACCCGGGGCACACCATGACCTCTGTAAAGCAACTAAGCCCTACCGAGGTCGAGATAACCTCCAAACGCTACGGAAAAGTCGTTGGGGTTCTTCACCTTTCCGTCACGCCCGACGGTAAATCCATTCATGGTGTTTTCGAGAACAAGGAGAACAATACCTCATCGAGCTACGAACTGCGGAAACTACAGTAGTAACTTGTCGAAAAATCGCCATTTCTCTCAACATCGGACTTCGGCAGAAATACCTGTCCAACGCCTTCGTCGGTCTTTGTGCGGAACTTCCCGCCCTTCCCTTCCGTATCTTTTGCTAACGGATTCGCAAGCCCTTCGTCTATCAGGCATAAGGGGTTAAGGTTATGAAAACACAAGCATGGGGATGGCTAGCCGCGGCGGTTCTGGCAGCCGGATTGAATTCCAGCTACCACGAGGGCGGCATGCAATGGGCCCACGAGATCGTAGATCGCGTCGGACATAACACCGGAGCTGTGTTGGCCCTGGCCACCGGACGCGCCGACCAGTTCATGGCAGAGTCTCGGATGCTGAACCTTGAACGCCACGAGTCGCAATGCCCTTTGGCCGCGGCCATGGCGCAGGTTCAGAGTTCGGTCGACCAGTCGCAGTTTGAATTCAACGGATTTCAGGCAATGTCTGATCGCGAGCAAGCCCAACTGGACCGGTTAGAGGCCAATCGCGCCAGGATCGAAGCTCAGGTGCAGGCCAAGCTGGCGCGCGTCCGCCTGGTGGAAGCCAATTTCAACCCGGTTGTAGTTAAGGTACCCGACATCACCTGCCCGCGAGTGCGCGTGAATATCCCGCGCATGCCGCGGATTAAAGTCCCCGCTCGGACGGTTCATGTCGAATACTCCGGACCGGGCCCCGTTTAGCGAAGCGAGTCCGAACCTCCTGGAAGCACGGGCGCGGAAAATATGCCGCGCCCGTTTTGTTTTGGTCGAGTCCCCCGCAAGGTTCTTGTCCCTGTAAGGCTCTTGTCATTCCGAGGAGCAAAGCGACGAGGAATCTGCTTGTCTCTCGCCCTCGGCAAAACAGCAGATTCCTCCTCTGCTCGCGCATCGTCGGAATGACAAATGTCCTCTAACTGAGAACTGAGAACCGAGAATTGCAAATTGCTCTCCCGTACCCAACCCGGTTCCCATCTGTGCAAATCCCTGGATTTTTTCCGTATCTCATTTCGAGATTTGCAGCTATATTGAAGAAGCTCAGCGATTCCTGGCGACAACTGACCTGAACTGATGGCGCGGAAGCCGAGTCCCACCATCCTGCAGGAAGAGTTGTACCCGCCCTACGCCGGGAATTCCGCGTCCGCGCGCGAGGAACTCGATGACGCGCGCCTGGTAGATCTGGATGTCGCTGAAGAATCACCCTTCCTGCGGGGACAAAAACGTGTTTCCGCTCGCCGTGGTTCGCTTCCCAAGAAAACTGTCAATCGCGTGATGTGGGCCTGCTTCGCCCTAGGCATTTTGGGCGTCGGCGCCGTCATCGCGATCGCTGTCTACAACTACGGCGAGCACTCGTGGCGCTTCCGCATCGAGTCGAGCGACAACATTGAAGTCACCGGCATCGAGAATGTGACCAAGGCGCAGATCATGGAAGTCATGGGCGCCGACATCGGCCGCAACACCTTCTTCGTGCCGCTCACCCAGCAGAAGGCGCAACTCGAGCAGATCCCGTGGGTAGAGTCGGCCAGCGTCATGCGCTTCGTGCCCAATCGCTTGAAAGTCGAAATCCACGAGCGCACGCCCGTAGCTTTCGCGCGAGTGGGTCCACGGATTTTCCTGATTGACGCCGTTGGCACGCTCATGGAACTGCCGCAGAAACACAAATATTCGTTCCCGGTCATTCTCGGAATGAATCCCGGAGAGCCGCTCTCCACGCGTATTCCACGCATGAAGGCTTACAACGAACTGGTCCAGCAATTGGACTCGGGCGGTGCCCGCTATTCGCAGGATCTGAGCGAGGTGGACCTCTCCGACCTCGACAATCTCAAAGTCCGCGTGAACAATCCCCAGGGCGATGTGTTGGTCGAACTCGGCTCGATCGACTACCTGAAGCGCTACAGGACCTACGTCAGCCACGTGCAGGAGTGGCGGCAACAGTTCCAGAAGCTTGAGTCGGTGAACCTTCGCTACGACAACCAAGTGATCGTTAATCCTGACATGGAAGGGAAGCCGAAGCAGCCAACACTCTCTGTGGCGGCGGCGAAGGCGGCAGCGGCGGCAGGCGTGAAGCCGGCAGCATTGATCACGCACCTCAATCCGCACGATCGCTCAATTCCGAAGCCGGCATTTGAGTTGACGGAGAAGAAGCTGGATCCGAAAGCGGCAGCAAAGAAGCCAGCGGCCAGGCCGAGAACGAAGAAAGCCCCAGCGAGAGTGGTCAAGTCTGCTCCCAGGAAAGAGCCGGCCAGGCATTCCAAACCGAAGCCTTACGGGAAGAAGCCATCGGCGGCGGTTGCCGCGAACACGACAAGTCCGAAGCCTAGCCCGGCGGTCGCAAGGCCTTCGACGGGACCGAATTAGGTGATGCATGTTTCAAAGGGGCGATATGAAAGAGCGCGGCTTAAAGTGGTGTGCATGAGAACCGCATTGTCAATCCGCGCTGTGGGACGAGCGCGTAGGATTTGCGCCCCGGAGGGGCGTCTGAAAATAGCCCAGCGCTTTCAGCGCCGGGTAAGGCGGAACACTGAGTGCGTCCCGGAGGGACGCCTGAAAGTTCTCACGCACAGGCTTAAAGCCACGCCGTCAAGGATCCAAAACCCAGCGCGGCTTTACCCGCTGAGGGAACACGCGCGGATGAGGTAATGCTGTAGGACGAACGAATTTATAAACATGGGAAACCAGCAGGGAAGCTTTCTAACCGCAATTGATGTAGGCAGCGCCAAGACGTGCGCGCTCATGGCGGAGTTCACCGAGGCCGGCCTCCGTTATCGCGGACATGGCGTCGCTGAATCCCGCGGCTCGCGCAAGGGCGTGATCGTCGAACTCGACAAAGCCGTGGCATCGATTCAAAAGGCGGTCGAGGCCGCCGAAGATGTCGCTGGCGCCGCGGTCGAGCACGCCATCATCGGAATCGGCGGAGCGCACGTGCGCGGTATTAACACCCATGGAGGCATCAGCCTGGGCACGCGGCCGCACGAGATCGGCCGTGATGAGATCAAGCAGGCCGTCGAACGTGCCCGCGCCATCCCCTTGCCCGCCGACCGCGAGATACTCCATCTTCTTCCCCAGGAATTCATCCTCGATGAGCAGGCTGGCATCCACGATCCGCTCGGCATGATGGCCGCTCGCCTCGAAGTACGCGTCCACATGGTGACAGCTGCGACCAGCGCGACACAAAACGTCATCACCGCCGTGAATAAAGCCGGCGTTCACGTCGACGATACCGTCTTTGAACCTCTTGCCGCCGCCGACTCGGTCCTGCGATCCGATGAACGCGAACTCGGCGTATGTCTCGCCGACATCGGTGCCGGTTCTACTGAACTGATCGTATTTCAGCAGGGAGCCGTCGCCTGGACCGGCGTGATTCCTGTGGGCGGCGACCACTTCACCAGTGATCTTTCGGTCGGCCTTTGCACCCCGCTGTCCGAGGCCGAGAAGATCAAGAAGATCTTCGGTAACGCGATCGTGACCTTGATTCCCGAAGGCAACGAAGTCGAAGTTCCCTCGGTCGGGGATCGCCCATCGCGCCTGATGCCGCAGCGCCTCATCGCCGAAATTCTCGAACCGCGCGCCCGCGAACTGTTCGAAATGATGCGTGACACGCTGCGCCAGTGCGGCATGTTCGATATGTGCCTCGCGGGCATGGTATTGACTGGCGGCGCATCACGCCTGCCAGGAATTTTCGATGTCGCCGAATCGGTGCTGCGCCGGTCGGTACGGCTCTCCTGGCCCGCGCCGCTGGCCAAGATGCCATCGACTCTCTCTGAGCCCGAATTCGCCACGGTGCTCGGCATGGCGAACTACGGACACCGCGCCCGCATCGCCCGCGGCCAGCAGGAAGACCGCTGGGGAACAAGATTGAAAGCGCTGTTGGTAGGAAAGGGAGCGTGAAGGGCAGGGATTAGGGATTAGGGGCAAGGGGTCAGTGGCGTGATGATGTACTGACCCCTGACCCCTGGCCACTTCTTGACACGAGCACGAAAGCAGGCAGAACCGAACAATTCACAGGAGTAAAAAATGAGCAACGACATTCGCATCAGCTTTAACGAGGAAGCCCGGAACGACGCCAAGATCAAAGTCATCGGTGTAGGCGGAGGCGGCGGCAATGCCGTCAACCGCATGATTGACGCCGGCGTGGAGGGCATCGAATTCATCGTTGCCAACACCGACTTGCAGGCACTGCGCATGTCGCACGCCCCCGTGAAGTTGCAACTCGGCGTAAAACTGACCAACGGTCTAGGCGCCGGCGCGAATCCCGAAGTCGGACGCAAAGCCGCCCTCGAAGACTCCGACAAAATTATCGAAGCCCTCGAAGGCGCCGACATGGTGTTCGTTACCACGGGCCTCGGCGGCGGTACCGGCACCGGAGCCGCTCCCATCATCGCCTCGCTCGCCAGCGAGATGGGCGCACTGACTGTAGCTGTCGTCACCAAGCCCTTCTCTTTCGAAGGTAAACGCCGCATGCAGCAGGCCGAACGCGGCATATCCGAATTGATGGAATCGGTCGACACAACAATTGTCATTCCCAACGAAAAGTTGCTCGCCGTTGCCGAAGACGCCGGCTTCTTCGAGTCCTTCCGCATCGCCGACGACATTCTGCGCCAAGGCGTGCAGGGAATTTCCGATATCATCACCATCCCCGGCATCATCAACCGCGACTTCGCCGACGTGAAGACGATCATGGCCCGCATGGGATACGCCGTCATGGGCACCGCTTCTGCGTGCGGCGCGAAGCGCACCATCGAAGCCGCGCAGCGCGCGATCGCGTCGCCCCTGCTCGAAGCCGGAGCCATCGACGGTGCCCGCGGCATCCTCATCAACATCACCGGTTCGTCGTCGCTGAAACTCGCCGAAGTGCAGCAGGCCTGCTCGATCAT
This sequence comes from Terriglobia bacterium, assembly GCA_020073385.1. Lineage (GTDB taxonomy): Bacteria > Acidobacteriota > Terriglobia > Terriglobales > Acidobacteriaceae > Sulfotelmatobacter. Next base: position 59,957 of record JAIQFH010000044.1, on the reverse strand, counting down.
CCAGGGCGCCGCCCACGAGGATGCCAATATCATCTTCGGCGCCGTGTTGGACGAGAAGATGAAAGACGGCGTGAAGATCACCGTCATCGCCACCGGATTCCGCGAAGCCCCAACCACACGTCACCGTCATCAGGAAACCCGCGTCTCGTTTGCTGCCGCCCACGACGAGGCCATGGATTTCCCGGACTCCCTCGGCCCGCGGGATCCCATGCCGGAACCGCCGAAGCACATCATGTCGGAGCCGGACATGTCGCATGAACGGATGGGTGACGATCGCTCATTCATCGAAGAACCAGCGCAGTCGCCTGCGTCCGAACAGGTCTCTGCCGAAGTAGTTTCGCTCGACGCCATGCGGTCCAGCGTCCTGACGAACCTGGCCGCGAACTTCGAGCAGGACGATCTCGACGTGCCTGCTTTCCTCCGCAAGCGCAACGACGTGATGTGATTCAGACGATGCGTGGATGTTACTGTAACCCGGACAATCCTCCCATGCCGGTCGAAGCGCGGCCGTAGTGGAAGCAACTAGGTGAAAGAGAGGGCCCCTCGCTAGAAGAGCGATCCCGGTGGAAGTGGGGCCCGCTAGAAGCGCGAGCCTGGTGGAGAGCGCCCCGGCCTTCGTGGAAGAGCGGCCCTTCAGGGCCGCGTCCAGCGCGGAATGGGATTCGGGCTTTAGCCCCGGTATTTGTGAATGAGAAAAAGTTTGCATATAAGCAGTACCTTTCTAGTAACCCGGTAACCCATTACCGAAGGGGTGAGAACCCAGGTAATCTCCGCCTATGTCGCTGGTTGGGAGTAAGTTAGATCAGAAACACCGTTTTCGCCGATTGAAACTTTAGAGTTGTGGAAAATTGGTAAGTCCCTTACTATCAGCGAAGCTGGCCGAAGCTGTGAGGTTACCTCTCGCTGGTACGCTGCATGCATCAATATTCCTAGATTCCTGGGGAGTGGATTAGATCAAGATGTTTAAGGGAAGCCTACTTCGTCTCGTTTTGACCCTTTGCGCGTGTCTGGCCTTGGCCGGCATGAGCTGGGCCGCACATATCAACACCCATACCCCCACGAAATCCAATTCCAAGAAAGTCAGCGAAACTCCTCGCACGCGCCGCCGGATACATCATCTGGCCAAAAGCCGTACCGCGGGCGTGACACGGGTTTCTGCGACTACGCATCGCCGCCGTCGCTACTACGAGCGCTTCCACATGAGCTCGTTCGCCGAAGATGTCGCCGCCGGCGACATTACAGCCGGCGAGGACCTCGTTGTCCGCCAGGCCGCGATCGATGCTCTCGGCAACATGAACGGCACAGTCGTTGCAATCGAGCCGACCAGCGGCCGTGTGCTCGCCATGGTCAACCAGAAGCTGGCTCTCTCCAGCGGCGCGCAGCCCTGTTCCACCATCAAGCTTTCGGTTGCGCTGGCAGCCTTGAGCGAAGGCCTAGTCTCGAAAGAAACCGAAGTCAGTCTCGGCCGTCGCTATCATATGAATTTGACCGAGGCGCTGGCCCACTCCAACAACCCCTACTTCGAAACTCTAGGCCGCAAGCTTGGTTTTGAAAAAGTCGCCTACTACGCGCACCAATACGGACTCGGCGAGCTTGCCGGATACGACATTCCCGGCGAACAGATTGGCGAATATCCCGACGCCGCCATTCCCGAAAAGCTTGGCGGTGTCGGCAAGATGTGTTCGTACGGCGAAGGGGTCTCGATGACCCCGCTGCAACTCGGCGCTATGGTTTCAGCGATCGCCAATGGCGGAACCCTCTACTACCTGCAGCATCCGACGACTCCAGAAGAAGTCGCCAGCTTCCAGCCGCGCGTCAAGCGCCAGCTCGACATCGCTCCCATCATCCCCGAGATGTCGGATGGGATGCTGGGTGCTGTCCATTACGGCACAGCGCGCAGCCTGCGCCTGAACTTCAACGAAGAAGAAATCCTGGGCAAGACGGGAACCTGCTCGCACGAAGGAACTCGCTACGGCTGGTTCGCTTCCTACGCCAACACCAGCGTGGGTCGCGTCGTTGTAGTGATCTTTCTGCAAGGTGGACGCCCGACCTTCGGCCCAAAGGCCGCCGAGATCGCCGGACGCATGTATCGCAACATGTACGACCACAATTTCTTCGTAGCCGGTCAGGGAACTCCATCCGACGAAGCGACGGTGAAGACGGTCAATACGAATCCGTAATCGCTCTGCAAAATTCTCACCCGAGACGCAGCTTAGCTGCGTCTCTTTTACTTTCCGCACAAACTTCGACTCCCGGCCACAGCCCTATTACGAATTTCTAACGAAGAGTGGCCTTCCCTCTGCCGATGATTCTTTCAGCAATTCGTGTCAAGGAAAAGCTGCGCCCATTCCTCTGCGGGGAGGCCTTACGCCTGGCTCGACAATATTTCAGTCCATGGAAGAGCATGGTTTGTTTACCCTCTCGATCGTGCTCGCAGTGTTTACTGCCTATTCAACTCTGGAACTTGCAGGCCCGCTAACGCGAAAGCACAGAGCGCGTCGGGTCTGGTGCCTCGCCACAGTAATCTTCCTTGTCGCGGGAGCCCTGGCAGCGACCCGTTTCGCCCGTGTGCCATTTTTCAGACTTGTTCCTGCCCACTATTCGGCGGTGCTTTCGGTAATTCTTGCCGCAGTCATAGCGTCGTGGATCGCACTCCGAGCGGCAAAGAGAGAAAATCCTGACGATGGCAGCGCAGCCCGTTTCCAGACTCTCGCCGAGGCCATCCCGCAGATAGTTTGGATCGCTGACTCGAATGGCCGCACGTCGTTCATCAATAAGCGTTGGTATGAGATGACAGGCACACACGAGAGCGACGCCTTGGGGCATGGCTGGACGGAATCCGTTCATCCCGATGACCGCACTCCCTGTAAGGAAAAGTGGGAGAAATGCATGCGCTCGGGCGAGACTTTCGAGATCGAGTATCGTCTCCACGATGCGACCCATGGCTACCGCTGGTATCTCGATCGCGCCGTCCCCTTGCGCGACGATCAGGGAATCATCCTGCAATGGTTTGGAACCTGCACTGACATCGAGGAGCAGAAGCACTATCAACAGATCCTCGAACAGCAGATCAAGGAGCGCACCGAGGAACTGGCCGAAACCAACACCCGCTTGCAGCAGGAGATGTGGGAAAAAGACCTCGCCCGGCGGACGCTCGATGAGCACAACGAAGAGATGATGCAAGCCCAGGAAGAACGCTCGCATCGGGCGACGCTCCTGGCCAAGATGGGCGAGTTATTGCAGAGTTGCCACACTCGCGAAGAAGTGTTCACGGCCGCGCTCGGCTTTGCGCCCAAGATCTTCCCTTCGCGCCGCGGTGCCGTTGCTTTGTTCAATCCATCCCACAATCTGGTCGAGGTTGCAGGTCAGTGGCACGACTGCCATCTCCCGGTGACATCCTTCGAGCCGGAATCCTGTTGGGCGCTGCGCGCCGGGCATCCCCATCTGGTTTGCGTCGGCGACAGCACTGCCCGCTGTGGCCATGCCGCGGGGGTCGAATGCGCTTACTTGTGCGTTCCGATTCTGGCGCAGGGAGAGGCTCTCGGTATCCTTCACATTCAAGCCACGGATCAGGACCCCAACCTCGGCGAAGCAGAGATGTCTTTCAAGACCACCTTCGCCGCGCAGGTCGGACTTTCCGTTGCGAATATCCGCCTTCGCGAAGCCTTGCGCGCGCAGTCGACGAAAGATCCACTGACCGGTTTGTACAACCGCCGCTATCTGCAGGAAACGCTCGATCGCGAAATCCGCCGCGCCATCCGTTCCGAACAGGCACTGGGCATCCTGATGCTTGATCTGGACCATTTCAAAAATTTCAACGATACCTACGGCCACGATGCGGGCGACGCCGTCTTGCGGGAAACCGGATCATTTCTTGTGCGCAGCATTCGCGCGGAGGATTTTGTCTGTCGCTATGGCGGCGAGGAGTTCGTCATTATTCTGCCTACGGCTGATTTGCGTGCCGCCGAGGCGCGCGCCCAACGCATCCGAGCGAAACTCCGCGATCTCGTGATCATGCACGATGGCCGCTCTCTGGGACTCATTGCCGCTTCCATCGGAGTAGCGGCACTCCCGAATCATGGGATGAACGAACGGGATCTGATTCAGGCCGCCGATGCCGCCCTCTATCGGGCCAAGCGAGAGGGGCGCGACCGGGTCGCTGTTGCCGACGTTTCGATCAGTGTGGATGTCCAGGCAAATCCTCTCGGAACGGTGGCCTCAAAAACCGAGGGTGGATTGTAAGGCGCGGTAGCTGCAAGACACTCGTGCAGTGCGTCAGACAGATTCACATTGATAAGTTCCCGGTTTCCCCTGTGATCCTCTGTGCCCTCTGTGGTTAAAGCCTTTGACCTCCTCGCCGGACACCACGGATCACGCGGACTGGACGCAATACTAAACGATCACTATTTCCAACGCAGAAGAAAACGCCCAGCTGCTGGCTGGGCGTCGTGTTTGAAGCGGAAAACGGATCAGTTGCGATGGTTGCTGCTCTTCTGATCGCTTGCGATAATGCCGTCTTTTATGTGAATTACGCGATGCGCGTATTCGGCAATATCGTGCTCGTGCGTGACCAGGATGATCGTGTTCCCCTCGGACTGCAGGCGGTCAAACAGCGCCATGATTTCGAGGCCAGTCTGCGAGTCCAGGTTCCCAGTCGGCTCGTCAGCCAGGATGATCGAGGGCTTGTTCACCAGGGCGCGCGCAATCGCGACACGCTGTCGTTGTCCACCCGAGAGCTCGTTGGGCTTGTGGCTCATGCGGGATTCCATACCGACCGCGCTCAGGGCTCCCTTTGCTCTTTCCATCCGCTCCTCGGTCGGTACGCCGGCATATATCAGCGGCAACTCGACGTTATGGAGCGCCGTGGCGCGTGCCAGCAGGTTGAAGGTCTGGAATACAAATCCGATTTCTTTATTGCGAATCCGCGCCAGTTCATCATCGTCGAGTTCGCTGACCAGTTGGCCGTTGAGCCAGTACTTGCCCTGCGAAGGTGTATCCAGGCAGCCGATCAGGTTCATCAGAGTTGATTTTCCCGAACCGGACGGTCCCATGATCGCCACGTATTCATTGCGCTGAATGCGCAGGTTCACTCCGCGCAGCGCGTGGACTTGCTGCTCCGAGCCCATGTCGTAGGTCTTCCAGAGATCTTCGGCCGCGATCATGCACGATTCCGGCGGCGCTACAGCCGTGGGGTTCGGGATTGCGGTATTGGGCATACTGATAACTTCTGCGGTTGCCATGTTTTTCTCCTGGTCCGGTGCCACTCGACCTCTCCGATCTTGGCTATGTTCCTTCTCTTTGGGCTCCGATTTCTGAGACCTTCTCCGGTTTCCCTTTGGACGCGCCAGCCCGGCTAAGGTTATTAGGTTTCTTCTTCTTCTTTCTTGGGTGCCGTATTGTCGATCTTCACGCTGCTCCCCGGCCTCAGGCTACGCAAGACCTTATAGCTGCCGGTAATGACCTCGTCCCCTTCTTTCAATCCATCCAGCACCTCGATGTCAGTCCGGCCGGTAATCCCGGTCGTGACCGGCACAAAGATCGCCTTCTTGCTGCGAATCACGAACACTCCCTGCAGTTCGTCATCGGTTTTTGATTTAGATGCAACATCCTTCACGGCCGGCGATGCAGCATGTACAGACCCGGGCGCGTTGTTCTGCTGATCCATTTGCTCCTTGGTTCGCATGGTCAGCGCCTGAATCGGAACCGAGAGCACATTGCTTCGAGTCGCCGTCGTGATCTTCGCCGTCGTCGATAGCCCGGGTCGCAAGTCGACCGGAGCGTCAGTCAACGTCACCACGACTTTGAAGTCCTTGGCCTCTTCGCTGGCTACATTCTGCTGCGAAGTCGAAACGCCGCTGGAACGCACGATCGCGTTATCCCCGATTTCTGACACTTTCCCGTGAAAAGTCTTCTTCGGGATGGCGTCAATCGACACTTCCGCCGGTTGTCCCAGTTTCACGTTCACAATGTCAGTCTCGTCAACCTTCACTTCTGCCGTGATGATCGACATGTCGGCGATCGTCATCAGCGTACTGCCGAGCGCGTTCTGAATCCCGATGACTACCGACTCTCCCTCACGCACCGGCAGATTCGTCACCACCCCATCGTAGGGCGCGGTATAAGTCGTCTTTTGCAGTACATCTTTCACGCGAGTTAATGTTGCGCTCGCCTGCGCGACATGCTTTGCCGCCGAGTCCTGCTGCGCTTTGGCCTGCGCTACTCGCGCCTGCGCCTGCGACAAGCCGGCATCAGCCGTGGCCCATGCGTTCTTGCGCATATCGAAATCTGACTTCGCGATCAGGCCATCCTTGTACAGATTCTGCGCACGGTCCCAATCTTGCTTGTAGCGTTCGTGGTCGGCTTGAGCGCGCAGTAGGTCGGCCTCCGCGGTCTTCAGCGCGGCATCGGCAGCCGTGGCGTCCGTCCCGGCGGCCTGCAGTGCCGCCTGATTCGCCGTCATATCTGCGGCCGATTGCACATTATCGATCTGGGCCAGCAACTGACCCTTCTTGACGCTGTCCCCCTCTTTCACATAAAGGTGGACGATCTTTCCATAGGCGTTGGCCCCGATATTGACGTAAGTCTTCGGCTTAATCTCGCCCGAAGCGCTCACGATCGTAGAGAGATCCTGGCGCTGCGCTTTTCCCGTCTGCACAGTCGCCACGTTCTTGCTGCTCTGACGAACCGTGAAGCCGATGATGAGCGCCACTACAACCAGCACCCCGACACCGATTGCGATTTTTTTCCAAGCTTTCATAGCTCCCGTCACGTCCGGGGGAACCTTTTTCCTGGTGTCAGATACGCGCCATAACGTTAATCTTCCAAGAAAAGCAACTATCCTCACCGGTCACGGTGACGGGCACACATCCTCTGTTACGTGCCCGTTCCAGAGAAAGTTCCCAATCAGATGAGTTAGGAGTGCCGAGACCCGTTACGTGGGGATTGTTACCGAGCGCCCCCGGAACCTGCCATTATAGACCCGTAGTTCAAGAGATGGCAGGGGTTATCGTAGCCCCGCCGTCCCCGGCGGCTGTGGCGACGGCGGTCTCGCCCCTCCGCGGCCGCAGCCCTCTGTCATCTTGAGCGTAGTCGAAAGATCCCTACCAGCGCGTACAGAACCGCAGAGATGCTCCGAACCGCCGCCGTCTCCCGAACAAACATTCCGGAAAATCCCCCCCTTCAGGCAACTCAGGCGCATTTCCGCTGCTTCCTAGCTAACGCGGCACAAGGGCCTCAATTAGTTCTCTGGGCAAGACTTAACCTTGCTTTCCACAAGGTTAAGAGCCTAAAATAAGCAGACGACGGTTGTCTGGTAGGAGTCCCCTCATGTTCCGGTTTTCTTTTCACAGAACCCTTCAAGTTGCGCTCATTTCAGTATTGGGTTTCATGACCTCGGTCGCCGTCGCCCAGGATCCGCCAAAAGAGCAGCCCAAAGATGAGCCCCAGGCAAGTCAGCAGCCCACCGACAAAGAGGCGACCACCCAGGCGCAACCTGCCGATGCTGTTGACCCACTGAAGCGGCCTACCGACGCAAAACAGCGCAAAAAGAATGCTCGCGCTCTAAAGCAGGAATTGAGCAAGCCCTACAAGAAGTGGTTGGACGAAGACGTCGCCTACATCATCACCGACGAAGAGCGCGCCGCCTTCAAGCAGTTCTCCAACGACGAAGAGCGCGATAACTTCATTGAAGCCTTCTGGCAGCGCCGCGATCCCACGCCCGACACCGAAGAGAACGAGTATAAGGAAGAGCACTACCAGCGCATCGCCTACGCCAACGAGCACTTCGCCGCCGGTGTCCCAGGATGGAAGACGGACCGCGGCCGCATCTACATCGTGTTCGGCAAGCCCGACGAAATCGAGTCTCATCCCTCTGGCGGCTCCTATGAGCGTCCGATGGAAGAAGGCGGCGGAGAGACCTCTACCTTCCCGTTTGAGCAGTGGCGCTACCGCTACATCGAAGGCATTGGTCAGGAAGTCATCATCGAGTTTGTCGACACCTGCATGTGCGGCGAATACCACATGACGATGGATCGCTCGGAAAAAGACGCCTTGCTGATGACTCCGAACGCCGGACTGACCATGTGGGAACAGATGGGTATGGCCAGCAAGGCCTCCCGCTTCAACGGCGGCGGCCTCGAGCGCCTTGGCGTTGGTCCTGAGAGCACCATGCTCCAGAGCAAGCAATTCGACCGGCTTGAGCAGTTCGCCAAACTGCAGCAGGCGCCCAAAATCAAGTTCACCGACCTGACCGAAGAGGTCAATTCCAAAGTCATCCTCAACCCGATGCCGTTCGATGTGCGCTCTGACTTTGTGAAGGTAACGAGCGACACCGTGCTGGTTCCCGTCACCATCCAGATGAGGAATCGCGACATCACATTCGTCAACAAAGAAGGCGTCCAGCGCGGAACGGTCAACATCTACGGCAAGCTCTCCACGCTTACCGGCAAAATTGTGCAGACCTTCGAAGACACCGTGCAGGTCGATGTGCCCGCCGAGTTGCTGCCGCGCACCGCCGAGAACGCCTCCGTCTACTGGAAGGCCATGCCGCTCCGCCCCGGCCACTACAAGCTTTACATCGCCGTCAAAGATGTGAACGGCGATCGCAAGGGCGTCTACAGCCGGAGCGTCACAGTTCCGGAATACTCGGAAGACAAGCTGGCCACCTCCAGCCTCATCGTCGCCGACCAGATGGAGAAAGTTCCGACAACGCAGATCGGCAGCGGCAGTTTTGTGATCGGCACCATGAAAGTCCGACCGCGGGTCGGCGCGGCCGACGGCAAGCCTGCTGTATTCAAACGCGACCGCGATCAGAAACTCAATTTCTGGATGCAGGTCTATAATCTCGGTATGGACGAGAAGACGCACAAGCCTTCCGCCACCTTCGAATACCAAATCACCAACGTCGCCACCAATAAATCGGTGGTGCAGAAGCTCGAGAGCACCGACACGATGGGCAATGTCGGTGACCAGGTCACCTTGCAGAAATCGATTGCGGCTGCTAACCTTCAGCCGGGCATTTACCGGATTCAGATCAAGATCAACGACAACATTTCCAAGCAAACGATTGATCCGTCCGCGATGTTTGCAGTAGAGTAACTCCCTTCATTCCCCCAGGGGGTGGGGCAGAGTTGAAGCTGAATAAGCTCGCAACTTGGGCATTCATAATTGGGCTCGCGTTTCCGGCTCTGGCCGCAGAACGGCCAGGAGCCATCTCCGGATTCGTGCGCACTAACTCGGGAACTCCCCAGATGGGCGCCGTGGTTCAGATTCTCGGCGCTGCCAACCGCACCCTTACCGTCTTCACCGATGAAGCCGGCCACTTCACCGCCACCGGACTGTTGCCCGGTTTCTATAGTCTGAAAGTCAGCGCTCCTTCCTTCTTGCCCGCGCTTCGCGAGAAGATCGGACTGCGTCCCGGCGCCAGCCTCAATGTCAACATCACGCTGAGCACGCTTCTTGGCGCAATGCAACTTGGCCCGGTCCGCAATCTCCCCGATGACGACGATTGGAAGTGGACCCTGCGTTCGGTTGCCAATCGCCCGATTCTGCGTATCTTCGACGATCCTCTTCCCGCCGAGAAACAGAATCATGATTTCACCGGACAGGTCTCGTTCGTCGCCGGATCCGCTGCCGCGGGTTACGGCACCGGTTCGGACATGAGCACCAGCTTTACTCTGGAACGCTCCATCTTCTCCGACAGTCGACTAGCCTTCAGCGGCAACGTCGCCTACGGTGAGAGCCTGCCGTCCGCCGTGGTCCGCGCCCGTTACTCGCGTCATCTGCAAAATGGTTCCGAGCCAACGATGGCCCTGAGCGTGAGCCGCTTCGCTCCCACCGATCCCAACCTGCACAATGCCGCGCTGCAGGCGCTGGCGCTTTCCGCAGCGGATGACTTCGTCGTCGGCGACGTCCTCGAACTCAAGTTTGGCAGCGAACTCCAGACTGTTCAATTTCTCGGTCGCCTCAATGCTTTTCGCCCCTACGCCTCGGCAGATCTGCATCTTTCCCCGAACACAGTGGTCGAATACGATTACACGACCTCGCGTCCCGATACCCGCACAGAAAAAGGATTCGATTCCGCTCCCGCGGATTTGAGCGAATCCAATCCTCGCGTCAGCCTGCTGAGCTTCTCGCCCAGGATCGAGAGTGCCCATCATCAGGAAGTCAGCCTCAGGCAGCGCATGGGGAAGAACAGTTTCCAGGTCGCGATGTTCTCCGACCGCATTACTGACCCGGCCCTGACTGGTGTTGGAGACGTGACCTCAGTCAACGGATTCCTGCTGCCCGATTTGAGTTCTGGCACCTTCAGCTACGCTGGCCGTAATCTCGACACCAGTGGCGTGCGAGTCGTTCTGCAGCACAAATTCGCCTCCGATCTGACCGCGACACTCGACTACGCATACGGTGGCGTGTTGGACCTCTCCCGTCCTGACGTTCCGATTCAGCAGGCTGGGCAGTGGATCTCTACCGAGCGCCGTCATGCTCTGGCAGCGAAATTGAGTGGAACCGTCGGGCGTACGCGCACCCGCTGGATCGCCTCCTATCGTTGGATCAATGGCACGTCCCTCACTCCGGTGGACATGTTCAACGCCTCTCCTGGACAAAGCGATCCTTATCTGAACGTTTTCATCCGCCAGCCGATTCCAACTCTCGGTGGCCACATGGAAGCCCTGATTGATCTCCGCAACCTGCTCGCCCAAGGCTATGTGCCTGTGCTCGGCCAGGACGGTCAAACCGTCTATCTCGTAGATTCCGCCCGTTCCATCCGCGGTGGCGTAGCCTTCACTTTCTGAGTAGCGATCCCCACGAATGTTGTGAAACCGTAGGCCTTGGCCGTGTCGCCGGCGGCAAAGGCTTTGAAAAGGCACGGCTTCAGAGGTTGCGGAAAAACCCCTGAATGCCGGTGGTACCGTGGAAGAGCGGCGCTTTAGCGCCGCGAAAAGCGCGCAGAATCAACAATGGACTTCAGCCTCTGAGGGCGTTAGCGATCTTACCCTTTCCGATCATGCCAAGTCGTAGCGTCGGCATCCTACCGGCTGTCGTCGCGGACGTCCCTGTCCGCGACAGCCGTTCTCAGGTAATGATTTTGGTTAGTGCGCTCACGGTGCGCTTTAGGAAAAAAGGTTTTGGGTGGGGCACGGCTTTAGCCGTGCCGTCTAAGTACACAAAAAGACGCGGGCTTCAGCCCCTGGGGGCACCGCATCTAGCTGCTCCGGGTCGTGGGATAAACCTAAAATGCGTCTAGGTAGCGCCGGCATCCTGCCGGCTGTCGTCGCGGACGTCCTCGTCCGCGACCGCCCCGCCGCATTCGTAAAATCTATGTCCTTGATCCATAACTCTTTGGTTGACTCTCGCGATCGAGTTTGATTAGTGTTCTTCGCAGCTACTTTGTGGGCCGGGCCTGCGCATCTCTTTACGGTGCAAGGAATTGCAGGCTTCCCAGGGCTGGATGGTGAACAGTCGGCGCACCCACAAAGAACCATCAACTCCCATAAAAATCTGACGAGTGGTAAGGAGACCACATGAGAGCGCGCATCATCTTGGTGTTTGTTCTGCTGGCAGCCCTGAACCTGTCGGCACAGACTTTCCGGGGAACCATCCTCGGAACCGTTACCGATCCCTCGGGCGCCGTAGTAGCCGGAGCGAAAGTAACAGTAAAGAACACCGGCACGGGCCTCGAGCGCGCCACCGAAACCAGCGGCGATGGTAGTTACTCCCTGCCCGAACTCCCCATCGGGACGTATGACGTCACCGTCACCCAGAGCGGCTTCCAGACCTTCATAGCCAGAGGCGTAACTGTCGATGTCGCCGCCGAACGCCGCGTCGATGCCGGACTGAAAGCCGGCGAAGTCTCCACCAGAGTGGAAGTCTCGGCCGATCAATTGCCCTTAGTGGAAACCACCACTAACACCCTCGGCGGAGTGCTAACGGCGCAGACCGTCGAAGACATGCCGGTGAACGGACGCGATTACACCAAGCTGATCTTCCTGAGTCCCGGTGTAGCCGGTTCGCCGGACCAGATCACCGATTCCCCCGGGTCCTTCGGCGAATTTTCCATGAATGGCGCCCGTGGACGCTCCAACAACTATCTCCTCGATGGCACCGACATGAACGACGGCTACCGCAACGATCCCGCCATCAATCAGGCCGGGGTTTTCGGCACCCCATCAACAATTCTTCCCATCAACGCCGTGGCCGAAGTGAACGTCCTCTCCAACTTCGAGCCGGAATACGGCCGCAATGCTGGCGCGGTCGTCAATATCGTGACGAAGAGTGGTACCAACGCTTTCCATGGCACGGCGGCCGAATACTTCCGCAACAACGCGCTCGACGCCCGCAACTACTTCAACCCAGCCGATCAGCCCGAGGCGCCCTTCCACAACAACCAGTTCGGCGGGTCCCTTGGCGGTCCGATTGTGAAGGACAAGACATTCTTTTTCGTTGACTACGAAGGACAGCGGGAGAAGGTCGGTGTCGTCACCGTGGCCAATGTGCCGAATACTGGCAGCGGGCCGAATGGGCAGCTGGCTCCGCAAGATTCCAGCAATCCTGTGATTCAGCAACTCCTGGCTCTTAACCCCTGGCCGGCCCCGAACCTTCCCAACGGCCAGGCTTCCGTGATATCGCCCTCGTTCAACAATCTTTCGAGTCTTATCGCCAAAATCGACGAGAACTTCAATCCAAGCAACATCTTCACTGGGCGCTACTTCTTCGGCGATAGCACTCAGGCTTTTCCGCTGGCGCTGACTGCGTCGGGTGGGCAGTTGCCGGGCTACAACACACTCACTCCGACGCGCGTACAGCTGGTCTCGTTGTCGTACACGCACACCATCGGTTCGGACAAGGTGAATGAGCTTCGCTACGGCTGGAACCGCTTTGCAGAAGGATTCTTCCCGGAGGATCGCGCTTTCCATCCCAGTTCCATTGGCCTCTGCGCCGCCACCGACACTTCTCTCTGCAACGGAACCGCTCCTTTCGATTCCGGCATGCCGATTATTCAGGTTAGCGGCGTTGCGCAACTTGGGGCGACCAGCAGCGTGCCCCGGCATCGTTTTGACACCAACAATCAGCTCATCGACAACTTCTCGTGGAAGATCAATAAGCACGATGTGAAGTTTGGCGTCGACTACCACCGCACATCCATTCAGCAATATTTCAACAAGTACTTCCGCGGACGTATCCGCTTCAAGGATACGGATGACGGCGAAGGGGGCACGATCCCGGCGCTCGACAATTTCCTGGCGGGCAATATCACCGATGGCTTTCAGTACTTCGGCAACACCACGCGCCACACGCACGAAGACGGCTTCGGCTTCTACGTGCAGGACAGCATCCGTGCCACCCCCCGGCTGACCTTCAACATCGGCTTGCGCTACGACTACTTCGGCGTCGTGAAAGAAAAGAACAATCTCCTCAGCAATATCACCGATATCTCGCCATCGCCCGGGACCGGTACCTTTACACTGACCCAGGTCGGACAGCCCGGTCTGCCCAACTTGTATAACTCCGACAAGACGAACTTTGCGCCGCGCATGAGTGTGTCTTGGGACGTCACCGGCAAAGGAAGGACGGTGATTCGCGCGGGCTGGGGCATGTTCTACGATGGTTTTTCCCAGGACATGGTGCTCGGCCATCTCCCGTATGCTCCCTACTTCGGACCTGGTCCCGCTTACAACAATATTGGTCCTGCGCCGATTCTTTCTACGGGGGCTGGCGGCACAATCGAGCCCGGTGTTCCGGTCTATAACCCCACCACGACCTGCGATTTTGAATGCGATGTTTTCGCGTTCGATCGCAACATCAAAACGCCCTACATGGAGAACTACAACCTGAACATCCAGCAGCAGCTCTCCAGCAAGACGGTGCTGCAGGTCGGCTATGTGGGATCGCAGGGCCACCGTCTCTGGCGCTTCTTTGATCTCGCCCAGCCCAGCGAAGCGCAGATTAATGCCGCGGATATCGCCTGCAATTGCATCCAGGATTTCGGCGTGGACGCGCGTCCGCTTGCTGGCAATCCGTACGGTGCTTACTACGCGCTACAGGAGAACTCCACAGGCAGGTCCAATTACAACTCTCTGCAAGTCAGCTTGCGGGTCAACGGCTGGCACGGTGTTTCGTCCATCGTGAACTATGTCTACTCCAAGTCCCTCGACAACTCGAGTGATGGCGAAGACTTTGTGGTGAACGCCGCACAACCGCAGGACAGCACGCGTCCTGAGTTGGAATATGCGCCCTCAAACTTCAACATTCCACATCGCTTTACCTGGAACTTCTCCTACGATCTCCCGAAAATGAGTGGCGGATGGCAGAAACTTAAGAATGGCTGGGGCATCAACAGCGTACTTACTCTGCAGAGCGGCCAGCCCTTCAACCTGAACTACAACTTCTGGGATGACTACAGCGGCAGCGGGAACGCCATTGACCGGCCGGATGTAGTCGGGCCTGCCCGGATCAACGAGCGCGATCCCTTCCACTTCCTCGATCTCAGTTCGTACGCAATCCCGTGTACAGTTGACCCTACGCAGGGAGCGAACGGGTTTGCCTCAGACTGTGCGATCGGAACGCGGCACTATGGGAACATGGGCCGCAATTCCCTGAGTGGTCCTAAGTTTAAGGAATGGAACTTCTCGATCTATAAACACACCGCGATTACCGAACGAGTCACGATGAAGCTGGGCGTGGACTTCTTCAACATGCTCAACCATCCAAACTTCTCGAACCCGCTACTTCCCGCCTTTATCGCGGACGCCGCTTACCCGGGAACGTTCAAACTGACTGGAAATCGCGAGGTTACCGACGGATTCCTGCCCATCACCGCGACCGGCGATGTGGGCATAGGTAACCCCTTCATAGGTGGCGGCGGCCCGCGCGGAATCCAACTTTCCGCTGTCTTCAAGTTCTAGATCACGATGTCGACAGTGTAGGGGCGGACGTATTTCGTCCGCCCCGCCGAAGCGAAGCGAGGCGTCTCGGAAGCTGAAGTCACAGCCGAAGCCCAATCCACAGCCAGAACCAGGCCGAGCAGAGCCCAAACAGATTTCCACAGGCTCCCGATGTGACATTTGTCCTTGCGCTCCACAGGCGATCTGTTCCATGATCCGTACACGCGTCAGCGTAGCTTTTCCGAAGCGGAGGAGCTAAGCTCTTTGATATGAGGATTTTGCCCGCAACTGATTGTGCCCCAAGATTTTGTCCCCAGATCTGCCGCTAACCGATTGATTCCAGTAGACCGGGGGAGGGGGAGGGTTACCAAGAAGTAATATCCTCGAGAATGGAAAAGTAGCTAATCAAAAGCGGCCCCCGTATCCGAAGTTAGCTCGGTGCCCCTGACGCCCGAAGCCTGACGCTAGGCGCCCAACCCTGACCGTCCATCTCCTTTCGTCACCTCGCTCTCTGGTTACGCCGATGTTACCCTGCGACTGTTAGATCCTCCCCATAAGACCTTTCCGGAGAACTCGATGCGCCGCGCTCTTTTATCGAAGTCCTGTGCAGTCCTGGCTGTCGCTTTGTTCGCCCTGCCGCTGTTTGCGCACGGTGCCAAGCCTGCTAAGTCCGCCACGTTGCCGATCACGACTTCGTCCGCCAAAGCCCGCGGGCTCTACGTCAAGGGCATGGAAGATTACGAGAATCTTTACCTTGAGCGCTGCAACGACGACTGGCGCGCCGCGGTGAAAGAAGATCCCAATCTCGCCGTCGCTTGGGCCTGGATCGCATTCAACAGCGGCAATCCTCAGGAAGTCAGCGCAGCTCGCGCCAAGGCCAAAGATCTTGCTTCCAGGACCACTCCCGGCGAACAGTTGATGGTTGCCTGGATCGTCAAAGTCGAAGAAGGAGACTTCCTCGGCGGCATCACGGCGATGAACGACATGCTCGCCATGTATCCCCGCGACAAGCATCTGTACTACCTCGCCGGCAACTGGCTGATGGGAGAGAACGGTAACGATCATGCGCGTCACATGATGGAGCACGCGCTTACGATCGACAAGAATTATCCCGCTGCGCTCAACGATCTGGCGTATGTCGAAGCGCGCAACCGCGAATTCGACAAGGCGTTTGAGGCGATGGATCGTTACGTCGCCCTGCTTCCGAAAGAGCCCAATCCGCAGGATTCCTACGGCGAACTGAAACGCATGGCCGGCGATTTCGAGAGTTCCCTGGCCCACTATCGCGCCGCGCTCAAGATGGACCCGGACTTCGTGACCTCGCAACTCGGTCTCGGCGACACCTACGCGCTGATGGGCAATCAGGAGCAGGCTCGCATCGAGTATGACAAGGCCATTCGCTTCGCCCACAACGAAGCCGATCGCCTGACCTATGCCATGCAGAAGGCGATGACCTACGTCCGCGACGGCAACTACGCTGAAGCCGACCGGCAGTTCCAGCAGATCGCTGAGTCCGCTCACGCCAAGAATCACGATCTGCAGGAAGCGCAGGCGCTGCGGCATATGGCCGAGTATCAGGCTGACGACAACGTCGCGCTCAGGCATCTCAAGCTGGCCGAAGAATCACTGGATCATCGCTCCACCATCTCGATTTCAGACCGCGAGGAAGAGCTCTCACGCATTTTGCGCAACCGTGTCGTGCATGCTGCGCACGCCGGGAATCAGCCGCTCGCCGACAAGTCCTTGCAGCATCTGGAAGCCATGGCCAACGGCAGCCGCAACCGCGTGATCCAAAGCTCCTACAACGGAGCCGCGGGAACGCTCCTGATGGATGAGAAGAAGTACGAAGATGCCATCGCGCGCCTGGAAGAGGATCAGGACAATCCTTTCACCATGGAACTGCTGGTTCAGGCCTACTACCAGACGATGCAGACCGAGAAGTTACATGCAGCCGAAGCCAAACTCCGCGGCAACAACATGCCGACCATGGAACAGGCTCTGGTCGTTCCGGCCGCTCGCTCGAAGCGCCCCAATATCTGACCACCGCTCCGAATCCGGGCTCCGCAACTTGGAGCCCGGAACCCCTCGTCCAATCGCCCGGCTTGGTGTAGAGTTAGTGGGCCATTTGTGAGCCCTATGAAGCCCGACGGCGAGCGTCGCTCTGGAACCAGAATCCCCACGCGTGTCTCCACACGTGTCCGCACCACGAAGGGCATCGATCACACGGCCGAAACCCGCGACGTCAGCGCAAACGGCGTCTTCCTCTATACCAATTCGAAGATGGAGAAGGGAGCCGACGTCGAATTGGTTCTAATCCTCCCACCCGAACTGACCTCCGGCGAGAAGTGCTGGGTCTGCTGCCAGGCGACCATTGTCCGGGTCGAGGAACAGGGCTCCGACTTCGGGGTGGCTGCCCAGATCCGCCGTATGGACATCCTCCCCGAAGTAGCTGTCTGACGGGCGGTTCGGGGCGATTTGCCCCAGTGGCGTGCGTGCAAGATCACGCCCCCGCAACCCCAAAAATGCACGGTCCTAAAATCTACTGCTCGATTTGCCGATGAAGTCTGGTTGAAGCTGTGAAAAAAAGGCTTCCCTTGCATCCCTAGCGGTGCAATAATGGCGGCCCTAGAATTGCTCTGGCCAAACTTAGGATACGGACGGGCCCAGTATGTTGATAGACAAACTGGCGGCCGGTGTGGTGCAGGTGCAGACACCCATCGGGCCGCGTTACATAATGCCATCATTCCTCCAGCGGGTATATCTGTTGTGGGTGTTCCGCAATTTTCCGATTCTCCCTCACGCCGTTCTCAGCGGACGGCAGCAGCGCATGATCGACCGCATGTGCAGCGAGCAGGTATTTGCTTCTCTACCCTATGTCGACGGACTGAACGAGGCTCCGGTCATCGGAATCATCGAGCGCCGGCCGCCGGCTGGAACCAACCCACTTCCGCCACGTCGCCCAGTTGCGAGCGAGTCGGCAGGCATGGCGGCTGAGGTTCGTCAGCGCCCCTGATATTTTCACGAACGCGGGACTGCTTCCGCAGCTAAGCAGAAGTGTGAACTGACGTCAGTTTCGGAAATTAGTCTGCGGTGTCGAGCTGTATGCTGATCTCGGCAGTACAACCTTGACCAGGCAGCCGTGGCTGTCTTGCCGATTGCTGATTTCGATCGAACCGCCATGGGCTTCCGCGATCTGCCGGCATAGAACCAGACCTACGCCGCTTCCGTTCGGTTTGGTTGTGTAGAAGGGCGTGAACACATTGGCGGGATTCAGGAGCCCCGGTCCCTGGTCTTCAATGGCCAGCATGACTTGATTCGCATCAGCATCCCAGCGAACTATGACGTCAGCCACTTGCGTGAGAGCTCCTGGTTCGCATGGCTCTTTCGCTGCGGCGTCGGTATTTTCCAGAACCGCGTCGGCGGCATTCCGGATCAGGTTGATCAGCATCTGCTCCAGTTGATCGGGATCGGCCTGAAAAATGACCTCCGGTCCCTCCCTCACACACACCTTAACCCGCACCTCAAGAGCCGCCACACGCGAGACGAGAGCGCCCAGCGGGACATCTTTCAGATTGGGTTTTGGCATCTGAGCCAATTTGCGGTATGCCTCGAGAAAGCGTTGCAGAGAAGCTGAGCGCGTCTCGATAATCTCAAGCCCTCGCTGGAGATCACTGCGCACGGCGGGATCGATGTCGGTTGACTGAACCCGCGAGCTGAGGCTTCCGGCAATCGACTTAATGGGCGCGAGAGAATTGCTCAGTTCGTGGCCCAGTACTCGAATCAGTCTCTGCCAGGCACGTCTCTCCTCTTCCCGAAGTGCTCGACTCACATCGGATAGCACCACGAGAGTGTGAGGTACGCCAGCCTGTCGAAAGGAACTCCGCCGCAAGAGCCAGCGCACCTGCGACTCACCGACATTGAGCTCGACGACGGTCTCGTTAGTCGCAGTGAGACATTCGTGCAGCCCCAGTTCTTTTGCCTTGCGCCCCATCATTCGAATTCTGTTTTGGCGAAGCAGGTGCTCGCCCGCGGGATTCACCAGACGTAACTGCGTAGCGGGATCAAATGCGAATAAAGGAGCATCGATTTCATCGACCACGCGCTGCAACAGCGCGGTTGCTTCAATCGTGCGCACTTTCTCCGAAGAAAGCATGTCGGCCAATGCATTTACTTCAAGAGAAAGCTCGCCGAGCGCGTCGTCTGCGGTCGCATTGCGGGCACGGAATGAGTAGTCTTCCTCGCGCAGCGATCCGATGACGTTGGCCAGCGTCTGCAGAGGTCGTGTGGTTTGCTCCTGGAGTGCGAGAGCGAGCAGCCACCATACAAAGAGTTCAGCGCCCGTCAGAGCCAGCCGAGAGCTGGTGCTCCAAGGCTGCATCCACACGAGGACTGTGCTCACTAGAAGAGCGGGGAGCGCGACCAGGAAAGAATACAAGCTGATGCGATGTTCATAGAGAAGGCGGGTACGTTTTCGGGGACGGTTTGGCTTCGGAGCAATGGGGCTAGAGCCCATATTTCTCCATGCGCCGATAAAGCGCGCCGCGGCTCAAGCCCAGCGCTTCCGCCGCCTGGCTGACGTTACCCTGAAACCGCTGCAGCGCCTTGCGCACCAAGACCGCTTCCACCGCCTCAAGGCTGAGGTCTTCCAGGTTCTGAGTCTGAGCGCGAGGAGAACTCAGCGAGAGATCGGCGGGCTGGATCTCCGGCGTGCGGCTCATTAGTACGGCCCGCTCAATCGTGTGTTCCAATTCCCGCACGTTTCCAGGCCAGGAGTATTGCATCATCGCTTGCAATGCCGCCGTATCGAATCTCTGCACTGGACGCCGGTATCGCGCGGCATAACGCGCAAGGAAATGCGCCCCCAGCAAAGCGATGTCCTCGCGTCTTTCACGCAGTGGCGGAACCCGAACCTCAACGGTATTTAGCCGAAAAAGAAGATCCTCACGGAATTGTCCCGCCTGGCATGCGGCGGGGAGGTCCGTGTTGGTGGCGGAAAGCACGCGCACATTCACGCGGCGCGAGCGGGAGGAACCCACCCGCTCCACCTCGCCAGACTCAAGAACACGCAGAAGCTTGGCTTGCTGGCGAAGGGGAACGTTGCCGATCTCGTCCAGAAAAATTGTGCCGCCGTCAGCGAGTTCGAACCGGCCAATGCGGTCGGTACGCGCGTCTGTGAATGCGCCTTTAACGTGGCCAAACAACTCGCTCTCAAACACTCCGTCTGGAATTGCACCCGTATTTACCGCTACCAGAGAGCGAGATGCGCGCGCGGAGAGCGCATGTAAGGTACGCGCCACAACTTCTTTGCCAGTCCCGTGCTCGCCGGTGATCAGGACGTTGGCATCAGAGGGCCCGACCCGTGCGATCGTTTCCAGAACAGCCTGCATCGCGGGCGCAGTCGCAAGAAACTCCGGACGGCCCTCTGCACGCAACAGGCGGTTTTCGGCCTCCAGACGTGCGGCGTGCTGCAGCGCTCGATGTAACTCCACCTGTGTTCGCAAAATCGATACCAGGCGTTCGTTCTCCCAAGGTTTCTGCACAAAGTCGCGGGCGCCACGGCGCATCGCTTCGACCGCCAGTTCAACATTGGCCCAGGCGGTCATGACGATGACGGGAACGGTGGCATCGACTGCCACGATTTCCGAGAGCAGATCGAGTCCTTCCTGCCCGGACGTAGTATCTCGGGTGTAATTCAGATCGATGAGGATGGCGTCGTAGGAAGTGCTCTTCAAAGCCTCGCGCACCAATACAGGAGAGCGGGCCTTGTCGACGCGGTATCCCTGCGGACGAAGGAGGAACTCCAAAGCGTCGAGAATATGTTCCTGATCATCCGCGGCCAGAATCCGGATGGGCGCTCCGGAGTCTGGCCGGGACAGCGTGACTTCGTCTCCGGTTTTGACTGACGTGGGCATGATTGTTTAGGGCGTGTGGTGGGAGACCACTCCGCTGATTGCGTCCTGAATCAGTATGCCATTATGTTCCAAGGTTGTGCCGGTAGCGCGATCCAATTCGACTTTCGCTTTCTGATATGTAGTCATCGCGCCTACGAGATCAAGTTCTGCCAACGCGAGATCACGCTGTGCAGAAAGCGTCTGATAGCTGGAGCCAGCGCCGAGTTCCTGTTCCTTTTTCGTGATATCAAAAGTGCGCTGTGCCAGATCGCGCGCTTTCCGGGCCGCCTCAACTCGCGCTCCGGTCTGATCCAGAGCGTATTGTGCGTTGCGCACTTCGATCCGAACCTGCTTCTTCAGTTGTTCCAAGCGTAACTCTGACTGGCGATACTCCAACTCGGAGCGGTACTGATCTGCCTTCGCGACACGGTTACGAATGGGGATACTCAAGTTCAGCCCAATATAGTAATCGGGAGAAGAATTATTGAAGGCATTTCTGAGGGCTCCCGAGAAATCGACAGGGACACTCGAAGTGCAGTCCTGGCACAGAGGATTTAGGGGACCCGCGAGTCCGGAGCCACCATAAAAGCCCACTAGCGAAAGGGACGGCAGCAGGGCATTGCGAGCAGCGCGCCGGCTGATCTGGCGGTTTACGAGGTCGATGTCTGACTCAGCAAGTTCAGGGCGATTGTGCTGCGCGTCTGCGATCAAGCCTGCTATCGGCTTCATCGCCTCAATCGGTGCAGGCTGTGTCTGTTCGTCGGTTGGGACCACTGGCATCGATTCCAGTACCGGGTCGTCGAGACTCTTCGTAACGGCATTCTTCATGAGAGTTTCTTGCAGTTGAAGATTCGTCCGGGCGACGGTCAACTCCTGGGCACGCTTAGAGACTTCAGCTTCGGCCCGCATGACCTCCATGGTGGGGACACTTTCCAACTGCAATTGCTTCTTTGTGTTCTCCAGCGTCTGCTGGGCGAATGCGAAAGACTGCTCGTTGACGCGAGTCTGCTCATAGGCGCTGACCAAGTCCCAGTATATGTTTTCAATCTGTGTGACTGTAGCGATGACCTGGTCTTTGAAAGCAATGTCGGAGATCCGCTTATTATTGCGTGCGATTCGCAGATAACGCAGATTGGGGCCGAATCCAAAACCTGCCAGCAGTTGTTGCTGGAACGAGAAGCGAAACATCGAGTTGTTGGACGGCGAGAGGAAGAAGAACGGGCTATTGTTAGTCTGGCGGTTGTTATTGAACTGGAAGCTGACGCTGGTGCCGGTGGGAAAGGCTTGTTGGAATTCTATTGTGCTTGAACCGGTGTTCAACTGCAGGGATGGCACGCCGTAGATCTGAAGGTTTGCGAGGGGTGTGGTCTGATGCTCGGCGCCGATCGAGGTAAGAATCGCCGGGTCGTAGGACGAGACCGCTGTCCCGGCGCCAAGGGTCGACTGCACGAGTCCGGAAGCGCCAGCTCCTGCGCCGCCTGCGCCTCCGGTAGTGCCGCCCGCGCCCGCGCCGGGAGCGCCAGTGCCAAATCCGCCAACACCTCCGCCTGGTGTTCCCTGAACCACACCAGTGTTGACCCCACGAAAGAATCCACCCGCCTTGGTACGAAGGATATCTGTGTTCGCGATGGGCAGGTTGTAGCGAGCGATGGCCAGATCGAGATTGTCTTCAAGCGCGAGATCAATGGCATCCTTCAAAGAAAGGTAAAGCTTGCCATCACGCACCAACTGCTCAAGATGAGGAGAATTCGACAGGGCAGGCTCAGGGACCGAATCTGGGGTGTACGCGTTCAGAGGATTGTGCGATTTCGGCATCTCGAAGTTCACGGCTGCGTCCGGCTGCGTCCCGCTGGTCTGTGTAGATGACGCCGTCTGGTCTTGGGCCAATGAGCAGAAGCACAGAATGAATTCGATGCTCACGATGGCGGCGATCACCCTGCCATTTCTGGGATGTAAGCTCACGATGCGCTTACCTCCGCCGGCTGAGAGAGCCCAGGATTGGCTGTATCCCCGACCATCCAGCCGTCACGTAGCTGAATGGTGCGGCTTCCGTACGCCGCATTCGTCTCTGAGTGCGTCACTTGCACGATGGTTGTTCCTTGCTGATTCAGGTCTCGAAAGAGTTCCATGATCTCCTTTGCCTGTGTCGAGTGAAGATTTCCGGTTGGCTCGTCAGCCAAAAGCAGAGCCGGCTTGTGGATGACAGCGCGTGCAATGCCAACCAATTGTTGTTGCCCGCCCGAGAGCTGGCTGGGATACAGATCCTTCTTGGCGACGATCTGAAAGCGATCGAGCGTGTCGGCCACCAGACTCTGCCGCTCCTTGCGCGGAATATCCTTATACGAGAGCGGAAGATCGATGTTCTCCTGCACCGTGAGGTCATCCAGCAGGTGATAGCTCTGAAACACCATGCCCACGTTGCGCTTCGCAACTTCCGCACGCTGCTTGCGCTTCAAGGCGTGAACCGCCTCCTCGCGGAACCAGTATTCGCCCTCCCATGCGTCATCGAGCAGAGCGAGGACATTCAGCAGGGAAGACTTGCCGGCGCCAGAGGGCCCCATGACGGTGATGAATTCGCCTTCGCGAATTTCAAGATTGACGCGCCGGAGCACCCAAGTCTGGCCGGCGGGCGTTTTGTAACTGCGCTCAAGATGTTTCAGCTGAATCATTTTGTCTCCGATTTCCGAATTCTACTCATACCGCAATGCGACCATGGGGTCGACCCTGGCGGCTCGGCGGGCAGGGATGTATGCGGCAACCAAACCAACTGTTCCAACACCGATGCAGACAAGGGTCATGACGATCGGGTCTCGAGGCTTGGCGCCGTAGAGCATGCTCTGCAGAATCGACGCAGATGCCAGGGCGCTCACCGTCCCAAGCGTGATCCCCGAGATCAGCAAGATTGCGGCATCGCGAAGAACCATGGTCAGCACCGACGTACGCGGAGCACCCAGCGCCATTCGAACACCGATCTCACGGGTACGCCGCGAAACCGAATACGTCATGACGCCGTAGAGACCTACGATCGTAAGCACGAGGGCAAGGCCCGCGAATGCGGTTAACAGAACCATCGCAAAGCGGGGTTCATTCAGTTCGCTCGACATCAACTCTCTCATCGTGCGGATGCGCGTGACTGGAATGTCCTTGTCCATTTGTGAGACAAGACGTTGCACGCTCGCTCCGAGGCTTGTCGGATCGAGCGAGGTGCGAACTACCGAGTACAGACAGCACCAGGTATTGAGTTGGCTCGCGGGCAGGTACATTGCTGGATGCATTTCGCGCTGCATCGCGCCCAATCTCACATTCCCCACGACGCCGACGATCTCACGCCAAGACGGACCACCCGGATCGCCATTTCCCGCGCCCGGTTTCAGCTTTTTCCCGAGCACATTCTCGCCCGGGAAGAATTTCTGCGCGAAGGCTTGGTTCACAATCATTACAGGCTCAGTCTTCACGTCGTCGCGTTCCGAGAAATCTCGTCCTTCGAGCAGAGGGATCTGCATCACATTGAAATATCCGGGGGTGATCGGCGCAAGGTCTGCGCTGGGCTGTTGGCCTTCGGGCACAGGGTGCTCCGGATCTTCGAAGCTGATGACGATCCCTTCTTCCGTCATGGGGAGAACCAGGCCGCCGGCGGCCGATTGGACACCGGGCAGTGCACGGAGCTTCTCGAAGTAGTCACGATAGAACTGTCCGCGCGTGTCCTTATAATGTGTGTCCGGCATGTCGAAAAACATCGTGGTCAGATTGTCCGGGTTAAATCCCTCGTCGGTGTGAAGCAGTCGATTAAAGCTGGTGATGAGCAAGCCCGCTCCCGCCGTCAACAGGAGGCCAAGCGCAACCTGGCCGATGATGAGGCCGGAACGAAGCCAGTCACGTCCAAGGGCTTCGGATCGTCCGCCTTCTTTCAAGGTGGAGACAAGATCAGTGCGTGCACCTGAAATCGCAGGAATCACCCCAAAGATCATCCCTGCGGCGAGTGACAACAGCATCGCAAAGCCGAGGACGCGAAGGTCGACCCCCGCATCTGCCGCACGCGGGACTGTATCCCCGATGAGGGCCAGAATCGCTGGAGTACAAACGAAAGCGAGGCCGCAGCCGACTGCTCCGCCGCAGATGCCGAGGACAAGGCTCTCAGCGAGCAGTTGGTAAACGATTCTGCGTCTCCCAGCGCCGAGTGCCGACCGCAGCGCCATCTCTCGCTGTCTCTCGCGCATCCTTGCAAGCAACAAGTTGGCGATGTTGCCACACGCAATTAAGAGCACGAGAGCGACTGAACCCAGCACAACGAGAAGAGCGGTTCTCGTATCGCCGAGCACGGCTTCGATCTCGGGAATGGCGCGGGCCGAGTCATGCTTGGTGTTTGTATTCGGATAAGCTCTCGCGAGATTCACGGCGATCGCGCGCAGGTCTTGATCGACCTCGGCCACCGTTTTTCCCGGTTTTCTCCTCCCAAAAGCATTCAGGAAGTGCCCACCACGATTCTTTATGTTTGAATGCGGGTCGGTGGGATCGTCGTCGACCGCCAGGGTCGTCCAAACGCCATTCGTGGGCCGTGTGAGCGGAAATCGGAATGATGACGGCATAACGCCGATGATCGTGTACAGATCACCGCTTAGCCGGACGGCGCGTCCTACGACCGTTCTGTCAGCCGCAAATTGCGACGTCCATAGCGCGTGACTGATCAGTATGACGCGCGTTCCGGTCTTTTCCTCGTCGGGGGTGAACCCGCGGCCGAGTTCCGGCCGCACGCCGATGGCGGGCAGAAGGTCCCATGAAACTACCTCGCCATCCAGTTGCAGGGGCCGGTCGATGCCAGTCAGCGTAAAAGATGCGTCGTGATACGAAACCAGATGTTCCAGAGTATGGTTCTGCGATCGCCAATCAAAAAAATCGGGATAGCAAATGGCACTGGGCTGAGGGTTGTGGGTATTGATCGATTGGGCTTCAATCAATTGCTCTGGCTGGTAATAGGGCAGTGGTCGCAGCATGACCGCATCAACGACACTGAAGACAGCCGTGTTGGCGCCAATTCCCAAGGCCAGAGTGATCACCGCAACCGCGGCAAAGCCGGGATTCTTGCGCAGTTGGCGTAGAGCGTAACGTAAGTCTTGCATCATGTGAGCCATTCTCGGTTGCTCTCCTAGTCGTAGCGAAGTGCGATGATCGGATCGATCGCCATAGCTCGGCGGGCCGGTATATAGCAAGCTGCCAGCGTGACGATCGCGACGACGATTGAAACGGTGATGTAGGTGACGGCATCCATCGGGCTGACGCCGTAGAGTTGGCTCGATAGTAGCCGTGCCACAAGGAATGCGCCGCCTATGCCGAGGGCGATTCCGCTCGCAGCGAATTTTGCGCCTTCCTTCATGACCAGCCACAGTACGTCGCTGCGCTGCGCGCCAAGGGCCATGCGAACACCCATTTCTCTTCTGCGGCGTGAGACGAGATAAGAAAGCACGCCGTAAACGCCGACGATGCCCAGTACCAGCGCTATGCCGGCGAAAGAAGCGAACAACAGCGTGATGGAGGCAGAACTCGAAGCCGCTTCAGAAACGACCGCGTTCATGGTTCGAACTTCTGTGATCGGAATGTTGGGGGCCAGTCCGGCTAGCGTGCTGCGAAGCAGATTGGCCGCATTGGCGCTGGCGCCCGTTGTCCGGACGGCGATGGTCATCTCAGCAGGCAGGCGTCCGTCCTCTAGAGTCGCTGCAGACGTGTAAGGAACATACGCCGTCCCCCTCATGAAGGTGGGCTCGTTGTTTTGAAGGTCGTAGCCTTTTACGTCCGCGACGATCCCCACGACAGTCCGCCAGTTCGTTTCTCCGACGAATCGCACATGCTTGCCGACGGCATCACCATCGGTCCAGAAACGTTTGGCGGTAGTCGCCGAGACGACAGCAACCGGAGGACCTCCTGACTCGTCACTCTCGTTGAGCCATCTGCCGGAGATCAGGGGAACGCCCATCACCCGGAAGTAGTCGGAAGTGACGACATCGAGCCAGAAGAGCGGTTGGGACTGAGATGGAGATGCTGCCCTGAAGTTCTCGATGTCAAACGAACGCTTGGCGACTCGCCCGCTGAGGGGCAGTGTGTTTACCAGCGCAGCTCCACTGATTCCTGCCGTGCTGCGAACGCGTTCGACAACGTCGCGATAGAAGGTGATGCATCGTTGAGGATCAGCGCAAAGGGACTGGTCGGGAGCAATTCGTGCAGTCAGCGTCCGTTCCGGCTGAAAACCTGTATCAACGTGCGACAGCGCGCGAAAGCTTCGAATGAGGAGCCCCGCCGCGATCACCAGCATGATGGAGAACGCGACTTCAGCGATGGCAAGCGATCCGCGCAGTCGCCGCGATACCGAAGCTGACGCGCCGCGGCCAGCGGCATTCAGAGACTCCGTTAACGCCGCTCGTGAAGATTCGAGGGCGGGAGCCAGGCCGAAGGCCAGCCCGGTAAGAACCGCAAGCCCAAGGGTGAAAAGCAAGACGCGCCAATCCAGCTGTACATCCAATAACCGCGGCGTGTCGTTGGGCAACACGGATTTCAGTGCGGAAAGGCCAAACGCAGCGATCGTGAACCCCAGGATTGCACCTACACCGGACAGCAACACGCTCTCAGTTAACAACTGCTTGGCGATCCGTCGCGGCCCAGCACCCAGAGCAGAGCGGATTCCCATTTCCTTCTGCCGGGTCGCTGCGCGAGACAGCGTCAGATTCGCGACATTGGCGCAGGCGATGAGCAGAATCAATCCGACCGCGCCCAACAGCAGCAGCAGCCGCGTTCGAACGTCGGCTACCATGCCATGTTGTAATTTAATGACGGTCACATCCGCATTCCAGGCCTTTGGCATGGTCCAGGGAAACAAGTCGAATACGTGCGACTGGAACAAGCGAATTTCAGCACCTGCCTGCGCCTTGGTTACGCCTGGATGAAGCCGGCCAATGACCGGCATGAAATCCCCCGCCCAATACGTCGCAACATTGCCGGGCTCATTGTGCAAGGGCACCCACAGCTGCGTCTTGGGAGAAGGGAAACGGAAATCGGCGGGCATAACTCCTACGACTTGCCGACTGACTCCCTCAAGATCAATTGCACGCCCGATGATCCCCGGATCTCCTCCGAAGCGTTGTTGCCAAAGATCGTGGCTCAATACCACATAATTGTCCTGGCCGGGCGCGTCCTCGCCCGAAGAGAATGTCCGTCCTAATTCAGCGCGCGTGCCCAGGATCGAGAACAGTTCGGCAGAAACTGCAGTGCCGGTTAGCCGCACAGGTTCGCCCACGTGAGTGAGGTTGAATTCATGTCCCTCGGCGTAGGCTGCGACGTCCATGGTATGGACTTGTTCGCGCATGGCGGCGAACGCGCCTTTGGGATAAGTTCCTGTAACGCTCACCAGTTCGGCAGGCCGTGGGTAGGGAAGTGGCCGCAGAAGGATGCCGCTGACCAGGCTGAAGATCGCTGTGTTCGCGCCGATTCCGAGCGCAAGCGTAAACGCCGCAACAGCCGTGAAACCAAGGCTTTTGTGCAACTGCCGCAACCCGAAACGAACGTCTTGCATTAGTCCAGTCATTTCCTCTCCTTCATTCGTAGCGGAGTGCTGTGATCGGCTGCACTCGTACGGCCCGGCGAGCAGGTAGAGAAGCGGCTGCAAGCGCAACGATTCCAATTGTCAGTACGACGAAAATCAGCGTCTTCGGGTCGCTGTACGAGACTCCGTACAGTTGGTTCTTGACGAAGCTACTCAGAGCGATGGACAGCGGTGCAGCCACAACTACGCTGCAGCCAGTAATCATGAGGACCTCGCGCAAGACCAATTTCACGACCGCTCCGCGCGTTGCTCCCAGCGCCATGCGTACTCCGATTTCCCGCGTTCGTTGCGCGATCGAGTATGCCAGCACGCCGTAAAGGCCGATCGCAGTGATGAATGCTGCTACGACTCCGAAACTGCTTGCCAGGAAAGAAAGCATGCGCTCCGACGTCAGCGTGAGATCGATCCCCGAATTCAAGGATTGCAGAGTGTCGACAACAAGCTTGGAATCGATCTGAGACACGGCAGTGCGAACTGCGCTGGCAGCGTTCTCAGG
Source organism: Terriglobia bacterium (assembly GCA_020073385.1). GTDB lineage: Bacteria > Acidobacteriota > Terriglobia > Terriglobales > Acidobacteriaceae > Sulfotelmatobacter. The sequence goes on along the minus strand of JAIQFH010000044.1, from coordinate 31,100 downwards.
TGCCTGTTGAGTCCGGATGTAAACGGCTACTGAACCAGGCTCTGCGTCTTGGAAGATGGGGGTATAGAAGAACGGGACAAAGGCCTCGTGCACGCTGGAATGCTTTGCATCTTTCACCACGCCTACAATCGAGAATGGTTGATTGGTCTTGCCGACCGTGAATGTCTTTCCGAGTGCCTGCTCCGCGGTTCCAAAAAACTTGCGCACAAAACTCTGATTCACGATGACGACCTTGCTCGAAGTGGGAGTGTCTCCGTCGGTGAAAAAACGGCCGGCCAGCAAGGGAAGCCGTAACGTGGAAAAGTAGGCGGGAGTTACGTGCTCCCATTCAAAACTGTGGTGTTCGCCCTCCTGAAATTGATATCCAGGAACGTCGATCGAGAACGTGCTGTCGGAATTCGCCAGCACCGGGTCGTCAGTCATGCCCACCGATTCCACGCCGGGCTGGGAACTCAGGGTATCGAGAAGTCGTTTATACAAGGAGGTCACAGCCGCGGGTTGGTATCCGGCGAGCCGCGGATCGAGCTGGAACGTGAGCAGATGGTCCGTCACAAAGCCGACATCCACTGACCTCAGATTGTTCAGTGTGCGGCTGAACAGTCCGGCTCCCACCAGCAACATCATGCTTAGCGCAATCTGTACGCCGACGGTGACGCGGCGAAATCGCGCATGCTCGATTTCCCCGGTCCCAGTTTGCTGCTTTAACGCAGCAGTGACTTTCGGACGATAGAACTGAACGATGGGTGCGAGGCTGAAAAGAATGCTAGCGAAGACGCAGACGAGAAAAGAGAAAAGAACAACGCTACGATCCAGAGTTGCGGAAAGTGGCGACGTTCCTCCCGCCGCCGAGACCGGGGTGATCAAGGCGATGAGCGCCTTGGCGAGCAGGGGTGAAAGCAAGAGCCCAAGTGCTCCTCCAGAGAGGCCAAGCCCCAGGCCTTCCACCAGCAGTTGCCCGATAACTCTCGCGCGGCTCGCGCCTAAGGAGTAGCGCACGGACATTTCACGCGTACGGCCGGCGGCCCGCACCAGTAGAAGGCTGCCAACGTTGGCGGTTGCCATCAGCGTGAGTAATCCCACCATGCCCATGAGAATCAGGAGCGGTACTCGCATGTTCTCCCGCAAAGGGGAGAATCCCCTGGACGCGTCGAGCAGCGTCAAGTAACTTTTCGCCACGAACTGATCGCGAAAGCGCTGGCTGTGCGCGGTGATGCTTTGGAGTTCGGTGGCCCGCACTGACTTCCACAAGGGAGTGATCCCAGCTTCCGCCTGCTGCACCGTGATCCCAGGTTTTAATCGCGCCACAATGTTCAGCCACTTCGATCTGCGATCTTCGAGTTCGTCCCATCCAGGCGTCATCAGCGGCTTCATCGTGATGGGAACGAAGATGTCGGGAAGGGTTCCGCTGATCGCACTGTCGAAACCGGGCTGTACCACGCCAATGATGGTGAACGGATTTCCGTTGATCGAAACACCCTGGTTGATGACCGCAGGATCGGAAGCGAAGTGCTGCGTCCAGTAGCGGTAACTGAGGACAACCAGCGGCGACGCACCACGCGCCGCGCTATCTTCTGGCAGGAAGAGACGCCCGAACGCCGGTCTTACGCCCAGTACAGAAAAATAATTTCCGCTGACCAGTTCGCTATTGACCAGGCTCGAACTGTTCTTCCACTGGATACCGACCTGCTTCGGGAACATCGCGAGCATGCCGGAAAAGACACTGTTCTGATCGCGCAGATCGCGATACATCGGAAAAGAAAAATAGAGTTCGTTCGCGCCTGCGTAAGAATCCGTGTGCCCCGTATCGGAACCGACGAACTTGAGCTGCACAAGACGGTCAGGCTCCGAGACCGGCAACTGCTTCAACAGAACCTGATCCACAAGGGAAAAGATCGCTGCGTTTGCTCCGATCCCTACTGCCAGCGTGAGCACCGCAACCGCGGTGAATCCGGGGTATTTGCGCAACTGCCGAAGAGCATAACGGACGTTCTGAAGCAGAGTTTCCATAAGTCCTCACTCGTAACGCAGAGCTACCACGGGATCTACTTTTGCAGTGCGGCGAGCCGGAATCCATGCCGCAATTACTGCCACCAGCACCAGAGCACCGGCGGCTGCAGCCAGAGTGACAGGATCGTTGGGACGCACGCCGAACAACATAGAACCAATCCAGCGAGCCATCACAAGCGATCCCAAGATTCCGGCTGCTGCGCCGACGCCGATCCAAACAGAAGCCTGCCGGACGACAATTCCAACCACCTGACTCTGTGTAGCTCCAAGAGCCATACGGATGCCGATTTCCTGAGTGCGCTGATTCACGAGCAGCGATACAACCCCATAGATTCCAAACGCGGTCAGGAGCAGGCCGACGAGGGCAAACAAGGAGAGGAGAGCGGCGCTGAAACGCGGCCGTTCTGCCATCCCGCTGACATTTCGAGCTAAGGTACTCAACTCGACAGGCAATGTCGGGTCAAGTCCGGCGATCGTTTGCCGCAACTCCTTCGCCAGAGCCGGGCCTGCGATCGCGCTGCGGATGACGATGCTCGCGCGCTGTGAATCCGGATAGTTGAAGACGATGTCATTGTCACTGTGGTGGCGGACCATGTAATACTCGGGCCCGAGGGTCCCACCCAGACCCTGGTTTTGCGTATTACCCGTGACACCCACAACTGTGAAGGGGGCGCTCAGCGCCGCCCTGTCGGTCCGAAATTGGATCTTCTTGCCCAAAACATCTTCAGTAGAAAACATCTTTCGCGCCAAGGCTTGGTTGAGAATGATTGTGTGAACGTCGCTGGCGCGGTCCTGCTCGTTGAAGGGACGGCCGCGGAGTAGCGTGATTCCTAACGCCGAAAAATAGTCAGGCGTGACGCACCGCCATCCCACAATGCCGCCAACGCCCTCGGCGGGAGCAACGGGCGGTTCACCTTCTCCTTGCAAGGCAAAATAGGGCATGGTGCGGGCGGGCGCACTGGGTGGAAGTGAATCTGTCAGAGCGGCGGCATCGATTCCGGGGAGTTCTGAAAGTCTTCTCTCAACTGCCTCGAAGAACGCAAGCCTTTGCTTGGCGGTGGAGTATTTCTGCTGTCCCAGGGTGAACTCCGCCGTCACAATGTTTTGTGTATTCATCCCCAAAGGCTCGGCCTGGAGCTTTCGCAAGCTGCGGACAAACAGAAACGCGCTGGTCATGAGGATGATCGCAATCCACACTTCCACAACCAGCAGGCCCTGTCGCAGACGACTGGGGCGCAGTCCCGCCACTGCGTTTACCGAGAGCATTTGGGGCGGCCTCTCGAGAGCGGGCGCTGTCCCGAAGAAGATCCCCGATATCAGTGACACCGCCAGCGCGAAGAGCAGAATCCGGATATCGATCGACGTTTCAGACAGCCGCGGAATTCCCGCTGGGGCTAGCGACACAGACACACGAAGAATGAGATAGGCGAGTCCGGTGCCGACTGCTCCACCGATGAGCGCAAGCATAACGCTCTCCGTCAGTCTCTGACGGAACAGGCGAGCGCGTCCTGCTCCCAGCGCAGAGCGAACCGCCAATTCCATGCGCCGGCTCGTACTTCTGGCCAGGACCAGATTGGCCGCGTTGGTACAGGCAATCGCGAGAACGGCAATTGCTGACAGCAGGAGCAGCCATGCGGCACGGCGAGAGTCGTGGACCTGCAGATCATGGATGGAGTGCACTTGCAAGCGGAGCACTTGCCGGAAAGGAGGCGGCGCAGACTGCACGAAATCGCGAAACAGGGGCTGCAACTCGGCTTTGGCTTGCTCCACCGTCGCGCCTGGTTTCATCCGGCCGAATACACGGACCACCGGTCCCATCGCGTTCCGTTGCACGATAGAATCGTCGAGCGCTTGCGGGATAACCAGATCGGTGTGGGCGAGCGTGGGATATTCGAAATCACGCGGAAGCACTCCAATGATCTCCGTCGACTGGCCATCGACGGACATCACCCTGCCAACCACGTTTCGGTTTCCGGCGAACCGGTCCTGCCACAAGTTGTAGGTAAGCAGCGCTACTTTGGGCGATTTTGGCTGATCTTCTTCGCGGGTGAAATTGCGCCCCAGCAACGGCTGCACGGAGAACGTCGGCAAAAAAGTGGACGCCACCGAAGCACACGCGACTCGCACCGGTTGTCCGTCGGTAAGATCGCAATCATTCACGCCCGTTGATGAAGTGAGATTGGTGAATGCAGTCTGGCGCTCGCGCCAGTCCAGATAGTTCGACGCGAAAAGGAACTCACCGTCGATGATCGGTGCCACCACACCGACCGACACCAGTTGTTCATCATGCGGATATGGCAGGCTGCGGAAGAGGACGCGATCGACCAGGCTGAACATTGCCGTGGCGGCGCCGATTCCTATGGCAACAGTAAGGATCGTGAGCGCGGCGAATCCGGGGCTTTTGAAGAGTTGGCGCCCCGCGTAACGAACGTCTTGTACTAAGGCATGCATCGCATCATGTCCTTATTCGTACCGCAAAGCCTCCATCGGATCGACGTGCGATGCCCTGCGCGCCGGGATGTAACTTGCCAGCAAGGCGAACACGGCAAGAACACCTGCCACGGCAGCCAGGGTTTCAGCATCCCAGGAGCGAACTCCGAACAGTAGCCCGCGAATCAAGGTGGCCGCTCCTACGGAACAAAACAGGCCCGCCACGATGCCAATCCCAACCAGCCAGGCCGCTTCCCGCAGGATCAGTTGATAGACCGACTTGCGTTGCGCGCCCAGCGCCATGCGCACGCCGATCTCACGCGTTCTCCGACCCACCGAATACGCAATCACACCGTAGAGACCGATTACTCCCAACAAGAGCGCAACTGCGGCGAAGCCTCCGACCAGCCATGCCGACGAGCGATGCAGATAAGCGCTTGGAGACTGGTCAATTTTGGCGGCAAAAGTCATTTCGTTCATCGTGCCGATGCCGGGGTCGACTTCATGGATTGCAGCCACCATCGCCGGCAACAGAGATGCTTCTGACTGGGAGGTGCGCACGACAACATTGAATCCATTGTCGGGGCTCTGAGGGAACGGATAGTAGACGGCTGGACAGATCTCCGCATCCAGCGCTCCGTCGCGGATATCTTCCACAACTCCCACCACCTCGCAGAGTGAGTCAGGCGAAAGGTTTGTGTCCCCAATCTTTTTGCCGATCGGGTCTTCTCCGGGGAAATACTTCCTGGCCAGAGTCTGATTGATAATCACCACGCGCGGTTTGGAGGCATCATCAAATTCCGTGAAGAATCTACCCTGTTGCAGCCTCGCGCGTATGGTGGTGAAAAATGCGAAACTTATGTCGCGCTGATTCACCTCATTATGTTCCCCGTTGTAGGGATGGCCGACAATCCTGATCCAACTTGTATTCCCGTTGAAACTGACAGGCAAGACCGAGGTGAGACCTACCGACTGTACGCCGGGCAGATTTGAGAGCCGGTCCAGGATCTTTCGCGCGGCTTGAGACTGCTCTGGGTTTTTGGAATAGTCGGTCTCAGAAAGCTGAACCTCGACCGTGGCCAAGTGGTCGGGCTGGAATCCGACTTCGACATGTAACAATCGATAGAGACTCTTGCCGAGTAGTCCCGCACTTACTAGCAGGACGACGGCAATCGCCAACTCTACGACGACCAGGTTCGCTCCGAAACGCCGCCACAGTGTCCCGGCATAGCCGCGTGCACCCTCCGCCAATCCTTCCTTGATTTCCCGAACCGACAATCGGAACGTAGGCGTGATTGAGAACAGGATGGTCGCGCACAGTGAGACCGCCAATGCAAACGCCAGCACATGGGAATTCAAGCCCAGCCCAGCCAGGTACGGCATATAGGCCATGACATCCTTGGAGACGAGACTCATGAGGATCTTCATCCCCACGTGCGCAACAGATAGGCCCAGTAGGCCGCCAGCCAAGGCAAGCGCCAGTCCCTCTGTTGTGAACTGCCGCATGAGACGGATACGCGACGCGCCAAGCGCACCGCGCACTGCGATCTCGCGCTTCCGGCTCTCCGATCGGACCAGCAACAGGCTTGAGACATTCACGCAAGCGATCAACAGGAGCAGTCCAGCGCCGCCGAGAAGCGCCAGAAAGATGGGGCGTACTTCCTTGACGAACACGTCGGAGAGCGGCTTCACCCAGGCTCCCTGGCCGCGGTTGGAATCCGGATACTGGATCTCCAGTTGCCGCGCAATCGCCTTCATGTCGGCCAGCGCGGCTACGACGGTCACGCTATCCTTGAGGCGTCCGATGCCATACAAGTTGTGACAGCTCCGGCGCGTGTTGCAGTAGCCATCCGCGCGGAGCGTGGTCCAGAACTCGGCGTCGCCTTGCGGAACGAACTGGAAGCTCTGGGGTAGAACGCCGATGATCGTGAAAGGAACCCCGCTGAGCGAAATGGTTTCACCGGCGATGTCCTTTCTACCGCCGTAGCGCTTCTGCCAGGTCGCATAGCTCAGCATCACCGTCTGCGGAGCTTCGAGTTGGTCTTCTCCGGCATGGAAATCTCGGCCAAGGACGGGAGCCACTCCCAGGTTCCGGAAAAAGCCGTTGCTCACTCTCACAGCCGACACAGGTTCGCTTCCCGAAGCGTTGCGCAGCAGGTACCCGTACTGGTTGTAGGCATCGAGGGAGCTGAAAACTTGATTCAGCCTCTTCCAGTCGAGATAGTCCGGATACGAAAGGTTGTTGCGGGGAAACATCGCGGCGCTCTCGGCGACATCGACCAGCCGTTCGGGTGCCGTATAGGGCAGTGGCCTGATCAGCGCCGCATCCACAAACCCGAAGATCGCGGTGCTCGCGCCGATGCCGATCGTCAGAATCAGAATCGCGGTAATCGCGAAGCCCGGGCTCTTGCGTAATTGCCGTAGGGCGTACCGGACATCCTGAAGCAAATTCTCCATAACATCTCCTCACTCGTATCGCAACGCCACCATGGGATCGATGCGCGAGGCACGCCATGCTGGTAAGGCACACGCCATCGCTGCAACGGCCGAGAGCAGCAAAATCGCTGTGAAATAGGTAAATGGATCGAAACGTGAAATTCCGAACAGAAGTGCGCTGAGGGCCTGGCTTGCGAGCAGAGCCCCGGCAACTCCGAGCAGTGCGCCGAGTGCGGTGAGAGTCATGCCTTGCCGCACGATGAGTGAAATAATGCCGCCGCGGGTTGCGCCGAGCGCCGATCGAACACCGATCTCCCGGGTTCGCTCCGCCACACTCCCGGAGAGAACTCCATAAATTCCGCTCGCAGCCAGGGCTAGGGCTACGAATCCAAATGCCTCGAACAGAATCAGGACGAAGCGCCGCTCCGCCGCCGACTCGGCCAGCAACGTCTCCATGCGCGCGACACGCACGATCGGCTGATCGTTGTCCACCGACCAGATGGCATTTTTGATTGCCGGAACCAATGCAGAAACGTCACCTCGACCGCGAACCACAAGCGACAAAGTTCGCTCCGAAAACGTCCACTGAGTCGTGGTGGTGTAGACGGCGTCAGAATCACTCAGTCCGAGCGACATCTGCTTCACATCGCCAACGACGCCCGCAATCGTGAACTCTGGTGTGTCGTTCCGCCCGCCAATGTGTAGGCGCTTCCCCAGCGGATCCTGATTGGGGAAGCGTCGCTTCGCCAATGATTCGCTGATCAGGACCACGGGAGGTGTCTTTTCAGTGTCGTGCGCATCCAGCAAACGCCCGCGGCGCAACGGAATCCCCAGCGTATCGAAATAGTCCGCAGTCACAGCGTAACGGTATGCGGGATAGGCAATTTCTGGATCATCGTCCTCGAACTGGGCGCCATAAACGTCCATGTCTCCGCTCAATGGCAGTTGGCTTGTGAATGCCGCTGCCGTGACACCTGGTACCTGACGCACCGCCTCAAGGGCTTGGGTAAAAAATTGATTGGACACGTGCTCATCGTCATATCGACGGCCGTTTGTCTGCACCTGAAGGCTGATCACGTTGGAAGCGTCGAATCCGGGAGGAACCGCAAGCAGTCGCCGTATGCTGTGAAACAACAGGCCAGTAGTGACCAACAGCAATAGCGCGAGTGCGACTTCCACGACGACGAACGACTGTCGAATTCGCTGGTGGCTCCCGGCGACGCGCTGTGAGCCTTCCTGCAGGGACCTCTGTAGATCTCCACGTGATGCCTGCCAGGACGGGATAAGGCCGACCACAAAGCCCACCAGCACGGTTACACCGAACGCGAACAGGAAGACGGCGGTGTTCAGGCGAACTTCGTTCATTCGCGGCAGACCGCGGGGACTCAGAGCCAACAGCATGCGAATGCCGAACTCCGTCACGAACATCCCCACGATGCCACCGAGAATCGCCAGCAGCAGACTCTCAGTCACAAGCTGCCACCGGACTCGTTGAGTTGGGGCACCCAGCGCGATCCGCATCGTGATTTCGCCCTGCCGCCGAGCCGTTCGGGCCAGCACGAGATTGGTCACGTTGACGCAAGCGATTAGCAGCATCAGGATCACTGCGCCGAATACCGCAACCAGCGCGGGCTTTACGCCGCGTGTTACCTCGTCCTGCAACCGGTCAACGACAAATCCTTGCGCCAGCGACACGAAGCCCGGACGCGGGAACTCAGCCACCGGAGTACTCGCGATCCACGCGAGGTCACTCTTCGCTTGGTCTTGTCCAACACCGGGGCGTAATCTGCCGATCATGCGCAAGTGGTGTCCCCATTCGCGGGATTCAGGCGACGAGACATTTCCAGAGTCGTACTGCAATGGGGCCCAGGCCTCAGCCGTTGCAGACAGCACGTTCTCGAACGTGCTCGGCATCACTCCGATTACGGTGAAAGGCTGATCATCCAGTCGGATTTGCTGCCCCACAATGCCGGAGTCGCCGCCAAATCGCCGCCGCCACAGACGATCGCTCAAGATGACGACCTTTGGTCCGTTCAGCACATCGTCTGCGGGCTGGAAGTCCCGCCCCATTGTCACCGGCACTCCGAGCACGCGGAAACAAGCGGCACTCACGCGTTGCCCATCGAGACGCTCCGGTTGATCTCCGCCACTGATCGCGGGTTGCCACGGCTTCATCACGGCCAGCGCTTCGAAGGAATGGTTCCGCTCCGCCACCTCCCGATATGTGTGAAACGCTTGGCCGATGCGCTCGCGATCGCGTCCCGAGTACCAGATCGTCATGATGCGGTTGGCGTGCGGATAGGGGAGCGGCTCGAACAGGACTGGATAGAGAACGCTGAAGATAGCGGAAGTCGCACCGATGCCGAGGGCAAGGATAAGGATTGCAGCGCAACCAAAGCCAGGGCTCTTGTGCAACTGTCGCAATGCGTAGCGAAGATCTTGAATAAGTTTCTCCATCGCTATTCCTCACTCATACCGCAGCGCCACCATCGGATCTACCTTCGTTGCGCGGCGCGCAGGAACATAGCTCGCCGCCAACGCAACCGCTACTAGCACCAGGCCCACCGCCCCATACGTCAAAGGATCCAGAGGACTGACACCGTAGATTGCATTGGCGACGATCCGAGCGGACAAAGCCGCCAAGATCAATCCCGCCGCCATACCAGAGATTGTCAGCGTTCCGCTTTCACGCAGGATCAATCGCACAATGTCGCGCGGTTTGGCGCCCATGGCTATGCGCACTCCAAATTCGCGCGTGCGCTGCGCTACCGAATACGCCATCACGCCATACAATCCCATCGCCGCCAGCAGCAGTCCCACACCGCTAAGCAGGGTGAGCAGATTTGCGGCGATCTTCGCCCCAAACAGTGATGCCGAGATGTACTCCGCCATGGGCTGGGCGTCGAACAGGACGATTGCCGGATCGATCGCGGCGGCCTCACGGCGCACCGCCGCGATCGCTTCATTGACGGGCCCGGAAGTGCGCACGTGAAAGGTCAGACCATATTCGGGGCGGAAGATCTGGCGGATCGGAATATAGAAATAAGGTTGCGGGTTTTCAGTGACGCGATGATATTTGCTATCCCTCGCGATCCCAACGATGGTGAACCACTGGCCCCATCCATGCACCTTGTGGCCGATCACGCTGTGGTTCGGCAGAAATCGTCGCGCAAATTCTTGATTGACGATCATGACTAGAGGAGACTTGGAGTCATCATGCCAATCGAAATCGCGGCCTTCGACGAGCGAAATCTTCATCGAGTCGAAATAACCGGGAGAGACCAAGTCGCGATAGATCTTCATGTTCTCGTTCGGAGCAGGAACGTATCCTTCGACCTCAAGGCTCTCCCAGTTGCCACCGTGAAAACCGAGCGGCACGGAATCGTCATAGCTGACTGCGCTCACTCCTGGGAATTGCTCCAGCCGCTCCCGTAATCGGCGGCAGAAGTTGTCGGTTTGCTGGGCATCGTAGTTGGCAGTGGAGAAATCGAATTGCGCAAGCGCCACTCCCTCCGGGGCGAAGCCGGGATCCATCGAGCGGGCACGCTCAAAGCTTTTGAGAAAGAGAGCAGCACCGACCATTGCCACGACCGCTAGCGCCACCTCGGAGATCACCATGAGTCCGCGCAAGCGATGCGCGTGAATACCAGAGATTCCGCTGCGTCCGCCCTGCTTCAGTGCTTCGCTCACGTTGGCCCGGGACGAATGCAGAGCGGGCACCAAACCTGCGAGAACCGTCACGATGATGGCTAATGCCGCGGTGAACAGGAAAACATGGGTGTCCAATGGAGGGGCAATCATCACCGGCCGAGCGACAACCGGAAGAAGCCAGCGCAGCGCTCCTCCGAGCCAGTTCGCAAGGATTAGCCCGAGCATCGAACCGATGAGCGCCATGAGCAGTGTTTCGGTCAGCAACTGGGTCATAAGCCGCCAGGGTCTTGCTCCCAGCGCCAAGCGCACGCTGAACTCTTGCTGTCGTCCTGTGGCGCGAGCCAACAGCAGATTTGCAAGATTGGCACACACGATTAAAAGAACAACGCCGCCGATGCCCATGAGGACAGCCACAGGGGTGAGCAGCATTGCCTGCGTACCGAAATGCGATTGCCACACAGGAAGCACCGTCGCTCCGACTCCCAGATTCGAGTCGGCATCTGCTTCCGCCATGCGGTTCGCGAGGGCCTGCACTTCTCCGCGCGCCTGGTCAATCGCAATTCCCGGGGCCAGCCGGGCGAGCAGCATGAAGTTGCGCGTGTTGCGGTCCTGCAACATCCACACGCCGGTGTGAGTCATTTGGCCGTACATCGTGAGGGGTGCCCAGAAGTCGTAGTCCAGGCTGGCGTGAGTACCATGGAAGCCCTCGGGCGCTACACCAATAATCGTCAGCGGAGTTCGATTGACACGCAGCGTGCTTCCAATGGCGGAGGGATTCAGTCCGTAGTGCGATTTCCAGTATCCATGGCTGATGACCACGACCGGATGGGCATTCTGAGCATCATCGCGCTCGTCGAGAGAGAAAAAGCGACCGGCCTCCGGTTTGAGACCGAACATGTCAAACACGCCACCCGAGACCATTTCACCCCAAGCCCGTTCCACATTCGGCGCGTCTCCCACCGAGAACAGATAGCCTCGGTATGCCGAAACCGAGTTGACCAGGTGCAGGTTGTTCCTGAAGTCGCGGAAGTCAAGGTAGGAAGTGGTGAGCGGTTCGCCATCCGACGCGGTGTTCTCGATCGCGACGATGCGGTCAGGATCTGCGGCTCCGGGAAACGGATTCAGGACCAGTGAGCGCAGCCAGCCGAAGATGGTCGTATTCGCGCCGATGCCGATCGCAATTGTCAGGATCGCCACGGCTGCAAAGGCCGGACGGTTGCGGAAGGTCCGTAGAGCGTAACGCAGATCTTGCAGCAGAGCAGTCATGGCTGTCTCACTCTCTCACTCGTACCGCAGCGCCACCATCGGATCGACGGATGCGGCGCGCCGCGCAGGCACCATTACCGCCACCACACCGGCGAGCACGACTATGATTCCGACGATCGCAAACGTGAGCGGATCTGCGGTGGTGACGCCATAAAGAAAATTGCGTATCCAGCGTCCTACGAGTAAGGCGCTGGCCCATCCCAACAACAGTCCTGCGCCGGCCATCCACAAGCCTTGCCGCACGATGAGGCCAAAAATATTCCCGCGTGTCGCGCCTAACGCAAACCTTATTCCCATTTCATGGATTCTCTGTCCGACGACGTAGGCCAATACGGCATAGAGCCCGGCTGCAGAGAGCAACACCGCGATCCACGCAAAAGACGAAGTGACCTGAAGCGTGAGACGCTGCGTCGTCATGTTGTCTTCGACGGCCTGGCGTAAGGGAACCAAGTCATCAATCGCAAAATCCGCGGCCTCGCTCTTCATGATCCCGCGGATGGTTGCTCCGATATCACCCGCAGCGGACCGAGTACGAACAGCAAAACCGTCTGCGAAGCCAATCAGGTATTGAGAGAACTGCGCGGCTGGCGGTAGTTGGAGGTATGAAAGCGCGAGTTCAGGTTCCACTGGATTGCCAATCGAATTGAACTGCACGACATTTCCAGACACGCCCACGATTGTGACGGGCTGGAGGATGCCCGTAGGTTTCTCGAGAATAATTTGCTGCCCGATCGGATTCACGCTTCGCAGGTATTTCTCGACAAATGCCTGATTGACGATTCCGACTAGCTGCGTGTTCGCTGTATCGCTTGCGGAGGGTCCACGGCCTGCTGTGACTGGAATGGCGAGCGTTCGGAAATATCCGGGGCTCACTGCAGTGACGCGAGTAAACGGGCCTGGCTTCTCATCGCCCGAGAGGAGACCGGGAACTGCAAAGCCCGAACCAGATGCCATCTGAAAATCGGAGATGGGCAGAGAGGTGACCAACCCGGCAGCGTCAACGTTCGGCAGTTGCTCCAGTCGGTCCAGCACGCGATGATAAGCAGCCACTTTCACCGGCATCGGGAGACTATTGCCGCCCTGCGCCCAGAGGAGAAAAGTCGTGACATTTTCGGAGTTAAATCCCAGCGGAACGTTTTCGAGCGAACGGAGTGTCCGGAGGAAAAGTCCTGCAGCCACCAGCAAAACGGTGCTAAGCGCAACTTCCGCCGCAACCAGCCAGCCGCTGAGCCGGGAATGACGGCTGATCCTCGCGCTGGATTGAACCAGCAAGTCGCGCCGATTTTTCAGAACATGCCACGAAGGGGCGATTGCTGCCCCCAAGCCGCATAAGAATGTGATCAGCAAACAAGCCACCAGCGTCCATGGATTGAATTGCAGCGAATCGAATCGGGGCTGCTGGGGAAAAAGACGACGAGCGACGCCGACAAATGCAGCCGCCAGAGACCAACCGAGTGCCGCTCCGGCGAACGAGAGGATCAAGCTCTCCACAATCATCTGCCGGACGATCCGCACTCGTGATGCGCCCAGGGCACTTCGCATTGCGATCTCGCCTTGCCGCGTTGCAGCCCGCGCAATCTGCAAATTGGCCGTATTCACAATCGCGATCAGCAACAGCACCACGCACGCCCCCAGCAGAGCGAGTAGGGCGGGCCTCGTCTCTCCGATGATGTAGTGCTGATACGAATAAACCCCGAAGTGAAGTGGAGGGGTAGAAGCAGAACTCGGCTTCCTGTTTCGAATGAACGCCTCCCCTTCGGCGCGGGCCTGCTCCAGCGATGTGGCGGACCTCAGTCGGCCCAAGACTTGGAAGTTGTCAAGTCCCTGCCTTGTCTTCTGATCGGGAGTGAGTTGCAGAGCAGTCCAAATGCTTTTGCCGTACGTGACGGGAAATTGGAATCGGGGCGGCATGACGCCAACGATTGTGTACAACTGCCCATTCACCTTGAGCTTGCTGCCGAGGACTGCGCTCGTGCCGTGCATCGAGTTCTGCCAGAAGTCATGGCTGACAATTGCGGCTCCCGCGCCGGGCGCATCGTCTCCCTCGAGGAAAGGCCTCCCCATCACTGGCAACACGCCAACGGTCTGAAAGAAATTCGTGGTCACTTCAGGCGCCAGCAGCATCTGGGTGCCTTCATCGGTTTCTACCGGCACAGGGAGACTATTGAACGCAGCGAGCTGTTCAAACTGGTGAAGGTTCCGCTGCATGTCCGGGAAATCGTCTATCGGAACAACCAACCAGTTGCTTCCTTCATCTCCGTTCCCCGAAACGTCCACAGCCACCAACCTCTCCGGTTCCCGATACTCCAGTGGCCGCAACAACACCGACTGCACAATTGCGAGCATGCCGGTAGTAGCGCCAATCCCGAGGGCCAGCACCACAATCGCGCTGAGCGCAAAACCGGGGCCCTTGCGCATTTGGCGCAGTGCGTATCGAACGTCTTGGAGAAAGCCAGTCACTTGATTGTTCGTTCATTCGTTGCGTAATGCGATCACTGGATCGACCTTGCTCGCCCGATAGGCAGGAATGATGCAGGCAAGCAACGCGATTAATGCCAGCAAGGCCGCCACTACAAGGAATGTCACCGGATCCGTTGGCTTCACCTGGAAGATGAGGCTGGCTACCAGTCGTCCCATAGCGAATGCCGCTGCCACGCCGATCGCTACCCCGAGCAGGGTCGGCTTCATTCCTTCAATTACGACCATGCGCAGCACATCTGTCATGCGCGCGCCGAGAGCCAGCCTGATTCCGATTTCCGGCACACGTTGCCTGACGCTGTAGGAGAGCACGCTGTAGATACCAATGGCAGCCAGCAGCAGTGCCAGTCCCGCGAATACGCCCAGCAGCAGCGTGTTGAATCGCGATTGCGACAGGGATTTGGTGAGTACGTCATCCATGGTGAGAACGTCACGAACTGGAACGGTGCCGTCGACTTCGTGGATCGCGTTTGTGACCGCCGAGACCATGCTGGCCGGAGTCGTCGCAGTGCGCACAACCAGCGTCATGGGAAAAGAACTGAAGTTGGATTCCTCAGTCGAGGCGAGCTGATCGAAGGGAACGTAAAGCGTCGTTGAGGGCCGCTCCTGGTCCAGACTGTCGAGCTTCACGTCTCCAACTACTCCTACGACTTCACGAACCTGCTTCGGAGAGAACGTCAGCGTCAGACGTTTGCCGATGGGATCCTCGCCAGGCCAGAAACGCCGCGCCATTGATTCGCTGATCAGAATGGAGGCCGGCCTATCGCTGACGTCCTGATCCCCGAAATCGCGTCCTCGCAGCAATGGGATATGCATCGATCGCAGGTAGCCGGCGCTGATCAATCGGACGTCGACCTCGGGTTGATCGGCCATCGCCACTTCGGGCTGCCCTTCGATCGAAATGGGCTGATGCGAGCCACCGTTGTCTAGAGGAATGTCGTCGATAACGCCAGCTGCTTCCACCCCCGGAAGTGCTCGCACCCGCCGCAGCGTTTGTTCGAAGAAGTTGACTTCTTCGGTGGGTTGAGCAAACTTTGCGCGAGCGATCGCAGCCGTCATGGTGAGAACGCCATGAGACTCGAAACCGGGAGCCACACGTTGCAATTGTTGGAAACTGCGGATCATCAGTCCAGCGCCGACCAACAGAACGAGTGAGAGTGCGACTTCCACCACAACCAGAATCCTGCGGGTGCCGTGGCTAGCGGAACTCTCGTCGGTTCGCCCCAGACCTTGTTTCAGCGCCTGGTTGACATCGGAGTGGGCCAGTCGGATGGCGGGAAGTACTCCGGCGAAGATTCCCGTGAGCACTGAAATGCAGGCTGTGAATGCGAGCACCTGCAGATCCAGGTGAACCATCACCGAATCGGGTAGCTGATTTGCCAGAAATGACAGGATGAAACGCTGACCGAAAGCCGCGACGATTAATCCAAGTGATCCGCCGATCACGGCAAGGAACACAGATTCGGTAAGAACCTGTCGGAACACACGCGGTGAACTCGCGCCGAGAGCTGTACGAATTGCAATCTCCTTCTGCCGGGCGAACGTCCGGGCAAGCACAAGGTTGGCGACGTTAGCGCAGGCGATCAGCAGAACAAACGCGACGGCACCCAGCAGCACGAGCAGCGCTGGCCGGACGTCAGTGACCATGTCCTGATGGAGGGGCACGACTAATGCGCCCCATCCCTTATCATCCGCGGGATAGAGTTGCTCAAGGCGGCTCGAAATTGTGTTCATCTCAGCCTGCGCTTGTTTCAGATCGACGCCCGGCTTGAGCCGCGCGATAACCACAGAGTGATGCTCTCCACGGACCGCGCGTTCCTTGTCGGTCCAGCCCATTGGCGTCCACATCTGAACGGGCATCGGGCCGTAATCCGGGAACCTGAAGCTTCCGGGCATTACTCCCGCGACCAGGAAATTCGTTCCGTCCATCGTGATGTTGTGGCCGACAAGGTTTGGATCCGCACCGAAGTGCTCCTGCCAGAACCGGTGACTGAGGACAACCACATTCGTGTGCCCCGGCCGGTCTTCTTCGGGGGAAAAAACGCGCCCCAGCAAGGGGGCAACTCCTAGCGTTTCAAAAAAACCGGAACTGACGGCGCTAGCGTCGACCTGCAGCGGCTGTGCGGTGCTGGTGAGCGTGAAGCCACGGTAGTTGTAGATCGCCATCCGCTCGAAAACGTGGTTGTCTCGTTGCCAGTCGAAATAATTCGCGGCCGACACCGAGAACGTGGGGATCCCGGGAAAGCTCTTTGCCGGCGGGGTGTGCCAGACGCGAACGATCTGGTCGGGATCTTTGAACGGAAGAGGACGGAGCAATGCTCCGTTTACAACGCTGAAAATTGCGGTGTTTGCGCCGATTCCGAGTGCCAACGTCAGTACAGCAACGGCGCTGAAGCCGAGGCTCTTCAGCAACTGCCGCAAGGCAAAACGAAGGTCTTGAAGCAGGTGGTTCATGCGCCTACATCCGCCAACAGCTTCTTGAGTTCTTCCTCGGCCACCACTTTCCCGTCGAACAGGTGCACTTCGCGCTGCGCGTGCTTGGCGAAGCGGGGATCGTGCGTCACCATGCAGATGGTTGCGCCCTCGCGGTGCAGATCGGCCAGCAACTCCATAACCGCCTCGCCGTTGCGCGAATCCAAATTCCCCGTAGGCTCATCAGCGAGCAGAATCGAGGGCTTTCCACCAAGTGCGCGTGCCACAGCGACACGCTGCTGCTGACCGCCTGACAGTTGCGATGGATAATGCCTCACGCGATGTGCCATCCCCACGCGTTCCAGCGCCTCCATCACGCGCCCTTTTCGCTCGGCGCTCGGCATACGCTGTCGGTAGGTCAGTGGCAATTCGACATTTTCATAGACAGTGAGATCGCCAATCAGGTTGAAACTCTGGAAGATGAATCCGATCTCCTGGTTGCGGATGCGCGCCCGCTCAGCGAAATCCAGATTCTCCACCGCCTTGTTATTCAGAAAATATCGACCGCCCGTGGGAGTGTCGAGGAGTCCAATAATCGAGAGCAGCGTGGATTTGCCGCAGCCCGATGGTCCTGACATGGCGACGTACTCGCCTTTGTTGACCGAAAGGTGCACGCCCGACAGAGCGTGTGTTTCGATTTCGTCGGTGTAGAAGACTTTCGTCATATCGGTGATCTGAATGAGTGGTTGGCTAGCGTCGCTCATGAATCATTCGCCTCGATTTTGAGTTTTGTTCTTAATCCTGAAGCCGGATCCGGTCGGTGTTGTCCCAGCGCGACATGTCGGAAAGCACGACCGTGTCGCCTTCGTGCAAGCCCTCAATTACTTGAATCGAATTGACGGAAGCCCGTCCCACTTTCACCGGGACCCGCGTCGCATCGCGCCCATCCCCGTCAAGCCTGAATAGACTGATTGTGCTGTTCTCCTGCCCGAATGCCGGACGCCCCACGTAGAGCACATTGTCCAGACGCTCGAGATCGATCGTGCCATCTACGCTCAGGTCAGGCCGGGCGCCTTTCGGCAAGTCGCCTACTAGTTTGACGTCGACGGTTACCGTTCCGTTTTGCACTCCGGGATCGACCCGCATCACCGAGCCGGCGATCACTCCGTTGTGCGTATCCACCGAGGCCGGTTCGCCGATCTGCACATCCCGTGCTTGGGTCTCGGCGACTTTCAGTTCCGCCATCAGATGATTAGGCTGCACCACCTTGGCCAGCATCGTTCCGGGGGTTACGTGCTGCCCTACGTGCAACGGCAGTTCGACTAGAACTCCTTCGATCTTGGCGCGGACCTTCAGCGCATCGAGTTGTTTTTGCTTCAGCTCTGCCAGAACTCGCATTTGGTCGACTTTGGCCTGCAATTGCGCGAGTTGCGCGTCAATCGCTTTCTGTGTGCTCTCCAGTCGCTGATCTTCTAGTCCATTGCGGATGGTGAGTTCGTCTGCCTTGCTCTTCGAAGCCTTATAGGCGAGTCCGGAGATCACGCCGAGATCGTACAGAGCCTTGTCGGTTTGCGACTGCAACTGCGTCGTGTTGTAGTCGGCTTTCACCGTTGCGGCGCCAGCCTTCTGGTTCATCAGGTCGCTTTCCAGCTTCATGCGCTGGCTCTGATACTCGGCCTCTGCCGCCTTCCATTGAAGATGTGCGTCCACCGCTGCCTGTTCCACCTGCGGATCACTCATTTCGACGAGAATGCTGTCGGCGTTCACCAGTGATCCCGGGAGCATCCGGATTCGAATAATGGTGGCTTCGGTCTCGGCGGGAATCTGCAAGACGGATTCCTGCGAAGGCACCAGGGATCCAATGCCGCGTACCTGGCGTAACATTGAGCCGCGCTTCACCGAGTCGGTCCAGACGGTCCCGCGCTCGACCGTTGGCGCAGCGGGACGAAGGCGATATACGACGATTGTAAGGGCAGCTACCACGACAACGACCACGGCCGCCGTGGCAATCTGGCGCCGACGTTTGCGTTCCTTAAACTCTGGGCGGGCGATATCCATCACCTTGCGATGTGGCAACTTCAGGGCCAACGTGCGCTTCCATCAAATCTTTGAAAGCAAAGGCGATACTATGACGTTGTTGTGTCTGATGCATGCTCGAAATGTTCGCTGGGAGATTGGACTGTCCATTGCTGGACAGTGCAGGCGAACTGGAAGGGACCGCACGCTGTGTTCCGTGGGCCTGATGAGCAGGAGTCTTTAGTTCTAGCGACCTGCTCTTCTCTTAAGTGCAACTTTGAGTTGAGGGTTGCGGTTCGCTGAACAAGATCGCGACAGGGAAGTTGCGAAACAGGTGAGAGAGATGAATTCGGGCCATTGCATCCGGTTTGAGCGGCAGGCACTCGCCTGTGAAAAGGTTGTGGTAACAGGTCACGCCATCGCTGGGGATTTCGAGCGTGGTGTCTCGCCAGATCGCCTCTTCACACACCGAGTCGTGACTCTCGCCCATCAACCTGCCGGAGAGCCTCGGCACCGCAACAATGAGCGTGCGTCCTTCATGCTGTCGAGCAAAAGCGACCACGTGTTCGGACTTCTCTCCCGCTGCATGCAGAGGAATGTAGCTGCCGCGATGAAACAGAGCGGGCTGCTGGCGGCGGAAGGTTAGGGTCTTCCAAGCAAGGTACTGTTTCGCAGCATTGCTGTCAGGTGCCGAAATCAAGTTTCGAACCCGGGCCGGCAACTCGTGGATTGAGGCGGTTTCTCGCTTCAGCGTCGCCAGCAACTCCCTCCGGCGATCGTAGTCGACCGGTCGCCGATTATCAGGATCGACCAGGTTCAGCTCCAGTAATTCATTTCCCTGGTAGATATCGGGCACTCCGGGAGATGTCAGTTTGAGAAGAGTTTGCGAAAAGCTGTTGAAGGCGCCGATGCGGACAATGCGGCGCGCTACACCCTCGAAGTCAGCCAGGAAGCGGTTATGAGCGGAACGATCGAGAATCGCTTGGGTGAAATCAACGAGCGCGCTCTCATATTCTGAATTAGTGTTGGCCCAACTGGTATGTTCCTTGGCTTCGCGCGCCGCTTTGAGCGCGTATTGCTCGATGCGTTCTGTGTATATCTTCCAGCCAGTATCGTCGAGCGGTTCCGAGGGCCAGGTTCCAATGAGGGTCTGATACAGGAGGTACTCGTCGTTTCGCGTCGGCGCAGCTTGGCCATCGATCGGTCGCTTCTTGCCGCGGTTCCAGTCACGCCATCGGCGCAGATGAAGGAGCCAGAGCAGGGGCATCTCGGAGAGCACGTTGATGCGTGCCCGCACATCTTCGGAACGCTTCGAATCGTGCGTCGAGGAAGCCAGCATCGTGTCAGGCCAGCAGGACAGTCGTTCATGGTTCGCGCGATGAAATTCCTCAACTGTTGTGCCGAAGCGGCTGGGATTTCCACCGACTTCATTGAGAGAGACCAGACGGTTGTAGCGGTAAAACGCAGTGTCCTCCAGTCCTTTCGCCATCACTGCGGCCGTGACCTGCTGGAATTTCATGGAAAAACGCACTACCGCCTGCTTGTACCAACCAGCATCGCTGCCGTAAACGTCGATCAGCAAGATGTGCTGGACGAAGTCGAAGACGCTCAGGTCGGCAGCGTTGCTCCTTTTCCTTGCGGCAACGACCGCTTTTTCGACGTAGCGCCGGTCCTCCTCAGAGACTTCAGGACCATTCACGTAGGTGCGATAAACGGGGAAACTGGCGATGATTTCGCCTAGCGCGCTGCGAAGACTGTTAAGGGTGAAATCGCAAGTGTAGCGGCTGGCAAGAGCGATGCGGCTGAGGAGATTGGCGAGTACGTTCAGTTCGCTGGCGAGCACTACCTTGAGGATGTGTCTTTTACATCGATAGACGACGTCTGCAAATTCTGATGAGATGCCGGTGAAGGATCGATAGATACGCTCCATCTTTTCACCGGCTGAACGGTCTACGAAGAGTCCATTGACCAGGTTGGCAAATTCGTAGCCGGTTGTGCCCTCAATGGGCCATTGTTCTGGCAGGCGCTCGTCGCCGGTGAGAATTTTTTCCGCGATCAGATAAGCCTCGCGGTCTTGGGGTTTGAGTTCTGTCCGCAAGCGACCGCTCAACTGTTCGAAATAACGGGCCGGGTCGTAGAGGCCGTCGGGATGGTCGACGCGAAGACCGTCGAGTTTTCCCTGCGTGACAAGGTCCAGGATCAGCTTGTGCGTCTGGTTGAAGACTTTATCGTTCTCGGTGCGAAGGGCAGCGAGATCGTTGATGTCGAAGAACCGGCGGTAATTGATGTCATCGGCGGCAACACGCCATTGAGCGAAGCGGTAGGGCTGGGCCTTGATGAGTTCATGCAAAGCGTCGAAGCTGCGGGGATCGTCGGGCGTGCCGTTGATTGTTGTTACATTCCCGACGATGAAATCCGTTAACTCGAGAGATCGGGCGCAGAGAGCGGCCAGACGGCGCTTCTGCACTTCCTTTTCACGGTTGCGCTCGACGTTCTGCTCCGGTGTGGCGCCCCGACGATCCGGCAAATGCCCGAAGGCGGTAATAATGCTTTGCAGCTCGAGGAAGTCTTCATGGGTGGGCCCGAGTTTGTCCTGCAGGCGTTCGATCTGGAAACCCAAAATGCGCGAGTACTCTTTGGGATCGACTGGAAAACGATGCTGAAAATAGAAGATGCTGAACTCTCCGCGTTCGGCGTCAAAGGTCAGCTTGAGTTCACCTTTCTCCAACACGTTCCCATATTGTTCAGCGAGAACGGGAATCAGAACCTTGCCTTTAAGTTCATCTTTGATCGGGTCCCAATCGATGTCGAAGAAGTCGGCGTAGTCGGAGGCTTCGCCATTTTCGAGAACATCGAGCCACCAGGCGTTATCGCTGCCCATGACTCCCATGTGGTTGGGAACAATGTCGAGGATCTGGCGCATGCCGTGACGATGCAACTCCGAGACGAAACCCTCGTAATCGTCGGGCGTGCCGAGTTCGGGATTGAGTGCATTGTGATCGATGATGTCGTAGCCATGCATGCTTCCTGGGCGCGCGCGCAGGTACGGCGAAACGTAGAAGTGGCTGATCCCAAGCTGGCTGAGATAAGGAATGATCGCGGTGGCATCACGAAAGGTGAAATGAGGATTGAGTTGCAGGCGGTAGGTCGCCGTCGGAATTTGGTCGAACCGCCTCATTCTTTGGGGGATATCTTTCGCAGGTACACCGGGGTACAAAAATCCAGCTTTACGCTATATGCGGCAGGGGGGAGGCTCCATACAGGGTTCTGGGGAGATCTTTGAGGAGAAAGCCTTATGGAATCGAGTGACCATTGTTAACGCCGCTCAAGTTGGTTCTCGAAGATTTCCCTCAAGGCGAAAGCGCGCATCCTTTTTGACATTGGATCGCGCGTCTAAACCCGCGCCCTTTCAACACCGCTTACGAGATAAGTTCTAACCAGACCACCGACCAGGGCGGCAGGGAGCCATTCTCAAACGCCGTGGCCGCTTCCGGTGTGCTGGCATAAAACGGCGGTGTTCGTTGCTCTTCCGTCATCGACACTGCTTTGCCGCCGAGGTTCGCGCGAAGTTCCAAATGTGCTCCGTCTGCAAAGATCCAATCGACTGAGAGCTTGCGCTCCCTGCCTTGAGACACGTCGCATCGGGTCACGCATGATCTTCCAAGATGTGGGGCGACTTTGCTTTGTCGGACTGAAAGTAATTCACGGTACAGATTGAGCCAGTCGGCGTGAACCTTATCCTGCAAGCTATCCCAGTTCAACTTGGATCGTAAGTAGGTGCACTCGGCATTGGGATCAGGGATAGACTCGCGCTCCTCGGGGGAGTTGAACTTGGTAAATCGCGCGAACTCGCTTCTTCTTCCGTTGGTGACGGCAGCGGCCAATTCTCCGTGAAAATCACAGAAGAAAAGAAAAGGCGAGGCAGCGCCAAACTCTTCGCCCATAAATATCAATGGAGGAGGCGGAGCGAGGAAGAGAATCTCAACAATCGCCTTCAGGGCGCGCGGATCGGCGAGTTGGGCGATTCGTTCGCCGAAGGCGCGATTTCCGACCTGATCGTGATTCTGCAGGAAGGAAATGAAGGCGGATGGAGGCAAGTGGCTGCTAGCTTCGCCGCGATTTTTGCCATGATACTCGGAGTAGTCGCCCTGATAAGCGAAGCCTTCCCGCAGACAACGGCAAAGGTACCGCATTGGATCGGGAGCATAGTCGGCGTAGTACCCGTCGGTTTCGCCCGTCAGCAGTACGTGCAGGCAGTGGTGGATATCGTCGTTCCACTGTGCGTCATACAATCGAACGCCGCCTGCCTGGTCACGATTTAAGTAGCGCGCGGTGTTGTCGCCATTCTCGACGATGAGGTGGACGAATCTTTCTGAGCCGAATCGTTCCCGTACAGTTTGTGCCAACTCGGTGAGGATATCCGGACTCGACTCATCGACGATCGCATGCACGGCGTCGAGGCGCAGGCCATCGAAGTTATATTCTTCAAGCCAGTAGAGCGCATTGTGGATGAAGAAATCCCGTACGACCCGGCTTTCAGGCCCATCAAAGTTGATAGCGTCTCCCCAGGGCGTGTGGTGACGGTTGGTGAAGAATTGCGGCGCGTACTGGTGCAGGTAGTTTCCCTCGGGACCGAAGTGGTTATACACGACGTCAAGAAGCATCATCAGTCCTTTAGCGTGGGCGGCCTGCACGAGTTGCTTGAGGTCTTCGGGACGGCCGTAAGAACTGTCGGGCGCAAACAGCAAGACGCCGTCGTATCCCCAATTCCGCGTGCCGGGAAAATCGGCGACAGGCATCAGTTCCACGGCCGTGACCCCTAGGGAGCAAAGATAGTCGAGTTTCTGCTCTACACCTCGGAATGTTCCTTCCGGGGTGAAGGCCCCGACGTGCATTTCGTAGATGACAGCTTCTTCCCAGCGACGGCCTCGCCAGCGTTCGTCGCTCCACTGAAACACGGTCGAGTCCACTACTTCGCTGGGACCATGAACATCGTGAGGCTGAAATCTCGAAGCGGGATCGGGTACTTCAATTTTGTCGTCAATTTTAAAGCGATAGAGCGAGCCGGCCGTTGCTTCGGGAGAGATCCTTTCAAACCATCCGTTGTCCAGGGGGAGCAGAGGGTAAGCTCCTTGCCTGCCATTCTCGAGACAGAGTGTGACCCGCTTTGCGTTGGGAGCCCACAAACGAAAACGGACCTTTCCGTCGGACAGTAATTCTGCTCCGAACGGCATGGAGTGCTTACGTTCCATTGGGGCCATTCTGACGACCTTGCTCGCGCTTGCGCTCGACCAGCAAGGCCAGCGAGCGCGACTGCAAGGGGTAAGCGGTCATGGGCTCGTGGGCGGTACCGGGAGCGCGCACCTGGTCGAAAGATGTATCGAGGAAGCAGCTCCACACCATTCCTGACGCGGCTGTTGGGAAGGTAAATGGAACCTCCTCATGATGCGCATTCATGAGAAGCACGAAGTTTTCATCGATGATGAGTTGGCCGCGTTCATCGATTTCATCCACTGCGGAACCGGAAAGAAAAAGACCAAGAGTTCGAGCGTGCTCCTGATTCCACTCCTCATCGGGCATCTCTCGGCCATCGGGACGAAGCCACAGAATGTCTTTGATTCCCGCGCCTTTGATGGAGCGTCCTTGAAAGAAATTGCGGCGCCTAAAGACTGGGTGGTTTTGGCGGAGCGCAATGAGTCTTCGAACAAAAGCAACCAGTTCTCTTTCCTCGCCAGGCTGCTCCCAATTCAGCCAACTGATTTCGTTGTCCTGACAGTAAGCATTGTTGTTCCCTTGCTGCGTGCGGCCGAGTTCGTCGCCGGCGAGGAGCATGGGAACTCCCTGGGACAAGAGAAGGGTCGCGAGAAAGTTTCGCTTCTGCCGCGCCCTGAGAGCGTTGACGGCTGGATCATCTGCTGGCCCCTCCACGCCGCAGTTCCAGCTTCGGTTGTTGTCGGTGCCGTCGCGACTGTCTTCGCCGTTAGCCTCGTTGTGCTTTTGGTTGTAGCTGACGAGGTCTTGCAGCGTGAATCCGTCGTGGGCAGTAACGAAATTGATGCTGGCATAGGGCCGCCGTCCGCTGCGCGCGTAGAGATCGCTGGAACCGGTGATGCGATACGCAAGCTCTCCGATCTGGCCGCCGTCGCCTTTCCAGTAGGAACGCACGGCATCGCGGTAGCGGTCGTTCCACTCGGCCCAGCCGATCGGAAACTTGCCCACCTGATATCCGCCTTCGCCGAGATCCCAGGGCTCGGCGATCAGCTTGACCTGCGACAACACCGGGTCCTGGTGAATGATGTCTAGGAATGCGCCGAGTTTGTCGACTTCATGCAACTCGCGCGCCAGGGTCGCGGCGAGGTCGAAGCGGAAACCGTCGACGTGCATGTCCAGCACCCAGTAGCGGAGGCTGTCCATGATGAGTTGCAGCACACGCGGGTGGCGCATGTTGAGGGTGTTACCAGTGCCGGTGTAGTCCATGTAATAGCGGGGATTATCCGGCAGGGTGCGGTAGTAAACGGAATTGTCGATGCCGCGGAACGACAACGTGGGCCCGAGCTGATTGCCCTCGGCAGTGTGGTTGTAAACAACATCGAGGATGACTTCGATGCCGGC
Source organism: Terriglobia bacterium (assembly GCA_020073385.1). Classification (GTDB taxonomy): domain Bacteria; phylum Acidobacteriota; class Terriglobia; order Terriglobales; family Acidobacteriaceae; genus Sulfotelmatobacter. Next base: position 5,792 of record JAIQFH010000044.1, on the reverse strand, counting down.
CGAGTGCATGGTCTTGACCATGGTCTTGAATTCGCTGATCGAACCGGTGGCGAGGTAACGCGACATCGGAGCGAAGAATCCGATCGTGTTGTATCCCCAGTAATTGCGCAGTCCTCGTTCGATGAGCCGGCGGTCATCGACGAAGTCATGCACGGGCATGAGTTCAATAGCTGTCACTCCGAGTTTGAGTAGATGGTCGATGACGGGAGCAGTCGCCAGTCCCGCGTAGGTTCCGCGCAAAGACGCAGGAACTTTGGGATGCTGAATGGTAAAGCCCCGGACATGCATTTCATAGATGATGCTCTTATGCCAAGGAGTGCGGGGGGCTCGATCGGTTCCCCAGGTAAACGCCGGATCGATGACCATGGCCTTGAGCATGCCGGGAGCGCTGTCGCGGCGATCCATGGAAAGATCGGCGTTCTTGCTGCCAATGCGGTAACCGAAATGAGAGTCGCTCCACTTAAGGTCGCCGACGATCTGCTTCGCGTACGCATCGAGCAGGAGTTTGTTTGGGTTGAATCGGTATCCCTTGTTCGGATCGTAGGGACCATGGACGCGGTATCCGTAAAGGAGTCCAGGCCGCGCCTCGGGCAGGTAGCAGTGCCAGACTTGATCGGTCTGCTCCTTGACCCGCACGCTATGCAATTCGCGGCGGCCTGTCTGATCGAACAAGCAGAGCTCGACCGCCTCTGCGTGTTCAGAGAATAAGGCGAAATTTACGCCTTCGCCGTCCCAGTTGGCGCCCAGAGGATAGGGCTTTCCGGGCCACACGATGGGTTCAGTCTGGATGACCATTCGTAGCTTGACCGGGCTTCAGCACGCCTTCGTTCGTCCAGTGACTTGAAGGCCAGAGCGGCGCGCCGCGTCTTGCCAAGTCGAGAGGATGTCCTGTTGAAGATGACGTCGGAGCGACGAAAGTTGCTTAAATACTGGGTGCGCGTGCGCGTCAGGTGAAAAGAATCCGCAGAATACCGCAGCCGCGCGCTTGTCTGAGAGTCTGGATCTCACCGCACCTGACCGTGTGGACAATCAGCTCTGTAACTGGCATTCTGTGGTTGACGTTGAAAGGCGATGTTCCGCCATCGGTCGCACAGAGCCATGCGGCCCTGCATGCGCTGCAATCGAGCAAGTAATGATGAGCCGTTGCATCGCGGCGGACAACACATTCACTCGACGGCCTGGACTCATGAGGCCGGATTGCTCGGCCGCCACGGGACCTCTGCATTGAGTTGCATGCGGCCCGACTATCTCAGCGGCTTAGGCCGCTTCGTCCTCCCCTTCAAGCCACCGCGCCAACCAGGAACTCTCGAAGCGGCGATAGTCCTCGTGGTGAAAGTCCGGCTCGTCATCATGGTTCGCCACTTCGGCAGTAGCATTACCGTCGGATGTGGACGGCATTTGTGCGTGCCTCCCGAGTCGCGCCTTGCTCGACGCCGACCCAAGCGTATGCTGCGCAACGCTGCCATCACCCATCACTAATACCTTGCGACTGTTGCTTAGCGCTGTCAGCCTTCTGATTTCCCGGAATGTGAACCAGAGGCCTCCGGCGAGCAATAGGCCCACGAATATTTCTGCAGCGATTGGAAAGACGATCATTATCAGGTCACGAGCATTGCTTGGTGAGGCAGTAGCGGTCGATTCGACAGTGAATCCGACTGGCACGACCTTGCTGGCTGCCTGCTTCTGTTCAGTGGCTGGCATTACCGGATCAGGACCCGACTCGGGGGGGTAGAGCTTGAGGTATATGTAGGCATCGGCCACTTCGTCTTCACTCAAGTAATAAAAAACGGGCATTCTGCCTCGAAAGGGTGATGGCGGCGTTCCCATCATGATCGGCGCACCGCTTCTGATCTTCCGTTCGAACTCAGGCAGGTTTGTCCGAGTGGTCAGAGTATTGAGTGGCGGGATCGCTCCATTGAAGAGCTGCTCCGCATTAGGATTCTCTCCTGCCCCACTGTGGCAGATGTGACAGGTGGACTTCACGATGTGCTCGCCTACGCGGAGGCGCGATTCTTCCACCGCTGCTTGCTGCTTTTCGGCGCCAGGGATCTCAGCCAACTGCTTGAGATAGGCGACAATGGCATGGACCTCGGGTTCGCTCAGGTGCGGAAACGGAGGCATGTCCGTGCCCCCCTGATGCAGTCGTTGCAGCAAGGCGGCCTTCGACTGATTGGCGAGCTGTGCCGCGTCCGCCCGGCTCATGTCCATGCCCAGATTCTTCATTCGCTCCATAACGAGTTGGGTAGACGTTGATCTCGTTGGGTTGATGACAGAGTTGATTTCTGGAGGCACGCCGAGGCCGAATTCGCCGTGACATCCCCGGCAATTCAGCCGATAGAGATCCGCACCGTGCAGGATCACGGTTCGTTTGGTGGAGTCGACCGCCGGACGCAGTTGCCAGCCCGTTGTTCCCTCGTCGCCGGTGGAAGTAGGAGGACCTAAGCGGCCGGTCTTGCCCATGCTGGTTTCTTCAAAGGCCCGATGGAGGTGATTGAGCCAGCTTTCGCCCGCCACAGGTGTTACTTGAACAGCTTTAGTGTCAGCTGACTGACCCACCGCAGAGACTGCCAATACACAAACCAGTACTAAACTCTTCATCGCCTGAGAATCTTTCCCGCTGGAGCGCGCGAGTTATGGAAGATGAATCCTGGGATCGCTGCGCGCTACCTACACGTTCCGTGTGCACATTAACGCACTTCAGTTTCATCTTCTTGCTCTGCGACAATGACGATGTTTGCCGGGCGTAAAATTCTTGTAAACTCGCTTCGAGTTCTCATGACAACGATTGGTGAGCGTGGCGATTGTGCTCATCGGCACAGGTTTTGAGCGCCGTGCTCGCGCTTCAACGTTTTCTGCATCCTTGGGCGCGAAAGTTTCCGTTGGCCTGTGTGCACCCCGTGAATGGACGGGTAGTGCGGAAGGCGTGACGCTATCGGTTTGCTTCTAGGAGAGCATGGGCAAGCGGACGAACAGGAAGTCAGACTGACAGCCCGATAATTGCGCGAGACAACTACTGACGTTACAAGTTATTCACAATTTGCACGGAACGCCACAAATCTTACAAGTTATTTACAACCTTCCTGCGCTCTCGTATTGATCTTACAAGTGAACTTGTGGCATAACTGCGTTGACCCTTCCTGTTGTGTTCGGGTCTTCTCCCCTTAATCACTACTAGTGAGATTGACCGAAACCGTGTGAGTGCGGCGTGGGCGGCTTGCTTTCTTGAGGCTACCTGACCGTCTGGCACGATGTGCCAGCCGGTTTCTTCCCCAGGCCCGTCTCCCAAATTGCTGGAAGCGCTTTCAGGGATAAGTGTCGAGATCACGACAGGTTGATTAGACGGCGAGGCAAGACTCCCGGTATTCCGGGACGGAATAGAGAAATAAGGAGACAAGAGGAAACCTAAGATGAAAAAAGTGACGGTGTTATTCGGAGCGGTAGTTCCTGTCATGGTTGTGCTATTTGCGACAGTGAATCCTCCCAGCCTCAGGGCTGTTCCAAGCTTTGCCCGACAGACGGGCTTACCTTGTAGCGGTTGCCATTACACGCCTCCCGAGCTAAATCCGGCTGGACGAAGGTTCAAGCTGCTGGGTTATGTGGATCGAGCGGATGAGACAAAAGTTGTAACGGCCGATGCGGGAAAGAAGCGCGCGGCGCTCGATCTACTTGCTTCTCTACCGCTCTCTGCTATGTTCGAAACTTCATTTACGTCGACGAAGTCCCCGGTGCCTGGAACCCAGAACGGCAGTCTTGAGTTGCCGCAGGATGTGTCCTTGTTTCTGGCGGGAAGGTGGACAACCCATGTTGGCAGTTTCGTTCAAGTCACTTATGACGTACAAGACGATCATTTCGGCATCGACAACACAGATGTCCGATACGCGAATAAGACCATGCTCGGTGGCAAGGAACTGGTGTTCGGACTGGATGCCAACAACGGTCCTACGATAGAGGACCTGTGGAACACCACGCCAGCATGGGGTTACTCGTGGGTCGCCGATGACTGGGCACCCACTCCCACGGCTGCCCCAATCATCGCGAGCTTGGGACAAGATGTCGCGGGCGTCGGCGGATATGCCATGTGGAATAACCACCTGTACCTCGACGCTGCGCTCTACCGCTCACAACACGTCGGGGCTTCACAACCGAACTCGGGTACTGATTTCGGATTTAACGTTCGCGGTCTTGCACCTTACTGGCGCGTGGCATGGCAGCAGCTCACGGGGAAAACGCAATACGAGTTTGGCACCTACGGTATGCACATGCGGTCCAGTCCCGGGGCGATCACCGGCCTCGAGGATGACTTCACAGACTGGGCTGTGGACGCGCAGATCGATCGTACGTTGTTCAGAACCGACGTGCTTTCGCTGCGTGGAACCTACATTCGTGAGAATTCGAACCTCGCCGCAATGGCAGCTCTGGAGGCGGCTTCTGCGGGCAGCCACCATCTGAATACTTTGATGGCGAATGCCGAATACCATTTCGGCAATCGCGCATCAGGTACATTCGGCTGGTTCGATACTCACGGAACGGTCGATCCGTTTCTTTATCCATCGGGTGATGTGAGCGGAAGCGCCAATGGCGATCCCAGAAGCTCAGGCTATATCGCGAACTTCGCGTACTGGCCGTGGCAGAACCTGGAACTCTCCGCGCAATACACCGGGTACACACGATTCAATGGCGGCAACATTAACTACGATGCGGCGGGCCGCAACGCCAGTAGTAACAACACCGTCTATCTGGTTGCGCGATTCCTTTTCTAACGACAGCTGGATATCTATCGATGGGAAGTGCAAAGGAGAAGCACAATGAAGTTGAGAGCATGCGCGTTGATCACAATGGTGGTCGCGTCGAGCATGGCGGCGCTGGCGGGTGACATCGAAGGCAAAGTCACCGGCATGAAGGGGAAGTCGGTGGTTTACGTCGATGCCATTGCTGGCAAGACGTTTCCGGCTCCCAAGGACCATCCGGTCATGGACCAAAAGGGACTCATGTTTTCCCCTCACATCATGGTGATTCAACAGGGAACAACGGTGGAGTTCCTGAACAGCGATACCGTGCAACACAACGCTTTTTGGACCGCGATCAGTGGTGACAAGAAAGCGGGGCACAATCTCGGAACCTGGCCCAAAGGTGAAAAACGTCCTTTCACGTTCGCTAAGGCTGGGGTTGTGCCGGTGTTGTGCAATGTACATCCGGAAATGACGGGATATGTGATTGTCAGTCCAACGCCGTATTTCGCCGAGACGGACGACAGCGGCAATTACAAGATCAAGGATGTGCCGGATGGCAGTTACACCGTGATTGCTTGGCATGAAGGTGCCAAGAATCAATCCAAGCCGGTGACAGTGTCGGGTGCGGGTAAAGCAGATTTCACCCTCACGAAGTGAGTCGTACCGGAGCGGGGGAGCGGGCACAGCGCTGTGCGCCCCTCCCCTAGCAGTCCGTGGCGGAAGTAGTTTTTGTCACTGCGCCGCGGGTTGAATCACAGTGGCGAACCGCAGGACAGTCTGGGGATCTGGGCGTCGGTAGCGATGTGCTTTCCTGAATGGCACCCAGGATCGCGATCCAAAATTGCAGCCCAGTCAGTGGTGCGTCGGCCGAGAATCCCTGCCAGCCGCGAGGCGTGCCTTTTCCCAGCCACTGCCGCATCACCAGCGACAGGTTGAGTGCGCCCATGTGGATCAGTACGCGCTTGAGAACATTCTCCCGTCCTCGCAAGTACACGCGTCGCATCCCTCCGGTCTCATAGGCGTGCGCGAAGCTGCGTTCCAACAGCTCTCCCCGCCGCCGCA
>JAIQFH010000001.1 GCA_020073385.1 Terriglobia bacterium | reverse complement strand
ACCAAAACACTCAGCAACAATACCCCGCACCAGAAGACGACTGTGGCACAACTGTCTCTGCAATCCGGCGATCGGCCTCCAAGGCGTCGGAACTCCGCAAACCTTCGCCATACCAAGCCCACCTGCCGGATCTCTACCCACTTTCCGCCCCATATCCGCAGCCAGGCTGAGCTTCATGCATAATGCGGGCTAGAGGGACTTGCACTCATCGCGGTGGTTTCTGAATACCGACGCGAACGATGCTGCAATAATAATCAGCATGTCCATTCAGCTTGAGTTTGTGTTAAAGCAAATTGCCTGTAAACTCACAGTACACTCTCGGTATCTGTAATCAATGTGTACTTTGCAGGTCTTACTTGCAGTTAACAATACGAATGCGCAGTACAGAAGGTCGTCGGAGCCGACGATAATAGTTGAGGTTTGACTCCGACCGAATGCGTCAACATAATTGAACCATCACTGTATTGAGTGACCAAGGCTCCGAAGACCGTAGCCATCAAGCGGTTCGCAGGTTGCAAGGCATCTTGGCACTAGCCCACCTGCGACACACAGGGGTTCTCTAAAACGAAGGGACGCAAACAGTCACGGATGGCCGACAATCAGCCGGACTTCCATTCCCCCTCAACGATCCACTGAAAGCGCCCCGTGACTCAAATGAGCCCCGGGGCGCTTCCTTTTTTTCCTGGCTGAAAAACTGTCGAGAACGATCGACCCACTTGGAGATTATTTCCGGTGTTCGTGAGAGCGTCTAGCTGGTGATGCCTGCCCTACTCAGCCCTACCCAGAAGTAAGCGGTCGATGCGCCGGCTCACGTCGCGCAGATACAATTCGTCGCCCCCATCAAGTTCGGCGATCACGCTGCCCGAATAACCGATGTCAGCAAAGGCTTGCCGCACGGCGCTCCAATCCACATCGCCCTCACCAAGATTCACCCAAGCGTATCCATCTTCTTTGCGTTTGAAATCCTTGAGGTGAACCTTCACGATCCGTTTCCCAAGGGTGCGAATCCAGTCCTGTGGATAGCCGTACAACACAACATTCCCTACATCGAGCCAGGCTTTTATGCGGGGGCTCTGGAATTCGTCGATGTACTTCGCCATCTCGAGAGGGCTGAGCAGGAATTTGTTCCAGACCTCCTCGATCGCGATAGTTACTTTGAGCTCTTCCGCGAGTGGAATAAGCCCGCGAATTTCCTTGTGAGACCGATCCCACGCGTCATGATAAGAAGTATTCGCGTCGACTACGGCTGGCACGAGCAAAACCGCATCGGAGCCCCAAAGCTTCGCATTGTGTAATGACGTCCGCATTCCGGCAAGGCTCTTCTCCACTTCCTCACGGTTACTCGAGGACAGGGGATATTTCCAATGGTCCATGTTCATCACGGAGTCAATCCGGATGCCCGCCGAATCGGCAGCCTTCTTGATCTCCTCGGCTTTGCCGACATCAGGTTCCGTGGGTGCCTGCACGATTTCAAAGCCGGCATCTCGCGCCAGTTTGAATCGGTCGCCATAACTGAGTTTCTCCGGCAACATGTCGAAAACCAGGCCCTTCTTGAAGGAAAACGGCGAAGACGGTGCGCGGGCTGGACCAACTGCCCCGCTTGAAAGGGATCGGTCCAGCGCTGCGGAGCTAATACCTGCTGCACATGCGGTACTTACCGACGATTTCAGAAACTCGCGACGTGAACGACGCATCTGCACCTCAACCTAACTTATTCAAGTCAATCTTGGGATCCCAAACGTCTTTGGATTTCAAGGTTTCGTCCCAGCTTACCTCTCGACCGGTATAGGCCGCCGTACGCGCCATCATGCACGACAACGCGGATTCCGCACCCTTCGCCGCCTGATTGTGAAAGGTCCCGCTGGTGATACTCTCCACGAACGCTTTTTTCTTTTCCTGGTCGGCAAGTTCCAGGTTGGAAGTAAAGTTTCCTGTTACCGAAAAGCTCTGCGGCGCAGTTCCCGGCTTTGTAGAAAGAGGGTGTTGCCACGGTTCGTCACCCCAAATGCCCAGCGGCCCAGTGTAAGGAGATTGCGAGGTGCCTTTTGTGCCGAAAAAGCGTTCGGTCACATCCCACCAGCCTTTAGCAAATTGAGTTGAGCTGAACGTGACGTCCACGTTATTGGGGTAATGGAATACGACGTTGTAATTTCCGTAGACATCGCCATCATTGGCCGGACGCCCCTGGCGTCCTCCCGTTGCGGAAGCTTTCAGTGGATGGTCCTTTAGAATCCAGTTGCAGATATCAATGACATGAATGTTCTGCTCCACGATGATGTCGCCGGATAGCGTTCGGTCGTAAATCCAGTTGCGTAGTCGCCGCTCGACAGGCGATGCATTGAGCCAAGCCGGTCTATCAATGTAACCCGCCAGATAATGCGCCTCGCCGCAAACGATGGTGCCGAGCGCCCCATTGTGTATGCGCTTCACCAACTCCACAAAGGGAGGGCAGTCGCGGATTTGGAATCCCACATCGAGGCTCAGCCTGCCGTCCGCGCGTTTGCCAATTTCCATCACCTTGAGTGCGCCCGGAACATCGACAGCCACCGGCTTCTCTAGATAAACGTGTTTCTTGGCGGCGACGACGGCCTCCAGGTGTTGAGGATGGTAGTACGGCGGAGTAGCTATGACGATGGCATCTACTTCCTTGGAGGCGGCAATCCTCTGGTACGCATCGGGCCCAACAAAAAGCTGTGACGCGTCCAGTGCTGTGTATCCTTTACCTTGTTGCATGTCATCGAAATGTTTGCGCGCGATGTCCAGTTGATCCTGGAACATATCGCCAAGGGCAACCACGCGAGTGCCGCCCGTATCGACGAGGTTTGTCGCATCCTCAGTCCCGCGGCCACCGCAGCCCAGCAAACCTACGCGCACCGCTGAATTGGCTGCGGTACCGCGGACCAGGCTGGGGTTGATCAACATCGCCCCGGCCGTTCCCGCTGCTACGGCGATAAATTTTCGCCGGGTAACATCACTTGATAGAGTTGGCTTCTCTGGATCAACTAGCATGTGCCCTCCCAAGCTATCCGATCAATTTTTCTAAATACATTTTTGCCGCTCGAACGTCCTCGAGTTGTTGCGGTCCGGAAATCTCCCGCTCAATGGTGACCGCGCCGCGATAGTTGAGCTGCTTCAACCGCTCGATAATACGAGGAAAATCCACTTTGCCTTTGCCGATGGCAACTTCCTCCCCAAGTTGCCTGGGGTTCATCGGCCACACGCCATCTTTGGCATGAATCCCTTGCACGTACGGGCCGAGCAGTTCAATGGCATCGACGGGATTAGCCTTCCCATACAGAATCAAGTTGGCGAGATCGAAGTTAACGCCCTGATTATCCACCCCAACATCACCCATCGCGCGAACGAGCGTGATGGGAGTCTCTTGGCCGGTCTCGTAGCGGAAGTTCTGCCCGTTGCGCTTGCAATATGTAGCGACCTCTCGAATCGCCGCCACGGTTTCCGCATAGACGGGGTCATTTGGATTTTCGGGAATAAACCCGCAGTGCGTCTGCACCGCGATCATGCCACACCGCTTGGCGAAATCTGAGGCTTTCTTGAGATGCGCAATGCGTGCTGCGCGCGTGGCTTTAGGAACGAGGCCGATGGTTAGGGGCCCTTCATAAAAATCCCACACTTCTTTTCCCGGTCCACCCACCACAAGCGATGTCGCCTCGATCTGATACTTCTCGAGCGACTGGCGAAGCGGGCCGACAAGATTCATTTCGAATTCATCCACGAAGATCTGGGCAGTCGGCATACCAAGTTCGTGGACCTTGGAGAGGGCAGCATCAGGATCTTTCCCGACGTTTATGATCAGCCCGAGTCGCAGCGGCTTTTTACCCTCATCGGCCGCAATAGCTGGAATGAAGCTTGTTGTTTCGGAAAATGCGGGCCGCGCACCGCCGCTTGCCAGCGCCGCGCCCCGGATGCCCACGCCGATCGCCAGAGCGCCGCCAGAAGATTGTAGAAATTTTCGTCGATTCAATCTCATCATGATGCCGAATGGCAAACCCAGTGTAAACGCAGCCGGTGATGCGGCTTCTTCTAATTCTCTTTTATCTTAATTTCTTTCCAACGCATCTTCACGCCGCCGGTTTGGTCGTTTCGTCTTTTCTCGCTCCCTAGCTTGGACAAGGAGTCGGCCTCGGGCGAAGTCCTGTTTGTGTTGCAATGTAGCAACGTTGCTATATTTGGTGTTTTGAGTATGGGATTTCTGTATGACGCGCCGCATGCAGCCAAGGCAGAGGTGATTCCCTGAAGTTCTTTGGTCAGGCGACCCTGTAGCTTCGCCGAGTTCCTTACACAGGGACCCAATCATGCGATATCACTTAATTCTTGGCCCTAATTGCCCGACACCTCCGCAGTGTCAGGCCGACTAATTGCTCGGCAGTTGGTTGGTTTCCGGTGTGTCTAACATCGGCCTTGGCTTCGGAGGCTCACTTATTTCCGATCGTGTGGAGAGAAAGATCACGTGACCGCTCACTTCTTCCGAGAATTCGGTCCGATTGCCCTCAACAGTCAGACGAATGCCTTCCACCGTGCGTTCGCGGGGCACCTCTCCCAATGCACAGTTGACTCGCAGCATTGCAGTTTTTGTTGTTCCCGACAGCGATATAAGGAGGATACGGAAAACGGCAAGTCCGCCAGTTGGCAACGGGCGCAAGCCTAGAGGTAAGTGTTTAGGGACAATTTGTAGATGACCGAACGGAGATCCTTTTTGCATGAGCGCGGTTGGAGCTATGCCACAGGAGCCGAAGGAAACCAAATCACTCGCCGTCCACGCGCCCGTCTCGATCACACTTCCATTCGCTGACCTGCGATTGAACGTTCCGGCTGCTTTGATCGATTTTTTCTGAGCGTCGAAAGTCCCGGCACCACTGATTTCGTAGCTTTCGCCATTTTCTGACTTCGCAACAGCCGGGCAACTACCAGAATCGCCCGGATCACAAAGAAACCCCGAAGCCACAACGAAAATGTAATTCGCGGAATTACTTTGTGCTCTAGCAGTCCGTGGTGAAAGTCTGGATTCGTATTCGCAATAAAGATGGGTGGTCCACAGCCAGAGTGCGTACACTGCGGGCATGGCGATGGGACGACGACGGAAGCAGCGGCAGCAGCAGGAAGAGTTTTGGGTGGCGCACAGCGAGTTGCCGCGGACGGTGGCGCATCCGTTCTACCAGCGGTTGAACCAAGTGCTGGAGGCGCGAGGGTTCGACGCGTTCGTGGAAGGGCAGTGTGAGCGCTTCTACGCTGAGGCGATGGGGCGTCCGTCGTTGACGCCGGGGCGGTATTTCCGCTTGCTACTGATTGGATATTTCGAAGGGATCGAAGGCGAGCGTGGCATCGCGTGGCGGGCGGCGGATTCGCTGGCGCTACGCCACTTTCTGGATCTAAGACTGAGCGAGGCGCCACCAGATCACTCGACGATTTCACGGACGCGGCGGCTGATCGATTTGGAAACGCATCAAGCGGTATTCCGCTGGGTGTTGGAATTGCTGGCCGAGAAAGGGCTGCTCCAGGGCAAGACCGTGGGTATCGATGCCACGACGCTGGAAGCGAACGCGGCCATGCGCTCGATTGTGCGGCGGGATACGGGCGAGGGCTACGAAGAGTTTCTGCGGCGGTTGGCGGAGGAATCGGGAATCGCAACGCCGACGCGGGAGCAGTTGGCGAAGTTGGATCGCAAGCGGGCGAAAAAGGGATCGAACGATGATTGGGTGAATCCGCATGACCCAGAGGCGGAGATCACGCAGTTGAAGGACGGGCGCACGCACTTGGCCTACAAGGCGGAGCATGCGGTGGATCTGGAGACCGGAGCGGTGGTGGCAGTGACGGTGACGGGTGGCGCTGCGGGCGACACCGAGACGATTCTGGAGACCTTGCCGCAGGCGGGGGAACACATCGCGGAAGTGGCCTGCACCACGAATAACGAAGAAGTCGGGGAACGAGTGCATCCGGAAGGCCCGGTCGAAGCCGTGACCGACAAGGGATATCACAGCAACGACACGCTGACGGCGCTGGCGGAAGCAGAAGTTCGAACTTACGTCTCGGAACCCGATCGTGGACGGCGTCGTTGGCAGAATAAGCCGGAAGCGCAGCAGGCGGTGTACAGCAACCGGCGGCGCATTCACGGCGAGCACGGGAAACAGCTGCTGCGCCGCCGCGGAGAGTTTCTGGAACGCAGTTTCGCCCACGCCTATGAAACGGGAGGCATGCGACGTGTGTACTTGCGCGGGCGACAAAATGTTTATAAGCGCGTGCTGATTCACATGGGTGGATTCAATCTGTCGCTGGTGATGCGGCAGTGGTCGGGAAAGGGCACGCCGCGCGGCTGGCAGGGATACTCGGCCGAAGCATTGCTGATGGGATTGCAGTTGTGGATCGCAACCCTGGAGCGCGCTGAACCAGAAAGCCCACAGTCGCCGATGTGCGGCCCTCACCTGTCGTGCGCGTCACCATTGTTATCTGGTTCGCGGCACGCTGACAAAACCACTTCTGCCACGGGCTGCTAGCCCTCGATTGCCCCGGATTTTACATGCAAAAGCCTTCTCCCGAAGTCGACCAGTTTAACTTTGCACCGCGAGTCACGGCCCCCGTCCTGATGTTGAATGGTCGTTACGATTTCGTATACCCGCCTGACACCTCACAGGAACCCATGTTCCACATGCTCGGGGCGCCCAAAGAACACAAGCGCCGCGTGGTTTACGATACCGGCCACGACACTCCGAGAACTGAGTTGATCAAAGAAACTCTGAATTGGCTCGATCGATATTTGGGCCCGGTAAAGTAGAAGCATGAGAGAGGAACCAACCAATGTCGAGCATTCTCAAGAACCCGGCCGGCACTATACGGCTGATACTATTCTCAGTGGAACTGCTGCTAATGGAAGAAACCATAGAAACCGTAGCCGAAGATCGGATTCGCTTGTAAGCGGCTTAAAACAGAATTGCAATGGGTTGTGGCCCGCTCGGACCAGATCCTGCCGCTGGCTTTCGGGACTCTGATCACTTGTACGCACGCATGTGTAAAGCGCCACCCGTTTGGCTTCGCGACTGCATTAGAGTTCACGATTATTGGTGCGTATGCTGACTGCCCGTCTGCGGAGGAACAATCGTTTGCTGCTTCCGGGTTCGCGCAGGTGATGCCACCGGCGGCGGTCCTGGCGTCCGGCGTTCCTTACCGCGGTTTCGCGCATCGGTGCAACAAGGTATCAGCCGAGCGAAGTTCCCCGGCACCATGCTCCGATGAGCGCTGGGGAAAGGGCGACGCCTTTCGCGGCAACCACCTCATCACGCATCCGCTCTGCAAGCGTCGCAAAATTGATGTCCGCGGCCGTGGCTATCCCCAGCTGCTCCATAACTGGAATGAGACTCTCCAGTACTGCCGCGAGAAGACCGTAACCTTGGAACTCTGCTCCGCCACCGATCAGGATATCCATCCGCAATGAAGGCCGCGGCAGGCCCGCAGACACGAAGACTGGATACAACTCTGCGCCTAGTCGGATTCGCGCGCCGGTGGCACGAAAAGCCGCCCTCATCCACTCTGCCGCACGCTCGAAGGTCGGAGCAGCGGGATGGGTGCCAAGGTATTCCATATCGAATTCCTGGAACACCATCACGCCGTTCGGATGAAGATGTCGCGCCAAAGTACGGACTGCGGCGACCGGATCAGGGTAGTACATCAGTACAAACCGGCCAACGATCGCGTCGAACTGCTGGCCGAACTCTATTATTGCTGGATCGCCCACGAGAAAGTCCACGTGCTCGATCTGCTGGGACCGGACGCGCGCCGTTGCCCATGCAACAGCTGCTTCCGCGCAATCGACTCCGACCACTCTGCCCTCTGGACCCACAAGTTCCGCCGCCAGAAGGGATACATCTCCAGCGCCAGAGCCTACGTCGAGAACGTGCATGCCCGAGCCAATTCCAGCCTGGTCGAAGAGCTGGCGAGTGAACGGCAAGAATATTTGGCCCTGGCGACTGAGACGCGCGAGTTCGTGCTCGGAATGTCCCAGGGCGTAACCCGGCTGCTCCATCGCTTCCGTGCCCATCGTGACCTCTGCGAATCAAGTCCGGGGAATTGCCCGGCGCGGCCTGCTCGCTCAAAATTCGAAGCGCAGTCCGAGTTGGATTTCCCGCTTCGGCATCGCTGCGGTGAAGCCGAGAGGTTGACTCGGGGAAAGACCCGCGATCCCGTGCACGTCGAATGGCGGCGCGAAAGCAGCGCCCACAATATTGTTGACTCTCGCAAAGTTGGTCCGGTTCGCCAGGTTGAATCCTTCCGCCGTGAATCGCAGGCTGCGTTGCTCGCCAAGGCTGATGCTGCGTCCCATGCGCATATCGAAGGACACGAAATTGGGCCCCAGGCCGCTGTTGCGAGGTGCCCCGGGTGGACGGTCGTTAGTGAAGTGATTGTCACCGTTGACGTCGGCACCGGCCAGGAGATTGAAGGGATGACCACTGTTATAGGTCAACACCGGAGACAATTCAAAGCCCGACAGCAGCCTGGAATGTACCCACGGACTGTCTACGACGGCGGCAATCACGACCTTATGGCGCTGGTCAAAATCCGATAGCGCTCGGTCTCCTCGCAGATCCACTTCATTGAACGCGGCGTAATCGCTGTTGAAATCCGTGGAATTGTCGATGGCCTTACTGTAGGTGTAGTTGGCCAACAGAGTGAAGCGATCTGTGAACCGCTTCTTAATCTCAAGAATTCCACCGTGATAAACGGCTTTTGCCACGGACGCGTACTCATTGTTCTGCAAGATCGTGCGAGTCGGATCTGCAAAGCACTGTGGATTCGTCAGGCACGACGGATCCCCCCAATTTTGAAACGAATATCCATACGGGCTTGTTGCAAAGGGCGCTCCCGGCTGCAGATTCTTGTCGATGGCCCACGGCAAGTGAGTGGTGTGGACATAAATGTAGTTGGCGGAAACTGACAGCCCGGCTCCGATCTGACGTTCCACTCCCAGCGAAGCCTGCTGCGATTGGGGATTGCGGTAATCAGGCTGGCCGAAGAAGAGAACTGTTCCAGGCGGCAGCGGACCGGTGTTGTTAATCTGCAGATTAATGGGAGGTGCTGCCAGGTCTGACGCAGAGATGCAGCCATTCTGACCGGCGGGAGGCGGCCCGCACAGAATCTTTCCCTGCGCAAACAGGACCTGGTAGATTGCCGCGGAATTAAGGTACGGATTGGGGCTGCCGGGTACGCCCAGAATCGAGACCAGGGCGTTGGCAATCTGACGCGTGCCGTTGATGTTGCCCAGTGTCTTCACGACATCGGGAATCTGAAAATAGATTGGGGAATAATAAATCCCGTATCCGCCACGAACCACCGTTTGATGGTCGCCAAACGGATCCCATGCGAACGAGACACGCGGGGCAAAATTCTTCTTGTACGTATTAAGTGGTCCGGACTGCGAATCCAATTCATAGCGCAGACCATAGTTCAGGGTAAAGCCGTGGCCGATCTGCCAGGCGTCCTGCCAGTAAGCGGCCGTGAATGGCCTAGTGGCGCCATACTGCGGATTTCCGAATCCCTGTTCATAAAACGCGGGTAGGCCATAACCCCACGATTGGAGAGTGCTGATGCTGGATGACGCAGTCGTTGCCAGATTGCACGCTGCCGGCACCTCCAGGCATGGACTGAGCAACTGGCCCGGGAGATCGAGAAATTCGAAGCGCCCTGCGAAGAACGTGTCTGACACGGTGTTGTTTCCGCGCAGCAGTTCGTAAAAACCAATCCGCATGGAGTGGTGACCGCGAATGTAGGTGATGTTGTCGGTCAACTCATAGCGTCGCGCAGTCGTATGGCTCGGCAGGAAGATGCCTCGCCCGAAAAATCCGTAGCCTTGCACGTCCAAGCCCGGTCCGCCTTGATCGTTCGTGTCCACATTGAACTGATACCTGTTCCACTGCACTCGGGCTTCGTTCACTAAGGTCGGGCTGAATTGATGGAACCATGATCCTTGTAGCGTGCTGTCCCAGTTCAATACTGAGGATCCACGCGAATAACCAATGAGGGCCTGGACATCGGGGTCGGACTCCTTCAGGTGCGCGAAGCTGTAATGCAACGCCATCTGATCACGACTACCGAACCGGTGATCGAGGCGAGCCGTCGCACTGTGCTGCCGGATGGGAAACGGAAACAAGCCGCCGTCTTTCTCAAATTGACTGACGAGGAATGCATCAAGCGGACTGGCAGCCGGGTTCTCGGTTAGCGCCCCGTTCAACACCGCTGCGCAGGTGGCGGCAGGCAGCATCGTAACCGGGTTGGGCGGGGAGAATCCTAACTCGGCGGCAACCGCGGCGCCCACCGGACCACTTAAGCAAGGAACCTGGGTAGCGTTTCCTAGCGCGGTCAGTCTTCCCGCGATGAGTTGCTGGCCATCAGTTGGGCCGAAGATTTTGCTGTGGGTCAGCAACGGCACCGAATCCTGCGCATCGGAGCGCAGACCTTCGTAGCCAACAAACAGAAAAGTTTTGTCCTTCTGGATTGGAAAACCCAGAGTGCCACCGAATTGCTGCCGGTTTAGCGAGTTCTTAATGGGTGCGCCGGTGGCATCAAGATTAAAATTTGCGAAGCTCGGATCCGGCGCGAGCGCTGGACTGAACGCAAACGGGTCGCGGGCATCCATCGCGTCATTTCGGAAGAAGCTATACAGGCTGCCGCGCACGCTGTTGGTACCTGACTTGGTCACGATGTTGACTGATGCGCCGCTAGCGCTCCCCAACTCGGCGGAGTAGTTGCTTCGGTTAATCTGAAATTCCCGCACCGCATCCTGGCTGACATTCAACCGCACGCCGCCCGCGTCATCATTGGCCTCACCGCCATCCATCGTGACGCTGTTGCCACGGCCATTGCTTCCGTAGAACGAGAGACCGCTTTGCGGCGTCTGTTTCACGCGGAAGTCAGCATTATCGGCCAGTGCGTTGGCGTTACTGACGCCAGGCATAAGCAAGGTGAATGAAAGGTAGTCGCGGCGGTCAATCGGCAAATCGGCGATATAGCGTTCAGACACGCTGTTGGCCTGGCTGCCTTTTTCCGACTCCACCAGAGCCGGCAAATCTGTCACCTCAATTTGAACGGCGGTTGAGGACACTCGTAGCTGGAAATCGCAGACAGTCGTTTGGCCGATGGAAACGTCGACCCGCTTTCGAACTCCTGTGGTGAAGCCGGATGCTGTGGCGGTCACGTTGTACGCTGCCGGCGGCAGCCCGGTCAGGCGGAACTGACCCGTCGCATCGGTGAGCGCTGTACGCTGGAAACCGGTCTGAGGGTCTAGCGCAGTGACGGTAACTCTTGGTAAAACGGCACCCGATGGATCACTGACGGTTCCTCGTATGTCGCCGGAGACGCTAGCGCTCTGGGCGCATACTACTGAAGACCAAATCAACCAGCAAAGAAGGGGCCCGACGAGGTTGCGTAACTTCATAGGTCCTCCTAACGGGTTTGCAATGGGATTCGATCACCTTCAGGCCTGCATGGCCGCGCATCATACAACTTTTTGGAGCTTGGGAATCAATAAATTGTCTTTCAAACTGGGCGGGTGGCGTCGAGCCTCTCTTCGACCCGCCCACAAATGCCTTCGTTCAAGCGTGTTGGCTAGGGTTCAACACAGTTCGTAGTTCCGCCCGAGAGATTGGTTAGAGCGCCACGAGTAGCACTGAACTGGGGTACACAAACCACGTCAGTGCCACCCACATTGCTTGTCACGTTGCTGTCGGCGTCGAAGAACGCGAATGAGAGGTCGCCCACGCTGACTCCAGCCCCGCCATTACTTGTGATGACGTTGACGCCGGCAAAACTATCGAAGCGAGCTTGAGAACTCTGCTGCAAGCGAATCCCATCGCCGCCATTTCCCGTAACAGTCGAGCCCAGAAGCCGAACTGTCGATGACGTGGTCGCCAAGATGCCGCGATTCTGGTTCCCTTGCACTGTGGAACTCGACAAGGTCAAGGTGCCACGAGTGTTCAACACGATCCCGTCGAAGCTACCCTGCACGCTAATAGCCGTGGCATCGGCTACCTCACCGCCATTGATGATGGATAATCCGCGACCTGCATTGTCGCGGAGCGTATCGCCGTTCAAGCTCGCATGGGAACTGCTGACGATCACGCCATAGCCGGACGATCCCTGAACCGTATTTCCACTCAGCCGGCAAAGGCTGGCGTCTGCACAGACCACACCGTTCGCGCCGCCGTTGATGGTAAAACCGTTGACGGAAACACGCCGCGAATCGAAGATGTCGATCAGGTCGAGATTGCCATTGGACGAATCGGTGATGGATGCTCCGTTCTCGGCTGTCAGGGTCAGGTTGTCCATGCTCTGGATTGTGATGTTCTCCTTGCAGGCGCCGGAAACAAGTATGGTATTGGACCCCTCCGATCCGCTTCGCTGGAGGATGTTGATGGCGTTCTGAATCCGCGTCAGCCCTCTGGTGCCATTGCAGTTCTCATGGAGGATTCCAGCATGTGCGACCAAAGGGAAACCGCCGAGGGTCCACATCAGAGCCAGCAGATAGGTCTTCCGAATTAGCGTTCGCATATTGCCTCCTTATCGGTTGGAATTTGGTTCTCTCCTGCGAAAACAGGGGCAGGCGAGTTGCCCTGACCTGCCCCACACTGTCAATTCCTGGAGATCACCCGGTTCCCGTCGATGGTGATGACCACCGGAACGTTGGTAGTGCCATCGGGCAGAATCAATGACTGAAAAATTGCCCGCATGTGGTTTCCGCTGTTGTCAAACACCACAGCGAGCGCGGCAGTCCGCTGCAACGCCCCGTTCACCAGAACATCAATAGTCGCCGACGCCGTGCAATCACTGTTGACGGAAATCGCTCCCGAAATGTCCTCCGCCCCGGATTGGCCGGCTACACTGCGGGCCTGACTGCCGGTGATGTTCCCCCTTGCGTCCTGGTGAAAGTGGCCTACCGACGCCGCAGGCAACGGACCCGCGGGAGTGAAGATGGTACCGGTGTAGGTGTAAGCCCAGTTCCCCGCCGTGGAGGCGGTGGAACATTGAGCCGCATTCGCCTGAAAGGGCACAAGAGTGGCTGCCAAGGCCACGCCCAGCACCAGCAGGGTACGCAAAATACTGGTCTTCATAGAGATTCTCCTTCGAGAGTTGTCGCGCTATCGGGAAGATGGAGGCGGGCGCTCCTCTTGGTGTCAGGACGCGCGCCTACCTGAGATTTGCGCCTTGAAGTCCACCCCCGGACTTCACCCCAGGTTGCGTGCTGTTATCGCAAATGCTCTTCGGCGAGTAAATCCCGGACATCTCTCCTGAGGTGCTCCTGTGTCTCTCACGCCCGGTCGAAGTAAGAGATTTGCGGGCTATGGGCTACAAGCCACTGGTGCTAAACTCTCTTGGCTGCTTGGGGCTTTGAATGGGGGGCTTCCGATCGTCGACTGACCCGGTTCGCTTCGCGGGTTTCGAATTGGACCCGCATGCTGGAGAACTGCGCAAAGACGGAGTCAGGATCCGTCTGCAGGAGCAGCCTCTTCAGATTCTTCGGATTCTGCTGGAACAACCGGGCCGGATCGTTGCGCGCGAAGACCTGCGCCAGAAGATTTGGCCGTCCGATACCTTCGTTGATTTCGATCACGGCATTAACAACGCCATCAAGCGGCTGCGGGAAGCGCTTGGGGATACCACCGAAACGCCACGTTTCATAGAAACTCTGCCGCGGCGCGGATATCGTTTTATCGCTCCCATTGAAGAGTCGCCCTCCAAGGTGCGAAGCGCAGATGCGTCGCTCGACTCCATCGCAGTCCTTCCTTTCGAAACTGCCAGTTCCGATCCGGACATGGACTATCTGTCGATCGGAATTCCGGGAAGCATAATTCACGGTCTCTCCCAGATGCCCAATCTACGCGTGATCTCATGGAGGAGCGCAGCCAGTGAAAGCAGTGGCCAGAGCGACCCTCTGGCCATCGGCAGAAAGCTTTGCGTAAGAGCGGTGCTCACCGGAAGGATCTGGCAACGCGCAAACAAATTGCGATTGCACGTGGATCTGTTGGATACGACGAACGGGGAGGAGATCTGGGGAGATCAGTATGACAGCGATCTCACGGAACTCTTCGTCGTGCAGGACAGCATATCCCGTGAGGTTTCTCGCAATCTACGCCTGAAGATGACCGGGGAAGCCGAACAACGTTTAGTCAAGCGTTACACCGAGAACATCGAGGCCTACCAATTGTACGTGCGAGCCCGCAGGTGGTTGGAGAAGAGAAGTACGGAAGGATTCAGACGTGGAGTCGAGTACCTACGGCAGGCGATAGAGATGGACCCCGCCTATGCTCCAGCGCATGCCGAATTGGCGCAGTGCATCTCGGTTCCCTGTTACTACAGTTCGGTGGATCCAAATATAGCCTACCCGAAAGCCAGAGCGTCTGCACTGCGAGCATTAGAAATTGACCCCGATCTGGCAGAAGGCCATGCCGTTCTGGCCAACATCCTGCACACGTATGACTGGAATTGGAAAGTTGCAGAGAAGGAATACGAACGCGCCATCGAGCTGAATCCGAATTACGCAACCGCGCACTACCACTACTCCTACCTTCTTGCCGAACAGAAGCGCTTTGACGAAGCGATTCATGAAGCTATGGAAGCGCTGAGCCGCGAGCCCACGTCAGCCCTGCTGAATGCAGGACTAGCTTTTGTTTTCCTGCTGGCACGTAAGTACGACGAGTGCATCAAGCAAGCCTTGACCGCAATTGAGGTCGATCCCAATATGACGCTCTGCCATATGGTTCTGGGTGTTGCCTATTCCCAAACGGGACAGAGTGCCGCTGCGATAGAGGCTTACGAGAAAGGAATCGCTCTGGGCGGGATGCTCGCCATTCAGAAAGCCTGTATCGGCAATGTGCATGGCAGGTCCGGCGACTCGGCAAAGGCGTGGAAGATTTTGGATGAATTAGAGCAACTTTCCAGGAACACATACGTTCCCTTCATGGCATCGGTGTTTGTGTTCGAAGGTCTGGGGATGAAAGATCTGGCTATCGAGGCCCTGGAGAAGGCGTACACGGGCCGCGAAACGACTCTAGTCTTTCTCAAAACATGGCCACACTTTGATCAGCTTCGTCAAGATCCGAGATTCCAGGACGTTGAGCGCCGAATCGGCCTCCGGGTGTAGATCGACAGACTCCAGTGGTGCGAGGAGTCCTGGCAGGCACGCTTAGGAACGGAACAGAACGAGCCCGTCATGGATGGGGCTGGTAGAGCACGACGCGTGATTCACTTCGGCGAGTTTGAACTCGACGACTTCGCAAGAGAATTGCGCCGCCAGGGGACGAGGCTCAGACTGCAGGACCAGCCCCTTCAGTTGCTTCAGATTCTCCTGCAGCGTCCCGGAGAAGTCGTCACCCGCGAAGAATTGCAGCAAAAAGTTTGGCCCTCCGATACCTTCGTCGATTTCGATCACGGCATCAACAACGCCATCAAGCGCCTTCGTGAAGCGCAGGAGATACCGCCGACACGCCACGCTTTGTCGAAACGCTACCGCGGCGCGGCTATCGTTTCATCGGGAAGATTGAACAGGAAACGCCAAGATTCCGTTCTTTAGTGGTTTTGCCTTTGGACAACCTGTCACGCGATCCCGAGCAAGAGTATTTCGCAGATGGACTAACCGAAGCGCTCATCACGACCCTGGCAAAAATTGGAGAATTGCGAGTGGTCTCGCGGACTTCCTCTATGTTGTACAAGGGAGTCCGTAAGCCCTTGCGGGAGATAGCGCGCGAGCTAGAAGTGGACACGGTCGTCGAAGGAACAGTGCTGCGCGCAGGCGATAGAGTGCGCATCACTGCGCAGTTGATTGATCCGATGAAGGAAACCCATCTTTGGGCCGAAAGCTACGACCGCCCCTTGCGCGACATACTCGACCTGCAAGCAGACGTGGCTCGGGCGATCGCGCACGAGATTCAGATCAAGCTGACGCCGCAAGAACAGGCCCAGTTAGCGCAAGCGCACCCCGTTGATCCCGAGGCGTATGAGGCTTATCTCAAGGGTCGCTATCATTGGATTAAACGCAGCCGGGAAGGGCACGTTCGGGCTTGTCAGTACTTTCAGCAAGCCATCACTGAAGATCCCGCGTCTGCGCCCGCCTATGCAGGTTTGGCCGATGCCGTCGCGATTATCGCTTTGTGGGGCCTGCTCCCTCCGGATGAGGGTTGCGGGAAGGCCAGAGGGCTAGCCCAGAAAGCGATTGATCTCGACCACAGCCTGGCGGAGGCTCATACCTCTCTCGCGTGGGCAAGATTCCATTACGATTACGACTTCACTACCGCGGAGAAGGAATTCGAGCGTGCGATTGAATTGAATCCCCGGTATGCCGTCGCGCACCATTGGTTCGGGATGTGTCTTGCCATGATGGGACGGTATGAAGAAGGTTGGGTCCGTGACCGTCCCTTGCAGAGAAGTTGACGATCCTTGGCCAAAAGCTGCCGCAGCCGCAGCCAGCAACACTGTCACAACAAGAGCACACCCCTTCAAGCCTCGCATGGGCTCCTCCCCCCGCCCTTCCGCCGGACGTGGCTCGGGCGTCTGTGCGTATCTGAGATCCGCACATTTTGCAGGAGAGTGTACTCTCGCCGCCTAACCGTCGACTTGTCTTAGAGAGACATCGACAAGAAGCGCCCAACGAAGCAAGAACTCAAAGACATGTTGGCCGCCAAAGAAAAAGAAATGCCAAGGACAGATTCATTCCAATCGCGGCAGGGCTCGTCCGATCGCCGTGTGAATTGCCTCTGCAGTGTGATTCCGATCACAGGCGGGGGTCATCTCTCCGTGGGATGATCGCCAGTTCGCAACATTGCTACGGTCGGTTCGAGTATTGGGCTAGTCGTTCGGCCCATCCTTGATCGTTGCAGTTCTCCGAACGGTAGAAACTCCCCTGATCGAGAGCTTTGAGGAGAATAACTTTCTCCAAATTCCAGCGAGGATCATCATGCCAGAATTTTCCATTAGTCCGACCGGCGAACGATTTCCGTTGCCGTGTAAAGAAGATTACGCAGTCGAATATAGACGGCTGCAGGAACTAGCAACTGCTGCCCGCGACGACGGTAAAGAAGTCATTGTCGTGATGGGCTTAGGTTTTGTCGGGGCTGTGATGGCAGCCATCATTGCCGATACGGTCGATAAGAAGAACGGTCACTCGACCAAGTTTGTCATTGGGTGCCAACGGCCTAGCAGCCGCAGCTACTGGAAGACGCCCCTTTTAAACCGCGGGCAGTCGCCAGTGAAGTCCGAGGATCCCGAAGTCGACCCGATGATCACCCGTTGTGTCCTGGAAAAGAAGACGCTTACGGCCACTTACAACTCCGACTGTCTGGCTCTGGCGGACTGCGTCGTAGTCGACGTGCAATGCGACTATTCCAAGCAAGACTTGGGCATGATGAAAACCGGTGAGACCGAGATGGCGGCGCTGGAGGCAACCCTAAAGACAATGGGCGAGAAGATTCAACCCGAATGTCTCGTGCTGATCGAAACGACGGTCGCCCCAGGCACGACGGAGTTCGTGGCGCTGCCGATCCTTAGGAAGGCGTTCCGTACCCGCGGTATTCAGACCGAGCCACTTCTGGCGCACAGCTTCGAGCGCGTTATGCCCGGCCGGGAATACGTGAGTAGCATTCGCGATTTCTGGCGTGTTTGTTCAGGATGTAACACCGAAGCGAAGACGCGAGTAGTTAAGTTCCTGAATGAGGTGATCAATGTCGACAAGTTCCCACTGACAGTGATGGATCGGCCAATCGAATCGGAGACCACTAAAATCGTCGAAAACTCCTATCGCGCGACCATTCTTGCCTTCCTGAACGAATGGTCGATTTTCTCCGAGCGCAATGGCGTGGATCTCACAAAAGTGGTGAAAGCCATCAAAATGAGGCCGACGCACAGCAACATCATCTTTCCCGGACCGGGAATCGGCGGTTACTGCCTTCCAAAAGATGGCGGGCTGGGATACTGGGCCTATAGCCACCTCTTGGGCTTTGAAGACGGAGACAGCGTCTTCAAGATCAGCACCGTCGCGATTGACGTCAATGACACGCGAGGCCTGCATGTTGCGGAGCTTACCCGCGACGCGCTACGTAACATGGGCAGATACATCGCCGGTGCCCGCGTGCTACTGGCCGGCGCAAGCTACCGCGAGGATGTGGGAGATACGCGTTACAGCGGCAGCGAACTGGTCGTCCGCAAGCTTACCGAGATGGGAGCCGAAATCTCCGTGCATGATCCCTACGTGGATCATTGGTACGAACTCGAGAGCCAGGAAAACTACCCGTCTCCGGGGCATTCGTGGTCAAGATTCTTCCGTAACCAACAGGATCTCAGCGGCATTCATGTTCAGAAAGATTTGGCCTCTGCACTCCGGGGAGTGGAGGCTTTGGTGCTTGCAGTGCGTCACGCACCCTATTTGCATCTGAACCCGGACGACGTCGTGCGCTGGTCCGGGGGACCGATTGCCGTTGTCGACTGTTTTGGGATTCTCCAGGATGACGACATCCGCCGCTACTTCGAACTTGGCTGCGAGGTAAAGGCTCTGGGACGCGGCCACATTCAACGCATCAAAGAGGAAGTCCGCTCCTCGAAGGAAACGAGAGAAAGTGAGGCCGCGCTCTCCGTTTGATTCCGCAATTTTATTTTGGCGAATTTCGCGGGAAGGACTTTTTCAACAGCCACGCCTGTTCTCAGCAGTTGCGGCAAAGACGCATGGGCTCCTCATGCACCGAACTGCCGAAGGTGATGGTCCACGTGAAGGTATGCAAGGCGCATCCATTCCCGATCCGACATCTGGCCAAAGTGCGGGTGCGTTTGCCATTGGAAGTCCTTGGGCTGTCGAGTAAAACGGTCCATCAGGTTTTGTAATTCATGCAGATCGCTGTCAAAAGCGATGGGCCGCGTGCCGCCCGCCTCCTGATCCAGCTCCGGCGCGGTTTTGAACCCCTTGGGCCACGGGATGGGAGCCCAGAGCGCCGCCCACTTCAGCAGGATGCGGGGATAAGGAACAGGTACAGGCCGCGCAGTTTTCAGGCTCATGTAGATCCTGAATCCGTCGGTCAGGTGACAAACCATCTGATGTGAGGACATTCTCCCCCAGCGATGCGGACTGGTAGGACCCACCGCTCGGAGCCGACGGAAGATCTCTTCCCTGTCTCTGGGGTTGGATAGAGACTTCATATCACTCTACCTATCTCCTCTCCATGGGCCATGTTGGAAGATTGTATCCCGAGCTAAGGGCTACGTAATCGGTCAGTGGGCCGGAAGCCTTTCCCGATACCATGCCAACCCAACGCTGGATTGTTGGCGATAAATCCTGCTTTCGATAGTTGACCAAAGTGTCGCAGGGACAAAAACGGCTGACAGCGTCAAACCCTGCTTGCTGAGGGGGGAAGACCAAGCGGATCCGTACCCAGAACCGCCTAACTGCAACCAGTGGCTCAACGAAGGAGCACAGTTGTGGGCGGTGGCGCTACCGCCGATCTGTTGCGAGCTCTTCCACATCGCCAGATCGAAATGACCTTTGTTCCCAGTACTCGCGCTCCTTGGCAAAAATACGAGCTGTCACGAGTTCAACATGCTGTGAATGAGTTCGCCTTTTCCGGCCTGGAACACCCTCTCGTGTCAGACTCGTTGTGCGTTTTTCGCCAGTTTCCTCCATCTGAACCCTCCTGGCTGTTGTGCTCTGGTTGCTGTTTGGAGCTCCAGACAATCTCGTACGGCCATACGATCTCCCAAATCAGGTGCAGAACACGCCGTAGTGGAGACATGGCCCTCAATGTGGCTGTCTCATGCTTTCCCGCGAACGCGCCTCTACTGGACTGTGAAGAGAACGAATCAGGCTGGAATGTAGGATTCAAAATCCTCTCCCTATTCTGACTCGTGGTTCTGCTTATGCGCTTCACCTAACGAGAGCAGAATCATGCGATCAAAGTGAGATTTGTTTGCCGGACGCTGGTGTTTGGGGAGCGAGGGAAATTATCCTGCTTATTGTCGCTTTCGAGGTATGCACTGTCAGTGACGCGCATCACGCGTCTCGACGGTGGTCAATTGGCGAAAAGCCTCCATTTCACTCCGTCGAAAGTCGCCTCCTAACCCGTTTGGAATCAATCGAGGCCAGGATATGCGACTATGCGACTTTCATCCCTATGGGTGGGACGAAAGGCCCACGGCTAACTCAAAATGGCCAAGCGGGGATTTTGTTCTCATGGACTCCGATTTGTACGTCAAGGCATCCATCTGCTTTTGCCCAACGGCAAATTGCGAGAGGAATGCGGCTCTCATTTTGACGTTTCATTGCAGAAAGACGATTCAAGTTTCACTGCTTGGCAGATGCCCTGATGTGCTCTTGACCGAAAGCTAGCAGTCGCTAGGCTGGAAGGAATGGAAACCCGCTTTACTGATGATGAAAAGGGATTGCTCGAGCAGGCGTTTCAGCTTCGTGAAAGCCAGACGGAAGAGCAACGTGCCATCATGCGTGCCGAGTTTGAAGTGAATTGGCCTGCGCTGGTCGCTTACGTCAAACAGAGTGAGGCGCGTGGCGAAAAGATGAGGGGCGATGTGCTGTTCGAGTTAGGCGAGGGCCAAGGCGGTCCGTCTATTGAAAAGATCGTATGGTACATGCTCGACCGTGCCGTCCTGATGAGCATCAAATCTGGTCCTTAAAAGCCCTACTTGCGGAATACCTAGATGTCTGGCGAAACATCGTCTCTCTGACGACTAACTCTACCCGGGGCTGGGAGCCGACATTGTCATGCAATCAATTGCACGCACTGACTACCAGGTTAGACCCGAAGGAAAAATTCGGGATTCATTCTGCTCACTTACTCGTGCCGCAACGACTCAATGGGATCCAGTCGTGATGCGCGTAGGGCCGGGATCATCCCGCTGATCAGGCCTACCGCGCCTAGAATCACCGTCGACGCGATCAGCGTCGCGGGCTGGATGATCAGCCGGATGTCGCCCGCTTCGCCGTTCTTGGCGAATGCGCTGTACAACGTCAGCCGTCCCACTGAGAGCGCAACCACGTAGGCGAGAACTACTCCCAGCACGCCGCCGATGAAAGTAATCGTCAGTGCCTCGGCCAGGAACTGCATCAAGATGTAACGCCGCCGCGCGCCCAGCGCCTTCTGCACGCCGATCTCCCGCGTCCGCTGCGTCACCGACACCAGCATGATGTTCATCAGCCCCACACCGCCGATACCCAGCGTCAGCGTGCCGATGAATCCCATCAGAATCTTCAACCCCAGCGTGATGATCTCGAACTGATGCAGCTGATTCATCAGGTTGAACACCCGCACCGCTTCCCGGTCCGACTCGTTGAACTTGTGCTGTCCCGCTAGAATCGTCCGCACCGCGGGCTCGATCTTCTGATATTCCGGCGTCTGATAGTTGAACCAGATCGTGTTCAGATAGTGCGTGCTCTTCAGATCGCTCATCGTGCTGAAGGGAACGTAGACCACGCGGTTGATGTCATCATTCCCTTCCTGCATCTTGGCGGCCAGCACGCCAACCACCTCGAAGCTGATGCCATCGAGCCGTATGTGTTCGCCTAGAGCATTGCGTCCGGAAAACAGCTTGTCCTTCGCCTCCGAACCAATCACCGCCACGCGCCCGCGCTGCACTTGGTCTTCCATGTTGTAGAAGCGCCCCACGCCCAGCTTGAGCGATCGGATGTCATACACATCGGGATTGTTCCCGCTCACCGGAAATGTAAACACACGATTCTCATACTGCACGTTAGTCTGCTTGCCCACTTCCGGCGTGATGTGTGTGATCTGCGGAAGATTGGTAGCGAGCGCGTCGACATCCTCCTGGGTGAAGCGCACTGCGACTCCCGACTTCTGACCGCCCGCCTGCATCGACGTCTTCCCTGGCACCACGATCACGAGCTTGGTTCCGAAGTTGGCGAAGATGTTCGCGCATGCCTGGCCAAAGCCATCGCCATAGGCCAGCAGCATCACAACGGTGGCGATGCCCCATGCCATGCCGAGCATGGTGAGCGCGGTGCGACGCCGGTTGTGGCGCATCGCGGTGTAGGCTTCCTGGAGTAGATCACGCAACATAAAGAACCTTTGGATAAGCCATTTTGAAGGGCGCGGCTTTGCGGCCGCGCCCGCTCTTACTCTTGTCGCAGCGCTTCCACCGGTTGCAACATCGCCGCCTTCCGCGCCGGATACAGTCCGGCAATCACACCGGCCAACGTCAGGCATCCAATCGCCAGCATCGCCGACATGGGCACGAGCTTCGGTGGATCGAATCCCTGCGGCCCCTGCACTCCGCCCATCAATCCCATCAGCCCGCCCGCAAAAGCCAGGCCAAGCATGCCACTGCCCAACGTCAGCAGTAAGCCCTCGAGAAAGAAATGAAAGAGGATGTTTCGGTTCGTCGCACCCAATGCCTTGCGCAGCCCGATCTCCTGCGTTCGTTCGCTCACCGCAACCAGCATGATGTTGATCACGCCGATTGCGCCGAGCGCCAGCGTGACCACGCCCACCGCTCCCAGAAACATGTTCATCACGTCGAAGATGGTTCCCACCATCTTCGATTCTTCAATCGAATCCCACTCGTCGAAGGCATTGTCATCGCTGGCATCGAACCCGTGGTTATGCCCCACAATCTTGTGGACGGCGTCGCGGGCGATCACATGTTCGGCGGTCACATGCGGTTGATATTCGATGAACGAGATGGAATTCTGGTGATTTTCACCCTTGAGTGGAAAGTTTGCAGCCATCACTTCATAGGGGATGTAAGCCCGGTTGTTGAGCCACATATTGTCGCCGCGGCCGAGGTGGGGCATGCTGCCGATGACTTCGAAGCGCAGGCCGTTGATCAGAATGAACGCGCCCAGCGCCGGACGTCCGGGGAATAGAACCTTGGCGAGTTGGTTGCCGAGCACCACCACGTTACGGCGCTGCGCGCCATCCAGATTGTTAAGCCAGCGGCCTTCCTGCAGGGGCAGGTAGCTGATCTCGTTCAACTGCGGCTCGGTCCCGAGAACTTCCCCGCTTCCGTTGGAAAACTCGCTTACTTCGTGCAAGTCGCCGCGGGAAATAATTGGACAGGCGTTGCGCACTTCCGGAGCGTGCCGGATGTCCTCATAATCCTGGTAGGTGAGCAGGTACGAACGCGCCGAAGTCATGTTGCCCTTGACCGAGGGAGCGCGGCCGGGGAATAGAAACATGATGTCTTTGCCGAACTCGGCCAGTTCGCGCTTGTTGCCCGAGCGAAAGCCCTCCCCAACCCCCACCAGCAGGAGCAGCGATCCCACACCCCACGCGATGCCGAACATGGTGAGGAACGAACGCAGTTTATGCGCCCACAGATTGCGGAAAATCTGTCCGAAAATGTCTGAAACACTCCGCATTAGAAGACCCCTCGAAAATATCCTGAGAAATGCGACCGAAGTTTGGCGCTAGAGACTAAAGACGATGAAACCTGTCCCTTAATTACAGAAGAAAATCCGGCCTTTTCCTTCTGTGATGCAGAAATGCGAACCAGGGAACCTCTTTTCGCTGACAAATGAAGGGCAGACGTACCCCCGGCCGCACGGCTATAGAGTAAGACGGCCCTCTCCAATAAAGGTTACGTCTGCAAAGGTCCCAAGGTTCCCGTAATCTGGCGGGACATATCGGTAATGCGGCTGCCAGCGCGGTCTGAGGTCCGAGGTCCGAGGAGGTCCGAGGTCCGAGGAGGTCCGAGGTCCGAGGTCTGAGATCTGCGGTCCGAGGCCGGCGCCTGCCGCCTCACGTCATTACGTTGGTTATCTACGGACCTACGACACCCATGTCTAAAGTGAGAGATATGACTCTTTCCTCGATGGTGGTCTCGCGCGACTGGCAGGAAGTCAGCGTTCTGGAATGCATCTTGGGTGGCCTTCACATGGACGTTTCCGTCGAGTGCGAACCTCAACGAGCCATGGACCGTCTCTCTCACTCGAAGATTGACGCCCTCATCGTGGATTGTGACTTGAATGGGACATTCCAACTCTTCCGCGAGTTGCAGACGCCCGGACGACAGTTCAACACCGTTCCTCTAGTGATTATGGGCAACCGCCAGGGCATGGCCAGTTTGGATCAGACCGGTGCCCTATTCGCGTTCGAAAAACCGATATCCGTCGAGCAGGCCGTACGCACGATGTCGGCAGCGCGCTGCATGATCCTCGACGGACGATTGCGCTATCAGCGCATCGGCCTTGAAGTGCCCGTTTCTCTCAAGCACAAGGGCAACAAAAAGTTAGACGGGCATCTGGTCAACGTCAGTCAGCGCGGCATGCGCATCGCGACCGAACGCGCCGTGGATCCCGGGCCCCTGCAGATCTCCTGCGAACTCCCTGGGGCTAAGTCGCAATTGCAGGCGCAAGCCGAGGTTGTTTGGCAGGACAAGAGCGGCAATGTCGGCGTTCGATTCGTGAAGGTTCCGGAACAGCAGCAAAGAGCGCTGGAACTCTGGCTGGCCCAGCAATTTCTAGCGAACTAACACCACGCAGCACGAGGGATTTCCTTCGTGTCCTTTGTGGTGAAAGCCTTGTGATGCTAGCGAAAAGTCTCCTGCCTGATCTCCCGATCCTGGCCCTCTGACTCGGCAATGCGCGCCAGTCTCGTGCCCAGACTTCCGCCCGCGAAGTAACGAAAGAATGCCCAATACAGCCCGGCCATGGTCAAAGCGGCGCCGCTCACCATCGGCAGCGGCCATTTTGGAGTTTCCCGCGTCACTGAGAGGAATACGAGCGTGAACAACAACAGGGACGCCAAGACGACCAGGCCGTCCACAGTCCACGCCAGTGTCCGCCCGGTGAGCGGCTGCGATAGCCAGTCCAGTTCCTGCGAGAGAGGCTCCGTCTCGCTAATCACGTCTTCCTCTCTTATCTCAGGTTCCGGCGGCTCGCGTCGAACGGGCAGGGCAATCACTTTGACCGGCGTCGCCGAGACCATCAACCCGTCGTCTTCGTCCTCAGCCGCCACTGAAGAGCGACCGTTGCCCGGCGCGTGGAAGCGCACATCGCTATCGGGCTTGGGAGCGAAGATCGATCCGGAGTGCTCGGCATGCAGCGAAATGCCTTCCAGAAGGTTGCCAAAGATCCATTGGTTGATCTGTTGCTTCAACGCCGGAGGCATATCGAGAAAGCGAATGCCGCACTGGCCCGAAAATGTCGCCCACACCACTTCGGCACGCGTCTCTACCTGCAGCCGCGGGTAGCGCAACTCGAAGCGCACGCGCAACTGCTGCCGCGGACGCACTGCCGCCACGACCTGCACCCCGATGCCGCTTTGTGTGAGATTGCGCACGATCCCGCCGTTTGCCTGATCGAGAGTGACGTAGGCAAGTGTGCGGAGTTCGTGCCGATGCTGGGCTCGTGCCTGACGCGCGGGAGTGAGTCCTGCTTCCATATTCGCCGCCGGAAATCGCTGTCAGCCAGAGGGTATCCAAGGATGTTATCCCCGCATGCAGTAACTTCTCAGTAACCAAGCTGGTTCGCCCGTCTTGTGTAAGGACGGACGCCGCAGCCTGCCCTGAGCGAAGTCGAAGGGTCCGTCCCGCGAAGGCGAAGCCGAGCGGCAGGCAGTGACGTTGCAAACCGTCTCTACGCCGATCCCAAAAACGCCGCCCGCGCTCTCCTCCCCGAAGCCTGCCAAATCTTCACCGCCTCAAACAGATTGACCGTCCCGTAAGTCACCGCCAGCCACACCAGCACCGCCTCGACCGGCAGATCGGACCACGCCCCGATGAACACGCCCATCATCGCCCGATGCTGGTAGTTCCACCATCCATACGGCAAAGCTAGTGTCGCTTCCCACAACATGCTGATCAGCAGGATGAAATACATCGTCAGGCTCAGCGCGCGCCAGTTGATGAACCTCCGTGTCGCCGGATAAAAACTAGCCGAGGGTATTAAGCCTCCGATGACGAGCACGATGAAATATCCCGGCAGTCCCTCGCGCACTTCCGAGAACCATTTCTTGTACACGACGGCGACGGCAATCAGGCCTACTCCGATCACCAGCGACATGGGATGAAACTTCAGCAACTTCGGCAGCGCCTGCGCCTCGCCCCGGTAGTCCTCCACCGTGTACCTAGCCAGCCAATACTCGCTCAGCCATACATACAGCAGCAGAGTCGTAATGAACCCGGTCAGATAGAAGACATACTCCTCGACGGGCACCCAATGTCCCAGCGCCGGCGCCATGACACCCAAGGTCGCCTGTGGGTTTGGATATAAGAAGAACCACTGCGCGAAGATCACATCCAGCAGGCAGCCGATAGGCGCGAGAATCCCGATCGTGCGCCAGAAGGAGCGCTGCGGGATCTCCAGCCCCGCGCTGGGCAGAAACCAAACGGCAATTACGACGATCGGCACAAGGAACAGCAGCAGGCTCCAGGTGTATCCATGCGGCGAGGCATTGGGCTGGACCTGCAGCGTGGCCGGCGTGCTCACCGAATGCAGTGCTATGGCTGCCGGGATAATCATCATCGCCAGCATCCCGATGACGATTCCCGCAGCGATCGAAGTAGAGGGAGACCCGTGAGTCCGAGGCTGTCGCATGATTCCCTTTCTTCGTGCCCCTTTGCCTGCCCTGAGCGCAGTCGAAGGGTGTCCTTCGTGGTGATTGGATTTCGCCGGATTCTACTCCAGACCTGCCCCCGGCACCCCGACTTTCGCCGCTTGTTCGGGGATCGGAAGCGAATACACGGAAGTACATGGCCAAAGGGTCATCCAGCGGTAATTGAAAGTCACGGCAATCCCCGATACCTTAAGCGTGAGCTATCTGTCGATGGCGACAACAACCCCTAAGCCTGACATTGAAACGGCAGACGTTACGGGCGGCAATCTGCCCGCGTGGCCGCACGCGCCTGCGAAAGATCCAGGCACGAACGATGTCGGCAGGCCATCACAGCGTGACGCATTGCAGGCGCTGCTCGCATTTTCGGCTCTGCACGAGCAAGTGCGCCGGCGCAGGGCGCTGGCCTCGCAACACAACGGTTTCGATTCGCCAACTCCAGCAGCTGAGTTTGAACCGACCGAGCTTTTTGTTCTTGATGAAGTCTTGCAACTCGTCGCCGAGCGCGCCGTGGCCATTACCGGCGCCGATGGGCTAGCCATCGCCCTCGCCGAAAATGAAGAGATCGTTCTCCGCGCTGCTGCCGGTACGGTTTGTCCCGATCCCGGCACGCGCATCGACCGTGACTCGGCTTTCTCGGGCGCCTGCTTCCGCACTGCGCAGATCATCAATTGCGATGACACGGAAACGGACACTCGCGTGAATGTTGAAGCGTGCCGCAAGATGGGGGTCCGCTCCATGGTGGCGGTGCCGCTATGCGGACGCCGCCGCGTCATCGGAGTTCTTGAAGCCTTCTCATCATGGCCTTTCGCCTTCAACGAAATCGACATCCGCAACCTCACTCTGCTCGCGGAACTCATCCTCGGCGCGCTCAAGCCGGAAGACGAAGATCGATTCGCGCAATCGGCGCAGGCAGCAGAGAGCAGATTGGCACCAGCCAAGCCTGAGCCAGCGAAGTCAGAGCCACCCAAATACGAAGCGAAAATCGCCCCAGCCGTTGTCGCTCCCAGTCCGTTGCCGCCGAAGCCCGTACCCGCGGTGCCGATTGCGACGCAGCCCGTAACGCCCGCCAAGGTCGTTGCTCCGCCTCCGCCGACAACGCCCGCGGTCATTCCGGCAACTGCTGCGCCGGCGAAGCCAGTAATTCCGCTGCCTGCGCCGAAGCCGGCATTGCTGCCTCAGATTGCAGCCGCAGCTCCGGCTACATCTTCTGCGAAGCCAGTGGCATCGCCCACCGCGCCGATTCATGCGTTTCTGGAAGCTAAGTCCAAAGCCACGCCTGAACCTGCACTCACCTTCGGACAACTCGAGAGCGACAAATCACAGCGTCCATGGATGGTGTTCATGCTCGTGGGCGTCGTCATCGCCGCCGCGTTCGGCGTGGGAGTGTGGTGGAAGCTGAAAACCGCGCAAATCGGCGACCAGATGGTGCAGAACCAGCCCGTCGCGCCATCGACTCAGCCGAATCCCGCAGAGAATTCGGCGGAAGCATCGGACTCCGGCGAGCTTCCAGATTCCGATCAGCCGGAAAACACGCCTGCCAATCCGCAGGAGTTATTGAAGTTTCCCCACGTCACCGGCGTCCGTCACTGGTCGTCCGGCGACTCGAGCACCGTTGTTCTCGACCTCGAAGATCAGGTGCAGTACGAACCTGGACATCTCTCGAATCCCGAGCGCTTCTACTTTGACCTCCGCGACACCCAGCTCGCCGGCGAGTTGCAGGGCAAGTCACTGGAAGGAGACACGCTGCTCAGCCGCATTCGCCTGGCCCAACCGGTCTCGGGCATGACCCGCGTAGTGCTCGAAGCCAGGAACAGCGCGGCGCTCTCGGCTCCGCAGGTCAGTCTCGAGCGCGATCCTTATCGCCTCGTCATTCAGGTCAGCAAGGCCGGCACAACTCCGAAAGGCGCAGTCAACCTTTTCCCCAACGCTCCAGAGGTGGAAAAGAATAAGCTCGCCATAGTCGTTCCGCCTCCGACAAAAGAAGACCTGCAGTGGCGCTCGAAGGTGCCGAAAATGCGCATCGTCGTCGACGCGGGTCACGGCGGATGGGATCTTGGCACGGTTGGCCGCCGCGGACTGCTCGAAAAAGATCTGGTATTTGAAATATCCCAGCGCCTGGGCAAGCTGCTCGAATCACGCCTCGGTGCGGACGTGATTTACACCCGCCAGGACGACAACTATATTCCGCTCGACGAGCGCGCCGTGATTGCCAATACGGCGCAGGCTGATCTCTTCATCTCGGTACACGCCAACTACAGCGACATGCCATCGGCACGCGGTGTGGAGACCTACTACACGAACTTATTCTCAGCACCGGGCTCGAAGGATCTCAGCAATCCCGCCGGTCCGAAAGAAGCGGCCATGCGTTCGACACCCCACAATGTTCCGATGCCAACGCTCACACCGGGAGAATTGCGCGACCGTATCGAACAATCAAGGCGGCTTGCATCGAGCGTGCAGCACTCGCTCTACGGAACGCTGTCGGGACAGAATCCCGGCCTGCGCGACCGCGGCATCAAAGAAGCCGGATTCGTCGTCCTAACCGAAAGCGCGATGCCTGGCATCCTGGCAGAAGTCTCCTTCGTCTCCAGCCCCACGGACGAACAGAAACTCCGCAGCGACGGTTATCGCGAACAAATCGCCGAAGCCCTCTACAAAGGCATCGCCCGCTACGCGTCGAGTTCCAAAGGCGTGAAGGTAGCGAGCGCAGCGAAGTAAGCTTGTGTAGGGACGGACGCCGAAGCCTGCCCTGAGCGCAGCCGAAGGGTCCGTCCCGGTCGCGCAGCGACCGTTAAGGCTACTGACACCATTCACGCGAACCTTGGCAATTCCCTTTCCTCCGGCGCATAATGAGGAACTTTTGCTTCCTGCACCGGAAGCATCGCGGGGTCGCGTTGACACCTTTCACCGAGCACTTCAACGTTGTCATCATCGGTGCTGGACTCTCCGGCATCGGTGCGGGATACCGTCTGCAAACTCGCTGTCCACTCAAGCGCTACGTCATCCTCGAAGCGCGCGCGGAGATTGGCGGCACCTGGGACCTGTTCCGTTATCCCGGCGTGCGCTCCGACTCCGACATGCACACGCTCGGATATCCCTTCCGTCCGTGGAAGGAGGTCCAGCACATCGGCGACGGAGCGAGCATCCTGCAATATGTACGCGACACGGCGCGCGAGTTCGGCATCGATCGGCACATCCGGTTCCGTCAGCGCGTGCTCTCGGCCAGGTGGTCATCGGAAGACGCGCGCTGGACGGTGGAAGCGAAGAGCGACGCGACCGGCGCAATCCTCCGCTATTCCTGCGACTTCCTCTACGGATGCACTGGCTACTACCGCTACGACGCAGGTTACGAACCGGCCTTTCCTGGTGCCGAACACTTCTCTGGACGCGTCGTGCATCCGCAACATTGGCCGGAAGATCTCGACTACGCGGGCAAGAAGGTCGTCGTCATCGGCAGTGGAGCGACCGCGGTCACGCTGGTTCCCGCGATGTCGCAGACGGCCGCGCATGTCACCATGCTGCAACGCTCGCCCACGTACGTCATGACTTTGCCGCAGCACGATCCGCTTGCTGATCTGATCCGGCGTGTGTTGCCGCAGCGCACCGCGCTTCGCCTGGTGCGGTGGAAGAACATTTTGATCAGCATGGGGATCTATCAGCTGAGCCGGCTCGCTCCGGACCGCATGCGCCGCATGCTGCGCGATGGTGCGGCGAAGGTTCTGCCGCAGGGTTACGAGGTCGACAAGCACTTCAACCCGCGCTACCGGCCGTGGGATCAGCGGCTGTGCCTGGTTCCGGATTCCGACCTGTTCCAAGCCATCAGCGCGGGCCGAGCGTCGGTGGTGACCGATGAGATTGAGACCTTCACCGAACGCGGGGTTCGCCTCAGATCCGGCGACGAACTGGAAGCAGACATCATCGTCTCGGCAACCGGATTGCGGATGGTCGCTCTGGGAGCGGTGCAACTCAATGTCGATGGCGAGGCGGTTATTCCAGCGCGGCACTTCATCTACAAGGGCACGATGCTGAGCAACGTGCCCAACTTCGCCTTCTGCATCGGATACACCAACGCCTCGTGGACGCTGCGCGCGGACCTGGCTTCCACGTATGTCTGCCGCGTGCTGAACCACATGGATCGACACGGTTACCGCACGTGCAAGCCGGAGTGCGATCCGTCGACGCTGGAAGAAAGACCGCTGCTGAATCTCAACTCCGGATATGTCAAGCGAGCGTCAGCCGATCTACCCAAACAAGCCGCAACCGCTCCGTGGCTGATTCGCCAGAACTATCTGCGCGACATGCTCACCATGAAGCTCAGCCGATTGGAAGATGGCATCTTGCAGTTCAGCGCGGCCGCTGATGTTGCGCGTGCGGAGGCGCGGGAGGAAGTCGCTTCCAGCTTCTAGCTTTCAGCTCTCAGCTTTCAGCTTTCAGCTTTCAGCTTTCAGCTCTCAGGTTCACATCAGCGTAGCTCGAAGCTCGCGGTTGCAGCTCGACACGCTCGGCTTCCCTCTCGGGACGGACGAAGGCGTCCGTCCCTACACAATCCGAGCAGAGATCTGCTCACGATCGCCCCTGCTGTTGATTTCTTTGGAGAATTGATTCTGCTACCCGTTCCCGAAATGGGAGTGGCTGATTGTTGGGAGGGTACCCCCCTCCCCCCTCGATCTCTGGAATCATTGAGTTAGCGGGACATCGCAAATTAAATCCTGGGGCTCAATCACTTGCGGGCAAAATCTTGATATCAAAGAACTTACGCTTCGGGCTCGCGGGATAACTTCCGGAACGCGACTTATGCGCTCTCGGCCTACCGTCACGGCCTCGACGATGATCGCGCGATTGCGGGGCTGTGCGCAAGGTCAGATGTCACATGTTGGGGCTGTGGAAAAGCCCCACTCAAGCCAAAATCGGGCTTGAGTGGGCCACCGACCGGGAAGCGGATTTTGAGGTCGTTTTTTGCGACTCAAGAGCCTGCCCTGAACTTATCGAAGGACCTCTGCAAACTAGTGGCAGCATCGGCACCGCGGGGGCGAGACCCCACCTTTGAGACATTGCAATCACACCATCGTGCGATGTGGAGTTGCTTGCAGGTTGCTAGCCTGTGCATGGGGGTGGGGCATGGAAGATACAGTAGCAATCAAGGTCACGCGGAAAAACTTGCAGCGCCTGGCTGAAGCTTTTGCCAACGATGCAGCTGATCCGTACAAGCACTTTCACCGGGCGGATGTCATGGCGCACTTCAAAATGAACATTGAAGACGCATGGTCAGAAGGGATTGAGGTGTACGCGACTGAAGACGGTTTTGTGTTCTCAGAATGGGGTGTCATGTCCCAATACAAGGTTGCCGCTCAAGCATAATCACCCTCGAAAGAAAACCAGTAAAGAAAGAACGCACTCGCGAGAGTTGATGAAGGGCCTTGCCAGCATCAGCCCGAACCGGTGAATGTTGACCGCGGGTGGGACAGGCAAATTGGTTCTGATTTCTGTAGACACTATTCCTTTAAGCGGGTGCCGCATCCTTTCGCGTTCTGTGAGAAGCACGGACTTTACCCTCAAACCAAAATCCTAAGAACGTATCGGTCGAGGTTCCCACCCTTGCAAAGAACGCAAGGATTGGCCACCCTCAGTAGTGGCACCATCCAAAGAGATCAAAGGTGGGCCACCCGCGAGTCCCGCTGCTGGAGGCCGCGCCGAAAGAAAACTGGGAAGGGCACGACTTATAGTCGTGCCGATACGGCTTCACAGGAAGTTCGGCTTTAGCCGCCGGGGTTCGCCCCCTGCAGATACGAGATCGCCAACAGCGCACCTCGGCGGCTAAAGCCGGTGTTTTGATATCATCCCATTTCGGCACGAGTTAAATTCGTGCCCTTCCCGATTTGTCCGCGGGTGGCCATCTCTTAAGTTTTTTTGCAAAGGGTGGGATTCGATGCTCTCTCCCTATAGCGCATGCAGTTCATCGACTGTCTGAAATAGTTCGAGACGAAAAAGGGCAACGTCAAAATCCCACGTGGTTCAGAATTGGGAATGCCCACCCTTTGCGAAAGGCGGATGGGCCACCCTAATCTGTACTTAGGTTGAAAAGGATGAGCCACCGCAGGGCCACCCGCCAGATGGGCTACCCGCCGAGAGGGTGGGCCAGCCGCCGACTGGGCCGCGAAAGGGAACCGCCCAAAGCGGCCAGTCGCTCAGGCCAGAGACATGCACGCGAACTGCCGTCGCGAGGTGCACCAAGTTTTCAGATTCATACCCGGGGGACATGCGGTCTGGGTTGGACCTTCAAACTTGAACGTTTTGATACCCGATCCGTATTGGGTATTCACCGCTGCCGTCACAGGTACGCCGACGATTTGTGCGATGTTCTTCAGCAAAGCGAGGCCAGTTGTACCGCGACCGGTCTTACAGTGCATGAACTGGATATTTCCGTAGGGGCCGAAGATGCCACGCAGCCTTGCCAGATAGGGCCGAACTTCATCGAGGTTATAGGTATCAATGTCCGATTTTTCACCATACATATTGATTTTGGTCCCGTTCGAGTCCAATGTACCTTCCCCGAAGCCCACTCCGGCGGCCCCGACATTTCCGTGTCCGTGAAAACGAAGCAGGAATACTTTCCCCCGAATACCCGCGGTGATCTGTTGCACGGCCTGTTCTACTCCATTGCACATTCCTCCGATCAGGAACGGGGAGCCACCCGTAAGCAACAGATCAGTGGCTTCCAAGCGCAGCAGGCTAGGATCGGTGATATCGACACAATCCGCGATTTGCAGGTCCTCGTCGCCAACCAGCCGAGGCCATGTTTGCTCACCAACCACGCCATCGACTTCAAGCCTGTGACTGCGTTGAAATTGTCGAACTGCTGACTCAGTGCGTTGACCGAAAATACCGTCCACTTCCAGGTGCGCTCCTTGCCGATTGAGCAGCAACTGTAAAACTCCAACGGCCGGCAAGACGCATCCGCGATTCAAGAATACGTAGTTCATGGGTCACCTCAGCCGAGAAACAAACCTGGGTTGAATGGAGCGCGTGGGAAACTACTTTTTTGCCTTCAAGGGTTGGCGTCCCGCGACGGGGCGTACCTTTGGGAGGCGGAAATCTTGGCCATTGTGAGACAAACCGGAGTGGCAGTCAGTGATGCAGGTCACGCCTCGTCGTGGCTGGCTTTTCAGCGGAGCCCTCAGTTTCAAAGGTGAACGCACAGCCCGGTTATTACCTCAGTGCCTTGACGCACAGCTTCCCGGACAATTAACTTCGCGGGTACAGGGATCATTCTGTCTTCCAGCGAGGATCAAGTTGGCGCATCGTCCGATCATCACTCTTACTACTGATTTTGGGACCAACGATCATTTTGTGGGCGCCGTGAAGGGCGTCATTCTCGACATTGTGCCGGAGGCGGCGATCGTCGATATATCGCACGCGGTGCAGGCGTTCGATGTGCTCGACGGCGCGATTGCGATCTCGCAGACGTATTCGTATTTCCCTACCGGGACCGTGCACATGGTGGTGGTCGATCCGGGAGTAGGAACAACGCGGCGGCCGATTATTGCGTCCAGCGACGGGTACCACTTTGTCGCTCCTGACAATGGCGTGCTTTCGATGGTGTACGCGAAGGAGGAGCGGATTCATGTGCGGCACGTCACGTCAGATCACTACTTCCATCAGCCGGTGAGCAATACCTTCCATGCGCGAGACGTGTTTGCGCCGGTGGCGGCGTACCTGGCGAAAATGGTGGACTCGCACAAGTTCGGGGATGAGATTGAGGATTACGTGAAGTTCGCCGCGCCAAAACCTAAGCCTACGGGGGAAAACAAGCTGAGGGCCGTGGTGCTGAAGGTGGATCGCTTCGGGAACCTGATCACGAATATCACACCGGATGATGCGCCCGCTCTGTTTTCGGGCAAGGCGGCGTTCAAGATTGTTGTGGGAAGCAAAGAGATCACGGGGATTCGCAGCGCTTATGCCGAGGGCGGGCCCGGAGAGGTTTTTGGAATTCTCGGGAGCATGGGATATCTGGAGATCGTTGCGAACCGGGCTCCGGCGGCGCAACTTACGGGAGCGGGCAAGGGCGCAGAGGTTACCGTGCAACTCGGCGGGGCGACGGCAGCGGGCAAGGGCGCTTAACGCGCCCACGGGGGCTAAAGCCCTCATTCAATCGCGCTGAACGCGGCGCTAAAGCGCCGCTCTTCCACCAAAGCTTTCACCACAGAGGGCACAGAGGAATCACGGATTTTTCGGTTTGGGATGGGCGTAGCGTTCCATCTCACCGGTCCAGCGGAGGAAGCGCCAGAGTTCGTGACGCTCGCGCCACATGAATTCCCAGAACTCCACGAAGCCGATCTGCTTCATTTTCACGCCCGTGTAAGTTTCGATGCGCCAGAGAAGGT
This sequence comes from Terriglobia bacterium, assembly GCA_020073385.1. GTDB lineage: Bacteria > Acidobacteriota > Terriglobia > Terriglobales > Acidobacteriaceae > Sulfotelmatobacter. Next base: position 472,779 of record JAIQFH010000001.1, on the reverse strand, counting down.
ACGGGCTACGCCAAGGGGCCAGGCGATGGCCGCGAGTAGCATTCCAAAGGAAGCGGATCTTGTTGCGCATGGCGTAATCATAACCACAAAAGGCACCCTTCGACTATGCTCAGGGCAGGCTTCGGTACACGAAGGATTCGCCGCTGCGCGGCTGGACAGCCGATGGCGGCTGTCCCCACATGAGCTTGGCCGGGGCGGCTCTCCTCACATTCCATCGTGTTAGAATCCAAGCTCTGCCTTGATCTCCGCATGACTGACGCAAACACCCAGAAGGCTGAGGACCTCTACTATTCGGCTCTGGATCTCATGGCAGAGGGACATCTGGAGCGAGCGGTTGCAGCCTATCAAGAGTCACTGAGCGCCGACCCGACCTTTACCGAGGCCATGCACGGATTGGCGCGGGCGCTGCAGGATTTGCAGCGCTTCGATGAGGCGATTGAGGTGGCCAAGAGAATCGCCGAAATCGATCCTGACGATGTACTCGCGCACACCAGCCTGTCGGTCCTGTACCAGAAAAAGGGCATGATTCCCGAAGCCGAGGCGGAGGGAGCCAAGGCGAGGGTGCTAGGGTGGAAACAGCAGTTGAAGAAAGGGAGTTAGGCTCGACGGCACGCGACGGCCCTAACAATTTTCCGGAAGTTCATGGACAGATCCTTTGGAATCAGGGGCCCAGACCGGTTGATGGACGCGGGATCTGGCTACGAATCCTAAACAACGGCGTTGTCAGGACGCCGATCATCGGCGACAATGTTAGGCAACAACCTGAAGCCGATCCACGTTTGGGACCCATGAGAGTCGCAAACGACGGTCCCCCCCAACTCGTGGTGCACGATCACCAACATGTGAGCCACAAGAACCATCATATGAATATGAATTAGCACCGGTGCACTGTCGCGCACCCGCTTGGGGCAATGAGTGGCTGGTGACCATGGTAAGGCTTTTCTGATCGGGAGCAGAGCACGATGGAAGCGGTGGAAACGCATGCAGGCGTGACACAACCAGAGAAAGATGCCGGGCAGAGCGCCGCCGCGAAAGCTCGGTCCGGAACCTGGACGCGTTGGCTTTGGCTATTGGGCAGCATTGCCCTGGTTTGCGTGGTTGCCGCTCGCGATATTCGGATTGGCGAATTCGACTACAACGTCGACGAAGCCCAGCACGCCGTCACCGGCTTATTTATCGCCGACGCATTTCGCGATCTTCCCATTCGACATCCAGTGCAATATGCGTACCGGTATTACGCGCAATATCCAGCGGTCGCCATTCTGCACTGGCCTCCTCTGTTCTACATCTTTGAAGGATTGAGTTTTCTGGTGCTGGGACCTTCCGTGGTTTCCGCCCGGCTTACCGTGCTGCTTTTTTGCGTTCTGCTGTTGTATCAGTGGTTTCGGCTGGTCGAGGAAACGCTGGACTCTTATACCGCCGGGATCTGCAGCGCCGCACTGGGACTTCTGCCGATGATGCTTCTCTTCGAGAAGAGCGTCATGCTGGAGATTCCGTCGCTGGCGCTGGGCGTGGCGGCGATCCGACACTGGATCGGATATCTGGAACAGCATCGAAAGAGATCGCTCTATCTGGCGGCGCTCTGGCTGAGTGCGGCGCTGCTGTGCAAGCAAACCAGCGTTTATCTGTTGGTGTTCTGCGTGTTGAGCTTGCTGGTCACGGGCCAGTGGAAACGGATCATTTCACGCGATGCCGTGGTATTCACGGCGATCGTCGCGGTGCTTGCCGGGCCTTTCCTAACGCTAATGATGTTCCTGCAAGGGAAGGCAGTCGCCAATGATCTGGGTTCACACCGGATGAGCGGATGGGAGCGCATCACGTATTACGCTCAGACGTTGCCCAGTTCTTTGCCACCTACCCTGCTGGTCTTGGCCTTGCTGGGAGCGGCGCTGGCATTCCGCTGGGATGTGCCCAGACGGACAGCCATCATGGGGTGCTGGCTACTGTCGGGCTATCTGACATTCAGCTGGTTCGGGCAAAGGGAACCCCGCTTCGCGGTTTATTGGTTTCCGCCTCTGGTGTACTTCGCGGTTGGGCTGATCACCCGATTCTTCCGGTCCGGTCCGATGAGGGTGGCGATGCGGACCGCAGCGGCTGTATTGATTGTGATTCTGTTAATTCCGGCGTGGGGCTACGAGAGGCCGTATATCAGCGGATATAAGGAAATTGCATCCCGAATCGTGAAAGGTTACGACACGGGAATCATCCTTTTTGATGGCCCCGTACCGGGAAATTTTGTGTTTTTTGTTCGGGCTCTGGATCCGGGCAGGCGATTCGTGATTTTGCGCAAGGTGCTCTACGCCGACGATATTCGGCCAGGCGCAGGCAGCGAGGAATTGCTGCACAGCAAGGAACAGGTGGCTGAGGCCCTCCGGCAGTACGGAGTTCGCTTTGCGGTGGTGTCGCAGAACCTTGCGATACGCTTCGATTCGCAGCGCAATCTCCGGGAACAGCTGCGTGGCGACGATTTCACGGAATTGGGACGCTTCCCGGTCACGACGAACGAACCCCGGTGGAGGGGTGAGAATCTGCTGCTTTATGAAAAGAAAAACTGGACGCCTCCCCAGGGCGGCGTACTGAAAATTCGAATGCTGACCTTACCTCACGACATCGAAATTCCAATGAACCAGCTGGATGGTGGGAAACGGTGAGTTGGCGTGCGCGAACAGCACCCGGTCTGAAGGCGTTCCTGAGCTACTCCTCCGGCACCCGCGAAAAACTGACCGCGAACGGAGCAGGCTGAAGTTCCTGCGGGCTCTGTAGCCAGCGGCGGCGCGGAAGGAAGCGATAACGAATAAGAGTCCAGATTGCCAGCCAGCCATCGGATAGACGGATCTTCTTGCCTTCTTCCGCGGATCGGGGATGGTACGAGATCGGGACTTCCTCGATTCTCTCCCCCATGCGGCAAAGCTTCGACGTGACCTCCGGGCAAAACTCAAAACGGTGGCAATCCAGTCGCAAGCGCGCAAGCGATGAGCTTCGAAAGACTTTGTAGCACGTAGCCTCGTCGTGAATTCTAGTGCCGTAAAGGAGGTTCGTGAGGTGGGTTAAAAGTTTGGCTCCGAGGAAGAATCGGAGACCGCGCTCAGGGTGATCCTGCCTGACACCATAAACAACATTCGCTCTTCCCTGCTCCAAGGGCGCTAACAACGCAGGATAATCCGTGGGATCGTACTCCAGGTCCGAATCCTGGATCAGAATGTATTCGCCTCGTGCGTAGGCGAGAGCGGTGCGAATCGAAGCTCCCTTGCCGCAGTTCTTTTCGTGGAACACGATGGTGACGTCTTCGCGCTGCGGAAGCGCAAGCAACTTCTCGCGAGTGCCGTCGGTTGAACCATCGTCCACGATAACGACCTGTTTCTTGACAGGAGAAGCCAGAACGGCCTGTAAGAGCTCCTCGAGATGGAGCACCTCGTTGTAGACCGGCACGATTACCGACACGCATCCCTCCCAGCGATCTTGCATTGCCGGATCCTTATGCCGAGGGAGAGTCTCGAGAGAATTCACGCCTGGAACTCTATTTAACCACACTGCCTGTGCAATGGTGAAAGCGAAACGGGGGCGAAAAATGCAGGTCGAATTTCGACAGATTCTCGGGCCTCCAGTGTTACTGAAGCGCGATTACTAGCAGGCATCGCCGCGAATCTGATTCTCGGCTAAACTAACGAAGTACCTCCCGAAGTATTCCCATGATCAACGGCAAACACATCGCTGTCGTCATGCCCGCGTATAACGCGGAGAAGACTCTCGAGGCCACGGTGGGAGAGATCCCGGATCTGGTCGACATCCTCATCCTGGTCGACGATCACAGCCGCGACCAGACCGTCGCGTTAGCCCGCCAGTTGGGGCTGCTCGTCTTCCAGCATGATCGCAATTATGGGTACGGACGGAATCAGCAAACCTGCTACCGCGAGGCTTTAGCCGCGGGCGCGGATGTTGTCATCATGCTGCACCCCGACTACCAGTACACGCCACTGCTGATTACGGCAATGGCAAGCATGGTGGCCTATGACGTTTACGATGTGGTGCTTGGTTCGCGCATTATCGGAGGCAGGGCACTGATGGGCGGCATGCCGCTCTACAAGTACATCTCCAACCGCCTGCTGACCGCGTTTGAGAATCTGTTTCTAGGGGTAAAGCTTTCTGAGTACCACACAGGGTATCGCGCCTTCAGCCGCCAGGTGCTGACCGAGTTGCCATTGCTGGAGAATTCCGACGACTTTGTCTTCGACAACCAGATGCTGGCGCAATGCGTGCACTTCGGATTCCGCATCGGCGAAGTGTCTTGCCCGACGAAGTATTTCGAGGAAGCGTCGTCGATCAACTTCCGCCGCAGCGTGAAGTACGGGCTGGAGGTGCTGGCGACAACCTTGCAGTTCGCGGCCCAGAAAATTGGTCTCCTGCACCTGCCGCGATTCAGCCAGCAGGGCCGCAAACTCGAAACCGAGCGCGAGCCGTATTACGCATCCCACGCGGCAACAGCAGGCCCGACTTAAACATCAAACTAGGGCTTTCCGCGCAAGCCGCCAAACTATTGTTAGGCAGGGAGTTAGGGTAAAAGAAGGGCGTAGGATATCGGTTGGACGGTTGCTATAATAGCCCTAAAGGGGCTTCCCCGGCTCCGATTTGCGCATCCGACACATCGCTGAGGTTTTGCACTTGGAATCGGCCCCACACGTCAGAAGCAGGAGTTGTGCCCCGGTCTTTGTGGTTGGAAGCGCACGTTCTGGCACTACCCTCCTCTACGACATGCTGCTTTCAGCCGGGGGATTTGCACTCTATCTGGGTGAATCTAATGTTTTCAATCTCTTGGCGCCACGATTTGGTGACTTGGCGGTCCGCAAAAACCGGGAAAAGATGTGGCAGGTATGGCTCGGCAGCAGTTTGTTTCGGGTTTCCGGACTGAATCGCAACGATGTGGAATCAAGGATTCTGAACGATTGCCGTAACGCGGGTGATTTTTTGCGAATCGTGATGGAGGAAATGGCCCGGCAGCAAGGTGCGCGCCGCTGGGCTGGGAATGCTCCGGAAGAGATTCTTCACCTGCGGCAGATCAAAAAGACGATCCCTGACGCACTTGTGATCCACATGATTCGTGACGGGCGTGACGTGAGCGTCTCGCTTTCGCAGAAACGATATATCCGGCCATTTCCGTGGAAGGAGCGCGAAACGCCAGAGGGCGCGGCCCTTTATTGGGAGTGGATAATCAACAAAGGAAAGGCTGCGGGCACCGAGTTGGGGGATGATTACATTGAAATTCACTTCGAAGAACTGGTGCGCGACCCCCGTTCGGTTCTTCGAACACTGAGTGCATTTCTGGAGCATGATCTGGACTACGATCGCATCCTGGAAAACCGGGTTGGCGCGGTGGCGAAACCGAATAGTTCATTTCGACGCTCGGGTGAAGAAAACTTTAATCCCATTGCGCGATGGAAACAGCAGTTAACTCGCGAGCAACTCACCAGGATTGAGGGGTTGGTAGGCGGCACGCTCACCGAGCTTGGATACGAACTGGCGACCACAGGCCATGAGGATTGCAATCCGCTGTATCGGGCATGGAATCGCCAGCTATACCGCAACTTCTTCGAATCGAAGCTCCAGTCGAAGAAGAACAGCGTGCTGCGAGCGCTGCGGAAACCTCTGACTTCGAAAGACGTGGACGACATTGTCTTGGTGGATGAGAGCGCGGCCGAGCGGATGCGGGTTGCGGCGCAAGCCCAAGCAAATTGCGACTTAGCCGGGGAAAGATCAACCGTGGGTAGGATGGCGGGACAACCGTAGGGAGACTATGGCGATGAAAAATGCTGGAATGACAATCTGCATACTACTGCTTCTGGTGTCGGCTTCCTGGGGAACAGACAACCCTCCCAAGAAGTTCCACACGACTTCGCCACATCCGCGCCACGCGCAGGCGCAAAACGTAGATGCGGGACACGCGCGGTCGAGCGGCCCCGCCGTTTTACAGTCGAAATCGCAGTCTGCACACGAAAAAGAGGTTGAACGGCTCGAGCATCAGAATTCGATGCATCTTCAGGCGCAGTCAAGGCAACGGAACGCCAAGGCGGCCGGGCAGTCACCACACATTCATTCTGAGCCAACACGACATAGCTCCAGCATCAACTTCGGCTACCACCCTCCCCGTAATCAATCGAGTGCATCCGGCGCCCGGAAGCACTGAGGGGCTCCTCCCGACCGGCTTGAGGATTCGCGCGCGGCCGGGATTGCTTGAGCGCCATCCGCGACCATGCTGAGGAATATAGCGATCTCGAGCAGAGTCATATTGATCCGTGAGTGGCTGCAATGATCGAGAGATACTCTCGATATAGCTTATGGACACCGACGTGGGCATCTGCTCGAAGAGTTTCACATGACAAGGACGGATAAAGCTGCGTGGTGATGGGATCGAAGACGGAGGTGCGGATCGGCGAGGTTTGGGACGCAACGAAGATCGGGTCTCCGTCTGAACCAGGCTCGGGCGCTGTGCATTTGTGGCAACGCCGGCTCGATGCCCCCGGTGCCGAAGTAAGCGCCTGTTACGAACTGCTCTCGATCGAAGAGCAAGAGAGGGCGCGCCGATTCCGTGTCGAACGGCCGCGCAACGAGTTTGTCCTGACTCGGGGAACGTTGCGTTCTCTGCTGGCTCAATATCTTGGAAGTACTCCGCAAGATATACGTTTCCGCTATGCGGGCCATGGCAAGCCGGCCCTCGAGGGCGAGAGCGGCTTGTCTTTCAACGTCTCCCATACAAATGGTCTGGCACTTATGGCGTTTGTGAAGCAACGTGCCATTGGGGTGGACGTGGAGAACGTTGGCCGAGAAGTCGAGGCGGAACGGCTGGCGGAGCGTTTTTTTTCTGAACACGAGCGTCAGGCCCTGAGGCCTTTGGGCGGGGATGAATTGCAGGCCGCTTTTTTCCGATGCTGGACGAGGAAGGAAGCCTATATCAAAGCGAAAGGCGAAGGACTTTCGCTGCCGCTGCACCAATTCGACGTCTCCATCGTTGAGGGTGATCGAGATGCACTTCTCGCAACCCGGCCGGATGCGGATGAGGCTGCGCGGTGGACGATCTGCGATATACCGATCGGTTCCGGCTTTGCGGCGGCAGTGGCAGTGGCAACTCGCGAGGGGAGCCAGTAGGTCGAGGCTTCGGGCTGCACTCTTAAGACACTATGGGGAACGACCAGTTGAGCGCGTGTGAGTTACCTTTATCGGCTGCGCAGCAGCGGCTTTGGGTGCTGGAACAACTGCATCCCGGCAAAGGACTCGGGAACATCGGGGTCGGAGCGCGTTGGACGGGCACACTTGACTCCGTTGCTCTGGAGGCTGCGCTGAACGCGCTACTGCGGCGGCATGAGGTCCTGGCCTCCGGATTTCGCGTGGTCAACGGGGGACCCAGGCAGATTTTCTCGCCGGCGGCCAGGGTTGTTCTTGCGCATGTCGATCTGCGACAACTGGGCGAGGCCGACCGGACTAGTCGAGTTTCCCAGTTGATCGGGCAGGAGATCGCGAAGGGGTTCGATCTGGCAGATGGTCCCGCCCTCCGCGCTACGCAGGTTGTCTCGTCAGACTCAGAGCATATGGTTCTCTTTGTCGCTCACCGCATGGTGTGCGACGCACATTCTCTGCGAATTCTGGTGAATGATGTCATAGCCCTCTACGGCGCGCTCACAAACGGGCGACAACCGGAATCGGCCGAAGTTCTCCAGTATCGTGATCTGGCTTCCCTGCCGCTCGCTGCAGATGATCTCTTCTACTGGAAGGCGCAGCTGGCGGGCTCACCTTCGAGCCTCGACCTTCCCACCGACCGTGCACGGCCGGCCACGCAGTCATTTCGAGGCGCGAGCCAGACGATGCGAATCGATCGCCCGCTGATGCAACGACTGCGAGAGCTCAGTCAGAAATTCGACGTGACACTTTTCATCACACTGGTCGCTGCCTTCCAAGTCCTCCTAGCGCGTTATACGGGACAGGAAGATTTGATTGTCGGAACTGGGCTGCCAGGCAGGGTTCAGCCAGAGAGTCGAGGAGTGGTCGGGCCGCTGGAAAACATGGTTGCGCTGCGCACGAAGGTTCCCGGCGAATGCAGTTTCGTCGAGTTTGTTTCGCGAGTCCGTGAAGTGGTCGGGGACGCTCTCACGCACCAGGGAATTCCCTTCGAGGCTTTGTTAGCGGAACTGCGTCTGGACCGTGATATGAGCCGTCATCCGCTCTTTCAGGTCCGGTTTGATATGCGGGAGGAAGATTCGGACGTCAGACCCACAGTGACAATATTTGAAATTGAGAGTCCGGCGGAACCGTTCGATCTTCGAGTGGCGTTTCAGGAGAGCGATGGCGAACTCGCTGGCCGCTTCAGCTATAGCACGGACCTCTTCGACGAAGAGACCATCACGCGAATGACAGAGCATTTTCGCGTCTTTTTGGAAAGTGCCGTTGCCGATCCGAATGTCGCGATTTCCCGGCTGCCGATACTGGGCGAGGCAGAGCGCCATCGGTTGCTCGTCGAATGGAACGACACTCGGGTGGAGTATCCACGAGATACTCCACTGCACCGGTTGATTGAGGCGCAGGTTGAGAAGACTCCCGATGCGGTGGCATTAATCTATGAATCGGAGCGGCTGACCTATCGGGAGTTAAATTCCCGAGCCAACCAGCTGGCGCGTCACCTGCAGAAGAATGGCGTTGGACCGGACGTCCTTGTGGGAGTCTGCGCCGAGCGGTCAATCGAGCTCGTGATTGCCCTTCTTGCTTCCATGAAGGCTGGCGGGGCTTATGTTCCTCTCGATCCGGAATATCCGAAGGATCGGCTGGAAATGATGTTGGCCGACGCCAATGCTCCAGTGGTCCTGACACAGTCTCATCTGCTCGATCGACTACCTGTTGGCGCAAAGAACGTTTTCCGCCTGGACCACGATTGGCCTTCTATACAGAACGAGATCACGGAGAACCCTGCTGCGGCGGTCGGAGGCAAGAATCTCGCGTACGCGATCTACACCTCCGGATCGACGGGCAAGCCGAAGGGTGTACCCAATGTCCACGAAGGCATTGTGAACCGGCTGCTGTGGATGCAGGAGATGTACCAACTGACGGGCAAGGACCGCGTTCTCCAGAAGACTCCCTTCAGCTTCGATGTTTCGGTGTGGGAGTTCTTCTGGCCGTTGTTAACCGGAGCAACCTTGGTTGTGGCGCAGCCGGGGGGACATCGCGATCCGGCATACCTGGTGGATATCGTCGCCGAACAGGGGATCACTACCCTTCACTTCGTTCCCTCCATGCTCAGCATTTTCCTTGAGGCAGCGGGGCTGGAACGCTGCGGTAGCGTGCGCCAGGTTTTCGCGAGCGGCGAGGCGCTGTCCCTCGAATTGCAGCAGCGCTTCTTCGAACGGATTGATGCGGAACTGCACAATCTCTATGGCCCAACGGAAGCCGCGGTTGATGTGACTTACTGGCCGTGCATGCCGGATAGTGATCGGTCGATCGTTCCCATCGGGCGGCCAATCGCAAATACACAGATCTACATTCTCGATTCAAATCTTGAGCCAACTCCGATCGGTGTGCCCGGGGAGTTGCATATTGGCGGAATCCAGTTGGCGCGCGGATACCTGAACCGTCCCGAGCTTGCGGCGGAGAAATTTATTCGAGATCCATTCAGTCAGGAGACTGGCGCGCGTTTGTACAAGACTGGCGACTTGGCACGCTACCTTTCTGACGGGAACATTGAGTACCTCGGGCGCACGGATTTTCAGGTGAAACTCCGCGGGCTGCGTATCGAACTCGGCGAGATCGAATCAGTGCTGGGCCGCTGCGAAGGAGTTCTGCAGGCGGTGGTTGTGGTACGAGAGGATCAGCCGGGAGATAAGCGGCTAGTCGCATATCTTATTGCCGGACCCGAGCGGGAGCCCGATGCCGAGCTTTTGCGCAGGGAACTGGAGGATCGGCTGCCGGAATACATGGTGCCCTCGAGGTTCGTCTTCGTGGAGAAGTTTCCGATGACGACCAGCGGCAAAGTAGATCGCAAAGCTTTGCCGGTACCGCCCCTGGAACAACGCGATGAAACAAAGCGAGTGGCGCCTCGAAACGATATTGAATCGATGGTGGCGTCTCTATTCGCCAAGGTTCTTGGGCTTCCCACAGTGGGAGTGACTGACAATTTCTTCGATCTCGGTGGGCATTCGCTGCTGGCGGGGCGTCTACTGGCGCAGATTCACGAGGCGACAGGACGGCAGGTTGCCCTATCCGCAATGTTCCGCGGCGCCACCGTCGAATCTCTGGCAAAGCTGGTTGCATTTGGATCGGAGCTCGATCGCAATCCCGTGTTGATGGAGATTAAGCACGGAGACGGCAGCCGCGTGCCGTTCTTTGCCATCGTGCCTCCGGGCGAGGAGTCGCTGGGCTACGCTATGCTCGCGCGGCATATGGGACCTGAACAGACGGTCTACAAAGTCCAGGGACACTCTCCGGTGACACTCGGCAAACGTCCGTACTCAGAACAGGAGATGCGTGCTTTGACCGACGAGTACGTGGCAGCGATGCGCTCGGTGCAGCCGCATGGGCCTTATTGCCTGGGCGGGCTCTGCGACGGAACGCACATTGCCGAACAGATCGTGCACAAGCTCGAATCAGAGGGTGAGGAGGTCGGGCTGTTCGCGATCTTCGATACGTGGGTGCTGCAGCACAGTCAGAATCGCCTTCTGTGGAAGATCTTCTATTACGGCCAACGCATGCGCGAGATGAAGCGTCTCAGTCTTGCCGAGCGGCTCGCCTCGTACACACGCGCCGCCGGAAATAAAGTTCAGAATCTGGCCGGATCCAAGCCGGCGCGTACCGATTGGCGGCAGACGTATTGGCCGGAGGACTACACGCCCTCCCGCTTTCGAGCGCCGGTAGTCTTGTTCAAGCGGCCGAAGCAGCCGTTCTATTACATCAACGATCCGCAGATGGGCTGGGCCGAGAGAAGCGAAGGCGGCGTCACCATCCACGAAGTTGAGTTTCATCATGCCGAGATTCTGCGCGAGCCGCATGTGGCGATTTTTGGCAGGAAGCTGGCGGAACACATGACGCAACTCACGGACGCGAGCCGTGAAGAAACTTTGGCGGCGTCGGCACCGGGGCAGCAGGACGCATGAAATTCAACAAGGGCCAGATTCTCAAGAACGTTTCGTCGAGCTGGTTTTCGCTTGGCGTCAACGTTGTGACCGGCTTCATCCTCTCGCCGTTTATCGTTCATCATCTCGGGGATGAAGCGTTTGGTCTCTGGATTCTGATCTTTTCTGTCACCGGCTATTACGGGCTTTTCGATCTTGGGATTCGGTCTTCGATCGTTCGGTACGTGGCGAAGTACTCGGCGACCGGGGAATACGATGAGCTGAACCGACTGGTGAATACGGCGATGTTCAGCTACGGCGCAATTGGCGCTGTGGCCATGTCGATCACACTGGTCGCGGCATACTTCGTAAACTCGATTTTCAAGATCCAGCCGGAGTTTGTGACGACCGCGCGCTGGCTGCTGGTAATGGTCGGGGCTTCGGTGTCACTGGGATTTCCACTCGGAGTCTTCAGCGGAATTCTGGAAGGGCTGCAGCGATTCTATGTTCTGAATTTCACGAACATTGCCTCCACCATCCTGCGAACAGTTCTGATTGTGATTGCACTGCAGCATGGCGGCGGACTGCTCTCAGTCGCATTCATCACAGTCGTGCTTCCTCTCATCAATCAGATGGTAAACGCGACGGTTGCGTTTCGGCATCTGAAACTGCGGATCAATCCGCAGTTTGTGAACCGGACCACTCTGAAGCTGATTGCCGGCTACAGCGGTACGACATTTCTGATCATCGTAGGGGGCCGGCTGCGGTTCAAGACGGATGCGATGGTGATTGGTACGTTTGTAGGAGCATCCGCCATCACTTTCTTCACCATCGGTTCGCGCCTGGTGGACTACTCCTCGGAGGTCGTAAGCAGCCTGGCACAAATTTTTATTCCGATGTCGAGCCAGTCGCAGGCGAAAGGCGACCTCGACGGGCTGCGCAAGATTTTCGTGGTGGGAAATCGTGCCTGCGCGTTCATCATATTTCCTATTACCGCGGTGCTCACTCTCCTGGGTAAATCTGTGATCGAAGCGTGGATGGGCGCGAAGTACGTAGCGCAGAGCTATCCCGTACTGTTGGTGCTGCTCTATCCGACAACCTTGATGCTGGCGCAATCTGCGTCGGGGCGGACGCTGTGGGGAATGGCGAAGCATCGCACGTGGGCGTTCGTTGTTCTGGCAGAGGGGATTTCGAATCTGATCCTGAGCGTCATTTTAGTCCGGCACTACGGAATTCTCGGAGACGCGATCGGAACTGCGATTCCCCTTGCCTGTTCGATGATCTTCTTCCTGCCGCGTCACCTCTGCAATCTTCTGGGGATCAAACTCAGAACCTACCTGTCGCAAGCTTTCCTGCTGCCGCTTTTGTTGAGCGTTCCTTTGGTGGCGTGCCTTTTGTTGATGCGGCGGTGGTACATCCCGCATCACTTGCCCGATCTGCTGGTACAACTTGTAATTGGTGGCGTGGTTTACGGAATTGGCTTGGCTTGGGCGTTCTGGACTCACCGAGCGTGGGATGTGGGCCAGTTGGTGGCCAACCAGGAAGACGAGATTTCGATGGCTTTGGTTGAGACCTACCAGGAAGAAGCATAGAAATGCGACGAGCGGAGAATACGGGGTGAACCGGCTATTTGCACGACTGAAGAGGGGAGCCAAAGCCGCACTTGGGCGGACGCCCGCGGGACGCGGACTCACGGTGCTTCCAAATGACGTTTTCCTGGTCAGCTACTTCCGTTCGGGCAGCACCTGGTCGCGATTCCTGTTCGGCAACCTGATTCACGAAAAAGAAGCTGTGACCTTCACCAACATGTCCCGGCTTGTGCCGATCATTTACGATCTTCCGGATCATGAGTTGCGAAGACTGCCCCGCGTCTTGAAGAGTCATGAATGTTTTGATCCGCGATATCCTCGTGTGATCTACATCGTCCGCGATCCGCGCGACGTGGCTGTGTCCTTCTACTTTTACAACCTCAAGGTTCGAGTGATTCCCGACGGATATTCCATGGACGAGTTTGTGGAAAGATTTGTAGCGGCTAAGGTGGTGGGTTATGCCGATCGCGTGGGCTGTTGGCAGGATCATGTACTAAGTTGGGTACGGTTGCGAGAGGGGAAATCAGGGTTCAGGCTTGTGCGGTATGAGGATTTGCTGACCGATCCTGAGAAGGAGCTTCGAGCCTTGGCGCCACTGCTGGGAATCGATCCCACTCCCGAGCGAATCGAGCGAGCCGTTCGACTGAGTTCCGCTGGCAATATGCAGTCACTGGAGAAGCAGCAATCCAAAGAGTGGACGGCAACGAAAGATACCCGTCAGGATATTCCCTTTGTGCGCGAAGCCAAGGCTGGGGGCTGGAGGAGCAAGCTGTCGGCAGTAGCCGTACGGACCATTGAACAGGCTTGGGGATTAACGATGAAGGAACTGGGGTACGAACTCGTTACAGAAGCGCACGGGGAACGGGAACTGGTGAGAAGCTGAAAAATATGCCTGGACCGACGAAGAAACTGGACAGAGCGCTGGGGGCACTGACTCAGGCTGGTCGCGTGCTTACGGGAAGGCAGCTTGCCGGGCGCGGAGTGACGGTTTATCCCGATGATGTCTTTCTGGTGTCGTATCCGCGCTCAGGCAACACGTGGACGCGGTTTCTGCTGGGCAACCTTCTCTACCCCGATGCGCCCGTCACATTTTCGAATATCGAATCGCGCATTCCGGAGATTTACTTCAATCGGGATCGGGAGCTGCGGGCCCTGCCGCGTCCGCGCATGCTGAAGAGTCATGAACCATTTCAGCCGCATTATCCGCATGTGATCTACGTGGTGCGCGATCCGCGAGATGTGGCGATTTCCTTCTACCATCACAATGTGAAGGCGAGAAATATTCCAGACGATTATCCAATGACCAGTTTTGTGCCGCGCTTCATCGGCGGAGAGTTTGATCAAAAGTTCGGCTCCTGGCGGGATAACGTGCTGAGCTGGGTTTCCTTGCGCGGCGAGAATCCAAATTTCATGATGCTGCGCTATGAGGAGATGAAGCGCGATACAGCAGGAGCGCTTCTGCATGTCGTTGCATTTCTGGAGCACTGTTCATTCCGGAAAATTGATTCGAGTCCCGAAGCGCTGCAGAGAGCGATCGAACTCAGCTCTCCAGAACGCATGCGAGCGCTGGAGAAAGAAGAGGCGGCAAGCTGGGTGCTGACCAAGAGCACACGGAGCGACAAGCCATTCGTGCGAACGGCAAAAGCAGGAGGGTGGAAATCGCAACTCGCTCCCGAATCGGTAGAGGCAATCGAATCGGCGTGGGGCGACCTGATGCAAAGTCTCGGATACGAGCTGTCGTCAGGCAGCAAGGCGGCGCAGGTCGAATCCATCTCACATCAGGGAACTCGTTCGTGACCGAAGAAGCTGTCCAGCCTAGAACTTTCAAGGATGTAGTGCGGAAGTTTATTCCGCGGTTCTTGTTGCAACAGCGAGGAATCATCCGGCGGCTTGGTCCGGGAGCGGGCAGGATTTATGCGGGATTGAGGATGCGCGACGTCTTGGGCATGCGTGGTGAAGATCAGCGGGCCGTACCTTCTTCGGCGCGATCGTTTGTTTTTGTGTGCTTTGGAAACATCATGCGCAGCGCCATGGCGGAAGCCCTGATGCGCAAAGCTCTCAACGAAACTGCGCCGGGGGAGATTGAGAAGGTCCGCATCGTCTCTGCCGGATTGCACGCAAATCCGGGACGGGAGGCTCATCCCTGGATGCAAGAAGCGGCGGCGGACCTGGGCATCTCCCTGACAACGCACCGAGCTAAGCTGCTGACGCGGGAGATGGCGGATGCGGCGGACGCTATCTTTGCCATGGACTTCCAGAATAAGGCGGAACTGCTGACGCTGTATCCAGAGTCGGCCGAAAAGATTCACATGCTGAGTGCATTCGCGGAAGGCGCGTGGAAGCACCGGGAGATTCCTGACCCGTATCTTGGAGACTTGGAGGTCACGCGCTATTGCGCGCGGCAATTGCAGACCTGCATTCAGAATCTGCTGGCCGCGACTGTGTTCTCATCCACGAAACAACCAGGCGCAACGTCTTACGAAGAGCCTTTGGCGCGAACCTGAAACCAGTTTCGCAGGGCGGCGATGCCGGGACGCAAGTCCGAAATCCACAGATCGTCGTAGCACATGTCGGGACGCCATGGTAGCGCCATTCGGAGCAGAGTCGGCCAGAACTTGGGATAGGCGCCAGGCCAATTTGGCGGACGCCCCGCGCGGATGTTGCTGAGGTGAGTCAATTCGCTGACCGCGCGGCGGCACAGAATATTCTCCTGATACGCGATCTTTTCCGGCGGAAGTTTGCCCTCGAGGCACCACTCGATGAGATAGCGCGGGTAATCGACGCCGCAGGCGAAAGGCAAGCCGATCGAACCCCAGGGACGTCCATTGATCTCCATCAATATGAGACGGCCGTCAGACGTGCGCTTGTACTCCACCATCGCGATGCCTTCAAAAGCCATCCGACTAATAAGCTGCTGACTTTGAGAGACGAGCGCATCGTCCAAGGCGATGGATTTCCTGGCGCTGCTTGCGGAACCGCGGGGATCAACCTCTCGCACTCGTAGCCACTGAAAAGGCAGGAAGGTCTTGCCGCCCGCAACGAAACAGGAGAAACCGATTCCCTGCCCTGAAACAAACTCCTGAACCAGAACATCCCCGGCTTTTTCCAGACGATCCGCAACTCTCTTTTGCAGATCCTCAGGCGAATAGGCATAAGCGACTGAGCCGAAGACAGCCTTCTGCTGAATCCATCGCACCGAAAAGCGATCTTTCACTACCGCAGGAAATCCGAACTCTTTGAGGCCAGAAAGATCGGCGAGAGACCGGACGAGACGGGTTTTCGGCACTCCGATGCCGATTTCCTGAGCCAGTTCGATGGTGCGGAACTTGTCAGAAGCGAATTCGACCGCGGAGTGCGAGGGCATCGCGAGCGGACACAGACCGGAAAAACGTTCGCGATCCACGGAGAGGGGGCCCAGCGTCCAATCGGTAAGGGGAACAACGAGATCGATCTGATTGGCTCGCACGAACTCGAGGATGGACTCTACGAACGCATGCGGCTCGCTGGTAGAGACGGGATAATCAAGAGCCATGCGGCAGTAACGCGAGAGCTTGGCCGCGGCAAAGGCACCGCGGTTGGCACCGACCGCCACCCAATGGCCGGCGCGTCCGGCCGATCGCGTGACTGGGAGAGCTGCTGCGCTATGCCCGTCTAAAACCAGGATTCTGGCCAACTGATCTTCGCCCCGATCGAGTTCCACTCCTCGCTATACCGCGCGTCCTGCGAATGCACACTCCAGATTCCACCGCAGCCCCTCAGCCGTCTTGGTGGGACGGATGCGTTTCAAGGACAACGGATTGTCTCCACGCCGCGTCACGCCGCCGTTGGTTGTTACGGCCGAGTCGTATCCTACTGAGCGGCTTTGCGCGACAGTCTTCTCATTCCAGTGTGGTGTCATGGCCGGGCAGGGATAGGAGAAATGTTTAATGGTCGCCTTCAATTCTCTCTCCAGGTGCTGTTTCGATTCTGCGAACTCGGCCTTGGCATCCTGCTCAGGAATGTACGCCATGTTCGGATGCGTCATGGTGTGAGAGCCCACGATGTGGCCGTGGCGGGCGAGACTCCTGATCTGATCGTAGCTCATCATCAACGAGCTTAAATCGCCGGGAGCGGCGGCCTGCAGCTGTTCCTCGGTGCTGCGCACGAAATCTTCCTGTACTTTTCCACTGAGTTGGCAGCAGTTATCGCAGGAAGCAAGATATGCGCGTTCGCAGGAATCAGAATCGTCCAGTTGCCAGGACTTAGCGCGAGAATCCGTCCATGTCCGCAGCTTCGTTTTGCGAAAGGCGAAGCGCAGACGGCTCGGCCAAGGCAGCGTGCGCTGCTCCACGCAATCGACGGTCACATAAAAAGTCGCTGCGATCCCGAGCTGATTCAAGATAGGCATCGCGACTTCGGCATTGTCTGTGTAACCGTCATCGAACGTGACTACCACCGATCGACTGGGCAAGTCTTTGCCGCCGTTGAGACCCTCCACAACTGCATCCAAGGTCATGGGATGGTAATCTCGTGCGAGCAGTTCCATCTGGGCGCGGAATTCTGATTGCGCGTGAATGATGCCGCCCAACGAGTCTGCGTGCGCAGCCGGATCGGGCATGACCGAGTGATACATCAGAATTGCCGCACTCGCGCCGGGGGAAATCAACCGTAGCGCTCGGCTGGCGAGAATGGCTTTTTTGGCGAAGTCCTTCATTCAAAATCAAAAGGGTTTTGAGAAACCTTCAAGCAGTGTAACCGAGGGGCGAACGGTAACGAGCCTGGCTGGTTACCATCGATTGTGATGCCCGGATTTGCGCAGCAAACTGCAAACGTTAAGCCTTTCCCGGGGGAATTCGTTTGCCGAGCTGCGCAAGGATTTGCACACAAATACTCCTCAGTAAGGATTTTCTACCGGGTAAACCAAAGATTAAGCTTTTATCCTTATCAACTTACAGTACAATGGAACCACACGGTCGGCATAGCATTTGCATAGCGTAAGAGCAGCAATTCTTTCATGTAAACTTGAAGGCAGAGTCGGGGTTCTTTGACCCGCAGCAAAGATTGAAGTCTCGTCGGCATCCCCCCAATAGCAGTCCGGAAATCATCAAATTGATTCTTTCTGCGAAACGCCGAATCTACATGCAATAAATCCAAATCAACGAATCTGGGAGGCTCACGCTCTTGTCCGCTTCGACTAGTCATTTAATTGCTCCGCACGGTGGTGAACTGACTGATCTGCTCGCATCTTCTGAAAAAGCTGCAGAACTCAAAGCCCATTCCCGCGAATGGCCGTCCTGGGATCTTACTGCTCGCCAAATCTGTGACCTCGAACTGCTCATGAGCGGAGGATTTTCCCCGCTACGCGGCTTCATGACCAAAGCCGACTATGAAGGGGTCTGCCAAAACATGAAGCTGGCCAGCGGAATCCTGTGGCCGATGCCGATCACGCTGGATGTGACGGAAGAATTCGCCAAGAAGTTGACTCCGGGCAGCAGCAAAGTGGCGCTACGCGATCCTGAGGGCGTAATGCTCGCCGTGCTGCACGTCGAAGAAGTCTGGCAACCGGACCGCGCTGCCGAAGCCAAAGCTGTGTTCAAAAGCACCAGCAAGGCCCACCCCGGCGCGAACTATGCGATGAATATCGCCAACCCCTGGTACGTTGGAGGACGCGTCGAAGGGTTGCAGATGCCTTCGCACTACGATTTCCGCACTTTGCGCTTCACTCCCGCCGAGCTTCGCAACGAGTTTGCCCGTCTGGGATGGCGCCGCGTTGTGGCTTTCCAGACTCGAAATCCTATGCACCGCGCGCACGTCGAACTGACATTTCGCGCTGCCAAGCAAGTCGAAGCCAACCTTTTGATCCATCCTGTCGTCGGAATGACCAAGCCAGGCGACGTGGACTACTACACGCGGGTGCGTTGTTATCAGTTGCTTGGTTCGAAGTATCCGCAGGGGACGCAGAAGCTCTCTCTTTTGCCCCTTGCCATGCGCATGGGGGGGCCACGCGAGGCGATCTGGCACGCACTCATCCGCAAGAATCACGGCTGCACGCACCTGGTCGTTGGACGCGATCACGCGGGTCCGGGCAAGGACACAGATGGCAAGCCGTTCTACGGCCCGTACGAAGCGCAGGAAGTCTTCAAGAAGCATGAGCCTGAGATTGGCGTAACCATGGTCCCCTTCAGCATGATGGTCTATCTCGAGGGCGAGGACCGTTACATCCCCGATGACGAGGTAAAGAAGGGAGATCGTGTTCTGAACATCTCGGGCACGGAACTGCGTCAGCGGTTGAATGAAGGGCGTGACATTCCGGGTTGGTTCACCTATCCCGAGGTAGTTCACGAATTACGGCGCAGCTTTCCGCCACGCAGCCGGCAGGGCGTGACCATCTTCTTCACTGGCCTGTCGGGTTCCGGCAAGTCGACGATCGCGAATGTATTGCTTACGAAATTCCTGGAAGTCGGCGGGCGTCCGGTGACCTTGCTGGATGGAGACCTGGTGCGCAAGCATCTTTCGTCTGAGCTAGGATTTTCGAAGGAACACCGTGACATCAACATCCGACGAATCGGATATGTGGCGTCGGAGATCACCAAGAACGGCGGGATCGCGATTTGCGCGCCCATCGCTCCCTATGACGCGACCCGTAAGCACGTTCGCCAGATGGTCGAGCCCTTCGGCGGTTTCATCCTGGTACATGTCGCGACTTCGGTGGAAGTGTGCGAGCAACGGGATCGCAAGGGCCTCTATGCCAAGGCTCGAGCGGGCATTCTCAAAGAGTTCACCGGAATCTCCGATCCGTATGAGGCTCCGGCGGATGCCGAGGTAACAATCAACACCGGTGAGTTGTCACCCGAGGAAGCTGCACAGGAAATTATTCTGCACCTGGAGCGCGAGGGCTTCATCGGAGTGAACGGAGCTGCGGCCTAACACAACAACAGATATATGACGCTACTGGCAGGCAAAATCCTGGTCGGGTTCGTGGTAGGTGTTCTGATCGGAATGACCGGCGTGGGGGGCGGCGTTCTGCTGCTCCCTGTGCTGATCTTTGGCCTGCGAGTACCACCGATCGTTGCGGTCGGTTCGGACGCGGTGTTCAACTTCTTCACAAAAATCCCTGCGAGCCTGATGCACCTGAAGAAGGGCACGGTTCGCAGGAAAGTTGTAATCGCTCTTTCGATAGGCAGCATTCCGGGGTCGATCGGCGGAGTGAACCTGCTCATTTACATCCGTCATGTGTACGGCGACGGAGTGAACAACTTCATCAAGACCGCGGTTGGCGCGCTTCTGATCATTATTCCGCTATTGCTGCTGTTTCAGAAGCGGATCGAAGACCACGTTGCGAATCGCCCGCCTACGATGAAGGGATTTGCCGGCATGGTTGTGATCGGCGCAATTGCGGGCTTTCTGGTGGGAATGACTTCGGTGGGATCGGGCAGCATCATCATGATGCTGTTGTTGCTGTTCTATAGTTTTCCGCCCAAGGTGAACGTTGGGACCGACATCGTACATGCGGTGGCGCTAACGGGCGTGACCGGCCTCTTGCACTTCCACTTTGGAAACGTAGATCCCCGGTTGGTCCTGTCATTGCTGATTGGCTCGATCCCCGGCGGGCTATTGGGTTCGCACCTGGCAACTCGCGTTCCCATGCTATGGCTGCGCCGCCTGCTCTGCGCATTGCTTCTGGTCACCGGGGCCCGCATGTTGTGGCCCACGTTTTAGCAAGACTGAAAAACTCTTTCTCATGCTGGCAATTTACCCCAGCGGCTGAAGCCGCGACTGATTGTGAGGCATTTACGGTGCGGCTGAAACCGCACCCTTTCAAATCGAGACGCTGAGTTTAGTTTTTCAGCAGCCTGTTAGAGAACGCATTTTCAAGGACCTCATGACCTCTGCCTATTCGGACATTCTTACCCGCATCGAAGCTGCGATTGAAGCGGCACGAGCTGTGTTTGCGCGGTTTACCCCGGGCGCCATTGAGACGGAATACAAGATTGGACACGATCCTGTGACTGAGGCGGATCGCGCGGTGGACGCCGTGCTGCGCCAGAACCTACTGCGGGACCGCGAAGGGTGGCTTTCCGAGGAGAGCGTTGACGATGTTTCTCGGCTTTCCAAGAGTCGAGTCTGGGTGGTGGATCCGCTTGACGGCACGCGAGAGTTTGTTCAGGGCATACCCGAGTTCTGTGTTTCGATTGGGTTCGTCGAAGACGGACGACCTGTGGCCGGCGGCATCTGTAATCCCGCCACAAATGAAACCATCATCGGCGCGATCGACGCGGGAGTGCTTTATAACGGCAAGCCCGCCAAACCAAGTCAAAGGACTTCCTTGAAAGGCTCGCTGATCCTTGCCAGCCGTAGCGAGGTGAAGCGTGGCGAGTGGCAGCAGTTTCAGAGCGGCGATTATCAGATTCGTCCCATGGGATCGGTGGCGTACAAGCTTGGCTTGGTTTCGGCAGGACTGGCAGATATCACTTTTACACTGACTCCGAAGAACGAGTGGGATGTGGCTGCGGGCGCGGCGCTGGTAGCGAGTTCGGGCGGATTTGTGAGCACGTTGGAGAATACTCCTCTGCAGTGCAATCGCAAGAATCCTCTTCTGTCCGGACTTCTGGCCAGCGGGCCTTTCCTGCGCGAGGAACTGCTGGCTGCGGTGCAGACGCACCTTCCGACGGCCTCTTCGCCGCGTTAGTCCTCCGGTAAGGTGTAGCTCTGCGTTGCCGCCCTGCGGAAGGCAATCAGGGCTCCGAGGCCGCTGAGCCAGCTTTCAAATTCCAATTGCGTTCGGCCCGTCGTGTCCACAAACCTCGATAGCAGGAATGGGTTGTCACCGCGCTTGACCAGGCCCGCATCGCAGGTTGTGGCCGATAGCACACCTTCCTTCTCCAACCAGGAAACGAATTCTTGCCGGTACACTCCGCTCGGATAACAAAAGTGCCTGGCGCTGTGCCCGACTAGAGATTGGATCCGCCCACGGTTGTCGGCGATCTCACGTCGAAAGAGGGCTTCGTCGTCCGGGGTGCGGTGGCGATGGGTGTGCAGTTGCACGTCGACGCCTTCTTTGGCGATTTCGGCCACTTCTTGAGCATTCATGAGTTGCAGAATGCGCTTGATGGTGAGCGCCGCATAATCGATTCCCAACGCGCCCGCCAAGCGCCGAGCAATCTCGTTCTTTTCCCGGCCACTCAGATTCTCGCGCTCCGATCGTTCCACCAGGATGCGTACGATTTTATGCCGGCCTAACTGCGTGCTCAGATCCATCGCCTGGGTGAGGCCGAGTTCGGGGATCGGGCCCAACTGGTCGCCGCGCCGCTTCCACAGCATGTACGAGCAGATCAGGTTGAACACCGGCATAGGATTGTCGGTGTAATAGGTGGTTTGATAAACAGTCACGGGAATGCCGTAGCTTTTCAGCAATGGATAGGCTTGGCGGTAGAAGTCATAGGCGCCGTCGTCAAATGTCACGGCAACGCTGCGTGGCGGGAGATCGCGAGCCTGCAGGCGCTGAAGAGCCTCTCCCAGTGGCAGAACGGAACAACGCGTTGCGCGCAAGGACTGCAGGCGCTGTTCCAGGACCTGAGGTGCGAGGTAGAGTGCCGGCCTCCACTGATGCTCGTCCTCAAGTGAAGTGCCGTGATAGCAAAGGATCAGCAGGCGGTCGCGTCGCCACTTGCTGTTAGCGACAGCTTCAAAGGCTCCTGCACTTCGGAGGAAGCTTAGGGCTGCGAGTTTGGCATTCCTCAGCATCGGGATTCCGGGGCGATGGAGATGGAGAGCATGGAGTGTTCAGATAGCGGCATTCGCTGGAACCGCGGTGGTGGTGGACTCGAGATCTCCCTCGAGACAGGCTCTCTGCCATAACTCGAAATTCAGCAGCCGCCAGATGCGATTGCCATGATCGCGGTGCCCGGCACGATGCTCAGCGAAGATTCGGGAAATCACCTCAGGACGAAACAGGCCGCGGGCAGTGCTTCGAGGACCTGTCAGCAGAGTCTCGATCTGCTGCAGTTGAGGTCCAGCCAGCCAATAAGCCCAGGGCGTGGGGAATCCCATCTTCTTGCGGTAGATGATGTCATGCGGCAGAAGATCTTCGACGGCTTCTTTCAGAATGAATTTGCCGGCCATCCCCTTGATCTGGTGGGATGCGGGAATACGAGCGGTGAATTCGACGAGCGGATGGTCGAGGAAAGGCACGCGACTCTCAATCGAGGCGGCCATGCTCATCTGGTCCTGCTTCATCAGCAGCTCAATCAGATAGCTGTTGATATCGGTGTAGAGCAAGCGGTGCAGAAGATCGCCGGAGGAGTGCTCCCAAGGCTCCATCGATCCGTCATAGGCCGGACCTGCCGATCGCAACGCTTCCGGCGTCAAAAGCTCGCTGAACTCAGCATCCGAAAATGCGGAGTAGAAGTTGTCGAAGTAAAAAGATGGCCACGAGGCGCCGTCTCGCATGAGAAAAGTGTGCTCGAGCTTGCGATGCAGGCTGGCGGAAAGCGGGGCCGAGGCAATTCCCTGTCGGAGCCAGCGGCGGAGGAATGCGGGCGTCGTCGCACGATAAGTGCGATCCATCTTCGAATTCAAAAGCGTCCATGCGTAGCGGGTGTAGCCTGCCAAGGTCTCATCACTGCCTTCGCCGGTAAGCACCACCGTCACCCGTTCTCGCGCAAGGCGTGCGACGTAGTAGAGAGAGACGCTCGACGGCCAGACGATCGGTTCGTCCTCATGCCAGATCAGGCGCGGCAGGCTGTCAAAAAATTCCCCCCGGCTGAGACGAACTTCGTGATGATCCGAATGGATGTGCGCGGCGACCTGCCGGGCGTAAGGAAGTTCGCTGAACTCCTCTTCGCCGTAGCCGACGGCGAACGTCTGAATCTTATCGCCGCGAATCTTCGCGGTCAGGGCGGCGACCGCACTCGAATCCAGACCGCCGCTGAGAAAGACGCCTAACGGCACGTCGCTCATCAGGTGCGATCCGACAGCAGACTCAAGCTTCTCACGATAGTTCTTCACGTAGTAACTGTGTTCGCGCGGCAATTCATCCACAGGCACGACGAGGTCCCAGTAGCGAGTGATCTTGGGCTCGCCGCGCTCGCTCAGCTCGAGTGTGTGCCCGGGCATCAGCTTGCGAATGCCCGAGTACATGGTCTGCGGCCCGGTAACGTATCCGAAGGTGAGATATTCCGCGAGTCGACCCCGGTCGAATTCAGCATCGACGCCGGGATACGTCAGGATCGTTTTAATTTCGGAGCCGAAGAGAAACGACTTTCCGTCCCAGCGATAGTAGAAAGGTTTGATGCCGAGGCGATCACGGGCTGCGAAAAGAACGCGTTTACGGCGGTCCCAGATCACGAATGCAAACATGCCGCGCAAATGCATCACGCAATCGGATCCATATTCCTCGTAGAGGTGGACGATGGTCTCAGTGTCGCTGCGTGTGCGGTACTGATGACCGCGTGCTTCCAGATCCTCTCTCAGTTCGGCGTGGTTATAGATCTCGCCGTTGAAAACGATCCAGACATCGCGATTCTCATTCGCCAGAGGCTGATGGCCGCTTTTGACGTCAATTATGCTCAGTCGGCGCATCGCAAGGCCGACGTTCTCCTCGACGAAGAATCCCTCATCATCGGGCCCGCGATGCACAATGCGGCGGTTCATGCGCGCGAGCACATCGCCCTGGACGCGCCACTCGCGATTCGCGAAGAAGATTCCGCAGATTCCACACATATAAGAGTTCTTTCGCCTAGATTGCCTTCACCGGCACTTGGGAAGAGTTTACTAGCGTCATCCACGCTTCAATGTCCACAGACACGACATCGGGATCGCTGCTGACAATAGCCGCGGGACTTCCGATCACCTCGCAGCGCAAAACCGGCCTCTTGGCACTCACAATCTTTTTGCCTTCCCACTCCACGGATGTCGCATTGCAGCAGAAGAACCTGACCTGGGATGCATCGGCGAATCGGCCGAAATACAGCACTTCGGCGTCGGTGTTCCAGGAATCCATCCTCCACGGCGCCCCTTGTCCAAAAAAGAAGCAATGCTCATCACTGCTTGTCTTATAACGGTATCCAACGCAAGAGCCGGATGCCGCGGATTGCCCAGGGATTTTCACAAGTTTGTCATCGGAGCTTTTCGCCGTCGATACCGGCATGAGCAAAGTCACGAACTCAGTTGGAAGCTTCGCCCGGGTGGCGAAGTGGAGAGCTTTGTGAGTCTGTTTCACTCCATAGACCGGCGAATGAAAGTGCTCTTCGACATTGCGGGACCACTCGTGTCCATCCACAGTTATGACACGAAGACCGGCACCGTCGCCGAAGAAGAGGTCCGGGGACTGTTCCGTCAAGCCGTGACCGAGATGCCAGAATATGTCGACGGGGTACTCTCCGAATCCGAGAACCAGATCGCGCACCAGGATCAGGCCCGATTTCAGCGCGAGCACGAAACGACGATGAATGGCCGGATTCGGCAAGCGTGAATAACCGTCGTGGCTGCCGACGAACAGGTCAAACGTTTTGCCGCTGATCCAGCCCTCGGCCTGAACGTCAGGCAAGCGATCCCATCCGAAAGGGCCGCGCGGTTGCGTCTGATCTTTGCCACCGACCATCAGAGTGTTGTGAGCGCTGGTTCCGCGAAAACGGTCCCGTTCGGAGTCCGGGCCAACGTACTCAAAGGTCCCGGCATCCGAGAGCAATTCGCGGCCGGAAGCGGTGAGAGTCAGGCTTAGCGCGTCTGCATGTCCGTGCCCGGCTGTGTGGGCCCCCTGGGGACCGGCATCCATCACTAACTGCCACTTGCGCTCGTTTCCCGACATAACATATAGGCCGCTGGGGCGGAATGCAGCGGAGGCCTCCGGGACCGGCTTTGACGGAATCTGTTGGAATTCATGCATGCCAGCCTCGCCCAGCAGCCAAAGCGTCTCTTCACGCGGCCCGCCGGCAACGTCTTTGAAATCGCCTCGTCCGAAGAGCACGGCTCCTGTAGCCAAGGGATCCGTCATGTGCATCATTCGATTTCGGGCGGAATCGAAGAGGCGGCCGCCATCGTCATCGCCAAAGCCGGGCACCATTCCGCCACGAGCCAGTACGGCCAGCGCATCCAGCATTTTCTCCAGCGTCTGATCGAACTCTTTCGGCACCTCGATGTGATTGACGGAAGCCAGGATCGCAGAATGCAGGAAGAGGTCCAGAGCGTAGACGTGATAGTACGCCGACTGCTCGAAATGTAGACCATCACTGCGAACCTGACGCGTCGCCTCTTTTTGCACGATCTTCCATCCAAGCTGTTGCCATCGACGGGATGCGGGAATCTCCGGGCAAAGGGTGCCGATGAAGAACAAAGCGACGGCTTCACCGAGGAGATGCGTGTTAGGCGAGAAGTATGTGGAGAGATAGCTCTCGATGTGGCGACCGGAAACCGCCAACGAACGCAGCCATAAGCGACGAAACCCTGTTGGCATTGCAGGAGAATCGGCCATCAGAAAGTAAGTCCAGAGCCACGACAAGCTGCGAAAGGCTACTTCCAGGCTGCTGGCCCAATTGATGCCGATGGGATACGGGTTTTCGGAGTGCCAGTGATGCCACTGGGCGAACAACTCCGAGGCGAATTTCGCGTCGCCGGTCAGCCGGAAGGCCTTGGCTAGCGTGACCAGGTGCTGATGGCGGTTCAGTTCCCACGTAACTTTGCTGTCACCGACCTGGTCAAAATCCAGATACTTCATCTTGAACCAAGGTTTCAGTGGCGCGCGTTTGCCGTGAACACGATCGCAGTGCCAGTCGATCTCGGTGCCGTAGTCGACTGCTTCGTAGCCCAGAAGGTCGAAACGATGCTGGCAGATGCGCTGGGCCCGGCGGACGATCTCTTCAACGGTCTCAGGAAACAACTCTCGCAACCTGGAACAGAGATGTGGAACCTCTTCCGGGGAGAAGAAGAATCGCGGCTGCCCTTGCGGGACGGTGGAGATTTCGGGAAAGAAATCGGAACCGACTTTGTAACGTACCCAATCCAGACGTGCGGTCGCGTACTGCCGGAGCCGGTCCGTGACCTCCGGACCTTCCATCGAGCGCACGCGCCGATATACGCGTCTCCAACCCTCCGAGCTACTGTTCGGCTCTAGGTTCGTTTCGACACCTCTCGATTGAAGCAATTCGGTGTACATCTGATCCGTCTTTTCGATCATGCGCTCGAAGCTGAATTCGGCGGAGACAAAGCTCCGTCCGTTTCTTCCTAATTCTGCCGCGAGGTTGGGATCGCGCAAGAGTCGGAGAAGCGCAGTTGCGAGGGCGGAAGGTTCATCCGGCGGGACCAGCAACCCGGTCTTGCCCTCCTGAATAATTTCGACGTTGCCTCCGACCCGACTGGCGATGGTAGGAAGACCAGCAGCGAGATATTCCAGGACCGCATTCGGAAGACCCTCGGCCTGGGACGGAAGCACTCCTAGGTCAGAGCAACTGAGGATTCGCGGCACATCATTGCGCCGTCCCAAGAAGGAAAAGTTCTTCCCGAGACCAAGCCTCGCGACCTGTTCCTCAAATTCCTTTCTCCGCTCCCCATCACCGGCAAACAGAAACCTGACGTTGGGAAACTCACGGGCCACGGTCTCGGCGGCGGCGATGAGCACCGCGTGTCCCTTCACATCGCCATGCATATTCCCGACGAGAACGATCCATCTCTCCTGATGCGCGCTCTCCGGATCCGCGTCGGGAAGCAGCCATGCTCTCTCGCTCGATCTCTGGCTGAAGCGCTCCAGATCCACACCGTTATGGATGACCCGCACTTTTTCCGGAGCAAAGTGGTCCTCAGCTAAGACCGCGTCCCTGACGGCGTTGGCGTTCGTCAAGACCGCGGTAGAAAGCTTCTGCAGGCGTCGCAGCCAGACACGCCGCCCGCTCTTATATAGGTCGAGATGGCCCAAGTCGCGCTGGCTGGAAATGATGACGGGAACGCGTGCGATCGCGGCCGCTGGGATACCCAGCACGTTCGCGTAAAGATCGTGGGTATGAACGATTTGAAACCGTCCGCGCCGCAGGAACCATGCAAGCCGGAACATCTGATAGATGCCTTGAACTGAATCGAAACCACCCTTGGGATAGAATTCGCGGACGGAGACGGAGGATCCTTGTAGCCTCTCAAGCAAAGGTCCACGCGCACGGAGACACCCCAAAGTCACGTTGTAGTGTTCGGGATTTAGCCTGGTCGCGAGTTCAACCGCCTGCACTTCGGTGCCACCGACATTGAGCGAATCGACGAGATAGAAGACCTTTCGCTGACGAGTGGTCTCCGTGGGGGCATCTTGGCTCTCGCTTTGCACCGGCGTTGAGGCTGGCGGTTCGGCATCGAGAATATCCGGGGACTGGCCGTGGCGACCCATGCTTCTTCATAGTAGCGGCAAATTCGGCTCACTGCACAGAGCCCGAGAGTTGGTATCAGGTCACCCCTGACGAACTGGCGGACGACGAAAGTCCACCGGTCCATCAATATCGAGAGGCGTCCACGGGATTACCCAAGGCTCAGTAAATCAATGGGTTACGGGTAGTAACTGGCATTGCCGCAAGTCGCCAGCTAAGCTATCTTGGAAGTTTGCACTCCGGAGCGACAGGAAAGGGTCCATACAAAGAAATGAGCCGGACGGTCAGCATTTTTGGGTTGGGGTATGTAGGTACGGTCACAGCTGCCTGCCTGGCGCATAAGGGAAACCGGGTCACGGGAGTGGACCTGAGCGCAGCCAAAGTGGAGGCTTTGGGGAGCGGACGCAGCCCCATTGTGGAGCCCGCCGTCTCAGACCTGATTGCCGACTGCCAGAAGGCATGCCGCTTGCACGCCACCTCGGATTCGCAACAGGCAGTTTTGGAAACTGAGATCTCCTTCCTTTGCGTAGGCACTCCCAGCATGAGAAATGGCAAACTGGATTTAGGGCATATTGGCCCAGTGTGCCAGGAGATCGGACAAGCGCTGCGCAAGAAAGATTCGTTTCACCTGATCGTGTTGCGCAGCACAGTACTGCCAGGCACAGCTGAAACGATCGTCGTTCCTACGCTGGAGAAGGCCAGCGGCAAAAAGTTGGGAAAGGACTTCGGAGTGTGCGTGAACCCTGAGTTTATGCGGGAAGGCACAGCGGTAGCCGATTTTCTGGAGCCGTCCATCACGATCATCGGGGCGTCAGACCCTGCGCACAGCAAAGTCCTTCGCGAACTTTATTCCTGGGTCCCGGGAAAGGTGTTCGAAACTTCATTCCGTTCGGCGGAGATGGTCAAGTATGTCTGCAATGCCTGGCACGCGGTGAAGGTTGCGTTCGCCAATGAAGTGGGAACGATGGCTAAGAGTATGGATGTTGATGCCGAGGCCGTGATCGAGATCTTCTCCGCTGACACGAAGCTGAACATTTCGCCCTCGTATTTGAAACCGGGCTTCGCCTTCGGAGGTTCGTGCCTGCCGAAAGATGTGCGCGCCCTGAACTATCGCGCCAAGGAACTTGATCTGGCACTGCCGCTCTTTGAGTCAGTCCTGCCCAGCAATGATGCCCATCTCGACCGTGCGATTGAAATTGTGCTGAGCACGGGGAAGAAGAATATCGCCATGCTGGGCTTGAGTTTTAAAGCTGCGACCGACGATCTGCGGGAAAGCCCGCAGGTGCAACTGGTAAAGCGACTCATCGGAGAAGGGTGCCAGCTGAAGATCTGGGATGACAATGTGTCATTGGGCCGCTTGATCGGCTCAAACCGCGAGTACATCGAGCAGGTCATTCCGCATATCGGGTCGTTGCTTTCCTCCGATCTCGAACAGGTTTTGGAGAAGGCGGACGTGGTGGTGATTGGCACGCGCGGGATCGACCGCAAGAAACTGGAGTCTCATCTTCGCCCTGAGCAGGTTGTCGTCGACCTGGTGAATCTGGAGAAGGCCCGGAGACCCGCCGCCGGCAAGGCCTACGAAGGGCTGTGCTGGTAGTGATGACGGATGAAGATACTCTGGGTAAAAGCGGGGAAACTGTGGCCGGTCGACACGGGCGGCAAGATTCGCTCATTCAACATCCTCAGGCATCTCGCCAGAAATCACGAAGTCACTCTGCTCTCTTATTACGGCGGCCGACGCGATGCCGAGTATGAAACCGCCATCGCCCAACAACTGCCCGGAGCGCAAACGATCTACACGGCTGCGCCGGAAAGTACGATCGCGCAATCGATCGACTACATTCTGCGTCTGCCTTCCGCGGCTCCGTATGCGGTAAAGAAGTTTACGCACCCAACAGTTCGCCGCGAGGTGGGGCGCAGGTTGAGCGATGGCAGCGCCGACGTTGCTGTATGCGATTTCCTTTCCGCATCGCTGAATTTCCCGGAGGCTTCGCCGACTCCGGAAGTTTTGTTCCAGCACAACGTTGAGACCATGCTATGGCGACGAATGGCGGATACGGAGAAATCCGCACTCCGAAAACTGTCTTACCGGATAGAAGCACGCAAAATGGCGGCCTACGAGACCCAGACCTTGCAACGGTTCCAACATGTGATCGCGGTCTCCGACAACGATCGCAAGGAGATGTTGGCCTTGGCTCCGGGATGCGCCATAACGGTCGTGCCAACCGGGGTTGATACGGAGAAATATCAACCCGCTCCCTCCGTATCGGGCAATCCTCCGCTGATTGTCTTTACTGGCTCCATGGACTGGGAGCCCAATATTGATGCAGTGGAATATTTTTGCGACGAGATTTTCCCCAGCGTACTCGCGGCGTTCCCTGATGCGCGATTTCAGATTGTGGGCCGAAACCCTCATTCCCGGGTGCGGAAACTGGCGTCTCCGTCGATCGAGGTGACGGGTACAGTTCCGTCTGTGGCCGACTATTTGCGCAACGCAACCGTTGTGATCGTGCCGCTAAGGATCGGCGGAGGCACGCGGCTCAAGATTTTCGAGGCTATGGCCATGAGAAAGGCAATGGTCTCAACTTCCATCGGGGCCGAAGGTCTGGATGTGACCAGCGGGAAAGATTGCCTGCTCGCCGATGACGCATCGTCATTCGCAGGCGCGATTTTGGCGGTCTTACGCGATGCCACGCTGCGTAGAAGCTACGAGGACAATGCCGCAGTTTTAGCCGCACGATACGATTGGTCGCAGATTGCCATGCGATTTGCTGAGGCGCTGAGTGCAGCCGCTGGCGATCCTCGAAGTCCGAACCGGCCGAGCACCGCGGCCTTACCGGTCTAGATCATGAGAATCCTGGTGCTCGATGGCAACCAGAATCAGGCGGTGGCTTCCGTGCGATCCTTGGCCGACGCCGGCCATGATGTCATGGTCGGCGAGGCGAGCGCATGGTCGAAAGCAGGATGGTCCCGGTACTGCAGAGGGACGTTCCAATATCCCAATCCCGAAGAAGACGTGGCGGGATTCATTGCTCGAGTTTCGGAAATCGCGAAGCAGCAACTCGGCACTTTGGTCCTGCCTATGACGGAAGCAACGATGCTGCCCATTTCAGCTCAGCGGGACGCGCTTCTCTCCGATGGCGCACGCCTGGTATTGCCCGACCACGCTGATGTCCTGCGAGCCTTCAACAAGAATGAGATGGTGCAGTTAGCTGCGTCGATCGGGATTGCCGTACCGAAGACCGTGACGGTCAGCAATCTCGAAGACGCCCGGAGAGCCTGCCAGGTCTTGAAGTTTCCCGTGGTGCTGAAACCGCGCAGTTCGGTAGAAACCGAAGCTGATGGCGGCGTCCGCATTACCGGACGGCCACGGTACGCGAGAGATCCTCAAGAGCTGCTTGCCCGCTACGAGGATCTGATCCAGATCTGTTCGCAGATGCTGGCGCAGGAGTTTGTGGATGGGGAGGGCGTCGGTTATTTCGCCTTGATGTGTCATGGTGAGTTGCGCGCAGAGTTCGCCCACCGGCGCATTCGCGATGTGCATCCGACTGGATCGGGCAGTGCTGTTCGAGTGAGCGTGGAACCCGATCCTGAAGTGAGAGCTGCCTCGCTGGCCATTCTGAAGGCTCTGCGATGGCACGGTGTCGCGATGGTGGAATTCCGTCAGGCACGTGGCGGGGACCCAGTATTCATGGAAGTGAATGGACGCTTCTGGAATTCCTTGCCGCTGGCTTGTTACTCCGGAGCCGATTTTCCCGCCTGGTTAGCGGAATTGGCCGAGAGGGGGGACATCGATAGTAAACCGCAGTTTCGTCCCGGGGCAGTGTGCCGCTGGTTATTGGGAGACTTTCGTCATGTGATCGAGGTAATGAAAGGCGCGCCTGCGGGGTACCCCAGGCCTTATCCGGATCGCTGGCAGACAATGCTTTCTGTCCTGGCGCCGAGGAGTGGTACCTATCACGACAATTTCCAATGGCGCGACCCGCTCCCAGAATTTGGGGATTGGTTGAATTTCCTGGAACGCGCCTTTCAGAAACAAAGATCGTAGATCGCCGAACCCTCTTATGGCCACACGCGGCACTGCCTTTTTGATGTATCACGAGCTTGGGCTTCCCGGGCGCGCTATGTGCCATTCCGAACCCGGCTATGCCCGTTATGTAGTTCCGGCCTCAGACTTCCGCGCGCATATGGGACGCCTCGCTGACGACGGTTGGCGCGGCCTGAATGTTACACAAGTCGTCGAGTCATTCGGCGACAAGAGCGTGTGCATCACGTTCGACGATGGCTGTGAGACCGACCTCATCTCGGCCGCGCCCATGCTGAAGGAATTGGGGTTTCGCGCTACTTCGTACATTACGGTCGAATTCCTGGGCAAGCCGGGATACATGTCGCATGCGCAAGTCCGCGAGCTTCACGCGGCGGGATTCGAGGTCGGCTGCCATTCTCTGACCCACCCATACCTGACGGATGTGAGTGGCGACCGGCTTCGCGATGAGACCGCTGGGGCGAAAGACAGGCTGGAGCAGATTGCCGGAGTTCGAGTGGATCACTTTTCCTGTCCGGGTGGAAGGTGGGATGCACGCGTCACGCAGGCCGTAAAGCAAGCCAATTTTCGAACCATGGCTACCAGCCGCACGGGATTAAATCTCGCGACCACCGATCCGTTTGCTCTTACTCGAGTGACTATGCTTAACGGTACAAACAGCGACGAGCTTTTGCGTTATTGCTCGGGGCAGGGGCTTTTGGGGACACAACTTAAAGAAAGGTCGCGCGATGCAGCCAAAATTGTCCTCGGCAACACCCTGTACGATTCCCTTCGCGCTCTGATTGTCGGGGGCAGGCTACGGTAAAGATCACTCCTATCGAGGAAAAACAGCGTCGGAGGCGCAACCCAGATCGAGAGTTCTCTCCATCTGACTCCGCATTGTTCATCTCCCAAACCGAGGTGCTCGCCCGAAATCTCATCGAGAGGTACTGGTAGCCTTCGCGTCAACATGCACTTCCGTGCGCCGACCGGACAGTGTCCTCAGTTATCTTTCCTGTTTCGGCTACTGACTCTAGATTGAACGGACGAGAATCGCACAATTGGATTCGAGTGAATTTTTAATCTGTGAGGACAAAATGTTCTTGGAGTCATCCCCCGGCTTCCAACTGAGCAAGACCTCGACTCGACGTCGTAACCAGCTTCTAGCCGTCATAATTCTTACGATCGCGACCAGCCTCTCCATCGGATGTGCGGGAATTCCATCCGGTTCGCAGAGCGCTTCCAAGAGTCCCGTAGTCCAAATCAACGTATCGCCCGGCAGCGCCGATGTCATTTCCGGAGGGCAGATTCAATTTGCTGCAATGTTGACCTCCACCAGCAATACGGCTGTGCTGTGGCGCACGAGCGCGGGAACGATCACGGGAAGCGGCCTCTACACTGCGCCCAGTGTGTCGTCCTCGACTAAAACCACGGTCACGGCCACCAGCGCGGCTGACAGCACCGTGATTGCGACTTCCGACGTCACGGTATCTCCTCTGGCCAAACTCGCCATGCAACTGCATACACTCCCGGCCGGCACGGCGGAAACTCCGTATAGCGCGAGCGTGACAGTCACAGGAGGAGTCGCCCCGTACCATTGGCAAATTGCCAGCGGATCGCTGCCGCAAGGCTTTTCACTGGATCGAGCCACCGGACTAATTTCGGGGACAACTTCACAGACCGGAGACTTTGCCTTCACGGCCTCAGTCACCGACGCCAATTCGGCGAAAGTAAACGGAAACCTAAGCCTGACGATTGGGGGATCGACCGGCGGCAATTTCGACGGTCCGGCGGAACTTCCGCGGGTCTATGTACCGAGCGACTTGGCTAATACACCCGCGCCCGGCAGCGTGATTGCTGTGGCCAAGGGTGGGGATTTCCAGCAGGCATTGAACAGGGTCAAGTGTGGAGACACGATCACTTTGCAGGCCGGGGCGGTCTTTACCGGAAGCTTCATGGTTCCCGCACAAACTTGCGACGACGCCCATTGGATCATCGTCCGCACCAGCGCCGCCGACAGCAGCCTGCCGGCCGAGGGAACGAGGATTACACCATGTTACGCGGGGGTCTCGTCTCTTCCCGGGCGCCCTGCTCTCAACTGTACGGGGACGAACAACGTTCTGGCGAAGGTTCAGTCCGCTACCGGGAACCGAGGACCACTCATCCTGGCCAACGGGGCTAGCCACTATCGCTTCATCGGTCTCGAGCTGACTCGAACCCCCGGCTCGGGCGTAGTGTACAACGTGGTGGTGCGCGAGAACTCTGCCGCAGCGGACCATATTATCTTCGATCGCAGCTGGATCCACGGAACAGCACAGGATGAGACCCAACGCGGCGTCATGCTCAGTGGCTTAACCCACGCTGCGATCGTCGATTCCTACCTCTCGGATTTCCATTGCACATCGATATCGGGGGCGTGCACCGATTCCCAAGCGATCGCCGGAGGCAGCGGCGACCAGGCTACTGGACCCTTCAAGATTGTTGATAACTTCCTCGAGTCTTCTGGCGAGTGCATTCTCCTGGGAGGCAGTGCAGCCACGATGACCCCGACCGACATCGAGATTCGGCGCAATCACATGTTCAAACCCATGATCTGGATGAAGGGTCAGCCGGGATACGTCGGGGGGACTAAGGGCAATCCCTTTATTGTAAAGAACCACTTTGAACTTAAGAATGCGCAGCGGGTTTTGTTCGAAGCGAATATTCTGGAAAACACTTGGGGCGGCTTCTCCCAGGCCGGTGCCTCAGTTCTGCTGACTCCCAAGAATCAAGCGATCGGTAGCGGGAACGTTTGCCCGTCTTGCCAGGTAACGGATGTGACGATTCGCTATGTCACGATCAGCCACGTGGGCGGCGCCTTCGTACTCGGCAATGGAGTCTCGTCGAATGGAGGTATCCCTCTGGCCGGCGGACGCTACAGTATTCACGATGTTACCGTGGATGACATCAATGCGGCGAAGTACAGCGGATACGGCACATTCGCCCAAGTCTCCATGGGTGTGGGTGCTCCCGTACTGCAATCTGTCACCATCAATCACGTGACCGCATTCCAGCCAACGGTCATGTTGAATCTGGGCGATGACATCACCGTGAATCCGCAGATGATCAACCTCGTCTTCACCAACAACCTGATCAATGCCGGGATGGCCCCGACTTCAACGACAGGTGGAGGGGCTGCAAATTGTGCCTACAACAGTAAGCCCATCATTTCGCTGCCGACCTGTTTCCAGAAGTACACCTTCTCGCACAATGCCATCATCGCAAGCCCAACCAACTACCCGCCCAGCAAATACCCGACAGGAAACTACTTCCCTGCACTCGCGTCCGCCGTCGGTTTTGTGAACTACAACAATGCGATTGGCGGCGACTATCATTTACATAGTTCGAGCCCATACAAAAATGCTGGCATCGACGGCAAGGATTTGGGAGCAGACATGAACGCTCTAGACGCAGCGATCGCGGGCGTGAAATAAGGATTCATTTGGCGCCCGACGCGTTCCTTTCTGCGCGCCGGGCGCTTGACCATCAGAGTTCTGTATCAGGATCAGGATCTTCCTCCCTCGCCGGAAATTTAGATCCGAATAATTACGGGCTATGCCCCCATACGGACTCCGTTTCCAGACGGAGTACCGTCTAGGCGCGGGGCGAGAGCGTGCTCAAGGACGCACTTGGGCAGGCCGGAAGATCCCTGTTAAAATTGGCGATCGCAGCCAGAACACCAGTTCGTAATTTTTTTCAAAGCCTGCTAATCAGTCGTAAAGCCTGTTTCACATTGACCTTGTGGCTCACGGAAAGATTCCATCTGAGTGGGTGATCGATCAATGAGAGTGCGTCCGCTGACGGGGTTACGGTTCAATTTGCTCATCAAGCACGGTTGGCTCGGCGCTGACAGTCGACGTCTGGTGGCAGAGGGAGGTACGCGGTCGTGTCCATTGGCTCACCTGAACTGCTAGAAGAACATCAGAAGCTGCAAGATGGCGCGATCGAGTTTGCCCAATCCGAACTGGGCAAAGATATTATTCGGCGCGACCGCGAAGAAGAATTCAGCCGTGAGGACTGGAGGAAGTGCGCAAACTTTGGCGTACTGGGGATGCCGGTAGCTCGAGAATACGGCGGGATGGGACTCGGAATCACCGAAGTGATCGCTGTCATGGAAGGCCTGGGGTATGGAACGAGCGATCAAGGGCTGTTGTTCTCCATTAATGCTCACATGTGGACGAGCATCATGCCCATTTCTCTGTACGGCACCCCGGAACAAAAGCAGCGCTACCTGCCTCGACTATCAAACGGAGAATGGATCTCGGCAAACGCAGCTTCCGAGCCCGAAGCGGGCTCAGACGTATTCTCGATGCGGACTCGCGCGGAACGCCGAGGAGATCACTATGTCCTGAACGGGACAAAGACTTTTGTCACGAATGCGCAGGTAGCAGATCTGTTCGTGGCTTATGCGACGATAGATCTGCGATTGGGCTCGATGGGCGTTACGGGTTTTCTGATTGAGCGGAACACCCCGGGAATCGTCATCAGTAAGCCACTCGAGAAGATGGGCTTGCGCACCTCTCCGATGGCGGAAGTCGTATTCGATGAATGCACAGTGCCCGTATCCAACCGACTGGGTCGAGAAGGCCGCGGCGTCGCTGTTTTCGAATCCTCAATGGAATGGGAACGGGGTTGTATCCTGGCGAATTATCTCGGATTGATGAAAAGGCAGCTTGAGAGATCCATTCAGTACGCGCAAACCCGCAAACAATTCGGGAAGAAAATCGGGAAATTCCAGTCGGTCGCAAACCGTATCGTCAACATGAAAGTCCGTTTGGATACTTGCCGTCAGCTGGTTTACCGGATCGGCTGGCTCAAAGAACACGGTAAGCCCGCCACCCTCGAAGCGGCAGTGGCGAAATTGCACGTCTCGGAGAGCTTGGTCGCCAACTGTCAGGATGCGATCCAAGTATTCGGAGGATACGGTTACATGGTTGAGCAGCAAATCGAACGCGAACTTCGTGACGCCATGGGCAGCACCTTGTACTCGGGCACTACCGAAATCCAAAGGAACCTGATTGCCACATGTCTGGGACTGTAAGAGCGGTGCTACCTTCAGCGCCGGTGACCGGCTTGGCAGCGCAGGTCGAACGATCCCGTCCTAATCTGTGGCGATTTGCGGTGCTTGCTGTCCAATTGGGACTGCTGTTGCTCGTCTTCGATCTGTATGGTCTTGAGTCTCGAAGATTTCTGACCTTAAGCTCACTGATCGTCGGCGGATTTATCGTTTCCTACTGGTTACCGTTTCGCTTCAAAGAACCTTTCTACATTGCGCTCTCGCTGGGCGGCGCATTTCTCCTGCTCGATCCAGCGGTCGCTGGCCTGCTAATCGGCGCGGGGGGGATCTTGTTCGCCATCGTCCGAAGCGGACTGGCCTTCCGCTGGCGAGTCGTGGCGGTCCTCGCGTTTGGGGCGCTCTGCGCTTACGGCCGGGCCAGTGGTCGGTTCCCGATCCCCGAACACTTCTGGGCGGTGTTAGGCGCTGTCTTCATGTTCCGCATGATCATTTACCTGTATGACATCCAGCGTCTGCAGGGACCGCCTCCTTTCAAAGATTTCGCGAGCTATTTTTTCCTGCTTCCCAATTACTATTTTTTGCTCTTTCCCGTCGTTGACTTTAAGACACTCCGAAAAAGCTATTTCCAGCGTGACATTCACGAAGTTGCTCAACAAGGGGTTTGGTGGATACTGCGCGGCACCATTCAGTTGCTTCTCTACCGCCTGGTGTATCAATTGGAGGCATCGTTCGCCCCAACCAAAGTCGGCGTGGGCACATCGGTCGTCGCCAGGATTATTCTCGGATTCCTGCTCTATTTACAGGTGTCAGGCCAGTTTCACATCATCGTCGGGATGCTTCATCTGTTCGGATATGACTTGCCAGAAACCAATCGGAAATATCTGTTGTCGCACAGCATCAGCGATCTCTGGCGCCGGATCAATATCTATTGGAAAGATTTCATGGTGAAGATCTGCTATCTGCCCGCGTACTTTAAGCTCCGCAAAAAGGGCGAGCTTCGAGCGCAGCTCGTGGCCACGACTCTGGTTTTCCTGGTGACTTGGGTCTTGCACTCGTACCAGTTTTTCTGGCTTCAAGGCAATTTCCGCCTTACGGTGACTGACACTCTGTTTTGGTCGATCTTGGGAGCTCTCGTGGTAGCGAATGTTTGGTTTGACGCCAAGAAAAAGAAACGCGTCCCACAATCCGGGTGGCGCGCCAAGGCGGTCGAGGCAGCGCAAATCGTGGCTACCATGTCCGTCTTCATGCTACTGTGGTCGCTTTGGAGCTCCAACAGCTTAGAGAAGTGGGTGAATTTTCTGAAGACTGGCGATTTGTGACGAATCACCACCCGCAACAGTTGAATACAGGAATGATGACTCGAATACTTTCTGCAGAAACCGTCGACAACCCATCCGGCCAACGAGGAATGAGACGATCGCAGGGATGAAAAACAGTTTTGAGCGAAGTGCAATCGCCTCTGTGGCTATCCTGCTTGGTCTGCTCATTGTGATCAAGCTACCCGCGTCCATTCAAAATACGCGAATGGGACGTCTCGCCGATCGGGTTCTCTCAAAAATCCGCGTGACCAATTTCAAGGCTGAGGACCTGGAGACGCTCGACGCGGGATACTATGAAGGACTCCGCAAGGAAGGCTCTGTCGATCCTTCGCTGCGGTTTCGTGACGATTTTCTGGAATACGACTACAAGCCTAACCTGCATCTGAGTGTGGCCGGACTTGGACGAACAACCAACAGCCTTGGAATGTATGATCGAGAATACACGGTGGAAAAGCCTCCCCACACATGGCGAATCGCCTTGCTCGGAGATTCCATGGCGCTGGGGCCGTTCGGACACAACTACGAGTCCCTTCTAGAAAACCGCCTCAACGAAGCCCAACTGAATCCTGACATTCAGAAATTCGAGGTGTTGAATTTCGCGGTGGGTGGCTACCGAATCACTCAGATCATGGAAACCATGATCGAGAAAGCCGCCCCTTTCCATCCCGATGTCTACATGGTGGCAATCACGGGAGTGGGCGTTAGCCACCGGTGGAGTTTTCACATAGGCCATCTCCTCCAGAGAAAAATCGACCTGAAGTATGACTTTCTTCGCAAGGTCGTCGCGGATGCACACGTTCGGCCGAGCGACTCCCTCGAAACTATGGACAGAAAACTGGCACCCTTTACTCCCGCTGTCTTCGACTGGTGCCTGGAGCAGATGAAGGAGGAGGCGTCGAAACAAGGAGCCAGAATGGTGATTCTTCTTATTCCTGAGCCTGTGTCATCCGACCTTATCTACCCGCAGTTCAGTTCGGCTCGACCGATCATTGAGAAGCTAGGAGTACCGGTGATTGATCTGCTGGATACCTATGCGGCGTCCAAGAACTTCATCGAACTGAGAGTCAGCCGGGACGATGTTCACGCCAACGCGCGGGGCCACGAGATGGTTTTCGAGAACCTGTACCGCAAGGTTGAGCAGGATCCGAAGCTCTCTGATGTCGTGTTTGGCACCGGTCAGTCCAAAGGAGCCCACTCGGGAGCGACTCACTCTCTCGCATCGCCGGCAGCACCTACGTCGCCGTGAGATCGCGGCGAGCTACTTCTTTCGGTTCTATTCTCCCCAGAATTAACAATCTGAGCAATCAAGGAGCAAGTCGATGTCGGACCCATCAACAGACCAAATCAAAGAGGAAATGCGTCAATACGTGCTGAATGAGTTTTTGCCGGGCGAAAAAGCATCAAATTTACACGACGATACTCCTCT
Source organism: Terriglobia bacterium (assembly GCA_020073385.1). Classification (GTDB taxonomy): domain Bacteria; phylum Acidobacteriota; class Terriglobia; order Terriglobales; family Acidobacteriaceae; genus Sulfotelmatobacter. The sequence continues at coordinate 432,964 of JAIQFH010000001.1, read as the reverse complement.
GCGTTCCAGCAGCATTATTGACTCTGTGGGGCTGCTGCGCATGATTGAGTTCATTGAGAACCGGTACACGATACAAGTCGAAGCGCATGAAGCCGGAGTCGAGAACTTTGATCGCATTGAAGATATCGCAACCTTCATCCAGAACAAGCGTGGGGCTGGTGCTTAATGTCTGAGCGTTCCAATTCTGCTGCCAACTTGTGTGAGTACCTGGAAGCGAGCGCTCAACGTTTTGGTGACCGCGTCGCGGTTGTAGATCCCGACGGCAGCAGTGTGACCTACCGCCAACTCAACGACCGCGCCGATCGGATTTCAGGTTTTTTGTTGGCGCGAGGATTGCAGCCCGGCGATCGCGTGGGAGTGGTCCAGCCTAAGAGTGTGACCGGTGTGTGTGCCATTTTCGGCATCCTCAAGGCGCGGTGCGCTTATGTGCCGGTTGACAGTTCTGCACCCGCGGACAGAATTCGCTCGATTCTAGGAAACTGCCACGTTCGAGCCGTGTTCGCTTCCCCAGGGTGTGCCGGAGTTGCGGCCGACGTTGAAACCGCTAAAACCGTGGTTGTGACCGGAACATCCACAGGGCAAGGATCGTCTAGCTTGTCGCCAAATGCATTCGCGTGGGACAAAGTTCTCGAGCACGAACCGGGCCGGGCTCTGCCTGCGTCTCGTCATCGGGATGACGTAGCCTATATCCTCTATACCTCCGGATCCACGGGCATTCCCAAAGGCGTAACTCTGACCCACGAAAATGCCGTCAGCTTTGTGGACTGGTGCACCTCAGTATTCAATCCGGATGAACACGATCGTTTCAGCAGCCATGCTCCCTTTCACTTTGACCTGTCGATTTTGGATCTGTACGTCTCTTTGAAACACGGGAGTACGCTGTACTTGATTTCAGAAGAGTTGGGGAAGAGCCCTGCGAAGATGGCTGCCTTCATCGCCTCCAACCAGCTCACCGTGTGGTATTCCACACCGTCGATTCTGAGCCTGCTGGCCGAGTTCGGAAATCTGAAGCAGTACGATTACAGTCGTCTGCGACTGGTCCTTTTTGCCGGCGAAGTCTTCCCGGTGAAACACTTGAGAAACATTACTGCGCAGTGGCCCTCTCCGGTTTACTTCAATCTCTACGGGCCCACTGAGACCAACGTTTGTACATTTGCTCGTATTCCCACGCCGATTCCTCCTGACCGTACCCAGCCCTACCCGATCGGTTGGCCGTGCTCTCATTGCGCAGCGCTTGTGGTTGATGACGCCAAGGTACCGGTACCCAAAGGAGAAGAAGGACTCCTGTACATTTCGGGTCCCTCAGTGTTCAAGGGCTATTGGGGACAGACAGGAGAGAACCCTGCCTTCTTCGAACGGGACGGACAACGCTGGTATAACACCGGGGACGTTGTGAAGGAGGATCCCGCCGACGGATTCATCTATGTCGGCCGTCGCGACCGCATGGTGAAGCGTCGCGGGTACCGCATCGAACTAGGGGACATTGAGAGTGCCCTCTACCGGCACCAACAAATTTCCGAAGCCGCCGTGGTCGCGATCCCGGATGCGGATGCCGGAGTGAAAATTCATGCGTATGTTGCGACGGTCCAGGATTCCCAACCTTCTATTGTGGATTTGAAGGTCTTCTGCAGTAAAGCATTGCCGGCGTACATGAGCCCGGACGCTTTCTTGTTCCGGGACTCTTTGCCCAGAACTTCCACCGACAAGGTGGATTACCAGAAGCTGCAAAAAGAGTCCGCCGCGAGCCAGAGTCAAGCCAAATAGCTCCAATCGCCCTGATATACTTTTGCAACGTGTTCTTCTTCGCCGTCAGCCAGCACTCGCGGGTCCGGCCACAATTCGGAGTGGCAATGAGGGTCTGCGCACGGTTTTTTACGCTCCTCGCTCTGGTTGTGCTTCCGGCCCGAATGCCCACACATGCATCGACGCAAAACAAACCAACCGGGAACCAGTCTGCTCCGGCTTCGAAACAGGGTCCGTCTGAGGGTGTGGCTGAGCTCCCGAGAGCGTACGTGGATAGTTCTCTGCGTGCCACGCCTGCGCCTGGCAAGATCCTGACCGTACGCGCGGGTGAAGATCCCTCTCAGGCACTTTCCAAGGCCTCTTGTGGCGACACCGTTCAATTGCAGGCGGGTGCCACGTTCCGCACTCTTCTCTTGCCCGAAAAGAAATGCGATGACTCCCATTGGATCATCATTCGAACCACTGCCCCCGATTCGAAGCTGCCTCCGGAGGGTACCCGGTTGACGCCTTGCTATGCTGGCGTCTCTTCCCTTGCGGGCCGGCCTGCGCTGCAATGTGGCTCTACGGAAAACGTACTGGCACGGATCGAAACGAATGGAAAGGGTGCTTCTGGAGCCATCACCCTTGCGCCGGGAGCAAATCACTATCGACTGCTCGGTCTCGAAGTCACTCGAGCGGATTCGCGAGCAGTGGTCTACAACCTGATCGGCCCCGACCAGGAACCGGCAGATCATATTGTTTTCGATCGGATGTGGATTCACGGGAGTCCGCAGGATGAGACTGTGCGCGGGATCATGCTCAGCCACATCCGTTACGTTGCGGTGGTCGATTCCTACCTCTCTGATTTCCACTGTGTGGCGAAAAGTGGCGCATGCGTGGATTCCCAGGCCGTTGCCGGGGGAATGGGCGATGACGACATGGGCCCCTTCAAGATTGTGAACAACTTTCTGGAGGCCGCAGGCGAATGCATCCTGCTCGGCGGCGCCACGGCAACAAAGACGCCGGCGGACATCGAAATCCGCCGCAATCATTTGTTTCGGCCCATGACCTGGATGAGGGGGCAACCGGGCTACATCGGTGGCCTGGATGGCAACCCGTTCATCGTTAAGAACCTTTTTGAATTAAAGAATGCCCAGCGCGTGCTGTTTGAGGGCAACATTCTGGAGAACAGTTGGGGCGGATTCTCACAGAGAGGTTTCGCCATAGTATTGACGCCCAAGAACCAGGCTCTGCGTGGGGGTAACGTTTGCCCAGCTTGCCAGGTAACCGATGTCACGATTCGAAAATGCAAGATCAGCCATGTTGGGGGCGGTTTTGTACTGGGAAACGGAGTCTCTTCGAACGGTGGCGCGGCGAAAGACGGCGGTCGCTATAGCATCCAGGACGTCATTTTGGACGACATCCAAACCGATCTCTACAATGGGTTTGGCGCGTTCGCTCAGATCTCAATGACGCCGGGCGATTCCGAATCACCGAGACTGCACGATGTCAGTATCGATCATGTCACAGCCTTCCCGCCCCGCGTCCTGTTCATCATTGGCGGTCCACGCGTTGACCCCCGAATGACAGGACTCTCCATCACAAACAGCATCTTCACGGTGGGGACGCAACGGTTCGGTACGACCGGCGGGGGCCCGGACAGGAACTGCGCGGCGATGCCGCAACGTAGAGGCGCGGAAAGTGTCTTCCACGACTGCTTCGCCTCTTATACGTTTCACCACAATGTCATCATCGACGGTGGAGGCGGCTGGCCGAAGGACAACCAAACACCGGGGAACGTTGGGGATTTGGGCTTTGCGAACTTCAAGAATGGAAACGGGGGCGACTACAGATTGTCTTCGAGCAGCAAGTTCAAGCACGCCGCTTCCGACCGGAAAGACGTGGGGGCGGACCTTGATGCGATCGACCAGGCAACGATGGGAGTGCAGTAAACGAGTTGCAGTAAATAAACCGGTAGACGCATTCGAACGAAATCAATGAAGCAACTCCTTCGGAAGGGGCTTAAGGATATCGTTGTCGATGAGGTCCCGGACCCCGTCGTTACGCCGCATCACGTAATCGTCCGCCCGCATATTTCTCTCATCAGCAGCGGGACGGAAACCGCCAGCCTTCATCGCGGCGGCGCTCTGGGGGCTGTGGCCGAAAACCCGTCCTACATAGGCAAAATCCTCGACGTCATGAAAAACGAAGGACCGCTCCGCACCACGCGGGAGGTCCTGGCGAAACTCAGCGAATACGCGGTCCTGGGATATTCCGGCGCGGGCGTAGTGATCGACAAACACGCGGGTGTTCCCGACGTTGAAATTGGTGATCGCGTCGCCTATGGCGGCGAAGGCACGGGGCACGCGGAAGCCATACTCGTCGGCCGCAACCTTGTCGCAAAAATTCCCGAGGGCGTGCTTTACGAGCACGCATGCTTCACCACGTTAGGTAGCATCGCGCTCAATGCCGTTCGGATTGCGAACATTGGTTTGGGGGAAAAGGTCGCGGTCATTGGCTTGGGACTCGTTGGACAACTGATCGCTCAATTGGCGCGCCTGCAGGGTGGGGTGGTGATCGCGACGGACCTCAAGGCTGACCGCGTCGCACTCGCCAAGCAACTGGGCGCGGACTCTGCGCTCTTAGGCGGTCCGGAGTTTGCGCAACAGCTCAGTTCTCTCACCGGAGGAGTCGGCGTCGATTGCGCCATTATCGCTGCTGCGGCTAAATCTGCCGCACCCTGCCGGCTGGCGGTGGAAATTTGCCGCGACCGCGGTCGTATCGTGGACGTGGGAGCCGTCGAACTCAACTTTCCCTGGTACGAGAGTTATCTGAAAGAGCTGCAGGTCTTGATGGCACGGGCATACGGTCCAGGCAGTTACGATGCCAGCTATGAACGCCAGGGCCAGGACTACCCTCTTCCCTACGTTCGCTGGACAGAAAAGCGCAACATGGAAGAGTTCCTGCGCCGGGCTGCACAGAAGAGCCTGCGGCTCGAGGGCCTGATCACCCATCGCGTTCCGCTCGAAGAAGCGGCCAAGGCATACGAAATCATCATGGACCCGAGCCAGAACAGCCTCGCCGTTCTGCTCAACTATCCTGCGGCTGCGGACACCGTCTCCCTACCGAAACCGGCGAGTAGGGTTGAAGTCCATCGCGCGGAGGCAGTTGGTTCCGAGATTGGCGTGGCCCTGGTCGGGGCGGGCAACTTGGCTCGCTGGGTCCACTTGCCGAACCTTAAGAAGACCCCAGGTGTGCGCTTGCGCGCCATTCAGTCGGGCAGCGGATCCCGTGCCAAGAGCTATGCATTGCGCTTCGGCGCAGAGTACTGCACGTCTGACTACGATGAAATCCTCGGCAACCCCGCCATTCAAGCGCTCGTGATTGTGAGCCGAAACCCGCAGCATGCTGCGCAAGCCTTGGCGGCGCTCCGCGCGGGTAAGCATGTGTTCGTGGAAAAACCGATGGCCCTTACGGAGCAGGAGTGCTCCAAACTCTATCAGGCGGTCCAAGAGTCCGGAAAGCAGCTCACCGTCGGATTCAATCGACGTTACGCTCCCAGCTATGTTCGGATTAAGCAGCAGATTTCGAAACGCACGGCTCCGGCAGTCCTGAATTGTCGTATCAATTCTCCGGGCATCTCAGGCTCTTACTGGATGGCCGATCCTGCCATCGGCGGTGCCATCCTTGGCGAGGCCTGTCATTTTGTGGATCTCATGTACTGGCTGCTTGATTCCGAACCAACCGAGGTTTTCGCGTCCTCGCTTCCCACCGGCAAGAAAGATCCGATCGGCGAAAACAACCTGGCTGCCACCTTCTCATTTGCAGACGGTTCCATCGCCAATCTGACCTACTGCACGGTCGGCAGTCGGACCTCGGGTGGCGAGCGTGTAGAGGCGTTTATTCCTGGAGTCGGAGTCTCTGCCGAAAACTTCAGAGAGTCTGTGGTCCGCGCTGGTCTCGTACGCAAGAGTTCGAGTTGGTTCGCGGAGAAAGGATACGAGGCTCAGATGCAATCTTTCTTCTCCGCGCTTCGCCTCGGCAAATCTCCAGACATCACCGTTCGCGACGGTGTGCGTTCCACTCTCGGGTGCCTGCGTATGCTGCAGTCCGCGCGCGAGCACTCGCCGTGTTCCCTAGATCTCGACCAGTTTCTTGCGTCATCCGACTCACAATGAAGGTGCTCCTGCTTGGGCCATATCCGCCGCCGCACGGTGGAGTTCAGACCAACCTGGTCGCGATTCGCGCTTTCCTGCTGAAGCAGGGCATGCCCTGCGCGGTCATCAACATCACGCGCCATCGCAAGCCCGACGCGGAGGAGGTTTATTACCCGAAAAGCGCGGTTCAACTTCTCGGCCTTCTCGCGCGCCTGCCTTATGACGTGCTGCACCTGCACATCGGCGGAATGCTCACCCGCCGGCTTCTGTCTCTCAGCCTGGCTTGCACATTGCGCCCCGGAACGAAATCCGTGATGACGTTTCACTCCGGCGGGTTTCCCTCCACGCCGGAAGGTCAGGCTCTAGGGCCCGCATCTTTCGCGGGATTCGTGCTGCGACGCTTCGATGGCGTGATTGGGGTGAATGAGGAAATCGTGAGCTTCCTTCACAAAGTAGGAGTCCGCCCTAACCGAGTTCGCTGCATCTCTCCCTACGCCTTCTTGCCAAAAGATGAGTCGGCTGACTTGCTTCCGCCACATCTAGCGTCGTTCCTGGAAGAGCACGACCCGGTTCTCCTTTCCGTGGGCCTGCTTGAGCCCGAGTATGATCTGGCCCTTCAGATCGACATCTTGCCGCTCGTACGGCAAAAGTCTCCTGATGCCGGACTCCTCCTCATTGGATCTGGAAGTCTCGAAGCCCACCTGCGCGCCAAAATCGATGCGAGCCCATCTGCACAACACATCCTGCTGGCTGGTGATGTTCCTCATGCCGCGACCATGGAAGCAGTCTTGCGCGCGCGCCTGATGTTGCGCACTACGCTGTATGATGGCGACGCCCTGTCCGTCCGGGAAGCGCTGCAGTTGGGGACACCCGTCATTGCCACCGATAACGGCATGCGCCCCGCTGGCGTCCGCCTGATTCCAAAGTCAGACTCGCAGTCTCTTCTCCGTGCCATCGACGAAGCCCTTCAGCATCCAGCCGAGCAGAAAGAACAGACCGGCCACGACGAGAGTAACCTGCAGGCTGTCTTTGATTTTTATCGGGATCTGATGGACGCCAAGGTCGGGTAATTGCCGCTCAAATCCAGGACAAGTCACGCGTGACCAACAGTTGCCCTAGCGGAGTTTTTGCCTTGAGGTAGAGTTTCGCGTCGAAGTAGCGGCGGTACATAGCGCGCATCCGCTGGAGGTCGGGCCGATTCCGTGCATCCTGGTCCTTGGTTGCCAGCTCGTAATCATTCTCTTCGAGCGTGCGGCCGACCAGTCCCTCGAACATTGCCAGTTCTTCGGTCGAATAGGCGTTGCGCCAGCGTCCCGTCGGATTAAAGTTCTCCTTCGAATCCCCCGCGAAAGACGTATTGGGAGCGCTCACCGAGCCAATCCCCGCCTTCAGAATTTGGTCATAGTCCAGGTTCTGCCCAATGAACTGGCCAAGTCTCGCCAGCGTTTCTCGCGGCTGGCCAACGAGTTCCTCGAAATGGACCTCAGTGTAATCGTCACCCAAATCGCGGCCATCCCGTCGTCCTTTATTCACCATCCACTCCCAATAAAGCCCGGCCACCATTTTCGACGACTTGCGGTCCCACGGCAGACGGCGGATATAGCCCTGCTTGTCGGTGGAGAGCGCTACGTCCCGCCCGTCACGAATGATGTGGATGACCAGCGCCTCGGGAATCGTCTCTTTGATGCGATGGAGGTGAAGTAAGTGTTCCGGAGTCGTGTCCGCCCAGCGTTCCACTCCTTGCTTCCTGGCCATCTCTGACATGATGATGCGCAGGAAGTCGCCACCGTTTCTGCATTCGCTCATCACTTTCGCGGCAATTTCTTCCTTGTCCAGCCCCGAAAGCGTGAAAAGCCGGCTGTCATACCATGCCTGCAGCAGGCGTCGCTTATTGCGGGCGACCGATAGATCCCCGAATCGCGGCTCCAGCAAGTTAATCGCATTGGACTCGACCCGGTACACTGCAAAATTGCCCGCCGACAAGAGCATGTGATACAGCAAAGTTGTCCCAGAGCGTCCGCAACCCAGCACAAACACGGGCGCCAAGCTGCGAGCATTGGCTCGCGAATCAATGCTGGATGCTGGTTCAGTCGGGGCGCTTTGTGTCACTGAGTTCATTCCTGTTGGCTCGTTTTTCAGTTGGCGCCGGCTCCTTGCTGCGCCGTCGACTCGGTGGGCGGAAGCGGCCTGGTTTCGTGGGACAGAACATTCGGAGCCTTGTGTTCGACACACCAGTTGGACTGCGATTCCATAAAGTTCCTATGCCAAAGTTCCAGAACCAGCATGCGCCAGAGCAGGCCCGATCGATTGCGGCGTCCGCGCAGATGCTCGTCGATCAGTGAGCGAATCACGGCCGGCTTGAAGTAGCCACGCTGCAAGGTGCGCGGTTCAAGCAGCACTCCCCAAAATTGCGTTTTGCGTTCGCTCCGCATCCAGTCCACAAGCGGCATCTGGAAGCCTTGCTTCTTCCGATGCAGGAGAGCGGGAGGAATACCGAGGCGCTCCGCGAGCTTCTTGAGAATATGCTTCCGCGTCCCCGCTTGGAATTTCCATTCCACGGGAAGCGATGTTACCCACTCCACAAACTCGTGGTCGAGCATGGGCACGCGCACTTCGAGCGACGTCGCCATGCTCATGCGGTCGACCTTGGTGAGAATATCGGAGTTTAGATAGGTCTTGGTATCGAGGTAAAGCAGCCGGCTCAGCCGGTCGGAGGCTGGCGCGTTGTCGTAGAACCTTTGCCATTCCAGAAGTGGATCTGGGAGACCAGCCGCACTCTCAAGGAATTCAGGAGTGAACAAGTGTCGCTCGCGATGCAGGGCGGGAAAAAAGGACAGTCCATCTAAATACCGGTCGCGCTCATTCAGCGTTGCGTTCCACGCCAGATTCTTCCCATACATCCCGGCCGGAATCATGCCATGAATGCGATCGCGGTAAATCGGCCCCAACCAGCGCGACAGGGGATCGAATTTCGGCCGTCCCATGGCCACCAGATAGCGGTCATACCCGGCAAAGAGTTCATCTCCACCATCGCCTGAAAGCGCTACAGTGACTTTCTGTCGCGCCATCCGGGACACGTAATACGTCGGGAGCATGGACGAATCGCCAAACGGCTCCTCCATCATTCCCGAAAGGTAGGTCAACGTTTCTTCCAGATCCGGCTCGAGGATCAGCTCGTGATGCTCGGTTCCGAATCGTTCCGCGACGAGGCGAGCGTATTCCGATTCATTGAACTGCTCAGCCCGAAAACCGATGGAAAACGTCTCCACCGGCTTGGCACTCGTGCGCGCCATTAACGCTACGATGATCGAGGAATCCACCCCACCGCTCAGCAGCGCTCCCAGCGGAACGTCGCTGATCAGCCGGATGCGGACGGCTTCTTCCAGACGCCTCTCCAACTCATCCAGACATTCGTCTTCGCTGATCGGCGGATGTGTGCCGTACTCCGGCAGGTCCCAGTATTGGCGAATCTTCACCTCGCCCTGGCGAAACTCCATCAGGTGCCCAGCCGGCAACTTTCGGATGCGCTGGAAAACGGTGTGTGGATCAGGGATGTAACCGAAGTAGAAGTATTGCAGCAAGCCTTCGGAATCAATCTCCGCCAATTCCGGATGCACCGCCAGAATCGTCTTGATCTCAGAACCAAAGAGCAGCCGGTCCTGATGGAGAGCGTAGTGCAACGGCTTCTTGCCCAATCGGTCGCGAGCCAACAGCAGGACGTCTCGTTCGGTGTCATACAGCGCTATCGCGAACATGCCGCGAAGCTTCTTCACGCAATCCGCACCCATCTCTTCGTAGAGATGGACGATCACTTCAGTATCGCTGTGGGTATAGAACTTGTGACCTCGCCCCTCTAATTCACGGCGTAGATCCGGGAAGTTGTAGATCTCCCCGTTGAAGACCACCCAGACGGTCCGGTCCTCGTTGTGGATGGGCTGCTTTCCGCCGGCCAGGTCAATGATGCTGAGCCGGCGCATCCCGAGCCCTACAGGGCCTTGCGCGTAGCCCCCTTCATCGTCGGGGCCGCGGTGGACAATCGTCCGACACATCCGGTGCACGTCGGCGGCTTCGATGACGTCGTCCCGCTTGCCGACGATGCCCGCTATTCCACACACTGGCCGATCTCCTTTTCATCCTGCAACCTGCCTACTTCTGGGTAGAGCGGCCTTCTCCCCTGCACCGCAATAGGCTGTTCGATCACTCGCAGATCCTCGAGGCCGCAGGTCTCAAACCAGCGAAACACTTCCTCGTACGTGTGCTTTGACTGGTACCACGGAGAGTACCAATCAAACGTGTCAAGAATTCGCCAAGTGCGATCCGGGTGATGGGCCATCGGGATCATATAGGCCAGCGCGCCGCTCGCTGGGCGGCCCACCAGGGGAATTTTCTTCAGCACTTGATGAATGCCATAGAGCGGCACCACACCCCAGCACAACTTGTGCAACAACTTCGGCGACATTCGCCTCGTCGCCTTGCGATACAGGTCGCTCATTTTGTACCAGTTGTTGTATCCGCTGTAGAGCCAGATGGCGATTCGTCCACCCGGCTTCAGCAGTCCTGGCAACATCTTGAACGCGCGCTCGCAATCCGGTGTGTGGTGCAGAACACCGATGCTGTAAATAAAGTCAAAACTTTCCGGAGCAAACGGAAGCTGGAAAACATCTGCCTGAAATATCGTCGCGTTGCGACCTGCCAGATTGCGAGCGGCGACTTCCGCAGCCAGGCTTAGATCTACACCGACCACGTGAGCTCCCCAGCGCGTGGCGACGTCCGCAAAACGCCCCATACCGCATCCCACATCCAGCACGAGTTTCCCTGCGAGGTCCTCCGGGCGAAAGCCGGTGCGTCTCCGGAAGGCTCGCTCGGAACGATCACTCTCCTTCGTGTCCAATTGCGTTCGGGCGTGCACGTGCCACTGAAAGCCAAAGCTGCCAGCGTATTGTTGCGCGTCCACAAAGCGAATGACGCCGTTGACGCAGGGATACTTTTGGCCGCACTCGGAACACACTAACTCGCCATCCTGTTGGCCCAATCGCCCCCGACAGGAAAGACAAACGAGTACTGACAACACTTCGTCAGCGACCTGAAATGAGTTGTGGTTGCGGGATTCGGTCATAACTTGTTCTATTGAGCTGCCTTTGTTCACCACCCTGCACCCGGTTCGTAAGCGCCTGGTTGCTGATCCGCACCATCGCGCAGGTGTATGCCATCATGAAATAGGGATACAAGTTGTATTCGGTAGAAGCAAAACATGCTCCCATGAGATATGCCACCATGCCTGCCCACAAGGCTTGCGTGAAGAGTCTGAACTCCGGATCTTCCTTATAGTGTGTCGACTTTCGCGCCTGGGCAATGTTCTTCAACGATGCTCCGACGGCCCAGAGGAAAAGGAAGAGAGCAGGGAAACCGGCTTCGGCGGCAAGTTCTGTATAGCTATTGTGGGCCACGACCCATCCTTGGTCCACCAGCGCGAAGCAGCCCGGACCCACGCCAACCAAGGGATGGGTGGCCGCGACCATCAGGCTCTTTTTCAACAGAGCTTTCCTCGCTTCCAGTGAGCCCTTGTCGCCTGACCCTTCAATATTCCCCAGCACAATACTCTCGACGCGCGCTCGGTAGTGCGCGGTCGACAACGCTGCGCCCAAGCCGACAACCAACCCAACGGCTGTGAGTACCACAATGGAACGCCGCTTTCCCTTGATCCCATACTCCCACACACAAATGGCAAGACTGAGAATGAGAGCCATTAACCCGCTTCGCGAATACGTCAGAACTACACCGAGCGCCATAAATACCAGCGCAATTCCCCACACCACTTTCCTGAATCCCCGCGCGTGCAGCATGAACGCCAACCCCAACGGAAAGCTGATGGCGATGCTGATCGCCAGGTCGTTAGGATTCTGGAGAATGCTTTTCTGGATTCCCTCAAGTCGTCCATCTCTAAAATTGCGGAGCAGGATGGAAGCAACGGTCACCATCGCCACCGCGCCCACCTGTATCCAGAGCAGTTTTCGCAGTTCCCATGTAGTAACGACAGTCATGCCAATGAGCATGGCCACGATGACCGCTTTGGCAAAATTTTCGGACACCCTCGAAAATGCCCCGCCCGGCCACAGCGCGAACGGCACGCACAGCGCCAACTGCACGAGTAGCAACCACAGTATCTTCACCACTCGCGGTATCTTTGCCTGCCCGCCACTCATCATTCCGACACCAAGCGCGACGGCTCCGATTACACCCGCAATCCGCGCCATCGGAATGTAATTCAGTCCGGGGATGAAATCCTCGGGTCGGAAATAATAGAGAACGGAGAATGTCACGAGCGCGCCATAGACAAAAGGACGGCGTCCCCGCGTGGCGACGGCTCGAGCTCGCGCCATCCAGCCCGTGGAGCCCTCTTTACCTTTCGCCCCGGTACTGTGTGTGTTCATGAATTTGCGCTCTTGCAAATCAACTTTCTGCCGATCTCGCAATTGTGCGCCGGTCACCGGGTCCATGCTGCTCGTCTCCCGCCCACAAAGTTCGCCAGGGCCACAACTGCCGCACCATTCAGCAGCACGAAAGTGCCGGCCGCGTCGGCCACACGCGCCAGGATTCCGCCCTTTACCCACCGGCTGAGTGCCAGCACGCTCAGTGAATAGAAAACCAGTTGCAGAATCAGAGCCACCCGGTAGAACGGAGCACGGATCGCGAACGATGCCGCGAGCAAAACCAGCAACGCGAACGGAACCGTGAGTCGCAATAACTTGTGACTCACAAACTCAAATCGGATCGGGTTGCTGCCACTCAACAACCAGGGCGCCAGTTGCAGTAACTGATAGTTGCCGCTCAGGGTGCGGACTTTGCGTGAGAACTCCCGCTCCGTTCCGAGGTTCGGATGGTCCCATGCCCTTGCTCGTTCGTCTAAAACCACCCGCTTACCCTGACGCACAACCTGCATCGGAAGATAGACATCATCCAAAATGGTCCCCGGTGGAACTCGTGTCAGCAGTTCTCGCCGAACCGCGTAGAGAGCCCCGGTTGCTCCGACGACCGAGCCGGAGGCAGATTCAAGTTTCCGAACCAGCTTCTCGATGCGCCAGTAGAGACTCAATCCCTCACTGCTCTCTGCTTGACCCGGATCGCCCAGCATCAGTTCCCCGCTCGCACATCCCACTTCAGGATCATCAAAGTTTTCCGCCAAAAGGCGCACGGCCTGCGGTTCAATCATCTGGCGCGCATCCGTGAACACCACAATTTCTCCCTGGGCCAGATCAATCGCATCGTTCAACCCACACGCTTTGCCTTGCGGCAACTGGTTCAACACGATATGGACTCGCGCATCGCTCCCGTAAGTCCGCAGGATTCTCTCTGTCTGATCGGTTGATCCGTCCGAGACCACGACGATCTGGCACCGATCCGCCGGGTAGTCGAGCGCCATCAAATTCCGCAGCTTGGTCTCCAGAACTTGCTGCTCGTTGCGCACAACCATCGCAATCGACACCAACGGAGTGCACGAGCCGCACCGAACCGGTCTTGCACGCCAAAGCATCCGCACCCGCAACCAGCAGGCATACCCCACGTAGGTGTAGGCGATGAGCCCAGCCGCCAGCCAGAACAAGTACCTCATGCAACTTCTTCCGTTCTTTGCGTCCCGAAAGGCAATCTACCGATCCTGTAATCCGGTTCTGTTCCGACTCGACGTTCGCACTCGCGGATCCTTCGTTCTGTCATTTCGCGCCCCGCCCCAGCAGAACGATTTTGACCGTTTGGAAGACAATCCAGAAATCCAACCCCACGGAAGCGTTCTTGATGTAGAACAGGTCGTACTGCAGCTTCTCGAGGGCATCTTCCTTCGTGTTGCCGTACTTGTACTGAACCTGGGCCCAGCCCGTAATCCCGGGCCGCACAGTGTGACGCACGCCGTAGTAGGGGATCTCCTTGCTCAGCGACTCCACAAATTCAGGGCGCTCGGGACGGGGCCCTACGAAGTGCATGTCTCCCTTCAGCACGCACCACAGCTGTGGAATCTCATCCAGGCGCGATGAGCGCAGGAACTTGCCCACTCGCGTAATCCGCGGATCATTATCGGTGGCCCACGTAGCGCCGGTATCGGCCTCGGCATCCTGACGCATAGTGCGAAACTTGTGGCAGAAGAACTCGGCTCCTCCCCGGCCGACTCGCTTTTGGTGATAGAGGATCGGGCCCGGAGAACTCCACCTCACAGCCAGCATGACGAACGGAATAATCGGCAACGCAAAGATGAGCCCGATCAGCGCAGCGGTAAAGTTAAGAGTCCGGCGTATCATGCGGTTGAAGGTGCTGAAACGAAAACCTTCGGCGAAGATCAGCCAGCTTGGATACAGTTGATCAACCTCGATCCGGCCGGTTATCTTCTCCAACCACGAGGTGGCCTCTTCGACCCTCACGCCCGACAACCGAAGGGCTAGCAACTCGTCTACCGGAAGTGTGCCGCGACGATCGGGCATCGCCACAATTACGCGGTGTACGCTGCGCTCTTTGACCAGCGAGACCAAATGGGACGCGACCGACTCTCGCGTCAGTTCGCCTTCGACATTCCCCGTCCACCCAATGACCTCAATTCCCAGCCCGGGCTGGCGCAAACCATTCAGCAGCCGCTGCGCCCGTTCTCCCGTTCCCAGCACGTACACTCTCTGGCGGAAATAGGGCTGATGCACAATCCACGAGTACGCGAAACGCCACAAGAAGAGTGTGAACATCAGGATGATGATGCCGGTGCGCAGCGATCCATTTCCGGGAAGGAACTGGGGAAACAGAGCTCCGACGGCGGAGAGCCCGAGAGCGACAAAGCCCAGCACCAGTAAAATGCGAAAGATCTGGTCCCATTTGGCCCCCAGCATCGACGTGTCATATAGGTCGAGCCAATGGGAAATCAACAGCACCATTGCAGTCACGCCCAGAATCTTCAGGTACCCGCCCTCTACGTTCAGCAGAAGCCACCAGTTCTCCTGGTTGTGAAAAGTCGTCGCCAGGACAAACGACAACCAGACAATCAGGGCCTCAACTGCCAGCAGCACCAGGGTGCGAAGCGGGTAATACACTCGGAAGAGCCGGATCACAGTTTCTCCCTAAGACTGGGTCGTGGGTACTTTCTTCTCGTATGACTCGTAGTAGTAGCGGGCGTATTCAGCTTCGTCCCGGTCGGTTCCGTTCAGCACAACGCCCACCAGCATCTGGTCGGGGAATTCCATGCGAGCTTTTCGCGCTACGTCGGAAGGCGTCGAGTTGGAACGCACGACCATCAGCACGCCGTCACACACTTTCGCCAGTACGCTGGCATCGGATACCGGGATCGCCGGAGGCGAGTCAATGATGATCCAGTCAAACACGGGCTCGACGCGCTGCAAGAGCACCTTCAGCCTGCTGCTCGCAACCATCTCCGCCGGATCTTCGATGGAGTCACCGGCCGCGATGAAGAACAGTCCCTCCATGGGCCCGCGTTGAATCACGGAAGATTCATCGGCCTTGCCCGCCAGATATTCTGAGAGACCGGGGCCCTTAGGTGCGCCCAGCATCTGATGCAAGCGTGGTCCGCGCAAATCAGCATCGATGAGCAATGCCCGCCGGCCATGTTGCCGGACCATGACTTGCGCAAGATTTGCCGAAGTAAACGATTTGCCTTCCTTGGGAAGAGCGCTGGTTACCAGTAGCTTCTTGAGCGGCATCTTCTCCCGTATGTGATACAGGCGGGACCTCAGGGTGCGGTATTCCTCGGTGCCCTTAGCGCTGTCGTTGCCGTTCATGAACAGCATGGTATGCAGATCTGGATTCCATCCGGGCTGCGGACAGCGCGCCAGCAGCGTTTCCAGACTGAAGGGTCCGCCAAGGTCGGCCATCCCCAAACTGGGAGGAACCCGATTTACCTCGATGTCCTCATAACCGACGTCGGCCACTGGAGTGGTCGCGTAGCTGGACGGAACTCCCCCCCCCTGGGTACTGGCCCGTTCTTGTTCTGCTTTCTTCAGCGCTTCATGAATTCGGCTCATAGTTTCCTTTCACAGGGGAGGCCTCTTTTTCTTCTTGACGTAACCGGTCGGCCAGAGTTGCCAGAGAACGCAACGCATCCACCAAGTCGAACTTGTTTCCATTGCTGCTGGGCGGGGGCGCCGTCATCGCACCCGAGGAAGTGTTATCGCCCAGATCGAAATCGCGTGCCACCGCATCCACCACCGTGGGCTGAATCAGCTTCTGCTGATCCACGAACGAGCTAACCAGGCAATGCTCGCAAAGCAGGTTGATGACGCGCGGAATGCCGGCCGCGTAGCGGTGAATCGATACCAGCGACTCGGGGGTAAAGATCTGCTGCCCATTCGAACCCGCGATCCGCAGTCTCTGCTGGACATAAGCTTTGGTCTCATCGAGAGTCAAAGGGTGAGTCTTCGCGCGGAGCGTTAGACGCTGCCGGAGCTGGCGGAGTTGCGGCTGCTTCAATTTTTGTTCCAGCTCGGGCTGGCCCACGAGCACAATCTGGAGCAGTTTTTCGGTAAATGTCTCCAGGTTGGTGAGCATGCGAATCTCTTCCAGCACTTCATCGGAGAGGTTTTGCGCCTCATCCACGATGAGCACCGCGGTCTCGCCCGCCCGATAACGGTCGAGCAGCCAGTTATAGAGCCGCAGGAGGACCTGGCTCTTGGCCCTGGAATCGCAGGGAATCCCGAAGTCGGCCATCATGTAATCGAGGAACTGGGGTACGTTCAGCCGCGAATTGAAGATGAATGCAGTTGCCACCTGCTGCAATCGCAGCCACTCCAGAAGCTTGTTAATCAGAGTGGTTTTCCCTGTTCCCACTTCGCCGGTCAGCAGCACGAAGCCTTTGCGGCTTTGTATACCGTAGGTCAGGCAGGCCAACGCTTCCTCCGTGTGCCGCGTCAGAAACAGATAACGCGGATCAGGATTGACGTTGAACGGATTCGCTCGTAGTCCGTAAAACTCTTTGTACATGATATTTCGCGGAGGCGACGATGCTTACGCTCTCACCACCGCACTCCCGTCCTGTACCGTTTTCTTGCGCTGCCAGAACTTGAACTTACCGTTTGTATCCGCCGCAGTAGCCCCCACCCAAGGCACGGCAATCAGAGTGGGCAGTTCCAGGACGGCTTCGGCATCACGCTCGTTACGAATCGAGTTGTCCTTTAATTCGAGCAGGAGAGAGATTCCAACTCCAACCGCCAGTCCCGCCGCGAGTCCGCCCAAGGCAAAGAACAGCCGATTGGGGAAGCTTGGACGGTCGGGGAGGTCGGCGGTGTTCAGTGGAAACATGCGCTCACCCACGGCCTGGTTGTTCATCTTCACCGTCAGATCAGCAGAGCTCTTCTTCGAGAGCAGGTCTTGGTAGGTCTTCTGGGCATTGTCATAATCGCGCGTCAGTTGCTTGTACTGCTCCTCGACCGCGGGGCTCAGGGAAATCCTTCCCTGATAGAGCGAGATCTCCTGCTGCAAGCGTTTCTGATCGCGGGTCGCCGCCGTGATGAGTTCTCCGTATTGATGAAGCTGCAGTCGCAGCTGACGGATGTCGGCCGGTTCGGTCGCCGAGGCTTTCTCGTTGCTGTCCTGCGTGCTCTCCGCGGAATCCTTATTGATATCGGCCAACTTCTTTTTCACGCCATCGATGTCGGCCTTGGCTTTGATCACATCGGGATGATCGTCGGTGTACTTCGACTTCAGCTGCAGCAGTTGCGATTGAAGATCGGAGAGCTGCTTCTGCAGGGTCTCAGGGTTGGTGGAATTTTGCGAACTCTTCCACGCAGCCAACTGCTGAGCCAGCATCGAGTCGGTATATGCCTTGTCCTGTTGCGCGCGATTCAACGTTTGGGTATTCGACTCGAGTTGCGAGTTCAACCCGGTCAGGATCTTCAGGTTGCTGTCTTCATCACCCGGGAGTTGGCCCACATACTGCTTCTTGAACTCCGCCAGCTTCGCGTCCATGCTGTCGATGGTGTTCTTGGCGTCTTCGATCCCGCGGTTGAGCACTTCGGATGTGCCGGCCGCCGCATCGGCGATCTGTTTTGAATTTTCATCCACCAGCAAAGTGGTGAGTTCATTACAGATCAGCTGGGCCTCGCGTGCGTTTGGAGCGGTGTATTTCACATAAAAGCCCGGGAAAGGACTGGTATTCGGTCTCTTTCCTTTCGTGGACCCACCAATGGACAGCAAATCAGAAGGCACGGGTTCCACTGACATATTCGCCCGTATCGTGTCGACCATCGCCCCGATTTCGGCTGGATTCTTCCCCGGGAAAACTCGTTGTACGACGGGCCGCAGCTTGCTCTCTGCCAGAACCTGTTGCTGCAGCGTATTCACCCGAGTTGACAAATCCCCAGAGATGACCGGTTGCACCATCGATTCGGGAACCTTCTGCCCCTCGATCAGGACCACGGACTGCGAGGTGTACTTGGCCGGGAAGGCGTATGAAATCAGAAATCCCGCCAAGGGAGCCAGCAGAGCAGGAATCAGGATGATCATCGCCCGGCGGCGGAACATCGCCGTGTAGTCCTGCATGGTCATTTCACGATTTGTAATCATTTCCTACGTCCAATCTGGCCGCTGTCGCGCCACGCATGTGGCCGGCTCGCAGGGCCTGTAATCAGTCAATGCGAATTGGCCGGGGGGTCCAATCCAATCCAAAAGTCACTACATGTCGATTCGAGATCCGATCGCAAGCCGTACCAGACAAACAGAAAGACTGATCGAACGCCAGATCGCTAAACTGATAACTCAAGTAGCCGTGGAATTCGCGGCCGAAGTGGCGGTGCAGTGCGGCTCCGGCAAAACCGTCGATGTAGGTTGTCGCGTTGCTGGCCGGACAGGCGTTCTGGGAACCTTGAGCAACACCGGTAAGGCATGCAATTAGCTGTTGCTGAGTCAATGGTTGCAGGCGATTGTTGTGCGTGAATCCCATATCCGCGGACAGAGCCCAGACACGCGATAAGGGATGCTCGACTCCGAAGCGCACCATGTCTGTCTGAGCTCCCGCAAATAATCCACCGCCGCTAGTTACAAAGCGCTCGTATCTCAGATCGAGGGAACTCCTCGAGAACCGATAACGGAGGCGGGCTTGGGCTGCGACTCCGATCTTCGTGTCTGGACTCGTGCCAATGATGATTTGCGGACCGGCGCCCAACAGCAGATCCATCCTGCCTGAGATGCGATGGCCGTACATGCCTTGGATCACGTGCGAGTGAAACGCCGTACCCAGTACGCTGAAGTCGAACCCCTGGTATCCGTAGACTGCCGCGATCTGCGTGTGTGGAGTGAGGCTCCGGTTGTAACCCGTCTGGGCGGACACTTGCGAACTGCCGATGAAAGATGCTCCGTTAAAATCGTTCCCATAGAAGTGGGTGAATGAGTATCCTCCGGCGGCAGTTACCGCCGACCGAGGATTCAGGTTCTCAGAGACTTCAGCCAGACTCACGTTCAGAATTCGCGGTGTCAGCCCAAAAGCTGCTGCACTTCCGCCGGCCATCAATCCGCCAGGGACACTGCCTATGCCGCCGATCCCGACGGAGCCGAGCGAACCGTAGGCGGCTCCAAAATTACCTTCCGGAAGGTAGCTGAAGTTATCGCGCAACGAGAGTTGGCCGCGCTTCCATTCTATTTTCTGGGCGATTCCGAGATCCTGCAGTTGCCTCCATCCGACCCCACCATGGTTGTAGTAGGCCGCTCCACCCATGTAGTCGAGTGCCAGATCGTAATGGCTCCACAGTCTTTTCAGCGTCAGGGTTCCCAGCCCACGCGAAATGGAACCGAAGCTACTTCCACCGAGTGTGTTTCCGACGTTGGTGCTCCCGGATTCGCTGAACGTCGCTCCTGGCTGCAGATAACTCAACGGGGCCGCGTGCTCCTGCAAGGACGGCAAATCCAGGCCGGAAAGCGGTGGATTCTCATTGATGGGTGCCGGCGCATTCTCCTGCCCGTAAGCCGGGACCGGTTGCTGCGGCGAGTCAGACGGCGGCGTCGCGTTGTCTTGGGCCCAAACCACGCCGAGCGCGAACACCATCATGCTTACGATTCCTACAATTTGGCGTCTGTTCATTCGCTGTTCCTTAAGGCACCACAATCGTGTCACCCGGCTTCAACTCTATGTTCTGCTCCGGATGATTTCCCTTCACGACTTCCTTGTAGTTAAACGGCAACTTTTGCTGCTTTCCGTTCTCGTTGCGAAGCAGGTAAATCGCCTTGGGATTGGCGAACTGCGTAAAGCCAGCCTGCGCCAACGCCTGCAGCATGGTCATGTGCGGCAGCAACGTCATGGGGCCGGTGTGTGTGACCTCTCCCGTGACAAAGATCCTCCGGCTATTCATTCCCGTCACCACCACCGTAACCCGAGGATCGGCGATGTACTTCTTCAGTTTCTCAGTAATCGTGTCCCGCAGTTGCAACGGGGTTAGTCCCGCGGCCGTGATGTCGTTGAGCAGCGGCATGGAAATCTTGCCGTCAGGACGAACCGGTAGTGTCTCGGTGAGGTCCGGTTCTTTCCACACTGATATATGCAGGGTGTCGTCGGCCCCGATCACATAATCGGGCGCTACGTTGGACGCTTGCACCTCGTCGCTGGACTTCGCGCTGCTAGCGTTTTCGGACTTCGATGCCGTGGTCGCAGCCTGCTGGGTTTGCGAAAGCATCGCGTTCGCGGACAAACCCATCCACAGCAACACTGCCAGATGGATTGCTTTCTTCATAGACTGTCATTCTCCATGCACTTACGACGCTCCATAACCCTCATATCCAATCTGCTTCAGCTTGTAGAGCAGCGCCTTATAGCTGATTTGGAGTTCCTCGGCGGCTCGCCGCCGATTCCATCTCGTGCGTGTCAGGGCTCGCAGAATGAGTTCCTTCTCCGCCTCATGGGACGCGGCTTTCGCGGCGGCTTTCAACGACATCCTCTTCCCATTGCGCGACGGCGACTTCTGCAGCAGAGCCCGCAGCCCACCCATCGCCAGATGCTCATCACCCAGCGCCACTAGAATTCGCGCCGCCGCTTCCAATTCGTGCAGATTTCCCGGCCAGGAATAATCCTGAAAGAGGCGCCGGGTTTCCTTGCTCAAGGCCGGAATCGGGCGGCGGAATTCCTGCGCGTACTTGGCAAGAAACTCCTCCGTGAGAATCGGAATGTCTTCTCTACGCTGACGCAAAGGCGGTAGGCGGAGGCACACTCCGCTGATGCGGTAATAAAGATCTTCGCGCAGACGGCGCGCTTTGACTTCGAGTTCCAGGTCTAGAGCGCTGCCGCAAATGAATCTCGCTCTTACACTTTCGCCGTTATTGCCCGTCCGTTGCGAGAGCATGCTCTGCAGGTATGCCTGGCAATCCGCATTCAGCTCGCCCAACTCCTCCAGGAAAATCGTGCCCGCCGACTGGTGATCTTCGCCTGAAAACTTCTCGAGGTCCTCTGGCTTGAGGTTGGAGCAAACTAATCTGCGAAAAGGTTGCGCACTACGCCGGGACAGGTCATGAATGCGTCGTGCAGTAGCGTGCTTGCCAGCGCCACGCTCGGCCAGCAACAGTACCGGCACGTCGCTTTGCGCGAGTTCGCGGATGACCGCTTCCACGGGCCGCATGCTTGCGCTGGCACCTTCCACGAATTTTGTCACAACGCTGTCGATAGCCATTTCGCAGTTGACGGGAATCGGTGGACCGCCCCAACCTAGGGATGGTTTGCCCATTTTTGCCCTTCCAGTGCTTTCACTAAGGTCGAACCCCAGTCGGTCCCTGGACAAAACAAGAGCAAGAGACTCGCCGAACTTCCCGGCTGCCATCTCCCCCATGCCAACAATCAGACATTGTACTTATTTTTCAATAACTTACGCTGCAAAATAAGTCCTTCAAGGGGGGATACTTCAGACCTCAGACTACCCTTACGTCCGTACGCAGGATAGCAACTGTGGGAAAAACTTTTCTCACTTGTACCAGCTTCGTCTTCAGAGCGAGGCCCGCAAATCCCTACATGTTCCTCGCGGCACCTGCAGAATAAAGTTCTTCGGCGTTTCCGTATCGTTACCGCTGTAACCCAAGGATCTGTTACCAAAGCGGGGGGAAGGACCGATGGCAATCTTGCTCCGATCACCCGGCCGAAGCTGAGGATTTTCGACTGAGATTAGTATCTCACGTCTCCGGCTTGTCACCGAGTCAATGGGGCAACTTTTTGCCAGAAGCTAATTTGAGGAAGTTTCCGCGACACTCCCAAAATTGGCGGGCGTCGTGGAGCGTGCGCCCCATACCTCCGGCCAAATCGTCATGTTTCAGGCATTTAGTTCGCGCCAGGGATCGCCCCAGCGGATCGTTGCGTAAACCTACCCTACTGGCTTATGCTGAGCTATCCCCCGGCACTTTGGCACCCCTTGGATCGTGAGCACCCTTTTGCAATCCGACCCTTCGAGTGTGCGCCGAGAGGCTGGCAGTCTGGCTTCTGTTCCTCTCTGGCAGCTTGTAGTCCTGTCTGGAATCATCCTCTGGCTCTACCGGTCGATCCTGCTCCACCTGGTGGGACAGTGGTGGCATGACCCCAATTTCTCGCACGGGTTTTTCGTGCCGCTCTTTTCTGCTCTTATCATCTGGCAAGAGCGCCAGAGGCTCGCCCAGCTTCCTCTCCGCCCATCCTGGTCCGGCCTGCCCATTGCTGTGATCGCGATGTGTACTCTTGTCGTGGGACAACTTGGGGCGGAATTGTTCCTTTCCCGATCCTCGCTGCTGATTCTGTTCGCCGGTCTTATCGTTCTATTCTGCGGGTGGACGTACTTCCGGGCCTTGCTATTCCCCTGGGCATTCCTGATCCTGATGATCCCGATTCCGACGATCATCTTCAATCAGATCACTTTTCCCCTGCAATTGCTGGCCTCGCGCGTCTCCGGTGTGATATTGCCGCTGCTCGGGGTGCCGGTGTTGCGGGAGGGGAACGTCATCAATCTGCCAGCGATGGCATTGGAGGTGGCGGAAGCCTGCAGCGGCATCCGGTCGCTGATGTCGCTGGTTGCGCTCGCAATCATCTACGGGTATCTGATGGAAAAACGGCTATGGGTGCGCTGGGTGTTGGCTTTCGCCTCCGTCCCCATTGCCGTGGCGGCAAACAGCGTCCGCATCATCGGGACTGGATTGCTCGTGCAGTATTGGGATCCGGAGAAGGCGGAGGGTTATTTTCACGCCTCCTGGGGATGGATCATTTTCGTCATTTCGCTGGTGATGTTGTACGCCCTGCACGGATTGATCACTATGATCTTGCAGAAGGCAGGTGCAAAAGAATGACCCGGTCCATCGCGCGTTTTCTGCCCATCGCTCTTCTGCTGATCATCACCGCGATCTTTCTGCAGGCTCGAACGCGCGGGGAAGTGTTTCCTCCGCGCCAGACGCTGTCGTCCTTTCCACAGCAACTCGGAGACTGGGAAGGAACCGATGTGGCCATCGATGACGAGGCCCTTCAGGTGCTGGGCCCAGGCGATTTTCTCCTTCGCGTATACCGTGACGAGCAAGCCACCCGGCCGCCGCTGGACCTCTTTATCGCCTACTTTTCAAGCCAGCGTGCTGGAGACACGATCCATTCTCCCAAAAACTGTTTACCGGGAGCCGGATGGGCGCCAGTGCAGTCCAGCCGCATCATGCTCTCCACGCCTAATCACGTGCCCTTTCCCGTCAATCGTTACGTGATTGCTAAAGGCGATTCCCGGCAATTGGTTCTGTACTGGTATTGGGCGCACGACCGTGGAGTGGCCAGCGAATATTGGGCAAAATATTATCTGGTCGCTGACTCGATCCGGATGAATCGAAGTGACGGCTCTCTCGTGAGGCTGAAAACCGCTATTTCGCCGGGTGAGAGTGCGGATGCTGCCATGCAGCGACTGCTCCCGTTCGCCGATCTTGTGCTCCCTCGGTTGGACGATTACATTCCGCGTTGAGAAGACTCTGATGTCGCGATTTGGTCAACGGCCGGTGACTCCGGTAATCCCCTCCGCCCGGTTCCTCTACAGTAAGATCGATATATTGCCAAAACCAGATGTCTCATCGTTATCTTGTGCCCCTCATCGGAGAAATACTATGAGCCGTTCCAGCGTCGTGCGCCTGCTGCTTCTGAGTTCCCTTCTGCTTTCGCTGTTGACCGGATGCTCGCGCGACCCGAATGTTCGCAAGCAGAAGTTCTTTGATAGCGGGGAGAAGTATTTTGCTGAGGGCAAGTACCGGGAAGCCGCGATCCAATATGCCAACGCCGCGCAGATCGATTCGCGGTTCGCGCAGGCGCACTACAAGCTCAGCCAGGCGTACCTGAAGCTCGGCGACAGTAATCGCGCCTTCCAGGAACTGAGCCGCACCGTGGAACTCACTCCCGAAAACTATCGCGCTCACACAGATCTGGCGAACATGCTGGTAACCGTGCGCAATCCGGACGGTTCTATTTCTTTAGATGCGTTCAAGCAGGCAAAAACTCATCTCGATTTGCTGCGTGATAAGCAGCCTAACAATCCCGAAACTCACGAAGCTTGGGCCAATTATTACGCTGCCCAGAACAACCTCACGGCAGCCATGCAGGAAGTGCAACAGACCATCGCGCTCGATCCCAGCCGTTCGGAGTCTTATCTTCTGCTCGCTTTGCTGCAACTGCGCTCGAATATGCTCGATCAGGCGGAAGCGAACTTCAAGAAAGCCATCCAGGCTGATCCCAAAGCCATGAATGCTCAACTGGCTCTCGGCGGCTATTACCAGTCCCACAATCGCCTGCCGGAAGCCGAACAGGTGTTCAAGCATGCCATCGACATCAGCCCCAAAGACTACTCGCCTCGCGCCGCCTTCGTTCGCCTCTTGATGCAGGAAGGCAAGCGAGACGAGGCCGAGTCCTTCCTTCGCCAGACCAAGAAAGATCTTGCCGATAATCCGGAAGGCTATCGCATGCTTGGGGACTATTACTTCGCCATCGGCGATCTGGACAAAGCGGTAGCCGAGTATGGGTCTTTGCACAGCGATCATCCCAAGGACCTTCTGGCCAAGAAGAACTACATTCAGCTCCTCATCCTCAAGAACCGGCTCGATGAAGCCGCAAAACTCAACAATGAAATTCTGAAATCCACGCCTCATGATGTGGACGCACTCGTCTACAAGGGTGAGATTCAACTTCGGCAGAATGATGCCGCGGGTGGAGTCCAGTCTCTGCAATCGGCTCTGCAGAACGATTCTAATAATGCCGTTGCCCACTACCAGTTAGGAATGGCCTATGCGCAACAGCACGATTTGCATCGCGCCGAATCGGAGTGGCGCGAAGCGGTGCGCCTTAAGCCTGATCTGACCGAGGCGCAACGCCTGATCGCCGGCGTTGAAATCAGTCGTGGCGAGATTGAGGGCGTGACCCAGACTGCGAACCAGATCATTCAGGCACAACCGTATTCCGCAGATGGTTACCTGATTCGGAGTCTGGCCGAACTAGCGCGTCAAAAGTACGCCGACGCCCAGAAGGATGCGGAGGAGGCGAAGAACAGGGCACCTCAGAGCTTCGTGCCTTACTACCAACTGGGTAACGTGCAACTCACCCAGAAGCACTTCTCGGAAGCCGAGACGCTCTACCAGCAAGCACTCGACAAAGACCCGTCATCTCCCGAGGCCCTGAGTGGATTGATGAATACCTATGTCGCACAGAAGCAATACGACAAGGCCATCGCCGCGGCGAATGCACAGATCGCCAAGTCCCCCAACACAAGCACCTTCTACGATCTGCTTGGAACCGCGCTTTTCGACGGCAAGAAGGATTATGCAGGAGCTGAAGCTGCGCTTCGCAAGGCAATCGCTCTTGATAAGAACAACGTCGATGCGCTCGAGAAACTCGGCAAAGTACAGATCCAGGAAGGATCTGTTGACCAGGCGCTCGCAACATACCTGCAAGCGTCCAAAGACAATCCGAACGCGGTAAGCTTTTACATTCTGTCGGGAGAACTCTACGAAACCAAACAAAACTGGGATCAGGCGAAGGCCATGTACCAGCAGGCTCTCAGCGTTTCACCGGATCATCCGGTGGCTTCGAACAATCTCGCCTACGTGCTGCTGCAGCAGGGTGGCAATGTAGATGTAGCCATGGGCATGGCGCAGACAGCGCGCCGCGGCATGCCGAATTCACCCAATGCCGCCGACACCCTGGGCTGGGCTTATTACCGCAAAGGAATCTACCAGTCGGCGATCAGTCAGTTCCAGGAAGCTCTCCGCCTGAACGAGAGAGCCGGCGCCCCCGACGATGCCGTGCTGCACTATCACCTCGGGCTGGCCTACCAGAAAGCGAATCAATTGTCGCTTGCACGGCAGCAGTTGGAGAAAGCGGTGAAGCTTAAACCCGATAATGCCGACGCCCGCAAGGCGCTGTCGGAGCTGCGCAGTTAAGCGAAGAATACCTCTCGCCAATCAAAACAAAAAAACCCGCCGCAAGGCGGGGTTTTTGTATGAACTGCTTCGTTACGCCTTCAGCTTGCGACGGATCATTCCCCCCATGGCAATCAGCCCGGTTCCGAGCAGGCTCAGAGAACCTGGCTCCGGAACGACCACGTTCGTGTCGCCGCTGGAGATCTTGGTACAGCCGTTAAAAAAGCCCTTGCCGGTATTGACAGTCAACTGAACAGTCGAACCGACGGTCGAGTAACCTGACCCAATTGTTCCCGTCAGACTTCCAGTTAACGTGTAGTTGTGAGTCCCGTTGGAGAGAGTAATCATAGTCCAGGTTACAGGACCAGAAAACGTTCCCGTGAACAGAGTGCCAGTGGGGATCCCATTGCTGCCGTTGCCGGTAATGGTGAACCAGCCGCCCGAAGCGAAGGTGCCGCCAGTCTGCAGCGAACCGCTCGTTAAGGCTCCGGTTTCGAAGCTCATGCTACCCAGGTCAGAACCTGTGATGAGCCCCCCATTTCCGTTGACGGCAATCAATACCGATCCGCTCAGCGAGAGTCCGCTGTTGGAGCCGGATAGAGTGCCGCCACTATTGGTGTAGTCGATGCTGCTGCCGGCAAAAACTGCCGTAGGCAGGGCCAGTGCCAGGACAGCAAGCAGAACTAGTTTCTTCATTTGCCTTCTCCTAGGAGTTACTTCTATTGGGTCGAACGACCCTTGGATTGCACCCTTTTGAGGGAGATAAGAAAGGCGCATCGCTAGATGTGCATCCCGAAGTCCAAACAGGAGAATCTTTAAACTTATGCAGCCACGCCACTTATGGCCCGTATGCGAGGGTGATTCCCGGGAGAAGTGAAAATCTCTGCGCACCAGAAATTAGCGGCCGCGAATTTTCCTATGTGCAACTTTTTTGTCCGGCGCTGGGATCAGCGAAGAAAGGGAATCGGCAGGATCAGGGCTCTCTGTTGCGACCGCTCGCAATCGTGCACCAAGACTCACGAATTCTTTGCGGCGCCCAGTGCTCCAATTAGCAGAAATCGAATTGCAAGCCTGGGAGACTAGTCAGCGGCGATCTCTTTTTCCGCCGGTGTCTGCGATGGTTTCGGCGAACGGTTCGACGGCAAGCCCGCGTCCCGAATTTTGTACAGCAAGGCGCGATAACTGATGCTTAAAGCGCGCGCCGCTCGCTTGCGGTTCCAGTGATGATTCTGCAGGACCTTAAGAATGACCTTCCGCTCCAGTTCGCGCACCGCCTGGCGGGTCAGTTTCTTGAGAGAGATCTGCCCATCCACCGGAATTTCAGTGTTGAAGAAATCGTTGCTGCGCGGCGCCAGATCGGCGGAGATCACTTCCTCGTTGCCCAGGATCACGTACCGCTTGATCAGATTTTCCAGTTCGCGGATGTTGCCCGGCCAATGATACTTCCGCAGCGTTGTCATCAACTCGGCCGAGAGAGGCTTCGCGCGGCAGTTGTATTTCCGGTTGTGATACTCCAGAAAATAGTCTGCCAGCTGTGGAATGTCCTCGGCTCTTTCGCGCAACGGAGGCAGATGAAGATTGACCACATTGATGCGGTAGAACAGATCGGAACGAAAGGTGCCGTTCTCGATTTCCTGTTCCAGCTTGCGGTTGGTCGCACACACCACGCGAACTTCGACTTTCTTATCTTCCTGCGCACCGATCCGGCAGAACTGCCCGTCCTGCAAAAGCTGCAGCAACTTCGACTGCAGCGACATATCCAGCTCAGAAATCTCGTCCAGAAACAGCGTGCCACGGTGGGCCATCTCGACGCGGCCCGGCTTCACCCCGTACGCCCCGGTAAATGCTCCTTTTTCGTACCCGAATAACTCGCTTTCGAGCAGCGTCCCCGGAATCGCCGGACAATTCACCTTCACCCACGGCCCGGTTCGCCATGGCGAAGCCGCGTGGATCATGCGGGCAATGATGTCTTTACCGGTCCCGCTTTCGCCCTGAATCAAGACAGGTACGTTCGCGCCCGCGAGTTTGTTAAGGCGGTCGCGTACCGCCTGCATGCCTTCGGTGCGTCCAAAGACGATCGCTTCGGGCGGCATCTCCCCCAAGGGCTGAACGAGTGTATTTACGCTATTGCTGGTCATGGCGGGTATCTACCAAGTGGGGGGAGAGAACCAATCCTGCATCCAAAGAGCCAAAGCTGGCAGGCTCCGCAGAAATCAAAGGAATTCAGAGCATCTACTTGAAAATTATAAATTTACCGGTGAACCGCAACAGGGCACTCCGGTAACCAAAAACTGATCGCCAGAGTAACACTTTTCAGTCACCTATGCGCAAATATTTTCACAGTTTCGAAAGGAGTTTCCTTCGGCGAAGCGAGGGTTTTTCGGCAAGGGCCAGCGGACGCGCAAACTTCAGGCCGAGAAGATAATATCCATCCGCTGGGGTCGTGCGGAGCGTTTTGGCGTTAAGGGTTCGGGCGGCCCGCGGTAAAAGCGCCATGGCGGCCACAGGGGCACTGGGGATCTCCAGCCGAATCTGCGCTACAGCAGGCAAAGTGCGGCGAATCGCAACCAGCATCCCGCCAGCGCTCACGTTCAGCGACGTCGCAAACTCGAGAAATTCTTTACCCTTTCCGTCTCGACTGCGAACGAAGACGGGGATCGCCAGCGGCAGCCGGGCCCACTTCCGCCGCTCATTTCGGGACCTAGCCCCGTTCATGCAGACCTCTCCATAGCGCCCCTCCCCCCACTCCAAACTGCACCTCGGGTGCCAAATCCAACCAGAAGACCCAATCCCTTCCACTCAAAACCGGTATCCCAACCCGGCAAAGACTGTGAAAACCGTAAGCGAACGGCTGATCTCTGGCGTTTTATTCGCCCTGTATTCGCCTGCGAGAGGGACTGTCATCTGCGCAGTCACCGCCGGGAAGTGCAAGCTTTTGCTACACTTGGGTAATTCCGTTGCATTTTTCATTGACAAGGGATTACTACCTGCCGTACGCTGCTTTTACCGACACTCCGTGTTGACGAGCGTGAGTGCGGTTTATCCTCTCCCCGTGGTCAACCTGTGGTAACTCTCATGACCTCTGCGCACAAGAACACGTGTGCTTCGGACGCGGCCATCGCTACTGAGCCGACACCGCCGATGGTTCGAACCGACGCAGATGTCCCCACTCCCGAGAACCTGCTCCAGGAATACAAGGAACTGTACGAACGCCATCAACGTACGACGAACGCTCTAGCCTCGGCAGCACACGATCTCAAAACGCCTTTATCCATTTTGAACGGTTATGTTGAGCTTCTGCACAGCGAGAAACTCGGCCCTCTCAGCGATCGTCAACGCGAAGTCTTGCACGACATGCGCGACAGCGGCAAGCGCCTGCAGCAATTCATTCAAGACTTCCTGACTTACAGCGCACTCGAAACTGGCGGCTTGCGCATGCAGTTCGACATGGGCAACATCAACGACTGCTTGTCGGGAGTCTGTCGCCTGTGGTCGAGCCGGTTTCAGCAAAAAGGAATCGCGCTCTACTTCCTCGCCAACGATAAGGTCCCGCAATTCCCTTTCGATGCTCCCAAACTCGAGCGCATTATCTCGAACCTGCTGGAGAATTCTTTCAAGTTCACGCCGCAAGCCGGAACTGTCTGGCTGCACGCCGAGCCTTACATGTGGGAACGTCGCGCGGCATCGATGCCTTCGGCCTCGGAGCGGCGGCGGCAGAATGTCAGCCATCCGAACTCGGTGAAAGTGAGCGTGTCCGATACAGGGCCCGGCATTCCTGCGGAGTTTCACCTGGAAGTTTTCGATGACTTTTTCCGCCTCCCCGGCAACGAAAGCCAAGACGGCATGGGATTAGGCCTGGCGATCGCACGCCGTCTGGTGCAAGGTATGGGCGGTAAGATATGGGTCGAGAGCGATCCGGGCGCAGGTTGCAAGTTTTCGTTTCTGATTCCCTATAAACCGGCAGCTGCCGCCGCCA
This sequence comes from Terriglobia bacterium, assembly GCA_020073385.1. GTDB lineage: Bacteria > Acidobacteriota > Terriglobia > Terriglobales > Acidobacteriaceae > Sulfotelmatobacter. The sequence continues at coordinate 402,766 of JAIQFH010000001.1, read as the reverse complement.
GCAAAGGAAAACATCGATGAAGCCTACCGCCAAGATCCTGCTGGTGGACGACGAACCCGGCATGCTGCGGTACATCAAAACCCTGCTGGAGGTTGACAACTACAAAGTTGAAACCGCGACCACCGGCGAGGAGGCGTTGCAGAAGATCGAGAAAGGGCTTGAGCCCGATCTCGTGTTGCTTGATGTCCTCATGCCCGGCATCGACGGCCTGCAGACTCTTGAGCAACTGCGGCAGAAACAGCCGGCGACCAAGGTTGTCATGCTGTCTTGCGTGAACGATACGCGCAAGGTCGTCCAGGCAATGAAACTCGGCGCGCAGGATTACCTCACCAAGCCATTTCAAAAAGCAGAGTTGGATGCCGTCATCGATCTTAGCCTGGGCCAAGGCAAGCAGACGTTCGGCGGCGAGGTCGAGGAACTCGCGGATGACGTATTTTTTATCGCCGCCAGTCCCGCGATGCGCAAGATTCGTTCCCAGGCAGCGCTGGTAGCCAATGTTGACATTCCAGTGCTCTTGCTCGGCGAAAGCGGAACCGGCAAAGAAGTTCTGGCGCGCCTGATTCACAAGCTCTCGCCCCGCGCGCATCGCACCTTCCTGAAAGTGAATTGCGCGGCGGTTCCTGCTGACTTGCTGGAAAGCGAATTGTTCGGATACGAGCCCGGAGCTTTCACGGGCGCCACGCACGCTAAGCCCGGCAAGTTCGAACTCTGTAACAAGGGAACGATTCTGCTCGACGAAATCGGCGAGATGCCGCCGCTGCTGCAGGCCAAGCTGCTCCATGTTCTGCAGGACCAGCAGTTCTCGAGGCTCGGCAGCCGCTCTGTGATAAAAGTCGACGTGCGCATTCTGGCGGCGACAAACATCAACATCCCCGAAGCTCTCGCTACCAAGCGGCTGCGCGAAGATCTCTACTATCGGCTGAACGCATTCACTCTAAGCCTGCCACCGTTGCGAGATCGCCGGGAAGAAATACCGATCCTTCTCAAACACTCGATGACTCGCATGGCCGAGCGCTATGCGCGCTCTCCTCTACCGCTCTCACCGAATTTGTTGCAGGCCTGCCACAATCATTCCTGGCCGGGCAATTTGCGCGAGCTGAATAACTTTCTGAAGCGCTACCTGATCTTGGGAGATGAGAGCCTGGCCGTTTCCGAACTTCTGCCCCGCAACGATGGCAACGGAGGAACGCCGGGTGAGTCTTCGCGGACGAGTGATCCCGGTGGGTTGAAGTCCCTCGGGCGCTCGGCGAAAGATGAGGCGGAAGCCCTCGCCATCACTCGCGCTCTGGAACAAACCAATTGGAATCGCAAACAGGCCGCCGCCATTCTGCAAATCAGCTACAAGGCCCTGCTCTACAAGATCCGCCAATATGGCATCGCTGAGGCCCGAGGGCACCACAAACTCTCGGCCGGAGCGTAGCTCCACCCTTTTGCATAAGAAAGCCCACGCATCGAGCGTGGGCTTTCTTTTTCGCTAATGATTCACAGTTTATGGGACGGTGAGCCCGATCGTCTGCGTCTTGGAATCACTTCCCGCCGCAGACGTCACCGTGATCGTGTAATTGCCCGCCGGGGTGCCGCTGACCGGGGGCTGCGTCTTGGTGCTGCTGCACGCGGGGACGAGCAATAGCAGGGCAAACAACGTGCACAGCATCAGGATCCCAAAGATCCTCCGCCGGCGGCGATTTCCACCTGCACCCACTAGTGCGATCCCGGGAATGATCAGCCAGATCGCGTAAAAACGTCGCGTGAAGATGCTCGCAGCCGGCGTGACGACCGGGCGAGGAGTTGTATGGATGCTCAGCGTTACGGAGCTTCCACTCGTGCTCGTCAAACTCACCGGGCTGGTGCTGGGACTGCACGATGACGCCGCCGGAAGCCCGGAACACGAAATCGTAATGCTCGATGTGAACAAGGGATGCGGAGTCAATTGCACGGTGTAAAACGCCGTATCTCCAGCCACCTGAATGCTCTGATTGCTCGGGGTGACCGACATGCTGAAGTCGGTCATCTGCGCAGAGACCGATGTTTGTGCCAGCACAATGTTGCCGGGGGCCATGGCCTGCACCGTACCGCCGTTGAAAAACACGGGGGATGTCCCACTGCTGTTTGCCGTCGGCGTCGCGGTAATGGTCAGCGTCGCAGTGGACCCGGATTGCAGCGAAATTGGTCCGCAACTGATGCTCGGGTTCGTGGAGCCGCTCCCGCTGCAAGTGCCCGCTCCGTTGAGGCTACCCGAGACATTCGAGAGCTGCACTCCCGTTGCGGATAGGCTCATATCCGCAGTGATCACGATGTTGCTGGCCAGGTCCGGCCCGTTATTCGTTACCGTATAGGTGAAGGTCGCTGGGGTTCCGGCGCTGATGTACTGCTGGTTTGTCCCCAGGCTCAGTACTCCCTGAATGGACAGGCTCACCGCCGTTCCGAACTGGGTCACGAACGAGTCGAATCCGCCGCCATTGTTCAGTTGCAGCGGTTTGGAAACCTGCAAGTCCGTCGAATTGGTTTCCCCCGCCAGATAGGTATTCTGGTTCACGTCGAGCGCAATGCCCGTTCCCGTGTCAACGCCGCCGCCACCGAAATAGCTGGCCCACGACGCTATGGTCGTCTGCCCCACGATTGCCCCCGTATTCAACCGGGCAATGAAAGCGTCCTGTGTGCCGTTGAGATTGCTCTGAATCGAGTTCGGATCAGGAAACACCGGGAACGTGCCATCGCAGACGCAGGCCGGCGATTGCGTCGAACCCGTAATCATCGCGCCGCTGTTCGTGTCTACGGTGATCGCGAGGCCCTCCTCGTCGTTGGCCCCCCCCAGGTATGAGAAGTAGTTCAGTGCCACATTCGTGGTAGTGGTAGTCGTGCTGGGATTGTTAAGCCGCGCAACAAACGCGTCACTTGGCGCTGGGTTGGCCGGGGGAGTGCAGGTCACTGTGGTCGTCGTGGTCCGAGGTAGGTTATCCAGGCACTTCTGGTACGGTGCGAAGCTGATGACGGCGCCGGTATTGACGAAATCTGGAGAGTTTGTTGTCCCAACCACGTATACATTCGCCGCGCCAGTGTCGATGGCAACGCCCGGACTGGAATCGGCCTGACTGCCTCCCAGATACGTCGACCAGATCAACTGCTGTCCCTGCGGGGCGTTGGGATTCAGCTTGGCCACGAAGGCATCCGAATGCGTCGTGTCCCCTGCATTCGCGCAGGATTGAGGATTGACAATGTTCGTCGCCGGAGGAACATCAAGACAGGGCTGGTACGCATTGAGAATGGGAAAGTCAGTCACACTGCATCCGGAGCATCCCGAGTATAGGAATGTCGTCGTGCCAGTGAAATAGATGTTGAGGTTGGCATCGACTGCAATGCCGCCACCGGCCGCGGGGACCGCCGTCCCCTCTGGCCCGATGAAGGTTCCGTTGAATATTCCCCCTCCGAAGTAAGTCGAGTACGGGATGCTGGCGAAGCTCGACGCGTTCGTATTCACTTTGGTGACGAAGAACTGGGGCGTTCCCGCCGTCGCTCGCGACGTGCTCTGGAAGGGCAAGGTCTCCGGCAAATTGGTGGCCGGGAATTGTTCGCTGCTTGAAGTCTCGACGGAGGTAGTCGTTCCCGTTACGTACAGATCGCCCGCCGGATCGATGGTCATCCCACTCGCGATGTCGGTCCCATTCCCCGAAAGGTACGAAGAATAATCGAGCGCGGTGAAGTCGGAACTAAGCTTGGTTACGAACACGTGCGAGCCGGCGCTGGCCGGAGTGGCCTGATATGCAGTCGTGGTCGTAGTCGGAAAATTGCCCGACGTGGTTGTGCCCGCAACGTACGGATTTCCCCCGCCATCGACCTCGATTCCCACCGGATAGTCGGTGCCACTGCCGCCAAGGTAGGTCAATTCCAGCAACTTCGCGGCTTGTGAACCCAACGGCGGCTGAATCTTGGCCACATACACATTCTGTGCGCCGTTCAAAGTACGCTGCACTGCAGTCGTGGGGGCCGGAAGGTTCGGGGAGGTGGTGGATCCAGCGAGATAGATATTCAAGCTGCCGTCGACGGCTACGGAAGTGTTGTGCTCGTCGCCACTGCCGCCGAAGTATGTCGAGAAGTTCAGGATCGGATCGATGATCAGTTCTCTCGAGTGATCGTACGCCCCGAGTGCGAAACCAACTCGATTCGCGGCCCGCAATTCGAATGCTCCCTCGACTGTTTGCTTTCGCCCATCGATTTCCTGGTACACCCTTGGCGCATCGAAGCCGACGCTTCCGTTTTTTCCCTGGATGACCAGAGATCCGTCTTTCAGTTCGAGCTTCTCTGCCCCGCTGAATTCGAGTTCGGTTCGGGATGGATCCCCACCAGGCGCCACCTGGAAGTCATACTCCAGATGTCCTTCGTTCCCGTAAAAAACCAGGTTGATGCCGGGATAGACATTGTCGTAACGCACTCGCGCAAACTGTGGCACACCTGTCCGCCACTTCGCCGGGTTGTTTCCGATGAAGTAATTGCTCTTCCCTGGCAGTTGGTCGGCGGCCATCAGGCTCGGGTTGGGGTTCGCCCCAGCGAGTTTCATCCGTAGCGTCTGGACCCGGCTTTCCGCACGCGATGAAGTTGAGCGGGATTTGGCCACCAAGCTCAGAACGGCCCCATCGTTTCCCAGAACCATGCTGTACCCCGAACCGTGGGTTACGAACCTGGCGCCGGGGTCGCTGGGATCCAGATTGGCCTGTCCCAGGTTCGGCTCAAAGATAAGCGGCAGCCCAGCCAGGATGGAATGCGCTCGGGCTTGCAGTTCCCGACTCTGCTCCAGTCCAACCACAGACGCGCTCAAAGCATTAGCGTGATCGTGAACCGTCTTGCCAAAGCGGGTCCCCCACCCGAGAACAGCGCATCCGGTCCCAAGCAATACCAACCCGGCTACCAGGATGCGAACCTTTAACACGGATGTGCCCCACCAACGGCGATCTACGTTCACGCGTTTTCCTCCGATACACTCAATCAGTTCTTGCGCTCAAGTCGCTTTCGTCCAGATCGTTTCGACAAACCAGTGGTGAGGTGAGGGATGCACTATCTATGCAGAGCCTCGCGCCGGCATATATCCCGAGCGAGCTTCGCCCTTAGCTGCTGGTCACTGGAACTGGCGGAAAAAATTAAGTAACTACTTAAACATCTGGCGGATAGGCAAGTCAAGCCGACTCCCTCCGTCCCGCCGCTTCCCGGGTCCCGAAAGCCTCCAAGAGAGTCAATTGACATACGAAACTCGCTCAGCACGCCGCCCTGACACACCACGCCCGAAACGCGCCTCCCCCAAGATTCGTCAGATGCACTGGCTGGGCGGGAAAGATGCCGGGGGACGAGAGCAAATAATGGAGGCATTCGTTCCGGCCTGAGGAAATCTGCACTAACGTTGGTGATCTTCTGCAACCGATTGCAGTCCTCGACGATCGGTCAAAGATTCACTCCGCCGAAGAAGCTGAGTCCATTCAGGAAACTTGCACCTTCCCAACCCACACTTGGCAGCACGATTGCACATCAAGCCATTAAGCCCTGCGCATTTTCGCGTGCCCCCGGCTCGCGGAGGTCCCTGCACCGACCCGCCACGATTTACCGAGTCAGTTCCGAACTTGATTTTTACTGTTGCAAACGGCGAACAATTCTATAAATTGAGGGCTGCAATAGTGCTCTCGAGCTTTCTGGGGTGTTGCTGTCTGCCACGTGCTGCATCAGGGACGACTCGCAGTTAAGGCGGCCATGCACTCAAATTCACAGGAACGGCGGGCAATGCGGCGCTTTGACATGCGCCTGCCGGCGATCGTCCGCGTGGAGGGCACCAATGAGTTTCACACCGAAACTCTGAATGTCAGCGCCCGCGGCGTCTTCTTCTACCTTGACCGCCCCGTAAACGCTGGAACCAAGGCCGAAGTCACACTGACCTTTCCTCCCCACGTCACCCTGACCGATGCGGTACGGGTCCGCTTCTCTGCCCGCGTGATTCGCGTCGAAAGCCCACTTCCCTCCGCACGCATCGGCGTCGCTGCCATGATCGAAGACTACGAATTCCTCCGCTCCACGGACAGCACCGATCTTTTCAATACACTTCAGGACGAGTGGAAAAGTTCCCATTGAACTATGCTGGCGGCGCGCACCGCTGCCTCTGGTAAAGTAACCTTTCTCGCGATGAAACTCTCCGTCGTGATGCCCGTTTACAACGAACAGGCGACGCTGCGCCGCGTGGTCGAGCGCGTCATGTCGGTCGGCCTCGAACTCGAATTGCTATGCGTCGACGACGGATCCAGTGATGGCTCGCGGGAAATCCTGGCGGAACTCGAGAAGCAGTGGTCCCACATGCGTGTCCTTTTGCAGCCCCACAACAAGGGAAAAGGAGCGGCCCTGCGTCGTGGGATTCAGGAAGCCACCGGCGATTACGTCATCATTCAGGACGCCGACCTCGAATACGACCCCAGCGATTACCGCCGCCTGCTGGAACCCCTCGAGAACGGGCAAGCCGACGTGGTCTACGGCTCGCGCTTCGTCGGCGCCGGCCCCCATCGCGTCTTGTACTTCTGGCACTCCGTCGGAAACTCGTTTCTCACGCTGATCTCCAACATGATCACCAACCTCAACATGACCGACATGGAGACCTGCTACAAAGTCTTCCGCCGCGAAGTCATTCAGTCGATCCCGCTCGAAGAAAACCGTTTCGGATTCGAGCCGGAAGTTACCGTGAAGATCGCCAAGCGCAACCTGCGGGTTTACGAGGTCGGCATCAGCTATTGGGGACGCACCTACGCGGAAGGCAAGAAAATCGGCTGGAAAGATGGCGTCCGGGCGCTCTGGTGCCTGATCAAGTATGCGGTCAAGGAACCGCAGTCCAGAGCCTCGTAATCGTAAGTCGCAGCCGTGGCAAGACCTTTGTCATTCCGACCAAAGGGAGGAATCTGCTTGTGGCCGGCACCGTTGCGCTGCAGGCGACAGCAGATTCCTCAACGGCTTAACGCCGTTTCGGAATGACAAACGTGCGGAAATGACAAGAACTTCAGGAAAGCGTGAGATGTGTCATTCCCACGAAGAAGCAACCCGGTTTCATATCCGGGTCGCTACTTCCCTTTGCCCAACTCACGAAGCTGCTGCCGCAGCCGGCTGAATCTCCGTACGAGGGTACTGATATAGAAGAGGTGAATCGCCCACGTCGCAATGTAGGCGGCGAATAGAAACTTGACAGCGTTCATCGGGCACTCCTGCTCAACGGAAGGCTCGCCTTCTCCGAATCTTCGGCGCCAGCCAGGGACTCCATCGCGTGTGCCTGCTCCACCTCTCGCTTCAACAACTCCAACCGGAAGCGCGACCAGCACACAAGAAATCCAAACAACAAAAATGCTCCCCAGCTAAACAGAAGCACATGCAGCATCCGCGGATCCATCGATCCTCCGCCGCCAATCACCGGCTGCGGGTGCTGCGTCCGGAAGAACCAGATCGAGAGATAAACCAGCGGCACATCCAGCGCGCCAAATACCGCTAGTGCCGCCGCCAGCATCTGCGTCTGCGCACTATTCGAAAATCGCCGCAGCACCAAGTAGCTCACGTAAATCAACCACAGCACGAGCGTCGAAGTGAGACGAATGTCTCCCGGCGCCCACCAGATTCCCCACACCGGCCTTGCCCACAGCGGCCCGGTAATCAGAACGATAGTGCAAAAAACTATTCCCACCTCGGCGCTCGTCACCGCCAGCACATCTAGACGGTCCCCGGGAAACAACTTTCCCACCAGAAAGTACAATGCTGGAATCAGCACAATCGTGGTCGCTACTGCGCTCGGCTCCATCCCGGCCGGAATCAGTCTCCGCACCGGGGGGAGGAATGGCGCAACGAGACCCGCTACGCCGATTCCAATCGCAACCCACTTTGCTGCATTCTCAGTAGATGCTTTGGACCGCGTCAGATATCGAATCGACGCCACGAAATTGATGAAGAACAGTAGAAACGCGGTCCATGCCGACGGCACGTGGTAGTAAATGATGCGGTAGACTTCGCCCTGCAGGGCATCCGCGGGCGCAACCACCAATGCCAGGTAGAGCGCGTAGCCCAGCAGTGCCACCGTCACGATCGACAGGATTGGAAATAGTCTTTTCATTCTGCGTGCAGGATGGTTCCGAACAAGGCCAGACTAGCCGTAGTAAACACCACATCGTAGGTCAGAAGCAACACGATATAGAAGTGCGCGGAATTCTCTCCGGTAAGAACTGCGGTGGTTCCCGCGACCATGCCCAGTATCGCGGGAATCGAAATAGGAAACAGGAGTAAGGGCAACATGATCTCGCGGTTTCGCGTGCGCAGAGACATTGCCGCGAAAAAAGTCCCATTGACCACCAGCGCCCATGTTCCCAGCAGGGCAATGGGGATGAGTTGCCACGCCGGTCCTAGCACGTGCAAGTTGTAAAACACTATGAACAGGGGCGTCATCAACGCTTCCAGCACGCTAACGAACAGAAAATTCCCTACCGACTTGGCCAGGAACAGCGCGTTCGCTGGAGCCGGTGAGACTCGGTACGCATCCAGAACTTGATTTCGCAATTCACGTGCCCAGGTCTGATTCAACGCAACCACCGCTGCAAAAAGAAACGCCACCCACACCAATCCACCGACGATATGCCGCGACTCCTCCGCCAGCGGATCGAAGGAAAATACAAAGATCACTACCACCAGCAGCGAAAAGAACAGCATGGAGTTCAGCGCGTCTTTCGAGCGCCATTCCAGCCGAATGTCCTTCACCAGCGTCGCGGACAGCACCGCCCAGAACGAGGTCATTGCGCCCGTCCGCGCTCGGCCGTAGCCGTTCGATCGACAATCTGCCCCGCCTGCATCCACACGAACTCATCGGCAGCGCCTTCCAGCAGCAAAGCCTGGTGAGTCACCACAAAAACCGTCTTGCCCGCATCACGCATGCCCCTTAGCAGACCAACCATCTCGCGCGCGGAATGAACATCCACATTGGAAAATGGTTCGTCGAGCAGCAGTAACCTGGGGTCGTGCAAGATCGCCCGCGCCAGCGACATCCTCTGCCGCATACCTTGCGAGTACTGGCCCACGCCACGAGTGAGTTCCGGATCTAGCCCGACTGCCCGGATCGCTTCCTCGCACCGGGCATGACTCTTAAGCCCGTACAGGCCCGCGAAGTAGCGCAGATTTTCCATCCCGCTCATCTCGTCGTACAGCAGCGACGGATGCGCCATGTACCCAATGTCGCGGCACGCGTCGCGAGGGCTCTTCCCAAAAATCGAAATCGTTCCCTGCGTCGGCTGGGCAAGCCCGGCTAGTCCCCGCAGCAAAGTGGTCTTCCCTGCCCCGTTGTCGCCGAGGATGGCGTGAAAGCGCCCAGGATCGAATTCGGCGGAAACGCCGCGCAAGGCGGCAAATCGGCCGAACTGCTTGATCACATTCCTGACGGTGATAGTCGATGCGCCTGCTGGGCCGCTCGCGGAAGCACTCACAGCCAAGAATCTATGGATTTCAGGGACTTTTTGCAAAGGATAGAATCGAGCGAGACAACAAGCAGAAGCGGTAATGCCATATCAGGCACTCGGGACCCATGCCGCTTAACCGGATTACAAAACTTAGTTCGCTTGCACCGGCGAACTCGTCTGAACCTCAGTCATGTTCTTGGCTGGCGCCGACGCCGGAGTTGCTCCCGGCTGCTGCGGAGCATACTTCGAAGCACACTTGGCCTGCAGTTGCTTGGCATGGAACACGCCGTCGCGGCCGAAGCTGCCATCGGCCAGCGCCTGCGACTCATCCTTAAAAGTATCGGGCGGCGCTTCCGTCCCGGTATAGTCGACCGCGATCTTCTGATCTTCCTCGACCAGCACAAACTGCACATGCGTTCCCGTGCGCTTGATCGATCCCGTCTGCACGTTGCCCGCAACCCGCAAACGCTTGGAATACGCGCCATCACCCATCTTGTGCAGTTCCTTGATGGTCACGTAGTAGCTCTTGCTGTCCTGCACTCCCGTGTACGCCAGATACGCCAGCAGGAACAGAATCGCGACAGTTGCTCCGCCGAACTTAAGGTAGGTTTTCAGTTGACTGGACATAGCAACCCCAGAGGAAGATCTACCTGATAACTTTACGCGTCCTACAGCCTTCAGATCAAGATTCGGAAGGGCTGCGGCGACACTGACCTTTTGTCGCCAAAGGTTTACACTCTTCTCGCCCTCAATCATCCAGATTACGGACAGGTTACCCGAGGCGCCCAGTCGCTCCGGGAGGAAAAGGAACCCATGTCTGATTCGCTGCGGAAATATCGGTTGTCACTCATTTCATCGCTGATGGCTTTCTTGCTCTTCCAGTTTTCGAGCCCCAACCTCGTTGCTCAAGTCCGCCCCAATGCCAAGGATCTGCTGAAGCAGATGACAGTCGAGGAAAAAGTCGCCCAACTCTCGCAACTGCCGGGCTTTCCGATTCCCGAGTTCATTCAGCAGGTCGGAAATCCCGAAGGCGTTATCCGCAAGTACGGTGCAGGCTCGGTTCTCTGGGTTTCCGACCCGAAGCAGATCAACCGCATACAGCACATCGCCGTGGATGAATCCCGACTTCACATCCCCATCCTGTTCGGGCTCGACGTGATCCACGGCTATCACACCATCTTCCCAGCACCGATCGCGATGGCGTCCTCCTGGGATCCCAAGTTGGTCGAGTCCGCCCAAACCGTTGCCGCCCGTGAGGCACGCGCCGCCGGCATTGCTTGGACTTTCGCCCCCATGCTCGACATCGCCCGCGATGCCCGCTGGGGACGCATGGTCGAAGGCGCAGGCGAGGATCCCTACCTCGGCGCAGCCATTGCCCGTGCGCAAGTGCTTGGCTTCCAGGGCACTCAGCTCGGCGCGCCCGACCGCGTTCTAGCCTGCGCTAAACATTTCGCCGGATATGGCGCTGCCGACGGAGGACGCGATTACGACTCTTCCTACATCCCCGAAGAGCAGATGTGGAACACCTACCTTGTTCCCTTCAAGGCCGCCGCCGATGCCGGTGTTGGCAGTTTCATGAGTGCCTACATGGACCTCAACGATGTCCCCGCCAGCGGCAACCGCTGGCTGCTGCACGACGTCTTGCGCGACGCGTGGAAGTACAACGGATTTGTGGTAAGTGACGCCAACGCCGTCCACAGCCTGATCACCCACGGCTATGCTCGCGACGGCCAAGACGCGGCGATGAAAGCCTTCACCGCAGGCCTCAACATGGACATGGCGAGCGGGACCTACCTGAAGTACCTGATCACGGAGGTAAAACAGGGCCACATCGCAATGAAGCAAATCGACGACATGGTTCTTCCGATCCTCGAAGCCAAGATCAAACTCGGACTCTTTGAACATCCCTACATCGATGAAGCTCGCATCCCGCAAGTCCTCAACGCTCCCGAGCATCAGGAACTCGCCCGCACCGCCGTCCAGCGCTCGGTTGTATTGCTGCGCAACGAGCAGAACACGCTGCCGCTCAGCAGATCTCAGATCAAATCCATAGCCGTAATCGGTCCGTTAGCCGATGCCGAAGCGGACCTCCTCGATATGTGGGGAGCGATGACGAAGCCTGGACCGACCGTCAGCATCCTGCAGGGCATCAAGAACAAAGTCGGCGATTCCGTTCGAGTGGAATTCGCTCACGGCCCCAACATCCGGCGCGATATTCCCTCATTCTTCGAAAATGTCCCGATCATTACAGTTCACGAGCAACCGAAGCAGACCCCAGACGAGGCTCGCAAAGCAATGGACGCCGCGGTCGATTTGGCGAAGCGAAGTGATGTCGCCATCGTGGTGCTCGGCGAAATCGCACTCATGAGCGGCGAAGCCGCTTCGCGATCTTCTCTCAAACTCTCCGGTGGACAAGAGGAATTGCTTGAAACAGTCGCAGCCACAGGTAAGCCTGTCGTGCTGGTGCTCGTCAACGGACGCCCGCTCGACATTTCCTGGGCGGCCGAGCATGTTCCGGCAATTCTGGAAACCTGGTATTCCGGAAGCCAAGCCGGCAACGGAATCGCTGACCTCCTCTTCGGCGACGCCAACCCTGCTGGCCATCTTCCAGTCAGTTGGCCTCATAACTCCGCCGAACTTCCGCTCTATTACAACCACACTCTCACCCAGGCTCCCGAAGATGCGCCCGGTTTTACATCGCGCTACTGGGACGCTTTGAGCACACCGCTCTATCCCTTCGGTTACGGCCTCAGCTACACGACTTTCTCCTACGACAATCTGAAGGTCAGCCAATCGGAAGCAAAGGTTGGGGCGACGCTTGATGTCACGGTCGATGTGGCAAATACTGGCAACCGCCCCGGAGATGCGGTCGTTCAGCTCTACATCCACCAGCGAGCCGGAAGCGCATCGCGTCCGGTAAAGCAGCTGAAAGGATTTCAACGGTTAACGCTTCAGCCTGGCTCGAAACAGACCGTCCATTTCAAACTCGGCCCCGACGAACTCCAGTTCTGGAGCCCGGCATTAAAGAAGTGGGTGGTTGAGCCCGAGCAATTCGACGTCTGGGCCGGCGACAACTCCCAAGCCAAGTTCCACGCCGAATTCCGCCTGACTCAGTAACTCGAGGGCCCACGATTTTGACGTCCTCCGTGCTCCTCTGTGCCCTCTGTGGTGAAAGGTCTTGGTTGTTGTTTCTGCTCACCACAGAGGCCACTGAGGGGCACAGAGGACTGCGGGCCGAATGTCCTCTCCGCTACAATGAACATTCTCGGAACAGACTACTTTCCCCTATGATCCATCCCTGGCACGACGTAACTCCCGGCGACAAACTCCCGCAGGAATTCGACTCCGTCATCGAGATCCCCTACGGTGCAAGCGTGAAGTATGAACTCGACAAAACCAGCGGCCTGATCCGCCTCGACCGCGTTCTCTACTCCGCGGTCTACTATCCCGCGAACTACGGATTCATCCCGCAAACGCTCGCCGAAGATGACGACCCGCTCGATGTGCTCGTCCTCTGCCAGGAAGCAGTAGTGCCGCTGACCATCATTCACGCCCGTACCATCGGCCTGATGACCATGCTCGACGCCGGCAAGCAGGATCACAAAATCATCGCCGTTGCGACCGAAGATCCCGAGTTCAACTCGTACCGGAGCGCCTCAGAGATGCCGCCGCATCGCCTCGTGATGCTTCGCAGATTTTTTCAGGATTACAAACAACTGGAAGGCAAGGCAGTCGAGGTTGACGAGATCCGCCCCCCTGCAGAAGCGTACCCCATCATCCTCGACGCCTTACATCGCTACAGCGAACAACGCCGTAAAGGCTTCAAACCCAAATCGTAGACAGATCGTAGCCTCGACAAATCGTAGCGGCGGCATCCTGCCGGCTGTGGCGGGGGCGTCTCGCCCCCGCAGAGGTTCACCCAACCCTCCGATCACCACCGCAGAACGCTACATCCCCTTGAACACGAAGCTGATTTCTTTCGACTCGTTCGCCCCAATCGTCACCGTCTGGGTCGATGTCCCCAGCTTCTCGTGCCACGCCTTGATCGTGTATGTTCCGGGCGGCAGATTGCTCAGATCGAAGCTGCCATCCTTCCCCGTCACCGCGAAGAACGGATGCTTGAACACAGCGATGTATCCGCGCATCCAGGGATGCACATTGCACTTCACCGGAATTGCAATTTCCTCCCGCGCAAACGAGTCTTCCATCTTCGTCCCGGGCGGCTCCGCTTTGTTCCACTCACGATTATTGGTCGGCACCGGATGAATGTTGTGCGAAGTTGGATCGTCGTTCACCAGTTCCAGCTTTTGATTCGCCCTCACTGCCATCACGTGCGGCTGGTACATGCAACCCTTCTGCTCCACCACAGCCGGCTCGCTTGGCGGATCGAACTTCTGATCTCCCAGCCCCTCCGACACGAAGACAACCACATTCTCCAGATTGCCTTTGGAGTCAGCCAGGATGTCTTGCGCCATCAAGGGAGCGGAATGCTGCTTGGCACACACCGGATCGGCGGCCATGCTGATCGCTTTCGCCGCCGGAACCTTTCCTTCAAAATGGACGGTGCCCCGGACGCTCGACGTGGTCGTCGGCGCAGCGCCTCCGGCCTTCACCCGATGCGGAACGGAGATACAAATGGCCAGAGCAATCGCCGCGAAGGACAAAACCTTCTTCCCTTTCATAAGACTTCACCTCAATTGGAGAATCTGTTGCAGGGGGGAGTTACAGGTTGAGAACGTTGATTGCGGTTGCTTCCGGATTCACCTGGGTTCCGGAAACTATTTCGTTTCGCTACCGTGAGGACTCTTCACCGAATCCCTGTTGGTAGCCGGCGGTGAACGAGGCACGGTCTTTTTCCGTCGACCACCTTCCAACTGGCGGATGCATCGGCCGCTTCGCGTCGTGTGCCAGCTTGCCTAGATAGAGTCCGTCTCGATAGGCGGCATCGTTGGTCAGTAGCGCATCTGCACTGTGTTTATGCCGTACTGTCACGTCCCGCTGAACCAGCATTGCGCTTGTTCCCACGCAACCCATGGCCAGTACATATGTCAGTAGTCTTTGCATTGTGATCCTCCTGTGTCGCGATTTCGCGGACTCGTTCCTTCTCGTCCCGGAGCACACAAGTCCCGCGGCGCATGCACGTAAAACCCCTGCGCGTACACGTTTCCTACCGCCCGGAAAGGCATACTGATCCGGACTCATCGAAAATCTTTTTTCTTGACCTGGGTCCCTGGACGCCGTCGAAGGCATCCACGTTCATCGCGTGGGGCAGTGCACAAATTCGCGATTCTTCGCGTCACAAATTAGCACTCGCCCGGTTTCGCTCCTTGTGCTGCGACAACAAACTAGGCCGCGTCGAATCTTTTTACATTCTCCTTACACACTTTTTACTCGCTCCTTACTTCATCGCATCGAATCCGGCGTTTCCATTTCATCCGCATCCCATCTGGCGATTTCAACAGCGTGAGGGTACTCGATCTCGTCACTGACATCGTCATGGCCGGGTCAAATGGAGGTCATTTTCACGACGAGCACCGTCGGGTGGTTCCAACGCGAAATGGGGCACCGAACCTCATGCGCTGCCAACCGTTTGATTTGACTACGAAAAAAGTACTTGACATATTGTACTAGTTCTATAGTACATTAGTGCGCATGGGAAGGAATTCTCAAAACGGCCGCTTCGAATTCGCCCTCGATCTTCACTCCGGCGTCCCCGTTTACCGCCAGCTCATCGATCAGGTGCGCGCCGGTATCGCCTCCGGTTCCCTGACGGCCGGCGATCAGCTTCCGACAGTCCGTCAACTTGCAGTCGATCTCGCCATCAATCCCAACACGGTAATGCGCGCCTACCGCGAACTGGAGCTTGGAGGCCTGCTTGAAACCCAGCAGGGTACAGGAACATTCATCAGCGATAAAAAGCCGGAGAGGAAAACGGTCGAGCGCGAACGTCAGCTTGGCCAGATGGCGGGGGAATTCGCGGCCCGGGCGGGAGCAGCCGGATTCACCCTGGAAGAATTGATCGACCGCTTGCGCGAACTTTTACCGCGTCCCACACAAAGGAGATAGTTATGCCCAAAATCAAAATTCACGAGATCAACGGAGTCGCGCTCTTGCTGTTCACCGTCTGTGTCCTGGCCGGAATCGCAATTACGCAGGCCACGAAGCAAAACGCCTACGCCATCGCCGGAATTCTGGCCGGACTCTATTTCCTTTTCGCGATCAAAATTGTGCGGCAGTGGGAGAAAGTCGCGGTCTTGCGCCTAGGCCGCTACGTCGGCCTCCGCGGCCCCGGCCTCTGCCATATCGTGCCCATCGTGGAGACGCTC
Organism: Terriglobia bacterium; assembly: GCA_020073385.1. Classification (GTDB taxonomy): domain Bacteria; phylum Acidobacteriota; class Terriglobia; order Terriglobales; family Acidobacteriaceae; genus Sulfotelmatobacter. Next base: position 386,997 of record JAIQFH010000001.1, on the reverse strand, counting down.
AGTCCCTACGTTGATCAGCGCGTCCGCGTGGCCAGTGTGTCCGCCGAATCCACTCTGACCCGCGACACGGTGCCGGTCAATGTCGACGCCATCGTCTTCTGGATGGTCTGGAACGCGGAAAAATCCATCCTCGAAGTTGAGGATTTTGTTCAAGCCATCACCCTCAGCGCGCAAACTGCGCTGCGGGAATCGATCGGCCGCCACGAACTCGCGCAGATGATCACCGAACGAGAAACCCTGGGACGCCAGTTGCAGCAAATTCTTGACGAAAAGACGAACCCCTGGGGCATCACGGTGCAATCGGTCGAAATCCGCGACGTAAAGATTCCCCAGGCGCTTGAAGACGCCATGTCGCGCCAGGCCCAGGCCGAACGCGAACGCCAGGCTCGCAACATTCTCGGCCAAGCCGAAACCGAAATTGCCGACAAATTCGCACAAGCGGCGGCCGTGTACAGGAACGATCCAACAGCGCTTCATCTGCGCGCCATGAACATGCTGTACGAAGCCATCAAAGAACGTGGCTCGATGGTGATTGTTCCATCCTCCGTAGTAGAAACCATGGGCCTAGGCGGCATGCTAGGCACTGCTTCGCTAGGCGGCGCCAAACCGTAACACACGAAGAGGTAGCGCCGGCATCCTGCCGGCTGTGGCGGGGGCGTCTCGCCCCCGCGGGACGCCGACACTACTCAAAAACCGGGAAGGGTCTGGCTTTAGCCAGCCCAATCACAACGCACGAACACGCGGCTTCAGCCGCTGAGGGCCTCGCCCTCGAAGGAGATCCTATGTCTTCAATCAGAACGAACACGTCCAAGTCGCAGAGATACCTGAACCTGAGTCTTGCGCTAGCCCTCGTAATTCCGCTGTTCTTGAACACCGGCCACGCCCAGCAACTCCGCCAAGGAGTAACCGTGCAGATGGCGCACACGACGAGCGCGGTCGCTTGTCCCGCCGCCGACAACAACGACGCCTGGATTGTAGCGGTCACCGCAGATGGCAACCTTTATTTTGGAGTGAAGCCCGTCACGCCAGACCAATTATTGAAAGAGATGAAAGCTACTCCTCGCCAACGCGACGCGAAGCTCTACGTCAAAGCCGACGCCCGCGCCCCCTTTGCCAATGTGGTGAGAGTGCTTGAGGCGGGACGTGAGGTCGCATTCGAAGCGCCAGTACTGCTCACGGCGCAATCGCTACCTCCCGCATCCGGAGCCATGGTGCCTCCGAACGGACTGGAAGTGCTAATCGGTCCGGCGTTGCCTGCTGGTACCGTCGCAACCGTGGTGCAGTTGCTCAACTCGGGCGAGCAAAAGCCGTCGCTGAGGGTCAACGGCGATGAGATCTCATGGTCTGCTCTGGAAGGCACGCTGAGGCGGCACTTCCAGAAAGGCGATGAAAAAGTGATTCTGCTGAAAGCCGATGAGCGACTGCCATTTGGGCAGGTCGTGCAGGTGATCGATACGTGCCGCGCAACGGGAGCCAAAGTCGTTGTGGGCACATCTGGACTCTAACCCCGCGGCTCGAATAGCTGGTGCAAAGTTGCCCTTTGCACCAGCCAAGGGTAACAGTTACCGTCGATATTTCCAGCCCTCTCGGCGACTCAAGTTGGTCTCGTGTCTTGCCGATAGCTGAAGTATGGACTCTTCTTCCATTGCTCTTCAGGGATTGCAGCAGGCCGACCTCCAACTGAACACGGCAGCTGCCAAGATTGCCTCTCGAGGCGCGACCTCGCCCGATGGCGCAACCCTCGACGTCGTCGATCTCAGCGCCGAAATGGTTGCGCTAATGTCCGCTCAGTCGGCGTTCGAGGTGAATCTCGCCACACTTAAGACTGTGAACGAAATGCAAAAAAGCCTTCTTGATCTGAAAGCTTGAACCTCACCATACATGGCAAGCGTTCTCCGCCACCATCGGCTGTCCCGCCTTGCATCCCCACGCCTTCTGGAACTCCGGCATGTTCTGCACCACACCGTTCACGCGATATTTCCCGGGCGAGTGCGGATTGGTCGTGACCTGCAGGCGCAGGTTTTCCGGTCGCTGCTTCTCGCACCACACGCGCCCGAATCCCAGGAAGAACCGCTGCTCCGGCGTGTAGCCGTCGATGCTCTGTCCTTCCTTGCCAGTCTTATCGTCGGCAATCATGTGCTCAAGCGCGGCCAGGGCGATCCGAGCCCCACCGTTGTCCGCCGTATTCTCGCCGAGCGTGAGCCGCCCGTTCAGCTTCATGTTGTCCACGGCGACAAAGTTCGAATACTCGTCCGCCACGCAACTGACACGCTTCTCAAATTCTTTTCCATCCGTCTCCGTCCACCAGTCGCGCAGATTCCCTTGCGGATCGAACTTGCGTCCCTGGTCATCGAAGCCATGGGTCAACTCATGCCCAATCACCAGCCCGATGCCTCCGAAGTTCACCGCGTCATCCATGCTCTTGTCAAAGAACGGAGGCTGCAGGATTCCGGCGGGAAACACAATTTCGTTGTAGGCCGGATTGTAGTACGCATTCACCGTCGGTGGAGTCATGCCCCACTCTTTCCGATCCAGCGGCTTGTCGATCTTTGCAATCTGCCGCTTGGACTCGAATTCGCTGGTCCGCTCCGCGTTGCCCAGCAAGTCATCCGGCTTGATCACCACCGAACTATAATCGCGCCACGCATCCGGATATCCGATCTTATTGCGAATCGCCTGCAGTTTCGTCTTGGCCTGCGTCTTGGTGTCGTCGCCCATCCACGATAGACCATGGATATCGTCATCGAGCGACTTCTCCAGCGCATCGACCATCTTCAGCATGCGCTGCTTACCCTCTGCGCCGAACGTCAGCTCGACATAGCGCTGGCCCAAAGCTTCGCCGAGCGAGCCATCCACCAGATTCACGCAGCGCTTCCACCGATCCTGGATCTGCTTTTGCCCGGTGAGCGCCTGTCGCATCTTGAAGTTTGCCTGCACAAAAGGTTCTGACAGCCACGGGGCAGCCCCGCGCAGTGCATGCCAAGTGACATAGGTCTTGAGCGCATCCAGTGGCATTGCTGCCACCACCCCATTCACTTGCCGGAAAAAATCCGGTGTACTCACATTCACCGAAGTGAAATTCGGTGCACCCACAGCCGCGAAGTAGCGATTCAGGTTGAACTCCGGAGCCAGGGCGACCGCTTCCTCCCGGGTCATCTTGTGATCGCGATTCTTCGGATCACGCAACTTGGTGCGCTCCATCGAGTCCGCCGCCAGCAAAGTCTCGATCATCAGCACCGTCTGCGCCGACTTGGCAGCCTCCTGCGAACTCTGGCCCGCCAGCGTGAATACCTCAGTCGCGTACTCGACCAGATGCTTTCGCATCTCCACCTTGTCGGGATCGTCCTTTACGTAGTAGTCACGATCCGGCAGCGACAATCCTCCCTGGCTCAGATACGCAATCACCTGATCGGCATTGTGCAGGTCTGAGTTTGAGTAGAAGTTAAAGAGTGGATTCGGTCCGATCAGATGCAAATGTGCAATTTCCTCAATCAGTGCGCCCTTGTCCTTCACGGCTGCGATGCGATCAAGCTCCGGCTTCAGCGGCGCCAGCCCTTTCGCGTTCACCGCCTTCTCATCCATGCACGAGCCGTACATATCGCCGATCTTCTGATCAATAGCATCGCGTTTCGCCCCGCCCCCCGCAGCCTTCTCCAGGATTCCCTTCTCGATGTGCAGATTGCTCTCGTCTAATTGCGAGAAACTTTGCCAGGAAGCCCTATCGGCCGGGATCTCTGAAGTCTTGATCCAGTTTCCGCACGCGTATTGGTAAAAATCCACGCACGGGTCAGCGCTCTTATCGATGTTTGCAATGTTGAATCCAAGACTCGCCGAACCGGATGACGCAGACTGGCAGATCGCCAGCGAACTCAGAGCAAAAAAGAACATGAGCAGTAGACGGAATGCACGCATGGAAAAGCTCTCCTTGTGAAATATCTCAAGCAGCAACGAGCGATTCTAAGCCCGCGTTCCCCGATCAGCAAACGCCGTGACAGATAACACTGCACATCTGTCTCAAAGAGCTCTGGGCGCAGTTGAAAGACAAGGCAGCGATCGTCTATCCACTCGAAGATTTCGAGTACAGGATGCGCGAGTTCGCGGTCCGCGACAACAAGGCGTAAATTCTGCAATTTGGAAAAGAAATCGAGTAGACAACCTCTGTGCCCTCTGGGGTGAACCCCTTGTGTTGACAGTCTTTATCTGTCGAATATCGCAACATGCGTCCTCCGCCCATCCCAACGCGTTTATAATCGGAATTCAGAGAATCCTGAAAAAGGTTGGCCTAGTCATGACTTCCAGCAACGGTTCCAACGGCGGAGGATACTCCGTCCCCAAGCCCCGCGCAGAATGGATCGCGCTGCGCAGGCGCGAGAATACCGACGGCAACTTCTCCCAGATGCACTACGCGCGCCAGGGCGTCATCACGGAAGAGATGTCCTTCATCGCGCACAAAGAAAAGCTCACGCCCGAGCTCGTCCGCGACGAAGTCGCCCGCGGGCGCATGATCATCCCTGCCAACATCAACCATCCCGAACTGGAACCGATGGCGATCGGCGTGGCGAGCCTCTGCAAGATCAACGCCAACATCGGCAACTCCGCTGTCACCTCCGAGATCAACGAAGAACTGAAGAAGCTCCACACCGCCGTTCACTACGGCGCCGACACCGTAATGGACCTCTCCACCGGCGGCAACATTCACGAGATCCGCGAAGCCATCCTGCGCCACTCGCCCGTCCCCATCGGCACCGTCCCGATCTACGAAGCCATCGCCCGCGTAAAGCGCGTCGAAGATCTGAATGCGGAAGTGATGTTGGAAGTGATCGAAGAGCAGGCGGCCCAAGGCGTCGACTATATGACCATCCACGCCGGCGTGTTGATCCAGTACCTTCCGCTGATTTCCAAGCGCATCACCGGCATCGTCAGCCGAGGCGGCGCTATCCTCGCCCAATGGATGGCCTACAACCACAAGCAGAATTTCCTTTACGAGCGCTTCGACGACATCGTCAAGATTTTCAAGAAGTACGACGTCAGCTTCTCGCTAGGCGACGGACTCCGTCCGGGCTGCGTCGCTGATGCCAGCGATGAGGCCCAGTTCGCCGAACTCAAGACTCTGGGCGAACTCACCAGGAAAGCCTGGCAGGAAGACGTGCAAGTCATGATCGAAGGCCCCGGCCACGTCTCCATGGACAAGATCAAAGAACAGGTCGAAAAGGAAGTCGAACTCTGTGACGAAGCCCCGTTCTACACCCTCGGGCCGCTGGTCACCGACATCGCTCCCGGCTACGACCACATCACCAGCGCGATCGGCGCAGCCATGATCGGATGGTATGGCGCAGCCATGCTCTGCTACGTCACGCCCAAAGAGCACCTCGGCCTGCCAAACGAGAAGGATGTGAAAGACGGCATCATCGCCTACAAGATCTCCGCCCACGCCGCCGACATCGCCCGCGGACGCCCTGGCGCCCGCGACCGCGACGACGCCCTCAGCTACGCCCGCTATAAATTCGACTGGGAAAAACAGTTCGCCCTCTCGCTCGATCCCGAGACCGCTCGCGCCATGCACGACGAAACGCTGCCCGACGACTTCTACAAAGAAGCTGCCTTCTGCTCCATGTGCGGCCCGAAGTTCTGCTCGATGAACTATTCCTCCAAGGTGGACGAATACAACAAACAAGTGCACGGCATCGAGAAGAAGGACTACTCAGAATTGGTGGAAAAGCTAGTCACGTTGAAGTAGGTAACAATGCTCATCTGGGGACAGCCGCCTTCGGCTGTCCGCCGAACGCAGCTCGGCCGGTTCCTCTCGACTGGTGACAAACTCTCCCTTGCGGCTAAAAGTGTCACTCCGGGTGCCCCATCCTAGCCGTGTCTTTTGCGGCTAGGGTGGGGATTTTGACTTTCCAGAAAACTCGACCTGTGAGAGAAATCACAGCCCGACGTGACATCTGACCTTGCAGACAAAGTCAAAGAAAAATGATGATTGCCAAGGCGACGGCCGTGTAAGCAGCTAGCACGTCGATCGGACCCAAGTCCCTGCGGCTCAAGATCTTGCCCCTAAACTATTGAGCCCCAAAATCTTGCCCGAGATTTTCCGCTAACTCGCTGATTTCAAGAGATCGGGAGGGGGAGGGGTACCGGCACACATTTCATTTCCCCCAAAATGAACCCCACCTCTTAGATTGCCCAACCAGCACGAAGGAAATACGAAATCGACGGGAGAAGGTGACCCCTATCACGCCCTCTTGTGATTCCACTCATCGTGCTTGGGGCTTCATCCACTGTATCCAAGATCACATGCCGTTTCGGGCCCGAATCGCTTGCTAAGTCGGCCCGGGAAAGCAACCGTGTTTAAGGACATCGAACATCTAATCCGCCTCGCCGTCGTCATCGCAATTCTCCTGGCGGTATTCGTCTTGCTGCGCGCTGCCGTTGTTCCCAAGAGCTTTGGCGAGTACGGGCATTATCGCGGCACCGCCATTGCCGAGATTGCCGCCCGCACGCCGGCTTTCGCCGGACATGACGTCTGTGAAGCCTGCCACACCGACGTCGTAGACCAGAAGAGACTGGGCCGTCACGCCAACGTTCCCTGCGAGGCTTGCCACGGAGCGCAAGGCAAACACGCTGACGATCCGTCCTCGGTAAAGCCACAACTGCCCGACACCGCCGTCATCTGTGCCCGCTGTCACGAGGCCAACAGCGCCAAGCCCAAGGGATTTCCCCAGGTCGTCTCTGCCGATCACTCCGGAGGCCTCGCCTGCAACACCTGTCACAAGCCGCACCGGCCCAAGATCGAGGATGAAAAAGAAACCAAAGCTGCGAACACCAAACCCGCAGGAGGCAAGAAATAATGGACATCACCCGCCGTCGCCTCCTCATCTTGCTGCCTGCAGCCGCCGTCGCCTGGAAGTATGTTCAGGCCGGAACGCCTGAAGTTTCCCCGAACTACAAAATGACCGAGCACTGGTGGGGCATGCTGATTGATATCCCCAAGTGCATCGGATGTGGAAGTTGTGTTCGCGCTTGCTCAGAAGAGAACGATGTCCCAGACGGCTATTTCCGCACCTGGATCGAGCGTTACCACGTCTCCGACTGGAAGATCGAGCGACCCGAAGTCGAATCGCCTGACGGCGGCAAGCAGGGATTCCCCCCGAACGAGATCAGCGACGGCAAAAACTTCTTCGTACCCAAACTGTGCAACCACTGCGCGGACTCGCCCTGCACACAAGTTTGCCCCGTTGGCGCGACCTTCGTCTCTCCCGACGGCGTGGTTCTCGTCGACAAGAACTACTGCCTCGGGTGCCGCTACTGTGTGCAGGCATGCCCGTATGGTTGCCGCTTCATCAATCCCAAGACCAACACGGCGGAAAAATGCTCGCTGTGCTATCACCGCATCACTAAAGGGTTGACGACTGCCTGCTGCGAAGTCTGCCCGACCGGCGCGCGCCAGCTCTCTGACCTCAAGAATCCCAAGGATCCGATTCATGAGTTTCTGCGAACTCACAATGTGCAGGTTCTGAAGCCTCACATGGCCACGGGCGCAAAGGTCTTCTACAACGGCATGGACGGTTCAGTGCGGTGAGGGAGTAGGCGGTTGACGGCAGCGAAGGTGGAAGAGCGGCCCTTCAGGGCCGCGTGAGGGTTTAGGAATTCCAGGGCTTTAGCCCCTGTGGTCGTCTCAGAGAGCGATAAGGAGGCTCGTTGCAAATTCCAGTCGAAGGCTTCATGTACCCGAACGAGGTGGAGCTCCAATGGAGCGTCCTCATCGTTCTCTATCCCTTCATCACGGGACTGGTGGCTGGCGCCTTCATCCTCGCATCGCTCGAGCGCGTCTTTCGCGTCGAGGCTGTGAAGCCGACCTACCGTCTCGCGCTACTGACAGCGTTGGCGTTCCTGCTGGTCGCGCCACTCCCGCTGCAACTGCATCTCGGCCATCCTGAACGCTCTCTCGAAATGTACCTGACGCCGCACCGCTCCTCGGCCATGGCTATGTTCGGCTTTGTCTATCTCTGGTACCTGATGGCAGTGCTCCTGCTCGAAATCTGGCTCGACTATCGCCGCGACATCGTTTTGAAATCGCAAAGTACAAGCGGCGTGGTGCGTCTGATCTACCGACTCCTGACTTTCGGTTCCAGCAACATCAGCGAACGCTCGCTGCGAATCGACGATCGGGTCGGCTATTTCATCACCCTCATCGGCATCCCTTCTGCCTTTCTCCTCCATGGATATGTTGGCTTCATCTTCGGATCCATCAAAGCCAACCCCTGGTGGTCGACCCCGCTGATGCCCATCGTCTTCATCTTCTCGGCCATGGTCTCCGGCATCGCGGCCGTGATGTTGCTCTACATGCTCTCCACTCGCCTTCGTGGAAAACCTCTCGACATCCGCTGCGTGGATAAGATCGCTCAGTATTTGATGTATACGTTCATCATCGACTTCAGCCTTGAGATGCTCGACCTGATCCAGCGCATCTACGAAGCCGACGAATCGTTCCGCAGCCTCGACTTCATGGTGCACACGCGGCTCTGGAAGTCGCAGGTAATCGTGCAGATCCTGTTAGGTACCGTGACGCCGATCGCTCTGCTCGGCCTCACTCAGATCCTGAAGCTCAGCGAAATCGCACGCAAGCGGATCTATGCGCTTGCCGGAAGTCTCACAGTGGTCGGCATCTTCGCAATGCGCTGGAATGTGGTCATCGGCGGCCAGCTGTTCTCGAAGAGTTTCCTCGGATACACCACGTACAAGATGAGCTTCGCCACACGCGAAGGATTATTGACAGCGATCGTCCTGATGCTTCTTCCTTTCGCCATCCTCTGGGTCTTGGTCAAACTCCTGCCGCCCTGGCCGGACGCGCGAGCCATCTCCGCCTCCGGTACAGCTCCGGCTCACGGAACCAGCTAGCCCCATCGGGCAGACGCGGAGTTGCACATGCCGCCAGCTGTCGACAACATCGCGTTGGTACTGGAACAACTCAGCGAGCAGATGCGTTCGCTGGAACGCCGCGTCGCAGCGCTCGAAGGCCAGCCAGAGAAACGTCCGTCCAGCGAGCCGCAATCTTCTTCTGTCGCGCTCGAACGCCCGCGCCCTCCTGCCACATGGCGGGGATTCCCTCCGGTCGAAACGCCGTCGGGCGTGGTGCCGATTCTCGGCAAAGCCGTTCTTGGAATCGCAGGCGCGTACCTGTTGCGAGCGATTGCCGAATCGAGCTCCGTTCCGAAGTTGCCGGTACTCTTCGTCGCGATCGTGTATGCGTGCTTCTGGATGGTTTGGGCGGTCCGCATCCACGCTGCGAGCCGTTTTGCCAGCATTACTTACGCCGTTACATCCGCGCTGATTCTCTCGCCTCTGTTGTGGGAATCAACGGTGCGATTCCAGGTTCTTTCACCGGCAATCGCTGCCGCCGTAACGGTCGGATTCGTTGTGCTCACCATCGCGCTGGCATGGCGAAGAGACCTGCAATTGATTCCATGGGTGGCGACGCTAGCATCCGTCATCACCGCGCTGGCACTGATTATCGAAACCCATGAACTCGTTCCGCTCACGGCTGCCTTGTTGGCCGTGGCGCTGGTGACCGAAGCGGCCGCCTGCCTGGGACATCGCCTCACCCTGAGAGCCATTCCCGCGCTGGCTGCGGATTTCGCGGTCTGGCTGCTGGTATTTGTCCTGGCATCGGACACGATCCCCGAGGGCTACCATCCCGCTGCGGGAGGGACGATCGCGACGCTGTGCTTCCTGCTTCTGGCGGTCTATGGCGCCAGCATCGGAGTTCGCAGCTTCGCGTTGTGCCATCCAATCACGATTTTCGAGATCGGCCAGGCGGTGATTGCGTTTGCGCTCGCGTCCTACGGGGTTCTGCGCGCAACTCACGATTCCATCGCGCGGCCCCTTGGCGCGGTCTTCATGCTACTGGCAGCCGTTTGCTACTGGGGATCGCTTTTTCGGTTCACAGAAGACGCCCAGGCGCGCAATCGTCGCGTCTCGGCCATGTGGGCGGCAGCGCTGCTTCTGGCGGGAAACTTTCTGCTGTTCCCGGTAAACCTTCAAATCCCGTTTCTCTGCGCAGCTGCGGGCACAGCGACGCTCGTGTACACGCGCACACGCAAGCTCAGTCTCGGGATGCACGCGAGTTTCTATCTGGCCGCCGCGACCATCGCCTCGACTCTGCCGACATATGCCGCTGATGCCTTAGCCGAGAATGTTCCAGGAATTCCGGATTGGCGAGTCTGGATCGTTGCCCTCACCGCCGCCTTGTGTTACGGGGTCGGGGCGTCTACTGAACAGGATCAGGGCCGCCGCCGTCTGCTCTGGGTGACACCGGCTGCTCTAGTTGGCTTTACTGGCGCGGCCCTCGCGATCGCTGCGATTGTGGGGCTCGCTTCGCGGCATCTCGAGTTGGCTGCATCCAGCCTCTCCGTGATCCGCACTGTAGTGATCTGCGCCGTTGCTCTCGCTCTTGGCTTCCTCAGCTCAGTCCAGAATCGGATTGAACTCTTCTGGCTCGCATACGCGGCCGTCGCGCTCGGGACGCTCAAACTTCTCGTGGAAGACCTGCGCTTCGGCAACGCCGCTTCGCTGGTGGTGTCGCTCCTGTTCTACGGATTAATCCTGATCCTGCTCCCTCGCATCACGAAACACCGCGAGTCCGCGTAACTTGCAGCGAGAAGTCCTGGTCTTCAACCCAAAAGAATCCGGTGGACGATTTCCGCGTTCTCCCGCACTTCATCCTTGCCGCGCGGGAACATGCCCACCAACACACCGTCATTGGGCTTGATGCTGCTGAAGGCCGTGCGGAACGCCTGTTCGACGCCGCCATCATCGACGCGGCCGGCAGCGAGAATCTTGAATGCGAAGCACGGCTTACGAGTCTGGCGCATTACGCTGTACATACGCGCCGGATCGCTCTGCAGATAGATCTCATGTGGCATCTCCGTGATTTCGCCATTGAGGATCTTCTTCCATTCATCCTGGGTGCGGGTGCGGTTGTAGACACAACCGGCGTAGAAGTCGACGTCCCATCCTTCTTCGTCCACCTGTGAAATCACTTCCGGTTTGTGTGTACCAACGCCGACAATGATGCCAAGATCGCGCACCATCTTGCACCACTCCCTCACGGCATTCATTTTGCCCTGCTGGAATGCCTTGTCCACAACCTCGCCTTGCCGGAACATCGCCAAAGGCTCCAGGGTCTTGGCCTGTTCCACAGTTGCAGCATTGTCATGCAGCACCTGCATGATCAGGTGCATCTGCCCGCCTTCAGCGCGAAAACGGAGCCAGTCCTGGGGCATGCGCGCAAGGCCCACATAGTTGAACGCGTTGATGCCAAACCGGGTCGCCTGGTGCATGACCTCGCAGACGCGGTCGGGCGTGTACCACTCCTTCATTACGCCGGAGTAGTTGTTGTTGTAGTGGGAATACCCGCAGAATGGATTGACACCCAGCACCATGCGGCTGATCTCGACATTGAAGAACTTCATCTTCGGAACTTGAATCTCAGCAGCCGGCTTGGGTGCCGCGGTTGTCGAAGTTGTTGGCAGCGACGGCTCCGCCGACGGCACACCATGCGCATCAAGCGCTGATGCACCCGAGAACGCAGCCGCGACCACCGCACTGGATTGCAGAAAACGTCTTCTTGTCGGCATGGACACTCTCCCGGAAAGCGTGAAGGGTCTACGCCCAATGACATTCCCGATATGAATTCCAGTCAGTGATTGCTGTCACACTGGCAAGTGGAAACGACAAGAGAGAGACTTCGGACTCTGCGGCACAACTGAGGAACCAATATCTCTTTACGATGACGCCTTGCGCTTCCGCCTGGCCATCTTTGCGCCCTGCTTCCCTAAAGCGGTCCTCACCGACTTTGGGAGATGCGCAATAGTTCTCTTCTTCCGGGCAGCAGCAGCCGCTTTCTTGATATTCCTGCGCGCGGCGTTTTTTTGCTTTGCACTGGCCATGGAGCATCCACCTTATCAGTAGATGCCTCACGCTACTTCCGGGTTGACGCGATTATCCGGTGACCTGCTGCAGATCCGTCGACGGCTCTGTGATCAGGACAGGCCCTGGTTTTGTCTGTTGCAGGGTGTCGTCGATCGCTTTCTTGATTTCGCCGGCGGCATTGCATCCAATGTACTCGCCCAATGCGCGATAACTTTCAAACTGCGCCTCATCAAACCACTGATCCGCCGTACTCTCGTGGGGGAACGTTGAATGCTGGTCACAGTAGCGCCAGACGTCGTCCGGCAGTTTTCGATCGGCAGTGCAGGACTGCGCAGCCCCTCTCACCGGCATTCCTGCCTTAATCAAGATCAGGGTTCCGGTATCTGTCGGATCATGGGGGTCGTAATAAATCGTTCCGGCCACACAGTTCCGCTCACTCTCTCGGCTTTCAGCAGGAGGTCGGGTTAAGGAATAATCAATCTCGATGCGCGCTCCGAAATCCGTGCGCGCCTTCTCGATCAAGCTCAGCAGATTGTCGAACGCATAACTCCCGTCCGCATCCGCGTCGCACGCCACGATGACGCGGCATCGACGCCGGATCAATTCATACACCGCCAGGTTCTCGAAGTGCCCGCCATCAGAGAGATAGACATATCCCTTTTGCTGATCGCTCTGCGCAAGTACCTCAGAGAACAGATAACCGAGTCCCAGCGCCGGTCCGGTGCTCTTCCACTTCTTTGGGTTGCGCGAGTTTCCCATCCACCACCCCAGGCGTACATCGAACAGAGCCATAAAGAAAGCCGTCGCCGGAGAAGTGTGATAGCCCATGTTGGGACTAGCCGCCGCCCCCGAGATGGCCATGGCAGTTCCCAGAGAGATGCCGCCTTCCGAGCCGAACTTGCCGAGTCCGGATGCCGACCGTCCACACTCGGTCTTAGCGTAGCTGGGGAGAAAGCCATCGGCGCAACTGAAGCGCTGCATGCCCTCACCGGAAGCACCGAGCTCGTATCCGCAGTAGAGGGGCGTAAACGCAAACGATTTCGCCCGCCGGGTTGCATATCCCAGTTCCTCGCCGGCGGTGATGTTCAAGGCAGCGTTGAGAATTGGATAGGGTCCCGGATAGTTATCCGCGAGTTCACAGAGCGCCAGGTCGTCGTCAGGATCGAAACCGGTGAAGGGCTCTGCCTTACGGTCAGGATTCGAAGCTCCCAGATAACATCGCACCAGCCGGTTCCGGTAGAAGTGATGGAGAGAGAAGTCATTCACATCCACCCGCCATGACAATGCAAGGGCGGCGAGAAAGAAAATTCCACCAAGCCCGGCCATCCACAACGGTGGAAGGCCGCCTACGATATTCCAATAGTGCCCCGACAATTCCTTAAAACTTTCGCCGCTGCTCAGATTCCACAGCTTCGCCGTCTCTTCGAAGGTCTTGTCGAAGGCCAGCCCGGCTCCAATATGCACAACCGTGCTGAGCAGCAGCACAAGTCCCACGATGAACACGTAAGGCGCCGCTTTCGCGAGCGCGTTCAAAACTTGCGGCGATTTAAACGCCTTCGTCATCCAGGAGTCGCTGGTTCCCTTGTCATCGGAATTGGAAGCGCTGTCCTTCTTGGCGTTCGGATCGTCGGTCTTCTTCCCGCTGGTTTTCGCGCTGCTGGCGGCTTTCACTCCCGCGAAGTTGTGCAGAACCCAGAGTGCGATGGCCGTGAATGACGGTACCTTAAACGTGAATAGCCACCGTACTCCCAGCGGTGCAAAGGCGCTCGTTCCGGCCAGGAGAATCCAGCCAATCGTGATCAACATCAGGTATCCGCCCAGCCGCGCCCACCATTCCCGTACCACGTCCATGGAGCCGCGACCCACGAGTCCCAGGTGCACCACGCCCACCAACAAAGTGATTACCATCAACACGCCGCTGCCGAAAACCGCCACTACCCAGTCCGTACTGGCATAAATCCAGGGCGGCAGATGATTGAGCAGCAAAACGTAGGCATACACCAAACAACCGCCGGCGGCGCCGGCCACTGGCGAGAAAATCAGTAACGCGGTGTTGGAAATCATCAGCCTTGTTGATTTGTTCTGACGTTTGCGCCAGTGGCGCCTCGTCCAAGCCATCAGCGCTACAATTCCCCACACTGCGAAATAAAAAACTGCTCCTGCGGCCGCCCAATACCAGATCGACTCTTCCCCGAAGTCCGTCCTTTCCCAGAACGCGCAATTCAGCAAGACACAGGCCACGACGAACGGGAGCATCACGGTCGCGGTGACTTGGATCCTCCGAAACCAAGCCTTTAACCGTTGCAGCCGCGTGTTGCCGACAAACTGCGGAGGATTTTCCGACACCACATTGACGGCCATCGCCACCGCCGCAAGGAAGAGCACCACTCCTCCGGCGATGAACAAGCCGATGCCGTTGTTGTTCTCGGTCGCATTGATTAGAGGCACCAACGCGCTCTGGCATAGTACGAAGATACTTACGAACACCATCCCTAGGATCGTCTGGTTCAGGATGACATTTCGCAGCCAGGTTCCAATCATCGCCCATGTGTCCCCGGAAACAACCCCTGTGTGCGGCGTCAGATAGTTGCTGTACAACCGCAACCAGTGCACAGCCGGGGTCTCAGCGCGCCGGTTCGGTTCGTGCTTGCCTGGACACAGGGCCTTTTCGACCTCGGCGAACGAGGGTACCGCCATCGGAGCGGTGATTCGACGGGTCAACGCCGCCAGCCACGATCCGATGTATCCGCCTCCGGAAACAGTCGACAGGTAGTCGAATTTGCGCAGCAGTTCTTTCTGCGCGAAGGCCTGCAAAATCCCAAGGTTGAACGTCGCGCTGCGGATGCCTCCCCCGGAGAACGCGAGTCCGATCAGGTTGTCCGAGCGCGCGTCAACCGGCACATCGCGTTTCGTGCGGGAATCCTTAACCCGATCCAGTTCGCGATCAAGCACTTGATCGAAGGTCGTCGGAGCATTGTCGCTGTGTTGAGCTTTAGTGTGCGCAGGGGTACGACCAAACATTTTGGAAGGCGCCATCGAGACCTCGAGACGGGGGAAGCCTACTTGGCGGGGCTCACTTTAGCAGAGTCTGGGGCATTGTCAACAGACAGAAAGGCTTAGTTCGGAAAATGTAACAAAGGGCGGCCGGACTAACCCAATCTCGTGCCCTACGGTTCAGAACAAAGACTGTTCCGAATGGATCTTACTGACCTTCCAGCTTGATATCTCCCACGCCAACGTGTGCGCGCAGCTCGTATTTGCCGTCGCCGTGATACTTGAGCGTCTTGCCGAGCCAGCCGCGAGTCTCGCCGTAGCCATCGCTGTTCACATCGCCGATGCCCGTACTCGCCTTGACCAGGCGATAGCCCGAACGTCCCGTGGAAATGCGGATATCGCCGACTCCCAGGTTGAGGTCTTTGTCGCCCTCGATGCTATCGACGGTTAGATCCCCGACCTTCTGGTGCACGTCGAGATGAGTACTTACGGGAACTTCCAACTCAACCTCGAATTGCGTGTTGCCACCTGTTGGAGCGTGGAACTCGACGGTTGCGTCGTTCCCCCTGATGTTGAAATCGACCCGGGCCTCCTTTACATTGCTTTCCCGGCGCGACTTCACCGTGTACTCCAGCCGGATTTTTGTGGAATCGCCGCGCTTGATGTGCAGGTCACCAACACTGAGCCGCACATGCACATACCCACCGGAAACGAACTCGCGGGAGTCGGTGTGCGTCTCTTCGTAGCGCCAGTCGCTCGCCGCACAGAATGGGACGAGGAAGAGACAAAACAGAAAGGCTTTGTGGAGTTGCAAACCTTGAAGGGACGGTCTTTGAGACACGGAGCACCTCTTGGGCGCACCAGCGCCACATGTTGATACGCAATCAGGAGACGGATAGTTCCGGCTCGATTTAGGAGCCGGTTGATTCGAGAGAAGGTGGGACTTGCATTCAACTCCTGAAATCAGCTATACCATCCGAAACCAACTGAACGGCGATCGCCAGGATCAGAAATCCGAACACCTTGTTGATGGCACCCACCGCGCTCGGTCCCAAACGGCGCACCAGAGGACCGCCTAGCCAGAAGAACAGCACCACGCTCAACGCGATGGCGGAGATGCCGATCACCATCCCCACATATGCTTCCCAGTTGTCGACATTCGCTGCGAGAGCCATCACCACGCCAATTGCACCGGGTCCCGACATCAACGGCATCGCCAGTGGGGTTAGAGATATGTCTTCCTTGTCCTCGGCCTCCTGGCTTTCTTCGGGACTTATGCGCGCATGGGAGGTCACCATGCCCCAAGCGGTGTTGGCAACAATCAGTCCGCCGGCGATTTTGAGGACAGGAAGAGAGATGCCGAAGAAGTGCAATACGAATCTGCCAAAGAATAGAAACGTGACCAGGATGACGAAGACCCAGACGCCTGTCTTGAGTGCAGTGCGGTAGCGGTCTCGGGGGGGCCATGATGAGGTCATAGTGAAGAAGACCGGGATCCCGCCAAAGGGATCGACGATGGGAAACAAGGCCAGGAAGGTGGCGACGGCGGAGCCCGAAAGGGTTCGCAGGAAATGTCCCAATGCATGAGCGGGGACCATGCTAGCGGTATCCTTCCATCGTTTTCGCCGCGCGCTCCAGGGCTGACGTCAAGATAGCTAATTGTTGTCGCACCCGCTCGCTGTCGCCCTTATCGATGGCCTCGTTCACTCCCGGGATCACCACCGCCGCGTAGCCGGTGTACTCTCCCGGCGCATAGATGACATGGCGGAACCAGGGCCGATGCGGCAAGCCCTGAGGCGCAAGCAGAGCGCGCTCGGTGCCCAGCAGCGCCTGATTCAGCCGCGAAGCGTCCGCCGGTGGATTCTTCTGCTTCGCCAGGATCTTCGTCCCGGCCGACTCGAAATGGTGGGCCGCGGTGTTTACCGCATCGAAGTTGAGTGCGTGAGGCCCGAATTTGTCGTCAGACCGCCTTTTCGCCGCGTCGAGATAGGCGACAACTTCCTTGCCGTATTCTTCGTAGTCATAGGGCAGGACGTCGGCATTCGCCATGCGCACAGCTTCCAGCCCAAACACGCGGGCCATCTGCTGTTCGTAGACGAAATCCGGATCTCCGTACTTTTTGAACCAGGCAAAATTGTCGAACGCGGAGTGGTAAACGCCGTAGGGTCCGCTCGAACTCACATCGCTCGAGGGAACTCCGAGGTGCTGAAAAAAGGCGGTGTAATCGGACCCGCTGCCCAGATCACCGACGGGCACATCAGACTTCACCTGCGCCGCCGGCAAACGGTGATTTTCGCCGACCGCTTCGGCCGGCGATTGCGTAGAGGGAGTTGCTTCCGGCTGCGATGCTTTTTGCCAAGCCTCGTACACGGTGCCGCCCTTGGGACTTGGCACAACCTTGGTGATGTCGCGCAGGAACTGCTTGAGGCTGGGAGCGGCAGAGGCGCTGAACTTTGCTCCTGAGACTGCAACATCCACATTGAAGTATGCAGGAGAATTCCGCAGTTCAACCTCATGCTGCTCCACCCATTCGGTGGAACCCATCAGTCCCTCTTCTTCGCCGTCCCAACTCGCGAAGACGAGCGTGCGCTTCGGCTTCCAACCCGCCCGCAGTAATTCACCAACGCCGTGCACCGCTTCGAGCATCGCCGCCGTTCCGCTGTTGGGGTCGACCGCGCCGTAGACCCAGGCGTCTCGATGATTGCCCGCGACGACCCATTGTTCCGGCAACTCGGTGCCCTGCGCGCGGCCGATCACGTCCCAGAGCGTGCGGTATTGATAATCCTGCTTCAGACGCATGCGCAGTTTGGTCGGGCCCGGCCCGACGTGATAGGTGAAAGGCAGGGCTCCTTGCCACTCGCGCGGAGAATCCGGCCCGCCGAGATGTTCCAACACCGGCCAGATATCGCGATAGGAGAGTGGAGTCACTGGAATCTTCGGCATCTGCGCGGAAGCGTCGGGAGAGATTCTCTGCGAGTCGGGCAGTGAGGGAGTCGACGCTACACCCGGCGTTGTTGGATCGCCGGGGAACTCGAACATGTAGCCGATGGATCCGCGCTGCACTCCGGTGTCCGGGCGCCATGGCCCATCGGGATATTTGTCGCCGCGGCGCCAGCCATCGTCTGCAGGATCGGAATAGATGATCATTCCGGCCGCACCGTGCTCCTGCGCGACAAAGACTTTCACTCCACGGAAGTTCTGGCCGTAGCGGACGAGCACGATCTTGCCGCGTACGCTGACTTTGAGCTTGTCCAGCTTTTCGAAATCTTCCGGCGTGCCGTAATTCGCATATACCACGTCGGCTTCGACATCTCCCGAAGGAGACATACCGCTGAACGGCAGAACGACTCGGGGATCATCCTGGTAAGGATCCTTGCTGACATGCTCACGTGTCGGGCCATGCATCTCGACACCCGCAGGCTCGGTCAAGTCCACGCTGATCTCAGCGGGATAGTTGATCCAGACCTTGTACTCGACGATTTCAGTATCAAGACCGGCATCGCGAAATTTCTTGGCGACGTAGTCCGCCGTTGCTTTGTCTTCGATGGTGCCCGCCATGTGAGGCGACTTAGTCAGGATGCGTAAATGCTCTTCGGCAAGCCTGGAATCGGGCACGGACAGGAATTGTGTTTCGGCGGCAGTTTCCGCCGCAGCTTTGCGAAAACCAAAGATCGTTGCGGCTGCACCGGGGGAGGCTGGAGCCTTCCCACCAGACGGTGCCGACGAGGCAAGGAAGAGGATGGCGGAGGAGAGAAGCGCTGCGAAAAGGACTCTCATTGGTTCCGACGTGAAAGTTAGTAAGGTAGCACAGGCGCTTGCCCCTGTTGGGAATAGCATCCTGGCCGATCTCTAGATTTGCTTTATATTCGTATTTGCACCAATTTCACCAATTTCACCATATGGTGCCGCACAATGATATAATGCTGGCATGAAGCGAGCCACGATGACTTTTCCCGACGACCTTGCCAAGGCCATGGACGACTACCTGCAATCGCAAGAGGCTCCTCCCTCGCTCACGACCCTCATGCAGGCGGCTTTGCGAGAGTACCTGCGAGAACGCGGATTTCTGCGCGAATTCCGGCCTCTGAAGATCACGCCAGCGAAGAAAGGGAGCGGGCGCAGCGACATCAGTCAAAACCACGACCTTTACCTGACGGGCCTTAATAAGAAGTGATGCGCGCAGTGCTGGCGGACACAGGTCCGTTGTACGCAGCCGTCGACCCGGAAGATGCGCACCACGCACGAGCCCTTCTGGAACTGCAGAAGCTGAACCGCGACCGGCAGGAGATCGTGATCCTCTACTCGACATTGCTCGAGGCTTACTCTCTGATTATGTTTCGTTTGGGCAGGGATGTCGCGTCGCACTGGCTGCTGGACGTGGCCCAAACGGCTCTCGTCAATCCGACGTCAGAGGATTATTGGCAAGCTGCGGCAAGAATTCGAGCACTCACGGATCAGTCGATCACGTTATTCGATGCGGTTGCAGCAGTCGTGGCTATTCGTCTGAAGGTAGACGTCTGGACCTACGACCACCATTTTGACGTGATGAGAGTAGGTGTTTGGCGCTAATGGCAGTCATGAATCGACTACCTCTTACCTAACTTGCCCCGTCCCAATGATCTCGTACTTCGATGACGTTAGTTCGACGAGAGCAAAAGGCCCGCGACAGTGAAGTTTCTGGGTGCTGATGCCCATCTCGGCTCCGAAACCAAATTCGGCGCCATCGGTAAAGCGCGTCGAGGCGTTCCAGTAGACGGCGGCCGAGTCGACTTCACGAAGGAACTTGCGCGCATTCGCCTCGTCACCGGTGACGATTGAATCGGAGTGCCGGGTCGAGTATTTGTTGATATGCGCAATAGCATCGTTCACATCGGCGACTACTGCGATCGCCATGCATAGACGCAAGTATTCTTCGTACCATTCCTGATCTGTCGCGGGTAAAACCGGCAATCCGGCTGCCAGAGTCCGCGACTTACCATCCCCGTGGAGTTCCACTCCTGCATCGATCAGCTTTTTTGCGATTCGCGGAATGTATGCCGACGCAACGCGCTCGTGGACCAGCAACTTCTCGGCCGCGTTGCAGACCGACGGACGCTGCGTCTTGGCATTGATCACGATTCGGTCGGCCATGTCGAAGTCTGCGGAGGCGTCGACGAAGATGTGGCAGTTCCCTGCCCCGGTTTCAATCACGGGGACAGCTGAATTCTCAGTCACGAAGGTGATCAGTCCGGCGCCACCGCGGGGAATGATGACATCGACTAACCCACGCGCCTTGATGAGTTCGTGCACGGTCTGACGCGTGCTTGAGTCCAGCAACTCGATCGCTCCCTCGGGAACTCCGCGGACCGCGGCCATGATTTCGACCAGACGTTGATTACTCCGAGCCGCTTCCTTACCGCCGCGGAGGACGATGGCGTTGCCGGTCTTGAGCGCGAGCACGGCTGTATCGACGGTGACGTTCGGGCGGGATTCATAGATGATGCCGACAACTCCGAGGGGAACGCGCACCTTGCGGATGCGCAGTCCATTCTCCTTCGTCCACTCGGCAAGCGTCTCGCCGATCGGATCCGGCAGGGCAGCAACATCGCGCACGCCGCGGGCCGTGTCTTTGACTCGGGCCGGCGTGAGCATCAGGCGGTCGCGCATCGCACCCTCGAGACGGGAGTGTTCGATATCCGCACGATTAGCCGCGAGAATATCCTTCTCATGAGCTTCTACAGCGTCCGCAATCGCAAGCAGCAGTCGATTCTTCTCTTCCGTCGACAATTGCGCCAGCTTCGCGCTGGCCGCGCGGGCACGCAGCAACTTCTCCTGCGTTGAGACCGTGTTGGCAAGAGTCGTGGCCATCAGGTTGTCTTCTGCGGAGGAAAATAGGTTCCGATCTTGCGCGCCATCCCCAGCGAAATTGCATGAGGATTCCGGCCGTTCACGATGGCGACGTGGACTCCGCCTTCGCTGGCCAGTTTCGCGGCGCGCAGTTTCGAAATCATGCCACCACGTCCGAGCGCACTCTTGCCATTGCACTGCGCGTCCAACGCAGGCGTGAGCTTGCGGATGACGCGCTGAATCTTCGGCTTCTTTCGTCCGTTGGGAACAAGGAAACCGTCGACATTAGTAAGCAGAAGCAGCCAGTCGGCCTTTACAGCCGTGGCCAGCAGAGAACTGAGTTCGTCGTTATCCCCGAAAGCACCTTCGAGTTCACGCACGGAAACGCTGTCGTTCTCGTTCACGATCGGGACAACTCCCATGCCCAGCAACTCGGCCAGTGTATTTTGAAGGTTCCGATAGCGAACCGGCGAAGTGAAGTCGTCGCTGGAAAGCAGCAGTTGCGCGACGACCTTCTTGCCGAAGAACAAGCGCTCATAGGTGTGCATGAGCTTGCTCTGGCCGACGGCGGCACACGCCTGCATGCGCGGTACATCGCTGGGGCGCTTCTGCAGATCAAGGCCCGACATGCCGGCGGCTATGGCTCCGGATGTGACGATCAGGTATTCATTCTTCGAGAGATCGAACTGGTCCACCATGCCGCGCAGCAGATGGATATCGATCTGCCCGCCAGGAGCAATAAGACTGGTGCCGACTTTGATGACTACGCGCATCTTGTGCTTGGCTGCTGCAGGGCGCGAATTTCGCTTGCCATTCGCTGCCGTGTTGCTCCGACCTGGAGAACACAGCCTCCCGCGGGGTGGGACAACACCTCTATCGTGCCGTTAGAATGGCTTTCTTGGCAAGGTGAAAAATCCTGCCTCGGTTACTACCATGCCAGCCTCCAACGCTACCAGCCGCTTCTCCGATCGGGTCGCGAACTACGTTCGTTATCGACCGGGATATCCACCCCAGGTGATTGAGACTCTGAAGAAAGAGTGCGAATTAATGCCCGCGCACTTGATTGCTGATATCGCGTCGGGAACGGGTATATGGACCAAGATGTTGTTGGAGAATGGAAACCCGGTATATGGAGTCGAGCCCAACGTGGACATGCGGCAGGCGGGTGAGCGACTGCTGGCGGGATTTCCCACGTTCACCAGCATCGATGGCAATGCCGAGGCGACCACACTACCGGACGCGAGCGTTGATTTCGTCACCGCGGCCCAAGCGGCGCACTGGTTTGATCGGGAGCGGGCGCGGCGGGAACTCTCGCGGATCCTGAAGCCCGGGGGGTGGCTGGTGCTCTTGTGGAATGAACGCGAGGTCGATACAACTCCGTTTTTGCGCGATTATGAGCAGCTCTTGCTGACCTACGGCACAGACTATGAAGAGGTGCGGCACGAGCGCACCACCGACGCGGTGAATGAATTTTTCGATCCGGCGCCATACGTCGAGCACGTGTATCCCATGCGGCAGGAGTTCGATTACGCCGGCCTCGAAGGGCGGTTGCTGTCGTCGTCGTACGCGCCGGGGCCGGGGCATCCGAAGCATGAACCCATGCTCCGCGAATTGCTGCGCATCTTTGAGAAGCACGCCGAAGGCGGACGCGTGGCTTTTGATTACAAGACGCGAGTGTATTTCGGACGGCTTGGTGGTGGTCGGGGCTAGCAAAGAGCAATAGCCACAAAGGCCACGAAGGTTCACGAAGGAAGCCCTGTTCAGAGCTCGCTCTGATAGCATTTGCTGTTCACCGAGGTCCCCCGTGCCCCAGGAAAAATCATTTCACATGACGCCCGAGGAGTTCCGTCGCTACGGTCATGCCGTGGTGGATTGGATCGCCGATTACCAATCACGGATTGAATCCTTCCCCGTGCTGTCGCAGGTGAAGCCTGGACAGATTCGCGCCTCGCTGCCGGCGACCCCGCCAGCCAACGGCGAGTCGTTCGACACGCTTCTCAAGGACGTCGACCAGTTGATCCTGCCGGGCGTCACACACTGGCAGTCGCCGAATTGGTTCGCGTACTTTCCGTGTAACGCATCCGGCCCTGGAATATTGGGGGACCTGCTTGCTTCCGGTTTGGGTGTGCAGGGAATGCTGTGGTCGACGAGTCCAGCCTGCACTGAGTTGGAAACGCATGTCATGGACTGGTTGGTGGGGATGCTAGGGCTGCCGCAGACATTTCTCTCTTCGAGTACCGGTGGCGGAGTGATTCAAGACACCGCCTCCAGCGCCGTGCTATGCGCGCTGCTGGCGGCGCGCGAGCGTGCCAGCGGCTACTCCACGAACAAGAAGGGTGGGAACGGCCGTCTGGTAGCCTACGCATCGACGCAAACGCATTCGTCGCTGGAGAAAGCAGCGATGATCGCGGGTATAGGAACGGACAATCTCCGGCTGATTGAAGTCGACGATAAGTTCGCGATGAAGTCCGATGTGCTTGCACGCCAGGCGGACGCCGATCGCAAAGCCGGGCTTGTTCCTTGCTTTGTTTGTGCGACGGTGGGGACGACATCTTCAAACGCGATGGATCCCGTTCGAGCGATTGGAGAGATCTGCCAGAAGAATAATCTGTGGCTCCATGTCGATGCAGCCATGTCAGGCACAGCCATGGTCTGCCCAGAATTCCGCCATCTCCAAGATGGAGTCGAACTGGCTGACAGCTACAATTTCAACCCGCATAAATGGATGGGAGCGAATTTCGATTGCAGCTGCTTCTGGGTAGCAGATCGAAAGGCTCTGATTCAAACGCTGAGCATTTTGCCGGAGTATTTGCGAAACCAGGCGACGGAGTCGGGAGCAGTGATCGACTACCGGGACTGGCATATCCAACTGGGACGGCGTTTCCGATCACTGAAGCTCTGGTTCGTGATCCGGCACTATGGGATTGAAGGCCTGCAGCACAACGTCCGCGAGCATGTGCGACTGGCGCAAGAGTTCGCTGGCTGGGTAAAGAGTGACGGCCGTTTCGAACTGGCCGCGCCGGTGCCGCTGAATCTAGTCTGCTTCCGGCACAAAAGCGGAGACGCGACGAATCAGGCGATCATGGACCGGCTGAACCAGAGCGGAGATCTGTGCCTGACCCACACGAAGCTGAATGGCAAGCTGACATTGCGGTTATCCGTGGGGCAGATGAATACGAAAGCGCGGCACGTCGAGAACGCGTGGAAGAGGATTCGTGAGGAGGCAGAATCCGGACGCAGTTAGCGTAATGAACCATGGACAAGGTCGCGCGATTCCGAGGATGCCTACTGGGACTCGCCACCGGAGACGCACTGGGTACGACAGTTGAGTTCCAGGAACCTGGCACGTTCGAACCAGTTCTGGAAATCACCGGCGGTGGAGTCTTTCAACTGGAACCGGGGGAGTGGACTGACGACACCTCCATGGCACTTTGCCTTGCCGAGAGCCTGGTCGAATGCCGGGGTTTCGATCCCCGTGACCAACTGGAACGTTACCTTCGCTGGTACAGAACGGGCTACATGAGCAGCAACGGATGCTGCTTCGACATTGGCAACACTGTGCGAACTGCACTCGATCGGTTCGAGCGCACGCACAAGGTCTACTCCGTCCCCAGTGAAATGTCGGCCGGCAACGGCTCACTGATGCGTTTGTGTCCCGTGCCGCTGTGCTGGTCAGAGAATCCCGAAAGAGCCATTGAGTATTCCGGCGAATCCTCGCGCACAACGCACGGAGCACAAGCAGCGACCGACGCTTGCCGCTATTTTGCGGCGTTGCTGGTCGGAGCGGTGCAGGGAGTCGATAAGAATACCCTTCTCTCGTCCGCTTACACACCGGTCGCTGGCTATTGGGACAGGAATCCTTTGGTCCGGGAGATCGACGAGATCGCCCGCGGTTCGTTCACAAAACGAGAACCTCCGGTTATCGAAACTACCGGGTACGTCGTGAAAACCTTGGAGGCGGCTCTGTGGGCGTTCTATCGCAGTAAGACGTTTGCAGAAGGCTGTCGTCTGGCGGTGAACCTCGGCGGCGATGCCGACACCTGTGGCGCGGTCTTCGGACAGTTGGCAGGTGCTTATTATGGCGAATGCGGTATCCCAGAACGCTGGCTGAAACGGTTGGCCAAGCGGGAACTCATCGAGTCTTTGGCGGAAAGACTCTGTCTCCTCTCGGGAGATCGAGCAGCGTTTGCTTAATCCGGTTGCCGAGGCACACTTCATCGGCAACCGCGGTCCATAGCGGGATGAGCGGCCGCAGTTCCCTCAATTGCGTCAGCAGGCTCTTGAGAAATGCCCGGCCTGTGCGGCCGGGCTGATGTTCACTTCGCTACGGCACTACGATATGGGGACCGCCCATAGCGGCGACGCCACTAACTAACTCCGCCCCGCCTTCGATTTCTGTCCCTACATAAACCTCGTAAGATGTTTCGACTTGCCTGATCTCATCTCTCACCTCCAGAGCTGTTTGCCTGTATGCAATTAATGAGATCGAACCCCGGTTGAACACTGCTGGATTGCTGAATCTCAACGAGCAGTCATGATCGGCACGGAATGTCACCGTTCTTTGTTTGTGCGTGCCGACGGACTCCTCCTGCTGGGAGTGGATGAGCGCAGTGGACTTACTTAGATTTATGTCGATGTCAATCCAGAGATTTTTCCCGTCCGGTTTCGGCGCGGGTCTGTTGACGACGATTTCTGAAAGCTTGATTAGCGTGATGGTAGACATGGTTTCTCCTCAAGGGGCCGGCCTGCCCATCAGGGTTATTGCCGGGCAGGGTTGAAGTTCTTATCAAATTGTCGAGCGATCTCGCGAAAGCGAGAGTCCAAAATTAATCTTCTTTGTCCAGGATTGTTTGTCAGTTCCTCTAGCGTCAGACCACGGGCAAGTGCTTTCTTCACGAACTCAAGCGCGAGGCTCCGGTCGCCGAGGTTTTCGTAGGCTTCGCTGGCCGTGGCAAGGATGTTGGGATCGTCGGGAGCACGCGCCAGTGCCGCTTCGATCAGTGGCACCACCTTCTCCCGCAAATGCCATCTGGAGTAGACGAGTCCGAGTTCTGCCAGCACCTCGGCGTCGTCGCCACCGATTTTCAAGAGCGCCTCCAGCCGCGCCTGTTCGTTGCGATACGCCTGTTCGGCTTCGCTTTTGCGATTCAGCCACTCAAGCGCGAGGCCCAGATTGGCCCATGCATTCCAATCGCTGGCATTAATCTCTAACGCCTTGTGCGTCGTCGACGCGGCTTCCGCCCAGCGCCTCTGCCGTAGGTACAAGGCGCCCAGATTGGTGTAGGCCGCGTAGCTTGGCTGTAATTGGATCGAACTCCTGAGGTGTTGCTCGGCCTCGGCGTCTCTGTGCAGGAGTTGCAGCACTCCTCCGGCGGTCGCTTGCGCCAGAGCGTTGTCGGGAGTCATTTTCAGGACGTGTTCGAACTCAGTGGCAGCCTCCGCATTGCGCCCAGTGCGGTAGTAGAAGGCTCCCAGTTCGTAGAAGCCGCCCCAGTACTGTGGGCGAAGGGCTGCCGCTCTCTTGTAGGTGTTCTCAGCCCTGTCTTGCTGGCCCATGCTGGCATACAAGGTGGCTTCCGTCAGAAGAGCGTCGGCATCGTGTGGTTCGAGTTGTAAAGCGTGCTGGATCTCCTGCAGCGCGAGATTGTTCTGCCCTCTTCCGTTGTGAACGCGGGCCAGTGTGACGTAGACGGCCGGCAGTTCGTGTTTCAACTCCGCGGCACGCCTGCAATTCTTCTCGGCATCTTCGACCCAGTGGGAATCGTGATCGAGGCGGTATCGTGCCCAGTCCACTTCTGCGAGAGCGCTGTAGCCGAGGGCAAAATCAGGATCGGATTTTACGGCTTCCTCAAACAAACGGGTGGCATGATCCAGGTTGGCCGGTTTGTCCCAACGCTCGAGATATTTTTGTCCCTGGAGATACGATTCGTGGGGGACCAGGTACGTGTCGGGCAGCTCGGCGGAAGGATTGGATGGGAAAACAGGCGCAGGATAACCTCCGCTGCTGGTGTGCGGCATGATGAGAACAACGAGCACAAGCGCAGGCAGCCATCGCCTCCACTGTGGCCGCGGCTGAGGCGACGTGGCTACGGAGGGCCGTCGACGCAGGTCGACAACAATTTCGCCTGCCGACGAATAGCGACACTGCGGGTCTTTCGCCAGGCACTTCTGAATCACCGGATCGAATGCCGCGTCAATCCGCGGATTGACTCTGCTGGGAGCCGACGGCGAATCGTGCAGAATCGCGTCGGTCAGGGCCGCTTCCGATCCGAGAAAAGGTCTGCGTCCCGTCGCCATCTCGTATAGCACGCAACCAAGGGCCCAGATGTCGGTGCGGGCATCCAGTTTGCCTCGAAGCAATTGCTCCGGTGCCATGTAAGGCAAGGTGCCGGCAATTCCTCTGGTTTCACTCAAGCTTTCTGTGACAGCGGTGGGACTGGGTTTGCCGCGTATGACCGCTAGTCCGAAATCAAGAATCTTGAGCCGCGCATCAGGCGTGACGCGCACATTCGAGGGCTTGAGGTCGCGGTGAATCACACCGTGCTCGTGTGCCGCTGCCAAGCCTTCGGCCAGTTGCAATCCGAGATTGACGATCTCTTTGTCCGAGAGAGGACCGCTCGCCAGCATGACATCCAGAGACAGGCCATCAATGAACTCCTCGACCAGGAAATCAGTGCCATCCTGAGTATCGAAGTCATGCACAGTGGCAATGTTGGGGTGATTGAGTTTCGAGAGCATCAGCGCTTCCTTGCGAAAGCGCTTGCGGGCATCAGACTCGATCGCGGTGGTGGTAGGAAGGACTTTGAGAGCGACGTCGCGGTCAAGGCGCTCGTCATGGGCGCGATAGACAACACCCATGCCTCCAGCGCCGATCTGCTCAAGGATACGGTAATGGGAAAGAGTGGCCTGCATGGGGACATCCTGGCCGCGTCCGTCGACTCGGTCCCCTTGGCCTCGTTCGATCAGTCCTCTAAGTTCTTAGCCGCATCTCTGAAGGTCGCTGACTTTCCTGGATAAAGCTATTTGAGAAGCGGAAGAAGTTAGCAGCAAGAATAGTCACGCAAGAACCGCAAATACGCAGTGATGGGGCTCACATCTGGAAAGGAATTCAGTCCGCTGGCATGGGCGCGGTTCGCGGCTCGGAACGGTGATCGACTGTGGGATTAGTGGCTTCGGCAGGTGCCTCGATCCATTTGCGAACCTCCGGCAGTGCCTTCCGCATGGCAACTTCGCCAACTTTGATCAGGTCGGCGGCGCGTTTGAAGTCATCATAGCCAAATCCGGCCACATCGGGTTCGACGACAAGATCAGCCGCACCTCGCCACAGAGACGACATCGCATCCTGCGCGATTGCAAAGGACTGTCCAATCACGTCGAAGAGATGCCGCGGAGGGCCGCCGTTCGACCATGTGCCCTTCAGGTGTACCGCCAATACGCGGTCGGCGCCCATATCACGAAGCGGGCGCGTGGGCACGGGATGCGACAACATGCCGTCGACCAAGTGCCGCCCGCGAATCTGCACGGGCAGGAACATGCCAGGATAGGCGCAACTGGCGCGGATGGGGTCGATGATCGTCCCGGAGTGAAACACCACACCTTCTCCGGTGTTGAAGTCGGTTGCCGTCACTCCGAGCGGAATACGCAGATCCTCAAACGTTTTGCACTTCAGGGTTCGGGTCAGAAACGAGACCATCCGATCGTTGGACGCGAAGCCGTAACGCGAGAGCGTCCAGCGCGCGAAACTGGTGAAGCGGCTGTTGCGCGCCACCTCTTCCATCTCGGCGAGAGACAATCCGCTGCAGTAGCAGGCACCGATCAGCGCCCCGACGCTGGTGCCGGTCACCACACGGATGGGAATACTTTCCTGCTCGAGGACTTTCAAGACTCCAATGTGAGCGATCCCGCGGGCGAAGCCTCCACCTAAAGCTACCCCGATGGCTGGTATGCGGGACGAAACCGGTGGAACAGCGGGCTTCCGGGAAAGTTCGCGGCCAAAGGCCTGAACCGAGCGAATAATCTTCCCCAGACTTTTCACGGTGAACCCCACATCCTCTGGCCAAGGGCAGCCAGAACCGCTAAAACCCCGTCTGTATATAAGATGCCACATTCTGGGGTAAGGCTGTAAAGGGCACGAGGGTACCACCCGGCGTTACTCTAAGAATAGTAACCAGTTACCATCGAAGCATCATGCAGTTGGCGAAGTACCTGTATTCCTGCTAAGTTGCCGACTGTATGGTGCGCGAGATTTCGGCCGGTGGGGTGGTCGTCCAGCAAAAGGATGGCGAGTGGTGGGTGGCGGCAATCGAGCCGGCCGGAGATGCATCGTCCTCACCGACGTCCAAGAAACGACAATCGGGCAAGAAGAACAAACCCGTGCTCTGTTTGCCGAAGGGCCTGGTGGATCCCGGGGAAAAGGCTCTGGAGGCCGCGCTGCGAGAGGTGCGAGAGGAGACCGGGATCACGGCATCGCCTGTGACAAAACTTGCCGACATCAAATACATGTATGTGCGTACCTGGGGAGACGGCCAACGAGTGTTCAAAATCGTCAGCTTTTACCTGCTGCGCTATGAGTCGGGGGAGATCGACCACATTTCTGAAGCGATGAGAGTTGAGGTGGCGCGTGCGGCCTGGATCCGGCTGCAGGATGCGGCGAAACTGCTGGCCTACAAGGGCGAAAAACAGATGGCGCGACAAGCTCTCGAGTATGTGATTGCGCACACCGACTTCTGATCGGCTCCTCTGGAAAAATATCCCCCGGTGGAATTACCATGGCCACGACACATTTCCCCAGTCGAGGCGATCGTAAAGTCATCTCTTTTGCCAGTCCCGTGTTTTCCCAAAATCCGAGTGACGGAGACGGACTCTCCGTCGAGGCCTGATCATGAAGCGCATTCATAAAGTTGCCATTCTGGGCGCCGGAACCATGGGCGCGCGTATTGCCGCGCATTTTGCCAATGCCGGCATTCCAAGCTATTTGCTGGATATCGTCCCGCCAGACGCCGATGTGCCGGCGCGGAACAAAATCGCGGCCGCAGGCCTCGATGCGGCGAAGAAATCGAAACCTGCCGCGTTCATGGATGCGTCGCTCGCGCGGCTGGTCACGGTGGGAAATTTTGAAGATGATTTGAAAAAATTGGCGGAGGTCGATTGGATCATCGAGGCCGTGGTCGAGAACCTCGACATCAAGCGGAGCTTGCTGAAAAAGGTAGAAGCAATTCGCAAGCCGGGCACGATCATCACCACGAATACGAGCGGTCTGCCAGTCGGCAAGATTGCAGAGGGTTTCTCCGACGACTTCCGGCGAGTCTGGTTCGGAACGCACTTTTTCAACCCTCCGCGCTACATGCGGCTGCTGGAAATTATTCCGACACCCGAGGCGGATCGGTATGCGATCGACGCCATCTCTCACTTCTGTGACGTGCGTTTGGGCAAAGGTGTCGTCATCGCCAAAGACACGCCGAACTTCATCGGCAACCGCATCGGCACGTTCTCGGTGCTGAACGTCATCCGGCTGATGCAGGAGATGGGACTGACCATCGAAGAGGTGGATGCTCTCACCGGACAGGCTGTCGGATGGCCGAAGTCGGCGACATTCCGCACCATCGATCTGGTCGGACTCGACATCCTTGGGCACGTCGTCAGCAACATGACGGCTAATGTTCGCGACGAACGCAGCGATCTGCAACTGCCCGAGTTCTTCAAGAAGATGCTGCACAACAAGTGGCTGGGCGACAAGACTAAGGGCGGTTTCTACAAGAAGGTGAAAGGCGGAGAAGGTAAGGAAGACGAGCGGCTCGCCATCGACTGGAAGACGCTGGAATATCACCCTCGCCACAAGCCGAAGTTCCCTGCGCTCGATATGGCGAAGAACGTCGAGGACACGGGCGCGCGATTGCGCACGCTGCTGGGCCTCGACGGCAGCGGTCCCCAGAAGGGCGATAAGGCCGGAGCTTTTCTCTGGGCAGCACTTTCGGATCTTTGGACCTATGCGGCAAATCGCGTACCAGAAATTTCAGACTCAATCGTTGAGATCGACCGCGCAATGAAGCTGGGCTTCAACTGGGAACTGGGTCCGTTCGAGTTGTGGGACGCGGCAGGCATCGAGGCCACCGTTACCCGCATGAAGAAAGAAGGCAAGCCGGTAGCGGCCAATGTTGAGAAACTGCTCGCGGCGGGACAGAAATCCTGGTATGCAGACGATCCAAAATCACCTTCTGGTCGCAAATACTGGGAACTGGGAACTGAGAACTGGGAACTGCTCCTGGTTCCCAGTGGAGTCTGGTCGGTTACGGTTGCGAAGAAGTCGAACGGCGTGGTCAAAAAGAACTCCGGCGCTTCCCTCGTAGATCTCGGCGATGGCGTTGCCTGTCTCGAGTTCCATAGCAAGATGAACTCGCTCGGTACCGACATCATCGGCTTGATCACGCAAGCGCTCAAGCCGGGCGGACCAGGCGACAACTTCGACGCGTTTGTGATTACCAACGATGCGACGAATTTCTCGGTTGGCGCGAATCTCATGCTCCTGCTCATGAGCGTGCAGGAAGAAGAATGGGACGACGTTGATCTCGCGATTCGCCAGTTCCAGGGAATGACCCAGGCTGTCAAGTTTTCACCCAAACCAGTGGTGTCGGCGCCGTTCGGGCTGTGCCTCGGAGGGGGTACCGAGATTTCTCTGCACGCCGCGGCGCGACAACCGCATGCCGAGCTTTATACCGGGCTCGTAGAAGTGGGAGTCGGCCTGCTGCCGGGCGGCGGCGGATGCAAAGAAATGCTGCTGCGGGCCGTTGATACGGCGGCGGCATCGAAAGGCAAGTCTTCCGGCGATGCTTTGGCAGGTTCGGTCGAGATGTTGGAGGCCATGAAAAAGGCCTTCGAGACGATCGCCACCGCCAAAGTCGCAACCTCGGCGCACGAGGCCCGTGCATTGGGATTCCTCTCCGATTCCGACCACATCACGATGAACCGCGAACGCGTTCTCTCCGATGCCAAGGCTCGGGCGCTTGAGTTGGCGCGGGCTGGCTACGAACCGCCAGTGCGTCGTGCCCACATCCCCGCGCCGGGCGAGAGTCTTCTGGCCGCTCTCAAGATGGGCGTGCATCTTATGAGGCAAGGGGATTTCATCACCGACTACGAAGTGAAGCTTGGAGGCAAGATCGCTGAGGTTCTGTGCGGCGGCAATGTCACCCCCGGCACGCCAGTCAGCGAGCAGTACATTCTGGACTTGGAGCGCGAGGGCTTCAAATCACTTTGCGGCGAACGCAAGACACAGGAAAGAATTCAGTACACGTTGAAAACCGGGAAGACGCTGAGGAATTGAATCTATGCGCCGCATTGATCATGCCTTGAGTTGGATCGCACTAACAATTGTGCTGCTCGCAGCCAGCATCGCAAGCGCGCAGAAAGACGCTCCGCAGCAGGAATCCGCGCCGGATGTACCTGATGCGATTGCTATCCCAGAGGGGCTTCAGCCGGTGCTCTTCGTGCGCGCTTCCGGTTCGCAGATCTATACCTGTCAGGCCGACGATGCGGGCAAATACAGTTGGACGCTGAAGGCTCCCGACGCCGAACTGAAAGATCGCAAAGACAAGGTCATAGGGCAGCATTCTGCCGGCCCGACCTGGAAGTTAAAAGACGGCAGCGAGGTGACGGGAAAGGCGGTCGGGCACGTCGACTCCCTCGATTCGGATTCGATCCCCTGGCTGCTGGTTGATGTCATCAAAAACGCCGGCAAAGGTGCGCTCTCGAAGGTCACTAAGATTCAGCGCGTACACACCCATGGCGGCAAACCGGGAAATGATGCTTGCGACGAGTCTCACAAAGGCGCGGAGACGAAGAGCGCATACAGTGCCGACTACTACTTTTATGCCCCCGAGAAGTAAGGCATGAAGCGATCACTGAGCGCCGGACATCAAACTAGAAGAATTCAGGAGGATTTATGCGGGACGTGATCATTGCATCGTCGGTGCGGACGCCAGTAGGCCGCGCTTTTAAGGGCACGCTTCGCGCCACGCGTCCAGATGAATTGGCCGCGGTGGCGATCAAGGGAGCGCTCGACCGCGTGCCACAACTGGACGCGAAGGAAATAGAAGACGTGATCATCGGCTGCGCCATGCCCGAGGCCGAGCAGGGCATGAACGTCGCCCGCATTGCTTCGCTGCGAGCCGGTCTGCCGGTCGAAGTATCGGCGTTGACGATCAATCGCTTCTGTTCTTCCGGATTGCAGGCCATTGCCATGGCCGCAGAGCGAATCATGTCGGGCGGTGCGGAAGTGATCGTAGCGGGCGGAACCGAGTCGATGTCGATGATTCCCATGGGCGGCCACAAGATTTCGCCGAATCCGTGGCTGGTCGATCACTATCCGGACGCTTATCTTTCGATGGGATTAACAGCCGAGCGACTGGCGCAGCGATTTGGGATCACGCGCGAGGCCGCCGACGAGTTCTCGCTACGCAGCCATCAGAAAGCGCTGGCAGCGATCGAAGCGGGGAAGTTCGAGGATGAACTCGTGCCGGTGCCGGTTAGCTTCAGCACTCCCAACGGGTCAAAGCCGAAGCGTCATGAGATTGTCTTCAAGATCGACGAGGGTCCGCGCGCAGATACGTCGCTGGAAGCACTGCACGCGCTGAAGGCGGCCTTCCATGTCAAAGGCACCGTGACTGCCGGAAATTCATCACAGATGTCCGATGGTGCTGCCGCTGCGATCGTGATGTCGGCCGAACGGGCGCATGCGTTGGGTATCAAGCCGCTGGCTCGATACGTTTCGTTCGCCACAGCCGGATACAAACCTGAGGAAATGGGACTCGGGCCGGTGTTCGCAATTCCGAAGGCCTTGAAGATGGCCGGGCTCAAGCTCTCCGACATTGGTGTCATCGAGTTGAATGAGGCGTTTGCCGCACAATCGTTGGCAGTGATCAAGGAAGGCGGCCTCGATCCTGAGAAGGTCAATCCTAATGGCGGGGCGATCGCGCTGGGACATCCCTTGGGGTGCACCGGCGCCAAACTTACGGCGACCGTAATCCGTGAAATGAAGCGCCGGAAGGCCCGCTACGGGATGGTTACCATGTGCGTGGGTGGCGGCATGGGAGCAGCAGGGATATTCGAGAACGCCTAGAGACAAGCGGCGCTATAATTTGCGCAAGGAGGTTCCTATGCCCCCGGTCCGCTTTCTTCCAGTCGTTGTGCTGATCTGCACGGCGTCAGCCTTCGCTCAAGAACAAGTCTCCTCGACGACTCGCTCGAACCGAAGCGCCGAACCCGAAAGATCCGCTCGGGTCACAACCTCAGATCCGTGGAGGATCGTTCTGAACCAATCAACAGACGCGAGGGAGAGTAGTCTTCAATGGCGGCAACTCGACCCTATAGCCGTGCGGGCGGACGCGCGACCGGGGGATGACACGCTCTGCTATAAGATTCGCAGCTATGTAGTGGCACGCGATAACAAAGATTCTGATTCTGTTCATCCCGTCGGCTATTCGACCTGTCAGCCGGCGAGTCGCTATCGCCTGAAGAAGGTGGATATACAAACAGACTCGTCCGGGCGGTAACCTTCTCTAAACACTTCTTTACTCGATCGCTACGCTCATTTACACGGGAAAGAGTACCCTGTGAGTGGACGTTAGTGTCATACCACGCACGGCATCCCCAGCCCTTAATCGCGTGGTTGGTAGGAGGTGCTTTATGCGGCTCTCCGGCCTGTCTCTAACCGCGCTTTTGTTATTTGCATCCTTCACCCTGGCGCAACATTCCTCCAGTAGCAGCAGTTCCAGCAGTTCTTCCGGCGGCGGCTCACACAGCAGTTCCTCAGGAGGCTCCAGTTATTCGGGCGGCAGTTTCGGCGGTGGCAGTCACACTTCCGGCGGCGGGTCCAGCTATTCGGGTGGCGGCAGCAGCCACAGTTCGGGTGGAGGCAGTCACAGTTCGGGTGGAGGCCACAGCGCAGGCAGCGGGTCTAGCTCCACGAGTAGTCATGGCTCCAACAGTGGCCATCCCTCGGGCGGCACGTCGATCCCGAACGGATCGAGTGCGCGCGGCAAGAATGAACATGGAACGAGCCTGGTAAATTCGCGGAACGGAATTGAGAACTCCTCATCGAAGGTGCGTCGCATTCATGAGCCAAAGTCAGGCATGCCCCAGCGCGCGGTCGTACCCGAAAAACGGAGCTTCTTCACCTTCCTGCGGCATCCGTTCCGAAGGCCACAACCGAAAGTGGAGGCCAAACCAGCTTTGTACCTGCCAAGACCCATCTGCCCGAAAGGGCGGTGCACTCCGATCTGTCCAGTCGGGCAGGTGCACAGTGGCGGCGCCTGCGTTAGTCCGCCCGTCGCAGTGTGCAGGCCAGGGCAGATCGGGAATGGCATGTCCTGCGGCCACGCGCGTTACCAGTGTTCAGCGGGAGAGATTTGGAACGGCAACGCTTGCCTTTATCAGACGCGCTTCCTGGACAACTGCTTCGCGCTGCGCAGAGATCTGGATCGTCAGGAAAGACGTGTGCGAGACGCTCAGTCCATTCGGCAAAGCGCCTGCGGGAATGG
Organism: Terriglobia bacterium; assembly: GCA_020073385.1. Taxonomy (GTDB): domain Bacteria; phylum Acidobacteriota; class Terriglobia; order Terriglobales; family Acidobacteriaceae; genus Sulfotelmatobacter. Next base: position 351,715 of record JAIQFH010000001.1, on the reverse strand, counting down.
CCCTGCGCAGGAGTGCTCGGAGACGACGACTGCTTGGCAGAGCGAGGAAAACCTGCGCCAGAGTTTGTTCGCGCGATATCAGCAATGCCGGATGCAGTCCATTTCCGCCAATTCATCGGGATATGGCCTCTCTGTCTATGATTCGACGCCATGGTTCGATTTCCTGAGCTTTGATTTTCAGCATTAGCCAAACGTGAACAGTTCAAAGCCATGCAAAGAATAGTCCGGCTCCAACGAGCCGGACTATTCTTGGTCAAACTATCATTCCCTCGCCCGCAGCATTAGAATTGCATCAGCCTTTCCGCCAGCTTTTCGCAGCCGGCGTTTTTATTTGGGGGACGGACGATGGCAACGACCACCACAGTTCCAAAAACCAAAATCTCGGGAGGCAGCTTTCTGCTCGAAACCCGGAGCCCCGAGGAAGTCTTCACGCCGGAGGATTTCAGCGAGCAGCATCAGCTCATTGGGCAGACGGCGGAAGAGTTCGCCGTCAACGAAATCGTTCCCAACATCGAGAAGATCGAGCACAAGGATTTCTCCGTCACACGTAACCTTCTGCGAAAAGCGGGCGAGTTGGGTCTGAGTTCAGTCGAGATCCCCGAATCCTACGGCGGATTAGAGATGGACAAGGTTACAGCGGCAGTGATTGCCGATCACATCGCCAAGTACGCCGGATTTGCCACGACATGGGGCGGACACACGGGCATCGGGACTCTGCCCATCGTCTATTTCGGCACGGAAGAGCAGAAGAAAAAATATCTGGCGCGCCTGGGTGCCGGAGAAATCATCGGTGCTTACGCGTTGTCTGAGTCAACTTCAGGCTCCGACGCATTGAACTGCCGCACTCGCGCCACGCTCTCTCCCGATGGCAAGCATTACATCCTGAACGGCGAGAAAATGTGGATCACGAATGCCGGGTTCGCCGATCTGTTCACCGTCTTCGCGAAGATCGATGGCGAGAAATTCTCTGCTTTTCTCGTCGAGAAAACTTTTCCCGGATTTTCCGTTGGCGCCGAAGAGCACAAGATGGGAATTCGAGGTTCATCGACTTGCCCCATCATTCTGAACGATTGCAAGGTTCCGGTTGAAAACTTACTGGGAGAAGTCGGCAAGGGTCACCTGATCGCTTTCAACATCCTGAATATCGGACGCTTCAAGCTGGGCGCGATGTGTGTTGGCGGCGGGCGCGTGTCACTGGAAAACGCCATCGGCTATGCCAAACAGCGTAAGGCATTCAATAAGGTCATCGCAGATTTCGGACTGGTGCGCGAAAAGATTGCCAACATGGCGACACTGCTGTTTGTCGGCGAGTCGCTGGTATATCGCACCGTCGCCCTGATGGATGCCGCTCTCAGCGAAGTCGACAAATCCGCTGCAGACGCTGCAAAGCAGACATTGAAGGCCATTGAGGAATACGCGGTCGAGTGCTCGATCATCAAGGTCTGGGGCTCGGAGATGATTGATTACGTCGTCGACGAGACGGTTCAGATCTACGCAGGCTATGGCTTTGTCGAGGAGTATCCCGCCGAGCGCGCGTATCGCGATGCACGCATCAACCGCATCTTTGAAGGGACGAACGAAATCAACCGGCTGATCATCACCGGATTCCTGCTGAAGCGCGCGATGACCGGCCAGTTGCCGCTCATGCCGGCCATCAAGAAGCTGATGGATGAAGTACTCTCGGGCCCTTCAATGGGAGAGGAAGTCGAAGGTGCTCTGGCTGAGGAGCGCAAAGTGGTCGCGCAAGCCAAGAAGCTAGGGCTGTTCGCAGCCGGCTCGGCCACGCAGAAATACATGCAGGCAATTCAGGATCAGCAGGAAATCATGGGCGCGATCGCCGATATGACCATTGAGACATACGCGATGGAGTCTGCCGTATTGCGCGCGCAGAAGATCGTCGAGAGCAAGGGTGAGTCGGGCGCAGCATTGCCCGTAGCCATGACTCGCGTTTATCTGTCGCAGTCGATGGAGAAGGTTGAATCTGCGGCACGCAAAGTAATCGCCGCCGTGGCCGACGGCGACATGATGCGAACCCAGCTCGCGATTCTGCGCAGGCTCGCGAAGTATGAACCGTTCAATACCGTCGAACTGCGGCAGCAGATCGCGCAGAAGATGACCGAGCGCGGAAAGTACACACTGGCCTAGGCGCGTTCGTTCTATACCGTTGTCATCCTGAGCGAAGCGAAGGACCTATGCAAGCTGCACGGGTGCTTCGCGTCGTCCTATTGGCAGTCACCATACACTCTGATACAAACTTCCCATGAGAAAACAAACCAGCACGCTGGCGCTCATTGTGTTGACAGTTTATGGAAACGCCCAATCTAATCCAGCTTCCCCAGCAGGTTCCGCAACCTTTGACGCCGACGGCACAGCCCACATAACCCGCGTGGTGCCGATGCCTGCCACCATCAGCCCGGAAGCGCAGACCTGGCTCGAATCGCTGACTCACACAACACCTGGCCCCGAGACACTTGCCGAGCGGCGCGCCCGTACCGACGCCTGGCGTGCCCAGGATTCCGCCGAGGCGCGGAAGCTGTATCCCGTCAACGTGGAGGAAGCGACGACGGCCGGGGTTCGCACCGACATCATTACCCCGATGACCATGCCCGCCGAGAACAAGACTCGCGTCCTGATCAACCTGCACGGCGGAGGCTTCAACTCGGATTCAGGATCGTTGATCGAGGGTGTCCCTATCTCGAATCTGGCGAAGATGAAAGTTGTCTCGGTCTACTATCGCCTGGCGCCGGAAAATCCTTTCCCCGCTGCCGTCGACGACGTTGTGGCGGTCTACAAGGAACTCCTGAAAACCTACAAGCCGCGCAGCATCGGACTCTTCGGAACATCGGCGGGTGCGATTCTGACTTGTGAAGTTACGGTGAAGCTGAAGCAGCTGGGACTCCCGCTGCCGGGCGCGTTGGGCGTTTTCTCCAGCCTCGCCGACTTTAGCCGCCCCGGCGACTCGCGCCAACTATTCACGCTCAACGGATTCCCAGGGCAACTGCACCCCGTCGACCCACAGCATCTGCCAGACGATCAGTACGTTGGCAAGACTGATCGCAAAGATCCCGTACTCTCGCCTCTATTTGCCGACCTTCACAGTTGGCCGCCAAGCCTGCTGGTCACGAGCACTCGCGATCTGCTGCTGAGTGACACCGCTATCTTTCATCGCGCACTGCTGCATGCTGGAGACGATTCACAGTTAGTGGTATTCGAAGCCCTGCCTCACGCCTTCTGGTATCACTTCCAACTGCCAGAAACTCGGGAAGCTCTCGAACTGATGGCTAAGTTCTTCGATCAGAAAGTTGAACGCTAGCCAACCGGCTGCTACAGTTTCTCGTTTCATTCCATCCAGAGGGACTCGCCATGAAGCCTGCTCGTGTCGCCGTAGCAGCCTCTTATCTTCTGATCATTGCCGCGATTTCCGCTCGAGCCGAAATCACGCTGCCTTCGCTGCTGGCTGATCACATGGTCGTGCAGCGCGGACTGCCAGTGCATGTGTGGGGCAAAGCATCCGAGCATGAAAGCGTCTCGGTCACATTTCGCGGCGAAACTCAATCCACCACCGCCGATGACCTTGGCCTCTGGAACATATATCTGTCTCCCGGTGAGGCAGGCGGACCATTTCAGATGGTGATCAGGGCATCGAATACGATCCAGCTGAACGACATCCTGGTCGGCGATGTCTGGGTCGCCTCCGGGCAATCCAATATGGAGTTCCCCATGAAGGAGCTTGCGAATCCGGACACGGAGATCGCCGCAGCACAATATCCGAAGATTCGCATCTTTCGAGTGGAGCATCGCCCATCCGACTATCCGCGCTCGGACGTGGAAGCGAAAACCTGGGCTCCGTGCACGCCAGAGAATGTTGCTGAGTCTTCGGCAGTGGCCTACTACTTTGCTCGCGACATCCATCAGAAGATAAATGTACCGATCGGATTAATTGAGACCTTCTGGGGCGGAACTGCTGCCGAATCCTGGACCAGCATGCACACGTTGTCCGCTGACGCATCTCTGATGCCCGTCTTTGCAGAGCGCGCAAAAATGGTGGACGAGCGCGAGTCTGTTCTTACGCGCCAGGCGCTGGAGGAACGTGACTATCAGAAAGCAGTCGAACAGGCGAAGGCTGAGGGCAAGCCTGCCCTTTGGAGAAAATGGCATCCCGACTTTGCCGCCTGGGCTCCGGCCGCGCTTTTCAATGGAATGATTGCACCGTTGACGCCGTTTGCGATTCGCGGAGTGATCTGGTATCAGGGCGAAGCCAATTCCGGGCCGAGAGCTCCGCTCTATGCCCACCTGTTCCAGACCATGATCAGCGATTGGCGCCGCGCATGGGATGAAGGCGACGTCCCTTTTCTCTTTGTTCAAATCGCGAATTGGAATACAGAGCCCGATGGCCGTTGGCCCGAGGTCCGCGATGCGCAGCGACAGGCCCTTGCGCTGCGAAATACGGGCATGGCGGTGACGATCGATATCGGAGACCCGGTCGATATTCACCCCAAGAACAAGTTGGATGTAGGACTGCGCCTGGCACGCGCAGCGCGCGCGATTTCCTACGGTGAAAAGCTGGAGTGGTCCGGCCCTCTCTACCGGCAACTCACGCGCGAGGATCACGCGCTACGGATCTGGTTCGATCACGCTGCCGGACTCACTGCCAAAAGTGGCCCGCTCACTGGATTCGAAGTTGCAGGAACAGATGGGAAGTATGTTGCTGCAGACGCGAAGATTGACGGGTCGTCGGTGATCGTCTCGAGTTCCACGGTACCCGATCCGATTTCTGTTCGATACGCATGGGCTCCGAATCCGACTTGCAATCTGTACAACCGCGAGGGGCTGCCCGCGTCGCCGTTTCAGGCTCCGGAGTAGGGTTATCTACTTGCTCTCCGGCGGGATCAGCATATAGCTGACGAATGCCACCTGCTTGCTGTCGGGCGACCACGAAGGCACGTTAATCGTTCCCTGCCCTCCGAACAGTTTCGCCAGCGCGGTGATCTTCCTGTCCGCGAGTGACATCAAACGCAACATGACATCTTTATTCTCGGGATGGCCCTTCACGTCCGCGCCGTACGTCAGAAATACCATCCACTTCCCGTCGGGCGAAATGTGCGGAAACCAGTTGTTCAGTTCGTCAGAGAATACCTGCTCTTGCTCGCCGCCGTCGGCCTTCATGCGCCAGATTTGCATGTGGCCGGTGCGTTCAGAGTTGAAGTAGATGTATTTTCCGTCAGGAGAATATTCCGGGCCATCGTCGAGGCCCTTCGCAGTCGTGAGTTTCGTTTCTTCTCCGCCTGCCGCAGGAATCGTGTAGATATCGAAATCATCGTTCCGCTGCCCGACGAACGCCAGCGTCTTCCCGTCGGGAGACCAGCCATGCCAGTACGAAGGAGACTTCTGCGTGATGCGACGCGGAGTACCTCCACCGATGGGCGCGAGATACACAAGTGATTCGTGATCGCCCTGCGAATTGTCGCTGATGGCAAGTTGCGTCGCGTCGGGCGATATGCCGTGGTCGTTGTTGAGACGAGTCGCAAAGCCGGTATCGATCTTTGCTGGCACGCCTCCGCTCACCGGGAGGCGATCAAGGTGGCCGTCGCGATTGAACAAGAATTCTTTGCCATCCCGCGTCCAGTTGGGCGCTTCAAAGCGGCCCCGCGCCAAATATGCAACCCGACGATCCGCGGAATCGACGTCGACCGTCTCCAAGGTGCTGTAAAGAACCGACTCGCCAGAAGAAGCCGCCGGCTGCGTCAGCTCGACGTTCGAGAACACGGCCTGCTCCACCACATCTTTGTCGTGCGAGCAGACTCCCAACCCCACATAGAATGAGCCCTGCAGCGGAATGCGAAGCCAGCCACCCGCAGGGTGAACGGCCTCCGCGCCGAGCGCCATGTACACGTAATCTCCCCGCTTCACTATGCGCAGACGCTTGGGGCCGGAGAGATTCGATTGAACCTCCCGCGTCATTGCGCCTTTCTCGCCGCGGAATTGCAGTGACGTCAGTCCGCTCGCGTGCAGCGCAACATCGGCGTAAACCGAATCGCCATCCAGGCTCTGGCGCAGCATGAGCACAGCCTTTTTGTGTTCGTTCCCCGTTCTGGTCAGGAATCCAATGTCAGCGGACAATGACACGTCCCCCGACATCTTCTTCCAGACAAACTGGAACGCATCCACAGTCGACCACATGTTCTCCCCGCTGCCGGAGATCGTGTAGATCTTCTTACCCCCGTCGTAGTCGACCGATCCAGCATGTAACACGGTGCCCACATCGCCATGATGTTCGAAGATGCCCACGGGAGCATCTATCTGGGCCTGCAAAAATTCATGAGACACAAGGGCGGAAAGTGCAACTAGAACCAACCATGAGTAGGCGCGGATAGTCGCCACGTAGAGGCTCCTTTGAATATCGGGATAGACAGAAGGAAGATTGTAAACCGGGCTTAGATCGATTGAGTGATATGGTTAATGCGCCACTTAACCTTACCGTGTGTTTGCCTCGTCGAGTAACGGATGGTTTGTGACAGGCAGTCGTCGTGAGTCGGCGGCGCCACGGGCACCTGCGGACCCGGCAGCAAGACGGACGAACTTGCACAATAAGCATCGTGGGGCAATCGTCCTGGATCGCCCCTTCTTAACCCTTCCTGTACCGCTGCCGACTGGTTCTGGTAAAACAATCGCATGAAAAAGACTGCCCTCGTGGTCGCCTTCTGTCTGTTCGTATCGTTCTTGATCTCCGCCGCGGTTGCTCAAGAAAAGCCATCTCCTTCCGCCAACCTCGCGCTCACTCCTCCCATGGGATGGAACTCGTGGAACAAGTTCGCCTGCAACGTGAGCGAAGACATGATCAAAGGCATGGCCGACGCGGTGGTGAAGTCGGGCATGAAAGATGCCGGATATGTGTACGTCAACATCGACGATTGCTGGCAGGTAAGCCGCGATGCGAATGCCAGTATCGTCGTCGATCCGCAGCGCTTCCCGCACGGCATGAAGGCCGTAGGAGATTACATCCACTCGTTAGGTCTGAAGTTCGGCGTTTATTCTGACGCGGGATCGAAAACCTGTGCGGGACGTCCCGGCGGCCTCGGCCATGAATATCAAGACGCCGTGCAATATGCCGCCTGGGGCGTGGATTATCTGAAGTACGACTGGTGCCACGCGAGTACCCAGGATGCCAAGGCTTCGTACGCCAACATCCGCGCTGCTCTCGACGCCTCCGGACGCCCCATCGTGCTCAGCATCTGCGAATGGGGAACCGCCAAGCCATGGCTTTGGGGCCAGGAGGTCGGCGGCAATTTGTGGCGTACCACGGGTGACATTAACGACCGATGGGGCGGCAAGCAAAAGTGGCCGGACGGTAGTTGCTGTTCAAACGGTGTGCTGGCCATCCTCGATCAGCAGGTCGGATTGCAATCCTATGCCGGACCGGGTCATTGGAATGATCCCGACATGCTCGAAGTAGGCAATGGCGGAATGACCGACATCGAGTATCGCACGCACTTCAGTTTATGGGCGATCCTGGCCGCGCCACTGATCGCCGGAAATGACCTGCGCAATATGCGTCCAGAGATTCACGACATTCTAACGAACAAAGAAGTGATCGCCGTCGATCAGGATCCGCTCGGACGCGAAGGAGAACGCGTTGCCAAGAATGGAGATCTGGAAGTTTGGGCGAAGCAAATGAAGGATGGCAGCCGCGCCATAATCCTACTCAACCGCGGCGAGTCCGAACAAGAGATCACTGCGAATTGGGAGGATCTCGGTTATCCGAAAACTCTCAGCGCCTCAGTGCGTGATCTGTGGGAACACAAGGATCTCGGGAAGGTGACAGCGAAGTTCTCCTCCCGCGTCGCGCCCCACGCCGTGGTGATGGTCACTGTCAAACCCTAAAGGCATCAGCCACAAAGGGCACGAAGTCTCACGAAGAACTCTGAGTTGTTTTCCTTCGTACGCCTAGCCTGCCCTGAGCGAGGTCGAAGGGTGCCCTTTGTGGTTAATGTTTTGTGCTTCTACCCTTTCGGAAAGTTCAGGTCTGCTTCAATGCAGCCATCTGCGCGAGATGCAAAATCATTCGCGCGACTTCTTCAATTCTTCCATCACGCTCTGAATGAGTTCCTTCGCGTCAGTCAGGTTCTTCATGATCAACTGAATATCCATCACCGGCTTGCCCGGCCAGCGCTGGCTCTGGCAGTAGACGCCGTGCTGACCGACCAGCGCCATGGCATCGGTGATGGTGTCCATAGTGACAGCCAGTCGCCCGCGCGGAACACCCATCATGGTTTCGAAATGCTCCAGTTCTTCCTGCTTCTCGTCGAATACCGGCATGCAACGATTGTAACTGCGCTACGCCGTGGAGGATAATGGGCCGCTGACAAAATCAAATCTCAAACGTCAAAGAACTCTTGCTATTCCAGCTACTCACAAGGAGAAACCATGCAGAAAAGAATCGCCCTCCTCGCGCTGTTCGCATCTCTAGCCGCCACCGCCTGTTTCGCTCAGCGTCCGAGTCCGGCCGCTTCGGCCTCTTGCGACCTTGGCGGCGGCAAAACGGTCAAGACAGATTATTCCAGCCCGCGCATGAAGGGACGCAAGATTTACGGTGGCCTCGTCCCCTTTGGCGAAGTGTGGCGCACGGGCGCAAATGAAGCCACAACCTTCGTGACGAGCTCCGACATCGTCGTCGGCGGAACGAATGTTCCAGCCGGCAAGTATACGATCTTCACCGTGCCCAACGCAGACAAGTGGAGCCTGGTGATCAGCAAGGGAACTGGCGAATGGGGCACTCAGTACCCTGGACAGGACAAGGATCTCGCTCGCGTCGACATGAAAGTATCGAAGCTTCCGGCGCCCGTCGAAAACTTCACGATCTCCTATGAGAAGTCCGGCAACGGGTGCGCGATGAACCTCGATTGGGAAACCACGCGAGCGTCAGCGGATATCAAAGCCAAATAGCACTGCCCTCTCAGCGGTTGTCCGGCGGGCAACTCGCCCGCCGGGCGCCAAGCAGCACTCTACAGCGTCCGTTTGAACAATGGAATCGCGATGCCCAGTGTAACCGTCGCGAACACGCCCAGAAACAGCATGTCCCCCCACACCGCCGACAAAGTAGTCTCCTTCAGCAGCAGGCACTTGAACCCATCCACCGCGTACGTAAACGGATCGCATCTCGCGATCGCGCGCAGCCATGGCGGAAATGCCTGAATCGGATAGACCGAGCCGCTAGGAAAAAACAGCAGCGTATTGAGAATGCCGAACATGGCGCGTGGCACCAGCGGATCTTCAATGCGCACCATCAGCAGGAACATCATCGTGTTCAGGGCTAATGAGGTCAAAACGATCATGATCACCAGTCCGACCATCGTCGTCGGATTAAAGATCGTCCCCACTCCTGCCAGCATCGATCCAATTCCCACGATGATCGCGCCCGTCATGACGGCCTTGATCGCGCCCGCCAGATTCAATCCCAGAACAAGCTCCAGCTTCGTGATCGGCGTGACCAGGTAGCCTTCGTGGACGCCACGGGCTTTGTCGTCGATATACAGCATGCCCCCGCCAATCATGACCGACACGAACATGGCCAGCACGAGTGAACCCGGCAGCAGATATTTCATGTACTCGATATAGGGATAAAGCTCTACGATGCTCAGCGCCGTCTGCTGCACAATGCGCGGCGTCGCTGCCGGCTGGTTCAGAGCGTTGGTCAGTTCACTGAGCTCGGCCTCGACCGCTGAACTCATGAAGTTGTCACTGTTATCCACTACCAGCACAATCTGCGGATGGTTCTGCTCATAGACGCGCCGCGAGAACTGCGGTGGAATGATGACCGCGCCTTGCAATTTGCCGTTGCGCACGTCTTCGGCTGCCCGCTTGTCACTGTCGTAAGTGATCGGCGTAAATGTGCGGATGTTGGCACGTACCGAATCAAACGCCTCGCGTATCCTGAGAGCCTGCGGGCCTCCGTCCTGATCGACAATTGCGATCTTAGCATCGTGAATCTTCCCGCCGAATGCGTTGCCCAGAATGATGAGCTGCACTAGAGGAAAGATCATCGACGCCAGCATCAGCGCCGGTGAGCGGAAGAACTTGCGCATCTCGCGCTCCACAATTGCCATCATTCGGTTCATCGATTAAAACTCCAAGTCTTTACTCTGTGAGGCCAATCACGGTTGCAGGCCCGGCCTTGGTGGCATCACAAAGGCATGAGCCTTCTGCAATTCGTCACGAAGTTGCCGCCCCGTGTAGTGAACGAAGGCGTCGTCCAGGGTTGTGTTCTGAACGGTGAGCGTCTTTACCCGCACTCCGTTGTGCACCGCCATTTCGACCAATTCAGTCGTCGTGCGCGAGCCGTCGCTGGTCAGCACGCGAAACATACCCGCTCCCTCGTGCTGCACCGATGTGACGTCATCGAGCGTATGCAGCTTCTGCTCCAGGTCGCCGGGAGGATTCTCGAACTGAACTTCGATGACCGTCGATCCCGGCACGCTCGCCTTTAGTGCCATCGGTGTATCCAGGGCCACGAGTTTGCCGTGATCCACAATCGCGATGCGGTCGCACAACCGGTCGGCCTCATCCATGTAGTGGGTCGTGATGAGAATTGTCAACTGGCGGTGCTCCTTGATGTTCCCTAGCATCTCCCACACGGCAACACGGGAAACAGGGTCCAGACCGGTCGTCGGTTCGTCGAGAAAGAAGATCCGGGGATGATGAACCAGCCCGCGTGCGATTTCCAGACGCCGCCGCATCCCTCCGGAGAGAGTCTTGGTCTGCGCATTCCGCCACTTGGTGAGATCGACCAGTTCCAGAAGTTCATCGATTGATTTTTTACGCTGTTTCGCCGGAACGTCGTAGAGCTTGGCGTAGATATTCATGTTTTCTTCGACGGTGAGATCGAGATCGCTGGTAAGAGCTTGCGGAATTACGCCGATCATTCGACGCGCGGCATTCGGTTCTTTAGCGACGTCGTGTCCCGCAATGCGAGCCTTCCCCGATGTGATCGGGATGAGGGTCGTCATCATGCGAATCAGCGTTGATTTCCCCGCGCCGTTCGGACCGAGCAGTCCGAAGATCTCGCCTTCTTTTACGCTGAAGGAGACGTCGTCCACGGCGGTAAAGTCACCGTACTTTTTCACGATGTGCTCAACTTCGATCGCTGACGGCGCCTTGGGATCGTAGACCGGCCGTTCAAGCGTATGGTTCGGAGCATCCGGCTTTGCATTGGATTCAGCTGCCATGATCACTCCGAGGCCTTTGCGTTTTGCGCCGCACCATTCTTCAGTTGTTCGGGTGAAACCAGAACTTCTGCAGTCATTCCGGGTACGTAAGCGCCCTTCGGATTATCGAGCCGCACTTTCAAGACGATGGTCTTGATGTCGCGTTTGCGGCGGCTGACATCGCGTTGCGTGGCGAAGTCACCCTCGACTCCCTTGAAGAACACCTTGCCGCTGGTAACCGTTCCGCCGGGAAGACGCACGCGAAGCATGTCGCCATAACCAATATGGTCGGCGTAGGTTTCAGGAATCGCCGCTCGCGCCCAGGTATCGCTGAGATCGACGATTGTGACGATTGGTGCGCCTATATTCACAACTTCACCTTGCCGGGCCGCGCGCACAGAGACGGTTCCGCTCACCGGGGCGTAAACATTCGTGTACCCTAGCCGAACCGCCATTTGATTTTTCAGCGCCATCGCGTTCTTGAGATCAGCCTCCGTGGCGGCCACAGTACTCTTTGCCGCATTGGCCTGGTGGGTTCGCGCAATCGCTGCCTTCAGATCCGCACCTGCCGCTGTCACCAGATCCTGTTGCGCTTGGACCGTCGCTTGCGCCGCTTGCAGATTAGTTTCCGCCTGAACGCGCTCCTGATCGGAAGCGATTCCTGCCTTTGCCAGCGCGATGATCCGGCGGCTGTCGCTTTCCGTGCGATCGAGTGTTGCTTTCGCCTGCAGCAACTGAGCCTTCGCTGACGAGACTTTGGCTTCCGCGTTCGCCACGTCGCTGCTCGTCGAGCCCGATGTCGATTCTTCCGTATGCTGCATCTCCGCAACTTTATGTTGCAGACTGCTGATCGTCGCCGTAGCTGCCGCGTCTTGCGCCTGTAACTCTGAGGGATCGAGCACTGCGATCAAGTCGCCGACCTTCACAGGCGTCCCCTCATCCACCAGGAGTTTTTGTATGCGCCCTTCGACTTGCGCGCTAACGATCACCTGATTGGCGTCCACAGTGCCGATCAGCACCATGTCCCGCGAGTGATCGGCAGAAAAGAAGTAATAGGTCGCTGCAGCGATGAAGATGATGCCCAGAAGAATAAAGAATCGATTGCGCGCGCTCATGAACGTGCTCCTTGTGAGGCGTTACGTTTGGGCAGGAACAACGCGGCGGAAATGAAATCCAGCGCCGAGGCCCGCCGCTCCGCGATTCGCTCCGGCGTTAAAGGATTGAAGCCCACGATCTTCTGCATCATCGGCGCACTGCTGAAGTAGAAGACGATCATGGCCACGATAGATTGCACGAAATGCGCGGGATTTACCGGACGGAAGTATCCCTCAGCAATTCCCTGCCGCAGCACTTCGCTGACCCGGAGAAAAATCGGCTGGATGTAATTCTTGATGACCTTCTCGATGTGCGGAGATTGGCCCTCCCGCGCCCGCATCATTTCGCGCTGCATCAGTCGCGGGTACAGTTGGTTCAAAGCGATGAAATCAAAATACGCTCCCGCATAGGCGAGGATCTTCTCGCGCGGCGGCAGATCACCGTCAAGCACCTGAAACACAGTCTTCTTCAAACCAGAAAACGCATCGTCCAGCACCGCGCCATAAAGCGTTTCCTTATCTTTGAAGTAGTAATACAGGAGCGCCTTGTTGACCCGTGCCTCACGGGCAATCGTGTCAGTGCGGGCCCCCGCAATGCCATACTCGGCAAACTCGTACGCGGCTGCCCGCAGGATGGCGGCGCGACTCTCCTCAGGCTGGCCGCGAGATCCCATCCGGCGGCCATGCCACGTGTTACGACGATGCAAAACGCGAGACATATTCATTAATTAACCAGTTAGTTAGATTCTACCCGGACATGCGGAGATTCGCCAGTTCTTCTTGCCAGATGAGATTTGAGCAGAACAATCATGATCCGGCGAACTTTCCTCGTGCTTTAATAGGCCTTCCGTTCCAAGTTCTCTGGAGGAATCGCATGACCCGACGGCTTCTTTTCGTCATCCCTTTGTTAGTTGTATTCAGCCCGTGCACTTTCTCCCAAGCGCCCAAACTCGATCGTCAGGTCGCAGTCACGATTGACGACCTTCCCGCTGGGATGGCCGACCGCTTGCCCGCTGCCGATATCACGGCCATGACCACTAAGCTGCTGACGACGCTGCGAGACCAGAAGATTCCGGTGGTTGGATTCGTGAACGAGAAGAAGCTCTACAAACCCGGAGAGGTCGACGAGCGCATCAAGGCATTGCAGATGTGGCTCGATTACGGATTCGAACTGGGTAATCACACCTTCAGCCACATGTCACTCAACCAGCGGGAATTGAAAGATTGGGAAGACGATGTCGTCCAGGGTGAGACCGTCACACGCATGCTGGTGGCGCAGCGCAAGATGAAGCTGCGCTACTTCCGCCACCCCTATCTGGACACCGGCCGCGATCTCGAAACCCGCCGCAAGGCCGAAGAATTTCTAACGCGGCGCGGATATCGGATCGCACCAATCACGTTGGATGGATGGGATTGGGCATTCGCCGGCATCTACGAAGACGCCAAGAAGCGCAATGATACAGCCATGCAACAACAAATTGTGAAGGACTATCTCGCTTACCACGACGCGGTATTCGCCTACTCCGAGCAGCAATCCGCCAAGCTCGTGGGTTACGAACCAAAACAGATTCTGTTACTGCATGCGAGCAATCTGGAAGCCGATCACATCGGCGAGTTGCTCGACGTTCTGCGCAAACGAGGGTATCGCTTCATCCCGCTGCAAGACGCTCTTAGCGACCCCGTCTACAGCTTGCCCGATACCTACGTGGGAGAAGAAGGAACCGGCTGGATCGATCACTGGGCCATCACGCAAGGCAAGATTCCGCAAGGAGCGCCAGTATTTCCGCAGTGGGTCATCGATCGTTCGAAAGAACTGCGCTTATCAACCGGACAAGTTTCAGCCGAGCCGCAATACTAGTCCGCTGTAGCGGCGCTCAACGTGCCGCAGTTTGCGCCTGAAATGTTGCCAAGGCTTTTCGGACTTTCTCTGACCGAACGCCGTTTGGTTCTTCGCTAAGGTAAGCTTCCAACTCGGACATCGAATCCGCGATCTTGCTCTGTTGCTCGCAAGCGTTGGCAGCAACCAGGTGCAAATAGGCGTGGTGATTCAGGTTTGCAGTGTGTCCTTGTCGGCTTGTCTGAAGGGCCTGATCCAGATGATGATCGGTGAGCTGAGAGTAAGCGAGCAGAAACAGTTCTTCTGCATTCTCAGTGGGAGCCAGACTGATGGCTCGGGTTAACAGAGATTCCGCAGCGGGATAGTCCTTCTCCAGAAAACTGAGACGACCGAGGTTGACGTACGCTGGCGCCAGACGATCATCCAGGCTAATCGCTTGTTGCAACGCCTCGCGCGCTTGCGCGTTGTTTCCCAAGAAGGAATAGACCGCGCCGAGATTGTTGTATCCGGTCGCGTAATTGGGATAAAGTGCAAGGCCCTTTTGCAGGCGTTCTGTAGCTTTTGCCCAGTCTTGCTTTGCGATCAGACGACTCGCTTTCTCGAATTCCTTTGCGGCGTTTGATGGAACTCCGAGATCTTTCACCGAGATGAAGCTTGCGTGTGCGGTCCACGCACTCGGATCCGAGTCTTCAGTGTGCTTTGCCCGAACTTCCAGGTCCTGAGTGACAACCGAATTGACCTCGACATCGCCTTCGTCAGCATTCGAGGCGTCTGCACCTTGCACGGTTACACGATATCGTCCAGATGGCACGTCGAAGAATTCTGCCGTGCATTCGCCGTTCACCGGCCCTTCCGCGAGGGCGAAGCCCATGGCTCCAGTGAGCACAACGCGAGTCGAGGAGTTACAGGGAGCATGATCCCCGAAGGTGACTCGTACCCGCAGTCGTGCTACGACGTCAGAGGATGTAGATCCAAATTGTGCGCAGGCTCTGCCGAGGAGAAGAAGAACTACCGCGATTGAGCGACCCGTCATAGACCACTCCGGAATCGCTGCCGCGCATCCTCGTTCGTTGCAACTGAGACGGCAAACTCCGCTGCGGGCGCGGCGACGATGCCGATTCAGACGTTGTCGACGTGAAAGCGATAGCGTGAATTGTGGTCATCGAAATGTAAATTCTTCAATCGCAATCGCGCTCGAAACCTCACATCCAAAGAGGAATCTGTGCGCACAGGTGTGTTGAACCGTCTTGTAGATTTCCCGAGATCTACGCACACAAAACGTGCGAACGTTAGCAGAGAACCAACAGGAGATCACAACCAATGTTGGCAAGATGTTTCTGTGATCAGTGGGGAACTCCAAATTGAGCGCTGCACGTGAGGTACGCGCGATATCCAACTCGATTCGCTGCAGGGTGGAATTTAAGTGCCGGACTACTGCGCGCCGCCCGCGATCGATGGCACCAGCAGCACTTCGTCGCCTTCCTGAAACGCGTAGGATGGTCCGCCCAGAAAGCGGATGTCCTCTTCGTTCACGTAGATGTTCAGGAAACGGCGAATCTGGCCCTTGTCGTCACGCAGGTGCGGCTTCAGGTCGGGGAACTTCTCGTCGAGCACCGAGAACAAATCACCAAGATTCGCCGCGGCACACGTGATCGAGGCCACTCCTTCGGTATGACGTCGCAATGCGGTTGGAATGCTGACCGTAATCGGCATGCCTATGCTCCAATCTCCGCGGCTTCTTGCGCTGCGGCGACAACGCCGGGAACTTCATCCAAGTCCAGCGTCTGCTGCAGATGCGCCTCGAACTCCGCGAGCTTCGGAGCGATCGGCCGCTCTGTCTTGTACACACCAGCGAGCACATCCGTGGTCTTCAAACCATTTCCGGTGATGCACAGCACCGTGGTTTCATCCGGCAGAATACGGTCTTGACGATATAACTTGCCAGCACAACCGACCGTAACTCCGCCTGCGGTTTCGGTGAAGATGCCTTCGCTCTCCGCGAGCAGACGGATCGAGTCGACCACTTCCGGATCGCTGACGTCTTCACTCCATCCTCCGCTGTTCTTGATGGTCTTGATGGCGTAGTGTCCGTCGGCGGGATTACCGATCGCGAGCGAGCGCGCGATGGTATTCGGCTTCTGCGGTTCGATCTCAGGACTGCCGCTCTTTACCGCAGTCGAGATCGGAGAGCATCCGGTCGCTTGCGCGCCGAAGAACTTCACTTCCTTCGGTTCGACCAGACCTAGTTTGATCAGTTCATCGAACGCTTTCCTGATCTTGGTGATTAACGATCCGCCAGCCATAGGGCAGACGATGTTGTCGGGCAGACGCCAGCCGAGTTGTTCGGCGATCTCAAATCCGACGGTCTTGGATCCTTCCGCGTAGTACGGACGCAGGTTGACATTCACGAATCCCCAACGATGTTCGTCTGCGATCTGCGAGCAGAGGCGGTTGACCTGATCGTAGTTCCCGGCGATGCGTACAACCTTGGCGCCGAAAACGTTCGTGCCGAGAATCTTCGCAGGCTCGAGATCAGACGGGATGAAGATCCATGCCTTCAGGCCTTCGCGCGCCGCGTGTGCAGCAACCGCGTTTGCCAGGTTTCCCGTCGAGGAACACGAGACGGTGTCGAAGCCAAAAGCACGAGCTTGGGAGAGGGCTACGGCAACGACACGATCCTTGAAGCTCAACGTGGGAAGACAAACTGCGTCGTTCTTGATGTACAGATTTCCTGCAGCAGCAGTGCCGCTCAACTTCTGCGCCAACTGCGGCGCGTTGAAGAGCGGCGTGAAGCCAACCGGCAAACGCGGGGTGAAGCTTGGGGGGAGGGGCAACAGTTCGGAGTAGCGCCACATGTTCGGTGCCCGCTGCGAGATGCGCTCACGACTGACAGAAGCTTTCAATGCGTCGTAGTCGTAAGCGACTTCGAGGGGGGAGAAACAATCGTCGCAGATGGAGCGGGGCTGGTTTCCCCACGTCCGTCCGCATTCGCGGCACCGCAATTCGTAGTGAGACATGACGGCTACTCGCCTTTCTTATTCCGAAAACTCGGAATCACTTGCGAATAGCTGAGGACGAGCCGGAAAAATTGGCCATAAAAAACTATGGCCTCTTTTTCCAGGAAAAGGAAAAGAGGCTATCGGAAAGCAAATACAGCGCGCTTGCCGAATCCCATGTTCCCTGTTTCCAGGAGAGAGTTGGCACCAGACATCCGAGATATATGATCCCGGATCGGTTGCCGTGGCGTCTCAGGGCTCGTCCCTCAGCCACTCTGCATGAAATTCAGGTCCGCTCCGAAGAGCGAACTTGTTCTCGTGATGGTATAGAACCGACCAACCGGACGTCAAGGGGGAAGTTGAGGAGGAATGCATCAACCATGAAAGACGCACTTCGACTCCGTTCAGGGAAGGCGCCGATCCCCCCTCCCTCTGGGTCCAATAGAATCTATAAGTTAGCGTGGCAATAATATACTTGACGAATCATCGTCTGTGTGCTACCTTATACATATGGACGGCAAGAACATGAAACCAAAGACATTGCAAGACGCAATCCTCTTTTTCTCTAATCCTGATAATGCTCTGGAGTACATGAAGCGCCTGCGGTTCCCTGATGGCGTCGTGTACTGCCCCCGTTGCGGTCGGGAGGACGTGGTTTTCCTGAAGAATCAGCGCAAGTGGCAATGCAAGAGTGTCCACCCCAAGCGCCAGTTTTCGGCCAAGGTCGGCACCGTGATGGAAGACTCTCCGATCCCTGCGGATAAGTGGTTGACTGCCGTCTGGATGCTGTCTAACTGCAAGAACGGGGTTTCGTCTTACGAGATTGCCAAAGCCATCGGCGTTACCCAGAAGTCGGCATGGTTTATGTTGCACCGCATTCGCTTGGGGCTCTCGCTCAATGCTAAGAAGTTCGGAACCAAGACCAAGATCGGTGGTGGCTCTGGCCCGGTTGAAGTCGATGAGACTTTCGTTGGCGGCAAACTTAAGAATATGCACAAGGATCGCCGTGAGCGTTTCATATCCGAAAAGGGTGGTCGCACTGGTGGCTCCATGGGCAAGACTGCCGTCATGGGAATGCTTGACCGAGATTTGCGCACCGTCCGCGCGAAAGTGATTCCAAACGTAAAGCGTGAGACTCTCCAGGCTACCCTGTTGAGTGAAGTGAAGCACGGCACCAAGGTCTATACCGATGAAGCGGTCGGATATGACAAGGTTAACTATAACTTTGTTCATGACGTTGTAAACCACATGGAGACTTATGTAAACGGGCAGGTTCACACTAACGGCATCGAAAACTTTTGGAGTCTGCTGAAGCGAACTCTCAAGGGAACCTACGTTGCTGTCGAGCCTTTTCATCTTGAGCGTTACGTCGATGAGCAAGTTTTCCGGTACAACCACCGCAAACATGAAGACAAAACTCCAATGACCGACTTGCAGCGATTCGAAACTGCATTGCCAATGTTCGTCGGCAAGCGCCTCACCTTCGCCGAGGTCACTGGTAAGACGGAAGAAGAACAAGTTCCGTTCTAGTCGGTTTTATCGGCGTCGCGGTCCGAAATCGAGATCTCTGAAGCACCCGAAAAAGTAAGCCTTTTCGAGATCGCTGATAGCGAACAATATGCAGTGCGAAAATTATCCAGATTCGCAATTGCCGAGTCATGCTGCTCCATGCACACTTGGCATGTTCGGGGCGCAAAGAACTTATGCTCTGTTTGCGACTCGGTGGTTCTCGTCATATCCAGCGTCAAGGTTGCACCGCAGTGCTGGCATGTAATCGACACGAATTTGATATCTTCTAGCGACACGCAGAACTGTTTACGCAGTGCAACCATTATTCGCTCCCCTTTATTCCCGAATTGCGGTCCTCAGCGGAAGGCTTCTTCTTAGCCTTCCGCGCTATTTTTCCCGCCTTCTCTCGCTCCAATTCTGCTTTTAATTCTTCATGACGCACCTGGATTAGTTCTTTCATTGTGTCGTCGAACTTTTGAAACTCCGTCTTTCGATTCATTCAACGTCTCCGTAAATTTCTTCGCCAACGCAAAGTGGATCTCGTCTTGTATGTCGATAGGGTTAGCGTACCTGTTGAATATCATTGCCGCACGTAATTCATCACGGCCTTTAAGTAGTCCCAAATCAGCGCGGGATATGTGCCAGCACAGCATATCGGCAGCTTGTACAGGAATGCGCTCCTTGCTAACCGCTGTTAGCTCCCCAAGATATTTGATTAACTCAGGGCGATGCAGGTAGGCGAGGGAATCCGCGAATGTATCATAGAACTGCTTCAGTTTATCGAATACCCCTTCTTTTAACTCAACTACGAAATCGACTTTCTCTGTGCTTGGATGCTCATGGTGGATATAATCCAAGACTGCAAATACATAGACATTGAACGAGAAGTGATCGACAAGGTATCGGTAGGCCCTTTTATCTCTTATATTTTGGACGATCTTCTTTTTTCCGTGTGCATCAATAAATGCACCAGCATTGGAGTTTGTGGCTATTGGATGTAGGCTCCCCATTTGGGCAATCGTCACCGCAGCTGCGTCCAATTTCTCCTGCGCCTCATCCCAAGTGATATGGTGCGCACTAAGCCACTGGGGATCGCGTATATCCGTCATGTGGAGGAACGGAATCTTTGGTTCCGAATCTAAAACTCGCTCCTGCCATGCAGGGGCAAAGTAGGTATACCAGTCAGTTTCTGGTGCTAGCCAACCACCATGCCAAAACTTACTACGATGGTGGCCGCCATCTGACTCGTCGGACGCGGACACAAAGACAGCCATGCGTTTCTCCTGCCTTGGCAACCCGCAAAATAGCGAGCGCACGAGCGAGACTGCTAATTTTGAATTTGACACCTCACAGGTTCTCGCTTTCCGACATCATTACACTAGCGGTTTGATTCCGCAAGTATATTAATGCCGTTAGCGTGGAATCGTGAATTAATCTATGGGGCTCAATAACTTAGGGGCAAAATATTGAACTGCAAGGACTTAACTACAATGAGCGGGCGGTCCTCACTGTGGGGGTTCACTCTTGCCGGGAGTGCGTCGGAAATGGTGAACGTAAGTGTTTTGTCTCGATCCGCGTGCTCCGTGGTGGTCGGTGACGAGGTCAAAGGCTTTAACCACAGAGGGCACAGAGGATCACGGGGGAAACCGGTAACTTGTGAGTGTCGATCTGTTTGACGCACTACACTAGCAACTTTCCCAGGAGACATTTCTGCGCCGTCGATGAGGCATAATGTGACCCCAACTCTCAGGAGGGTTTTGTGGCACTACAGAATTGGAAGGTCGCGCTTCGGGTTCTCTGGCGGAGTCCGCTGTTCACGTTGACTGCGGTTGTGACGATTGCGCTCGGCATTGGGGCGAGCACCGCAATCTTCAGCGTCACCCATGCGGTTTTGTTGCAGCCGCTGCCCTACAAGGATGCCGATCGGCTGGTGTTTGCGGGAATGGAATTGCGGCAGCGCCATGTGCGTGACCTTCCATTTTCGAATGCCGATTTCATCGACATGCGCGATGGGACGAAGAACGCGTTTGAAGATTACGCCGGCGTGACCACTTTCCGGCAGGTCATCGTTCACGACGATGGCACGCCCGAAGAGGTCAAGACGGCGGTAGCCACTACCAATTTCTTTCGGATGCTGGGCGGGACCGTCGTCATGGGACGCGACTTTCAAGAGGAGGACGGCGCGCCACAGCCGGCCGCTGCAGCAGGAGCTCCGCAACCGGCGCAAAAGCCTGTCATGGCCGTGCTCAGCTACGAGTATTTCCGCCGCCGCTTTGGCGCGAATAATTCCATTCTGGGGCGCCCGATCGGTAAGACGGCAAACGGACCGAGTCCGATCGTGGTGGGAGTGCTGGCCCCGAATTTTCGGCTCTACTTCCCGCCAGATGCAGAGGAGGAGCCTGCGCCCGACGTGTGGATCGCGAATCGGCTTGACTACGATGCGGCCAACAGAAATCAGTTTGGGATTCGCGCGATTGGAAAACTAAGAGCCGGAACAACGCTCGACCAGGCACTGCAGGCCGTGGAGAAAGTCGCCACCGAAACGCGGAAGAGTTATCTGATTTCGGGAACAGCCGGCTACCACATCGGGCTGGAGCCATTGCGGCAACACATGGTTGCGAAGGTGCGTCCTGCAATCGTGGCGCTGATGGGAGCGGCGGTTTTTCTACTGCTGATTGCGTGCGCGAACGTGGCTAATCTTTTGCTGGTACGCGCATCCTTGCGGGAGCGCGAACTTGCGGTGAGGGCAGCACTCGGCGGGAACCGGTGGCGCTTACTGGTGCCGCTCTTAACGGAAGCGGCGATGCTAGCGGTCATCGGCATGATTGGAGGGCTGGCACTGGCATGGATGGGCATTCGCGTCCTGCAACGACTGGCTCCGGAGGACTTGCCGCGGCTGGAGACGATCCAGATCAACCTTCAGGTGCTTGGGTTCACGGCGCTGGCGTGCCTGGCGGCGATCGGGATTTTCGGCATGCTGCCGGCATGGCGCGCATCGCGGCCGGGCGTTGCAAATCTGCTACGCGGCTCGGGACGAAATGCCGGACTGATGGGAGGCAATGCACTTCGAAGCGTAGTCGTGATGGCTGAGGTGGCGCTTTCTTTTGTGCTGCTGGTCGGATCGGGATTGATGTTCCGCAGCTTCTTCGAACTGCAACATATCGATCCGGGTTTCGACCCGCATCGGCTATTGATCTTCCAGATCGCCGGGACGCCGCGAAACGCAGACACACCCGAGAAGCTCGCCGTATTCGCGCGCGCAGTGAAAGACCGGCTGAGTTCGATTCCCGGCGTGGAGAGCGTGACGGCAGCAAACCGGTTCCCATTCGAACCCGGATTCTTTCCAAACCGCTGGGGGACCGAGGAGGCGCAGGCGGACGCCAGCAAGTTTCAGGCATCCGACAATGCGATTGTGCTGCCCGGATACTTTGAAACCATGCACGTTCGGTTGCTCGAGGGCAGAACGTTTACAGAGGACGACAACTTACCCAAGCGCGATTTTGTGGTAGTCGACGACCTTCTTGCCAGGAAGGCATTCCACGGACAATCGGCAGTGGGCCGCCGGATTCTGGTTCGTGTGCGCACGCCGGAGGCGGAGTGGGTGCAGATCGTTGGCGTGGTCGGGCACCAGCGTGAAAGCTCACTGACGGAAATCGGGCGGGAACAGATTTATTTCACGGATGCGTTTGTAGGAGCGGGCGCGGTGAATTTCTGGACGATTCGCACGCGGAATGATCCGGCAAATTATGCAAACGTCGTAAGCGCGGCGGTGCGTGAGGTGGACTCGCAAGTTGTGGTCAACGAGATTCAGACCGGGGATGCTCTCATGCAGAAGGCGCAATCGGGAACGCGATTCTCGCTGCTGCTGATCGGGGTGTTTGCGACCGTCGCGGGAGTCCTAGCAGGAGTGGGATTGTATGGGGTGCTGGCAACCACGGTGCGACACCGCACTGCCGAAATCGGCGTTCGCATGGCGCTGGGCGCCGAACCGGGCAGAGTGTTCCAACTTGTGGTTGCCCAGGGATTCCGCCTGAGCGCGATTGGAATCGGGTGTGGCCTGGTCGCGGCGTTTGGACTGACGCGACTGATGACAGCGATGCTGGTCGGTGTGCGGGCGAGCGATCCCGCGACTTATGTCGCGATGGTGGTGCTGTTTTTACTGATCGCGGCATTCTCGTCGTGGATACCGGCGCGGCGGGCTGCGGCACTGGATCCGGTGAAGGCGTTGCGGGAGGAGTGAGGAGGGGCTTCTGCTCTCTCCGTCCGTGCAAAGCTGTTCACTTTTTTGTGTAATCCGTGAGTTTGTCATCTTGAGCGTAGCGAAGGATCCATCGCACGCCGATACGATCCGCGGCCTGTCCGAGGTTCTAGCGGCGACCCTATTGGGTTTGAGCAAATTCCTGTGCAGTGTCCAAGTCTGTGACGAATGGACATTGATCTATGGAAAACGCCTTCGCCATGTCATCCTGAGGCACCGTCTTTTGGCGGCGAAAGGACCTATGCAACTCTGCGGGCTGGCGATGCCGCCGGCGAATTGCCAATTGCCGGCAGCATCGACGCTGCCAGCGAGTTGCACAGGTCCTTCGCCGCATAAACCGCGGCTCAGGATGACAAGTTCGGAATAGCTCTCCGTGCCGGGGTGTACAATTTTTTGCACTCGGGAGAGGTCTTGATTGCCAGGGGCATAACTGAATTCGCGAGGGACGGATGAAGAAAGATCTGGTGTCCGCTGCATTGCTGAGTATTGTTTGCCTGACATGCACTTTCTGTTTTGCCCAACAGCCTGCTTCGACAAAACCTGCCGCCCCACGCAAGCAAACGACAACACCGCCGCCCGCAGAGAAAACTGCGGAAAACGCTCCGAAGCCGGAGACGCCTCCCGAGCAGAAGCCCGCGATCCGCGAAGCCCCGGCGGATAGAGAGAAAGACAAAGAAGAGCGTTACGACATGACTGAGGTGCCGCCGGTGGTGACGCATCACCAGATCACCGTCGACGGGAAACCGCTCAAGTACACCGCGACAGCGGGACGGCTGCCGATCAAGCGCGGTGACGGGAAGATTGAGGCAGAGATGTTTTACGTCGCCTATACGCTCGATGGGCAGGATGCGGCGAAGCGGCCTCTGACGTTCGCATTCAACGGCGGACCCGGCTCGGCATCGATCTGGCTGCACATGGGCGCGCTCGGTCCACGCAAAGTCGTGCTCAAGCCCGACGGATTTATGCCACCGGCGCCGTATCGCATCGAGGACAATCCTTATACGCTGCTGGACAAGAGCGACCTGGTGCTGATCGACGCGATTGGCACGGGTTTCAGCCGGGCCGCCGATCAGGAGATGTTCAAGAAATTCTGGGGCGTGAAGGGAGACATCGAGTCTTTCAGCGAATTCATACGGCTCTACATCAGCCGCAACGAGCGCTGGTCATCTCCGCTGTTCATCCTGGGAGAGAGTTATGGCACGACTCGTGCGGCTGGCATCGCTGGATATCTCGCCGACCGAGGCATCTCGTTCAACGGCATTACGCTGCTGTCGACGGTGCTGAATTTCGAAACGCTGGAAGACAATCCTACTAACGACCAGCCTTACGTCTTTTTGATTCCGTCGTTCACGATGATCGCCGGGTATCACCACAAGCTGGCGTCTGATCTGGCGCAGGATATGAATCACGCCCGGCAGCAGGCGGAGCAGTGGGCTTCTACGGAGTATGAGCACGCGCTCGACAAGGGAGACGCGCTCGCGCCGCAGGAACGACAGAATATTGTTGACCAGCTCGCGCACTTCACTGGATTAAGTAAGGAAGTAATCGACGAGGCGAACTTGCGCATCAACGTTCAGAAGTTCACGCACTATCTGCTGATCGATCAGAAGCTCCGGGTAGGACGGCTTGACGGGCGCTACACCGGGCCCGATCCCAACGGATTGCTCGACACGCCGTTCTACGATCCCACGGGATCAGCGACGCAGCCTCCGTTCACTTCGGTGTTCAATAACTATCTGCGCACCGAACTGAGATACAAGGTCGACATGCCCTACAACGTGCGGGCGCCGAGAGGCGGCCCGGGCGGTGATACATGGGATTGGGGATCGGCGATCCAGGGATTCCCTGATACAGCTTCTGCGATGCGACAGGCGATCGTGAAGAATCCTTATCTCAAGATTCTGGTGATGGAAGGTTATTATGACCTGGCCACGCCCTACTACGCGGCGAACTACACGGTCGATCATCTCAACTTGCCGCAGAAATATCGCGACAACATTTCGTTTGCGACCTATGATGCCGGGCATATGGTGTATCTGCCTAGCGACGGCCTGAAGAAGATGAAGGCAGATCAGGCGGCATTTATAGAAAAAGCTGGGCCGCAATAATTGCAATCAGGAGGCATTCATGCGACGCACACATTGCTGTGAATGGGCCATCGTCTGCATTGTGATTTTCTCGGGAATAGCGGCTTGGGCGCAGGACGCGTGCGAGCGTCTGAGTGGGGCGAAAGTTCCGAACGCCACGATTACTCTCGCGCAGACAGTTGCGGCGGGAACTTTCAATGGGCCGCCAGCCCCCTTCAGCGGAGTTGACATCACTGCGCTGTACAAGAGTCTTCCGGCATTCTGCCGCGTTGTCGCGGAGGCCAAGCCGACTTCTGATTCCGACATCAAACTCGAAGTCTGGCTTCCAGTGTCAGGCTGGAATGGGAAGCTGCAAGGTATCGGCAATGGCGGGTTTGCGGGACTGATTGACGCCATGCAACTCGCCAACTCCGTGAAGAACGGATACGCAGCGACGGCGACCGACGCGGGGCATACGGGATCACCAATTGATGCGGCCTGGGCGATCGGACATCCGGAGAAGGTTGTTGACTTCGGCCATCGCGGGATTCACGAGATGACGCGCGTGGCCAAGACTTTGATTCAGGCTTACTATGCGAAGGCTCCACAGCGCTCATACTTTGCTGGATGTTCCGACGGTGGGCGTGAGGCGCTGATGGAAGCGCAACGATATCCCGAGGACTATGACGGGATTCTGGCGGGCGCTCCAGCGAACAACTGGACGCCTCTGCTCACAACGGCGGCCTACGATACGCAGGCCCTGACACTGGATCCGGCGAGTTTCATTCCTCCAGCGAAGATTCCTACGATTGGCGCAGCCGTGAACGCAGCGTGCGACGAAGACGACGGGGTGCGCGACGGAATTCTGAATGATCCGCGGCAGTGTCACTTCGAACCGGCGACGATCCAGTGCAAGGCGGAAGATTCTGACAAGTGCTTGACCGCTGCGCAGGTTACGGCACTGAAGAAGCTCTATGAGGGAACGCTCGATTCCAAGGGACACGTGGTCTATCCCGGTTATCTGCCTGGAGCTGAGGAAGGTCAAGGCGGCTGGGGACTGTGGATCACGGGTCCGGCTCCGGCGAAGAGCCTGATGGCATTCTTCGGGAATGGATTTTTCTCCGGATTCGTTTACGAGAAAGCGGACTGGGATTACAAAACGTTCAAAGTAGATTCGGACTTGAAAGCTGCCAACGAAAAAACTGCGCAGGCGCTGAACGCCACAAATGCGGATTTGAAACCGTTCAAAGCTCGTGGCGGAAAGTTGATTGTGTATCACGGCTGGAATGACCCGGCGATCACGGCGCTGAACACGATCAATTACTACGACAGCGTGATCAAGAAGATGGGGCAAAAGGATGTGGACTCCTTTGTGCGACTCTACATGGCGCCGGGCGTGCAGCACTGCGGCGGCGGACCTGGGCCGGATTCATTCGGGGCGGTCGGAGATCTGAAGTTCGACGATCCGCAGCATAGTTTGGATGCTTCGTTGGAGCAGTGGGTGGAAAGAGGGACAGCGCCTTCGACCGTTATTGCTTCGAAGTTCGTAGGGCAGGACCGCACGCATGCGACGATGACGCGGCCTTTGTGCCCGTATCCGTCGGCCACGAAGTACAAGGGGAATGGGGATACGAGTGATGCCGCGAACTTTGTCTGCCAGAAGTGAGTCAAAGGCATTCACCACAGAGGGCACAGAGGTACACGGAGGAAGACTTCTTGTCTGAGAATCCTTCGTGACACTTCGTGCCGATTGTGGTTGAAGGGTTTTAGCGACTGTATTGATTCTTCTTCTTGTCCTCGTGCCGCTCAATGCCTAGTTGGACTAGGCGGTCAATCAGGTCGGAATATTCCAGGCCCGATGCGGCCCAGAGCTTGGGATACATGCTGATCGCGGTGAAGCCGGGCATCGTATTGATCTCGTTCACGTAGATTTTCCGCGTCTTCGGATCCATTAAGAAATCGACACGTGCCAAGCCGGAACAGTCCACCGCTTTGAAAGCCTTCACGGCCAGCTCTTGGACTTTCTTCGTCTCGGCTTTCGTAAGCTTGGCGGGGATGATCAGCTTCGATCCCTCGTCGAGGTACTTGGCGTTGTAATCGTAGAACTCTTTGATGGGGACAATTTCTCCCGGCACAGACGCAGCAGCTTCATCATTGCCCAGGACGGAGCACTCGATTTCGCGGGCCTTGTCTTTGTTGCCTCCGACGCCCTGTTCGATCACAATCTTGCGATCGTACTTTGCGGCTTCTTCGATCGCCGGGCCGAGTTCCTTCTTGTTGTGAGCTTTGCTGATGCCGACGGACGATCCCAGGTTCGCTGGTTTCACGAAGACCGGGTACTTCAATTTTGCGACGCTCTTCTCCACTTTCCTCGGGTCTTTTGCCCAATCGCTGCGCAGGATGGTCACGTGCTTCACGATGGGTAGTCCGGCGGCGATGAACAAAGATTTCATGATGTCTTTGTCCATGCCTGCGGCGGAGCCGAGGACGCCGGCGCCGACGTAGGGAATATCCGCGAGTTCTAGCAGACCCTGAATTGTGCCGTCCTCGCCAAACGTGCCGTGGAGCACGGGAAAGATCACGTCGACGTTGATGGCGCGATCGGCTGCGCGGCGCATGGGAGAAGAATCCGTCTGGAATGGCACCAGGCCGCTGTGGCGATGGACTGGCTCCGGAGGCACCACCACCGCCTCGCCGCGGGCGAGTACGGCTGCTGGTTGCGTGATGTCCGGATCGCCGGCGCGCAGATTGCGCGGCTCAAGCATGAGTTTGCCGGTGAGAAGATTCTCGGCGTGTTCGGCTGTGAGCCAGCGGCCATCCTTGGTGATGCCGATGGGAACAACTTCATACTTTTCTTTATCGATGGCATTAAGAACCGACGCAGCCGAGAGCAGCGAGACTTCATGTTCGCCGCTGCGTCCGCCGAAAAGAACTCCGACTCGAAGCTTTTCCATGACTATTCAGTGTGGACGGGGAGACGGTTGTGCGTCAATCGCAGGATAGATTCCTCCGTGTACCTCTGTGTCCCGTGTGGTGAGCATCTAAGATCTTTCACCACAGGGGACACAGAGGGGCGCAGAGGAGTTACAGGATCTTCTTCCCGAACGCCGACAGAGCCAATTCCACTGCGAGATCCGCGGTCTGGTTGTGCTCGTCGATTACGGGATTCACCTCGACGATTTCAAAGCTCAGCATGCGACCGTGATCGGCGATGATCTCCATTGCAAGGTGGGCCTCGCGATAGGTCGCGCCTCCGCGCACGGGAGTGCCCACGCCGGGTGCGTCTTCGGGATCGACCCAATCCATGTCGAGGGAGATGTGATATCCGGCGGTGCCGCGCCCGGCTATCCGGAGAGCCTCTTCCATCACGGTGCGCATACCGCGCTCGTCGATGTCGCGCATGGTGAAGACGCCGATCCCGGCGCGGCGGACGTTCTCTTTCTCGACGGCGTCAATGTCGCGCACACCGACGAGGACACAATTTTCAGGCTTCACCTTCGGAGAAAAGTCGTAGATGTTGGCGAGATCGCCAGACCAGAGTCCCATTAACGCCGCCAGCGGCATTCCGTGCACGTTGCCACTCGGCGAGGAATCGGGCGTGTTGATGTCGGTGTGGGCATCGATCCAGATCAGCCCGATAGGACGGTTCTGTCTGCGGTAGAACTCGGCCACACCGGAAACCGTTCCGGCCGCCATGGAATGATCGCCGCCTAGCGCCAGGGGGACCTTGCCGGCCTCGAGTGTCTTCAACACGAGTTCAGCATGCTTGGTACAGGTGGCCGTGATCTCTTTCAAGTACTTGGCATTCGCAGCGCCTTCTTTTTTCTGCTCAGGAATCGCGACCGGTACATTGCCGCCATCTTCAACCTCATGGCCGAGGGCTTCAAGACGAGCTTCCAGCCCCGCCACGCGCACAGCCGATGGGCCCATATCCACGCCGCGGCGCGATTGTCCGAGGTCGAGGGGAACTCCAATGACGCGAATCTTACGGCCAGAGATGTTCGTGGAGCTTACGGTAGTGGTCGTCATAGAGTCTTACTATTTCCCCAAGCCGTCGGGCAGGCCTTTATAGTAGCGGAATCCTTCGACTGGCTTGCCGTCTTTCATCCTGACATGGTTGCGGGAATCGTCCTTCATCTGCTTCAGTTCCGTGTCCGAGAGAGTCGCCTTGTAATTCTTCCATCCCGGACCGTACTGACTTACATATTTGGCGAAAGCATTCACTTTCTTCTCCACGAAATCGCTAATGTCAACCCAGGTGTTCTCATCGTCATGATCGTAGTCGTTGTAGAAGAGGTACTCAGGAATCATGTACTCCTTCAGTCCCTCTTGCGTGATCTGGCCTTCGAAGAGCAACCGCCACATCGCTGCCCGGGCAGCATCGGCTGCCAAGTAGGAGGCGGCACGGTGATCGGACTTGTGCCATCGCTGATAATTCTTACCCGGGTCCCATGACATGAGCACAGTGGGACGTAGCTTCCGAATCCAGCGCACGAGATTCTCCACGACGGCCTTACGATCTTCAAATTCCAGCAGGCCATCGTCGTAACCCAGATTGATGTAGTGGTCGGCAGGAATGCCCAACTCCGCCAATGCTGCCAGCTCTTCGTGGCGGCGGATCTCCGCTAATTGGGTCCGGGACAAGTTGGGGTCCTGCGTCCCCACATTTCCCGTCGTGAGCGTTACCACGTAAACCTGGTTTCCGTGCGCCTGCAGTAACGCGAGGGTGCCGTGCGAATTTGCATCATCGTCGGCATGCGCGCCGATCAGCATGATAGTTTTCCCAGACCACTTTTCAACCGGGATATCGAGTGTGTGCTCAGGACGTTGAGCCATGGCTGGCAACGACAATACGAGCAACAGAAAGAGAAGTCTCTTCATGGAGATGCTCCCACAGGGATTGAGCATTTACGGATACAACCGGTACAACATGCGGGGGAACGGAATGGTTTCGCGCACATGCTCAAGGCCGCAGATCCAGGCAACGGCGCGCTCGATACCCATTCCGAACCCGCCGTGGGGCACGCTGCCGAACTTGCGCAGATCGAGATACCACTTGAACGCTTCTTCCGGCAGGCCATGTTCGTGAATCCGCTGTAGAAGCAATTCGTGCGAGGCCATACGCTGTGACCCGCCGATGATTTCTCCGTACCCTTCGGGCGCGAGCACGTCGACGCACAACGCGAGTTCCGGTCGCTGCGGGTCCGGTTCCATATAGAACGCCTTCACCTTCGCGGGATAGCGATGCACCATCACCGGCTTGTCGAATTGAGCCGAGAGATAGGTTTCATCGGGGGAGCCGAGGTCGCCACCCCACTCGAATTTCGATTCGAGCGCGCCTTTAGCGTGGCCTTCCTGCAGGTTCTTCACGGCGTCGTCGTAGCTGATTCGCGGAAACGGAGGCTCGATCTTTTCCAGCTTGGAGATGTCGCGGCCAATGGTCTGCAAGTCGACGCGCCGGCGTTCCAGACATCGCTTCACGATGAAGCTGATGAGGCCCTCGGCAATATCCATGACGTCGTCGAGAGTCGCGAAAGCCACTTCCGGCTCCACCATCCAAAATTCAGTGAGATGGCGGCGGGTTTTTGACTTCTCGGCGCGGAACGTTGGGCCGAAGGAATACACCTTGCCCAGCGCCATTGCCATAGCCTCGGCATAGAGCTGGCCCGATTGTGTCAGGTACGCCTGCTCATCAAAATAGTCGACGGGGAAAAGCGTGGTCGTGCCCTCGCACGCTGCGGGAGTGATGATTGGCGGATCGGTCAGGGTGAATCCGTGCTCGTCGAAGAAGTCCCGGGCCGCCTTGATGATCTCCGCCCTCACGCGCAAGATCGCAGCCTGACGCTGCGAGCGCACCCAGAGGTGGCGGTGCTCCATCAGGAAGTCGGTGCCGTGCTCCTTGGGCGTGATGGGATACGGATCCGTTTCCGGGACACGCTGCACGACCTGCACGTTGGCTACGTCGAGTTCGTATCCACCGGGCGCGCGCTTATCGGCGCGCACTTTGCCCTCGACGATGACGCTCGATTCCTGGGTCAACGTCTTGATTGCTTCGAACACTTCCGGAGTGACCGCATTCTTGGGGACGACACCTTGGATAATTCCCGATCCGTCGCGAAATTGCGGGAACAATAACTTCCCGCTTTCGCGCAGGTTATAAAGCCAGCCGCGAATGGTGACCGTCTGGCCTTCGTGCTTGCCGATTTCTGAGATAGTAGTTACGGGTGAAGACATAGATTTAAGGTTGGGTAATTTGGCATTTGAGTAATCTTAAGAACTCACCCTCAGCGCCTAAAGGCGCGTCATACCGCCGCCTGCACGGCGCGGCCTAAACGTGCGCGTGAGAACTTTCAAGCGTCCCTACGGGACGCGCTCAGTGTTCCACTTTACCCGGGCGCTGAAAGCGCCGGGCTATTCTCAGGCGCCCCCTCCGGGGCGCAAATCCTGCCCACTTGTCCCACAGCACGGATTGAAAAGCAGTTCTCATGCACACTCTTAAGCCACGGCTTTTCAAAACAGACACGACGGAAACATCCGCTCGGACACCGTGACGCGATTGCTCAATTACCAAATTTAACAATTACTCAATTATGCAGTTGCTTCCAGCTTGTCGAACGTTTCTCCCAATTTCTCGAGCGCATTCACTTTCTCGTCTTCTCCAAGCTCTAACAGGAGAGGCGGTCTCTGCGGGGCTGAGCGCAGCAGATCGAGGGCTTCCTTCCAATCGATGGTTCCCTGCCCTGGCCACAGATGCAGATCCTTATCCTTGTCGTTGTCGTGCACGTGCGTGGAGCAGACCTGGTTGCGCAGGATCTCAAAAGACTCACGCACAGAGCTCATTATGTGTGCATGCCCGAAGTCGAAACACACGCCGACATCGTCGAAATGCGCGTTGCGGATCATTTCCACCAACTTGTCGGGAGTGGAAAGCTCGTTGGGAATGTTCTCCAGGAGAATCTTCACACCGAGCGGCTTCGCGAACGCGCGCAAATGCTCAATCGAAGTCATGGCCGCTTCGAACTTCTTTTCGCTGAAACTCTCGTTGGGCGTGCCCAGATGCTGCACCAGAAAACGGAACGGAATCTGCTCTGCGATTTCAAGGGCGCGCTTGATCTCGTCCATCGCGTCAACGCGGGCGGCACGGTCGGTGGACGCCACGTTGAGGGGAGGCGCACCCGCGCGTCCCCACTCGTAATCGGCGTAGAGCGGCGAATGCACCGAGTTGAGCGGAATCCCGCTTCCCCGGAACCATTCCGCGATTTCCTTCACGTGCTGCTTCCGGTTGGCGTAGTCGAGATGCTGGCGTGCCGCAAAGATCTCGATTGCCTGCACACCGCTACGAGTCAACCCGTCGAGGGTGCCGGGATGCAGGCGCTCTTTCACGAATAAATAGGTTGAAACTGCTCTCTGCATGCGAATCCCTAGAATATTGTTGAATGATGATTGTTGATGGTTGAATGAAAAGGCATAAGCATGGCCCTCTACTCAACAATTCCTATTCAACAATCAAAATTCAACAATCAACAATTGATTTACTAGTATCCCATGGCCTTGCCACGGCTGTTGCGACCATCGGTTGCGCCGAGGCGTTCACCCGTCTTTTCATCGACTGCAATGCACTCAGCATCGCTCCAGTAGGGCGACGCTTCGTCTCCGTCGTGCAGCCCAACCTGGACCTTGTATCCCATTTTCCCGAGTGCATTCAGTGTATCTGGAGAGAACCACTTCTCGACATTTACCACATCGGGCAACCACTGATTGTGGAATCGCGGCGCATTCACCGATTCCTGCAGATTCATTCCATAATCGACCACTCCCATCAGCACGTTGGCAACGGTCGTGATGATCTTCGAACTGCCGGGTGAGCCCAATACCATCACCGTCTTTCCATTGTGGACGACGATTGTTGGCGTCATCGACGATAGCGGACGTTTCCCCGGACCAATCTCATTTGCTGCGCCCTGAATCAGGCCGTCGGCATTTGGAACTCCGGGCTTCGAAGAGAAGTCATCCATTTCATCGTTCAACAGAAATCCCAGGCCGTCAGCAGTTACTCTCGACCCAAACCAGTCGTTGATGGTGGTGGTCACCGCAACGGCATTGCCTTCGGCATCGACCACAGAGTAATGGGTCGTGTGGTTCGATTCGCGCCGCGAAACCGCAGGCGGGTGCGACTGAGCATATTGTTCCAACTCGCTGAAAATCGCCGGGCGTTTTAATTCCTTGCTCACGCTGGCATGTTCCGGATCGATCGATTCCCGCCATGCCGCGGCGTATTTTTTGTCCAGAAGTTGGGCCACGGGAATCTTGGAGAAGTCCGGATCTCCCATGAACTCCGCCCGATCGAAAAAGGCCCTGCGGAATCCTTCCACGGTGAAGTGGATCGACTGTGCAGACCGGCTCTCCATCTTCGCCAAATCGTAGCCTTCCAGAATATTCAGCGATTCGATCAGCACCGTCCCGCCCGAAGAGGGTGGCGGGGCGCTGATCACGTCATAGCCGCGATAGCTCCCGTGCACCGGTTCGCGCTCTTTTACTTCGTAGTGGGCGAGGTCTTCGGCGGTAATTAGGCCTCCGCCCTTTTGCATGGCGGCTGCCAGTTCGTGCGCCAGCGCTCCGTGATAAAAATCATCAGGGTTCTCTGCGATTCGCTCCAAGGTACGCGCAAGGTCAGGCTGGCGGAAAACTTCTCCCGACTTGTAGTAGTCGCCATTGCGCTGGAAGACCCGGCGTGATTCCGGAAAGTTTGCGAGATGCGAATCATGCAGATCCCGAGCCTCGCCCCAAGTCAACGCGAATCCGTCTCGAGCAAGCTTGATCGCGGGCGCTATCACCTGCTTCAGCGTAAGCTTGCCAAATTTCTTCTCGGCGGTGACCATCCCGGCCACCGATCCCGGCACGCCGATGGATTTGTAGCCGTATTCGCTGGCTCCCTCGATCACATTGCCCTGCGAGTCGAGGTACATGTCACGGGTCGCCGCTGCCGGAGCCTTCTCCCGATAATCGAGGAAGTGAGTCTTGCCGTCGGCCATGCGAATCAGCATGAAGCCGCCGCCCCCGATATTTCCTGCCGGAGGATGTACGACGGTGAGGGCAAATCCGGTCGCGACGGCTGCATCCACCGCATTCCCGCCCTTCTGCAGAATCTCAAGCCCCGCCTGTGATGCCAGTTCGTGGACGCTGACCACCATCCCGTGTAGCGCGTGAACCGGATGTGTGGACGCGGAGGCACAACACGCCAGAGCCAGGAGCGTCAGCCACAAAAGCAGCAGTTTACGCGGAGATCGCATGCCAGGTTGAGGGAATTGATGGGACTCTTGAGGCTAGCCGAGCCATGCGGGCAGAGTCAAATGATTCAATGCAAACCGCGGCGGAACAACTGTCTATCATCTATCTCTTCCTCGATCGTTTCGTGGCCTTCCCCCGGCTTCTGACAGACTTTTTCTTCGTGTTCTTCGCCACCATGGAATGCGACTGCCGAATCAACTCCTTAGTCTCGTCGGCGCCAAGTGCGTCCAACCGATCCGCCATCACCCACTTGTAGCGGCCGACGTACGGCGCCGGACGCAGGTCCTCCCGTTCAATCAGTTCCGCAAACGCTTCCGGAGTGCACTTGAAGCAGAGGCGGGGATTATCCAGGCCCACTATGGCGAAGATCTTCCCGCGAATTTTGAAACAGAGGTCGTCTCCCCACTGCAGATTCTCCGTGGCATCGGGAAAGCCCAGGCAGTATTCGCGGATTTCGCCTACTTTCATGGCATCCTCTTGATCCACTAGATTATGCAAGATCTCCGGCGGCATTCCGGTCCGGTCGTTTGATAATATTCTGGCCCCTCGCGCTGGGAGATACCGTTAATATCCGCGGCGTGGTCCCACTGCTGCAAGTCTTTGATATGCCCACAGCGATCCGCTTCTATCGTGGGAAGAATTCTACGGGATTGAGCCTGAGACGATCGCGTGAAGCAGATAGGGATGTACGCCCGCGGGCTGCGGTTGATCTGTAGGCGTTTCGGCCGGCACATGTCCCGTTCACGCTCGCTTCGCTCGCGGGGCGTGCGAGGCGTCCGCCCCTACACGAACGCGATCAGCCTCTGTTTTACCGATGGCCACTCGGCGGCCACGATCGAATAGCGGACGGAATCACGCGGGATGAAGTCCGCCGCCATTCTGTGCGAGCGCAAGATGCCCTCGCATTGCGCACCGATGCGCTCCAGCGCCGCGCGCGAACGTTGATTTCTGGCATCCGTATGAAAGCAGACGCGCAGCACTTGCCAGACTTCGAAAGCGTGGCACAGCATCAGCAGTTTGGCCTCAGTGTTCGCGGCCGTGCGCACGGCGGACCGCGCCAGCCACGTGTAGCCAATCTCACAGGCATCCGGAACGTCACGGCCGTGGGAAGGATGGCCGGCAGGCCAGGCCCAGCGCTCGATGTTCCAGAAACGTGTTGATCCGATCACGGTCTCATCTGGCAGGCGGATGATCGCGAATGGCACCGCAGTGCCCGCATCCCGCCATGCGAGGGCGGTATCGATATAAGTGGTGGCTTCGCTCCTTCCTTGCGGAACGGGGCTCCAGCGATAAAGAGAAGGATCAGCGGCTGCGGCCGCAACCAAGCCGTCGATATGGTGATGGCCCAATGGTTCCAGTCGAATGTGTTTGCCCTGGAGACTAAGGTCGGAGGTCATCGTTCCTATAGTAGCGTTTCTACAGCGGCGCGGCGTCAAACCCACGCTCGCTTCGCTCGCGGGGCGGACGAGGCGTCCACCCCTACACGAGCAAGGCTGCCGCCGGACCAGAGTATTACGGACTCTGCTTGATCACGGTGACCTTGCTGTACGCCACGCGGAGACCGAGTCGCTCGGCATTGCGCTGCGAGATTGTCCCGCCCTGGGTAACCACCACTGCATAATCGCATCCCGCTTCGATTGCGGCACGCATGCGGGCCCACAACAAAGCTGTTTGCAGGCCGCGTCTGCGAAAATCGCTGAGCGTGCCCGCTCCACAAAGTGCAAACACCTTGTGCTCGGGAATCACCAGACCCGTACCGCACGCTACCGGCTCTCCATCGATCGTTGCTACGAATGGAAGAGCGTTCTCCATTTGATACAGCGGGGTGATCAGTCCACGATATGCCTCGGGTGCGCCATCGGGAAAGAACGCACTCTCAACGATCCCTCCCGCGACTTCGGCCTCTTCGACCGGTGAACGACGGATCTCGCAGTGGGCTGGAGGAGCCGGAACGTCTTCCTTCGGATCCAGCTTGCGATACAGCACATTGTTCAACTCTGCGATCGCATAGCCTCGCTCTTTGAACATCTCGAACACGTCCGGGCCATGCAGCGGAGTCAGATCCACTTGCGATGGGGCTTTGTGCTCGCGGTAGAACTGCTCAATTCGATCCACGTGATCTTTCGTGAACGGCTGATCGAGCCCTGCCCCGGTGGCCCGTCCGATGGGAGAACCGAGTCCGGCAAACGCCATGTGACCGCCACAAATCTCTTCCTCCGCCGCCCCAATTTCAGGCCGCATCTTGTTGAAGATTCTCGCGTACAGCACTTGCGGCATCTCTTCGCACGATTCCAGGCGACGAGCGAGCGCCATATCTACGAATTCCATTGGGAATGTCCTTTCTTGAGTTGAAGCGCACCTAGGGCTGGAGCGCCGTGCGCGCGCATTCGCGCACGATTCGCCCGAGAGATGCAGAGAGCCGAATTAAAGGACGGCGGTCATAGGCAGGTAAGAAGACTAACGCGAAGTGGAGAGCTTTTCAAGACGGATGAGGAAGGCTTCAACCACCAAGGACACGAAGGAGCACAAAGGTTAAGCGCGCGGTCCGAAGCCGGATGCCGGGAGCCGCACTCCTACACCTGCTGCCGCGCTTCGCCCAGTGATACGTCCACTTCCATCTTCTTCTTATTCCGGTAAATGGTGACTTTCACCGTGTCGCCAGCGCGGTGATTGTTCATCATCTGGGTGAGGTCGTCCTGATCCTGGATCTTCTGGCCATCGATTGCCACGATGAGGTCTCCACCGAGCATGATGGGAATGTTGCCCAGGTAAGCGCGCTCGCTTCCGGCGCGCAGCCCTGCCTGATCGGCGGAACTACCCGGCACCACGCCAATGATCAACAATCCGAAATCGACGGGCAATCCGATCTCGTCGGCCAGTTCAGGACTCACCGGCACCGTACGCACGCCCAACGCCGGACGCTTTACCCGGCCCAGGGTCATCAGATCGTTCAGCACGGCCTTCGCGGTGTTGATAGGAATGGCAAAACCGATGCCTGCGCTTTGATTTGAGTTGGAAAGGATCATCGTATTGATGCCAATCACTTCGCCGTGCCAATTCATGAGCGGTCCACCGGAATTGCCCGGATTGATCGCCGCATCGGTCTGGATCGCCTCGTCTATCATGGCCCCGTTCGGTTCGCGCACCGGGCGGATCGAACTCACAATTCCGCGGGTCATCGTACCCGCCAGTCCAAAGGGATTGCCGATGGCATATACCTTCTGTCCGACCTGCAGGTTGCGCGAATCCCCCAACACCGCCGGAACCAGTTCCGGCGCCTTGATCTGAATCACTGCCAAATCGTGCGAGGGGTCCGTGCCCACCACTGTCGCCTTGTATTTCTTACGGTTGTGCATCGTGACTTCCACCTGCCGGGCGTCGGCGATCACGTGGTAGTTCGTGAGAATGTGTCCTTCTTTATCGATCACGAATCCCGACCCCTGTCCTTCCTGTGGAACCAGCCCATAGAAGAAATCAAAGGTCATGGCGCGTGAAGTCACGTTCACCACCGACGGGATGTTCTTCTTATAAACGGAGATATTGTTCTGCTCTTCTCCGTCGAGCGTCTCTCCCTGCGCCGCTTCTGTAATCTCCACCTGATCAGGCCGGGAAAGCCAGTTTGTGGAATGCAGTTCACCGGCCGAATTCGAGCGCCACGTCGTGAAGTAGAAGAATGCTCCCGCGATGGCCATCGCAAGGATCAAAGGCCGCACAACTTTCATAGCTTGAATACCCCGTGGTCGGTATTTCGAGTTTTGACCGACCTGATCTCGAACCCTAAAGACGAATACGTGATTCGGGCGCCCAAAGGTCCCTGGTTAATTCTAAACAATCAGAACGTGTCCGGTATCGCACAACACGTGGACTGATTGTTTCGTTTCGTAAACGAGAATCAAACTCACTTCCCGGGATGCATTTAGGCCCCGAGGTGAGTTAGTGAGCTGTTCGAAGTTTCTCCCAGACCTGTCGCACTTGTTCGACGGTACGTTCCAGCGGGCCGGAGTTGTCGATCACGTAATCGGCGACTTTGGTCTTTTCTTCGTCCGGCAACTGGGCCGCCATCCGCCGCGCAACCTCGGTCCGGGCTGTTTCGAGATCGATCTTCTGGCGGTTGGCGAATCGTTCGGCACGCTGCTCGACATTGCAGGTCACCACGATCAGCCGATCAAACCGTTTGGCGGCCCCCGCTTCGATGAGCAAAGCCGCTTCGACAATCGCGACCCCATGCGGATCCTGCAGGCTGACGGCATCCATCCACTGCTCCTGGCTGCGAATCACGGCTGGATGAACGATCCTGTTGAGGTCCGCGACGCGGGCAGAGCGCTTATCGGACCCTGGAGGACCGAAGGCCAGTTCCGCCAGCTTTCCGCGATTTACGCTTCCGTCAGAATTGAGGATTTCCCGCCCAAACTGCCGCACCACTTCGTTATAAACCGGCTCTCCCGGATGCATCAGGGAATGGGCTATCCGATCAGCCTGGACCAGGTGCGCCCCAAGCGCCACAAACATCTCGCCAACAACCGTCTTGCCGGATGCAATCCCCCCTGTCAACCCGACTTTCAGCATGGCGCTCCCGAGAGCGCTCTTACCACAGAGACACGGAGGCACGGAGAAAGTCCTCGTTGTCTTCTCCGTGTCTCTGAGCCTCTGTGGTGAACAGGCATTTAGGTGTGCGACAGCTCCGGCACCCGGCTCCCGCGCCGCATCTTTGCCGCTTTCACGGTATTAAACATCAGCATAGCGATGGTCAGCGGCCCTACGCCGCCCGGGACCGGAGTAAGCGCTCCTGCAACGTTCGCCACTTCCGGATGCACGTCGCCAATCAACGTCGATCCCTTCTTGCGGAATGTCTCTTCCCTCTTCGCGTTCCCGGCGAAAAAGCGCTGGAATTCCACGGGACCTGTGACCGTGTTCATGCCGACATCGATCACCGCCGCTCCGGGTTTCACAAAGTCGCGGGTGATCATTCCCGCCCGGCCAATAGCTGCCACGAGAATGTCGGCGCGGCAGCATACGCCCGGCAAATCGTGCGTCTTCGAATGGCAAATGGTCACCGTCGCGTTCGCATTGGTCAGCAGCATGGCCGCGGGCTTGCCAACAATGTCGCTTCGCCCTACGACAACGGCATCGCGACCGGCGATCGGGATGTTGCTTCGCTTCAGAATCTCCATCACGCCAGCGGGCGTACATGGAACAAGTCCCGGGCGCTGCGTCGATAGGAATCCGACATTCATGGGATGGAATCCATCGACGTCTTTGGCAGGATCGACCGCGAGCAGCACCTTCTTCGAGTCGACCTGCCGAGGCAAAGGCAGTTGTACGAGGATGCCGTCGATCTCCTCGCGCCGGTTCAAGTCTTCGATCAGATTGAGCAGTTCGGCAGTGGTGATGGATTCTGGGGGAGTCAGCTTCTCACTGTAGACGCCGACCTCTTCGCAGGCCTTTACCTTTCCGCGTACGTAAATCTCCGAAGCTGGGTTGTGTCCAACCAGCACTACCACCAGCCCGGGCCGGACGCCCGCAGCCGACATGGTCCTGACTTCGGCCGCAACTTCGGCACGAATGTCCTGAGCGATCTTGGTTCCATCGAGGATGAGGGCAGACATGATTAGTGGCTTCCGAATAAATCTTACACCGGCGAATGT
Organism: Terriglobia bacterium; assembly: GCA_020073385.1. Classification (GTDB taxonomy): domain Bacteria; phylum Acidobacteriota; class Terriglobia; order Terriglobales; family Acidobacteriaceae; genus Sulfotelmatobacter. The sequence continues at coordinate 311,821 of JAIQFH010000001.1, read as the reverse complement.
TTCGAGGGTCAGGGGTCGGGGGTCAGGGGTCGGGGGTCAGGGGTCGGGGGTCAGGGGTCGGGGGTCAGGGGTCGGGGGTCAGGGGTCGGGGGTCAGGGGTCGGGGGTCAGGGGTCGGGCATCGGGCGTCGGGCGTCGGGTGCCTAGGTCTGAGGGCTGAGGTCTGACACCCGGTTGTCCGCAGCTGACCCCTAGCCCCTGGCCCCTGATCTTGGTGATCCCCGCAACCTCCCCGTGTGAGCCTCGTCACACGTCCCGCTCCGGGGCGTGTCGTACAATGCCCGAGTTATGGTTGCCAAAGACCTCCTGGAAATGCTGGTTTGTCCAGCCTGCAGACAGTCACTCGAGTACCGGCAGAATCCGGAAAGTCTCAAATGCACGCAGTGCCACCGGGTGTATGCGGTGAAGGACGACATCCCCATCATGCTGGTGGATGAGGCTACGGTCGAGCCTTAGGCGGCGACGATCGCAGTTGGCGGCTGAACTCCGTAGTTCCGGGAAAGGAGGCTCGGACGTGGCTGCGCAATTCTTTTACTGTATTCAATGTCATAAGAAATATCCGACGCACCAGAAGCTTTTCGACACGCTTTACAACTTCTCCAAAACCGCCCCGGAAGCGTGCCCAGCCTGCGGTGCGACCCGCGATCTTCATGTAAGTCTCGACTTTCAACTGGGCGCCGGAGACAGCGATTACAAAGTGGTCTCAGCGCTCCTGCCAGACAAGCTGGAGTCTTGGCTGGGAGAGGAGGAAGAAGAAGTGACGTTCTATCCTTTTCTCGTCGTCCTCGAAACCAGTGGAGGCAAGCAGTTCTGCTGGATGCCGTACTGGCACGTGACAGGAAGAGAGGCGCGCTACGGCCAGCACGCCGTCTGCCTCGAACAAAGGCAGTTCGAGAGCTTGATGGCGCAGGTGCAGGAGAAGCTTCCGGAACCGGCGTAGGTCACCAAATCTGTTGACTCCAGATGCGATAGGGGCCTTAAGGCCTCAAGGTTGAGTAACGCATTCCTGATCAAGCCGGGAATGCCCCTGCACCACCACCCTGCTGAATCTCGGCCATCCGAAATCGACACTTTGTGTCAATTTTGAGATTACTGGTGGGTACGAAGGGCACCATGGCCCTCCTCAAGGCATAAAGCATTCCCCGCAACTTCCGATAATCACAAGGGTTAATAGAACTACAGGCGTTTGGGGTCGTATCCACAAGGGTACGGGATTTACGGCAGCCCAATTGCATGCAACTTCAACAGGTGCCGATGAGTCTAATGAGGCAAAGGTCGGAGTCGGAGGTGATGACGGCCATGATGAAAGAGACGATGGTGGGTAACGACAAAGACAGGTTCACGATGACGGAGCTGGCAGCGCTCCGGAACGACTTGCTCCAGGGTGGCATGGTCGATTCCTACGAGGCCGCCGAATTGCTTCGCGTGTTCCTGATGGGCCGTGGATATGGGGTTTCTCCCACGGCAGCACTCGACGCAGCGGGACGCGTCGAAATGGCTGGCTGTGCTATCCCAGTTCTTCAGTACGAATTGGAGAACCTGGCCATGGTGATGTGACGGGGTTCGGAGGCTTTAGCTTTCACCTTGAAACTTTGAACCTGGATCCTGAGTTGCTGTGCGAGATTGCGCAGCGACTGAGGGGTAAGACGCGGCGACAAGCGAGTTTTAGATATTCTGGCTTGCCGATCCAAACAAGACCGACGAACCAGTTCCACAGTAGGACAGCCGGGCCAACCAGCCCGGCTTTGTGGTTTCTGTAGCTGGTGGCAACATCAGAAGAGTGCCGACCGAGGAGAGTCGAGCTTCGCTCGACGGACAGCCGAAGGCGGCTGTCCCCACATAAAAGCGAACCCAAATGCCCTTATATCACTCGTAGCGAAGGCTTTCCACGGGATCGAGCTGCGAAGCGCGGGTGGCGGGAACCGTCCCGAAAATCATGCCTACAATCGAGGAGACCACGATCGCTATGATCGCCGAGAGCCCCGAGATCGGCAGACGGAAATCCGTGAAGAAGCGGACCGAGTACGGAATCGCGAGCCCGGCTATGATCCCGGCAATGCCTCCGGTTACCGAGATCACAATCGCCTCGGCCAGAAACTGGAAGCGGATCTCACGGTTCGTTGCGCCGATCGCCTTACGGATTCCAATCTCGCGAATGCGGGACGTCACGGTCGCCAGCATGATATTCATGATGCCGATGCCACTGACCAGCAGCGTGACAAACGCCACCAACATGAGGATGACGGTCAGGGCATCGGCAATCTTGCCCGCAACTGAGAGAAGCTGAGTCAGGTTCTGCACGTTGTAGACAGATTCAGCCCGATGCCGCGATTGCAGGACGCGCTTGATGGCCTCCGTTGCCGGCACAACATCCTGCGGAGTCGCCGCTGAAAAATAAATTTCGTAGACCGCATTCGTCGGAGTGAAGAACCGGCTGACGGTGTACGGGATCAGCATCGTGTCTTCCTGAATCTCTGATTGGCCGAAGGTGTCCACGCTCTCCTTGAACACGCCGATCACAGTGAAGGGAAGGCCGCCGCTGAGCTTGATGATCTGTCCTATGGCCGGCGTCGAACTTCCATATAGTTTCAACGCCATCCTCTCTGTAATCACTCCGACCTTGTTGTGTCCGGAAGAGTCTTCCGTGTCGAAGAAGCGCCCTGCTAGCAGTTTGAGATTGCGCACGCGCGTGTATTCAGGATCGACGCCGAGAACCAGGATGTCGCTCTGCTTCCCACCGCCGATGCTGATGCGGTCCACGAGCGCCACGGTGGGCGATGCCGCCACCACGCTCGATACTTGTTCGCGAACGGCGCGTACGTCCTCGATGGTCATGGGATCGGGCGTCGAGTCAATGCGGTTCGACCCGCCCTGATACTCGGCGGAGATCATGTTGGTGCCGATGGACTGCAGTTGACGAAGAATGTACTGCTTGCCGGTGAGCCCGATGGTTGCGACCAGAATTACTGAGGCTGTGCCCACAGCCATGGCCAAGGCTGTCAGGGTGAACTGCATCTTGTTGCTGCAGAACGAGTCGTAGACAAAATTCAGAATTTCGCTGAGGCCTATCGTGATGCTGCGCGGCGCCCTAACGGTAGACGCCGTGGCAGGAGTGACGCAGGGTGTTGTCCCGGTTGCCATCTTGGATAGATTAGATGTTAAACCTCGCCCCAAGACGCCGCAATGCGGCGGCTTTGTTGTAGGCTGATTTGCGTACAAGGATCGATACGTACCACTTGGGGTGATCAAAATCCGTCTCGGCTCATACAAAACATGGATTGTGCTTCTGCTGTTAACCGCCGCGGCGCTGCTCACGCACGGCTACCATCCGTATGCTGAGGACAGCGAGATCTATCTTCCAGGCGTGGAGAAGATTCTGAACCCTTTGCTGTTCCCTATCGGTCAGGAATTCTTTCGTTCGCACGCCAGCATGACTCTGTTTCCGAATCTGGTGGCGTTTTCCTTGCGTGTGACTCATCTGCCATTTGAGGTCGGATTGTTCGCGTGGCACGTTGCTTCGATCTTCTTGTTGCTTCTAGGGTGCTGGCAGTTCAGTGGTCTGCTGTTTGAAAGTGCGCGGGCGCGATGGGGATCGGTGTGCCTGATCGCCGCGCTGTTAACGACACCGGTGGCAGGCACCGCGCTCTACATCATGGATCAGTACCTGAATCCCCGAAACCTGGCAGCCTTTGCGGCGGTTTTTGCGGTGGTAAGGATTCTGGAGAGGAAATATCTTCGTGCGCTGATTTGGATTGCTTTCGCCGCTTGCGTCCATCCGTTGATGTGGGTGTTCCCTTTCTCGTTTGGAGCGCTTTGGCTGGTCATCGAGCAGATCGAACACCGGACTGGGTGGCGAATTGAGGGCGTAAGCGCACTGGGATGCTTTATATTTATGAGCATTCCGCTCGCTTCCTCTGCATCGCCCGCATACCACGAATCTGCCAGAATGCATGCCTATTTTTACATACAGGATTGGCAATGGTATGAGTGGCTGGGCATCTTTGCTCCTCTCGCGCTGCTGTGGTGGTTTGCGCGGCTAGCGAGGGCACGGAGCAAGATACTGCTGGCGCACGCCTGCCTCGCCTTTGCCCTCTACGGAGTGATCTATTTTCTTGTAGCTCTCGCCGTGGACTTGCCTGCATCGTTCGAGAGCCTCGCCCGGATACAACCGCTGCGCAGCCTGCACCTGCTGTACATGTTTCTGTTTGTGTGTGTCGGAGGTTTTCTTGGCGAGTATGTTTTGAAGGATCGGGCGTGGCGATGGCTGGCGCTCTTTGTGCCCCTGGGTATCGGGATGTTCTTGGCGCAGCGCTCACTCTTTCCTGCGAGTGCGCATATCGAGTGTCCGGGCCGCGCTCCGAAGAATCCCTGGGCTCAGGCTTTTGTGTGGATTCACGAGAATACTCCTGTGGACGCCGTCTTTGCCATCGATCCTGACTATATGCGGTGGCCCGGCGAGGACGCGATCGGGTTCCGCTGCCTGGCGAAGCGCAGCCGCCTGGCCGACATGGTCAAGGACGGCGGAGCAGTCAGCATGTTTCCTCCTCTTGCTGACGAGTGGCTGGAGCAGGTGCGTGCGCAGAATCCGTGGAGGAATTTGCAGGCCGCAGACTTCGCGCGCTTGCGCGAGAAATACGGAGTGACTTGGGTCGTGGTCCAGCAACTGGGAGTCGACGGGCTGACGTGCCCATATCAGAATCCCGCTGTGCGTGTTTGCAGACTCAACTAGCAGCTTCACTTCAAAGACAAATCCCGACCCTCGGGTTCCGGTTGCTAGAGGAATGAGCTGATTCTTTGTGGGAGGCGTAGTAAGATTCGCGCTCGGTTTCGAGTTTGCGGCCCTGTGGGCTGAATCGCGGCAGATGCAGCAGGCCGATTTTCTGTGCTGCGAACTGCAAGGTAGTCGCCAGCACCTCGAGCCCGTACTTCACGCTGCGGCGGAAGTTGATCGACGACGCTTCCTCGAAATATTTCGTCGGACAGGAGACTTCTCCTATGCGGAAGCCGAAGTGCACGCATTGCGCCAGCATCTGGTTGTCGAAGACAAAGTCGTCAGAATTCTCCAGCAGTGGCAACTCGGTCAGCACCTGGCGGCTGAATGCGCGGTAGCCTGTGTGGTATTCGGAGAGCTTCACGCCTAGAAACAGATTCTCAAACGCGGTGAGCAGGCGGTTGGAGATGTACTTGTAGAGTGGCATGCCGCCCATCAGCGCGCGGCCTCCGATAATGCGCGAGCCCAGCACCACGTCGTACACATCATAAGCGACCATGCTGGCCATCGCGGTAATCAACAGCGGCGTGTACTGGTAATCGGGGTGCAGCATGATCACGACATCCGCGCCCGCGGCTAAAGCCTCGCGGTAGCAGGTTTGCTGATTCCGCCCGTAACCATAATTGCGATCATGCTGGAAGACGAGCAGCCCCAGCCGGCGGGCCACTGCGACGGTCTGGTCCTGGCTGTGATCGTCGACCAGGATGCGGATATCGACCAGATCCGGGATCTCTCCCACCGTGACTGCAAGCGTCTTCTCCGCGTGGTATGCGGGCATGACGACAGCGATGTGTTTGCCATTGATCATTCTGCAGAGACGAAGGGACCAGAGACAGTTTACCTGAGACGACTCAGAGCAGGAACGTGGCGATGACACCGAGTATGCCGCCAACTTGTTCAAATCGCTTCCCAAACCACGACGGCAATCTGGATGATGATCTTATTCGGCGCGCAGCGCCTCCACGGGGTTGACGGTAGCCGTTCGGCGCGACGGGATGTAACTGGCGAGCGCCCCGGCGGCGCATAGTGCAAGAGCGGCGCAAGCATACGTCAACGGGTCCATGGGGCTGACGTGGAATAACAGCGATCGAAGCAAGCGCGTTGCGGCGACTGCCACGATGAAGCCGCAGGCTACTCCGATGCCAGCCATCGCGAGTCCCTGGCGGACAAACATAGCTGTCACCGTATTGCGTTGCGCGCCCAGGGCGATGCGAATCCCGATCTCCCGCCGGCGCTGCGACGCAGAATAAGCGATGACGCCATACAGCCCAACTAGACCCAGCAGCAGCGCCAATGCAGCTGCCACAGCAAGCATGACGAGCGTAAAGGACGTGCGCGCCATCGACCTCGAGTAGAAATATTCCTGCGTGCGAATCGCGGACAGTGGCAGGTTCGCATCCACCGACCACACTGTCTGGCGCACATCATTCATCAGACTCTCGGAGCCGGCGCGAGAACTGCGGATCGCGTATACCGGTTGCCGCCGCACAAACTCGTCCTCGCCTTCGAAATGGTTCATCAAAATCGGCCAGTACGTGATCGTGGGTGCGTCCTTATTCGTGCCGTCATCAAGCAAATCGCCGGCGACTCCCACAATCTGACGCCAATCGTCTTTGGTGCTTACACGGATGTACTTTCCCAGCGCATTGGCTGGACTGCCCCAATATTCGCGCGCCAGGTTTTCCGAGACCATCGCCACGGGAAGCCGCTGGTAGATTTCAGCCCAGTTAAAGTCGCGTCCGGCGATCAAAGGAATCCCGAACGTCTTCAGGAATCCCGGCGAAACAAATTTGAACCGCCGCAGCGGAGGCTGGGATCCGTCGGCATAGTTGCGATCCTGCGCAAAAACCGGATCCATCCAATGCCCTCCGTCCATAGGAGCAGAATTGGCCACCAGCGCTACGCTGGTCACTCCGGGAATCACCGCCAGACGCTGAGCGATTGCCTCTTCCTTTCGCATCACGTTCTCCGCTTGGCGAACTTCAACGTCGGAAATCGCCAGCTGAAACGTTTGGATTCCTGCTTTGGTATCGAATCCTGGATCGATGTGAGTCAGTGCGTGGAAGGTCCGGATCATCAGTCCTGAGCAGATCAGCAGCACAAACGCCAGACCCACCTGGATCACCACAAGCGTATTCCGGGTGCGATGCCGCTCGCGTCCCTGGCTGAGTGTGCGACCGCCTTCCCGCAGGCCAGTGCCCATGCGTGCGCTCGCATAGCGCAGGGCCGGTATGGAGCCGAACAGCAAGCTACAGAACAGCGATACCACCAATGTGAAGGCAAGCACGGCAAGGTCAATGCCGATGTCTTGCAGGCGCGGCAGCCCCTGGGGATTGATCGCAATGAGCAAACGCAGTGCTCCCCACGCCAGCAGCAGGCCCAAGCCGCTCCCGAGGATTCCGATCACCACGCTTTCAAGAAGAAAATCAGAAGCGATGCGCCAGCGGCCCGCACCCAGAGCCGCGCGCACGGCCAGTTCCTGATGCCGCCCTTCGGCGCGGACCAGCAGAAGATTGGCGACATTCGCGCACGCGATCAGCAGCACGACGCCGATGCTCCCCATCAGTACCCAGAGCAGTTTGCTGACGTCCCCAACCACGCCCTGACTAAGCGGCCTGATCCTGGCGCCAAAGCGCGCCGTATTGAACAGGTTGATGCTGAAGCCCGGCGGCGCGGGAAAGCTGCCCCAGACAGTTGGAATCAAGCGCTGGATGTCGGCATTGGCTTGTGCCAAGGCGATACCGGGCCGCAGCCGCGCAATTCCTTCATAGCTGAAGTCGCCCAACATCGTCTTATTGCGATCAAACTGCAGCGGCAAAATCAACGCGGGCTGCTCGCGATCGAGAAAACGAAACTTCCGCGGCATCACCCCGATCACCTGCCGCAGTTTGCCATCCACCGTGATTGCCCGGCCCACGATCGACCGGTCACCGCCGAAGCGCCGCTGCCAGTAGCCGTAATTGAGCATCACGGTAGCGGGAGCGCCCGGCATGTCGTCGGCGCGGCTAAACCAGCGGCCGAGCACAGGAGCCACGCCCAGCGTCGGCAACACTCCATCAGTCACATCGAGGGCGGGTACTTGCTCAGGATCGCCTTGTCCCGTAACCGCCACTGAGTCTCCCTGGTACACGCCGATATCTTCGAAGACGTGGTTTTGCTCGCGATAGATGAAGTAATTCGACGGCGCCATATTCACTTCATCCATGTTGAGACCGGGGGCTGTGTGCCACATGCCGACGAGCCTCTCAGCGTGCGGGTAGGGCAGGGGCTTCAAGAGGACTCCTTCGACGACACTAAAGACGGCAATGTTGGCGCCCACTCCCGCGGCAAGCGTGATGATGGTGATGATCGTGAAAATCGGAGAGCGCCCCAGCCTGCGCAACACCTGCGTGAGCTGATCGGAAAGCAAATCCATAGGTAACCTCGCTCTAGCGCATGTTGTCGAGGATGGAGCCGACAATTCCGCCTACTACGCCGCCTTCCACGGTCTGCCGGGAAGCTTCACGAGGTAGATATCGCTCGATCGCGTGGGCGAGTTTGGCGATGGGAAGCGTCTGCAGCCAGATTCTCCCCGGCCCAGTAAGAGAGGCGAGAAAGAGTCCATCGCCGCCGAAGATCATGTTCTTGATGCCGGGGACCGTCGTGATTTGAAAGGAGACGCTCGCTTGAAAGGCGCCGACATGTCCCGGATGCACGCGGAGGTTCTCTCCGGGCTGGAGATCGCGAACGACCAACTCTCCTGAGAGTTCGAGCCATGCGATTCCCTGGCCGCTGACTTTCTGCAGCAGGAATCCGTCGCCGCCGAAGATGCCCGCGCCGAGTGATTGCTGGAAACCAACGCCGATCTGGATCTGCGGGGTGGCGCAGAGGAATCCCTGGCGGTGAATCATGTAATCGTGCCCAGGCGAGACTTCGACGGGGACGATGTGACCCGGAAGCTTGGTGGCGAAGGCCAGTTCTCCTGGAGTTCCGATGGCGCGGTATTCCGTCATGAAGATGGATCCGCCGCCGGCCACACGCTTGATGACTCCGAAGAGACCGCCGCCACCGCCGAACTGCGTATGCGTCGTCAACTGAATGGAACTGCCCATCCATGAGAGCTCTCCGGCTTCGGAGATGATGGACTCGTTGGGGTCGAGGATGAATTCCAGGACAGGCATCGTTGTGCCGGTGATGCGGCTCTGCATGCGGGTCTCCTTTTAGAGGGAGAGTATACATCGGGGGAATTCGGTTCCCAGGGCCAGTTCTCAGTTCTCAGTTCTCAGAGAAGGCTACGGCCGGTCGGAATAGCTGAGACTTTTTTCTTGAGGCGGAGGACTATTGCGCCGAACCGCGGGGAAGGCAGTCTTGAGTTGTGGCTCTCGTAAGAGAGACCGGGGCGCGAATGCCAAAAAAAAGCTCAGCATTTCGCTGAGCTTTCTCATTCGCAGCAATCTAGTGAGACATGCCGGCGCCGGACTTGCAGCTTTTGGAAACGTGTTTTACCGATGTGACCTGCAACGCCTGGCCACCGCCTGCGCTGCCGGCAGTGCCGCTTGGTTCGGTCGAACCGGATGCCCCAGCGGCGGCCGATCCGGACGTTCCGGTCACTTTTATTTCATGGCCTACGTGCTCGCTCAGCTTGGCGGTATCCCCGGTGAGTTGATAGGACATTCCATTCTTGTCGGTAAGGGTAAAGTTTCCGTCGGAGCCACTCAGGCAACCTTCAACCGTCATCTGGCCGCCAGCACCGGTGCGTGATGTTTGTCCCGAATTACTCGTGGAGCCTGAGGTTGCGCTGTCCTGCGCAACGGCCCATGAGAGGCCGAGCAACAGAACGGAAAGTAACAGGAAAATTTGTCGCATGTTTGAAACCTCCAGATCAACTTAGTCGATTCCCAAGCTTCGGAATGGAGGTGGCAGTCCGCCACTCCTGGAGCGCGATCAATCTGACAATGAATTGTCCATTGGCTTACCTTATGGGACCAATACAGCGGTTTCTGGAGAAGGCGCGAGGTTTACCCGTAGCGGAGTTAATACCGGGTTTGTCAGGTGGTTTCAACGTCCCGATGTCACGGAGGCATTTTCGGACTTTCGGGGCAAGGTAAAGTTTCTTTGTTGTCGATGGCAACGCCGTGATTCAGTCTTCGTACGTGCCTACGCCATGTCTGCCTTTCCTTTGTTGACTAGCCGGCTGAAATGCGAGACTCTTGTGCGCGCCAGGATAGAAATTCCTGAGAGCGTTATGGAACCCACCATTTCGTGGCTGATCGGGGCGAGCGAACGGGGGGACGACGCGGCGTCCGAAGCCCTTTTCGCCAAGCTCTATTCTGAACTGCGTCAGGTAGCGAAACGTGAACTCGCACGTCGCGGCGGATCGGTCAGCATCAGCGCAACTACGCTGCTGCACGAGGCATACCTGGCGATGTCGGCCCGTGGGGAACCTTCGTTTCCTGACCGTCTCAAGTTCCTGGGATATGCGGCGAGGGTAATGCGAGGGCTGATCATCGATCATTTCCGGGAACGGCACGCGCAGAAGCGCGGCGGGCTGTTCGAGATTACGTCGCTGGAGACCGAGCCTATGGAGAGCTCTGTGAGCCATCGCGAACTTCAGCAGATCGGCGAAGCCCTCGACGAATTGGGTAAGGTGGAACCGTCCCTCGCGGAGCTGGTCGATTTGAAGTTCTTCTGTGGCCTTTCGTTCGGTGAAATCGCCGCTTTGCGAGACGTGTCGGAACGCACGGTACAGCGGGATTGGCAGAGGGCCCGGCTTTATCTCCATCGCACCATTCGCGCTGATTTAGCGCTCTGAGGACCATCCATGTCTACGCTTAGTGCCGAGCAATGGCTGACTCTAAGGCCCTACCTCAACCAAGCTCTGGAGATGGATGATGATCAGCGCGCCGCATGGTTGTCCTCCTTAAGCGTCGAGAAGCCCGAACTGGCTGCCCAACTGGCCTCGCTCATCGACGAGCACAACGCGCTGTCAAAAGCTGGTTTCATGGAGAAGGGCCCCACGCCATTGATGAAGATGGAGCCGGGGCTGGCCGGTCAAGCCATTGGTTCTTACAACTTGATCTCACAGATCGGCCAGGGCGGGATGGGAAGCGTGTGGCTGGCCGAGCGCAGCGACCACCGATTCGAGCGGCGCGTCGCCGTGAAATTCCTCAACCTCGCGCTCTTCGGGCCTGGGAACGAAGAGCGATTCAAGCGCGAGGGGAGCATCCTGGGACGGCTCACGCATCCGAATATTGCGGAACTCGTGGATGCGGGCGTTTCGTCCAGCGGCGTTCCGTACCTCATCCTGGAGTACGTTGACGGCGACCATATCGATCGCTACTGCGATCAGAGCAGGCTTGGTGTGGAACAGCGCATCCGGCTCTTTTTGGATGTTGCCGGCGCTGTCGCTCAGGCTCATGCCAACCTGATTGTGCATCGCGATCTTAAGCCCTCGAACGTGCTGGTCAGCAAAGACGGCCAGGTGAAGCTGCTGGATTTCGGTATTGCCAAGCTGCTCGAAGGAGAAGGCCAGGCAGGAGCGCCTACCTTGCTCACGGCCCAGGCCGGCCAGGCTATGACCCCCGAGTATGCGGCCCCCGAGCAGGTGAGTGGAGCGCCAGTCACAACTGCTACCGATGTTTATGCCTTGGGTGTGCTGCTCTATGTATTGCTTACGGGACAGCATCCTGCCGGCGGTGCCACGCGTTCTCCCGCTGATCTGGTAAAAGCAATCGTAGATACTGAGCCGCGAAAATTGTCTGAGATTGTGTCCTCCAGCAAGCTAGATCAGCAGGAAGTGCTTGCGAATGCTGAGAGACGAGCAACGTCGCCGGACAAGCTACGGCGCTTGCTACGCGGCGATCTCGATACGATCGTCGCCAAGACGTTGAAGAAGGATCCTCAGGAGCGCTATGCCTCGGCTGTAGCGCTGATTGAAGACCTCAACCGGTACCTCAAGAATCAGCCGATCAGCGCGCGCGCCGATACAATCGGGTACCGCGTAAGCAAATTTTTGCAGCGACACCCGGTTCCAGTGGTTGCAACCGCAGTCGTCATAGTCGCGCTCTCTGCGGGGCTATTCGAAGTCAACCGCGAACGTGTCATCGCACAGCGTCGTTTCGATCAACTCCGCCGCTTATCCAACCAGGTTTTTCTCCTTGACGAGGAAATCAGGGGGATCCCTGGAACGACTGAGGCTCGCCAACATCTGGTCAGTGCCGCGCTGGAGTACCTGGAGAAGCTCGGGGCGGATGCCCAGCAAGATCTTGATCTGGCTGACGAGGTTGCCGGTGGCCTTGAACGTGTGGCACACATCCAGGGTGTACCTACCGAACAAAACCTCGGCCAGTTTGACCAGGCCGAACAGACACTCAAAAAAGCCGACGCGTTGACCGACATGGTACTGGCCTCGCGCCACGGTGAAAGGAGGGCGCTCTTCAATTCAGCACGGATTGCCCACGCTCGCATGGTGCTGGCCAACTACGAGGGGCGCAGTGAAGAGAGCCTCGCTTTTGCTCAAAAGACCTCTACGCGGCTCGACGAATTTTTCAGTAGAGGTCAGGCCACAGTCGATGAGCGCGAGAATGCGGCGACGTTCTACGCCAACATAAGCATGGCCTATCGCAGGCTCCATCGGCGGAGCGAAGCTGTTTCTTATGCGAAGAAATCGGTGGAACTGGAGCGGACAGTTCCCGACGGTGACGCAGTTCTCGGCTCCTCCCTAGCGACCCTGGCTAATGCGCTCCGTGATCAGGGCGAACTCGAAGCGGCGCTCGAAGCCATCCGCGAAGCCCGAGCCATTGCCGAAAAATCGTCGGAACGGAATGAAACGATTCAATTGATCAGTCTGCACTTCGTTCTTCACTGGCAGGGGACGCTTTTGGGGGAAGTCGACGGTGTCAACCTTGGGCGTCCCGCCGAGGCGGAGGAGCCTCTTCAGAAGGCGGTCAACATAGCGGAGGAGGCGGCGCGAAGCAATCCGAAAGACTATGGATGGCGAGCGAGGCTGGCGTCTACGGCTGCAAATCTTGCGAACATTTTGCGCCAGAAGGACCCGGAGCGGGCGCTGAAGCTCTATGACTTGGGGATTGGCCGGCTCACTGAGGTTCAGAACAACGTCGCGGCCGTCAGCGACCGTGCTGAGCTGCTGGCCATGTCTTCGTACGCGCTGCGCTCGTTACATCGCAATGCCGAGGCAAGGCGTCGGGTCGAGGCGGCCCTCGCGACATTCAAAAAGACCGGAGATTACCCCGCACCGAGCATCAGCACCACCAGCGGTGTTTTCACGGCACTGCGCGCCCTCGCGGACCTCCAGGCTGATGAGGGCGACGCACGTCGGGCGGCTGTGACTGACGAGGACCTGCTCGACAAAGTAATGGCAACCAAGCCCGACCCCGCCAACGATCTTAGCGATGCCACCAAACTGTGCAGCATCTATCAATCTCTTTTTGGTTTCTACCGCCGCAGCGGTGATTTGACCAAAGCAGAAGCCATCGCGAAACAGCAACTGGAGCTTTGGCAACAATGGGACCAGAAGCTGCCGGGAAACACCTTCGTGCGCCGGCAGTTGCAAGCTGCAAGTATGTCGACGCGGATACCCCCAACATCCTGACCAATTGTCGACTCCTCCGGACCACACAGGGCTACTCGTGAACCCACGCAGTCCTCAGGAGAGTACCTAGGGCTTTCCAAATTTTCGTTTCTTCTCCTCTGTTCGGATTGATTTTCCGGTTCATTGTGTTCTGTCTTCCGCTTCCGTTTATTCCAATAGATCCCGGTGGGGTTTGAGCCGCCGACAGGAGGACTCTATGAGGAATATCCGAAGCGTTCGTGCATTGGCAGTCAAGCGGCCTCTGGGTACGCAAGGACCATTAGTGATTTAATTACTTACTTCCTGTAGAACTCGGGATATAGACTGTGCGCGCATTCAGGACAAATGCCGTGGGTGAAATCGACGTCGGCGTGGTCGCGAATGTACTTTTCGACAGGATTCCATTCGCCACGCTCATTGCGGATTTTCTTGCAGTTCGCGCATATCGGGAGGAGTCCCTTGAGCATTTTCACCTGGGCCAGAGCCTCTTGAAGTTCAAGGATTAATCGCTCTCGCTCGGCGGAGCCCTGTTTGATCGGGGTAATGTCAACGGCAGCACAGGTAATGCCCACAACTTCGCCGCGGGCGTTGCGGAGCGGTTCGACGGTGAGATCGAAGTAGTGCGGCTGGCCCTGAAAAGTAACGACGGTCTCCACTCGGGTTCCCACTCCCTTCTGTAGGACTCCCCGCTTGATGGCAGTCAGGCGGGCCCCTTCTTCTCCTCCTACAATCTCCGCGTCGGTGCGGCCCAGGTAACCCTGTTCGTCCCATGACATGACGGGTGAATTAATCCAGGTATAACGGAGTTCCCGGTCTTGATTGAATACGCTGATGGGCGCGCTCTTAAGAGCGACACGAAAACGCTCTTCACTTTCACGTAATGTTTGTTCTGCTCGCTTGCGCTCCGTGATGTCACGAATGGTGCTCGAAATCAGCATTCCTTCGTCGCTCCGCATCGGAGCCAGACTGATCTCGACGGGAAACTCCGAACCATCTTTGCGGCGCCCATACAATTCGAGTCCCGTACCCATGGGACGAGTGAGGGGAGCGGTGGAGTACCGGATGCGGTTGACGACATGTTTCTCACGGGAGCGTTCCGGTGACAGGATTTCGACCGGTTTGCCAAGTAGTTCTGCTCTCGAGTACCCAAATAGTTTTTGGGTCTGCGCGTTCACCGCAACGATCTCCCCCACGGCGTTGACGATTACCATCGGTTCGGGCGCGCTATCGAGAAGGCCGTGAAATCTGCGTTCTGCGACGGCCCGCGAAGCCATCGCCAGATAAAGAAACAGCAATAGGAAAATCACATCCAGGGTCACATCGATCACTGCACCTGCTCCAGTGCCATACCACCCTGCCTGCTGTCCCTTTAGGCGAAGCCACCCGGCAACGAGCGGAGCGGCGATGGCAGCGGGGAAGAGGCGGCGCACCAGAGTTCCGACTGGCCCTTCCTGGCTGAAGACAACCATCATGCCAGTGCGAGGCCGGGCAAATAGAAGACCGAGGGAGAGAATCAGCAGGGTAGCAGCGGTATGGACCGCCATGTTCGTATACCCAGCGATTCCATACAGAGCTCTGAGGTCATAGGCATACCCTGTGCACGCAGCGAGTGAAATGACCGCCGAAAAGAGCGCGCACCATTGGCTAGGACGCCAACGGTGCACTTGTACATTCATGAACACCAAGGAAAGACCGATCAAAATCAGGCAGACCGCTGTATTCGGGGACATTCGAACAGACGAGAAGGTGCTCCCCGTGGGCGTTGGCATGAAGATGAAGAAATAATTTTCATCAAGGTACGGAGCTAAAACTCGAACCAGGCGTAAGAGCGTAGCGGCGCCGATCATGATCGTCAGCACAGCCGCGCCAGTTCCAAGCCGTCTGATCCACCGCTTGTGAGACGCATCGTACAGGGCGAGGAGGGAGGCACCGCTCAGGATCAACGCCACGGCCGTACTTCTAGCCATGCCTTTGCGATCACTGCCCGCGGTTACAACTAGTACGATGGCAAGTTTCCATGCCACCAGGACAAGCAGGCCGACTAGGATGCTGATGGTCGCAGCAACCCTGGAAAACCGTCTCAATATGGCTTCAGTCTTCGACGTTGGCGAGATTCTGGCCTGCAAGCGCATCAGTTCTCTCCGTTGCCCGATGTGGCGCTTAGGCTCTGTCGAGTTCCGACCGGATCTTCCGTGCCAGCTGGACTTTGTCAAAAGGCTTTTGCAGGAGCACAACTCCAGGCTCCAAAACCTTGTGCTGAACCACCATGTCGTCCGTATAGCCGGTCATGTAAATCACCTTCATCCCCGGGCGCGCACTGATGACCTGCTCAGCCAGTTGGCGACCGCTCATCCCCGGCATGATCACATCAGTAAGAGTGAGGTGGATGGGATCGGCGAGAGTCTTCGCGATTCGAAGTGCCTCCTGGGCATCGACTGCTTCCAGCACACGATAGCCATAGTCCTCAAGAAAAATCCGTGTGATCTCTCTCAGATGGGGCTCATCTTCGACCACTAGTATGGTCTCTGTGCCACCCGCGATTTCCTCAACCGATTCTTCGACGTGAGTTTCAGGCAAGGCTACCTCGGCTGGCAGATAGACCTGGAATGTAGTTCCTTTGCCCAGCGTACTGGAGACCAGGATATTGCCCCCGCTCTGGGTAACAATGCCGTAGACCGTGGCCAAGCCCATGCCTGTACCCTTACCTAATCCCTTGGTGGTGAAGAATGGCTCGAAAATGTGCTCCAGGGTTTCGGCGTCCATACCATGCCCGGTATCGCTGACGGTCAACATCGCACAGAGACCGGCGGGAGTGCCGAGATTCCGGCGCATAGGGATTTCCTCCACCTGTGCGTTGCTGGTTTCCATGAGCAACGTTCCACCGTTTGGCATGGCGTCACGTGCATTTACCGCCAGGTTCATCAGGACTTGCTCGATCTGCACGGGATCAGCTTTGACCAGCGCCAGCGAGGGATGCAGCCGGGTCACCAGCTCTATGTCTTCGCCAATGACCCGCGACAGCATCTTCTGTACATCAACTACAATTTCATTCAGATTCAGGACACGGGGCTGCAAAACCTGCTTTCGGCTGAACGCCAGCAATTGTTGCGTCAGCGACGTCGCTCGCTCTCCCGCCCTTCGGATTTGTCGGAGACCATTCTGTACGCGTTCAGGCAGTCCAGACTCGGCAGAAAGAAGCTGTGTGTGCCCGAGAACGATACTCATCAGATTGTTGAAATCGTGCGCAATGCCTCCCGCCAATCGGCCAATCGCTTCCTGCTGCTGCAGGCTGCGCAACTGCTCCTGAAGGTGCACGCTCTCGGTGATGTCGCGCTGCACGCCCCAGATTCCGACCCCCATCCCGTTTTCCACCACCCCTATCATGCTGTTGCGGAAAATCCGCGTGTTGCCGTTCACATCCCGTTCATGCGTCTCCGCGTCGGACAGCCGGTAGCCGTTGGCGACAAACGCCTCGAGGGACATGCGGTTCAGCGGATCCTCGATGGACACGAATTCGGAGAAGCGCCGTCCGATCATCGCCGAAGCGCATTGGAAGCCATACATACGGGCTAGAGAGTCATTGCATTCGGCGATGCAACCGTCTTTCAGCCCTACGGTCACCTGCTCGCCGACCGGCGAGTCCGTGGGAATCGGGGGATCGAACTCGAGACGGTAGATTCCCTCCGAGCTCTGCTCCACGAAGTCCCGGTAGCGCTCCTCGCTTCGCCGGAGCGCGTCTTCAGCCTTCCTGCGTTCCGTGATGTCGGTGGAGATACCGATGACTCCAAACGGATTACCTGCGCTATCCCGCGCGGGGGCCCATCGTGTTTCGTAGATCAGTTGCAGTTGTGGCAGGTTATCGATTGCGTTGAATTCTTCTCCCGCCAATGCACGGCGAACATGGTTGAGGACTTCCGGGAAATTTCGATACCGATCGAAAACCGACTGGCCCACGACCTCTCCAGGCTTCAGTCCGAGGCTCTGGAGTGCTCTTCCCGCCGAGAACGTGAATACGCCCGCTGGGTCCAGAGCAAACAAAACCACTGGTGCCGCATTGATGGTTGCAAGTAGCCGTTGCTCGCTTCTGCGTAATTCTTCCTCTACGTGCCTGCGTTCGGTAACGTCCAAGAGCAGTCCCCGGAGAACTAGATTGCCGCTCTCCAGATGGCGGACAAGGGTGGCTTCATCACGAACCCAGACATCCTTACCATCGCGAGTGCGCAGGCGGTACTCAATACGATACCGGTCACCTTCTTCGGAGAGAGTTCGTTCCTCGGCTAACACTCTCTCCAGATCGTCGGGATGAACCTGCCGTCGCCACAGCTGCACATCAGACACCCACTCCTCGGGAGTAAAACCGAGGGTCGGGGTGATCTGAGGGCTGACGTAGTACCAGCGTCCCTGAGCACCTCGCTCGGCCACGTAAGTAATGGCGGGCACCTGTTCTACGAGTTGGCGGTATTGTACTTCGAGATCTTGCTCGGACCGTGCCTTGCCGGCCATGACACACACCCTTTGGAACGGTCGAAGGGGATGAGAAAATTAAGCTCAGCAACACAATATCCGCTACGGTTCAGGAACGCTGTGACTCGTGTCACATATTGCTCAAGTGTGATCATTGTGGCCGCGGTCATCCCAAGCATAAAACGAATTCCGCACCCCAACCGGACGTCGGCCGACCGGACATAATCCACGCCAGCAAGCGTCTCAACTGGCGATAGGCCCGCGCATTCGCTGTCCGCTAGGCAGTTGGTCACCAAATCGAAGGCACGGGACGCTTCAGTCCACATCCTCTTCCGTAGGCTTAAGCGCCTTTTCTTGCCGACGGCTATCGGAGCCTCATAAAACCGTGCGGCCTTCCTCGTGTCCACAACGAGGAAGGCCGCTTAAGCAACGTTCAGTTCCTGCTCCGAAAATCAGAAAGAGTAGGACAACCCGATCAACGGAACCGGTTTGGAGTGCAGGCCCGCATCGTTCACACGAAACAGGACATTCGCTGTGATCAGCAGCCTCCGCGTTGGATTGATCTTCGCACCCACGGCCACGCTATCCTGAATAACGTGTGATGCTTGAGATGACACAATGTCAGGATAGCTGCAGTTACACTTCGGGATCGTAGGAGTGCAGCCACTCTTTTCGCAATAATCAACAAAAGTGGTTGGGCTAATTTTATTTACGGTGAAAAGCGTCTGTCCGAGAAAGTCTACGGTGGCGGATATTCTTTTTGCGAGTGCCGCGTCCGCCCCGAAAGAAAATGTGAGAACGTTGGGCATATGAGCAGTTGCTGTGCTATTTGTGATATCGCCAGCGAGGACGGAATCCCCGTTCTTCTGAAAGCCGATGCTGGCATGCGGGGATACTCGCCCTTTATACGAAAATGCCGCGAACGGCCTGATTCCGTAGGTTCCGGCACCAAGAAAATTGTATGCATCGCCGCTCGGTAGCCGTACGTCAAGACCCACCGCTAAGCCTGCTTTTTCACCCTTGATGGCCTCGAACTTGCCGCGGAGCACCACGTCGCCAATGCCGTTAGCTGCCTTGGCACTCGCAAAGGAAGCATGGTTAAAACCGTAGGTAGCGTCGGCCGGAAATAAGTTCTCCCCGCTGACCGCCGCAGGAGAAGAAAACTGATGCACGCAGACGGGGCAAGTGGGATTGTAAATCGCCGGATCGCTGCCCTCAAAGCTGCGAATCTGCACGTCAGAGGACATGGACATCCTCACATCTAGGATTGGGACGGCCACCGACACGTCCAGGCGATTCGTAATTCCGAACGTCGCAACCGCGGTAATCTGGTGCACCTTCAGATCAATCCGGTTACTCGTGAAAAGAAAATCCTTGGTCGGCAGTGGTGTACCGTCGGACTGGCATGGTATTACCAGCGGCCCGGCCTCTACACAGGTCTCGTTTTCGTGCTGATACACCGCACCGAACTGTCGAAGATTGGTGGAGTCGATCTTGTCGAAATTAAAAAACTGATAACTGACGCCGACGAAAAGTTTATGTCTGCCGATCGTGTCCGCACGCTCGGTGAGGATGGGACCGAACGATTGGGTTGTTTGCGTTACCACTCCGGCCGAGGGGTTAAAGGTGAACACAAATCCGGAGGCTGGAGAAGTAAACGGGAGCTGACTCAATTGCGTGCCGATTTCTGCGGTGATGGGGTTGAGACTTTTCAGTGCTGCGTCTTGGAAGTGGACCGTATGACTAAAACTTCCGGTCTCGGTCGGACTCAGGGGCCCACCATGATTGTTGCCAACCAGCCCGCCGGCTCCGTAGACCTGCGGCACGACGCAGATCACATCACCTGAGAGCTGCGGAGTTGGTGCGCCTGTGTCAGTCGAATGAGAGGTTGGACAAGGACCGCTCTGACCATACGCACAACATGCAAATGCCCAGATGCAAAGTAACCCTATCACCAGATGCGTTTTCAGCGACGACATTGAGCAATCTCCCTCATGAGCTCATTTGAGCGATTCGATTTGCCATCCTGCGAAAGTCCCCTGTGTCAGGCCCGTTTTCCTAAACTTGGCGCTGACGCGAGCAGTGGATTGACCTTTTCCTTGTTTGGTATCGGCATCGATGACCTGCGAAAAAGTGACGGTTGCTTCATCTCCATCCAAATTAGGTCCATCGAGAATCTTGTACGTCAACTTTATCGAGCGCGCGTCCCGGAAGAACTTCCCCGTATTTGATGCAAACAGTGCCGGCATACCTGGCCATACGTTTTGCAGCAACTCAAGCTTTCTCTCGTTGTATGCCCTCTGGTACTCCGCGATGACGCTGAGTACGGCGCGCCGCTCGTCAACAGGAGGAGGCGGGGGCGGCTTATGGAGCTCGGCCAGCTTTCCCTTTGCTTCGTTCGCGTGTTTGCCCTCTGGGAACACGTTCAGATATGCATCCAAACTCTTCTCGTCACTCCGATTTGTTCGCTGCCAGGCCACTTCGTCGCGAAGATCGGCAAGCTTCCCCTTTGCCTCTGAGGAATGGCTTCCCCTCGGAAATGCTTTCAGATACGCATCAAGACTGTTTTCGTCGCCGCGGTTAGTTCGCTGCCACGCTGCCTCATCGCGAAGGCCATCGATTTCGGCGCGATGCCGGCTGGAGCCATACCTGGAAACAAAGGTATCCAAGCTCGCTGGATCCTTCCGACTGTAGGCGTCCAAATAGGCGAGTTCTTCCTCAGCCGTCGCGGCGTGCTGCCCCTGCGGGAAGTGGCCGAGATAGTCGCGGTAAGAGGCCGCCGTATTTGCGTGGGAATCTCTATCCCAGTACGAACTTTCCAACATATCCCCAACCTCGGCACGATGAGTGCCGCTCGGGTACTTTTGAAGAAACTTTTCTAATGAATCAACCGTGGGGGGGGACTCAAGCATCTTCTGCCAGTCCACATCTTCCGGCGCCAGCGCTGTAGGGGGGTAAAATTCGTCTCTCCCCAAAGAGACGACTTGGCCAGCGACGAAGTTGCGCACTACTATAATCGACTTTTCGTTTTTGGCAAGCACTTTCATCCGGTGCTCGCCGGCCGGCACTTGGACCGCGATCTCGCCCTTGTGGCCTACGCGCCCTGCTGATTTTCCATCCACGTACAATTCCGAGCCGTCCTTGAGACCTCGAACTTGTAGGTCCACCATCTTTACGGCTGTGGAGGTGCCTGCTCCAGACGGTGTAGCCGTCGCGACTAACGTTGCAGAAAAAGAGTGCCCGCCGTTCGCATCGACTTGAATTGTCTTGGTTGACGGGTCAAAACCTTCGTGTCTGACCTCAAGCACGTACGGTCCGGGAACCAAATCAAGACCACAACGTGGGGTGACACACTCACGCTTAAACTTCGGTTGATTTGGGGCAGTGATCGTAACCGAGGCGCCGTCCGGTGTGGACGTGACCTGAATTGCGATCGCGTGCGGCAGCAGAAGCCGCCACAGGATGACCGCTCCAGCCACAAGCAGAACTGCGGCGCCCGCGAAGATGGCCTTGCGAGTCCCAGAGTTCACCGATGCCAGCAGACCCGGTTGCGGAATTGATTCCGGTTCGACTCGATCGGCGGCTTGGGCAGAGGCTTTGGGCGCGGGCGGTTCCGGAGTACTCAGGACCCGGGTCGCCGACAGTTCGGCATTTTCGTGCGGTGGAACCGGGGTCGGAACAGCCTTCTTTTCCTTTTGCCGGAGCGCCTCTTTGCGACGTTCTTCTTCACGCAAACGCTTCGCTTCTTGCTCCTGTTTGCGTTGCTCGGCTGCGGCCGCCTCTTTCCGCTCGCGTTCCCCGCGCTTGCGGGCTTTCTCTTGTTCTTTGCGCTCCCGCTTTTGTTGCTTGGCGAGTTCCTGTTCCTTGCGAAGCTTTTCCTGCTTTTGAAGCTCTTCTTCCTGCAGGCGCCGCTGTTCCTCGAGGCGGCGCTTTTCAGCCTGCAACCGCTCCTGCTCCAGCGCTTTCAAGCGCTCCTGCTCGCGCTGTCGTTCCTGTTCGCGCTGCAGGGCGAGGGCTTTCTCTTGCTCGAGTTTCTCCAACCGCTTACGCTCGGCTTCTTCGGCACGAGTGCGCTCGCGTTCGGCGGCTTCCTTCCGTTCTCGCTCGAGTTGCTCGGCGCGCTGGCGTTTCTGCTTTTCCTCTTCCAGTCGCTTACGTTCGGCTTCTTCGGCACGAATGCGCTCGCGCTCGGCGGCTTCCTTCCGTTCTCGCTCAAGCTGCTCGGCGCGCAGATGTTTCTGCTTTTCCTCTTCCAGTCGCTTACGTTCGGCTTCTTCGGCACGAATGCGCTCGCGTTCGGCGGCTTCCTTCCGTTCTCGCTCAAGCTGCTCGGCGCGCAGATGTTTCTGCTTTTCCTCTTCCAGTCGCTTACGTTCGGCTTCTTCGGCACGAATGCGCTCGCGTTCAGCGGCTTCCTTCCGTTCTCGCTCAAGCTGCTCGGCGCGCAGACGGCCCCACTTCTCCTCTTCTGCCTGCTTGCGTTCGGCTTCTTCAGCGTGCAGACGTTCGAGCCTGGCGGCTTCCTGCCGCTTTCGTTCTTCTTCCAGTTCCAGCACCCGCAGCCGTGCGCGCTCGCGTTCGAGTTCCTCCTGGCGCTTTCTCTCGCGTTCCTGCGCCTTACGTTCCTCGATCTGCTGTAGCTGCTTCTCGATCTCGATCTTTACCTGGAGAAAGCGCTGCTCTTGGGGATACGACTTGATGGCGAGATCCACCTCCAAGCGGGCCCCCTCCAGGTCGCCCCCCTGTTGCACGCGCCGCACTCGATTCAAGCGGTCAACAATGGCCTGTTCCCGCTCGCGCTCCTTAATCTTCTGTTCCAATGCCGAAACCACGGGGGACGATGGCGCGAGCACGGCCGCGCGGTCCAGAAGCAAACGCGCGGTCTGAAGATCGGTCGCCAACGCAGCCTCTGAAGCTTTGGCTATGGAATTGAAGGATTGATTTTTGACGACTGCATCAGTTGGCGCGGATTCGAGGGCCCGGACTAAGGCCTCGATCCCTTTGGCCCAACGCATTTTTTCAAACGCCCGACTTGCTTCGACTAGGTACTTCTCGGCCTTCTCTCGCGCCTTAATCGCGTCACCTAGTTGCGCTTCGAGCAGAACCAGGACTTGATCTCGCGGGAATTGCTGGGCAGCGTCGCGCAGCAGGGTCTGCGTGCGCTCAAAATCGGAAGCGGCGAGTTCCCGCCGGATTTTCTCGACCCATTCCGCCTTGGCCTTCGCTCGCTCCTCTTCGCGCTGTCGAGTTACTCGAGCAATGTTGCTGTCGAGTTCCGGCTGAAGGGGATGAAGAGTTCTCAGGATGTTCCATTGCGCCAGGGCCTCGTCGTACTTCCCGCCAGCTTCGAATTTACGGGCGTCCTCACTGATCGCGGTTACGCGCAGGACCAGATCACGGATCGCGCTGGACTGCTGTTGCAGTTGCTGCTCTTGAGGGAATCGGGCTAGAGCCTCTTCAATGATCGCAATTCGACGCTCCAGAGAGGGTTCGCGCTCAACTCGATTGCTGACGTCGCGGAGGAAGGCCTCTTTCTCGAGCCGCGCGCGTTCCTGTCTTGTCCGCTCTTCTTCCTGCCGGATGCGTTCCAGAACGGACTTCCGGAGTTCCAGCAACGTGACGTCATCGCCGTGAGACGCGAGACCCTCGCTCACCTTGTCCAAGGCTTCCTGTAACTTGCCCATCGCGATCAGGGCCTTGGCGTGACCGAGATAACGGCCGACTGCCTCTTCGCGCTCGTGTTCGCGTATCTGCAGGCGCAGGAGAGAGGGGGGATCGTAATCGGGCTTCAGTTCCGCCAGTCGTTTGAGAATATGCTCGGCGGCGCGCCAATCGGTCTCCACCGCGAGGAATGCGGCCTGTACAAATGCGTCGATTACCTTCGCCCGCGCGGCGGAGGCCCGATTCGACGAAGTAAAGGCCTCGGCCAGGAGTTCGGTACCCGAACGCCATTGTTGCTCGTCGAATGCAGCCTGGGCTTGTTCGAGTTTTTTCTTGGAGGCACCGCGACGCGTCGTCTCCCCTTCGACTACTTTGCCGAGTTCGGAGAGGTTGGTTTCGCCCGGAAATTGCACTAGCGCCTGCCGCAGTATGTTGCCCGCCCGAGTGAGTTCTCCTCTGTCGACCGACTCTTCTATCTGGTTCTTACGCGAGTCGACGAGACCCGTCGCCGCCACTTGTCGCAACGAGCGGTATTCTTTCGCCATTGCTTCTGGCAAATCCGCAACTAATTCGACAACCGATTGAAGTTTGTCGAGTCCAGCCTGGTATTCACGCCTGGAGATAAGGTCGCGCGCGTCGCCGATCGCTTTCTCTCCGGTGCGGCATGCGGCGTCGATCCGCCGCTGCTCAATGAGGACATCTTGCGCGTCCAGTTCCGGCTCCGTGCCGTTCCTCTGCCGCCACTCGTCGAGCACATGGTGCGCACCCCCGTAGTCCCCGTTGTCGCAGACGTGTTGCGACTGATCGACGACCTCGCGCACGCGCCGCATGCGCTCGGCTTGGCCGCGCGCACTTTCCAACAGCTTGCTGAACGACGGATTTCGGAAGTACGTCGGGGGGTGAGACTCCAGCAGTTTGACCGCTTCTACGAATTTCCGCGCCTGCAGCATTTTCTCCGCGGAAACCAGGGCGGTCTCCATTTTCTCGTTGTATTCGGCGGCAGCACGGCGGGTTTCCGCGAGCGCGATGCGTAAATCCGGATCGGTGTTTTGCTGCAGGGCGCTTTCCAGCACACGAATCGCATCGTCATATTTCTGCTCAGCGACGAAAGCTCTCGCCTTCTGCGCCACTGCTTCCGTCTCACGGCGGCGTCTCTCCGCAGCCGCCTCTTCTTTGACAAACTGTAGAAGGTCGTCCAGTTCCGGTTCGTTTTTCAGTTCGGCCCGCGCACTTTCCAACGTGCGGATCGCCGAATCGTATTGCTGATTGCGCAATAGCTCTCTTGCCTGCTGGAGAGCCTCCGACTTGCGCCGCTCCAGTCGTTCCCTCTGGACGTTTTCCGTGACGATCCCGAGCAGGCTCTGCAGTCGAGGCTCGGGGCCGATCTTTGCGATGGTAGCTTCGAGGGAAGCCAGCAGCTCATCATTCCGGTTGACCTGCAAAAGTTTGCGGGCGAGGGCGAGTTGTTCTTCGACTAATTGGCGGCGTTCTTCGATCTGACGCTGCCGTTCAGCCAGCGCTTTCAGCTTGATGATGGTGCGTTCTTCAGGGAACCGCTTGAGAGCTTCTTCAGCCCTCTGGCAGGCGCCGCGGTAATCATCGCTGTTGAGCGCGGACTCGATCTCACGGACAGCCACCTCGATTTCTTTACGCCGGCGCTCCTGTTCGAGACCTGCTGTGGCGGTCTCCATCAGGGAATGGATCGGCGGAGCACCGGGATCGAGGGCTTCTGCGAGTTTCAACGTCTCCAGTGCGTCGGTAAACTTACGGGCCGAAATATGCTGGCGCGCCTGGAATAAATAGGTCTCGATCTGGCGCTGCCGCGAGCGTTCCAGCCACTCCCGCTGAATGACCCGGTAGAGCGCTTTGGCTTGAGTGTCGTTGGGGGCAATCTGCACAGCCTCTTCGATGGCCTGTTTCGCGATGTCTAGGTCCCCGTCTTGGTGAGCGGATTCCGCCGCCTTCAAGGCTTCGCGAAGTTTCCGAGCCTGCACGATCGCAGCGCGGACCGACTCTGCGTGCTGGCGCAAGTCCGGATCCGTGTTGTCGATAGCGAGAGCTTGTTCCAGCAAGGCCTGGGCGGCCTCCAATTGTCGCTGCGACAAAGCTTCGTCCGCTTGCTGCCGGAGGCGGCGAACTTGCCCGCTGATTTCCTCCTTCTTGATGCGCCGTTCCACGTCACGCAAACTTTGAGCGGCAGGGAGATGCTTCGGATCCACCCTCAGCACTTGGAGGAGCAGGTCCCTTGCTTTCTGCAACTCAGATCTCTCCAGCAAGAGGCCCACTTCCCGCATCTGACGGTCAACAACTTCCTGACGGAACTGCGATAACAAGTGCCCCACATCGAGGGCGAATTCGTCGGCGGAGTGATAGCGGTCAGCCGGATCCTTGGCGAGGGCGCGCTCCAGAATCGCATCGAGTTCTTGCGGATACGAGGGTAGATAAGTGTTCAGGGGCGGAATCGGATCGTAAAGAATCTTCAGGAATGTCCCGGCCGGGCTGTCGCCTTGAAACGGAAGATGATCGGTAAGAAGCTGATACAGAACGACCCCGACGGAGAACAGGTCGCTGCGTGCATCGACGGTCTTGCCATTGATCTGCTCCGGCGACATGTACGGAGGAGTGCCGACCATCTGTCCTGTCTTGGTGACACTTTGGTCGCCAACGTGGGCAATGCCGAAATCGAAAATCTTGGTGCCGCCATCTTTCTCCAGCATGATGTTGGCGGGCTTGATATCGCGGTGCACCACAAAACGCTGGTGGGAATAAGCCAGCCCATTGCAAACGTGGATAATGATGTTGAATTTTTCCAGGAAACTCAGGTTTCGGTGGTTCGCCAAGGCAACATCGAGGGTCTCGCCTTCCAGGTACTGCATCACGAGGTAGGGGTTGCCCTCGTAATCACCGAGATCGTAGACGGTCACGATGTTCGGGTGTTGCAGGCTGGCCAGAGACTGAGCTTCGCGGAAAAAGCGCTTTCGCAAGTCAGGATCGTCGACGAACCCGCCGGTCATCATCTTGATCGCTACCTCGCGATCGAGGCGCGGGTCGATGGCTTTGTAGACGATCCCCATCCCGCCCCGGCCGATGACTCCGAGCACGTCATACTTCCCGATTTTCGAGGGCACACTGGCAGCCATGGAAAGCTAGATTCCGTAAGAAGGCGGGGGAACCGGAGCGCACGTCCTAGCTGGCTTGCGAACCCACAATTTCGAAGCCGGGACAGGCGTTTCGGAGCGCTAGTTTACTACCAGGGGCAGGTCGGTCGCAACCGAGAATCCTGCAAATGGGACAGAAAACATCAACAAATACAGCCAATTAAGCCATATTCACGGTGCTCGCCCCTCCCTTGATTTTCCAAATTCGACATACTTTTGACTTTGTCCTGACAATTTGTTGACTTCTCTCAAACGCCCCCGGGGGGTTCAGGCCATCGTATCGGGCAGGCAGGGCGGCGCGCCTTCGCTCATTCATGTTTCAGCCGGCACTGAAACATCCCGAGCTTCCGAGGCTTAATCTAATCTCATGGTGACCGAAATAATAAAAAATCGCGAAATCGACTTTAAGACAATCACTCCGAGCATCCTGTATTTTGGCAACCCCGTGGCGATCGTCAGTTCCATTAACCCGGATGGAAGCCCGAACCTCGCGCCGATTTCGTCGTTCTGGGGCCTTGGCTGGACAATGGTTCTTGGTCAGTTGAGCGACACGCAGACGCTCGATGACCTTCAGCGCCAACCCGACTGCGTCGTCAACGTTCCTTCTCCCGACCTTTGGGAAGCGGTAGAACGCTTGGCACCACTGACCGGCAAGAATCCAGTTCCCCCAGAGAAGTCGGCGAAATTCCGCTTTCCGCCGGACAAGTTTGTTGAAGCAGGACTTACGCCACTGGCGAGTGAATCGGTCAGGGCACCGCGCGTGAAGGAGTGCCCGGTCCAGTTGGAGGCCACCGTCAGCCACATTCATACGCTCCAAGGGGAACCGCGACTGGACAAACTCGGAGGAGGAGCCGCGGTTGAGGTCCGGATTCTCAAAGCCCATGTTCGTGCTGACTTCGTCCTCCGCGAGAACTATGTCAATCCTGAGAAGTGGCAACCGCTTATCTACAACTTTCGTCACTACTTCGGACTCGGGGCTCAGCTCGGTAAGACGTTCCGGGCAGAAATCTGAAGGTTGCACGATCGTCGTCGATTTCGCAAAAGGAGCGGAGAGTTGGCAGGGGCGACATCGAGCCAGTATCCGTTTGGGCCGCGAGTGCGACGGAAATTCTTTAGACTTTCGACCCTTTCCAGCTTGCGGTCACGACGTACAGGTTCGGAACTCGAACCAAAAGGTAATGATCCCCTCAAGTAGAAGGAGGCCTGCCAGATCAAGCGTCTCGAAGTTCCCGACATCGCAAATGACTTGCAGGACGGCCCAACATTTCGGTCTTTTGACGTAATAGCGCCATTGTGCTCACTAACCAAGGTTCTGCAATCAGTTAACGTAAACGACCACTGCATTTGATATACTTTCGCTGCCGTCTGTGCTCAGTGAGTCCGTGCGTTTATGTTTGACGGTGGCTTCGAGTCCTACCTGAGGAGCCATTCTTTCAGAGGCTTACGAACTACGTGTGCCGTTTGTAAGAGCTAGGCCGGGAATCTTCTTCGAGACCTGCTTCACTTTCTGCGCCGTCATTGTGATCAGCTTTGTGGCCCTTGCCTGTGCAGCACAGACAGTCCCAGCGCCACATCAGGCACTCGCGAAACCTGCCCCGCTATTTGTTGCGGGGGCGAACTCACAGAACACCTCGTCTACCTTGTCGGTTTCATCCCAGTCAAAGATGCGATTTCGTGACATCTCCGGCGAGGTCGGTCTTACCACCGTTCCTCACACCCGCACCGATCGCCGATACGTTCTCGACACCATGGCAGCAGGCGGCGTCGCTCTGCTCGATTGCGACAATGACGGCAAGCTCGACATCGCGGTCGTCAACGATTCCACCATTGAGCAATACCTCAAGGGTGGCGATCGCATGATTACGCTCTATCACCAGGACGGCACTTCTTCGCGCCTCCACTTCACCGACATCACGGAAAACGCGGGCCTAAACACAATGGGTTGGGGAATGGCGGTTGCCGTGGCAGACTATGACAATGACGGACTTCCCGACCTGTATATCACGGGATACGGTCACAACGTCCTCTATCACAATCTGGGCGGGTGTCGCTTCGAGGATGTCACGGCCAAAGCTGGTGTGCAGGCCGGCGGCTTCAGCACCGGCGCAGCTTGGGCCGACTACGATCGCGACGGCAAACTGGATTTGTTCGTCGCGCGCTACGTGCACACCGATGCTCGTCATTTACCAGACCCCAATCTCTCGTTCGGGTACAAAGGCGTGCTCATTGAGTTGCCGGACAGATTGGAGGGAGAAACAGACTTCCTCTTTCGTAATCGCGGAGACGGAAAGTTCGAAGATGTTTCGAAGAAAGCGGGTGTTGACGATTCCCGCAAACTCCACGGCATGGGCGTGATCTGGGGAGATTACGATGGCGACGGCTGGCCCGACCTGATCGTCACGAACGACTCTGCTTGGAACTACCTGTATCACAACATGCAGAACGGTACATTCGAAGATCTTGGAGTTGCAACCGGCACGGGGCTTGGCCCCTTCGGAGAACCCTACGGCAACATGGCTGCGGACCTCGGCGACTTCGACCGCGACGGTAAATTCGACGTCCTCGTCAGCCGCTTCGGCAGCCAGCCGGCGAGTTTGTACTGGAATCGCGGGCAGGAGTTCCCCGACATTGCCGAGCGAGCCAAGATCGCCAAACCAACCTTCACACCAGTGAAGTGGGGCATCGGGTTTGGCGATTTCGACAACGACGGCTGGCCCGACTTCTTTATGGCAAACGGTAATTTTTCGTCTCTGATGGATACGCTGCCGGGCGAGGTCCGCTACGCGGAGCCCATTCAGCTCTTTCGCAACCTCGGAGACCGCACATTTACTGACGTCGCGGATGGCGCAGGTCTCAACCAAGGCCAGCTCAAATCTCGGCGGGGTACAGCTTTTGGCGACATCAACAATGATGGGAATCTCGATGTTGTGGTCTTCAATGTGGGCGAGCCCCCCTCATTGTTTATTAATGAGACAGCGAATTCGAATCACCGAGTCCTCTTCCGCCTCATTGGTACAAAAAGCAACAGGGCTGCTGTCGGAGCCCGCATGACCGTCACGACTCCGGCCATGAGCCAGATTGACGAGGTCCGAGCGGGTGGCAGCTACAATTCGACCAACGACTGGCGCCTGCATTTCGGCTTAGGCAGCGACACAAGAATGAGTAAAGTCGAAGTCCTTTGGCCGAGCGGAGCCAGGCAGGAGTTTCGCGATTTCCCCGCAGACAAGATCTACGAAATCACAGAAGGCGAGGCCCCCAAGCCAATCGCCGCACTCCCCAATGCAGAAGCCACAAATCGAGGCTCATCCTCCGCAGTAAAATAGCCTTTGGTCCTCGAGTCGCCAAACCGCCAACGACGCCATCTGGAAGGCGTTGCTGCTCGTCCTGTGCGCCCCAGACACTGCTCGCGGCTTCCAAATTTCCTGAGGGCGATGTGCTTTGCACTTTTCTCTCTTGTTATCTCCTCTGCGCGGCAGGGCAAGAGCGCAAGTGACCTTTATAAAGAGGCCGTGGCTGCTGACGAACGGGCGGAAGTTGAGAAGGCGATCGCTTTATACAAGCAAGTGCTCGTGCTGCAGCCTGGCTTGCTTCTGGCCCACAGCAATCTTGGAGCGGACCTTGCGTCCACAGGGCGCTATGCAGAGGCGGTCGCGGAATATCAGCAAGCCCTGAAGATTGAACCGAAGAATCGTGTGGTTCGACTCAACCTCGCTCTAGCTCGCTATAAGCAAGGCGAAATCCAGAAAGCTACGGAGACCCTAGCTGCGCTGCACCTGGAAGACTCGTCGAACAGGCAGATCCTCTATCTGCTGGCAGATTGTTATCTGCGTCTCGGCCGAGACTCAGATGTCATCGAACTGCTCACTCCCGCTTATAAAGCCAATCCCAACGATGAGGCGGTGCAATATGCGCTCGGCACGGCGTACATCCGCGAAGGCAGGATCCAAGAGGGGCAGGTGGTGATTGATCCCATTCTAAAAAACGGAAATACGCCCGAAGCGAACCTCCTGATGGGAGAGGTGCAATTCGCCGCTGGCGACTACAAAACCGCGGCGGCCACGCTGCGCAGAGCGACCGACCTTAACCCGAATCTTCCCGGAGCATGGTCGTTGTACGGCCGCGCGTTGCTGCAAGGCAACCAGAATGATGCGGCCAAGGCGGCGCTGGAACACGCCATCCAGCAAGATGCCAACGATTTCTCGGCGAACCTGCACCTGGGAGCAATGCTGCGGCTCGGCGGCAATACCACTGAGGCATCACCCTACTTAGAGCGCGCCTTGAGACTCCGTCCAGCCTCTCCCGAAGTGCGGCTTCAGGTCGGAGCGCTTTACTTGTCCACCGCCAGACTGATTGAGGCGCGAAAAATCCTGGAGAAACTTGAAAAGGACTGGCCCGATTTCGTGCAGGTACACCTGCAACTCGCGACGCTTTATTCGCGCCTGGGCCTCAAGGAAAAGAGCCAAGCTGAGCGAGAGATTGTCTTGCGGTTAAACCAGAAAGACCGTGAGACCGGACCCAAGCCTGACCGGTAAGTAGAACCGGCTCTACACCTGAAACCTTGCTGAAATTACTGTGGCTCTTTCACGTGCAAAACCTGATCAGTCTGCACATTCTTCATTGTCTGCACGGTACCGGAGGGCCATTGAATCACGATCTCGTCGACCGATTTCGCTGCGCCCAGGCCGAAATGCACGGGCCCCGCGCTCGATGATGCGTATCCCGACGCCGTCGTCTTGTGATTCCACTGCGATTGTCCCGCAGCCACAATCTTGATTTTCGCGCCGATGCCGTCTCGATTGCTTTTGGTCCCTTGCAAGGCGATCTCGAGCCAGTGATTGCTTCCGGGACTGTCGTTCATCCAGATTTCTGCCGGAGCACTCAGGGCCGTGACCACCAGATCCAACTTGCCGTCTTGGTTGAGATCTCCGAATGCAGAACCGCGATGCCGTGCCGCTGGCTGCGCGTCAAAACCCGCGTCTTCTGTCAAAGCCGCCCATTTTCCAGAAACATTGCGGAAAACTGTGTTCGGTTGAGCAATATGCCGCCGCTCTGCCATTGCCGGGGACTGAACATCGCCACGGCTGACAAAAATGTCTTTCCACCCATCATTGTCGAAATCAGCGATGTTGGGGCTGTACCCGGACATGGGATTGCTCAGCAGTGACATTCCACTTTTGGCGGTGACCTCGTTGAATCCGCCTTTCCCATTATTCAGGTAGACCGGGAACGTTTCGTCGTCGAGCGCAACGATCACGATATCGGGCGATCCATCATTATTGAGATCTCGAAAGTCGACTCCCATTCCCGAGATCAGATTTCCGTGCTCCGGCAGGGCGACTCCCGCCTCGAACGCAACTTCGTCGAAGACTGGCAACGAAGAATTCTTCACTCTGCGAGCATGGAACAGGGAATTGAAGAGCTTGTCGTTGGCCACGAAGATATCCGGCAACCCATCATTGTCGTAGTCCGCAATCCCCACTCCCATACCTTTCCCAGGATGCGACCGGATCTTCGACTGCACCGACACGTCTTCGAACTTTCCATCTCCTTTATTGATGAATAGTTGATTGGGAAGCTCTTTGTAGAATTTGGGATGGCAATACTCCGGCTTGTCCATGAACTTACAGTCGGGCTCGTGATTGACATCCCAACTCAGGTAGTTGATAACGAAAAGATCCAACAAGCCGTCATTATTGACGTCGAGCCACGCTCCTCCCACAGACCAGAGCGGGCCGAATTCGTTGTCACGATGAGCCAGTCCCGCTTTCTCGGTGACATCGGTGAACGTTCCATTGCCATTGTTGTGATAGAGCTTGTTTCCGTGGACACCACCTATAAAGATGTCTTCAGATCCATCGTTGTCGTAGTCTCCGATGGCAACACCCGTGTCATAGCCTGTGCCCGCAAGTCCCGCCTTCTCCGTAACGTCGGTAAACGTTCCGTCGCCGTTATTGTGAAAGAGCCGGTCCCAGTATTTCGGAGATGTCTTGTTCAGCGTGGTGATGTCTGCTCCATTGGTGAAAAAGATGTCGAGATTGCCGTCGTTATCGTAGTCGAAGACGGCCACGCCCCCGGCCATCGTCTCAGGGGCGTGCTTCTGCGGAGTCTCACAACTATCCAGCACGAAAGGGATCGCTTTGTAGGCGAAGTGGATGGCCGAGGGCCCGGCGCCCAGAACCGATACTTGGCTCAATAAAGCCAACGCTGCGAAAAACAGCGCGCCACAACCGAGAACTCGCGTGATGGCCATCCTGCGCCCGCGAGGACGGTCTTGCACGTGGTCCCGCCCTTCACCGCCCGGGCGCTGAACTGAGTTTCTCAATTTCCTCCTTTTCGCGCTTGGCGTCGTCGTTCCGGCCGGCGGCAGTGTAGGCGCGCAGCAAGTCCCATCGGATCCGAACTGTCTGCGGAGCATTTTCTCGCGCTACTTCCAATTCCCGGATTCCTCCGCCGGTGTCCTCCTGTGCAACTAGTACTTCTCCCAATATCATGTGCGCGGCCGCACGCTTCGGATCGAGTTTCACAGCCTCCTGCGCGAGCGGAAGGGCCAAATCGGGATGCTGCTGCTTCGCATACTCTTCAGCCATGCGCAAACGGGCAGATACATTTGAGGGCGAAACTTCCAATTCCTTCTTCAATTCCTGAATCCCGGCTTCCGGATTCTCGTCCAGCAGAAACGCACCATAGAGGAAGTGAACTCCTGGCTCATTCAGGTACTGCTCGACATTGTGCCGGAACAGTTTGTCGGCTTCATCCCTTCTCTGCGCCTCCAGAGCCAGCGTGGCTTCCCCCGCCCTGCGGATCATGTCGCGACGGTCCGCAGGAATCTCCGCGGGCAGAAAAGGCAAACGCAACGCCGCGAGCCCGATTGGCTCAACCAGCGGCTTCGAGTCCTGGCCGGATTTCACCATCGCAATCAGCAGGCCCATGCTCTCATCGAACAACTCGAACCTGGTCTGCAGAATCGCCACGAGATAGAACACGGACTGCGCGATTTCCTTCTGATCGCCCATGCCCTGAGCCATGGCGCGCTGCAGGTGATCGAGCGAGCGAGAGTAATCGCGAAGCTCGAATTCGCTCATTCCCAGCATCGCCCACGCGAGCCCAGGCTCGGGATCGATGGCCAGAAACCTCCGCAGCGAGTCACGCGCGTCGATATATTGATTGTTCGCATAGAACAGCGAGCTCATGGCCCACAGTCCATCTTTCCATTTCGGTTGAATCGTCAGAGCCTGCCTGTAGAGCTTGATCGCTTCCTCGCTGCGTCCGTGGTCGCGAGCGGCGTCGGCGGCCTGAGAGAGGTGGGTGAAATCGGATACCGCCTTGGTGCGAGCGGTGGCGTGTGTCTCTTGGGGGGGGACCGCTGTGGCGGAAATCGCGAGCCAAAGGAGCAGAGATGCGCGCAGCAACATCATTCCTTGCCCGTCCTCACGGACTTAAGCTTCTCAGCCGCGGGAGCCATGACCCCTTCCTTAGCCTTCAGCTCGCTGAAAGCTGCCATCTCCGCCTTCGCTTCATCTTTCCGGCCGAGCCGGAAATAGGCCATGGCCAGGTGGCTTCGGATTGTGGCTCCGTCCGGAGCCAGTTGCTTCGCAGTCTCCAACTCCTTAGCACTTTCCCTGACGTGGTCGGTGGCCAGCAGAATGCGCCCGAGAATATGGTAAGTTTCGGGATTTTGGGGTTCCAATTCCACCGTCCGCCTTGCGAACTCTTCACCTTCCGCGAGCCGGTCCGCTTCGAGATCCATCCGTGCAAGCTCGATCAAAGCACCCACATGTTGCGGCGACAGTTCCAGTTCCCGCCGGAACTCCTTCTCCGCGTCTTCTTTCTTGCCCTCGAAACCGCGAAGCGTGCCTACGTAGTAGTGGACGTTCGGCGTCTGCTCGTAGCGAGCCAGTAGCCGCTTCGCATATTCATCTGCTCGGGCAAGATCATTCGGGGGCAGCGCGGCGTAGAGAGCACTATTGCCCGCCAGCCAGACGATTTCACGCTCTTCTGGCGGATAATCCTCGGGAAGTTTCTTCATGCGCAGCGAAGCCAGTCCCATCGCCTCGGCTAACGCCGGGGCGCGCCCTCGCCGCTGCACCTCCGTAGTGAGCAGATACAGCGCCTCGATGAACCTTCCTTCTCGCGTGAGCAGCAATGCGAAATGGAACAGGGCCACGTCGGTCAGCTCTGGCGTGCCTGCCCAGCCATTGTTTGCCCAGGACCGGAAATGATGCAGAGCTTGCTCGTAATCCCTGGTCTCGTATTCGCACAGCCCCAGAAACGCGTAAGCAGGTCCCGGCTTCCGTGTAGTCGCGACATAACGCTGGAAGGCGGCCTCGGCTTCAGGAAAGCGGTCTTGATCGTAGAGCAGGGTCCCAAGACCCCACCATCCTTCGCCCCACGCGGGCCGAAGCTTCAATCCTTCCTGATAGAGATCGATGGCACGTTGCCCCTGGTCGGAGCTACGCGCCGCATCCGCTTCGCGCGCCACCTGCGCAAAAGTTCTGCTAGCCTGGGCTGTTGCTGGATTTGCCGTGAGGAGAAGCGCCAGAAGGGGTACAACGGCGACCATAGGGAGGAATATACATGGGGTGGCCTCCTGGAGGCCACCCCATATGAACGTGCTAGAACGAGTACTTCACACCTAGTTCGACGATCCGGCGGCCGACGTAATACGTAGCCTTGCCGAAGTTTGGATTGGCGTTGCCATTCGAGTCAAACGTGAGCTTCAGGTTGTTATCGCCGTTGGTGAACGACAACAGGGGATGGTTCATGAAGTTGAACGCCGACAGGCGGAACTGTACGTTCTGGTGTTCCGTAATTTTGATGTTCTTCATCACGGTCAAGTCGCTGTTCCAGAACATCGGGCCCGGCAGATAGGGCATGCTACCCGTTCCCAGGCTCCCCGCGGGCGCGGGCTTGAAGCAGGACGGGTTGATGAACTGATCGTTCGACCCCTGGGCGGGATTGCAAACGATCAGTGGATACAAGTTAATATCAGGGGAACCGAGCAGGTGGACGGCGTCCTGATTGGGACCGACATTCCCTTGCTGCAAGTTAAAGTTGAAGTTGACGCCACCCTGGATGAAGACTTGGGAGCCGCTCTGAACCGTGGTGATGCCAGAGATCTGCCAACCGTTGGCGAGACCCTTGACGAAGCCATTGCCGGAGTGGCTATTGGGGAGGTTGAAAACGTAGGCCGCACTGAATGCGTGCTTCCGGTCCTGAGGAAGGACGCCCCAGAGGTAGTGTTCGGCTTGACTTATCGAAATTGCACTGGGGAAAGCTCCGTTTGAAAGCTGGGCTCCATCCCCCACAGCTTTCGACCAGGTGTAGTTTGCGTTTAAGGTCATGAACCCGATGTTGCGCCGCACACTAGCCTGCAATCCGTCGTACTGCGCCTTTCCCCCTGTAATGCTCTCGTTGATGTTCGTGTAGTCCGGGTATTGGCGGTAGTGCGCCAGGCACGGGTTACTGCCGACGGTGTCCGAGCCATTCGTGAAACAGTCGCTGGGATACGCCGCAATCGCCGCCGCCGCATTGATCGTGCCCAACGGAATGGCGTTGAAGGTGTTGGTGTACGACTGCAAGAAGTCGGTATGGTTCCCGACATAGGAGAGTTCCATTTCGAGCTTCGCGGGTAACCTTTGGTTGATCGTCAAGCTGTAGGTGGTCACCAGCGGTTGCTCGTCGTTCTTGGGGTCCATTACAGCTACGCCTTTGAACGCGCCAGCAGCCAAGGCTGTGCCAAAGGGTGGGGGAGTCGTCGCGTGCTGGTCAATGCTCTCCCAGGTTGGACACAGTGAATCGTTCCAGCCGCACGACCAAGTCGACGAACCCGTCGCCGTCTGGGCCGGTTGTACATAGGAGTTGCTCTGCACGAGGTCGTAAGCGCGGAACTTGCCCCAGCCCCCGCGAACGACCGTCCTGCCGTTTCCGAAGACGTCAATCGCAGCGCCCAAGCGTGGCGAGAAGAACAGCGCGCGGCTATCGGTTCCGGCCATCGGAATGTTGTGGTCGAGGTAGTGCCAGGAGATACCCGTATTGGTGTTTTGATCCGCGGGAATCGTCGCATCGTACGTGCTCGGATTGAAGACGGCCAAGCCATAGGGATCCGAATAAGGCTTGGCATAGTGTTCGAGTCTCAATCCCAGATTCAGGGTGACGCGACGGGTCAGCTTCCAGTCATCCTGAACATAGAAGTCGTAAATATTCTGGGCGAGATTCGTTGGAGGTGGCAAGGCCTGCTCGGTATAGCCGGCTTGGCCAATACCCATCAGCGCGTCGGCATATTCATTACCGGAGGTGTTGCCACCCCATCCCGTTGCGCCGTAAGCAAGCACTCCCATGAACTGGCCCCAGTTGTCCTGCTTGTTATACAGGTGCTCGTAGTAGAAGCCAGCCTTCAGAGTATGGGTCTTAATGACCTTGGTTAAGTTCTCGGCGATGCTGGGGATGCCCTTCACTGCAATCATCGTCGGGTGATAGTCGTGTCCAACATCTCCCAGGTTGGGAAAGCCCCCTCCCCAGCTCAGCACTGCGGGAGTGTTGGTGCTGCCATAGATACCCGTTGGCGCAAAGCCGACACCGCTGCGGGTTTGTTTTGAAGGATCGCCCAGTTTGGTGGGGAAGTTGACTTTGGTATAGCCAAACCGAGTCTCGCTGGTCATGGTGGGTGAGAACACCCTTAGGAACGTTCCGGAAACCGCGTCGGACCCGTTGATCCCGATGGCGTTGCTCGGAGCAGGAACCACCCAGTCGCCAGAGTTGATCCACAGTCCCATCGGCATGTTCGCCGATTCTCTCTGCCGGCTCCACACCACGTATACCTTGGTGTTGTCGTTGATGTTCCAGTCGCCACGAGTAACGTTCTGCCATGAATTCTGGGCTACGCTGAACGCCCTTACGTAATTGTAGCCAGTTGCACTGGGATCGGCGTTCGGCAGGGGTAGGTCGGCCCTTAGTAGTGCCTGCGCGTTGGGATCAATACAACCGGCATCGATAACTCCAGCGGTGATCCCTGCGCAAGTCCCATTGAATGGGTTGTTCACTCTGCCCTGTGGACCATTCCATCCCACCACATTGCCCGGAGTTATAGGGACATTCTTGACGATACCATGTCCGATGTTGGCGTATTTCGCCTGAGACAGTTCGCTAAAATCCCCATTCAACATTGCGTCGGTGGGAACGAAAGCACGGTCCACTCCGCCATCCAGATCCTGTTTGTAATACTCGAAGGCCTCAAAGAAGAACAGCTTCTGCTTACTCTTATTGAAGCCGGTTCCGGGGATGTACAGCGGCCCGCCGATGTTGAAACCGGGGTAGTAGTAAGAGCTCGGCACTTTGAGTTGGCCGGGAGAAAACCCGTTCGCGGGATTGGAATCGATGGCCTTGTTGAAGGCGTCTTCTGAATTCATCGCCTGGTTGCGCGCGTACATGTAGCCTTCCCCGTGGAAAGCGTTGCCACCGGCTTTGGTTACCGTGTTGACCACCACGGGTCCCTTGGCGTTTTCTGCGCTGAAGTTCGAACTCAAAACCTTCACTTCCGAAATCATGTTGGGGTTCGGGTTCACCGGATTAGCAGCCGTGGAACCAGGATCGAAGCTATGCTGCCCGTCGATGGTTATGTCAATGGCTTGCCCATTGACGGCGACGGCGCCGAGTCCGGCGGCGCTATTGCCCACCGCGAAACCGTTGATGCCGACAACCTGGCCGTCATATGAGGGCCGATTGACCGCATTGTTGTTTTGCAGTGTTGCACCCGGCAGAAGCTTCAGGTACTCGGTGGCGTTGCGCCCGACCAGCGAGTAATCCTGCAACTCTTTGGAGGAAATCAGCGCGGATTTTTCACCGGAGTCTACCGTTGCCACTGATTCGACCAATGCATTCACTTCAACCGTTTCACTGGACGATCCGACCTTCAGTTGAACGTTCATCGTCTTGCTGTCGGAACCATTGAGTACGATCCCCGAGCCCACCCACTTCTGGAACCCTGTCATGTCAACGGTAACCTGGTAGGTGCCGGCAGGCAGGGTGGACATTGAGAAGAAACCGTCCTGGTTGGTCACGGTTTTTCGCGAC
The DNA here is from genome assembly GCA_020073385.1 of Terriglobia bacterium. GTDB lineage: Bacteria > Acidobacteriota > Terriglobia > Terriglobales > Acidobacteriaceae > Sulfotelmatobacter. The sequence goes on along the minus strand of JAIQFH010000001.1, from coordinate 273,130 downwards.
TCACCCGATGCCACATTTTTCACGACCACATTTGCTCCCGCGGTCGCCGCACCTGAAGGGTCGTTCACAGTGCCATTCAGAGAGGCGAATTGTGATTGCCCGAAAGCCAAAGGCAGCACGAACACCATCAAGCTTACGAGTGCCAGAATCCACTTTGATTGCGACATCCGAACCTCCTCGGGTCATCAGGCTTTCAACCGTGTCCGGTGAAAGACCGCCTGAGACTGTAAACGTTTACGGAATCGGGCCTAAAGAAAATGCCTTAGAGTACGCATCTCCGCGTGTGAGACCGCGCTTCGAGGTGAACTCTAGTGCAAAACAGTTACCGCAGAGTATTTAGTCAGACGTAGATGCGCCATGTCAAGAAAAAAATCGTTTTTCTGTGAGCTTTAGCACTGCCACCTGTGATTCAAATCACAACCCGAGAAGGCGCTCCGAACTGGCTTTCGGACCAGTTCATGCCTCCGGAGGCCATGAAACAATTTGAGCAGCGGCAGAGGGCAGTACGTGCCGATTCTCGGAGCCGTTGGAGCGCCACGCAGTGCATGCAGCAAATCAAGGGGCAGGCGCCTGCGAGGTTCGAAACCGACTTTATTGTCAGGACGGTCGCCGCCATAGATTAGAAAATCGTAGTCTGCCTCCCTAATATCATCAATATCATCACCTGCCGCTCTAAGCGGGCTCGCCCAGAACAGCTGAAATTCGGTCGTCTTTTTCGAAATCTGCAAGATCAATTGCGATCGTGATTACGTCTTTTTTCCCGAGAGGCCTTGTCAAGCCGTCCCAGAAATCTTGATCACGGAGCTGACGAGCAGAGTCGGGTAGCGAAGGATCGAGGAGCAATCGAAGTGCATGTAATAGGTTGGATTTGCCGATCTTATTTTCACCGACAATGACTGCGTTTTCGCCAAGCTCCACGTCGAGTTCGTGGAAATTCCGGAAGTTCTTAATTTGAATTCTTGAAATATACATAGAGATATGCAGGATTTTTAGAGACTATAGAGAATCTGGCTATCCCCACCGCGTGAGAGGACTGGACCGGGATGGGTAAAGGACCGGACGATTACCTTGCAAGTCTCAAAGGTGTTTGAATTACGACCGGTTTGCGTGGACTACCTCACCGGTTGATTTCGCGTCCAGAGGAGTTCCAGCGACCCTTTAGTCCAATCGCAGATACTCCCTTGCCATGCGTGAGCGTCCGACTCTGTAAACCGGATGAAGTCATTTGTTTGGCGGCGCTTTTATAACGGCTGAGAAATCTTGGTCGCCTAATCCCTGCTCTACTGCGCGCCGGAAGACTTCCAGCGCGGGCACCGCTGTCTCGAGCGGAACGCCGCAGGTTCGGGCTTCGGTGATTGCATAACCGATATCTTTCGCCATCAGTTTGAGAGGAAAGCTTGGAGTGAAGTCGTTTGACTCCATGCAGGCCAGCATTCTCTTGATCAATGGGCTTGCCAGCGCACTATTCCCCAGGACTGCTATGCATTTTTCGCGATCCAGGCCACCGGCATTAACTAAGGCCATGGCTTCGGCAAACGCTGCAGCTTCCACTCCACAAACGAAGTTGTTGATCAGCTTGATCAGAGCGCCGCTTCCGGTGGGGCCAAGATGCAAGACCTCCCTTCCCAATGCCGATAGAACTTCGCTTGCGCGCGAAAATCCTACCGAAGACCCACCGACCATGAAGAAGAGCTCGCCGTTTGCGGCGTGTGGTTTCGTTCCCGTCACCGGCGCATCGAGAAACTCGCAACTCTTCTCAGTGGCAGCACGATTGAGCTCTTTCACCCAGCCGACCGACAACGTGCTCGATTCCATCAACAGCGATCCATGTATTGCTCCGGCGAGCGCTCCATCAATGCCCAGCCAGATATCGCGGGATGCCGCATCGTCGGCGACCATAGCAATCACTACCTCGGACCGCGCAGCCGCTTCGCGTGGAGTGTCCGCGACGAAGGCGCCGGCATCGGCGAGTTTGGCTGCTTTTTCACGGCTCCGGTTGTAAACCGATACCGGAAATCCCATGGAGAGCAGTCGATTCGCCATCCCTCCACCCATGATTCCCAAGCCTAAGACTGCAACGCGTGGTTTTGACATTCGCTCTTGTCACCCTAACAAATTCACTTCGATCGGTACGGCCTCTGATTGGGATACATAAACCACATTGCGGAGTGGCCGCCCGAATCCTTCAAATGCAACCTGAATCGTATCTTCATTCCCCAGTCGAATCCCCGCCCCAAAGCTCAAGCAGTCGGTTCCAAAGAAATGCACATGCACGTCACCCGGCCTGCGGTGTGCTTCGAACTTGAAGTGATGATGCTCAAGATTCCGCAAGCTGTGGCACATTTCCGACTCGCCCGTGCGGAAGGTTCCCGACCAGAGAATACTTCCCTCACGTTCGATCTTCACTTGGACCGACACCGAGGAAAACTGAGGATCCAGAACCAGTTCCGGTCCGAGAGCACAAGTCCGAAGTTTTGATCCTGCCAGATTGAGGTAATTCGTTTTTTCAAAGCGGTGGTCTGAAAACTCGTTTCCTCCGGCCATTCCAACACGATGTGGGGTTCCATTCGGTCCGATCACGTAGAGGCCCGCAATCTCCGCCTCCTCACCACCGTCTTCTGCGTACCAGGGAATCTCGAGGGCTTGCCCGTGCGCTCGCAGAGTTGTTCCTGTCCCCTTGTAGAACCACTCTGGAGGAACTCCGATCTGCCCCAGGGCTGGTCGACCGCCATCTTTACCCCACTGAAACATCTTCATGCTGTCAGTCATCTCGTCGGTGGCTACGGCGTGCATCGACTGCCGGTCGCGTGCACTGCCGAGATGAGTAAGCCCGGTTCCCGAGATCATGCACCTGGTCGGTTCTTCAGGATGATCGATCGGCGGCAGCATCTGCCACTCTGATTTGCCGCTGTACACAGGATCGTATTCCAGTCGTTCAGATGTAAGCCTCTTCTTTACGAGATCACCGAGCTGGGATCCACCCAGGATCGCCGATTTCGCAAGTTCGTAAACCGAAGCGCAACCATCGAGCACGCGCAAATGAGGTTCTTCCACCAGAGCAACACGGCGCACGGGGCCTTTCTTCAGTTGAACGAGTCGAGTCATGAGATCTGATTCACTCCTTATTGAAGAATCTCGAAGTCTCGCAAGTTCGCTTCGTCAATCGTGAGACCAAATCCGGGTACGTCGTCCGCCAAGTCGATATAGCCATCCTTCGCTTTGGGCTCGCCAGCAAACAGATACCAGAACAATTCGTTCCCGACTTCCACATCCACGATAGGGAAATACTCGGCCATCGGAGAATTGAGGCTCGCCATCACCACGTGATAGTTGTGCATCTGCCCGGCGTGAGGAATGACTGGAATCGCGTGCGCCTCGGCGAGCGCAGCGATCTTGCGCGCTTGCGTGATACCCCCGACCCGGTTCGTGTCGAACTGGATATAGTCCACTGCGCGCGCCTGCAGCAAATCCCGAAAACCGGACACACTAAATTCGTGTTCCCCTCCTGCAATCGGGACTCGGCCATAGGATTTCAACTCGGCGTAGCCATGGATGTCGTCAGGAATCACTGGTTCTTCCAGCCAGCGCAGATGAAATGGCTCCAGTAGTGGAAGCATTCTCTTCGCGTAGTCGAGCGTCCATCCCATGTAAGCGTCAGCCATCACGTCGACACCATTTCCAACCGCTTCTCTGACGGTGCGAACCAGGTCTACATTGCGCTGCATACCCTCGGCGCCATCAACCGGTCCCCAGCCAAAACGCAGCTTCATTGCCTGGAAGCCGTCATCCTTGTAGCGCTTCGCTTCTTTCGCCAACTCGTTTGACTCAGTGGCGTAGAGGCGACTCGCGTAGACCGGAATTCTTGGCTTCGTCCTTCCACCAAGCAACCGAAAGACTGGTTGCTTCGCCGATTTACCGAGCAGATCCCACAGGGCAATATCCAGCGCACTGATCGCTACCATCCCAATGCCTTTGCGACCAAAGGCCATTGTCTTGCGATACATGTGCTGCCACAGGAACTCCACGTCCCAGGGATTTTGTCCGATCAAGAGTGGCTTCAGGTACAGGTCAATCGTTTGTTTCACAATTTGCGGAGCCAGAGCCGCATTTCCGATTCCGACCAGGCCATCATCTGTGAAGACTTCGACTGCGAGCCAGCCGTGAAAGGTGAAGGTGCCCATCGACGCTTGCGGCAGTTGCAACAAGTCCATTGGATTCGTGCAGAAGTGCGGTGGCAGGGTCGTGATCTTGCCTCGCCATCGAAACACCCGTGTCCGAATTTCTTTGATCTTCATTGCGCTCCTTGATATCTCAAGCGGCGTTCCACATCGGCGGGGCGAAATGCTGGGATCGCAGCCAGAATCACGGTGAAAGCAACCACATGAAATATTCCCGCGAGAGTGAAAACGGTGGGATAACCGATCCCGTGATCGAGTAAATAGCCGACCAGTTGCCCGAATGCGATTCCGCCCATGGCTCCGCCGAAGCCCACCAATCCGGCTACAGAGCCCACCACTCCACGAGGCAGAAGGTCAGCAGGCAGGACCATTACGAGCGTCGACCAGGATTGCTGTCCGAAATACGCCACGCTAAAGATGGCAATCGCCCAAGAGATAGCAACATGCGGAACCAGGATGATGAGCGGCATCACCGCCGCACTGAGCCCCAGAGCCAGTTTTCTCGCTACGTCCAACGAGAAATGACGTCGCACCAGGTAACTTGAAAACCAGCCGCCAGCTAAACATCCGACTCCAGCGGCCGCATAAGGAATCCACGCGAACGTGCCGACCGCCTTGGTGTCGAAGCCGCGCGCGTCGTACAAATACTTTGGCAACCAGAACAGATAGAAATACCAGGCAGCATCGCTCAGGAATTTTGCGATAATCAAGCCCCACACCTCCCGAAGACGCAGGAGGCCGATCCATCGCGGATTGTTTTTGGACTCGCCTGGCATCTCGTAATGGTTGGAATGATCAGAGTGCGCCTCGGGCAAAAAATATGAGCGTCGCCACCACACTGTCCACAAAAGACCGAATGCTCCGGAAATCAGGAATATCCAGCGCCAGCTCGCAAAGCCCAGAGTGAACGCAATTAACGGCGGCGCAATCACCGCTCCCACCGACGTTCCGGCGTTGATGATGCCCATCGCCGACGCCCGGTCCTGTGCAGGAAACCACTCTGCGACCGCCCTAGTCGCAGCGGGAAAGCCTCCACCCTCGCCCATGCCGAGCAGGAACCTGCTTACCGCCAGCATCCCAAAGCTCAGAGCGAGTGCGTGACTCGCGCAAGCCAGCGACCAGAAAATCATGATGACCGTGAACCCCAGTCGTGTTCCAAGGGCATCAGTTAACTTCCCTCCTCCGGCATACATGAATGCGTAAGAAAACAAAAAGGCCGACTGCAGGGTTGAGAATTGCGTGTTTGAGAGCGGGATATCTTTCGCGATGGCACTCACTGCAACCGGAAGGGTCTGACGATCCAGATAGCTGATCGCTATCGCCACACCCACCAGTACAGCAATTCTCCAGCGCAACAATCGACTCGACCTCGTGGTTGTCCCCAGAAATGTGAAATGACCGGTCAGGATGCCAGCAAAGGCGTCCACACTTGCATCGCAGTCGCCATTCGATTCGACCACGCGTAATAGGGTATGAACGTGAGATCCAAGCTACGAGTCTTTACGGACTCTCCGTTGTAGCGGGGATAGAGAGCGGTGCCGGATGCATTGTTCTCACGCGCCAGACCCGGATGATGAAGCACGATGACTCCATCCAGCAGGTCCTTTCGGAATTCACTCTGGAACTCCTCGCCAACTTTCTTCCCCGGCCGCAGAGCAACATCCGTGAGGTCAATTCCCTGAGGCTGATCAAGTCCTTCGAGGCAATAAACGAGCGGGCCGCGTTGAACCGCTATGCGTCCAGTGTCATCTGCCACGCGTGGATTGGCTGCAAGCAGTTGCGGGGTCATTGCAACCTGCAGACGAATGACATCACCGTCTGCCCACCGGCGCCGAATGCTCAGATATTTTCCCGCGGCCGCTCCTGTCCACACCTTTCCATTCACGCTCACTTCGGCGCTGTCCGCCCACCCCGGGATCCTCAGGAAAACCGTGAACTCTACAGGCTGCGCGGGCGTAACCGCGAGGTCGACTCCACCATCCCACGGATAGTTTGTCTTCTGAGTCACTTTTAGTCCGGTGCCATCTTCCAAATGCCAGTCGAGTTGCGAATTCTCGTACAGATGCACGTAAATGCCATCACTGCTGGTGCTGTAAAGATATCCCGGCAGCGAGGCGAAAGTACGCTCAAGATTCGGGGGACAGCAGGTTACGTCGTACCACGGATTGCGGATCTTTTCTCCGGTCGAGGCGTCGAAGGCCAAAGGGTTGCGATAGCAATACATCGCGCCGTCGAGTGACATTCCAGAATTGATTCCGTTGTAGAGCGCCCGCTCGATGACATCAGTGAACTTGGCATCTCCAGTGATCGCCAGCATTCGCCAGTTCCACATCATGTTGCCGATCGCGGCACAGCTCTCCCCGTACGCGCGGAAATTGGGAAGCTCGTAAGCATCACCAAATGCTTCGCCTTCTGCTCTCGATCCGACGCCACCGGTGACATACATCTTGGTGGAGGTCATATCGCTCCAGAGACGATTCAATGTTTGCCAATAAGAGTCATCGCCCGTCTCCATGTAGTAATCGGTGGCGCCGCAGCACGCATACATGGCGCGAACTGCATGTCCTTCGAGCTTGGTCCGCGCGGCGAAAGGCGTTCCGCTGAACATGTAAATGGTTCGACGCTCGGGCAGATCGATTCGCTTGTCTCCCTGCAGAATGTAGCCCGCGAGTTCCAGATGCCGCTTGTCTCCGGTCGTGCGATACAGCTCAATCAGGCCCATCTCGATCTCCGGATGTCCCGACACGATAGGCTTCTTCGGAGCCGGACCGTAATTGGGCAACAAAAAGTCGTCAACGAACCGAATCCCCGCATCCAGCAATTTGCGATCGCCCGTCGCGCGATAGTACGCAGTTGCTCCCTGCAGCATGTGACCGATGTTGTAAAGTTCGTGCCCAGTCGTTTGCGTTTGGGGCAGCATCCGCAGTGACTTGCGATCTTCCTGGTAGTAGGTGTTCAGATAACCGTTAGGCTCCTGAACAGCGACAACTTCGTCGATCAGTTTTTCCGCCATTTGCCGCAGTTCCGCACGGTCGCCGGACTGCAAGGCAAATCCGACGGCCTCGGTCCACTTGTACACGTCGGAGTCGGAAAACACCGGACCGATCTGTTGGGCTTTACTCTTTCCCACCAGCCGTCGAAAATTGTTCATGCGGCCGTTGGCCTCGAGCAGATCATGCATGCTGGGAATACTCTTGGTGACGTTGATCTCTCGTCGCCGCGCCCAGAATCCGCTCTGGATCGTCACCGCATGCACTGGGATGTCGTGCAACTTGGCATGGGGAGACTTCGCCAAATTTTCTACGCCTTGCTCCTTCCAATTCGAATCGTCGCGCAGCGTACTGCTTGCAAGCGTCGAGCCTTTCGCGCTGGCAGCGGCGAGAACGGATTTACCCGCCAAGGATGAAACGGCCGCCACTGCGGCTGCAGAACCCACAAACTGACGTCGCGATATTCCCTTCGTCTCGGCCATGTTTAGCTTCTCCCCTTTGCGAGATGCAAGGAATTATAATCCTCCGGTAATCGTTTACTCATTACCCCATTTACGGAGCATTTTGAACAATGAAAGCACCTTGGAACCGCCGGCAAGTGCTGAAGAACTTAGCCGCCACCTCGGCGGCACTCACCTTGCCGCGTGGGGCCACCGATCTGAATACTTTTCTGCAAGAATCCACTCCCGATCGAGAGATTCAGATCACATCCATCAGTGAGCACACGGTCAGGCTGTCCGTCCTGCCCACGACAAATGGTACGACGGCTCCGATTCCTTTGGATGGATCTCTTGTGCAGACGTCATGGGGTGAGCCCCTCGCACGATTGCGAGGCAAACCGGCAACCCGCGAACTCAAGGCGGGAGGTTTGAGCGTTCGCCTTTCTGCCAATCCAATTGCCTTCACAATTTCGACTCTGAAGGGCAGCAGAATTCAGCAGCTCGAAGTAGATCCCGACGGCAGTGTCTCCTTTGCAACTGGGAACTCCCCGCTGCTCGGCCTCGGAGAAGGTGGACCACAATTCGATCGCAGGGGCTCAACAGACCCCATGATCAGCGGACAGGGCGGTTATCGTCTCAGAACGCACGGCGGACGTGTTCCAATCCCTTGGATCATCAGTACCGAGGGCTGGGCGATGTTTTTCCACCAACCGTTTGGAACATTCGATTTCACCGGTCCTCAGAGCAAATTCCATCCGTCCAGTCCCGTCGCTGCCCTTGATATTTTCTTTGTGTACTCCCCCGACCCCGCGGTCATCATGGCCGAGTACGCGCGGATCACCGGTCACGCGGAGATGCCACCGCTATGGAGCTTCGGATATCAGCAGTCCCATCGCACCCTCGCCAGCCGTGAGGAGATCCTCGCGGAAGCGAAGATGTTTCGCGATAAGAAACTTCCCTGCGACGCGTTGATTTATCTCGGAACTGGGTTCTGTCCCTCAGGTTGGAATACCGAAAACGGATCATTCTCCTGGAACTCCCGGGTCTTTCCCGATCCCAGAGAGATGATCGAACAATTGCACAAAGACAATTTTCGCGTCGTCCTGCATGACGTGATCCTGACAGACAAGCTCCTCGGAACGGTCAACGATCCCTGCGACGTGCGCTCGTTCGACGCAGAAAACGCCAACTGCTACTGGAACGCTCACCGTAAGGACTTCGCCACGGGAGTCGATGGCTGGTGGCCCGATGAAGGCGATCCTTTGGATATCGCGTCACGCCTGGCGCGCAACCGGATGCACTGGGAAGGCCCTCAGATCGACCGACCGAATGAACGACCCTACGCTCTTCATCGCAACGGCTACGCCGGGATGCAACGCTACGCATCGTTCTTGTGGTCCGGAGATGTGTATTCCACCTGGGAGACACTGAAGACGCAGATACCCATCGCCATCAACACATCGCTCACCGGCATTCCTTATTGGGGAACGGATATCGGAGGGTTCGTTCCGACGTCTGAGTTCACCGCTGAACTCTACCTACGTTGGTTTCAATTCGGAGCATTCTGCACTCTGTTCCGCTCTCACGGGCGTACATGGAAACTTCGCCTGCCCTGGGGCTGGAACACTGGAGATCCGGGTCCGGTTGAGATCCGCAGCTACGACGGTGCCTCCGTGCCGGATGCGAGCCAGCTCCACAACACTCTGGTGGAGCCAATCTGCAGAAAATACCTCGAACTCCGTTACCGAATGCTTCCCTACCTGTACAGCGCCGTCCGCGAATGCGCCACAACAGGGATGCCGGTGATGCGGGCGCTCTGGTTGCACTATCCCGACGATCCGGTTGCGGTTGCGCGAAGCGATCAGTATCTGTGGGGCCGCAATATTTTGGTGGCCCCGGTTGCGGAAAAGGCAGCAAACACTCGTTCCGTCTATCTTCCGCGTGGCAACTGGTATGACTTCTGGACGAACGATCGCATCGAAGGAGGCCGTGAAATCAGGCGGTCTGTCGATCTGGAAACAATACCGCTCTATGTAGCGGCCGGAACTGTCTTGCCTCTGGGACCTGTCAAGCAGAACACGCACGAAAGAGTGGATCAGCCCCTCTCAATTTCGGTCTATCCCGGCGCCGACGGATCATTTCTTCTTTACGAAGACGATGGTCGTTCATTCAACCACCGCAAGGGTGAGTGGATGGGAACAAGACTGATTTGGAACGACGCATCAAAAATACTGACACTGACTCTTGCCCCCGGATCGCGGATGCTGCCACCGTCGCGGAGAAACATCTCCGTGAATGTACTTGGAGCTAAGAAGAGCATGACCTTCGACGGAAATCCGGCGGACGTGCATTTCTAGAGACTCGACGGGCTCTTTAGCAAACGTTTTCCGCTCGAGCCAACACCAAGGCGTGATAGGATTGCTCGTACGCCTTTTCCCCCTTTCTCTACTCGACACCATGGATATTCGAGGGATTGCCCGGAGGGCGAAAGTTTCCACCGCCACCGTGTCTCGAGTGGTCAACCGTATTCCCACAGTAGATCCTCAACTTGCCAAGAGAGTGTGGAAAGTCGTCGATGAGTTGGGCTATTACCCCAACACCCAGGCTCGCGCTTTGGTGCTTGGGCGAAGCCGCATCTTTGGTCTGATTGTCTCCGAAATCACGAATCCGTTCTTTCCGGAGATTGTTCAGACATTCGAGGATCTGGCGGTGAAGAATAACTACGAGATTCTGTTGACTTCTACCGTGCACGACCCCAAGCGCATGGAATCATCGGTTCGCCGGATGATTGAACGGCGCGTAGATGGAGTCGCAATTTTGACCTTCGGCATGGAGGAGTCATTGATTGAACACCTTCGCGATCGAAAGGTTCCGCTCGTCTTTGTCGATGTAGGACCGGATGTCCCGGGCATTGCAAATATCCGGATCAACTATCTGAACGGAATTCGACAGGCAGTGCAGCACCTGGCTGCGCTGCGCCACACACGAATAGCGTTCATCGCGGGACCACAGCGTCTGAAATCCGCTGGCGCGCGGCGAGAGGCTTTCGAGGCCTCCATGAAAGAAATCGGGCTTTCCCCTGATTTAATCGTCGTTGGGGACCACAGAATGGAGGGAGGAATGAATGCCCTCCTGGCACTCAACAAATTGAACGACCCGCCAACTGCTGTCCTCTGCTCCAACGACATGACGGCCATTGGAGTGCTGCGGGAAGCATACGAACAAAACATCAAGATACCGGAAGACCTCTCAGTTGTCGGCTTCGACAATATCCATTTGGCTGAGTTCACAATTCCGCCATTGACGACGGTTCAGATGTCTCAACACGATTTGGCCAAGATTGCCTTCAATGCCCTACTGCATGAGGTCGAGGATGGATCTACCTCACCGGAACGTCACAACTATGAACTTGTGACGGGCCTGGTCCTCCGCCGATCTACGGCATTAGCACCGAAAAAATTAGCGGCTACTCCGGCGACAAACCGTGTCGCCAAGTCACGAAAGACTCCTGTGCCGCAGTAGTTGCTATTCTCCAGGTTCAGGTTTGCTCCTGCTTACGCAACCCACTGAATCACGGTGTAGGAGCGTGCGGGAACCTCGAATCTGGTGTGCCCGTTTGCGGTAGATGGTTTGTCGAAGCTCTGCGGTTTCACTCGCTCCGGCGCATCGAAGCCGTTTACGGCCTTCAGGTCGCTCCCTGTCAGTACCTGTGCATCCACCACGCGGCTCTGCGGTTGGTCTTCCCAGACCACTTCAATCACATGAGCCTTCGACAAGTCCCGGTTGAGAATGAAGAGTGAAGTCTTGCCATCCTGGGTAGTCGCAACAGCATCGATGTACGGGACCGCATCCAGGCCCTTCACGTCGTAAGTTGGCGACTCGACCAATAGGTTCAGCACCTTCCCACGCGCATATTGCAGCGCCCATGCGTACGGATAGTAAATCGTCTGCCTGAAGAGCCCGTTTTCGTTGGTCATGATAGGCGCGATCACGTTGATCAGTTGCGCCAGGCACGCCACCTTCACACGATTAGCATTTCGCATCAGGGTGTTGAGCATTCCGCCGACCAGCAGAGCGTCCTCGAGGTCGTAAATCTCTTCGAGGAGATGTGGCGCCTCCTTTCGGTGCCCATCCACTGCGTCTCCGCTGCGCGCGCGATACCAAACGTTCCATTCATCAAAGGAGAGCCAGAGTCTCTTGGGCGACCTCTTGTGCCCTCGCACCAGGTCGCAGACGGCGAGCGTTTCGGCAATCTGACGATCCATCGTCAAATTCATAGCCAGATACTTAGCGCTGTCCGCGCCCGTTTCCCCGTCATTTCCGAGGTAACGATGCAACGACAGCCCGTCCACGTTCTCATAGCATTGCTCCAGAACTTCTCGGTCCCACTCCAGATAAGTCGGCATAAACGGGCCGCTTGATCCACACGCGATCAGCTGCACAGACCGGTCCACATAGCGCATCTGGCGGGCCGTATCCTGAGCCTTCATGCCGTACTCTGTTGCGGTCATGTGCCCGATCTGCCACGGCCCATCCATTTCATTACCCAGGCACCAGTTCTTCACGTTGTAAGGCTCGGCATAGCCGTGCTTCCGCCGTAAGTCGCTCCACTCTGTTCCCTTGTCCACATTGCAGTACTCTAGAAGCGCCGCCGCCTGCTCCGGAGTTCCGGTTCCGAGATTTAGACCCATGAGGGGCATCGTTCCCACGGCCTTGCACCATTGCATATACTCGTTAGTGCCAAACTGGTTAGTGTTAATGGAGTCCCAGGCTTTATCGAGCACTCGCGGTCGATCCTGCTTCGGTCCGACGCCGTCGAGCCAGTTGTAGCCAGAGACAAAGTTGCCGCCCGGATATCGGATGATGGGAACACCCAGGGTGCGCACCTCCTGCATCACGTCCTTGCGGAAACCATTCGAGTCGGACAACTTTGATGCCGGATCATAGATCCCCTCATAAATCGCTCGCCCCAGCTGCTCGAGGAATGACCCGAACAAGTTTCGGTCAAGCGGAGAGATGCTGCGGCGACCGTCTATCAGAATGCGGGTGGTGTGATCTGCGGTTGAGGATGTCTGCGCCGAGACCAAGCGTCCGAACAAAGTACTCGAAGACAGCGCTAAAGCGGCGGTAGAAGCCTGTTGCAGAAACTGGCGTCTCGACGGCATCGTTTTCACCCTCCCGGTTTGACCAGTCAACACAAAGTTCTTCCGGCATTTCGAATTCCGAGTAAACGATTACCAGAACCGCATTAATACTAAGTCTTGGCGCGCTTGAGGGCAAGGAGAAGCAGGCGGTTGTGTCAGAAGACGGAAACATTCGGTGCGAAAACCTTGTTCTCCTCCTGCACCAGGAAGGCTTCCGATTGCATTATGAGCCTCTGTTCCTAGGCTGCATGTTTTTGCCGGCGTCGTATTCCAGTTGGGCTGAGCCTTCGAGAGCACAGACCGAGTACGTGGGTGGTCGGCGCATTGGATTGCTTTTTCCTCTGCTCCTGTACCCAGCTAGCTTGAGAACAACTCCTGCACAGCCCGATAACCTTGATCAATCGCCTGGTCAGTGTAGGCAGCGGCGGCGGCGTCTGAATTTGCAATCGTGATGCGCCCGAAACTCCGTCGCGCGATATCGCAGGGTCGTTTGCCCTCGGGCCAATCCGGATCCCAGAGCGGGTTGTACTCGTACGCATATCCGTGAGGCCAGCGATTGACGGTAATAGCCTCGATGTCGCGGGCAGGATCGAAACCGCCGCCACCCAACACACGGACAAACTGTTCGCGAATGTTTCGCTCAAAAGTCTCAAAGGGTGTCGCCAGCAACTCGTAATGCCCCGCACGCTGCTGTTCCCTCGCCGAAAGACCCGGCTGGCACGGAGTACGCAGCATGTGCAACAGGATCGGCTCCTCTGGAGACTCTGATGACTTGTAGTCACCGATATTTACCGCCTGATCCAGATTCATCGAAGTGTGATACATCCCCGGACAGGAGACGCCCCGAACTCCTAGCTTGTGAAATGCTGTCCAGTTGCGCAGGCCCACCACTGAATAAACCAGCGGCACCTTCACCCCATAGTGCAGAGCCTCTTTCTGCTCTGCCGGCAAATCCGGACAAAGGTACGGAATGACCATATTCCAGCACGCCAGTACCGCAGCTTTGGCGTGTACGCTGTAGGCTTTTTGATCGCGGCCATAGACGACCTCTACTTGTTTGGCGGAAGCAGAATCTCCTATATGCCGCGCAAGCACGGCTGTGCTGTTCAGGCGTATGCGGATTGGAGAATCTCTGTGATCGAGGCGGCCGTAGTCCATCTTGGCCGTCACAATGTCCTCGGCCGTGTTCCCGGAAGTGGAGCCGGGGACTAAGGACCGCACCAGCATACGGGCGATCGACGCGTTGCCGTCAGGAAAGTGAAAATGGAATTCCTCTTGTGGTGTGACCTCTCCTAACGCCGTAAAACTCAAGCCTTTCGACGGGACACGATCAAGCCCCATGCCTTGGAAACCGGGAAAGTGGATTGCCCAGCAATCCAATGCCGGCACCGCATCGATGCCAATCCCATAGAGCCCGTGAGTACGACTCTGGTAAAAGGGAATGACATCCGCGTGAGCCTTCACCACATTGAGCAGGAAATCCTTGTAGCTCATTTTGGAAAGCCGGGCCTTCTTCTGCTCCTGAGACACTCCTTCCATGTAGTCAACTTTGCCCTCTTGAATCCGGATGATGTCCTCTTGTGCCTTTGCCGACAGCGGCGTCCGCGCGAGAAAGTCCGGCCATTTGCCAGACGTGGCCTGCCGGCCACCACCAGGCGCGTTCGTGACCAGTCGCTCGTTTCCGAAAGTCTCCTTGTCGAAGAAATATGCGAATCCAAGGCCGCTATACACGTGAGCGTTCGCATACTTCTTTTGGAGTGCGGGTGGATCGATGCCAAGCTCGGCAAGCAGTCCGCGTGCTTCTCTGCTGTAGGGAAACGGCGACTCGATCGATACAGTTCCGCCATTCGTCAGCAGCATCCGCCCGGCTAGATGAAACTCATTCCTCTTGGCGTGGCCGCCAAAATCATCATGATTGTCAAGAATAAGAATGCGAGCGGAAGGGCCGGCTTGCTTGCGATAGAAATAGGCCGCTGCCAAACCACTGATGCCGCCACCGACAACTACCAGATCGTATTCCTCGCCGGTGTGAACAGGCCTCCCTGCTTCTTCCCAGAAGGTTCCGTCGCGCAGTGCGTGTGCGACTTCGAAAGCCCCAGGATGACTTCCCCGCATTCCGTTGAGCGTTGGAGGATAGTAGCCTGGCCGATCTTGCGCAGAAGTTATAGACCCTTGCGCCGCGAGCAGTCCCCCCAGCCACGGACTGGCAAGGGCTCCACCCACTCCAACAGCCATGCCGTTCAAGAAATCCCGGCGCGTGATGTTGCGCTGCATGCCAAGCTCGCGATCGCGGGATCGATCACGGCCTTTATTTGCGAAGTCAGCCATTTCTTCTACACGCCTTTCAATTGTTCTTGAACAGCCCTGTAGGCCTGGTCAATTGCCGCATTGGTATAGGCACTGGCAGCGGCGTCGGCATTTGCGATTGAGATTCGTCTAAATTGTTTTCGGCCGACGACGCAAGGGCGCTCTTCCGGCGCCCAGTGCGGATCAAACAAGGAATCGTATTCGTAGGCGTATCCGTGCGCCCACCGGTTCACCGTGATGGCAGCAATGTCGCGGGCAGAATCAAATCCCGCCGGCGCGAGCATACGGGTCAGCTGTTCACGGATCTTTCGCTCGAATTCAGAAAATGGAGTGCCGATGAGTTCGAACCTACCCATCCTGTATTGATCGCGTCGCGGCAAACCCGACTGGCAAGGAGTTCGCAACATGAAAAGCACCATTGGCTCTTCCGGCTTGCTCGGAAACTCATACGCGCCCAGGCTCACCGGAAAATCGAGCATGGTGAAGCTGTGGTAACTTCCCGGCGAAACGATTTGGCGTATCCCCAGCTTGTGGAATGCCCTCCAATTGCGAATAGCAACATGCGTGTAGATGAACGGTTCCTTTACGCAATAGTGCAAAGCTTCCTTCTGCTTATCGGGCAACTCGGGACAAAGATACGGAACCATGCTGTTGTAGCAGGCAAGGACGCAGCACTTCCCTGTTACTTTCTTGAGCTTTCCTTCCTGGACGTACGCGACTTCCACTTCTTGCGCCGACTCGGGCTGTCCGGAATGTTGCGCACGTACTGCGGTTGAGTTCAACCGAACTCGGAGGGGAGACGACGACTGGTCGAGTTTGCTGTAGTCGGCGCGTGCGGTAACAACATCCTCCATGGTGTGTCCGGGAACGGCTTCAGGGATGAGACTCCGCACCAGCAAGCGGGCGATGGACGCATTTCCATCGGGAAAGTGAAAAATGTAAGGCTCTTCTTTTTCCTCATCCCCGCCTAACTGCATCCCGTCAAACCCCGCGTAGTGGCACGCCCCGTAGTCGTCGGGATTTCTATAACAGGCAAGAGCCGAGACGGCATCAATCCCGACTGCAAACAGATCGTGTGAATAGGTTTGGAAGAAAGGCAAAACGGCGGGATCGGCCTTACATATTTGAGTAAGAAAATCCGCGTAGCTGATCTTGGCCAGACGCGATTGCTTTTCTTCTTTCGAAAGACCGGGAAGGTAGTCTCTCTTCTCGTCGTAAAGGCGCGCGATCTCCTGCTGTAGTTTCGCGGGCAACGGACTCTTCTTTAGAAATTCGGGCCACGGTGTCGAACCCATTCCAGACACCAGGCGATCTTCGCCAAGGTTTCTTTGTCAAAGAAGCAGGCAGTATTGAGGTGGCCATACAACTTTTGATCGTAAGCCTTATAAAAGGTCTTCGTTTGTACGCCCAAATCTTTGAGGACATCTTTAGCAACCTCGCTGTACTCGGAAGGGCTCTCAATCGACTGCGTGCCACCATTACTCAGCAGCAGCCGTCCCGCAACGCGAAACTCGTTGCGACGAGCGTGCCCACCGAAATCGTCATTGTTATCAAGGATCAGAATGCGCGCATCCTTGCCGGCATGTTTTCGGTAGAAATAGGCGGCAGCAAGCCCGCTGATGCCGCCACCGACGACGATTAAGTCATAAGTCTCGCGCGTATCGGCCGGGCTGCCGGCGCTTCCCCAGAAGGTCCCGTCGCGCAAGGCGTGCGCAACATCGAAGGAACCTGGGGCGCTACCTCTCAAATCGGTCAAAGCAGGCGGATAGTTTTGGGCGGAACCGGCTCCAGCGGTGAGTGCGTGCGCGCCCGAAGCCAAGTCGGGCAGGCTGGCGCAGCCTAGCGCTCCGATGCCTACTGCAACGCCGTTCAGAAAATCACGCCGCGTGATACGGCGTAGCATTCCCAACTGCCGGTCGCGATTCCCTTCGCTCATGGATTAATGACGAAGCATCCAGTATTCAGACGCCATACTTTTACTACGTTGGCGTCGGTTCCGGTTCGGCGGTAAGGCGGTGCAGATTCTGCTCAACTACGGCATCCGAGCAGACATTACTATAAGTCCGCAAGGTTAGAAAAAGCGCGGGACCCTGTCAAGAAAAGAATAACGCAGCCCCTGTCGGACCCGAACCCCAGGCCCCGGTTGCAGTGACGATTGAAAAAACTGTCCGCCTCGATAGGATATTTTCTGCTTGACACTGCACCGCTGCTTTTTCTAACCTTCCACAATTCTCGCAAGGTTCGGCGAAAATCTACAAAGAATCATCGGATTCAAAGGCGCGCAAGCAGCCGAGGTAACCCTCTATGACGTGCGCAGTCTTTTGTGCGGATACTGTCCTGCCTCTCGATCAACCGACCCCGCGTCGTTGCCGTACAACGTTTTCGCGCTCCTGGACTAGGTTCTTTCCGATCTGGACTGTTGCAGAAAATCTGACTTTTGCTGGAGGGCTTGGTATGGCACTTCGATCCTGCAGGCGTCTCTCTTGCTCACCCTGGGTGCGGCGGGCGGCATTCGCCCTGTTCCTCGCCGCTGTCGGCTTGGCTGTTCACGCGCCCGCTCAGGAAACGAACGGGCGCATCATCGGTACTGTTACCGACTCGCAGGGAGCAGCGATTGCAGGCGCGAAAATCATCATTACGAATGTCGGCACCAATGTCGTTTCCGACGCTGTCACCAACAATGACGGCTACTACCAGGTGCTGCAACTTCCGGTCGGATCGTACACCGTAACGGTGGAGCATCAGGGATTTGCCAAGTCAGTGACGGCGGCCACACCGCTAGACATCAACCAGTCACTCCGAATCGATGTTCACCTGAAGCCGGGATCGGTCATGGAAACCGTGCAAGTCGCTGCAGAAGCCGCGCAGGTGGAGACAATCAATGCCACACTCGGAGCCACTGTTACCGGCGCGACCATCCAGAACCTGCCTCTCAACGGACGCAATGCCCTGGATCTGGCGCTCACTCAGCCCGGAGTCATCCCAATTGCTGAGGACATCGGAACATACGGCACTGGTACTAGTAATGGTGGGCTACAAAACGGATACGGAGGCGGAATCAGCGTCGCAGGTGGCCGCGGGGACGCCGTAACCTACCTGCTCGATGGCGGCCTCAACAATCGGACCACGAGCAATCAGATTGTATTTAATCCCAACCCGGACGCGGTTGAGGAATTCCGCCTTCTGGAAAACAACTACACTGCCGAATACGGTCGCAACGGAGGCGGCACGGTCACCGAAGTCATCAAGTCGGGCACGAACTCGATTCACGGAAGTCTTTTCGACTATCTGCGAAACGACGCTTTCAACGCCAATGACTATATTGACAACTCATTGGGAAATCCGAGACTGGTGCTCAAACGGAACCAGTTTGGAGGCACGGTCGGCGGCCCGATTTCCGTTCCCCGGTTAGTGGATGGCAGGGATCGGTTCTTTTTCTTCTTTGGGTATCAAGGGCAGCGCCAGACGAAAACCGTAGGCCCGGGTTTCGTCTCGACCTACACTCCCGCTCAGCTCGCCGGCGACTTCTCGAACTTCCAGGGTGCTGGTCCAGATCCTGGTGTCGTCGCTTACCTTCAGTCCCATCCTTACTTCCAGTCTGACCCGACCAAACAAAGCCAGGCGATCATTGATCCAACGAAGATCGACCCCGTGGCGCAGAAGTACATCGCCGCTGGCCTGATTCCCACATCTCCAGATGGCCTGTTGTTTCCCGAAGCGTCGGCAAAAGACGATGTCAACCAGTATCTCGGCAAGTTCGACTTTTACGCTACTCGCAACGACCGTATTTCGCTGACCGCCGGCTATAACAAAGAACCAGTTCTCGATCCGTTCTTCGGAGCGAACGTAACTGGCTTCAGCGCTGCGAGCACCACTTGGGACTACTTCGGAAATATCGGCTACGTAAAGACGATTTCGGCATCCACCCTGAATGAGCTGCACCTGACGGCGCAACGCTGGTATCAGACTGCCATTCCCTCTTCCCACCCACCCAATCTTTCGCAGTTAGGAATCATGGTGCAATCGGATGATCCCTTCGGGCCGGCGTCGCTCTCGTTTGCGAGCGGCATGACCGTCGGCTTTGATCCGAATGTGCACTGGAAGGCCGATAACAACTACGCAGTTTCGGACACGCTGAGCTGGAACCGGGGCCACCATACTTTGAAGTTCGGCGGCCGTTTTGGGATCATGCAGGAGAACACCGTCTACGCATATCAGACCAACGGGATTTTCTATTTCTCCGGCCCGGATGGTATTGGCTCCTCCAACGACCTCGCCGACTTCTTACTCGGCGCTTCAGACGAGTTTGACGAGTTCTCCAAGGCACCCAGCAATGAACACCAAAAGCAGTATGCTTTGTTTGGCCAGGATGAGTGGAAAGCGACATCGCGCCTTACTCTGACCTTTGGCTTACGTTACGAGTACACAACTCCTGAAACCGATACCCGCGGATTCAGCTTCAGCATCCTGCCTGGCGCCCAGTCTGTAAAATTTCCGAATGCGCCGGTCGGTTTTGTTGTTCCGGGTGATCCCGGAGCGCCTCGAGGTTGGTACTTCCCGGATCACAGAGACATCGCTCCGCGCTTCGGTTTCGCCTGGGATCCTTTCGGAAACGGAAGAACCAGCATCCGTGGTGGGGCCGGTCTATTCTTTGACACGCTGAACGGCTGGATGTCGGACTGGGCAACGGATGAGGCACCTTGGGCTGGCGGTGCAGCGGTCGTGCAGGACCCCACTTTGACTCCCAGTCCTCTTCCCCCAGATGGACCCAGCACGATCCTCTCCCATCCTTACGAGTCTGCACAGGCAGCCGATCCTTTCCCCTCGCAGATCCCGCCGCCGTCGAACGTCGACTTCGACGCTGCCGGATTCCTCCCCCTCGGGCCCGGCAATAACTTCGTCGATATTCATCTGAAGACTCCGTATATCTACCAATACAATCTGAGCGTGCAGCATCAGGTGGCAAACGGCCTGATGGCTGAGCTTGGTTATGCCGGGAGTTCGTCTCACAACCTGCTGACATGGGTTGATCAAGACCCGATGATTCTCGGCACTACCACGCGGATCCTGAATCAGGGCCTACCCTCTGGTACCTTCGGGCAGGCGCCCACATTTGCCGGCCTGAATAATGCGAATTACAACGGTCTTCTAGCCAGCCTCACCAAGAGATCGACCGAGGTTCCGATTCTCGGCAATGTGTTCTTTACGCTGGCTTACACCTGGTCGCACAACATGGACAACGGGTCCGGCTTCAATTCGCGGATCACGTCCATCCCCTACTACAACCACCATCAGTTCTACGGAAACTCCGATTTCGATCTCCGTCAGCGGTTTACTTTCAGTGGAGGCTGGGAGTTGCCTTTCGCCAAAGCTTGGGCCGATGGCCCCAAACGGCTCACCAGCGGTTGGAGTCTCTATCCCATTTTCTTTGTCCAATCCGGCATACCGCTGGACTTCACCGCCGGGACGCGCACGCGTTCCGGTTCTCCTGGCCCCTCTGGCGCGGGAGATGGAAGCCTGGTTCGAGCCGATCAACTGGTCAGTTCCGTACACACGTTAGATCCTCACTCCGGTTTTTGGTTCGATCCAAATTCATTTGGGCCAGATCCTTGCATCGGTGACCCCCCGTGCCCACTTGGTTTCTATGGAACGTATCGCAGAAATTCTTTGACTGGCCCGAAGCGCGTGAATCTTGACCTCGCATTAGAGAAGTCCACCAACCTTATCGGGGAGAAAGCCAAGCTGATGTTCCGCGTAGAGGCGTTCAACATTTTCAACCACACGGAGTTTCGACCACCGTCTGCCACATCGGTCTCGTCTGGGACCTTCGGTCAGATTACTGGAACCTACGATCCCAGGATCCTGCAACTGGCTTTGAAGCTGACCTTCTAAACGCGGAACAGCACATCTCTGCATGGCAATGAAGATGCGCTGTTCAGGGATACCGGTACCAGGAATGGCTGCCGGTATTTCTTGATGCTGTCATAATCGAACGTCCTTTCAGGTGAGGAGAGACTGCTTACTGCCGGAGAGCGTAATGAGCAATGAACGAGACCGTGTATTGGGAATGAACCGCGGCATCACGCGTCGTGATTTCCTCAATGGCTGCGCCCTCACTATTGGGGCTTCACTCACTGCAGGAAGCCCGGCCTGGTTGGAGATGATGGCTGCGGCTGATACCGCCCCCGAAAAGGACCCGAGCTACTACCCTCCCGCCAAAACTGGAATGCGAGGAAGCCACGACGGTTCATGGGAAGTAGCGCATGGCATGCGTGACGGGCAGACATGGCCGGATGCAACTCCGGACCAGGAATCCTACGACCTGATCGTAGTGGGTGGAGGCATCAGCGGCCTGGCCGCCGCTTACTTCTTCCGCAAGTTCGCCGGATCCAACTCGAAGATTCTGGTTCTCGACAACCACGACGATTTTGGCGGACACGCTAAACGCAATGAGTTCAAGACGGGTAAACGGCTTCTGATCGGCTATGGCGGAACGCAGTCGCTTGAGGCTCCTCATCACTACAGCAAAGAAGCCTTCGGTCTTCTGCAGGAACTCGGAATCGAGGTGGATCGCTTTCACAAATACTTCGATCAGAATTTGTATAAGGGCATGGGCCTAAAGCGTGCCACCTTTTTCGATAAGGAAACGTTTGGCGTCGACCGCCTCTTGTCCGGCTTTGGCACGCATTACCTTGGCCTGACCTACCCCCCCGAGATTCTGGCGCAGATCCCCGTCTCTGAAGCGGCGCGCAAAGACCTGGCGCGCCTGCAAGAAACAAAAGTCGACTATCTGCCTGGCCTTTCTGCCGAAGAGAAACGGCGTAAGTTGACGAAGATCAGCTACAAGGATTTCCTGCTCCAGTACGTGAAGGTCGATCCAGAAGTGGTGAAGATTTTTCAAACAGCGCCTCACGGGCTGTACGCCGTTGGCATTGACGCGGTCTCAGCGCTCGACTGTGTGGAGATGGACTATCCAGGCTTCAAGGGAATGAAACTGGAGAGTCACGAAGACTCGCCAGAACAGGCCGAGCCATACATCTTTCACTTCCCCGACGGCAATGCGTCTGTAGCCCGGCTGCTGGTTCGCTCGTTGATCCCCGGCGCGGTTCCCGGCACGACGATGGAGGATGTCGTCACGTCACGGGCGAATTACGCCCGCCTTGACGACCCAGAGTCCGCAGTGCGAATCCGGCTGAGCAGCACGGCGGTCCGAGCGAAGCATGTGGGCAATCCGCAAGATGCGAATCAAGTCGAAGTCACCTACGTTCGCGGCGGCAAGGCGCACAAGGTGCAGGCGGCACACTGCGTTCTCGCCTGCTACAACATGGTGATTCCTTATCTCTGTCAGGAAATGTCGCAAAAGCAAAAGGATGCCCTGCACTACTGCGTTAAGCTTCCACTCGTGTACACCAACGTGCAGATCAGCAATTGGGAATCTTTCCGGAAACTAGGCGTGAACTCGATCTACGCACCGGGCGCTTACTTCAATGGTGCGTCTCTGGATTTCCCGGTTTCCATCGGCGAATATCACTTCCCCAGCACACCGCAGGAGCCATGCCTGTTGCATCTTTTGCGCACCCCATGCAAGCCGGGCTTACCCGCGAAGGAGCAATATCGGTCAGGACGGTATGAGTTGATGACCACACCCTTCGAAGTCTTCGAACGCAATATTCGCGATCAGCTTGGACGCATGCTTGCCGGAGGAGGATTCGATTCTGCTCGCGACATCCAGGGCATTACCGTCAACCGATGGCCGCACGGTTATGCCTATGAATACAATCCGCTCTTCGAGCCGCTGGACCGACCAGATTCTGAGCGACCCTGTGTGATCGGCCGGCAGCCTTTCGGACGCATTCACATTGCCAACTCTGATGCCGATGGTCACGCCTACACTAATATCGCGATCGACCAGGGTTACCGCGCCGTTCGTGAGATTACAGCGGGCGGGAAGGATCGATGAGCAAACTTCGCCACAGTCGTAGGGAATTCCTGGGCCTGACTGGAATCGGTGTGGCCGGACTTGCAAGCCGGGGGCTTCCAGGTACAGCTTCATTCGCCGAAACGCAAAGCGCTGACGCGGATCCTCGCCACGCCGATCTCGTGGTATTCAATGCCAAGGTCTACACCATCGATTCCGTCATGTCGAACGCGGAGGCGTTTGCCGTCAAAGGTGGACGGTTCGTCTACGTCGGGAATGCGACAGAAGCCAAGGCCTTCATCGGCAAGGGGACGCAGATATTCGACGCAAAGCAGATGACGATCGTGCCCGGTTTCATCGATTGCCACAATCACGCGGGCGGCGATGTCCTTCTCTATGAAGTCCTCGTTGGCAATCCTTACGAGGTCGAGTTTGTCACCATCGCCAGCATCATCGATAAACTCCGCGCCAAAGCCCAGAAAACGCCCGCGGGTTTCTGGATCGATGGCTACTTTTTCGATGACACCAAGGTGAAGGACAACCGCCAGCTCAATGTGCATGATCTCGACCAGGTCTCAAAGGAGCATCCGGTCGTGGTCCATCATCGCGGCGGCCACACGTCCTTCTACAACAGCAAGGCGCTGGAGTTAGCTGGTGTAACCAAGGAAACTCCCAGCCGCATGGGTGGAACTTACGACCACGACGAAAACGGCGAACTCAACGGACGCGTGACCGACCGTGCGCGTGACGTATTCAACAATATTGGAAAACGGGAGACCTTCACGCCAGAGCAGAAGGAGCAGCGTGGTCGCGATGGGTTGGCCTACATCTCCAAACAATTCGTCCGCTATGGCCTGACCAGCGTTCACCACGAAGGCGGCGATTTATTTGCGCTCCAGCAAGTGCGGGCACGAGGCGAACTGCTGCACCGCGTGAGTTTTGAGACCGGCGGGAACCTTCTGGATGCCATGATAAAAAACGGCGTCAGCAGTGGCTTCGGAGACGAGTGGATTCGTTTCGGTGCCACCTCGGAGCACACCGCCGATGGATCTTTCTCCGAGCGAACCATGGCGATGAGCCAGCCCTATGAGGGCACCAATCCTCCTTACAAAGGCAATATCACCGAGACGCAGGAGGATCTCAACGCCTGGGCGGAGCGCGTGCAGCGTGCGGGCATTCAGCCCAACTGCCACGCGAATGGGGACGTGGCCATCGATATGGTACTCACCGCGTACGAGCGGGCGCAGCAGGCTGCGCCGCGTCCCGATGTGCGCCCCAAGATTACACACTGCACACTGATCAACGATGATCTCCTGCGGCGAATGAAGGCGCTCGGAGCAGTGCCTGCTCCCTTCACCACTTACGCCTATTACAACACCGACAAGTTTCATTTCTATGGGGAGGAGCGCATGAAACGGTGCATGGCGTACCGCTCCTTCTTTGACGCCGGAATTCGAGCGGCAGCCGGATCAGATTTCAGCCCCGGCCCCTTCGCCGCGCTGATGGGCATTCAGGGCATGGTGACCCGTACCGGTTGGAATGGAGAGACATGGGGAGCCAACCAGCGAATCAGCGTAGACGAAGCCCTGCAGGTCAACACTATCAACGGAGCTTATAACTCGCACGAGGAAGCGATCAAAGGATCGATCACAGCGGGCAAACTGGCGGACTTTGTAGTACTGGCCGATGATCCTCACACCGTGAGCAAGGAGAAAATCAAAGACATCGAGATCGTGCGCACGGTCACGGGCGGCTCGACGGTGTACCACAAGTGACCGTTTGCTACTTCCCTTCGTAGCATGAGCAGACGCCGCGTGGATCCTAGGTCTGGAAGTGAACATTTCGTGCGGTTGGTGGCAAACTTCATGAGCAGCGGGCAGAGCAAAGGTTACTTCCCACCCGTGATCCCCGGCCAATCGTCGGTTCGGAACGGTGAAGCAGGCAGTCCTTCTTTGTTGAACAGATTGCAGCGCGGGCTGTCACCCCAGGCGTAGCGTACCGCCACCGGCTTCGGAATGTCGCGGCTGGAGACGACTACGGTATTGCCCGCGATGCGCGCCTCGGCCCAGTGAAACCTGCGGTCAGCACCAGCGACGGCGAATCCACGCAACTCGGCGTCACCGCGTGTATCCAGCCCGGAGCCCACATGGTCAAAGTGCAGATGAATTTCGGCACCCTCAATTTGCATGGAATGATAGAGAGGCCCTGAAGCCTCGATCGCCTGTTTGTACGTGGTTCCTAGAGCCCATACTGCGAGTCGCTGACCTACCTCCAACTTGCGATGAGGATGAAGATCGTTCGGATCGCCGACATCAATCGTCACGGCCAATCCCGTATGTGGAACTTTTTGAACAGTCATGAACTGCGCTTCACGCAACTCAGACCAGGCCGACTCGCCAGGTTCGTCGGGAATCGCACCGTGATTGGGTAGCTGCACGATCAGAAATTCAAGATCTTGCTGGTTGGAGGCGTCGCGCCAGTTTCTGATGAGCGCGGGAAGAAGCTTGCGGTATTGATGAGCCTGCAGCGCATTGCTCTCGCCCTGGTACCAGAGAGCGCCACGGAAACCGTAAGGCAGCAGCGGAGTGATCATGCCTTCGTAGAGGCCGGAGACTGGCATCGGCGAGTATTCAAGACTGGTTAAGCACTCAATCGAGAAGCCTGTTAGAGAGGCCGGCGTGAAATCTTTGACGACTCCCCAATCGTCCTGACGAAGATCGCGAAACGAAACTGTAATCGGCCGCCAATCTGCGGTCGCTTTCAGTATCGGAGTGGCGTAATCATCATAGTCGGTAATCGTGGGCTGCTTGGAGCGGAAGCGAAAGGACCCGTTGCCGCGTACCCAAAACCTGATTCCGGCGTAACCCGACAGATCCTCCGTTGCCCCATCCAGCTTGTAGTTTGCCGCCAGAATCGAGTCGTTCGTGCCATCCAGCTTGCCGCTCACTCGAACTGCAAGTCCGCCGGAGCCACGGCCTGGTGACACTAAGTCAAAACTGGCATCGGGAGCCTCGCTCCACGAGTATGAGAAGGCTCCGCCTGTCGTTAAACGTGAGGTTCCATCGTCGAAGTTCGCGAGCAACTTGCTGGCCGACTCCCCAAGCACAGGAACGAGTTCGAAGTCATCAAAATCGAGATGGAAAGGCACAGCGTTTTCGGCAAATTGCTTTTGCTCGGGAGTGGATCGGTCCCACTCTTCTATGACTGGGCGCAAGTCGGCGTCGGCGCGCAAGACGTCCGGAGAAATCCAGGCTTGAATTGCAGTCCCGGGCCACGCGCTCTCGATGACCCCGATAGGGACGTTCAGTTTACGTTGAATCTCGCGCGCAAAAAAGTATCCAACCGCGGAGAAACTCTTCGCGGTTTCGGGAGTACAAATCTCCCAATGCGCAGGAAGAGTATTTTCCTGCGACGTCAAGGCGATCTTCTTCGGAACCGTGAACAGCCGGATCTGCGGGTAGTTGGCTTTGGAGACCTCAGTCGCTCCGTTTTCCACGCCGTCGAGCGAAAACGACATGTTGGACTGGCCTGAGGCGACCCACACTTCTCCGATCATGACATCTTTGATTGTGACTGCCTTCTTACCGCGAATGATCAGGGTGAACGGCCCACCAGCATTCATGGATGGCAGATGGACACTCCAATCGCCATGAGCGTCGGCGGTTGCGGCTGACCGGTCGCCCGCAAGACTCACATTCACCACTTCGCGAGGATCAGCTTTGCCCCAGATATGAATTTCGCGCCCTTGCTGCAGCACCATATGGTCGCTGAAGAGATGGAGAAGAGTGGGATCGGCGAAAGCTGTTCTCCCCAGGACTGAGAAGATGACCACAAGTCGAAACAGTCTGCCGCGACTTAGCAATCGATGAGGGGGTTTCATCTTGCCTCGATAATGACACAAAGCGAGATTTGATCGTGGCACTACCGGGACGACGAAAGGCATTCCTTCAGTTCCGATGCGCCGCGATCAGCAGATCCACATTGAGGAACCGTAGTTCCGAAGTAGTCCTTGCCGCCATCGTTTTCGATTTCCTTCGCTGAGTTGACGGCAGGAGAGTGACTTTGCAGCGCATACCCTGCGAGCGTCTGGCGGCCGATTCCAGCGTGCCCCGGGTTCCGCAGCAAAGGATCGGCAGTCAACGCATGCTTATCGTCAGCGGGCGCCACTCCGTAATACAGGTTGTAATCGTAAACGTTGTTATTGCTCTTGCCAGCCCCCGGCGCAGTCACATACGAACCATCTTCGTTGCCGGTGACTCCGTACCCGAATTGCGCCTTCCCTTCGACATAAAAAATGTTGTTATAGATGTACGTGTCGCTCGCCCACCCGGTCCAATCGGTGTGCAGAATAAGGTCGACCGTTTCATCCTTCCCGACGTAGATCGTGTTGTTGTAGATGAGGGTGTTCTTCACAGGTCCGGAGAGTTTGATGGCCCGGTGGTGATCATTCTGGCTGATGTTGTGGCGGACAATGGTTCCCACGTTTCCGGCGCTGTCATTTGGACTCTGACTGCCCTCGTTGCAGATCAGAAGGAATCCGCCCTCATTGTCGTGGCTGTAGTTGTACTGAATGATCGTGTTGCGGCTGTTCCAGTCGGAATCGAAGCCCTCCGCGTCGTGCTGGCCGCGCATCCCGTAAACTTCGTTATACTGAATGATGGTATTGTCAGAGCTCCATGGCCAGATGCCGACGTTGTAATCCTGCGATCGCTGACTGGCGTGGGACACCACGTTGTACTCGACCAGCGCACCGTCAGTAGCCACATTCACAATCCCATCACCCGCGATGTCGTCGAGAACGTTGTTTCGAATGACCACACCTAAACTGGGATACCACTTTGACCGGATCCAATGCGTTGACCAACCGAAGATGCCGCTGCGGTCGACGTGCCAAATATGGTTGTTCTCAATGCGCAGATCAATGAAGCGGCTGGGCTTGATATCACCGATGGAGCGGTAGTGGATGCCTCCGTTAGCCTTCTCCTGCAAGCTTCCATTCACGTCGTGGACTTTGAGTTCTTGCAAATAAATATGGTGCAGGTCACCGACATTGTCTGCGACGACATCCAGGCCGCGCCGTACAGTTGGAGTCGTCCCAGTATTCGTGACTTCGAGATTGCGGATTTCCCAGTACTCCTGATTCTTCAAAAGTACGGCATCTTCGGCGAGGCCGGAGCCATTGATGACAGGCAGGGCATCGCCTCCATATTTGTCGATCGTAATGGGATGCCCAGCAGTGCCAGATCCCTTGGGCCAGAGTTGCCCCGTCCAAGTGCCGTCCGACTTGAAAAGGATGCGGTCGCCCGGATGGAAGGTGGTGGCGTTGACCTTTGCCAGGGTCTTCCACGCTGAAGCGGCTTGTGTGCCGCCGTTCTGGTCGTTGCCCGAGCCTGAATCGACGTAATAGGTTCCGCCAGAGACATCGCTTGCTAAAGCGGCTGGTTGGCAAGTGAAAGCGCCCCCTAAGAGGAGACCAATGCTTACTGAAGCTCTCCGGAAGGCTCGAAATCGGGTGGCGAAAGCGATGATGAGACAAGCTCCTATTGAAACGTAGGGCAACCCGATGCCGACGGGTTGCCCGTGACAGCCGAACGTCAAAGCTGATCTAGAACTCGAAGCGGATGCCGAACTGTCCGCCTCGAGGGTTATCGAAGACACCTTGGATCTGTCCAAAGCTGTCCGCACCAACCGAAGACCGGCTGCCCGCACATCCTTGTACATAGTACTCATGCCGATTGAATGCGTTGTAGAATTCCGCGCGAACCGATAATCGATATCTGCTTTCTGAGCCCATATCGAAGTATTTAAGCAGGCTCACATCTTCGTTCGCGCTGCCCGGACAGCGAAGTGCGCCATTTGTCGCCGGGCCCTTGCCCAACTGCCCGGCTGCTGGATCACTGGCGACGTTGTTGGGCATATAAAAGTTCCCAGCCGGAATCGTACCCGAATAATCCGGAGGCAAAAAAACGAAGTGGTTCGTGCCCAGCGGACCGTGATAGTTGCTCAAGTCATAATTTGGATACAAGTTACCCCACAACGGCCAATATGGATTGTTCGCGCTTACCTCGAAGGGCTGGCCAGTGTTGTAGCGCAGCAACCACGTCATATTCCAGCCTCCGAGAACTCCATTCACCCAACGGTTCTGGTTCGATAGCCAGCGACGTCCTTTACCAACGGGTAGTTCATAGCTGACATACCCTTTGACGATATGGGTCAGGTCGTAGCCGGTGAGATTGTGAGCAGATTCGCCAAAGTTACTGAAGTCCTGAACTCCCGTGTAGTAGGAGTTTCCAGACTGCTGCGCAGAGAACGTGTTGCTCTCCTGGCGGGACCACGTGTAGCTCATATCCATCGTGAACCCGTGCCCTGTGCGCTTCACGAAGTCGACAACGAATGAGTCGTAGTAACTCTGTCCAACAGGCAGACCCACATAGTTCAGATTGGGATAGTACCAGTAAGTCCATTCCGCAGCCGCCAATTGTGGATAAGGAGCAATGGCCGCAAGAATCGGGGCACAGAACCCCGCGTATGGATAAGGGACAGCATAGCTGTCAGCAGTCGCCTGATCGCAAACCCAGGGCCCCCAGACGCTCATGCCAGGGACAGTCTGCCCGAGTCGCAGGAAGTCAGAAGTGGAACCTTCATTCCAAGCCAGGGAAGTATCCGTTAGGCGATGGCCGCGATTGCCGATGTACGAAGCCTCGACGCGGAAGTCTCGCATCAGTTGATACTGAACGCCGAAGTTGAAAGCTTCGCTGTAACCAACGCGCAGAGCCCGTGGATCGACGTTGACCATGGGGAATATGTCATACGGACCAACGTTGGTCTTGCTTCCTGGCTGGTACACTCCGGGATAGCCACTGTCCCAGTTGAATGGACTCGTGCTCTGGTTGGTCCCTTTGAATCCCGGTGCAAATCCGTTTGGAACGCCTTGAAAGAAATCGATGCCGGGTGGGTTGTAGATCAATCCAAAAGAGCCCCGGAATACTACTTTCTGCCGTGGAGAGTACGCGAACCCGATTTGTGGGCCGAAATTGGTGGCGTACTCGTTTTTTTCAAAACTGTCGCTGCCATTTTTAGCGAAAACCACCGCCCCTGGAACACCGAAGTTCGGATCGATTGCGTTCAGGTCGAAGTTCGCCCAGTGGCCGTACTTCTCATGAAAGCGGAAGTTGTAATCCCAGCGCATTCCGAGACTGAGAGTGAGCTTTGGTGTCACCTTGTAGCTGTCTTGCGCAAACAGTGCCAGGGATTTGCGCCTCCCGTAGAGGTTGAAGGGTGTGGTTTGGTCGGCGGTGTTTACGTTTCCCAGAAGAAAGCTGGCAAAGCCCCAGCCGACGTAATCGGAAAAAGGCTGACTGGGAGCTCCGGTTACGCTGTTCTGGAAGTCGAAGCCGAGCGCACCCGAACCCGAACGGCTATTCAGTTGGCGCGCGAGAAAATCCCCGCCAAAACTAAGATTGTGCCTGCCTTTTGTCCATGTAATGGTGTCGCCAGTATGGATCGCCGCGCCCGCGAAATTACCCTGCCAGCGATTCCCAATGAAAGTCTCGTTGAAGTTGTTTCGGCCTGATTCGCCGCTTCCGAAGGAAATAAGAGGGAAATTGTCTGCGCCGGTGTTGCCGAATCCAAGCTGTTGCGACCAGTTCCCGCCTGATGAGGGGAGATCTCCCTGCCAGTCATAGTTGTACGTGAAGTTCAGAACGCTGAGCAGAGTTGGAGAGAAGATATGCGATTCGGTGACGCGCCACTGATGCGATCGGAAGAAATTGTCCCGAGCCGCGGAGAACGGTCCGCCGTCTGAACTCCCCTCCTCCCACAATCCTCCGCTGTCTACCAAGATACGTGGCTTGCGGTTGTATATCCAGGAAGCCGACAGCCGATCCTGCTCGCGCAGAACATGGTCGATCTTGGCAACGATCTGGTTTGTCGTCTGGCTAGGAACGCCGGAGAGAAGACCTCGAGAATTTGATTGAAGGCCACCAAACTGGGGCCGGTAAGACTTCTGATAGATGCTGTTGATCTTCTCCGAGACGCTGCTGATGCGGTCCGTGGGGATCACATTTCCGGCAAATTGGCGATTATCGGGCGTAGATGGGTCGAAGATCATTCCCTCACGGACCGTTACCGTGTTGCCATTGGTATCCAGAACCGTGAATGGAGTGCCGCCTACGGCGGTGCAGGTTCCAACTCCGTCTGTGCCTTGGCAGAGCGTATCGCCTAACAGGGCACTGAAGTCCCCATTGAGGAAGGCATCAGTCGGGACCGTGTTTGCGGTGCCGCTCAGGCGGAAATCAGTCGAGATGTACCTTTCGTACGCGGCAAAAAAGAAGGTCTTGTTCTTGATGATTGGACCGCCGGCGCTGAAACCGTAGTCCCACGCCCGTCTCTTGCTCTTCGGCTGGCCTAAGGCGTCGTTCGTCCATGTATTAGCGTTGAAGAGCTCGTTTACGCCATAAAGAAATGATGAGCCATGGAATTGGTTGGTTCCCGATTTAAGGTTCAGGGCGATGACTCCGCCGCCTGTAATGCTGCTTTGGGCATCCAATCCGCTGGTCTGGGCCTGAAGTTCCTGCACGGCCTCCATGCTCGGGCCGTTCTGCACAGAGTTGCCCTGGACTGCGGCTGTCCCTGACGTGCCATCAACGGTGTAGTCTTTCGTGAACCATTGCCCTCCGTTGATGACTGCCCCGTAGGAACTGCTGTACGGCGAATATCCGGGCGTGGCAGCGAGGGCAAACTTCTCCACGTCGCGTCCGCCACCAATCCCCAAGGGTAGGTCGGTAACGACACTGCCCTTCAGGTTCGTGCCTTCCGACGGTCGCTCAAGATCAAGCACCGGCGCTTCTTCGGTCACGGTCACAGACGTCGCCAGCGCGCCGACTTTGAGCTGGGCATCAATCCGCGCGACCTTCGTCGATTCGAGGGTAATTGACGGATGGGATATAGTCTCGAATCCTTCTTTCTTGAACTGCACCGAATAAGGCCCAGGGAACAGGTTGGGGATGACATAAATCCCGTCCTGATTGGAGACGGTCTTGGTAGGCACATTGGTGCCGGTGTTGGTGGCAGTCACTTCAACGCCTGATACGACTGCGCCGCTGGCGTCGGTTACGGTTCCCGTGATCGTGGCTCGATTCGCCTGCGCTGCTGCGCTCTGCGCGATGAAAAGCATTGCCGCAACTACCAGCAGACTGAAGAACTCTCTGAAAGATTTCATTTGCATAACGCCTCCCGCACCTTCGTAGCTACTAGCCTTCCCCGACACACAAAGAACGTCGTGCCTACCTGACCATTCCGGCCCTCTTCCAATGCACTTCCACCAGTCCCATCGATCCCGGAGTCGTGTTGATTCCGTTTCCGTCGGGGCCCGCGCCTGGCACTCTTTCGTTTGCTGTGTAGAACAGCGAGAATAGACCTTTTCCTTCGTCGATCAGGCCCAGCGGCGTCCGCACCTCGGTCGCCCATGCACTGCTACCTTCTTGGACTATCAGAGGGTGGCCGGATACCCAGTGAGTACCGTCACGCGATAGTGTGAATCCAATCGCTGCGGCCGCGTCGGTATCGTAGACGGCAATGTAGGTGCCGTCGCTTAACTGGCTGACGATCGGATTCTCGATAAAACGGCTCTCGACTTTCAAGGGGTTGAATTCGGAGCAGCGCTTCCACGGGCCAGCCAGGCTCGGAGCAGTGGCCAGTCCGACTTGCCAGGATGAGAGTGGAAGTTTCTCGGTGTGGGCGCTGCCGTAGAGCGCATACCAGCGGTCTCCGACCAGATATGGGAAGAACGAGTCGGTACCTTGCAGGCCTTCCCACGGATCGGAGTCCTTGCCGCGCTGCATCACGATCCCGGAATCCTGATAGGGCCCGCCAATTCCATCCTCACCGGGTGTCACAGAAACCGCCCGCCAGATGCGACCTTCGTGATTCGTCAGCCAGCGCTCGGACGTGTCCGGAGCCGCCTGGTAAGCCACATAAAACAGATTCCAACGGCCTTCTTTCGGGTCGTAGACCGGCAAGGGCGACCACAGAGCTGCCCGCGGATCCTTGCCGGTAAAGTCGCCGCTGGATTCCGCGATCGTTGCCACACGCTGCCAGTGGATGCGGTCTGTACTTGTCCAATGCGCAAGGCGCATCTTTACCCAGTGTGGCTCGTCGACCATCTCCGACGTGAAAAGATGATAGGTGCCGCTAATCTTCAGCACCCTTCCGCCCTCAAACCCGTACTTGTTGCCCTGCGCCCCGTCGGAATGAATCGTTAACACTGGCTGCTCCCAGCGTTTGATCACTTCCAACTGTGAACCTCGCGCATAGACGTATAGGCCCCTCGCGCTGAGATAAATGAGAACCGAGAGCGCGATAACAACGAGGGTGATGAAAAGCTTGGATTTAGGTTCCTGAGCGGCCGACTCAAATCTCATTTGCTAACACCACCTAGTTTGGTTCTACGGGTCCCTTGGACTCTCCTCAAGGTAATCAAGGTTAAGCAAACGTTAAGCGGCTTCGATCTCTTTTGAATTCAACGGGAGCGCACCGGACGGAGGCAAAAATCTGCGGCTCGAGGGGGCATAGCCAGTTCTTTGCGATCTCGTGTCGCCGTTTTCAGCAGTTCGCGCCCGAAAGAGACCATCCCATCTGGGCTTTCGATAACCGCAAGTAACCCATGCAATAACGGTTAATGGGCTGGCGACCAGCCTGCATTGACGCCGGTTAGCCAGCAGTGTTATTGTCCGTGCGGAAGGGCGCAGTCCTTTGATGACGCGGCCTTCGCCTTCCCGCCCGACTGTGAACTAAGACGTTTCTACTGTGTCGTCTATTCACACCACCGAAGTTACCTTGATTCCTCTCTTCGAAAGAAGAGAGGAAGTGCGCCGCATACTCAACAGCAAGCTCTTCGCTAACTCTCCAAAGAAGACCCGTTTCCTCGAGTTTGTCTGCGAGCAAACTTTCGTCGGAAATGGGGATAAGCTGAACGAGTACCAAATTGGCGTGGAGGTGTACGAACGCGGTGTGGATTTCAATCCACAAAGAGACCCGATCGTGCGAGTGCAGGCACACGAAATCCGTCGCCTGTTGAAGAAGTATTACCAGGAAGAAGGGAAGGCGAGCCCAATCTGCATGGATCTGCCCGCCGGCCATTACGTTCCGAATTTTCGGAGAAACATAGACCAGGAACCGGCGATGGAGGAGCCACAGCCCTTGCCGGCCGTGGCACATCCGGGCCGTCTGCCTTGGACCCTTGCCGCGGTCTTCGGAATCTTGTGTGTAGTGCTGGCGGGACTGGTCGTCCTGAACTGGAATCGCAATACTTCCTCTCGGCGTCCTGCAACCAGCTTGCCCGATACCCTGCAGTGGTTCTGGCAGCCGTTCCTCTCCGCCCCCGAAGATCCGTTGATTACCATTCCGAACCATCCCCTGTTGCGCGCAGCTCACGACGGCGACAGCGCGCAGACCCTCGCAGGTGGCCATGAGATTCCCAAGTCGAGCCTGCCCGAGTTCCGTGACACCATTCACTTTCACGAACTGAAGCGTTTTGTATTCGTCCCCAGCCTCACCGATTTCACGTCTGTGGGTGAAACTTTGGGTGTGGTCGACTTATGCGAGATGTTTTCCAGCGTTGGAAGGAAGTGCAGTGTGCAGCAGTCGCGCCTGGTGAATCTCGACGAGATCAAGGGCGACAACGCGATTCTGCTCGGTGGAAATCAGGCGTGGAGCGGCAGGGTCTTTCTCAATAAGGAAGGTTTTCAGTTTCAGAGCGGCTTGATCTTCAACCGCAGCCCGCACGCAGGCGAACAGCCGATCTACAAGCCCGAATTCGACTCGGTCACGAACCAACTAATACGCGACTACGCTCTCGTGCTCATGCTGCCGAACGAGACCAGCGACAAGCGCGTCCTATTGATTTATGGGATCTATACCCAAGGTTCACAGGCGGCGATCGAATTCCTCACAAATCCAGCGCGCATGGCGGAGTTGCGGAAGACTCTGCTGGACCTCTCTCCTGACCACGAGACAATACCGCCGTATTTCCAACTTCTCCTGACGACGACCGTCGAGAATTCGGTGCCCGGAAAGTCGTCGCTCGTGGCGCTCCGGATCATTCCTAGATAGTTTGGAGTCGTTTAACAACTTCTATCGTCGACGCCTGGCGAATCAAGGCGATTACAAAGCTCGTCGAGCCAGTCGCAGCCCTGATGTCTTTCTGCCATCCCCTGCAGTTTCTCGCCGGGCTCAGTACTAGCACTCCTTCGTGCGCGTGATGGCGACGAAACAATTCCGCTATTTTCTTCTTCTACTGATTAACGAAAATCGACAGCGATGTGTTCTTTGCGTTGTCGCGGGATGAACACTGGCAGTATCGTTCATACCGCTGGGGGCGGGTTTAGACTGACGAGAGCTTCGTTTTTGAGGCGTGAACAAAAAAACCCTCTCCCCGGTCATGGGGGAGAGGGTCGTCGCAGTCGGAGCGAGTTTTAGTCGTCCGCGTCTTCACCAGCGGGTGCTGGGTTGTTGAAGTCGCTCGGCGGGCGAACGGTCTTCTCGCCAGGATAGGGCCGCTTGAACCCGGTGGTCAGGTACCAGTTCAGGTGGTTGACGGCGTCCGGGTCTTCGGCATCGGGCCTGGTCAGTTTGCCGGCGAAGAGTTCCGCCTTCTTCTGGAGCCAAGCCTTCCTTAGTGCTGCGACCCGAGGGCTATCCGCTGTGGGGGCTGCGCTTGCTGTAACGCCTTCATCCAGCGGGACCTGGTTCTTGACGTGCGTCCACGGCTTGAAGTTGTCCGCCGGCGCTTGGCCCTTGACGAAGGCTGTCCTCATCGGCGACGCCACGAGGTCAAACTGGTTCATAGGCGGTAGACCGAGGATTTGCTCGATCGTCCGAGTCATATTGACCTGCGTGTAGTAGGTGTGGTCGGTGGGTCCGCCCTGCACGACGTACGGGCTGACGATATAGCCTGGGCTGCGATGACCGTCGACGTGATCGACACCATTCTGCGCGTCATCTTCCTCAATGAAGATCGCCGACGAGGACCACACCTTGCTGTGGCTGACGTAGTCGATAATGCGCCCAGTGGCCAAGTCGTTATCGGCCTGTTGTGCCTCCGGGGTCGGCGGTCCACCAGTGTGGTCGTCGATTACCCACAGGATGCTCAACGCCGGCACCGTACCGGCCTTAACATCCTTCTTGAAGTCCTGCACCCACAGATCGACGCGGAACTGGTCAGGGATGCCCAGATCGAATATCGGGAAGTTCTTGACCAGGTGGTTAGACACGGCAGGGACAGAGGAGTGTGCCTGGATCGTGTTCTGATAGTAGAGAGTCGTCTCTTGCCCGGCCTCGAATTTCTGCGCGTCGGAGTAAAAGTCGCTCCAGCTCGGCTCGTCGGTCGACCCGTTCGGCTGTAGGAACGTATCGTACTCGACAGATTCGCCATAGATCTTTACCGGCAGGCCTGCAGCCGCCGCTTCCGAGAACAGGAAACCCTTCTTCTGATAGGCGAGAGCATCACCGGCGTTCCCGCCTGGATAGCTACGGACCCAGTCAGGCGACTGGATGTCGTCGGCGTAGGGCGCCATGGCCTCAGTGATCCACTGGTGACCGTCGGCCGACTGGCGGCTCGGGTTGTAGAAATTGTCGAACAGAGGGAAGCGCTTCACCAGCCTGTGCGCATTGGGCGTGTCCTTGCCGCCGAACACTGCCAACGAGGCGTCGCCATTGCCGGCGGCCACGTCACCCAGGATCTGATCATAGGTGCGGTTTTCACGGATGATCAGGAACACGTGCTTGATCAACGAGGGATCGCCGATCTTGTTCGGGATTGCGACCGGCTTGGCATGCGGGCTGCCACCGCTGGCAGACTGGATATTCTTCGTCAGATCCCAGTGGTTGTTCTGGAAAACCTGCGTTGTCATCGCTTGTAAGGTCCCACTATCCGGCACTGGGACGATGCTGACGGTACCATTGTCCTGGTGAGTGTTGTAACTGCTGACGCCGTAGTCGTTCTCGAAGGAATAACGCGTGCCGATGCCCTTGTCGTTGGCAACGATAAGCGTGTCATTGGCCTCGTCGAACACGACCGAACTCGGCGCATAGGCTACCGGGATCATCCCCAGAACGGGAGTCTTAGCTTTCCTGCTGAGGTCGACCACCCCGATCGCGTTGGCATTGTAAAATGCGACGTAGGCAAGGCCGTTCTTGCCATCGACGGCGATCGAGTTTGGCGCGGCGCCATAGGCAGGTTTGCCTTCGCCGGGCACTCCGATCGGCAACCCGAGGTCGATCGTCCGCAGCACCTGGTTGGTGGCCATGTCGATAACCGAGATGGAGTCGCTATAGGTATTGGCAACCAACAGGGAGCGTCCATAGACCGCCATCCCGGTCGGATGCAGACCGGTCGAGATGGTACCGGTGACCTTCATCGAGGCCAGGTCAACCACGGATACGGTACCGGTGATCGCGGCGCCGACCACTGGGTCGGCAACGATTTCAGTGCCGGCGGAGTAGACTTGGAAGTCCGCCTCCGTGGCGGCCCGGCCACCCTCATTGCTGATGTAGGCGGTCGCGCCGTCGATCACGATGCTGTGCGGCGCGTTGCCGACGCGGATCTCCTGAACCATCTTCGGCGGCTTCGCGGTCAGGTCGAGCTTGGCGAGCGTGTTGTTCTGGTTCAGCAGGGCATAGGCACTCTTGCCATCCTTTGAGAACGCGACGCTGCCGGGATAGGATGTGCTCGGACTGTAGAACGTGCTGCAGGTTCTGCCATAGGCGCCCACAGGGCTGTTCGGAAAGCAGGTGATGAAGGAACTGTTCGGCGGCACGCTGACCTGGGCGTCGTTTTCCAGCAAGCCCTCATC
Organism: Terriglobia bacterium; assembly: GCA_020073385.1. GTDB lineage: Bacteria > Acidobacteriota > Terriglobia > Terriglobales > Acidobacteriaceae > Sulfotelmatobacter. The sequence goes on along the minus strand of JAIQFH010000001.1, from coordinate 235,301 downwards.
AGTGACCTTGGCGATCGCGACATTGCTGCTGTCCTGGCTGAACACCAGGTACTTGCCGTCCGCCGAATAAGCGATGCCGCTATAGCTGCCACTTGAATCCCGCCCTAGCGCGGTGTAGTTCTGCAGCACAACGCCCGTGTTGGTGTCGAACACTTCGACGGCCTCCGACGCGCCCAGCGTGAGGACGGCTGCGGTGTGATTGTGGCGATTGGGGTTCAGCGCGATGGCCTTGGCGCGCACCCGGATGCCGAGATCGACTTGAGAGCCAGCCGGGGTGATGACCTGGCCACTGCCGACGACCCACGAACCATCCTGCTGCGGGCCGGTGACGTAAGTCGGGTACGGCTTGGACTGAGCAGCGGCGAGCCCCGGTAGGCTCAGCCCCGCCGCCAGCAGGCCGGCAAGCGGACGCAGACAGTTCCGAGATTTATTTCGAGACTTGTTTCGAAATGTTTTTCGAAACGTTTTTCGAGACGTTTTTCGCGACATGAACCGTTCTCCTCGATGGGATTTTCTTTTCAACACGCAAGCGGATCGGCGGCGCGACGTCGGGTTGGAAATACAACCAACGTCCCCGCACTTCGTGTCGGCAACCTTAACGAGGAAATGTGACGCCTTGATGACTACCAAGTGAACTTTCCATTACAGGGGAGAACTTTTGCTCGCGGATTGCGACGCGCACGGCTCCGTGTACGCAGAGTCAGTTTCGTGGACGTTGTCTTCGTGGCTTTCCGGTGAGGTGGTCTGCTTCAGCCCAATCAGGAACGAGCGATACCCGCGTCCAGTTGCGACTCGGAGCCGACAAGCGCGCGCAGGGGCCCAAGCCAAGGTTCGTAGCGTCGCCAGCGCGCGATCGAACTGCGATAGATCGGCTGCCGGGTCTGCCACTTACTGGGGGTCTTCACCGCCCGCGGATTGCTTTCGGGGCGCAGGCAGGCGTCGTGCCACGCCAGGCCGCAGGCCGCGATGATCCGCCGGATGACTGGTTCGGGCGCACGGGTCAGTTCCTCGTAGTCGACCTCGATGAAGCGATCCGGCGGCAGCACACTCCGCCAATGGTTGGTGAGCCGCTGGTAGCTGCGGAAATACCCGACCAGTTCGTCGCCTCCAGTCGGAAACGCCAGGCTCGGATGGAAATGAGTCTGATGAATCGACAAGGCCGTGTCCACTGCAGCGCGGCGGCAATGGATGATGGTTGCGCGCGGTAATGCCAAGTGGATCAGTCCGGCCCAGAGGAAGTTGAACGGCATCTTGTCGGTCACTCGCGCCGCTGTCGGCGAGATCGCGCGCAGCACGGCGAGATAGTCTGTCGCCGCCTTTGCAAGGAACGGCGTCTCGTTCCCGGCTCCGCTGGAGCGGTGCCACAACGCCCCGCGCTCGTTCCAGAAATTCAACTCGCTGCCGGCCCCGACCTCGGGGTGCATGGAGATGATCTGCTCGACGAGAGTTGTGCCGGATCGCGGCATGCCGATGATCAGCACGGGCATCGCGTCGCGGCTGCCGAGTTCGGGTGCCCGCGCGATCAATTCGGGGGTGCAGCGGGCCATCAGGCGGTCGGTCTCGATGGAGAACGCGGCGGAGTCGAACGACGCGGAGTCCCGGCGCACGGCGTCCGCGGCGTCGAAATGCTGCATGGCCAAGGCGTAGTCGCCAAGATCGTCCGCCACCTTGCCGATCGCGAGGTGAAGCCGCAGGCGTTGCGCCACTTCCAACCCCGGTGTGGTTACAGCGGATTCCATTTGCCTCAGCAGACTGCCGTCATCACTCGTTGCGCGGCGACAGCGGACCAGATCGTAGTAGCTTCCCGCCAGCAGCGGTGCAATCGCGATCGCACGTTGGAAATATTCGCGGGCCTCGTCGAAGCGGCCGAACTCAGAGAGCAGATTTCCCAGCAGATCATGCGCCATGGCGTTGCCCGGATCGACCGCCAGCGTCCGTCGCAGCACCTTTTCGGCTTCCTGATTGCGATCTTCGGCCAGCAGCGCTCGAGCTTTTCCAAGGCGGCCGAAGCTGGTCTTACCTCCGGTCGCCGCCGCGCGGCGGAAGCATCCGATCGCCTCGTCGCGATGGCCCAGTTCATAAACCAGGGCACCCGCGCGGAACCATGCCTCGGTGAGGGATGGGAGCAGCTGAGTGGCGCGGTCGTATGCGACGATTGCCCCGCCGATGTCGCCCTGCTTCTCCAAAGCGATTCCCAGGCGGAAATATGCCTCGCTGTAGCGCGGGTTGCTGGCGACGGCCCGCTGCAATGCCGCGATGGCATCTGGTACTCGGCCGACCTCGAGACAGGCGAGGCCGAGATCGTGCTGGATGGTGGGATTGAACGGTTCGAGCAGCGCTGCATCGCGCAACGGCGCGATCGCTTCGGCTGGTCGCCCTGCCCGGAGCAACTTTGTGGCCAACGCAAGCAGTGGCGCCACCTGCTGCGGCGCGACTGAGTTTCCCGCCCGAACCATTTCAGTTGCCCGGGCCTGTCTGGCCTGTGACTGAAAGTGCTCTTGCAGTCTGTGGGGAGAAAGTGAAGGGACGATTGAGTGTAAGGGCCATCTCTGTGTGGTTCGGAAGCACGACATCGTGCCCTTTCCGTGTGAGCATAAACACGCCTGAAACAATTGCCCCTGCCAGGCGCGCGGTCCCAGCCGTAGAAGCATCTGTAGCGGTCGATATAAATGCTTCCACGATCAACTGCATCCCGTCATCGACCTCCTTGGCGATGCCAGCCGTGACTCCGCCATTGATCAATATCCACATGGCGCCTGGCCTGGAACCATGAAGGCGTCCCTCACGGTCCATTTTGACCGGAGAGCTGGCCGTCACCCCGACGGATGCAAGAGATGCAGAGACGGGGATGCGCTGACCTTCCGGCAACTGGACCGACTCGAAGGCGATCGTGAGAGAGCCTGCCCGGCTTGGTGCTCGCGGACGCGTCGCTTTCATCACCCGCCCCTCAAACATGCTGCCTGCGGGAATAACAATCTGCGAATCGGACAAAATCGGCTCAAGCAAACGGGCATGGATCTCGTCGCCAGCGTGGCTCTTCGACGCACTGATGTCTTCCAGTAGCAGGACTCTGCAAACCGTTCCCGCCGGCAGTACCGAGGAGCTAGACAGGCTAGAGCGAACCCAACCGGGGTTTTCGATGGGCTCAACATTGGTTCGATGTGCCTCGAGATAGAGCACTGGATCGTGTGATGCCGAGGCATCGTTCTCTGCCCCCCTTCCCGCAGGGCTTGCCTCAACCGAAGCTGGAGTTGCCGACTTCTTCCCACCATCGCGAGACGGCGGCACTCTAACCTCCTTCATATGACTGGAGGAAAGCAACGAGGCACTTATTGCGCTTTTCGTCCCGTCAGGCATGGAAATCGCCGCTTCGCCGAAGACGGGAGAATTCTCGTGGTGAGGCAAAAAAATCTTGGCGATCCAGGGTAACCTCTCACTTGGCGTCTTACGTTTGCGTTCGACTCGACTCACGGTCAGCTGGATGTGACTACCTGCCGCGAACACCCTGTTTTCCGGAGAATAGACATCCCGGGCCAGGCTGCCTTCTACGGACTCGCCAGCCTTCAGGGCCGACAGTTTCACAGAACCATCGAGTTGGACTTTTACGAACAGAGGGAATTCGTTGCGGGTCGGAGAAGCCGACTGAGCGCTGAGTGCGGAACACAGAGAGAGAGTAGAAATCAGAGCAGCCAGTGTGAGAGTTTTCATAAAGAATTCGCGGCTCCTTCAAGCCCGCCGCGCCGGGGACGAATAAACCGGGCTTACGAATGTGGCGATCAGCATAACGCCTGCTTCTGACGGGAAGGTTACACGACTGTAAAGATTTGGATAAAAAGGTCGCCGGATTGTGGCGTCGGCTCCTTTGGGCGCCATTTTCAAGAGGGCCCATCCGCGACCAGATCGTGGACGGACCACCCATCAAACGTCCGCAACTTGGCCGCGGTTTGGATAAAACTGCGTCGGGAGAAAGGTTTCTGGTTGCGACCTGCGCGTCCCTGAAATGCGTTCGCGACATCGCCCGTGCCGTTCCCGGAGCGTGAGTTTTCGCACCCCCCGCTCGTAATGTTAAATTCGTTGGTCGAACTATTAGGAAAGCACGCGGAAAGAAGATAACCAATCAGGCGGTGACGGTGTCAATGTAGTTGCCACAGATCCCGCTTCTCCCAACTCGGTACCCAGATCCGAGGGAAGCGATTCTCTGGCCGCAAGCGCAGATCAGCTGCCTACCCCACGATCTGGGCGTTAGTCCCGGCTTGTCACCTCTGAATCCGCCGTCGCCTCGCCTCCGCAACGAGCCTCACGGATAAACGATCCGCTTATGAGTGGTTACATCGGGCATGAATCGTCATTGGGGACATACTCAGAAATCGCACTGTCCGAGGATCAGACTCGCGGAAACTCACTTCAGCACGGGTCATTCGTCATCGCCCCTGACCAGAGCGGCGAGGGTGCAATAGGCTCCCAACGGTGAGGCTGGCTGGCAAATTCCCGGGGCGTGCACTTGACGTGCTTCTTGAACACCGAGGCAAAGTATGCGGGGTTGCAAAAGCCGCAACGTTCCGCCACTTCCCCCACGTTGAGCCGAGGATCAAGCAGGGCGCGTTTTGCGAGTTCCACACGCTGTTGGATCAGGTATTGCTCCAGGGTCGTGCCGGTCGTTTTCCGAAAGACGCGGCTTAAGTGGCCGCAGGAGAGATGTACAGCGTCGGCAAGATCTTGAATCGTAATCCGTGCTGCGCCTCGTTCCTCCACAATGCGACTGATTGCCAGAACAATCTTGTGCTCGCGCTGGCTGAACGCACACGCCATCTGCTGCGACACCACATCGGCGAAGCGACGAAACGCCTCGCACGCTGCAAAGGGACTCGGGGCATGCAGGACGCTGGTTGTCGCCGCCTCTTTCGCAGCCTTGATTTGGGCAGCATCAATTCCTGAACTCACTGTTTCCAGAGCAACGTGTTCGATCGCCCAGGTGAGCAAAGCCCTCGAGTGCAGGATCTCTGAATGAGAGTGATCGGCGGGCATGGCGATCGCGAGAAGCTCCCGCAATACAGCCGATACGTGCGTTCCCTGCCGAAACGCTTTCAGAAATCGCGCCATCACATCGGCGACCTGCGCCTTTTGCGGTTTGGGGTCGCTGAAGAAAGATACTGTGGAATCACCGGCATCGAGGGCAGCGCATGCTTCCTGATAGGCCTTCAACAGCTCGCCCGGTTGAAGATGTTCGGCGCTAATACCGATGCGAAGGCCGGCAGGACAATGAGATCGAATCTTTCCCAGTATGTTCTCGGCCATTCCCTGCAACGTGAGTCGTTGATGGCTGCGGTTGCGGACGTCTTGGCTCGTGAAGATACAGACCTCACCTGGACGGACAACGGTGGCCAACGAATCGGGAAGATTCTGGCAGATGTCCTCCACCACATGAGAAACCCGATTGAGAGACGGTGCTGCGGCTGTCGTCGGCGGCGCACTCGATCCCACGTGCTCGATTTGCAGAACCAACACTCTGTCGGGAATTCTTTGCAGTCCGGCGCGGCGAGCCAGTTGCCTTAGTTCCTGAAGATCTCCGATCTCCCCGGACAAGAGGATCGACGCCACTTCTTTTCGGTCCAGACTGAGCTCTCGGTCTTGTTTGCGCTGAGACTCGCTAATCAATTGCAGCCGTTTCCAGGAGTTGGAGATATAGCGCGCAAACAGCTCAAGTATTCTGACAGTCTCCGCCACTTGCGCCTGGGTCACGACCGGAACGCGGTAATAGGCTTCTTCCAGGCTGGTGAAGTTAATGTGTTTCTGTCCGGCCAAGGCTTCGCGGACAAAATTGAAGCCTTGCGCGGTCGGCGGTGTTACCAATACCTGGCCGGAGAAGAGCGTTCCCAGATACTGCCCATCGCAACTCACTGGCACGGCAATGTCGGTGAGTCCAACGTGGCAGGAATAGACCTGTGTGCAGCCTGTAGTGCGGCAGCGTTGCTTTGCGGGCACATCGGAGCGGGCGCAGGTTTTCTCTTCGTGCGCGCCAAAACCATGCACCATGTCGCAGAACAAGGTACTCGGGGATAAACGATTTCCTTCTGGCTCACTGGAAGCCTGCAGTTGGACGAGAGCGTCTTCGGTTCCGACGCGGTTCTTGAACTTCACCTTGCTAGGATCGAGTTCTTCACCTTCTTCGTGCCACATCAACTCCACATTGCGAATCGGGCTGGTGTTGTTCAGAAGAAGAAGAAAGTGCTTGAAAAGCTCAAGATCCTTCTGGAATTCGCGCTTCAGATCCCCAGTCAATACCGTCGATGCCTTTTTCACGGACCGCCCCCAGACGGGGTGCGATTGTAGTACAAAGCGACGACCGACTTCATGCTTAAAACGACAGGAACTATCGTTTTAATGATCTCGAGTGCGGATATCCGGCTTATGAGTGGGCGCGAACGGTAAGCCCGCCGTCGACGACGAGGTCTGCTCCGGTGATGAAGGCGGAACTGTCGGAGGCGAGGAAGAGTGCGGCCTCGCCGACATCGTTCGGCATACCGCGACGGCCCACGGGGTGAAGAGCGGCGGTCCGCCTCGCCAATTCCTCGGGATGGGCAGAGTTCTGCACATAGTGATCCCACAGGCGCGTGTCAATGTATCCCGGACAGATGCAATTGACTCTGATATGGCGGGGAGCCAAATCCAACGCCAGATTCCTGGTAAGCGCGATCATGGCGGCCTTGGAACAGGCATAAGGGATCGAGTCCGGGAACGCGTGCGTGGCATGAATGGAGCTTACGTTGACGATGCTGCCGCCGGACTGGGGGAAAGATGGAAGCAGTTCCTTGGTCAAAAGGAATGCGCCGCGCAGGTTCACGTTCAAGACCAGATCCCAGTCTTCGATAGTGACGGAGTCGATCGACTTCTCCAATTCCACCCCGGCGTTATTCACCAGAATGTCCACGCGATCGTGGGATTGTCGCATCACGTTTACGGCATGTTGAATTTGCGCGGGGTCGCGGATGTCGGCAGCCAAATATCGCACCGGCCGTGACCGATTTTGCGATGTAAGTTCTTCGGCCGTTTTGCTGCCCATGTTCACGTCACAATCCAGGATGAATACGCAGGCTCCTTCCCGGTGGAACAAAGCTGCAATCGCACGCCCGATGCCCTGTGCTCCGCCCGTAATGAGGGCAATTCGACCTGCCAGCCGGCTGGAGCTATTCGTGTCGTTCGTCATCACGGTGCTCAAATCTTCCCTGCTTGCGGAATTATTGCTTCGTCTGTTCAGCGATGAAAATCAGCTCAGAGCTATTAGCTAGAGACAGTGAAACTTTCACTCCCTGTTGCATAAGCTCTGCTCCCGTCGCACTGTGATCTACGCCGCTATGATCCTGGAACTTGATCGCGTACCGGACCGAGGGTTGCAGGCCCTGCAAGGCGAACGAATGCGAGTTCTCGGTTGGGGTGGTCCCCCGAAACGCGTAAACCACGCCTTTTCGACGCTGTGGATCCCAGTATTCCAATCCATCCCAATGAACTCCGTCCGGTCGGGGAGAAATATGATAAAGGTTCGCGTCGCGAATTAAAGGACGCAGCTGTTTCTTGTAAAGATCGATTTCTGCTTTCGCTGCCGCATGCTGTTCTGGGGACCAAGCGTTGGTGTCCAGCATGACCGTGAACCATCCCATCATGCCGCTGCGGAGCATATAGCGGAAATTCTCGATTTGCGGAGTAGGCCATTTCTCGACGTAGCTCTCCAGCATGGCGGCAGGCAGGACGTGGCTGGTGTCGAAGAAGGCGCGCCGGTTGGAGACAGGATCGTAAGTATCTGTGATCGAAAAATAGTCGCCATGGGCGGCGGAACCGAAGTCCACCATGCGCCCGCCATCGTTGCAGATTTCGAACAGCAGGCCCGGGTGTTTTTTCCTCATCTTGGAGTAAATGTCGTAGTAGGCTCGCACCGCGTGATAACTGACGTCGGTGGAATTCGTACTATCCACGAAATACGCACCCCAGGTTTTATAGACGCACTTGTTCAGGGGATCGGGGGCGGCATGAGGATGGTCGGAGCGATCACATCCGTGAGCGACCAGATAACCGTCATGCTCCAGCATATCGAGATGGTAGTCCGTGATGATGCGGTCAACCTCTTTTTCGGCCCATTGCTTGGCGTCAGGCTCGCCAATGTCGATCGTCTGTCCTTTGAATGGTTCGGGTTTCCAATCAGCGGGGATGTCGGTCACCATCCAATCGCGCACTTTCGGATCGCGAGCGTTTAAAGCTCCTGGCTCGGAGGATAAGCCGGCCTGGGTCCAATCCACCCAGATGCCGAATTTGAGTCCGTGCTTGTGGGCGTCGTCGGCAATAACGGCCAGACCATGGGGAAACTTCTGGGGATGAGGATACCAATCGCCGACGCCGCGGAACCATCCGGCATCGATGTGAAACATATCCACGCCTAGCTCGGCGGAATCGCGGATCATCCGTTCGGCGATTTCCTCGTTCACGTCCATCCCTCCTCCCCAACTATTGTTGACGACGAGGGGATAGTTTGGATTTCTCCAGGTTTCTGGATTCCCCAGGACGGCGCGCACCCAGGGGCGAAGCACGTTACCAGCACCGTCGGCTCCGCCGCGGAACCCACCGAAGAACACGACGGGAGATTCGAAGGCTTCACCCGGAGCGAGCCGGGTGCGGGATGGGCTCGGATCGGGATTGAGCCCAAGCACGGCCTTTAGAGAATCCTTTTCTCGTGCGAGAGAGATACGAGTCCGGCCACTGAATCCAATGCCGGCATACCATCCAGAAAGTGCTTTGTCATTGCCTTGTACCAGAGTCCACGGAATAATCTCTCGCGGGTCTCGATCATCAATGTCGCCATACGTGCTCGAGGTACCAGTCCAGTGGTATCCGTCTTTGATGGACACTTCATGTGTGCCGACGTTGGATGGCGTATTGGCGCCTTTTTCTACAAACATCTGCTGCAAAGATTCATCGGCATTCGCTTGCCAGTCGAACGCCAGAGAGTCTTGCATCGGGATCCAGATTTCCCTGGCCTCGAGGTTTTCGATTCGGATCTGGTGCTCAAGCGGTCCGAAATCCTGGGGGCCGCGCCATTCCCAACTCAGGCGCAGGTGAGGTGAAGCGGAGTCGTAAATGAAAACGACACGTTTTTCCCCGACCTGGCTGGCTTCGGAATTGAATTTCCACTCACAGCGTGCAGGAGTTCCGGAGAGGTCAGCAACCGGGATTAGAGTTTCGGAGGCCCGGTTCTGCCAAACAGTCTGTCCGGGAAAGGAAAAGCTCACTACTCGGGGAGCACCAGGACCGGCCTCAAGTACAACTTCCGTGTCAGACGTGCGAAGCCTTGCAGTCGTCTGCGCGAAGGCTATGCCGACGGCTAGAGTGAGCGCCGTTAGGAGGCCGACACGCGTTGTGCTCGACATGAGGAAAGCTCCAACGTTGGGCGGAGCCGAAGATTGTAGCTAATTGGGCTCCGCACGGGCTTCTTAGAAGAAAAAGCGGGCTCCAATTTGCATGATCCGCTGTCCATCCTTGCCAAGTACTCCGCCAAAAGTCGGGCTGGTGGGACTGTTATCAATGTTGAGGTAGTTGGCGTGGTTGAAGACATTTTGAGCTTCCATACGAAGCTCAAAATATTGCGATCCGTCAGCATTGATGGGAAACTTCTTCAGCAATGTGGCGTCGGTAAAGAAACTCCCGGGGTTGCGCACGTTTGGGAACACAAAAGGTGAATTGGAAATGGTGAAGTCCGGCGTTGTGACGAATGCACTCCCATTCAGGACTCGTGTCGGACTGTTCGGATTCTTGAAGAATAGTCCACTGTTCGGGTCCACAAGTGCTGCGGAATAACTACTCGAGGTCTTCACCTTGACGCCCGGCGACAGTGAGTAGCGAACAGTGGCGCCGGGCACCGTTACTCCACCCGGTACCTGCGGCACAAGCAGCGGCGTCCCCTTGGGATTCCAAGTTGTCACGCCGGCGACGTTCCAACCTCCGATGACCTGATCAAGGATCTTATAACCGAGGCCATCGCCGTGGTTCATGAACTGGCGTCCTTTGCCAAACGGCAGTTCATACGAGTAGTTGAGCAGCACCGTCTGAGGCCATTCGTACCCTGCCACGCCATAAGACTCCATGATGTTGTGGGGATTCTGGAGTCCGCAGCAGAAGAACGGGCCCGTATGTTGGATATCCTTGCCCCAGGTGTTGGTCAGGGTCTTGCGAATGGTGTACGACGCCAGCAAGGTTAAGCCGTGGTATCCGCGGCTCTGGATCTGCATATTGAGAAAGTTCGCCATCGATCGACCCCAGGTTGCCTGCCCCGGCGTCACACTTGTGTATTGCGGAGATAGACCCATCAATTGCCCAAGAGGCACGTTGGGTTCGCTGGCAAATGTCAGCGACTGTCCGAAAAACGGATTGGGTACCGACACAGCATTGAAGATATTGTCGCGGGTGTTGGTCGAAGCCTCGTACGCAGCGCCCAGCGAGTAGTAATCCAGGGGAACGTTGTTTAGGCTCCATCCCCACAGCGGCATGAGCAGGTGGATGCCTCGCACGCCGGTGTAATCCACAGTTGCAGTCCAACTCTTTCCGACCTGGCGCTGCACACTGACGTCCCAGGTGTAATCCTCAGGACTCTGGAAGTGATTGATCGTGGAAGCCCCGCCCTGATTGGGATTGGCCGACTGACCGAAGGTCTGGAAGCCATAGTCCGCATTGGTCGCAATCGGAGGGAAATATCCGAGGTTTCCTCCAGTCGCCAGAGGGAAAGTTCCCAAACCATGATCGGGTCCGAGTTCGCTGATCCAATGCTGGTTATCGAGACTCGATATCTGATTCATGACGACGGTGTTGTAGTAGAAGCTGAACCAGTCGGTGGAAAGCCCGTTGAGACCTTGATCAATGATGCCAGCGCTGGCGTGCACCACGGTCTTGTCGTCCACGGCATAGGCGATTCCTAGACGCGGCTGAAAGGTTTTCCAGTCGGTTGTGTACAGATTTTTCTGCGGATATTCGGGCGTGTGGAGCAGCGCGATACGTCCGGTTGCACCCTGCGAGAGCCATGCAGGATTCGGATAGCTTGATAATCCCGGCACCGCTGATGTTACCTGACTCCAATCCCATCCAGCGTTCGGGGTCAGTACGTTTTTAGCCTTGATGTCGTACATGAGGGGCGAGGATTGACCGGGCGCAAAACTGTGGGGCGAACGTGCGCCGTCATGGTCCCAACGCAATCCGAACTGAACCGTTAGCTTGCGGTTCACCTTCCAGTCGTCCATAGCGTAGGCAGCTTCGTTGAAGCCGTAGGGGGAGATGTTCCAGTTCCCCCACTGAAACACATGCGAAGAACCCATCATAAGTTCGGCGAGTGGGAAGCCTGTGGTCGGATCGCCGGGATTCGCCCAATCCTGCTGCGAGCCGCCGCCATTATTGATCCATGCAACGCCGGTGTGATCGCCGCCATCCTCGTTGAAGCGGTAATAGTACTGCTCATATCCGACCTTGATGGTGTGCCTTCCCAAGACTTTTGTAAACGCGACCGTAGCATTCTCAGTCTGGTTAATGAAGGTATCAAATTGCGATCCGCCGACATTGGAGAATCCCGGAGACCCCGTAGCGCCGACACCGCCGATGTTCAGAACCGGGGCGATGTGGTTCGTTGTTCGCGAGGGGTTACCGATGACAAGAGGATCGAAACCCCACTGCGTGGTATCAATGTTGGGGTCTGCGTCAGAACCGTCATTTGAAACGCCATCATCATAGAGTTTGGCCACGCCAAAGCCCAGATGCACATCCAGTATCGACGTGGGCGAGGCGACCCAGTTGTACTGCAAGCTTCCGGTGACATCATGGTCGTAACTGGAGGAACGGCCCGCATGAAGCCAGGGCGCAGGATAGGTGTTCGTCATATGCGTCCGGCTGATGCTCAGATTGAAACGCTGGCTGTTGGAGAGATTGTGATCCAGGCGCAGGAAAAAGCGGTCGGTGGGGCGGGTAATTGCGATCGCATCCAGGCGATTGTTGCTATAGCCATCATTGGTATTCGCAGGGTGGTTTGGTTGGGGATACTGGGCCATATAGTGAGCGAACAGCGTGCTCTGAAGAGAAAGCCCTTGGCTGGCCGCGGGGCAAGTACCGCCTGTGATATCGGCTTGCGAGCAAATCTTGGAACCGGACAGGCCGTTGGCGCCGACAGGCGCTCCCGGCATTGAGCCGTACTGCATACGATTGCCGTTGCCATCCAGGTGGAAGGGATCGAAGATCGCCGCGTAAATGGGAGCTCCCGTGTCGGGATCGTGGTCAATGATGGTTTGGGAAAAATCGCCCTGCTGTTGGAGCAGCGTAGGAACTGTGCTCAGGACTGGTGCTCCGGTGTTGTAACGTTCCCCTTCCCATCCGAAATAGAAGAACGTCCGGTTGGCGCCGTTATAGACGTGGGGAATCGTCAACGGTCCGCCAATGGAGAGTCCGTAGTTATTCTGATGAAAAGCAAGACGGGTCTGCCCTATGTCGTTGTTGCGCCACCCGTTGCTGTTCATGATTTGATTGCGGAAATATTCAAAGAGGCGGCCATGGAACTGGTTCGTGCCGCTCTTGGTATTCATAGTGATGACGCCACCGGAATAACGGCCGCGATCGGCAGTCAGGACGCCGCTTTCGACACGAAATTCTCCGATGCTGTCGGGTGTCGGGATGGCGCGATTCACCGCGTTGAATTCGGCGTCCTGAAGTTGATTGCCGTCCACCGAAATGCTGGTTCCGTTCACCTGGCCGCCCGAGATCGCATAGGAGTTGCCGTTGTTCGCAATCAGGTAAGTCGCGTTCCCTAAGCTGGCGATGTTGTCGCTAAGGGGACCCTTGCCCTGAACCTGCGGAATGACTTGGGTTAGATCTAGGGAGTTGCGGTTCAACTGCGGCAACTCAGTGATCATCTTGTTATCGAGAACCGTTGACTGGCTGGATTGATCGGCCTGCAGAAGCGGCGCCGATCCGGTTACGGTAACAACCTCCTTGGACGTGGCTGGCTTGAGGACGAAATCCAGAGAAAGATGATCTCCGGTGCGAACCGTGAGCTCATTGTGCTCCACCGTTGCGAAACCTTCCTTCGTCAACGAGACCTTGTAGGGACCCGGAACCAGCTGTGGAAGTACGTAGACCCCCGACCCATTCGTTGTAGTGGTGTAATCGACTCCAGTAGCGGTATTGGCGGCGTCGATATGCGCCCCTTGGACGGCAGCTCCGCTCGAATCAGTTACCAGTCCGGTGATCTGTCCGTTTGACGATTGGGCGAAGGCTCTTTGAGTTGCGGCAAGAACACCTAACAGAGCCAAGACACACACTAGTACTCTCATTAAGGAGGTGCACTCGCTGTTCTTTGCTCGATACATCGTCTCATCCTCCATCTGCGTATTTTCCGTTTGAGCTATCCCCACACAAATCAGACACACGTTTTCGGCGGTTCTAACAAGTTTCATGTAGCTCAGCGGGAACATCTATGCGGACGGGTGTTTTTTCTATCGTTTAAGCAACAGCGAGAGAGATCGGTTTACTGTTTTGCAGGTTTTTGGGGAGGCGGCTCTTGAACAGAAAGCAGTTGATCGCAGACGACATCCTTCAGTTCCTGCACAGTGCCGGACGGCCAGTGAATCTCAAGCGAAACCTTACGCTCATCTGCCAGGCCAAAATGAACGCGAGAGTCGCTTGTGCAGCCATAGCCCATACTATTGGCGACAAACGAAAGCTGAGTGCGCTGCCCTCCCCGGCAAATCACTTTCGCGCCGAGCGCCGAACCATTACTCCGAGTTCCCTTCAGCTTGAGCTGTAGCCAGTGTTGCATCGGGCTGCGGTTCATCCAGAGTTCTACGGGCCCATTGATAGAACTTACCGCGACGTCGATTCGCCCATCGTTATCAAAGTCGGCAAAGGCCGCGCCACGGTGGACGCGAGAAACCGCAAAATCCGAACCTACGCCCGCAGAAACGTCCTCAAATCTTCCCCCCACATTGCGGAGCACGCGATTGGGCTGGGGCTCGTTTGTATCCAAACCGCCGCAGGCGACGAAAATATCCAGGCGACCGTCGTTGTCGAAATCGGCGAAACCACAACTCCATCCGCTCCACGGCCGACTCATGCCGAGCAGATTACTGCTTGCGCTGGCATCGTCAAATCCTCCCTTGCCATTGTTACGAAACAATTCAAAGGTCTCTCCTCGCAGGCCGGTCATCAGGATGTCGGGCAAACCATCCCCGTCGAAATCCCGGAAGTCACTTCCCATGCCTGAGATCTGCCTGCCGTCTCCGTTGTAGGCGACCGCGGCCTCCATTCCCACTTCTTTCAACTTGCCCCCGCCGAGGTTGTGGATGAGCAGATTGCGGTCGTTGTCGTTGGCGATAAAGATGTCGGGAAATCCGTCGCAGTCATAGTCGGCGATGGAGATCCCCATTCCTTTGCCAAACAATTTTCCGAGGCCGGCGGCTGCGGAGACCTCGGTGAAAGTACCATCACCGTTATTGTGATAGAGCAGCATCCGCTCAGCGCGGTAGTTGTCCGGATGGCAATAGGCACGATCGGCATCGTTGAGGCCGCCGCAGACCGGATCTTCGCCGGGAGTCCAGTCGCAATAGTTGGAGACGATCAGGTCCAGATGGCCGTCCTTGTCATAGTCGAGCCACGCGGCGGCGACTGACCAGAGTCTGTGTCCGCTGGAATTCGCGCCGCTGACCCCGGCTGCTTGGGTCACGTCAGTGAATGTACCGTCTCCGTTGTTACGGTACAGAGTGTTCCCGTGGACCCCGACGACATAGAGATCTTCGAAACCATCATTGTTGTAATCGCCGACCGCAACACCCATTTCGTAGCCGTGGCCTTGGACTCTGGCTGTCTGCGTAACATCCGTGAAAGTGCCATCACGGTTGTTGCGGTAAAGACGGTTGAAGAACTTCGGATCGTTCTTCTGCAACGACGGCAGAGCGGCCCCGTTTACGCAATACAGATCGGGCCAGCCGTCCGCATCGAAGTCGATGACACCTATGCCGCCGAGCACAGTTTCCACCTGGTATTTGCGGCCGCGTGCGTCGTTGCGCAATACAAAATCGAGACCGTTTGCAGGTGCGGCATTGTGAAACTGAATTGGGCCAACCGGCGGACTCGCGAACAATCGAGGGATCATTGGAGTGAGACTGGCGCAGCCCAGAAGTCTGCCGAACTCACGACGCGTCAGTTTGGGATTACGGCTGCGCATCCCTATCCTGGTCCCGGTACGACTTGTGCTGGAAGTCTTCAGAAAGCTGGGTCGCTTGAGCAAATGCCTGTTCCGCGTCAGCATGACGTCCAAGTTTTTTCAAGACGGTGCCGAGCAAATAATGCAGCGTACCTTTTTCGTCGGGAAAGCCGCGCTCAAGAGCGAGCGCCAGACTCTGGCGGGCTTCCTCGAGGGCGCCAGTTTGAGCATAGGCTTTGCCGAGTTCGACCCGGCCGGCCATATCGTTCGGACTGCGGGCCGCTAACTCCTTAAGATATGGCAACGCGGTGGTGTAATCTCGGTCCTGGATTGCAACCTTTGCCAAAGTACGCTTGGCTCCCGTCCGCTGAGGATCAATCTGGAGCGCGGCTTTGGCGTTGGTCCGGGCGACATCGGTCATGCCCGCACCAAACTGCGCCTCCGCGAGCCTTTCGAGCGTCGAAGGATCGCGCGGATGTAAATCCAGGGCTTGCTCATATTCACGCATCGCCAGATCAGGCTTCGCCTGAAGCCTCAGAAGAATATCTCCGCGCATCACGTGAATCGAAGCTTCATTCTCCGGAGTCTGTTGTACCAGCTGCGCAGTGCGGCCAGCTTGCTGAGAATAGCACCAGGACAGTTGAAACATCGCGTACAGGTCCGGCGATGGCACGGCCACTCCGCGCTCGAGAGCGGGAATCGCTCGTTCGCAATCGGCCACGTGAGCGTATGCTGTTCCGCGTTGCAGCCACCGTTTAGAGTCATGGACATCGGGTACCGGAAGTTTCATAACTTGTTCCCAACGTTGTTCGCGGAACAGGGTGGCGGCGTTTGCTGATGTAGCCTTGCCAAGGCCGAGCGCGCATTCAGCTTTACTGTCGCGCACGCAGCGAAAGAACGTTGCTGCCAAACCGGTGGCAAAACCGGGAGGTGGCTGAAGTTGCTTCGGCCATTTCCCGGCTTCGAGAGAAAGAATCTTCGGCGATCGTTGTGCGATGCCATTGAGACGCTCATTCACATGTTTCCAGTCTGCTGTGTGCGCTGCGAGTTGAGCGTCCGCAATCCATGCGTCAAGATCGTCTGGGCTTGCTTCGAGCGCGCGTCGGCAATATTCCGCGGCGGCAACCCAATCGCCGGACTGCATGGCAGCACGAGCGAATTCCGACCGGATACCGGGCGACCGGGGATCGAGGTCGGCAGCACGCTGCAGAAACGACACGCGAGCGGGATCCTTCGAATCCAGAGCGAGAGCGCGCAAACGGTATTCCTCGGCAAGACCCCGGGAAGTACTCCGCAAGGCCGTGGAGATATCGGCAAAACGGGAAAGGGCAAAGTCTACGAAAGCAATCGAACTTTCCGGCGATTGTGGGCCTATATCAACGGCTTTCATGTGCGAAGCGGCCGCATCCGCGTACAAGGTTTGCCTGGCGTACGCTTCGCCCAAATACGAAAGGGGGAACTCCTCTTTCGGCCGCAAGCGGGAAGCTTTTTTCAGGTACGGGATGGCTCCAGTCACTTGCCCGGTCCGAAGCGAATCGATGCCCAGCAGCAAGTTCACGAAGTAGTCATTCGGATGCATCGTGTAGGCGCGGTGAAGCAGGGGTAAGGCGGCGGAAAAATTACCCTGCTGATGCAGGTCGAAGGCATTCTGCATCAGAGTTTTGAATTGTTCTTCATCGGCGGCGTAGAGAACCGACGCTGTCAATGCGCAGACTGCGATGGCTCGGAACCACAATCCCGCAATGGATCTAGGGAGGGCCATAGGGCGTGCCGCGACTCTATCAGAATACCCGCAAAGTTGGTGAGGGGTCGCGTGAGTCGCCGAATGTGTGAAGGAATATCCGATAAACGTTCGGCTAAAACCAAGGAATCGGTTAGTCTTGCGACCTACGATGGACGCCCTTTCGATTATTCTCGCTCCATTATGCTTGGCCCTTGCGCTGCCTGTCCCTTCGATGGCGCAGAAGCGGTTACCTCCTCTGTTGGACGGCACGGTCGTCGATGAAAAAGGCGTGTACCGGCAGGATGGTCCACTACTCATTCAAGGGAAGGTGAAAATCAGCGGCATTGATCTCGACCTTCGCGGGCCGATTACGGTTGCTGCAGGTGCTGAACTCGAACTCGATCACGTCAAAGTCCAGGTATCAGACCCCCCGGATGCGTCGAACGGTGCCAGCGGTCTGCGCTGTGAAGGTGAAGCGACGATTAAAATCTTGCATTCCACCATGACAGCCAAGGGCAGCACTCATCCGATCTGGTGGCTGCGTGGAAAGGTGCGCGTAGATGATTTCCAGACCGCGAACTCGGAGTTTCATCTCGATCACGTGCAAGCGAATCTCATGAATTTTTCTATCTTTGAGTTGGAGATTTCGCGCTCGAGCGAAGTCGTGGCAAAACATCTGCGGCTGGTGTTTCTTTCGACCCACACCGGGGAAGACGAAAAACTTGAATTCTCCGATATTCCGAGCAAACAGCCTTTCTCACGAAAAATTCGAATGGGATCGCTGGCACGAGCAGACTTGTCCGATACGTCGGCGGAGCTATTCCTCGTTTATGTGCATGGGCAGAGCGATGTGGCGTTGAACAGGGTTGGGCGCGCGCAGTTAGCCATGTTCCCACGCTGCCGAGGGTCGCTCACGCTTCCTCATGGCATGGTTGGTTCGACAGCGTCTCCCGTGATCATCCCAGATCCAAAGGCTTCGGACTGCCCTTTTCGCTTTCGTCTGGCGGAAGTCAATGCGGATACTTGGGACGTTTACGCGGGAGCCGGAGCCGACTTGACATTCACGAACAGCGTTATCGATGAGTTGAATGCAGACCACGATGCCAAGATTTCAGTACTCGATTCCGAAGTCTATGCTGACTGGATGTCTTTGGCTGGCAATTCGCAGTTGAAGGTCGAGAACTCCAGCGTGGGAGCCGAGCATTTGGCAGCGCAGCGGCCGGACTTGGCAACCAGCCAGGTACGTTTGTCCGGGCAGGCCGTAGCGGTCTTTCATCGCGTGAAGTTCGATTGTGGAATCGTTGCCGCCGGAAATTCGAATCTAGTGATTAGCGACTACGTGGTACCGCCAAGGTACATTCGACAATCGGAAAACGCAACTGTGAAAACCGCTCCATCTCTTGCTGTCGAGAAAACAGGAAAGGAACGCTGATCGATGCAAGTTCGTGTAACTACGGACTGGTCTTACCGCGGGTTGGACGCGGTGGTGTTGGAAAACAGGCTGCTCCGCGTCGTGATTTTGCCGCAGGCTGGCGGCAAAATCTGGCAAATAACGTATAAGCCCTTTGATAAGGATCTGCTCTGGAACAATCCTCGCATTGCGCCCGCGAGATTGCCGATGAACGCGCGCTATGACGACGTTTGGAGCGGCGGATGGGACGAGCTGTTTCCGAATGACGAAGTCGCCGTGATCGACGGAGAGAGCTATCCAGACCATGGCGAACTGTGGACCGGACAGTGGACGGTAGAACCGTTTTCGCAGCTGGACCAGGCTGGCATCCGTCTCCGATGTATGACCCCGATCAGTTCCATCGAGGTGGAGAAGACAATACTTCTGCAAAGCGGTCAGGCTCGCATTGAGTTCGATCATTGTTTTACGAACCGGGGCCTAAAGGACTTCCCTTTTCTTTGGAAATTGCATCCCGCGATGTCGGTTTCACCTCAGAGCCGCATCGATTTCCCGGCGATGAAGGTTCGGTTAGAACCGGCATTTCTCGGCACGCTGGCCGGCGCTTGTGAACCGGCCGATTGGCCCACGATCAAAACTCCAGATGGAGAGGTCGACCTGCGGCGCGTCACGCCCGAGCAGGCTCAACAGTTGTACTTTTTCTACGGAACGGAAATGAAAGGAAACTGGTGCGCACTAACCGACACTGCGGAGCGACTCTCGTGCGGACTGCAGTTCGATTCTGCAATCTTTCCATGCTGCTGGCTTTTTGCAACCTATGGTGGCTGGCGAAACTACAACGTGGCTGTGCTTGAGCCGTGTACCGGGTATCCGCTGAATTTCGAGGCCATGAAAGCGGCTGGACGCCACCGTACACTAGCGCCCGGAGAGTCCCTGCAGACGCAAGTTCGCTTTCTCGTGCAGGAAGGACTACGCAGTGTCGGATCAATCGATTCGTCGGGCAACATGCGGGAAGAGTGACGAGAAGTGCCTACGCTTTAGACTTGGGCGGTTGCGGCTCTAACGAAAGCAATATCGCAGCCGCAAGCGCCAGACCCACTCCAACACCTTGAGCCAGCGTGAGGCGCTCGTGCAGGACGGTAACCGCGAAGCCCACGGTCACGAGCGGATACAGCGATATCAACGAAATGACGACCGAGGCCTTTCCTCCCGACTCCAGTGCGGCAAAGCTCGTTAGAGCGCCCAAGCCGTTCAGCGTGCCTCCCGCGATTGCCGCCCATAAAATAAGCGGTCGAACATGCCATTGAATCGGCACAAACAAAGCGAGAATCACCGAGATAGCGATCATGGCATCGGCGAACCAGATGAATGAAAGCTCACTGGAAATCTTGTTTGTTGCCAGTTTCTGCGTGACGCCGGTGATGCCCCAAAAAACCAGGGCGATCGCGGCAAACCACATCCATCCTTGAGCAAGGTGCATTCGTTTTCCCTACATGCTTAGCAAGTAGATCGCTACCAGAGCCAGCGCAAGGCCAATCTTCTGGGCGGTTCCCACGCGCTCGTGCAAAAGCGTCACCGCCAGAATCACCGTGACCAGCGGAAACAATGCGGTGACGGGAGAAACTACCGAAGCCTTTCCGCCCATGACCAAGGCGCGGAAGAAAGCGATGTTGCCGGTTCCGCCTAGAATTCCAGTCAGAAAAGCCCATGCGATGCCGACGCGCCGTCCTGATCCTCCGGCGGAAATCCGCGGCGAGCGCCAGACGATTGCAATCAGTGGCAGCAAACCGAAAGTGAAAAGAATCTGGTTGGTGTTGGCGTCAACACCTTCAGAGGCAACCTTGGAGACCGCGCCCCATGCTCCCCAGACGAGGATGGTGAGCAGTGAAAACGCGAGCCATCGCGGCATACCCAAGATCGAAGGCATGGTGGCACGCGATGTTGTGGCGGTGTCAGGCATCGCTCAGGACGTGGTCACTTCCATCATCATCTTGAGGGCAACCCCGGGGTTATGACTCATGCGTTCCATCGCTGCCTGGCCGCGTTCAAGCGGCATGCTGACAGTCCACGGCGTGAGATTGATCTCACCAGCGATGAGGAGATCGAGCGAGCGGCGGAAATCCACAGGAGTGTAAGCGAAAGACATCACTACGCGATGCTCTTTACGGATGCTGGCAACGAAGTTCAGTTCACTGCGTTGCGCCCCCATGCCTAACAAAACAACTTGTCCTCCGGGACGGCAAAGGTCAAACGCCGTCTGCCGGGCCGGAGCACTCCCGCTCGCATCCAGTACGACATCGAATCCTCGTCCGGCAATACGTTGAGCTTCCTCCGTTCCGTCGGGGCCGCCCACGTTGACAACGGCGTTCGCTCCGAGCTTCTTCATCGTCGCGAGGCGCTGCTCGTTCACATCCACAGCAAGGCTCTCCCGCGCACCGACCCGAACGGCTGCCAGCAAAGCCAATGCGCCCATGGTGCCTGCTCCAACGAGGGCAAAGCGGAAGAAAGAGGGCGGAGACACAATCCGAAACATGTGAATGATGTTTGCCAAAGGCTCGGCCAGGATGGCCTGCTCAGCAGAAAGAGAATCAGGGACATCGTAAATCTGGGTGGACGGCAGGGCGACATACTCCGCGAAAGTCCCCGGTGTCGTCCCAAGCCCCAGTAGTTTCCAGGATTCGCACAAGTTCTGCGTGCCCGAAATGCAAGCGTCACAGTGCCCGCAACTGATGAGCGGATTCGCGACAACGCGCCGGCCATCCTGCCGCCGTCCAACTAACTCATGGCCTAAAACCATAGGTGGACGCCGAAGGGCACTGTGCCCGAGAAATCCCGAAATGTCTGACCCGCACACTCCCGCGACCTGTATCGAGATTTCCTCCTCTCCCGGCAAGACGGTAGGCCGGGGACGTTCCTCCATCTCGACGTGGCCGGGTGCCGTATAGACCAAAGCTCGCATGGTCCCGGAGTATACGGCACTCGCTCGGTGAGGAACATCGGATTAATGATCTTTTTAACCGTGTTCCACTGTTGGGTAGCGGCAGGAACCCGTATATAAAGGATTCGCAGCGTCCGCTGAAACGGAGTTGCACGACAGGATTTGCCCTTGAAAATCGAGGCGGTCGACTTCTTCTATCTTTCGATGCCGGAGGTGACGACCGAGGGCGATGGCAGCCAGGATGCACTCCTCGTCCGAGTCGTCGCTGGCGGCCATATCGGATGGGGCGAGTGCGAAGCCTCGCCTCTGGTTTCAATCGCCGCTTTCGTGTGCCCTATGTCGCATGGAGCTTGCCGGCCGGTCGCGGCGTCGGTGCTTGGACAGAGCGTCGATGGGCCTGAAGACATCCAGCGCATCGCAGGACAGATCGAACTCGACAGCATGGATCTTCTGCAGGCATCGCACACGTGGTCCGGCGTGGAGATCGCACTGTGGGATCTGCTTGGCAAGTCACGCGAAGAGCCCGTCTGGAAACTGTTAGGATACAAGCGGGCCTATCGCAAGCTTCCCTATGCCTCGCAATTGTTCGGTGAAACAGCCGAGGAGACGTATCGTCTGGCGAGCGCCGCACGCTCACAGAATTTTCGAGCGGTGAAATTTGGGTGGGGACCAATCGGGCGCTTTGACCTCAAGACTGACAACGATCATTTTCAAGCAGCACGAGAAGGCCTCGGCGCCGATACACTCCTCATGGTCGATGTCGGCCAGATCTTTAGACACGACGTTGAAGCCGCGGCCGCCCGTCTTCCGATGCTTGAGAAGGTGGGTACGTTGTGGCTGGAGGAACCGTTCCATACCAGCGCGCTGGACGCATACGCAGCGCTCTCGCGGAGAGGGACGCTCAAACTCGCAGGTGGTGAGGGCGCCCATAATTTCTATATGGCGCGGCACCTCATCGATTACGGAAACGTCGGTTTCATTCAAATCGATACGGGGCGCATCGGTGGAATCGGTCCTGCCAAGTGCGTGGCGGACTACGCAGTTTCAAAGGGAGTAACCTTCGTGAATCATACGTTCACGTCGCATCTCGCGCTGAGTGCGTCTCTACAGCCCTACGCGGGTTTGCGCAGCGACGAAATCTGCGAGTACCCGCTTACTCCGAAACCACTCGCCGTGGAACTTACGTCAAACCACCTGCGTCGGGATACCGAGGGGTACGTAAACGTACCGGATGCACCTGGGCTGGGAGTCGAAATTAGTCGCGCAGCCGTCCGCCGCTACCTGGTCGAGGTCGTCATCAAAGCCAAGAACCGCGTGCTATTCGATTCTGGCGGCCTCAACATTTAATCACCGCGCCCCCCGGAATGGCAGAACAGCTTCGTACGCATATCCGAAAGATGCAACCTTGAGAAGCCATGAGTGCAATCAGTGATTTGAATTCCGCTGCGTTCCGCCGCTAGTCTTTTTGATGGTGTGGAACCGCTTTCAGCGTTGCATTTCACGATCTGCTCAATTGCGTGCCCTTTCACGGCGCTCATCTTAATCCCCAACAATGCAGCTAACGTGGGCGCAACATCGACATTGGAAATATTTCCGAGTTGAATGCCCCTTGGAACGCCGCAACCCCATGCGATGAAGATGGCCTGCATCTGGGGATCGGTGTTGAGATAGCCATGCGTTCCGCCGCCCGATTCACGCGTGATGTAAGCACCTTCTGACTCGTTGCCGAACATGTAGTCGGGCTTGGCGGCAAGCATCAGGTCGGGTGCCTGATCGCTCTGCATTGGTGTGGGCAATCCAAGCTTGCCAAACGCCTCCGCGCTATAGACTCCTTCGACGCCTTCCGCACTGGCGAAGATGGTGCGAAGTTTAGGAACTAATTCATCTTTCCGAGCAGGATCAGTCACGTACACCATGGCGCTGCCCCCCTCAGGCATAACCCACGCATCCCCCTTTGCTTTTTCCCCGTCGCCGCTCAACATTCCGTTCTCGCGCAGGAGCACATTGGCTTGGATCCTGTTCTTATAGCTTCGGAAGCCGTGGTCCGAAACGACAATCAGCGTCGCGTTATTTAAGAGGCTCGTACGCGTGAGGACGTCAACAATCTGCTTCACCTTGGCATCCACAAATGCCATGGCAGTGAGGCTTGCATTGGTCATCGGACCATACTCGTGATTCGTGTCGTCGAGCGTAAGCAGGTGGAGAAGGAGAAGATCAGGCTTATGTTTCTCCAAGATGTCTTCTGCTGCTGCGGTCCAGATTTCATCCTGCCAAGCCTGAGTGCTGGCTTCGAATGTCCGCAACTGCTCTGCCGTAACCGTTCCAGCAGAAATTAATTCTCGCTCGATTGGGCCTTCCGGATCAGGCAATTCCGGGAATTGCCATGTGATCGTTTTGGCTCGATAGATCGCGACCCAATCCACTTGCGCCGTCGTCAGCCCTGCGTCGTAAGCCGCGTCGTAAACCGTCTGGGCATGAACCATCTGTTCTTTATCTCGCCAGGGCTGAATCAAAGGCTTCGCTCCTCCGTCGGAGCGCAGGAGCATGCCGTTGTAGAGAACCTGATGTTCTGCAGGCTCGACGCCAGTGACGATCGCTGTGTGGTTTGGCCAGGTGACGGTGGGATTGACCGGCCGCATCGATGTAGCGACGGCACCCTCTCGAGCCAGCGTGCGCAAGGTCGGAATAGGAAGCTTGGGGTTGTCTAGCGCGTATGCAGGAAAACCGTCTAGACTGATTACAACCACAGTACGGTGGTTGTCTTTTTTTGTCGCAGCGACCAGTTGCAGCGGGAGCTGACACCCGATCAGCGTCAGCATGCACAGCCGCCGGAAAACATTGCCCCGCTTCTTCAACGATTGTCCTTTCGTTCTGACCCCAACACCTTTATCTCTTCTTACGCCCGAAGGAGGAATCGAAACCTCATGTTCTCGCCAAACCACATGATGTAGTTGGTTCCCCATGCATTGTTGAACAGGTTGCAATGAATACCGGCAGTGAGATCAGGTTGGCTATTGGAAAAGCAGAGGGGTGACTTTAACCCTAATGTCACAATCGGCGCATCCAGAGTCTCGACAAAGAAGGCCGCACCCTCTTCCTTGTAGCCGAATCCTTTCGAGAGTGCGTGCATATGACGATTGCCCGAGCGCACGACATCCAAGGGAGACACCGACTCTCCCGATTTCTCCAGCGTCCAGCCGTTCGGATCGGGGGCAATGGGATGAAAAGTCAGCCATAAAGCCTCGGGAAGGCGCGTTGCCGGTTTTTGGAACCATGAAAAATGCAAGTGAATCGTGGGCTCTGCCTTTGGCAGCAGCAGTTCCAGATACATCATCTCCGGGAAAGATGCTCGCCCGCTACGCTGCCCTTCCGCAGCGTTGACCTGAAGACGTGCCAGCAGGTGGTGGCCTTGCTCGTTCTCCTCTACCTGCAAGTCTGCTAGGGAGGACTGCCACTCCCGGCTCTCAGCTCCAAAGCGCTCAATGTTGGGCTTTCCAAAGTCCTTCTTGGCCCAGTCTTCGTCGCTGACCACGTAGCTATCGAAGAACTGCGCATAGTCCTGTTGCGACAACGTCTGATAGGAAAAAAGGGCCAGCGGGCGATCGCCAGAGGCCCACTCTCTCTTCGACTTCTTGCTAAGAAGCCGCCGAATAGCTCCAGTCATTGGATCTATACCCACGATGAAGTGCTGTGTCTCGATGTCACTTCCAGCCGGGTGAGGAGTTGGGTGGGTCAATCGCGGTGGTGCCGCTTCCAGATTGCGCACTGCCGTCTGCGCCTGCTCGCGCAATGCTGGTGGAAGTGCAGCGATCCCGGCGAAAAGATCCTGGCGCTTCTCCTGCCAGCTAGACAAAACGATCTTGTAGTTCTTGCTGTCAAGCATCGTGGCCAGATCTTTGGGAAGGTAGTGTTCAAAGTCGAGCCAAGTTTTAGTGTCGGTGCCCCAGGTGTGTTCAACTTCCAAGAGCAGATTGCGGAGCAAAGCGACATCCGTGGCATCTCCCACGGCAAATTTCCCATCGGCTAGCCAACTCTGGCGCAGTCGCGCTATCTCGCGATACCTGGCAACCTTCAGAGGATCGCTCGCCACCCCGTGGATCCAGGTGTCGCCAATTTCGTTGGTCAGCACAGGAAGAGAACCGCGATGAGGTTCGATGGCGTTCGCGACCTCGGTCAGACTTGTAGGCCTAATCTGCGCGTTAGGAAATCGGCCACTCAGAGTTGAATAGGTCTCGCGAATCTCTTCTACAGTATGGGGTCCGCTGTTATCGTCGCGCACAACTATGGCAACAGTGAGGTCCGAGTCAGGCACCCGCACCACACCACCGTAGCCGTGGTGATACATAACTACGAGTGACGATCCGTCGGAAGTCTTCCATAGAAACAACGGCGGAACTTCCGCTGGTCTGCTCGCATCGTTCACTCCGATGTCCAGAAACTTGACCCCTTGCGCGGCAAGCGGTCCGATCAATCCGCGGGTGTGGCCGGGCACGTCGGTCATCTTGGCGCCGGTAGTCGCCCGCCCGAAACGGCGGTCTAGTGCCTTCGACAGGCCGATGCCGCCGGAGATAATCGACGCGTCCATCAGTTCGGTCTGCCACGTAAACGGGAGCGCATGCCATGCAATGTCACCCAGAGAGATTGCCTTTTCCATCTTCGCGCGTTGCTCTGGTGTGGCTTGTTCCAGATATTCGTAAAGCAACCACGAACCCGTGGTCCATACGTAGCGTTGATCGCCCGACTGGCGCAGTTGGAGGGCAAGGTCTATGGCTCGTGGAAAATACTCCGCGAAATAGCGCTGCACCACTGCTTTCTGGGTATCGATGAAGCCGGCGTCAAAATGACATTTGAACATCACCAGGACGCGCTTGACGGTGAGATCAGGCGCAGGCGACGCGGCGGAAGCCTGACGCGCGAACAACGCAGGCGCCTTGCACAATAAAGCGCTGCTCAAAGCCGATTTTATGAATTCACGGCGCCGCACGCTTCACCCCTCGATCGTGTTGGCTGAAGCCCACTGGTGTCATTTCCAAACAAGCGTTGCGATCGAATTCTCTTCGAGTGGGACCGTTGCCAGATTGAGTCCATGGTTGACTTGAACGGATCGGGCGGCACCGAGGTTCGTGAGGATGAGAACCTTCTGGCCTCCGGGATTCACGAAAGCAACATGCCCAAGGTTGGGTGCTTGGCTCTGGGACTCAAAGCGCCGGGCGCCCCGTCGGATCGTCCGTGAAAAATGTGCCAAGGCCCAGTACTGCCCGCTGCGAATAACCTCTTGCGTGTGCGGGTTGATGATCAAGATGCCTCCGCACGGATATGGCCCGATGTTAGGCTTGCCATGCTCGTCTGTGGCCATGTTCCACGCGACGGCAGCTCGGCACCAGTTGTTGAGTACATCCGTATACGTCTTGCTCCACTTCGTCCAGTCATCCTGATAATGAGGATCGTTGTAGTCCGTGCTGCCTTCCGTATAGTACATTTCCGCGTCTGGATGAGCGGCATGGACTTTGCTGATCATGCTGGGATCGCCGGTGTAGGCGTGCCACGCAACTGAATTTGCGTATCTCCGAAAGTCGGGGTCGTCGAGTTCCGAGATGACCCGCCCCCAATACACAAAGTTATGATCCAGAATCCATATTTTGGTCGAGGTATTCGTCTTCTCGAAGAGCGGCCCAAGGTGATCGATGATGAATTCCATGTCGCACTCCTGCGACCATGTACACGCGGGCATCTGACCATGCTGGTCTGTGTCAATTTCGTTCTGCGTAGTGATCGCCTGAATCGGCACGCCTTCGGCGGCATACGCCTGCAAGAACTTGAGGAAATATTGCGCGTATGACGAAAGATACTGGCGGCTCATGGAGCCACCCAGCATCGACTTGTTCCACTTCATCCAGCCCGGTGGACTCCACGGAGAAGAAAAGTAAAATGTGTCGGGATTGATCTCACGCACTTGACGGAGCAACGGGAGAATATATTCACGATCATGCTCGATGGAAAATCGCTTGAGTTCGGGATCGGGTTCTCCTTCGTCATAGCTATAAAGCATCGCTGCCGAGTCGGCCGCTCCGATGCAGGTGCGATTGACGCTTAATCCCATCGCCGACGGATGGAACATCTCATGAAGTAATTGCTCACGGGCAGGCGCGTGCAGTTGGTCGATTACGTAACACGCCGCATCTGAGAAACAACCGCCGAATCCTAGAATGTCTTGAAACTTGTTGGCTTCAATGACGCGAACGGAATCATTCGACACTGTGGCTGATGCCGGCTGCCATGGAATCGGCGGTCCCGCAGCAAAGCGTTGTTTCTGATTGGTAAACCAGACCGCAATGTCCGATGCAGGTGGCTTTGTTTCTGCGTCAGGCGCAGTGATAAAAGGATCTGATAGATATGCAGTCGCCGAGGCCAATGCCGACGGAGCTGAACCAATCACCCCAAGACCCAGAGCGGAAGCCTTAATGAAGGCCCGCCTCGAACCAGGATTTTTCATTTGTTTCATGCGATTTTCTCTGGCCGGGGCCCGATTGTCTCAAATACGAGGGGCGCGGATACCAGCGACAGACGTATTCACGCAAGGGATAGAGCCAAGATTCTACACCTCAGATGGTCCGCCTCTCCGCGGACCATCTGACCTATCCCATTACGAAGCCCGTGGCGCCTTTAAAACAGCAGCTTGAGCGAAAGCTGCATGATCCGCGGAGGGTTCGCGGTGCTGATCGTGCCAAACCCCTGGAGACGTCCGGTATCGGGGCTAATGGTCTGCGGATCGGTGATGTTCCCGTCGGGCAGATTGAACTGGGCGTGGTTGAAGGCATTGAAGAGTTCCGCGCGGAATTCCAGATTCACACCTTCCTTGATCATCGTGTCTTTCAGCAGCGCCATGTCCCAGTTGTTGAGTCCAGGTCCGGAGAAGAAGCGCCGCCGCGAATTACCGAGCAGGCCGAGATTAGTGTCATTTACTACATCACCTTCTGCACTAAATAGAGAGCTGTCAAAGTAGGGTACGGTCACCTTCCGGGGATCGCCGACGTGCACCGAACCTCCTGCAAAATTCGGCGTATCGATAGGAAGAGAGATGGCGCCAGCACCGCCGGTGCCGAGCAGAGAAGCGTCGTCAGTTTCCACCAGGGTAACAGGAAGGCCCGTCGAGAACCTTGTGATGCCGCTCAACCTCCAGCCCTTCACCAGCCGACTAGGTCCACCGAAGCGATCAAAGGGCAATTGGTAGTCGTAGCTGATCACGAAGTTATGCCGGACATCGAATGAGGAGAGAGACCTTTCGTTGGGGCGCACAAAGTTGATCTGCTCCCCATACCCAGAGCCGTTGTCGAGAGACTTGGCGTAGGTGTAACCAGCCAAAAACTCCAGCCGCGAGATCCGCTGGCGGATGCTCAATTGCAGCGAATTGTAGCTGGACTTCCCTATGCTCATGAAGTAGCCGTCACTGCTAAAGCTCGCACCAAAGGGCCCCCGCGCCACAACCGCACCGCCGCCAACCGGCTGGAACGACCCGGTCTCAGAGCCGGGTCCGCAGGTTTGCGTGCCCGATACGACTTGATTCGGCTTGTGGACGCTCAAGCAAAGAGCGGGATTACCCGGATTCGCCTCCAGTGATGACAGCAAATGATGGCCCTGTGTTCCGACATAGCTGGCGGTCAGCAGAGTACCTGAGCCGACTTCCCGTTGGATAGACAGTTGATATTCCTCAGTGTAGGGCAGGACATTTTTGTACCAGAAGGCCGGCGAGGTGCCGATGGGCAGGAAGTTTGCCCAATTGATCGGAGTGCCCGTCGTCGGCAGAGGCACTGGGAAACGCTGGCCCTCAATGTTGCCGGTGCCGCGATCCACGAAGGGAGTTACGAATTCAGGCGGAACCGGGCTGCCGTAGAAAGCACCGAACGGAGCATCTCCGATCTCATTGAAGTTCGTTGCTCCTTCGAAGGTGCTGTAGAACTTGCCCCATCCCACACGAATGCTGGTCTTGCCGGGTCCACCAGTCAATGTCTTCAGCAGGCCGCTGTCCGACGAAGGCGAGTAGGAGAGTCCGACACGGGGAGCAAAATTGTTGTAGCGTGTTGGCGCTAGTGTGCTGGGAATGCCGGGATCACCTGGGAAAACCCATCCCGTAGGGGAGCCCGGGAAGCGGGTAGAGTCCAAACCAAGCACCAGCGTTTCGAGTTGGCCATTCTTCTCCGACCACGGACGGCTCACATCCCACCGGAACCCGTAGTTAATGGTCAGATTCGGCCTGACTCGCCAACTGTCTTGCGCGAATAGACCAATGTAGCGGGAGCGGCCGTACGACGGATAACCCTGCCCTTGCGAATAGCTGACAGGTGCGCCAATCAGAAAGTCGGCGAAATCTACTCCCGTTTCTGTGCCGTTAAATGTGAAGTCTCCATTCGACCCACCGTTGTACTCGGTCAATTGGTTGTAGCGGAATTGTCCACCGAAAGTCAGAGTGTGAGTACGGACGACCCGGCTATAGTTGTCGGTCACTTGGACGGTGGTCTCGGTAACGCCGAGGGCTCCACCGGAAGCGCCGAAGGAAAGGTTATTGTTTAGGTGGATATTCGGCACGTGCGCGTACTGAGGAAGTGAAGGCGAGATTCCCAGGGTATCCGGCCCTTCTTCAAAACCTAGCGATGCCGGCGTAACATTGTCGCCGCCCGTAGGCTTATGCATGAGAAAGCGGAGGCGTGTAAGACCCGCGCGCACGTCATTTACCGATGCCGTGCCCAGAGTCTTCGAATCGCCTATCTCCACAATCTGGGAACGGCCGCTGTTTTGGCTACCAAAACCGGGAAGAAAGATATTCGGCGTGTCCTGCCGAAACTGATCAAAGAAATAGTAGCCTGTGAGCAGTCCCATGTGCGAGTTGTAGTCCACCCGCCCGCTGGTTTTGTTATCGGTCAGTCGTATCGGAGGAGCAACAATGGGGGAAAACACTCCATCCCCTGCATTTCCCGGAGGAATGTACTGGAGCAGATTTTGGGAAGGTACCGTCCACGCGGTAGTAGGAACTTGCGCGCCCGGGAATACGCACGTGGCCGTATCTGCACACCCAGGCGTGTAGTAGTTCTCGCCTTCTGTCACTGCATATCCCAGGGTATCGGAGAGTTGCTGCGCCCACGCAGGGCCCTGCACCGTTCCCGTCAGTGCACTGGTGAGAGCCGAAAAGTCGCCACGGCGCTCAGCCTCGGTGGGGACTACAAAGAGCCCGTTCGAGCCGCTCTGCCCTTGAACCACTCGGTTACCTTGATAGTCGCCGAAGAAAAAGAGCTTGTCGTGCACGATGGGGCCGCCAATCGTGCCGCCAAATTCGTTCTGCTTGTGATCATCCTTAACTGAAGTGAAGTACCTCGTCGCGTCAAAGGATCTGTTCCTCAAGAATTCGAAGGCGCTTCCGTGGAATTTGTTCGTCCCGGATTTCGTGATGACGTTGATCTGGCCGCCGGCATAGTTTCCATATTCCGCATCGAAATTGTTGGTCACGATACGAAACTCCGCTATGGAGTCCAAGTTTGGAATCATGCCCGCGCCCGAGAAGGCGAACTCCTGCACCGTAGTCCCGTTTAGAAGAAAGCCATTTGCTGATTCGCGTTGGCCGTTGACGGAAAGATTCCCCGCATTCAGGTCGCCTGAAACATTGTTAAATGTAAAACCGGTGGCGCTGAACTGGCCCCCTTGCCCGCCTGCAAGGCCCGAGGAGACGGGCGTAACCCCCGGTTGCAGAGCCAAAAGGTCGGTATAGCTGCGCGTCACCAGCGGCACGGCCGTGATCGTCTGCGCGCGAATGACCTCGCCATTCTGCGTGCTCGCGGTGTCCAACTGCACGGCATCAGTCGAGACCTCGACCGTCGCGCTGATCTGGCCCACGCTCAACTTGAAGTTCAGGACCTTTGCAGAATTGACATCCAACACAATGCCGGTCTGGCGGAGGGTAGTGAAGCCGGACTCGCTCACCTCGATGTCGTAATGTCCGGGCGGCAGATCCACAAAGGCATAGAAACCGTCGACGTTTGTCTGTCGTTTTTCGACAATTCCAGTCTCAACAGCTTTCACTTTTACGGTGGCACCGGATATGACAGCACCACTCGAATCGGTGACAATTCCCGAGATTCCGGCGTCGACCTTGGCATATAGATGACCGCTCGCGCCGAAGATCACCGCCACAACCATCAACAGGAAGCAGGAACACCTCGCCAGTCCGCCATCAATTGCTCTCGCCACGCCAAGTCCGCAATAGTCGCGCCGATTCGTTCTCATGGTTCCTCCGCAGCTTGCTTCGCCCATCTTGGATCTAGTCAACCAAGGTCAAGTTTGGGTTCGTCAAAACGTTTATATTGTGCGCTTATATCAATGAACTATTCCGTAGGTCAAGAATAAAGTTTCGTAGCTCCCAAAAAAGACCCACTGCACATCGATTCCTGGCTATGTTTTACTTGTCTATTGTGAATGGCGTATGAATTAGGTTCTTTCGTCTGCCGGTGCTTTCGAAATTGGCTGGGAGCAAGGGCGAGATTGACAAGAAAGGCATCTTTTGCGATAGTGTCAAATCGTTTAGACGAATATCTGTATCATGCGACAGCGATCAAAAGAAAAGATTTCCCTTGCTCATTCTGTAGATCTGCCGCCCCAGAAGGCGGGAGAACTCATTTGCCTGCCCCGCGAGAAGGCTGGTTGGGAATGGATGAGTTTCTTCGTCCGCCGCCTGCAACCGGGCGACGTTTATCGGACATGCACTGAAGGCCAAGAATCCGCCTTCGTGATCCTGGGTGGAACCTGCGCGGCCGATTGGGGACATGGAATCGTTCCCCTGGGAAAGCGTAAAACGGTGTTCGACGGACTTCCTTACACTCTTTATCTCCCCGCGCAGAGCGAGGTTTCGTTCCAGGCTGAAACAATTTGCGAGATTGCCGAATGCCGCGTGCCCTCCGACGCTCGACTACAACCCAAGTTGATAACCCCGCGCGACGTGGCCAGTAGTCTTCGCGGAGGAGGTAACGCCTCCCGGCAGATCGTCGACGTCATTGCTCCCGCATTTCCCGCCGACAAGCTCATGGTGATAGAGGTCTATACTCCCGGTGGAAACTGGTCGAGCTATCCTCCGCATAAACACGATGCTCACAATCCACCTGCTGAAGTCGACTTGGACGAGATCTACTACTACCGGGTTCAGTCGGGTGGCTTTGCCCTCCAACATCTCTACGGCGGAGAACATGCTGGCGAACGGACATTGAAAGCACGCGACGGCGACGCAGTCTTGGTACATAGTGGATATCACTCTGTGGTTGCAGGGCCCGGCTATGACGTCTACTATCTGAACTTTCTCGCTGGATCCGCACGCGCCCTGGCGGTCACGGAGGACCAGCAACACGCTTGGATACGCTCGACATGGAACGGCACCGATCCGAGGTTGCCACTGGTACGCGAGTAGTTCACTTCAGCAGGCAGGAAACCTGGGAATCTCGAAGGTGCGGGGCACCAACTTTGCACAGAGCGTCGTTAGCACCGAAGAGGTAATCCTATGAAGAGACGCCTGACAGTCGCGCAATGCATCATCAGGTTCCTCCAGAATCAATATGTCGAGCGAGACGGCAGGCAAACTCCATTTTTTGCTGGCTGCTTTGGGATCTTTGGACACGGAAACGTCGCCGGGATCGGACAAGCGCTCGAGCAGGACTCGGGCCTGCAGTATTCTCTGTTCCGCAATGAACAGGCCATGGTGCACGCAGCGGTCGCGTTTGCAAAAGCAACTTTTCGTATGAAGGCGATGGTGTGCACCACTTCCATCGGCCCAGGCGCTACGAACATGGTGACCGGCGCGGCTCTGGCCACGATTAACCGCTTGCCAGTACTTCTCCTGCCGGGTGACATCTTTGCCAGGCGCAATGTAGCGCCGGTATTACAGCAACTCGAATCGCCCGCAACTCCAGACATTTCGGTAAATGACTGCTTCAAGCCGGTGTCACGCTACTGGGACCGCATACAACGCCCCGAGCAATTGATCACTTCCCTTCCCGAGGCACTACGCGTGCTGACTTCTCCTACCGAGACCGGCGCAGTCACTCTATCCTTGCCTCAGGATGTGCAATCCGAAGCTTTCGATTTCCCGGAAGAATTCGTCCAAAAGCGCGTGTGGTCGATCCCGCGCGGCCGATGCGACCAGGAGCTCCTCCGCCGTGCCGTCACGTGGATTCGCTCCGCGACGAAACCGCTGGTCGTCGCTGGCGGCGGCGTGCTCTATTCAGAAGCTTCGGAAGCCCTCTCGGATTTCGCCAAAGCAACATGGATTCCCGTATGCGAAACCCAGGCGGGTAAAGGGTCCCTGCCTTACGACCATCCACAAAACCTTGGGGCGGTCGGGGTCACTGGCACTCCTGGCGCAAACGTCATGGCCCGGCAGGCTGATCTGATCATTGGTGTTGGCACTCGCTACAGCGACTTTACAACCGCATCGAAAACCGCGTTTCAAAATCCGGCGGTACGTTTCATCAACGTCAACGTCTGCGAATTCGATGCCGGCAAACACGCCGCGCTTGCTCTTACGGGCGACGCCCGCGCCACAATCCAGGAACTACGGCAGGCGCTCACGGCCTACAAAACCGAAGAGAGCTATCAAGGATCAATCTCTTCCTTCCGTGCCAGGTGGGAAGAAGAAGTTGATCGCATCGAAGGCCTTCGCAAAGAGCCTCCGATTGCGCAAGCGGAAGTCATCGGTGTCGTCAACAATTTCATGGAGCCTTCCGACATTCTGGTCTGCGCCGCCGGCAGTCTGCCTGGAGACCTGCACAAGCTCTGGCGCACCCGTCAGCCCGGCGGCTATCACATGGAGTATGGCTACTCCTGCATGGGTTATGAAATCGCCGGGGGGCTGGGGGCGAAGATGGCCCATCCCCATCGTGAAGTGTACGTGCTTGTCGGAGATGGCTCCTACCTGATGATGGCCCAGGAAATCGTCACCGCGGTGCAGGAGGGCCTGAAGCTTAACATCGTTTTGCTCGACAACCATGGCTTCTCCAGCATTGGTGCGCTCAGCCGCAGCTGTGGCAACGAGGGGATGGGAACGGAGTATCGCCATCGAAGCAACGGGAAATACGAAGGCGACGTCTTGCCCGTCGACTTCGCGGCTAACGCTGCGAGTCTGGGCGCCTGGACGGCCCGCGCCCGCACCGGCGAAGATCTCAAGGCCGCTCTGAATGCCGCTCGCAAACAGCCTCGCACCTCGGTTGTCGTCATCGAAACCGCATCTGAGCAAAGCGTCCCCAGCTACGAATCGTGGTGGGATGTTCCCGTCGCTGAAGTATCAGAGCCCGGGAGCGTGAGAGTCGCGCGTCAGAAGTACGAGGAAGCCCGCAAGAAGCAACGCTACTTCTTCTAGAAGAAAGAACCAAGGGTGCAAACAACCACGGCGCCATCACCGGGGACATCGGGTCAACCGCACCTCAAGCGCGTGTTGAGTGTGTGGCACCTCGTCTACTACGGGATCATTCTCACTTCGCCCATCGCCGCAGTTCCACTCTTCGGAGAGGCGCAGGTGCTCTCCCGTGGACACACCGTGACCACGCTCTTGCTCGCGATGATCGCAATGTCTGTGACTGCCGTCAGCTTCGGCCGCATGGCTCATGTGTATCCTTCTTCGGGATCCGTTTATTCTTACATCAGCAAAACGCTCAATCCGCACGTGGGGTTCATCCTGGGTTGGGCGATGTTCCTGGAGTATCTCTTCCAACCGATCCAGAACTCGCTCTATGCTGTCCTCGCAATCCATCGCATGGTACCGCAGGTTCCTTTTGCGCTACTGGCCGCCCTCACGGTAGGATTCATCACCGTCCTGACCACGCAGGGGATCAAGTTCAACGCCCGCACCAACGAAGTGCTGCTCGGATTTATGTTGCTGGTCACAGGGATATTTCTGGTTCAGGCTTTCCGCTACGTTGTGCTGCACCAGACATTCAGCGGACTTGTCTCGCTGCAACCAATTTACAATCCGGCAACATTCAATCTGCGCGCATTGGCCGCGGGAACGTCGTTTGCCGCGCTAGTGTTCATCGGGTTTGACGGCGTCTCCATCCTGGCCGAGGAAGTTAAGAACCCAAAACGAAACATTCTGCTGGCCTCAGTTCTTGTCTGCGTCTTCACCGGACTCTTCAGTGGGGTTCAGGTATATTTGGCGCAGCTCGTTTGGCCGAGCCATGCCAATCTCGCAAACCCTGAAACCGCCTTTATGGATGTCGCCCGGATTGCCGGGGGACCTCTGCTCTTCACCGCTTACGGAGTTGTACTCCTGGTTTCCAGCATGGCGTGTGGACTCGCGGGTCACGTCGGTGCAGCGCGCCTGTTGTACAGCATGGGCCGCGATGACGTAATCCCCAGGAAGCTCTTTGGCTATCTAAGCCCGAAGACGGGAAGCCCCATTTTCAACGAGTGGATTGTAGGAGTTCTCGCATACATCGCCGTGCTGACTATTCCCTGGGAGCGAGCAGCGGAAATCGTAACCTTTGGCGCGTTGCTTGCATTCACGGCGGTGAATCTCGTCGCCATGCTGCATTTCTGGTATTCGCCGACCGCCACCGCCCGGAGGAACTTCTTCACCGATGCCTTTATCCCCGCATTCGGCGCCGTATTCTGCTTCGTTCTTCTGCTCGGCTTGCAGCCGTGGACGAAGTATGCAGGACTTATCTGGCTCGCAGCTGGGCTGATCTACGCCAGCTACAGAACGCGGATGTTTACGCTCCGGCCGAAGCTGTTTAATTTCAATGAAACGTGAATTTCAAGCCGAACGAGAGAAGCAACGGCTCTACTTATTTACCAAAGAGACATCCGACGGCTCGGATGGCGCAGCGCGGCGGTGTTCAGCGGACACAAATTGAGCAAACCCACACGACTCGCGGATACGGAGTTCCGGCAGCAGTTTCTTGAGCACAGGCTTGCCATGGTTTCCGCCAATTCGCTGTATTAATAACTCTGCGGCTTCGCTTCCTAATTGATGCTTCGGTAATTCCACCGTCGTCAGCCGGGGCCGGAAAACTCCCAGCCACGGATAGTCGTCAAAACTAACCAGCCCAAAATCTTCGGGACACTTCAATCCCATTTCCTCAACGGCTTGAAGTAATCCAATTGTCATCAGATGATTGGCTACATAAATTCCATCGGGCCGGTGCGATAGCAGAGCATGCCCTGCACGAAAACCGGACTCGATCCGGTAGTCTCCTTCAACCACCAGTTCGGGTTCGTAGGGCAACTTCTTTTCTTCGAGCGCATCACGAAACCCACGCCAACGTTCTTTTGCATTGCTGATTCTTAACGGCCCGCTGATAAGACCAATGCGGCTGCGACCTGAGCGAGCCAGGTGACACACGGCCTCGTACGCTCCCTGGTAGTCGTCGGTGATGACCGCGTCCTTGGTCAGGGTCGGGTAGGTGCGCATGACCAGCACAAAGGGAATGTTTACCTCTTGAATCGTCTTGTGCAGCGCGGGAGAAAACTCCCCAGCAGCCTTGGTGAGAAGAATTCCGTCGACCCGCTTCGAAAGCAATAGTTCAATTGCAGTCTCTTCCTTCGCCAGACTGTCATCGCTGTTGCAAAGCAGAAGATTGTAGCCGTGCTTCTGCGCCGCGTCCTCAGCGCCGCGAACTACCATCGGGAAAAAAGGGTTCACGATGTCCGGCACGATCATGCCAATCGTCTGCGTCTTTTGTTTAATCAGGCTGCGGGCTATAAGGTTGGGCCGGTAATTCAGTTTTCGAATTGCGTTCTCGACGCGTTCGCGAAGATCTTTGCCAACGTGACTCTTGTTGTTGACGACTGCCGAGACGGTAAAGATCGATACTCCCGACTCGCGAGCGACATCGGAAATGCTGGCGGCTCTGCCGGGTTTCTGCGGCTTGCTGCGTTTAGAAGAAGACATAAGTACAGACGGAAGATATCAGGGTTTGGGGCGTGTTTCAAAACGTTTAGCTGCTGCTGCTAGCACACATCGGGGTTGGGAACCAGAAAATCGCGCACCAGGCCATCCAGATCGTGGCAGGCGACAATGAATTGCCGAAGCGTCCGCAGCGTAGGACCGAAAGAATCAAATTCCTGAACCGTAAGACCATCCTCGGTGTAAGAGCGGCGAAAGTCAGGGAACTTGGCGGAAAGAGTTTCAATCACCATGGGTGGCACTGGCTCATCAATACGCGGTCGTACCTCAATGTCACTGGCATTGAAGCGAACCTGCCAAGAGTAGGGCGGAGAAATGACCACGTCACCACCGATCAATTCGCTCCAATGCATGTGGTTACGAAATGCAGCGGACAGCAGGCGAATTCGGTAGCCGCGTTCTCTGAAAATCCGATACGTCTTCTTGAATACTGCCACCCCAGCCCATTCCAGGTAGCCGGGATCGATTGCCACATTGTTCTTCTCCACCAGAACCTTGAGCCAATCATCGAGTCTGCCGACCATGATTGTGCACACCGGCCCCATCGTCGCAATCTCCCTTCCCTCCAGTTCACGTCGCTTGAGTCCGCGTTCGACGGCCTCAGCTACAGCAATGCATTGCGGCAGGGAGAAGCACACCGTCGCGTTGATGCTGATGCCTCGATACGTCGCTTCCTCGATCGCGGGAATTCCCGCCTGTGTAACCGGAATCTTCACGATCAGGTTGGGAGCAAGTTGGTTAAACTCAAGCACTTGTTTCAGGATCGCGTCACTATCCCGGAATAATCGTGGGTCAGTCTGTATGGAGAGCCGGCCGTTCTTGCCGTGATGAATATCGAAAACAGGCTTCAGCAACGTGGCGGCCTGCATAGAAATCTCGCGTACCAACTGCCAGGCCAGTTCGTCCTCGGTTGCAGTCGGAAGTTCGCGGATGAGGGCGTGGATCCGACTCTTCCACTCGTTAATTTCCTTCTTGAGGACTCCTAACACGATTACCGGATTGCACGTCGCGCCGACCGCACCGTGTTGGATGGAATAGGACAACTCCTCGACCGATGCCGAATCGTTCCACAGGCACGTGGGAGTAGATTGTGTCATCTCGTGCAGCGGGCTTTTGTAGGATGAAGCCGTGGCCTGACTCACATATCCCTCCGATGAATGTTCACAAACGGCTGAGGTCATGCCTCACGATGCTGCCGCAGAACCGACGGCTGACACTTTCATCGCCTTTTCTTGCAAATGAGAATTTTCTGCGGCTACGGCAATCGCCAGAGCCTTCAACCCATCTTCTCCGCTAACGCGGGGCGGCCGGTCTTTCAAGATGGCGTCCACAAAGTCCTGGATTTCGGCAACGTATGCGTCCGCAAAGGTGGTGAGGAAATGCTCCGCAATCGGTTGCGTGCTGCTGTGATTGCTCAGAAAAGTTGTCGGAGTTTGATGAAAACTGCCGATCAGGACTGATCCTTTTGAACCGACAACTTCGGTACGCACGTCGTAGCCATATACCGCCTGAGAGTGCGACTCGATGTTCCCAATCGCCCCCTGGTCGAATTTGAGATTCACGACACCCGCTACGACATCGCCGAACTCCGTCAGTTCGGGACGAATCACCACCGTTGCGTAGGCGTGGACCTCCGAAACCTCATCTTGCATCAGCCAACGGGCCAGATCGAAGTCGTGGATGGAGTTGGTGTAGAACAACATTCCCCCCAGATTCGGCTTGTACGCCGACAGAGGAGGACCATCTTTATCTCGTCCGATCGATTTGAAAATAACCGGAACACCAATCTCACCATTTTCAATGCGCTTCATGGCCGCCAAATAAGCGGGATCGTAGCGTCTCATGAAACCAACCTGAAGACGCACGCCCGCCTTCGAAACCGCGCTTAGGAGTTCCACCGCGTCGGGCAACGTTAAAGCAAGCGGCTTCTCGCAAAGCATGTCCTTGCCAGCGGCTGCGACGGTTTTAACCGCGGTCGCGTGAAGCTTATCCGGAGTTGCGATGACTACGGCATCCAACCCCTTGCACTCCAGCATGGCCTCCAGGCTACCGTACGAATTCTCAATTTCCAGTTCTTCGGCCGCGCTGCGGGCGCGTGCTGCGTTAACGTCTGCTATCGCCACAAGTTGAGCCTGCGGCACCAGCCTCCGAAGATTCTCAGCATGGCGGCGTCCCATTTCTCCAACTCCCAAGACACCGACTCCCAGCTTCCGCATCTCGCCTCTCAAAGAGTCCCAGTCGCTCCGGCTTTCCTCAGATCAGGACGCTGCTTTGGCATCCTCGACAGTGCTCACCACACCCTGCAAGTACTTCAAGCTTGCAGCCACGCTCTCCGCCGGGCGGATGGTCGGATCCCCAAACTTCACATCCTGCTCCACCACAGACCATCCCGAATAGCCGTTCTCGGTCAGCGTCCGGAAGAAGCCGGGGAAGTCTATATCACCCTGTCCGATGACCGTGAACACCTTGTGCTCGATAGCTTCTTCGAAGGTCCACTTGTGGCGCCGAGCCTGCTCCAGCACCCTGGCGTTGCAGTCCTTGATGTGCACCAGATGCAGCTTGTCTTTGTACTTCTCGGCTTCCCGCATAGCATCCCCCAGACCGTACAGACAATGCCCAGTATCGAGACACAATCCTATGTTCGTGTGTGCGGTAGCATCAAAGAATCTCTCGCACTCAGCAGTTGTTTCGACATAGGTCGCGACATGCGGATGAAACACCAAAGCCAAACCAAATTCGTTGGCGACTTTCTCGGCATCGGCAACAACTCTTCCAACGTGTCGCCATTGTTTCGCATCCAGAGCAGGACAATCGGGTTCGGTAGCCCGCCCGGAAAATTCATTCCGCTCCGACGATTGGTCGTCCGCCATTACAAGGAAAGGAGCCTTCAACGCAGCCAGTAGTTTGCCGACTTTGCGAATGCGCTCCAGCACTTCCTTCCCGGCTCCAGGGTCGGCGATTCGAACCGGCACAAACGATCCCAGCAGTTCCAGCTTTCGCTTTGCCAGTTGCGCCTGAAGAATTTCGGCATCGACGGGAAAGAAACCGTAGGGACCAAGTTCGGTTCCCGCATATCCGGCGTCCATCATTTCATCCAGCATCTTCTCGTAGGATTGCTCCCATGAAGGACCCGGATAGTCGAGCACGCCCCAACTGTCGGGCGCCGAAGCAAAGAGGAACCGCTGGTTCGAACCTTTCATCTTTTCCTTGTGTGATTATCAAGAAACTCAAATCTAAACGATTATTCACTTTTGCTTATAATCGCGGGTATGGTTGTTTGTCAATACCTACCAAACATGACGGGGATATTTGACCAGTCCGAAACGAGGAACGATCTTACCCAAATCTGCGTCGTTTTCTAATCGTTTAGTCTCGGACTCTCAACCTGTCCGGTCCGCAGCCCGACGTACTGCTAGCTTCCAAATGCCAACCCCGCACGGCAGGCGACAGCTTACTTAAGATTGCTTATAGACCTTTCTTCGGAGGACTACCATGGCCGATCGCTGGACTGATGAGAGCGTTTACCTCGATAGTAGTACTGGCGAGCGGGATCAGTGGCTTGAGGTCGCGCAAAGAAAGCTCCAAGCCGCCGTATTCAGGATGGTCATTCTGGCCAATCGTGAATGCGATGTCGACGGAGTCCCCCGCCAGCAGGGGCGACTGTTGCAGGCGCTCAGCCATGTGCCAACCCAAAGCGTCGAAAGCGATTTTCGAACGGAAATCAGGTCTCAATGCATTTCCTTGAGCTTCGGGCACCGCTGCCGCTCGTTCACTACGGCGGACGGCTGCGCTATCTGGGTGGCAGCGCGGCGTCGCAAGAATCGCAGCGGCAGAAAGCTCGGACGGCTCTTCGGATTTCGGGAGTTGCCCCGCTCTGAGCTTCAGTTTAACGTGCTTCTCTTTAAGAATCTTGGGAGGAGCAACGAGTTGAGCTCGACGCGTGGCGAATACCGGTTCCGGATTCGACATGCCATAGGGCTCTAGCATTTGCAGAGTTTGATAGAGCTCCGGCGTAACGTCGGCAAGGTTCAGTTCGGCATCGAGTTCGAGAACGGGTTCGAAATCGGCGAGCGTGAGCCGGGAGCGCGCAAACTGGTCCAACCGCGTCCGCAACTCAGTGACATTCCCAACCGGCATGGCGAAGCCGCAAGCGTGGGCATGACCGCCATAACGGGAAAACAAAGTTCCGCAGGATTCCAGAGCTTCGAGCAGGTGGAATGAACGGATCGAGCGTCCAGAACCGAAAGCTTCCTCACCCTCGCGCGAGATTACGATAGTAGGACGGTTATAACGCTCGACGATGCGCGTGGCCGCGATGCCGATAACGCCACGATGCCAGCCGTCACCATCAACAACAATGCAGTAGTCATCGCACAGGGCAGCATCGCTTGCGAACCGCTCTTCCACGGATTTCAGAATTCTTCGCTCTTCTTCCTGGCGATCGGTATTGAGCTTGTCCAGTTTGGCAGCGAGTTCCTTCGCACGGGCGGCATCCTTGACACTAAAGAGCTCAATGACGTCGCGGGCAACATCCATGCGCCCGGCCGCGTTGATGCGGGGCGCAATGCGGAACCCGACTTCCCCCGAGGAGGGCGGGCGATTCGCCGAGATCTGCGCCGCTTCCAGTAGAGCCCTAAGGCCGGGATTCACCGCCCTGCGCAAAGCATCGAGCCCCAACGACGCGAAAACGCGATTCTCTCCGGTCAGCGGCACCGCGTCCGCAATGGTCGCGATGGCCACAACCTTCATAAACGAGAGCAACAACTTATTCTGATCTCTCGATTGAAGTCTGCGCTGCATGAGCCCTTGCGCTAGTTTGAAAGCCACCCCTGCACCGCAGAGCTGCTTGTAGGGATATTCACATCCGCTCTGATTCGGGTTAATCACCGCCAGGGCTCTCGGCACGCCGTCGTGACCGGGCAGGTGATGGTCGGTGACGATAAGGTCCACGCCGAGGCGGTGGGCCGTTTCTGCGGGCCCGAAAGCGCGGATCCCCATGTCGACGCTAATGATCAGGCGAATGCCGGAGGCGGCGGCGCGCTCGATCACGTCATCGCGCATGTCGTAGCCTTCGCGGATGCGGTGGGGGACGTGGAAGTCGGCTGTGCCTCCGCAAAGTTCGATCGCCGTCTTCAGGATGATCACCGCCATCGTTCCGTCTACGTCGTAGTCGCCATAGATCAGGATGGGCTCTTTGCGTTCGATAGCAGCATCGAGGCGGTCCACCGCGGCGCGTAACCCGGTCATCTGTTCAGGAGCATGAAGATGAACAAGTTTCGGCGAGAGAAAGCGTTGCGCCTCTTCGCCGTTTGCAATGCCCCTCCGGACTAGAAGCGGTGCAAGGATCGAAGCCGAGCGCGCGATTGCCGTGCCACAGAACGCAGGATCGCCGCGGAGACAGGTCAGCAGAGAATCGACCAGGCTCTGGTCCGTAGGCTTTGGGATCCACTGCATGATGATGGGGCAGTTTACTCCATCAGAGGATGTGGATAAGCACTAGCGGAAATCGCGGAGCTACGCTCCGCGGATCGCCGAGAGCGGCCGTCCCCACATAAACCGTTCCACGTGGTTGCTAGTTCTCTTCGTCCTGATCGGGCTCGTCCATGGTGAGCCCACCGAATTCATCGGACACTTCGAGCAGACGCTGGTAGCGGTCGTACCATTCAGTGCTGAGCTCACACAGAAACATCGATCCCTGGTAGGCCCAGCCGAGTTGCAGATATCCGACTTTCCCAACGTGGGCTCGAAGCCAGCGGGCATCTTCGACATCGTCGCTATCGGTAAACTCCGAACTGGATAGGCGTTGCACCATGTCATCGAGCTCGGTGCGCTCAAGTACCCAGGAGTGCATCGTGAGGAAAGGCGCACTCGACGCCTTGGCCAATTCGACAAAATCCTTCCAGCCGTCGGGATTGCCCCCCATCTCCCACATTACACATTGCACTTCTTCGTAGTCCACGAAACCATGAAACCGGCGCATGCCGTGGCCTTCGATGAAGGCAATCATGTCGTCTTTTATGCTGTTCAGATCGTCCGGAATGGGAGACATATTGGGCAGTGGAAACGGTTGCAAGCTCTTATTGTATGCCGTTCACGGATTCACCGCCACCGGAGTCAGTGGGTCGGCGTCGGAGCCGTCATAAGTGCCACGAACATGCGATAAAACTTCTTCGTGTCGAGATCGAACTGGATCTCTACGCGTTGGGTGACCGGATGCAGCGTATCGTTGGCGGCCCAGGTCAGTGTGTTGCCATAGCCTGCGCCCCGGTCCAAATCAACGCTCATATAACGGCTCTCGGCGCGTGTGATGATGCTGGGATCGATCCAGGCGGCAGCCGCCAATTCGTCCCACATGATGTCGGCCCCAGGAGTCAGCATGGCGAACT
Source organism: Terriglobia bacterium (assembly GCA_020073385.1). Lineage (GTDB taxonomy): Bacteria > Acidobacteriota > Terriglobia > Terriglobales > Acidobacteriaceae > Sulfotelmatobacter. Next base: position 191,701 of record JAIQFH010000001.1, on the reverse strand, counting down.
GCGCGACGTATCGGGCAACCGGCGTGACGGCAGCTTCGATCTGCTTCACCATCGCGGCCGTCATATGCGTCTTCACCGAGATGTCGGTCGGCGTGCAGACAATTTTCTTCCAAGGTGCGCGCAGAACAATCGCCGCCGCTTCCGGATCGAACCAGAAATTGAATTCGTGACGCGGATTGTTCAGAAACTCCGGATTGTCGCTCCGCGGACTCAGGCTTCCTCCCATAAAAACGAGTTCCTGGGCGAGTTCCGGAAGCTGCGGATCGAGGGAAATGGCGAGCGCGAGATTGGTCATCGGTCCGCCTTCGTAAATCGTCACCTCGTGCGGATACTTGTGAACCATGCGGAGGAGGAAGTGCGCCGCATCCTCGTTAGCTGGCTTGGTAGTCGGTGCGCCTTCCAGAAGGGAAGGAATGACGGATGCCTCGTGCCACCAGCGATCATCCCACGCGCCCGCATAAGCGACCTTGCCATAACGCTGTTGCCAGGCCTGCGCCTCGTCGCGCGTGCGAACCAGCGGAAAAGCTGCTCCGGGCACAACGGGAATATCGGTGCGCCCAATGATTTCGAGCAACCGCAACGTGTGAGCCACTTCCTCGTCGCGCCACTGATCCCCGCTGACCACCGTGATACCGAGCACTTCGATCTGCGGCGACTGGATCATCAGCAACAGAGTCTGCACGTTGCTGCCGCCCGGGCCGGAGCAGTCTTCGTTGATGATGACCTTTCGGCGAGGCTGCGCGAAAGCGAAAGACCCCAAGAGTAGAAGCAAACCGAGAACGAACTGAGTCTTGTGTCGGATCATCGGGCGGGAATCATGCACGAGACGCGCGATCAGCGCAGGGCAGATTGAAACCTACACTCAACCTGCCCCAAGAAATCGCAATCACCACAACACCGACCTTCTCTAGAAGGTCAACTTAAGCGCGAGCTGGATGACGCGCGAGTCGCCCGGCAACTGATTTACGGTTTGGGTCGCAAGTCCAAAACTCTGGCCTGCAGACACATCCTGCAAACCACTGGCGCCCGGGCTTCCCGGAAGAAGAAGGTGCGGGTGATTCCACAGATTGAAAAACTCCGCGCGGAAATCAAGCTTGGTACGCTCGGTGACCATGATGTGCTTGATCAAAGAAAAATCAGTATTGATGAAGTCCGGGCCGGCGACCGGAGCACGCGGAGAGTTGCCCAACTCCCCTGCTGGAGCTACTACGAACGCGCAAGGATTGAACCAGTATCCATCAGCTACGTGAAGCTGAGATGGCGCATTACAACCGGGATTGGCCGCCACGGGACCCGGACGGTTTGGGTCGCCGACCATGTTGGGGCGATTCAACGTGGATCCGTTCCACTGGAAGTTAACTCCGGATTGATTGAAGGAATCCACGACAAAAAGCGGGAAACCCGAGAGGACACGCTCAATCACCTGGGCCTCCCAGCCGCCAAGGATCCCATTGGTCGCGCCACTCCAGTTGTTTCCAAACTTCTTGCCTTTTCCAAAAGGAAGCTGGTACAGCACGCTGGCCGTGAACTGATCATTCAGGTTTAACTGAGAAAGTCCCCAGTCGTCCCTGATCGTCCCTGGCAATGGCCAATACGTTGCTCCGGGGAAGGTCCCAAGCCCATCGGGCAAACCAGAATCGAATGTGCGCGCCCAGGTATAGCCGAGCAACGCATACAGTCCATGTCGAGCGCTCTTGGTCTCAGCCTTAACTTGAAGCGAATCATAGCGCGCATTTCCCACGTCATTGATATTCGCAACCGTCGTGAAAGGCCCATGCGGCGCTGCATGTCCCGTATGTCCAGGATCACATCCCAACGAGTAGTTCGGGTCATAGCCCGCATCCGTCGGGGTCAAGAAGCATTGCGCCGGTGAGCTGACATTCAAGTTCACCCCATCCATCAGGATGTGGTGACTGCGCGACCCAGCATAGCCGACGGTCAGCACAACATTGGCGGGCAACTGATGTTCGACATTAATCGTGAACTGCTGCACCCGGCCTTGCTTAAAGTTGAAGTTCTGCGACTGTATCGTCCCCGTGAACTGGGAAGGATCAGGCTGCGCGGTGATGACCGGCAGGAATGCTGCTCGCAAACCACAGCCCTGATTGCTGGCGAAACCACACGTCGTCGTACCGAGGCTTTGGAGCGGCGAAAAGCCACTGAAGTTGTCGCTCTCTGCGTAGTAAGGAGGATTCTGCCACAGCCCCTGGGCACCCTGGTTCCACGAGGAGTCGTGATAAATGGCGTAGCCGGCGCGAACAGCAGTCTTCGCACTGCCGAAAGGCTTCCAGGCAATCCCAATGCGAGGCTCGAACGCTGTCTTGTCTATCTGGACCCCAACGCGACCATCGCTCGGCACACAGATCGCGCAATTCCTCTGGGGACTATTACCCGCAACATAGTACTTGCCGGTAGCGAAATCAAAATCGGCCTGGCGCCCGTGCGCTTCAGTGATTGGTGTGACTACAGCCCAAGCCAACCCGATATTCAAGGTCAAATTGTTGGTGAGACGCCAGTCATCTTGAATAAATGGGCGAAACAACTTCCAACGGCGACCGGTGGTGGCCCCGTCAAAAGTCTGGTCGTGCAGCGATCCGGTTCCGATCTGTCCCAACAGGATATCGGCCGCTCCGTCTCCGGTCAGACCGCCGAAATTGAGGATAAAGCCATCCTGGAAGCCATTGGTCCCGACGTTCATCTGCTGGGCCCGAATCTGTCCGCCAACACGAATGTCGTGCTTGCCCCGGATCATTTCAAAAGTATCCGACCAGGTAAAAATGTTGCTGCCGCCAAGAAATGGGGCGAAGCCGCGGTCCCCGACCGTCCAGTACTGCCCCATAAATGTCGACGATAAACCACAGCTAATGCAGTCTTTCGATGACTGACTCACGACTCCAGCCGCATTTGGATCGCCGCAGATCGGATTGATATTTGCGCCCAGGAGTCCTAACTTGAACGCTTGGCATGTCTTGTCGCCGAAGGACTGAATGTGGTTAAAGATGCGGTTGAATCCGAACGTGAACTGATTGATATTGCGATCGTTGAAGATGTGCGTCTCGGAAACTACTGCGTTGCGGGCGTGATTGGTGATGTTCTGCGAACTGGCGAAAGCGCTGACTTCGGCGAATCCTGGCGAGCCGCCGGGTACGAACGCCACAGCCTGCTCGTAGCTGAAGCGGGTGAAGGCGGAGTCTTTGTTGGAGAAGTTGTGATCGACCTTGATGTCAAACTCGTCGTCACTGAGCCTGCGCGTGGGGATGTTTAGATAGTTGAACGTTTCATTCGTCACGTTGGGCGTCGGATACAGCTTGAGCATCGCCTGCCCGGTCGGGTCGATCAATTCGACAGGGATTTTGTTGCAGGGGTTCCCTCCACTCTGGACGCCTGCAGAGTCAGGCACAATCGGATTTCCCGAACCGTCGCACTGGAAGGGGGCACCCGAACCCGAATATGGGTTTTTTAGTGGGGCCGCTGTCCCACCCACCGCGTCCAAGGTGAAATCCCCATATCCGTTGGTGAGCCCGATCATGGCTGGGGTCGGAATCAGTCCTGATTCGACGATGCCCTTGCGCTTACGAGTTCCCTGATAATCACCAAAAAAGAATGTCTTATCCTTCTGCAAGGCACCACCCAGCGATCCGCCAAACTGGTTCAGATTGAATTTGTCCTTGGCAACTCCTGCGTTGACAAACCGATTAGCTGCGTCAAGTTTGGTGTTGCGGAAGAATTCAAACAGAGAGCCGTGCAGTTGGTTGGTCCCGGATTTTGTAGCTACCAGAACGGTTGGGCCCGCACGCGTGCCGAACTCAGCGGAGTAGTTGTAGCTGAGAACTTTAAACTCCTGGATGGCATCGATTGAGGGCTTGAAGCCAATGCCGCCGGCCGTGAGTTCGTTGTCGTCGTTGCCGTCGAGGATCCAGTCGGTACTCTGTGCTCGCGATCCACCTACCGAAAGCGAAAAGGTACCGCGGTCAGATACTTCGCTGCTCGGACCGCCATTGAAAAAACTTCCGGGATTCGTTTCCTGCGTCGTGCCTGGAGTCAGCGTTGCCAACTGCACAAACTCACGACCATTGAGCGGGAGCGATGCGACTTGCTCACTGGTGATCACCTGCCCGAGCGTGGCATTGGTCGTTTCGACGACGACTTCCGTCGCATTGACCTCCACGCTCGTGCTGACCGATGCCGGTTGAACTGTGAAATCTACTTCACGCTGTTCATTTACCTGCAGCCGGATATCTTTTTGCTCCGCGGGCGCGAATCCCTGGGCCTCGACGTGAATGCTGAAAAAACCCACCGGCAATAGCGGAATGAGGTAGTGACCGGAGTCATCCGTCTTGGCTTCGCGGGTCAGTCCAGTTCCCTGCGACGTAATCCGAACATTCGCGCCGGAGATCACGGCGCCAGCCTTGTCGGAAACCGTTCCAGAAAAACTCCCCGTCGCCTGCCCATGCACGAGCGGACTTAAGAGACCGACAAGTGCAAGACAACACACCGCCAAGAGCGCCTTCTTACTCGACATTCACGTTCCCCTTTCGCCGGCCTGCCCCAAAGAAACAATGACACTCCCGCTGCCCCTGTGAATTTTGGGTCCCCGACCGCAGACACGGCTTATAAATCGCCGCTCACGGGTAAGTCAAGAAATTTCGCGGAGATGCATGCGCCACGTGCGATCGTTGCCTGGTGAGAGCATCTCATCGGCACGGTCGAATCCACGCAAGACCTGTCACCGACGAGTGGACCACTCGGCATCGAAGCGAGCGCGATCATAGAATGATTTCTGCGTGCCGACACCGGTCGTCGAAAGGCCAGCATACAAATTCGCGCGTCGCACCGCTTCTTTCTCGGGCATACCTTCCCCGAGAAAAACGGCGAAACTCCCGATGAAGGCGTCTCCCGCGCCCGTGCTGTCAATGCTCTCTACGGAAAAGGGCGCGACATGCTCCGTACCTTCGCGAGTTGCCAGCAGAGATCCGTTCGCGCCTAGGGTAATGATGACGCGTCGTATGCCGCCCTCAACCAGTTTCGCGGCACACTTCTTTGCCGCTTCTATCGTCTTGACCGCCATCCCTGTGATAGATTCGGCCTCGCTCTCGTTGGGAACGAAGTAGTCCAGGTCTTTGAGCGCCGCCATGTCGACCGGTTGCGCCGGAGCGGGATTCAGGATGCAGCGGATTCCATGCTTGCGCGCAAAACTGATCGTGTAATAAACCGTCTCCAACGGAATCTCGAACTGCAGCACGATGCAGTCAACAGACATCAACACCTCAGCGGCGTCGTCCACATCGACGGGCTTAATGGCGTCGTTAGCCCCCTTCACAACCAGAATCCGATTCTGTCCGTTGGGCTCGACAAAGATAGGAGCGACTCCGCTCGAAAGCCCCTCGACCTGCTTCACATAAGTGGGATCAATTCCCAGCTTGCGAAAGTTCTCGATCGTGGCCGGCCCAAACAAATCGCTGCCCACGCGCGCAATCATAAACACATCAGCCCCACAAAGTCGTGCTGCCACGGCCTGATTTGCACCCTTGCCGCCAAATCCCAGATCGAACTTCTGTCCGAATATGGTTTCGCCGGGTTTAGGAAACCGGTCCGCGAACGTTGTCAGGTCGATGTTTGCACTACCCACCACTGCGATGCGAGGCCGCTTTGCCATGATCGTGTCGTTTCTCCGGAACAGGAGGAAGGCCGAGTCTATGCAGCGCCGGGTCGACGTGTCAACGCGTGCCGGCAGGCTCAACATCGTCAGCGGTTGGCAAACGCACTTGTGGCTCTATCGCAAGAAGAGTACAGTTACTCGTTTTCCGAGGGGGGAATGCATGTTCACGCCACAAAGCCTCACCATCGCGCTGCTGATGATGATTACCAGTGCCATCTGTTGGGGTTCGTGGGCAAATACCTACAAAGGAGTCAAGAACTACCGTTTCGAGCTCTTTTATTGGGACTACGCCATCGGAATTTTTCTGATTTCTCTCGTGCTCGCGCTAACCATGGGCAGCACCGGACACGATTCCTCCAGCTTCCTGAATAATGTTCGCGCGGCGGACCCTTCAAACATCGCCTCTACCCTGATCGGCGGTGCGATTTTCAATCTGGCTAATCTGCTCCTAGTGGCTGCCATCGATATGGCTGGCCTTGCCGTTGCGTTTCCGGTCTCCATCGGGATCGCTCTCGTGGTGGGTGTGGTGCTGAACTACGCCCTGCAACCCAAAGGCAGCGCGCTGTTGCTGATGTCGGGTGTCGCGTGCGCACTGATCGCAGTGATCCTTGACGGCAAGGCTTACGGAAGCCTCTCGCGCGCCGGACGGGGCGCTTCTCGCAAAAGCATTATTCTGTGCGTGGTCTCAGGAACGCTGATGGGGCTTTGGAGCCCATTCATGACTTACGCTATGACGCGCGGGCATTCCCTCACTCCATACAGCGCTGCAACTTTTCTGACCTTGGGCGCGCTCCTCTCCTGTTTCATCTGGAATGTCTATTTCATGAAGAAGCCACTCGTCGGAGAGCCCGTCAGTTTTGGTGGGTTTTTCACCGGGCTTCCATCCGGACATCTCCTCGGACTTTTGGGAGGGTGCATTTGGGGTGTGGGTACGGTTTTCAATCTCGTCGCCGGGCAGAGAACGGCCTTCGCGATTTCCTACGCAATCGGGCAGTCTGCGCCGATGGTAGCCGCACTGTGGGGAGTTCTGGCATGGAAAGAATTCGCTGGGTCCGGATCACGCGCAAAAGTCTATCTCGCGTTGATGTTCGTCTTTTACGCCTTCGCGATACTGCTGGTAGCGCGCGCCAACGGCTGACGGAAAACACCTGCATCAACTTCCGATACTCAAGGCTCGGATGCTAATTCCTTGTCGTGGGTAAGATGCCGGCAGCTACTTCCCTTTGATCCGGCTGATGAACAGCTGCAGAAAACGGCCTGCATCCGATGCGAGGCACACCTTTGCATTCGGTTTCAGATCAATGACGCCCTCGATTTCGTAGTGATCCCCATGCAGCACGTTATTTTCGTTGGAACCCATGCGGTTAGCGACCGTCTCGCCGCGCGTAAACTCGCCCTTCGTCTCCACATCGACGTGCATCTCCTTGAGCGTTACGAGCGTCGGATCGACTACCGTGGCGACAGCTAGTGGATCGTACATTGCAGCGCCGGAATATCCGCTCTTTTCCGAGCGCGTGACATAAAAATCGGCAAGCTTGGAGATGAAGTCGCTCTCGGGCCCATGCAACGCCTGCAGCTGTGAAAGATGCTTGCGGGTCATCAGGGTTCGCTCGCCGACATCCGAACCGATCATGGTGACGGTCCATCCAGCGGCGAAGACGATGGACGCGGCCTCAGGGTCGCCGTAGATGTTAGCTTCCGCCGCCCCGTTGACGTTTCCTCCCGTGATCGATCCACCCATTATCACAACGTCTTTCACAAGCGGGACAATCGACGGATCTTTTGAAACTGCAAGAGCGATATTCGTAAGCGGTCCCACAGGAATCAACGTAATCTCGTGGGGATACTTGTGAACCATCTCGATGATGAGGTCAGGCCCGAAGCGCGAATCTGCCTTGCATTTCGATGGAGGAAGTTCCACCCCAGCGAGTCCGTTCTTGCCGTGCCAGAACTGAGCGGTGATCAATTTCTGGTTCAGCGGGTGCTGTGCTCCACCCGCGACTGGTAAATCACAACGGCCTGCGAGCGATGCCAACTTCAATGCATTTTCAAGTCCCTGCGACGCCTCCACATTTCCTGGGACCACCGTAAGTGCTTCGACCTTCAATTCCGGCGAATTCAGCGCCAGCAGGATCGCCATCGCATCATCGATGCCCGGGTCGGTATCGATGATGACTCGCTGAGGCGACTGGGCAATGGCATTCACGACAGAGCAAAGAAACACAACAACAGCGGACAGCGAAGCGCATCGCTTCACGTAAGAACGATCCTCGATTTGGATTTGAAGCCAACGAATTCTACAGCAGCATGCCAGCGATGGAGGCCGACATCAGATTCGCCATCGTGCCGGCGAGCATCGCGCGGAAACCAAGCCTCGCCAGTTCACCACGTTTATTCGGGGCCAGGGCGCCAATGCCACCGATTTGGATTCCGATCGAACTAAGATTAGCGAACCCGCACAGCGCGAAGGTTGCGATTGTAAACGAGCGCGGATCGAGTGCCTTCTGCGCCGCTCCCAGCATCTTGTAAGCCACCAGTTCATTGGCCACCATCCGTGTACCGAGAAAAGCGCCGATGGTGGAGCAGTCCTGACGCGGGACCCCAATCAGCCATGCGATGGGAGCAAAGATCACTCCGAGGACCCTTTCCAGGCTTTCGGGAAACCACCCAATCCAGTGATGAATGCCACCGAAGATGCCGTCGATCAGCGCAATTAGCGCGAGGAACGAGATAAGCATCGCCGCGATGTTTAGCGCGAGGTGCAGGCCATCGGTAGTACCGCGCGCGATCGCGCCGATGAGGTTTTCTTTCTTCTCAGCCTCTTCCTCATCCGCGCTCATTACAACTCTTCCTGCGGTCTTCGCTTGTTCGGTTTCCGGTACAAGCATTTTCGCCATGACCAGCGTTCCGGGAGCCGTCATGATGACAGCGCTGAGCAAGTGTCCGGCGTCGATACCGTAGCCGATGTAGGCCGCCATGATTCCCCCGGAAACGTGGGCCATGCCGCTGGTCATCACCGTCATCAATTCCGAGCGGGTGAGATCTGGCAGGAATGGACGGATCGTCAACGGGGCTTCCGTCTGGCCCATAAAAATACTGGCAGCAACATTGAGAGACTCTGCGCCGCTGGCACCCATCACTCGAGTCATTACCCAGGCGAAAATCCGAATGATGATCTGCATGACCCCTACGTGGTAGAGCACGGCAAAGAAAGCGGCGATGAAAATGACGGTAGGCAGGACTCCAAAGGCGAAGTATCCCAGTTGCGATCCTTGGTTGGCGAGATCTCCGAAAACGAAATGTGATCCAGCATAGGAGTAGCCCAATAAACGAGTCACTGCCTCCTTGGCAACCTGGAAGGCTTTCTGGCCGGGCGGAAATCTGAGGACAAAAACTGCAAAAGCGAACTGCAGTCCCAGCCCCCAGGCCACCGTTTTGATGCGAATCGCACGGCGATTTGTGGAAAAGGCGTACGCCAAGCCGAGCATGGTGAGAAGACCAAGAATCCCGGTGTATCGTCCCATCAGCGTTTCTCTCCGGACCTCTGGATGACTCGGTGGATCAGCGGCCGCTTTACAGGTGCTGCGTCCGCGATCTGAATGCTATCGGCAATCAGCCTACGGGCACGATCTGCACGCGCCTCGGAATTGTAGTAAACCGTCGCAAGCGGCTCCCGGGCTTCCACTCGTTCTCCAACTTTCTTGTGCAAAACAATGCCCACTGCCGGATCGACGGAATCTTCCTTACGCTCACGTCCGCCGCCGAGGATCACGCACGCCGTACCGATGTGTTCACACTGCATGGAGGAAATGACGCCTGACTTAGGGCTAACGATCTGGCATGTTTGGCGCGCCTGCAGCAGCCGCGTCGTGTCATCAACGACTCGCGCGTCACCGCCCTGTAGTTCGATCATGTGCCGAAACTTCTCCAGCGCCTTGCCAGAAGAAATCAGTTGTGAACTAAGCTGCGTCCCTTCCGCGACAGTCTTGGAAACACCTCCGAGATGGAGCATCCATCCGGCAAGATGAAGGCAAAGCTCGCGCAGGTCCTCCGGACCCTCGCCGCGCAGCACTTCCACTACCTCGATCACCTCCAGAGCGTTGCCGATCATCTTGCCGAGCGGTTGATCCATATCAGTGATCAGCGCAACCACCTTCTTCCCCATGCGCTCGCCCGTTTCGACCATGAGTTCAGCAAGGAAGACCGCGTCCTTTTCGTTCTTCATGAAAGCACCGGACCCGGTTTTCACATCCAATACGAGCGCATCAATACCCTCCGCGAGCTTCTTGCTCATGATCGACGCGCAAATCAAATAAGGGCTCTCGACAGTTCCGGTGACGTCCCGCAGCGCGTAGAGTTTTCGATCGGCGGGAGCGATTTCTGCCGTCTGGCCGATCATCGCGCACCCACAAACATCCAGCACCCGCCGGAATTCAGCCACCGGAAGGTTCACGTTGAACCCCGGAATGGCTTCGAGCTTGTCGAGGGTGCCGCCTGTGTGGCCGAGACCTCGTCCGCTGATCATCGGCACAGCAAGGCCTGCTGTAGCCACCAGCGGAGCGAGCACCAGCGAAGTCTTGTCTCCAACTCCGCCTGTCGAATGCTTATCTACTTTCTGGGTCGGCAGTGAAGAAAAATCGAGGACCTCGCCCGAGCGCAACATTGAATCCGTCAGCGCCGCAGTCTCGGCTCGCGTCATGCCGCGCAACACGACGGCCATCAGCCACGCTGAAACCTGATAGTCAGGAACATCTCCCCGCGTATAGGCATTCACCAGGCCTTCAATTTCCTCTCGCGTTAACTCAATGCCATCTCTCTTCTTGCGGATGACATCGATCGCACGAAAGGTGGGTAAAGCAGATATTGTTTCGTTCACTGGAACCGGAATCCTTCCGGAAGAAGTTCCTTGATGTGCGCCTGTTTTGGACCGTCTGCGCCCTGGAAGAACACGGTTGCGTCCGGGCCGAATTCGTAAATCACCTGGCGGCACGCGCCGCAGGGAGAACATGCGATTCCATGATCGTTCGTTACCGCGACCGCCTTGATTTCGATTCTCGGCCCCAGTTCAGCTACGGCAGTGAAGATCGCCGTGCGCTCCGCACAATTGGTCATGCCGTAGGACGCGTTCTCTACATTGCAGCCGGAGAAAACTTTGCCGTTCGTCAGCAGGATCGCGGCACCGACCCGGAATTTGGAATACGGAGCATGCGCATTCTTCATCACTCGCATTGCGGCCTTCTCCAACTTCTTCCGCAACACCGCGCACGAGCTAGCTTTGCGCATAACCAGAGAATTCCCTCGACACTTCTCAAATGGCTTCCAGCAACTGGTGAATCGTGCGCCATTGTAAACCCTGGCATGGATTTCTAGACGCTTCTTGGCCTTGGGTAAACCCCCGGGAGGAGGTTACTCGCGCGACAAAGTGCGTGTGCCGTACAATTGCCTCCAATCTTTAGGCCCGCTTCGGGTTAAGGCAGACGCAATGGAAAGCAATTCTGAAATGCTCAGCGACCACGATTCCTCAAAACTCGCGCAAGGTCCTGACGCGAAAATCGCGACTCGACATCATGGCGCACTAGGAGCACTCGCCTGGCTTCAGGGACGGCCTCTTCTCCCGAACTCCGGCATTCCTCTCGATCTGAATTGGGTGCGGGAAGTTCGCGTCAACACAAGTGCCGTCGAACGGCGGACGCAATCGCAGGTTGCGCGACGAACCGTCAAGAAAGAGTGGCAGGCAGCGTGGCTCCTGCGCGCCATCTCATGTATGGATCTAACCACGCTTTCTGGGGATGACACCGAGGAACGCGTGCGCCGATTATGCGCGAAGGCACGACAACCCGTCCAGCGTGAATTATTGGAAAAACTCGGCATCGAGCAACTCGGAATCAAGGTTGCCGCGGTTTGCGTATACCACACGTTTGTGGAGACCGCCCTCAATGCCCTCGAGGGCAGCGGCATTCACGTGGCCGCGGTCTCTACCGGATTCCCTGCGGGCTTATCTCCGCTTGCCGAACGCGTAGCTGAAATCCGTCGCTCAACGGAAGCTGGCGCCCACGAAATCGATGTGGTCATCACGCGCGCACACGTGTTCGGCGGACAGTGGCAAGCACTTTATGACGAGGTCGCCGCATTCAAGCAGGCGTGCGGCGGCGCTCACATGAAAGTCATCCTGGGAACAGGGGATCTTCTGACCCTCCGCAACATTGCGCGCGCCAGCTTCGTCGCAATGATGGCAGGCGCCGATTTCATCAAGACGTCGACTGGAAAGGAGGCGACTAATGCCACGCTCCCGGTAAGCCTGGTGATGGTTCGAGCGATCCGTGAGTATGCGCAACAAACTGGCATGGCCGTCGGATTTAAACCTGCGGGAGGCATTCGGACTGCAAAGCAGTCCCTCGACTGGCTGGCAATGATGAAAGAGGAACTGAGTGACTCCTGGCTTCGGGCGGAGATGTTCCGCTTCGGCGTGAGCGGATTGTTGGGTGACATCGAGCGGCAACTGGAGCATCATGCCACGGGACGATATTCTGCCGAGTATCGCCATCCGATCGCTTAGTACAAGTCTTATCGACACAAGAAATCGAGCCGAACTCAATGAGCATTGCAGAAAAGTTTGTCAGCATGGAGTATGGGCCGGCGCCTGAAGATCCCAAGGAGGCGCAAGCCTGGCTGGAGCGCCACACTCGCAAGTTCAATCACTTTATTGATGGGCAATGGCTGGCACCCGAAGCGGGAGAGTATTTCGACACACTCGATCCATCAAGCGGTGAAAAGCTGGCGACCGTCGCGCAAGGCAGTGCAGCAGACATTGATGCCGCCGTTCGTGCGGGGCGCGCTGCTTTTCCAAAATGGCGTGCGCTCACGGCCCACGTTCGCTCCCGTTACCTCTACAATCTCGCGCGTCTTGTCCAGAAGCATTCGCGGCTTCTTGCCGTTCTCGAGACCATGGACAATGGCAAGCCCATTCGCGAGAGCCGCGATATCGACATCCCTTTGGTCGCGCGACATTTTTACTATCATGCAGGCTGGGCTCAATTGCTCGATCAGGAATTCCCTGATCACGAACCCTGCGGAGTCGTCGGTCAGATCATTCCCTGGAACTTCCCGCTTCTCATGTTGGCGTGGAAAATTGCGCCTGCGCTCGCCACCGGAAATACCGTGGTGCTGAAACCCGCCGAGTTCACGCCTCTTACGGCTCTCGCATTCGCCGGCCTCTGCCAGGAAGCCGGTATTCCCGCAGGGGTTGTCAACATTGTGACGGGCGATGGACTAACGGGAGAATCGCTCGTCAAGCATCCGGAGATCGACAAGATCGCGTTTACCGGTTCAACCGAAGTAGGACGCGCGATTCGCGGAGCCACGGCTGCCAGCCATAAGCGTCTCTCTCTTGAACTCGGCGGGAAGTCGCCTTTCATCGTTTTCGATGATGCCGATCTCGATGGCGCCGTTGAAGGATTGGTGGATGGAATCTGGTTCAACCAGGGCCAGGTCTGCTGCGCAGGATCTCGCCTGCTGATGCAGGAAAGTATCGCGGAAGTGCTCATCTCAAAAATCCGCGACCGCATGAACACGCTGCGGATCGGTCCCCCGCTCGATAAGGCGATTGATATTGGAGCCATCGTGGCGCGCGTGCAACTGGAAAGAATCCAGCGCATGGTAGCCCAAGGAGTGGCGGAGGGCGCAACCTGTTGGCAGCCGCAAGTCACACTGCCTTCGCGCGGATTTTACTTTCCACCGACAATTTTGAGTAATGTTCATCCTACGTCGATCGTCGCTCAGCAGGAGATTTTCGGCCCGGTGCTCGCTGCAATGACGTTCCGCACGCCGAAAGAGGCTGTAGAACTGGCGAACAATACGGTGTATGGACTGGCCTCGTGCATCTGGAGCGAAAATATCAATGTCGCTCTGCATGTCGCGGCACAATTGAAAGCCGGCGTCGTCTGGGTGAACTGCACGAACCTGTTCGATGCCGCCTGTGGTTTTGGCGGATATCGCGAAAGCGGCTACGGTCGCGAAGGCGGACGCGAGGGCCTCCTCGAATACATGGAGCCAACATGGTTCAAGCGCGCACCCAAGTTGGCCGCAGCGTCCGCACCAGTTCCGCGATCGCAAGATCCTGCGGGCTCTGACACTCCCTCGATCGACCGAACCATTAAGCTCTATATTGGCGGCAAGCAGGCGCGACCCGATTCCGGCTATAGCATGGAAGTGCATTCGCCCGATGGAACACTGCTGGGCGAGGCGTCTTTAGGAAATCGCAAAGACATTCGGAATGCCGTCGAGGCAGCCCGCAAGGCGGAAAGCTGGACGAAGGCAACGGCTCACAATCGCGCACAGGTCCTCTATTACTGCGCGGAGAATCTCGCCGTTCGGCGGGACGAAATTGCGTCGCGACTTGCTGCTGCCGTAGGAGAGCAACAGGCGAAGCGGGAAGTCGCATTAGCAATCGAGCGCATTTTCTCGTATGCGGCATGGGCCGATAAGTTCGACGGTGCGGTTCACAACCCGCCGTTCCGCAACATTGCCATCGCGATGAACGAACCCATCGGTACGATAGGCGTCATCTGCCCTTCGGAGACACCGCTGTTAGGATTCCTTTCGCTGGTGATGCCGCTGATTGCGGTAGGAAACACGGTGATCGCTATACCGTCTGAGAAATATCCCCTAATCGCCGCCGATCTCTATCAACTCTTCGATACCAGCGATCTGCCCGGAGGCGTGGTGAACATTGTGACCGGATATGTCTCACAGTTGCTTAAACCGCTCGCGGAACATGATGATGTCGACGCCATCTGGTGTTACGGCGACGATGCTACAGTCGCATCCGCTAAGGCGATGTCCACCGGAAACTTGAAGCAGGTCTGGACCAACGAAGGCCGCACCATCGATTGGTTCGATTCGGGGGTTGCTGAGGGACGCTGGTTTCTCGCGCACGCCACCCAGGTCAAAAACATCTGGGTCCCCTACGGTGAGTAGATCGCCCGGTTGCTTTTCCACCGGTTCGGGACTAGCATACCCGGAGTTTTCATTCGCCCGGAATCATTCTCTCTGCAAGTCCATGTTGACCAAGGAGGACCTATGGGCATAGCCGTCTCCGCGCAAATTCATCCACAAGTAGCCGAGTTCATCGACAAACCACGAAAGATGTTAATCAACGGACAGTGGGTAAACGCCGCGTCCGGCAAGACATTTCCAACCTACAATCCAGCAACCGGCGAGATTCTCGCGCAGATTGCAGAAGGCGACCGCGAGGACATTGAACGCGCCGTGAGAGCCGCGCGGCAAGCGTTCGACAGTGGTCCGTGGCGCAGAATGACGGCCTCCGAGCGGGGACGCCTGATCTGGAAACTGGCGGACCTGCTGGAGCAACACACCGAGGAATTCGGATATCTGGAGAGCCTGGACAATGGTAAGCCGCTCACCATTGCGAAGGCGGCTGACGTACCGCTGGCTGTCGATCTGCTCCGTTACATGGCGGGATGGGCGACGAAGGTCGAAGGCAACACAATCCCTTTATCCGTGCCCTACACTCCGGGCGCGAAGTATCTGGCATACACACTGCGGGAGCCGGTCGGTGTCGTCGGCCAGATCATTCCATGGAACTTCCCGCTTCTGATGGCTGCTTGGAAACTTGGCCCCGCGCTCGCGACCGGCTGCACGGTTGTGCTAAAGCCGGCAGAGCAGACACCGCTTTCGGCGCTCCGTCTCGGCGAATTGATTGCCGAAGCTGGTTTCCCGGAGGGTGTCGTCAATATTGTTCCGGGTTACGGCGAAACCGCCGGAGCTGCGCTGGCCGCGCATCCTGACATCGACAAAGTCGCGTTCACCGGTTCCACGGAGGTTGGCAAGTTAATCGTCCACGCCGCCGCCGGCAATCTGAAAAAAGTATCCCTGGAACTCGGTGGCAAATCTCCGAACGTCGTCTTCAAAGATGCCGATCTCGAAGCCGCGATTCCCGGCTCTGCGAGTGCAATCTTCTTCAATCACGGCCAGTGTTGCTGCGCTGGATCTCGCCTCTACGTGGAGAAATCGGTCTACGATCGTGTTGTCGAAGGCGTCGCCGATTACGCGAAGAAGATTAAAGTTGGAGCGGGGCTTGAGCCGGAAACGCAGATGGGGCCGCTGGTCTCCGAAGAACAACTGAATCGCGTCTGCGGATACCTCGAATCGGGCTTCTCTGAAGGCGCGAAGGCGGTCGTTGGAGGCCACAAGGCCAGTGACCGCGGATATTTCGTTGAGCCCACGGTCTTGGTCAACGCGAACGAGGATATGAAAGTCGTCCAGGAAGAAATCTTCGGCCCGGTGGTTGCGGCGATGCCGTTCACCGATCCCGAAGAAATCATCCCGCGCGCGAACGACAGCGATTACGGCCTGGCAGCCGCAGTTTGGACGCGCGACATCGGCAAGGCGCATCGTGTGGCGGAACAACTTCGCGCCGGAACCGTGTGGATTAACTGCTACAACATCTTCGATGCTGCACTCCCGTTCGGAGGTTACAAGCAGTCCGGATGGGGACGCGAGATGGGGCACGATGTGCTCAATCTATACACGCAAACCAAGGCGGTCTGCACACGAATCGCGTGACCCTTCAGCACAGAGTAAAGACGGTGGCCGTAAGGCCACCGTCCGGCTTTCTTCAAAGCCAAAATTCCTCTACTTCTCCATCAAAAGAACCTTTTCCGCATCATCAATCTCAGTGAGCTTCACCTCAATCACTTCGTTGAGTGTGGTCTGCACGTTACGCCCCACGAATGTAGCTTCGACAGGAATCTCCCGGTGGCCGCGGTCGATCAGCACACACAGTTGCACCCGTCGGGGCCGCCCATGCTCAAACAGCGCGTCCAGCGCGGCCCGCGTAGTCCGGCCGGTGAAGAGGACGTCATCCACCATCACGATGTTCTTGTCCGCGATCTCAAACCCGATTTCTTTCTGCTGCACGACCGGCTTCGGCCCCAAAGTCGATAAATCATCGCGGTAGAACGTGATATCCAGAGTTCCCACCGGCACTTTGGCATTTTCGATGCGGGTGATGATCTTGCCTAGCCGTTCAGCGATGGGAACACCGCGGCGCCGGATCCCCACCAGGCCAAGAGCCTCGACACCACCATTCTTTTCCACAATCTCATACGCGAGGCGTACCAACGTGCGCTCGATCTCGGACGCGGACATGAGTTGAGCCTTCTGACGAAGACCAGGTTTGCGAGCAGAATTTTTCATTCGAAGTTATGCCCTCAGATTGCCGTGGACCGGCTTCTCAATTTAGTCAACCGGATGACCGAGGTCAAGCGCGTGAGCGGCTGCGGAAAGAACTACCCGTCGATTTTGTTTGCGGCGTGGGCCGAAGTGAGCGGCGGAGCGACCGTCGCGTTGACATCGGTCGGACACGGCGTTTCGATGGCCAGCACGAAAGAAGACTTCACCTGGCGCAATGATCGCAGATTGATTTCGTCCGGATTCTGGCCCGCGGCGTCGGTGGCTACGAAGCCGACTCCCCGATTTCGGCCAAGAGCCTTGGCCCGGTATAAGGCGGCATCCGCGAGTTCGATCGATTCTTCGGCGCAAACCGCTTCATACGCCCGACGGCACCATGGATACGCGGCCCATCCTACGGAACATGTCTTCCGCACAGTGATTCCGTAGCTAAGATCGAAAGGCTCCGCCGAAATCACTTCCAGAATACGACTACAAAAAGCTGGCGTGCCTGAAGGATCTGTCGAGCGAGTCATGATCAGAAATTCTTCCCCGCCCCAGCGCACCAGCACATCGGATTTGCGCACGACCGTCAAGAGCCTTTGCGCCACAAGCTGTAACAAACGGTCGCCGGCCGGATGTCCATATATGTCATTCACTTCCTTGAAGAAATCCATGTCGACCATGATGAAAACCAGATCGCGGTGGTCCATCTTGCGAATGTCATTTCCGCGTGCCCGCTGGTAGTTCCGCAATACCTGTCCGGCCTCAGCGGTCAGAATCTCTTCCATATAGCGCCGGTTCCATACTCCGGTCAGCACATCGGTAAAGGAAATTTCCTGCAGCTCGAGGTTTTTTCGCTGCAGCTCCAGGCTGTGCCACCGCAGGGACTGCTCTTTGTTCTCCAACTCGTCTTTCAGGAGGCGCATTTCGTCAAGATTCTGCCGCGATGATCGCAACAGGGTGAGCAACTCCTGGTCGAGCAGGTGCTGCTTCAGAAACACCAGCACACCCATGATGAGCATGACTGCCACAGTCAGAAAAAGCCGGTAGGTGCGGACCCGATGCGGCGCATCGCCGGCAAACTCCGCCCAAGCCACCATCAGAGGAGTGACGAACACCGCGACCATGGCGAGACGAGCCTTCCAGATGCCGAAGCCGCGCACCGGCGACTCCTCCGACAAATCCTGAGAGTCCGCCGACACAGGAAGGAAACCAATCCGAACAAACCAGGCCATGGAAGCAACTAGCGGCACGTCATACAAACTTCCTGTGTAGTAAGCATGCAGGTCAATGGCTTCGCTGGCCAGTAGCGAAGCGCCGCAATAAAGCAACGTCGCGCCGAATAACTGGAGATAAATGCTGCGCCAGGCACCACGGCTGCGGCGGCGTACGAGGAGCAACCCCGCGGCCAGCACAAGTTCTTCGCTGAAGTAGAGCAGATCGAAGCTCTTGCCGTACGCCGGTTCCGAGAGTTGCACGTATTGCCAGGGAATTACCACAAATAGATAGAGAAACAACCACCAGGTCAGGAGCAGAGCAAAATCGAGCGTCCTGGCGCGGATCGCATGATCCTCTTGCCTCTGGTGCGGTTGAATCGCAACCGCCGCCATCATGGGCACAACATGCAAGAAGAGAATTACGTCACCGGCAAAGGGATTGGGCGCTTCATGCCCGAGGTACACTTCGAAATACGTCCACGCCAGTTGCGATGCCAGCCAAATCGTCAAGCCCATGCCCATCAACAACCAGAACAGGCGTGTCTTGCCGGATGTTGTCTTGACATTCCAAAGGAACGCAACTGTCGCGAGAAGCAGAACGACGTTCTGGAGAATGTCTCCAAATGCGGTCAGGACAAAGCTGCGAGGTACAACCAGCGATAACGCAACATGCACACACACAAGTGTGCAGATGGCAACGGTCCACTTCCGCCCGCTTTTGAGCGCAAAACTCCCCACGCATGAATTGTATGTTTGTAAGGAAAAAGTAAAGGAGTACCAAGGTAACCAGACGACCCTAAGACTGAGGTGGGGAATTTCGTTACGAAAGAGCTGCTGAAAAACGTTGCACAAACCGGTAAACGTCTCGAAATGAATTGTATAGAGGGACGGCTGCAACTCGATAGGTATCCGGCTCGCGCCAGTCGCCGATCACACCCTCGGTTAGAAACCTGTCACAAAGACCGCGCCCCGCCGGTAGACGAATCGACAACTGCGCCCCCCTCCGCTCCGGATCGCTTGGAGTAATAACCGAGAACTTCGCTGAGGCCTTCTCTCGCAGAAGGAACTCCATGTAGCCCGTCAGCAAGAGGCTTTTCTGGCGCAAGTGTTCCATTCCAGCCTCGGCGAAGATCTCCATTGCGGCACGCAGTGGGGCAAGAGCCATGATTGGTGGATTGCTCAATTGCCACCCTTCCGCTCCGGTCATGGGGTTGAAGTCAGGTCCCATTTCAAATCGGGTTCGGTCATCATGCCCCCACCACCCGGCGTAGCGCGGCACATCCCACGCACGGGAGTGGCGCTCATGCACGAAGCATCCCGCAACGCAACCGGGGCCGCCATTCAGATACTTGTAGCTGCACCATACCGCGAAGTCTGGCCCCCAGTCGTGCAAGTGTAAAGGGACATTGCCAACCGCGTGGGCGAGATCACAAGCAACGATACATCCCTTGCGATGCCCAGCTCTCGCAATTTCCGGGATGTTGAAATACTGTCCCGTCGCATAATTAACTCCGCCGAGAAGAATGAGAGCAATCGATTTGCCTTCCCGGTCGATCAGCGATTGGATGTCCTCGTCCCGGATGCAGGATTCGCCCTCTCGAGGAGTCAGCTCAATGAGCGATGTAGAAGGTTCGTAGTTGTGGAAGAGAATCTGCGACTTCACCGCGTATTGATCCGATGGGAAAGCTCCTCGCTCGATCAGAATCTTGTGCCTTTTCGGAGTCGGGCGGTAGAACGATGCCATCATCAAATGCAGATTTACCGTCAACGAATTCATCACCACCACTTCGACTGGCTCTGCACCAACCAGAGTGGCGGTCTGCTCTGTCAAAAGCTTGTGATAGAGCATCCACGGATTTTTGGCGTGGAAGTGTCCCTCGACGCCAAGTCCGGCCCAATCCTTCAGTTCCTGCTCCAGATATGTTGTCGCCGACTTGGGTTGGAGCCCCAGCGAATGCCCGCAAAGATAGATGCACTCTTCGCCGCTCGTCGTCTTCGGGATGTGAAAGCGCCCGCGAAAATGAGCTAAAGGGTCGTGGGCATCCATCGCCGCCGGATATTGCTCGCCGAGTTGGAACGCTGGAACACTCACGGCAGCTCCAGCGGACTCAGTTCGCTGTAGACGAGTCTTTCTGCCTTTTTCCAATCGAGGTCTTCCACGCGGTCAATGTGCTCGCAGAGTTCCGTGAGCATTCGATCCTGCACCTGGCCTCGCTTCAGCGCCGTGGCGTACGGCACGCGGAGGAACGTCACCATTGCGTACTTGGGTACAAAACGCTGCGGATACTTTTCTTGTAATGCCAATTCCACTTTCTTTCGGAAGAGAAAACGTGCATCGCCGACGCGGTCCCGCATTTCAACGAAGTTCTCGATAGCCAAATCGGCGATAGCATCTGTGTTCTCTTTGCGTGCGCGCTCAAACCCACTGAATACCTTGTTCCAATCCGCGCCATGCCGGTCCAGCAACTCCAACAGAACCGTGCAATCTTCGAATCCACAGTTAATTCCCTGTCCGAAGAACGGAACGATCGCGTGCGCGGCGTCCCCCAGCAGTAGGGCCTTTCCTTCGAAATGCCACGGCGAGCATCGAATCGTGACCATGGATCCAACCGGATTCGCAAAGAAGTTGTCCGCGAGATCCGGCATCAGTGGAACTGCGTCAGGGAACCGCGATTGAAAGAACTCAAGCACTGCAGCTCGTGTGGACAACTGCTCGAAACTGTCCCTTCCTCCGGAGGGCAGAAAGAGAATGCAGGCGAAGGTACCATCGACATTTGGAAGCGCGATCAGCATGTAGTTGCCGCGCGGCCAAATGTGCAAGGCGTTCGTCTCCAAAGCATGCCTGCCGCCGCAAACCGCCGGAATTGTGAGTTCTTTGTAGCCGTAATCGAGATACTGTTGCGAGAAATTAAAGCGACTTCGCTTCAACATCTCGCCGCGAATCTCCGATGCCGATCCATCGCAACCTATCACCACACCAGCGGCTGCCGAATGCTTCTCGCCCGTTTCCTCGTCGCGCAACTGGAGAATGTTCCTGCTTAGATCGATTCCAGTGCAACGCATTTGAAGGTGGACCTTGACTCCCCGCTCCTCGGCGGCGTTCATGAGCGCAATGTTCAGATCAGCACGCGAGATGGAGTTGATCACTTCGGACTCATTCCTGCCGTACGGCTGGAATGTTATCTCCGACGCGGCAGAATGCATCATCCTGCCCTTCATCGGGATGACGATCTTCTGCATATCGTCCCACAAACCCGCTTGTTTGAGCGCATGAATGCCTCGCGCTGACAAAGCCAGGTTGATCGATCGGCCTGCGCTCATGTGTACACGCCGCATGTCCGCACGTCTTTCGTAAATCTCTACCTGGAAGCCACGCTTGACCAACTCAAGTGCGAGTAGCGGCCCGGTGAGCCCGGCGCCAATCAACGTGATCATTCCGTTCTTCTGACTCATCGGAGAAGGTCGAGGAGATTATTCCGTAAGCAGCGTACGTGCTTCCCACAACTCCGGAAAGAACTTCTTGTCCAGTGTGAGTTTCAGATATGACGAACCCGCGCTTCCACCGGTTCCCATGCGCGTGCCAATCACCCGCTCTACGAGCTGAATGTGGCGCAGTCTCCAACCTACAACGAGCTCATCGAACTCCGTGAGCCGTTCGCAGACGTCAATCCAATCCCGA
Organism: Terriglobia bacterium; assembly: GCA_020073385.1. GTDB lineage: Bacteria > Acidobacteriota > Terriglobia > Terriglobales > Acidobacteriaceae > Sulfotelmatobacter. The sequence continues at coordinate 169,953 of JAIQFH010000001.1, read as the reverse complement.
TTGCTGTGCTCGTCTCGATACAACGAGAGTACGGCCCTGGCCCGTGCATCGAACTGCTCGCGTTCACCTGCATTCTTGTCGATCTGCAGCTTCCCCATAGCACGTAGCGCTTCGAAGAAGGCATCGTGCAGAGAAGGCTCCTTCAAACGCCGCTCGAGCAGTGCGTGAGCTTCCGGCGTTGGCCGGTGATAGCGCAGCATCTTTTCATCTTTCAATCCGCACAGAAATTCGAGTTCTCGAAACTGCTCCGACTGGAACCCGCTGGCCGGTTCGAGTTTTCCGCGAAAGGCCAGAAAATGCGTCGGCAGCATGGTTTCCAGAATCGTGAACTGTTCCACCAGCACCCGCGTAATCTCGGTGCAGCGCCGCAGCAGGCGGGCCGCCTCATAGACCTCGTCGCGTGATTCGGGATTCTTGCCCGCATCCTGAAGATTCGCGACAACCGCATCCAGGTCATGCAGCAGTTCTTTGAACCACAACTCGTACGTCTGGTGCACGATGATGAAGAGCAACTCGTCATGATGCTGCGGCCGCGATTGCGGGTGTTGCAGCTGCAGCAGTTCGGGAACTCGCAGATAGGAACTGTAGGTTAGCTGATGGCTTTCTTGGGAAGCTGGCTCCGGAGGCTTACCTGTCTGCGCACTCTTGATAGCTGCATTTCGGTGGAGCTTAAGAAATTCCTCCGCATTTTCACCCAACAGGCGGGATTTTGTGCGCAACGGTAAATCGCTGGAGTGAATCAATTCTCCCACACGATGCTCACCCAGCGGGAACGGATAATCGGAGCCCAGCATCACCCGCTCGGCACCCATCATCTCCACCAGGTACTTCAAGGCTCGGCTGTCAAACACGGCCGAATCGACGTAGAACCGATCCAAGTAATCCTTGGGAGCCAACTCACACACGCCGTGTGCTACGGGGTGATGTTGCCATGCATTCTGCAACCGTCCCAGAAGGAACGCAAAACTCCCGCCCCCATGCGCAAAACAGATTCGAAGACTTCGCGGTAGCTTGTCGAATGCACCCCCCAGAATCATCGCAACGATGCCAAGTTGTGTCTCGGCTGGCATGCCCACTGTCCAGGGCATCATGTATTTCGGCATCCGGGACTGGCCAAACATATCCCAGGGATGCACCAGCACGGCCGCGTTCTCATCGGCACAGTGGTGCAGGAAGGTCACGATGCCGGGATCATCGAGGTTTTTCTCTCCGATGTGATTGCCTATTTGCACGCCTAAGTGCCCAGCTCCCATGCACCGGCTCAACTCTTTGCACGCAGCGTCCACATCCTGCAAAGGCACCTGGCACAGGGCCTTCAGCCTTCCCTTTCCTTGAGCACATAGTTCCAGTGCCGCGTCGTTAAACAACTGCACGCAATCGAGTGCATGTTCAACGGGCCGATCATACGCAAACAAAACCGGAGTCGCCGAGAGAACCTGGAGTTCAACTCCATCCCGATCCATCTCCTCAAGACGCTTTTGTGGGTCCCAGCACGCGGAGTAGATGTGACGGAAGAAGCGGTCGCCAATCATGATGTCGGCTTGGCCGGCTTCGGTATGTTTGATCCATGGCCAGTTAGGCGTCCCATAGCGCGCTGCCAAGTCCGGCCAGGTGCGGGGAAAAAAGTGATTGTGAATGTCGATGACGGACATTTCTACTGTTTGCCGGGATGAATCGCGCCGCAATGCTTGCACTTGCGGAGGTTTTCGTTGCTGTAGAACTGTTCAAACAATGGAGGAAGATCGCGCACAATGCTTTTCAGTTTGACCTCGGCGCGATGCAACAACTGATGGCAGTTCTGGCAGTACCATTCGAACCCATCCATTGCTCCTTCCGGCCGCGGCATCTCGACCACAACACCAATGGTTCCCGGCTGCAGGCGTTGAGGCGAATGGCGCATGTGTTTTGGAAGTAAGAATACCTCTCCTTCTTTGATCGGAACCTCGAGCGGCGGCTTGCCTGGCGTCGCCATCAGGCGAAGGAAAATATCGCCCTTCAACTGATAAAAGAACTCTTCTGTCGGATCGTCGTGATAATCGCGCCGGTTGTTCGGCCCTCCGACGACGGTGACCATCATGTCGCCGTCTTCCCACACTTGCGCGTTGCCCACCGGTGGCTTCAGCTTCTCCTTGTTGTCCTCGATCCAGCGCTGAAAATTGAACGCCTTCAATTCGTTGATCGATGGCATAGGGCTCCTATCTCTCAGGCTTGTAAGCAACCGCCCGGATTTCAATCAGCAGATGCGGATGAGGCAATTGATGTACCGCGACGGTAGTGCGCGCTGGCCCGTCGTAGTCGAAATACTCGCCATACACTTCGTTGTATCCGTCGAAATCCTTCATATTCACCAGGTACGACGTGACTTCGACAACGTCCCGAAGGTCAGCCCCGGCCGAGCGCAGGATGTCTCGTACGTTCTCAATCACTGCTCGGGTCTGAACACGAACGTCGAGGTGGGTCGTTCCCATCCCATCCACGTCTGCTCCTGCAATACTGTTGTCGGCGCGCCGTGAACTCGTGCCCGAAACGATCAGAAAATCTCCAGCGCGCTTAACATGCGGATACCTTCCCCGCGGGTTCGCCTTCCCCTCCACGACTTTGCTTTCGACCTTTCCCATCGCATTTGCAGCCCGGCATCAATTCGGATTCAGAGCCTAATACAGATGTTGTTCAGTTCCGAATAAAAGTTCAGCGAGTGCATACCCCCTTCGCGCCCAATTCCCGACAGTCCCATACCGCCAAAGGGCGTGCGCAGGTCCCGAAGAAACCAGCAGTTCACCCACGTGATCCCGGCATTCATCTGTTGTGCGACTCGGTGGCCGCGCTTCAGGTTCGAGGTCCATATCGACGCCGCCAAACCATACTTGGTATTGTTAGCCATGTTCACTGCTTCGTCCTCGGTGTCGAACGGCGCGATATGGCAGACCGGACCGAATATCTCTTCTTTCACACAACGAGCCGATTCAGCCAAGCCAGTATAGATGGTCGGTTGAATGTAGAATCCGTTGTCCAGAGAATTGCCGAACTCGGGAATCCCACCGCCGGTCACAACATTTGCACCTTCTTCCCGAGCGAGCGAGTAGTAGGAAACAACTTTCTCGCGATGCTGCTTTGAAATCAGCGGGCCCAATTCGGTGGCCGGATCTAAAGGTGATCCCAGGCGGAGCGCCTCAGCCCTCTGCTTGAGCGCGCTAACGAATCGGTCAAGAATTCCGCGCTCGACGTAGACGCGCTCGGCGCAGAGGCAGACCTGGCCGGTATTAAGGAAGACTGCGTCGGCGATTCCAGCGGTGGCATCCTCGAAATCACAGTCGGCGAAAACGATGGCTGCATTCTTCCCGCCCAATTCAAACGATATCGGCTTTACGGAAGAGGCAACTGTTTTCATAATGGCGGTGCCCGTCTGCGACTCGCCGGTGAAAGTCACTGCATTCACATCTGGATGCTGTGTGAGGAATTCGCCTGCCGAGTTCGGACCGAATCCATGTACCACGTTATAGACGCCGTCGGGCATTCCGGTCCTTTCCATGACTTCAGCAAGAAGGGTTGCAGTCGCAGGAGTTTCTTCCGAAGGCTTCACCACCACGGCGTTGCCGCACGCCAGAGCTGGGGCCACTTTCCAGGTGAGCAGCAGGAGCGGAAGATTCCAGGGTGTGATGATTCCGACCACGCCCAAAGGCTTGCGGACGGCGTAGTTCAGCGCGCTCTTGCCGTCGGCGGTTTCCGTCTGGAACGACTCAATTCCGGACGTACTGATCATATCGGCAAATGCCCGGAAGTTCGCCGCAGCCCTGGGGACATCAAGCCTTGCAGCCAGGGAAATGGGCTTCCCGGTATCGGCGACTTCTGCCGCCACGAAACAATCGAAGCGCGATTCGATCGTGTCGGCGACTTTGCGCAAACGAGCCGCGCGTTCTCTCACACTTGCACGGCCCCACTCCCCTGCCAAAGCCTTACGTGCACTTTGTACGGCGCGATCGACCACGTCTCGATCCGCCTCGGTGACCTGCCCGATCACGCTTCCGTCCGCCGGGTTCACATCCGCGAACTCACGCTGGCCTGCGACAAACTTCCCATCAATGTAGTTCTGGATGAACTTCACGTGGTTCGAACCCCGCGGCATCCTAACAGCCTCATATCAGCGGAAGCAATCGCCGGATGGAATCAGCTCTCACGCTCTAGTAGATATCGACCTAGCGCATCCTTCCACCCGGGCATTTCGATGCCATAGCGGCGCAGGCTCGTTGCCGACAGAACCGAATACGCCGGACGCGGTGCCGGACGCGCCATTTGCTGGCTGCTCACCGCCCTCACCTCAGTTGCAAGCCCGGCCCCTGTGACGATCTCTTGCGCAAATTCAAACCACGAACAATCACCGGCGTTGGTCACGTGCACGATGCCACTGGCATTCTTTCGGCATAGCTGGATGATAGCTCGCGCCAGATCCACGGTATACGTTGGACACCCTCGCTGATCACTGACGACGTCGAGCGCAGGGCGACTCGCCGCCAGCCGAAGGATCGTATCCGGAAAACACCTCCCGCCGACTCCGAAGACCCATGAAGTTCGTGCGATGCAGCAATTCGGCAAGAGCTCCAACAATCTGACCTCAGCCTCGGCCTTCGAGCCTCCGTAAACACTCTGCGGATTCCGTTTATCGTCGACTTCGTAGGGCGAGGTCTTCTTCCCGTCAAACACGTAGTCGGAACTAAGAAATATCAGCCTGGCGCCCGATTGCCGTGCGGACTCTGCTACATTGACCGCTCCATCCCGGTTCACAGAAAAGGCCCGTTCGCGATGACTCTCACAGCCATCGACGTCGGTGTAGGCGGCAGCCAATACAATCCAATCTGGACCAGCATTCTCGACAATCTCGCGAACTTTGGCTGAGTCGCGGATGTCCACATCGCGCGAGCCCATGCCGTGCACTTCGTCGCCAGTCCATTCGCGCACGAGCGCTTTACCAAGCAGTCCGGTGGCACCGAGTATGATGGCTTTCATTGTCCTGAATTTCGCTTACTCGAAGCACTCAGCGTTTCGCAGGAAAGATCCGCGCTGATCTTTCGCGGACACTATGGGCTCGCCGGCAAGTTCCCACTCAATGTGCAAGTCCGGATCGTTCCATGCCAAAGTACGTTCATATTCCGGGGCGTAATAGTCGGTCGCCTTATACAAAACGTGGGCTGACGGCGAGATCACGCAGAATCCGTGCGCGAATCCCCGAGGTATCCACAACATACGCTTGTTTTCGCCGGATAGATGAACCGCCTCACTCTTCCCAAACGTGCTGGAACTGCGCCGCAGGTCAACTGCGACATCCAGAACATCGCCTTCAACCACCCTCACGAGTTTGCCCTGCGTCTGTTTGATCTGATAGTGCAGCCCGCGCAGTACATTTTGCGCCGAGCGGGAGTGGTTGTCCTGCACAAATCGCTCGCGAATGCCCAAGCCGGCAAACACCTTTTCGTTGTAGCTTTCGAAAAAAAATCCGCGCTCGTCCCCGAACACGCGCGGTTCCAGGATGAATACTTCCGGCAGTGATGTCGGTATCTTTTTAATCGGGTCCATCGCAGGCCGCGGCGTTCAAGCGGCATTCACTTCAGAATACCCTCTCTCGCAAAAGCTGCAGTAGATACGCGCCGTAGCTGCTGTTTCGCATCGAACTCCCGATCTTCTCTACTGCCGCCGCCGTGATGTAGCCGGAGCGGTACGCAATCTCTTCCGGGCACGCGACCATCAGTCCCTGCCGTTTTTCAATTGCCTGAATATAGAGGGCCGCGTCCATCAGGGACTCGTGCGTCCCGGTGTCCAACCATGCCATTCCGCGTCCCATCACAACGACTTCTAATTGTTGCTTCCGCAGATAAGCCTGGTTCACGTCTGTGATTTCCAGTTCCCCACGCGCACTGGGTTTCAGCGACTTCGCGATTTCAACGACCTGACAATCGTAGAAATACAAGCCGGTTACCGCATATCGAGATTTGGGCTGTTTAGGCTTCTCTTCGATGCTTAACGCGCGTCCGGTTTGATCAAATTCGACAACTCCATACCGCTCCGGATCATGAACTGGATATGCGAAGACTCGCGCCCCCTGCATCTTCGTGGCGGATTCGCGCAGGTCCTTCGCGAAATCGTGCCCGTAGAAAATGTTATCGCCCAGCACGAGAGCGCAGGGACATTCGCCAACAAATTTGTCCCCGAGAATGAAGGCCTGCGCAATTCCTTCAGGCTTCCGCTGCACCAGATACTCAAGTTGAATTCCGAACTGACTTCCATCCCCGAGCAACACTTGAAATTTGGGCACATCCTCCGGCGTGGAAATGATCAGAATGTCCCGGATGCCCGCCAGCATCAACGTGCACAGGGGGTAATAGACCATCGGCTTGTTGTACACGGGCAGCAGGCTCTTCCCGATCGCCTGCGTTACGGGATACAGCCTCGTCCCCGATCCTCCCGCCAGAATAATGCCCTTGTATCGCGTGCTTTCGGCCATGTTTAAGATTTATTCCGATGCTCTTCAGGCTGAGTAGTGGGTGGCAATCCACTGCCGGTAACTTCCACTGGTGACGCCAGCTACCCAATCGTGGTTCTCAAGATACCAGCGAACCGTTTTGCGAAGTCCGCTCTCCAGGGTCTCCTTCGGTCTCCATCCTAACTCCCGCTCAATTTTGCTCGCATCCATCGCGTACCGCCGATCATGTCCGGGCCGATCCTTCACGTAAGTGATGAGTTCCCTGCGCGAAGGACTCTTGCCAGGCGCCATCTCATCGACCAGATCGCAGATCGTCTCGACGATTTCAATGTTGGGCTTCTCGTTCCAGCCCCCAATGTTGTACGTATCTCCGGGACGCCCCTTTCGCAGCACAGTGGCGATCGCTTCGCAGTGATCTCCTACGAAGAGCCAATCGCGAACGTTCTTGCCGTCGCCGTACACTGGTAGCGGCTTGCCGTCCCGCGCATTCAGAATGATCAGCGGAATCAACTTCTCCGGAAACTGAAATCTCCCGTAATTGTTGGAGCAGTTCGTGGTCAGCGTAGGCAAACCGAACGTCTGGTGATACGCCCTCACCAGATGATCCGACGACGCCTTCGACGCCGCATATGGACTGTTGGGCGCGTAAGGAGTTCTTTCGGAGAATGGTGGATCGTCCGGGCGCAGGGATCCGTACACCTCATCGGTCGAAACGTGAAGGAACCGAAAATGGCTGCGATCTTCTTCTGACAGGTTGCCCCAGTAAGCGCGCGATTCTTCAAGCAACGAAAAAGTGCCGTTGACGTTGGTGCGAATGAAATCCTCGGGCCCGCGGATCGACCGATCGACGTGGCTTTCGGCGGCGAAGTGAACCACTGCAGCGGGAGTCTGCTCGGCAAGAAGTTGGCTCACCAGTTTGCGGTCGCCGATGTCGCCTTGTACGAACACGTACCGGCGATTGCCGGCAATGCTCTCCAGGTTTCTCAGATTTCCAGCGTAGGTCAGCTTGTCGAGATTGATGATTGAACACGACGAGTCCTGCATGCTCTGCAGGATGAAGTTCGACCCGATAAATCCCGCCCCGCCAGTGACCAGAATCCGATCTTGCATGCTAGATGACTACAGCTTCGGGAAAGCCCGCTGCTCTCACCCAAGACTTGGAGTCTCTTGATTGTAATAAAAAAAGGACGGGTTTGCCCCGTCCTTCGACTACAACGACGAAAAGCAGCAGAAAAGTCTGATCGGCGTGACTCGAAAATCCCATTGCGATCAGCCTGGATTATCCAGCGCGCCTCTGCAACGACGGATTCTCGCTGGAGATCGCTGCCGCGCTGCTTGGTTTCTTGTCCGGTACCGTTGCCGGCTTTTTCCCAAGGATCTCAAAATATGCGCTCTCAATATCCTCGGCGATCTTCTGCCATTGGTAGTGATCCTCGATCCGCTTTCTGGCGCTCCTTCCGGCAGCCTCTCTAACAGCTGGGTTGGCAATCAGGAACCGCAAGCGATCTGCCAGATCCGCGGCGTTTCCGCGCTGAAAAGTAAACCCCGCACCGTCTACCACTTCGCGGTTTTCGGGAACGTCGCTGGTGAGAACGCACAAGCCCGCGCCCATAGCATCCAGCAGTGCGAGCGAAAGCCCCTCCAGATCCGAAGGCAGCGCAAAAATCATGGCATTAGTAAGCAATTCGGCAAGCGCTTCGCCCGACACCCACTCCAGCATCCTGATTCGATCGCTGGCATGAGTCCTCAGCTCGCGGCTGTATTCATCGCAATAGCTCGATCCGCCCGCCAACACCAGCTTGGCGTTGGTTTCGAGTTGTTCAAAGGCTTCGACTAGCAGGTGACATCCCTTCTCCGGCGAGAACCTTCCCAAGTACAGCACGTAACCTGCGGGCTGCAACCCCATTTCCAGAATGGCGCGCGGCTCCTTGCGTTCGCGCAGCACACCACCATTCGGCACATAGAATGTTTCGACGCCGTGCTGCTCTCGATATCGCATTTGCAGTGCGCGTGAAACAATCATGGTTCCATTGGGGAAACATACTGACGCCTTCTCGCCGAGTTGCAGAACCTTCGATGCCAGCCATCCCCACTTCCTCCGTTGCCAATCGAGTCCCTGGACCGTCACCGCAGTCTTGACGCCCAATAGTCGGGGCAGGAACGAAAACAGCGCCGGACCCAACGCGTGATAATGCACCAGGTCATACCGACGCGTCAGGGCATGAAGGGTGCTGAGCGAAGTGTGAATCACCGTTTCCAGATGCTTCGAACGCACGGTCGGCAGGCGCACCAATTTCATGCCATTGTGTTCGGCCAGATTGGGCGTGAAATGGTTTCGGCAATAGACCGTCACCTCATGCCCCATGGCCGCGAGGTGCTTCCCCACTTCCTCATAGTAAGACTCGATGCCGCTATATTTCGAGATCACTCCGCGGCCGCCGATGAAGGCCACTCGCAGTCTCGGCTTCCTAGGCTGCGCTTCATCGGCGGGGGCAAGCGCCACCCGCGATCTCCGGGACTTTCCGGCAAGAAGTCGGTCATACAGGCCCATGAGCTTCAGATAGTTCTGTTCAGGAGTGTGCTCGCACCGAGCCATTTCCCACCCCGCGCGCCCCATTTTCCTGGTCAGTTCGGGATTCGCAGCCAGCAACTGAATCGCGTCCGCAAGCTGATTGACACTTCCAACGCGATACAGCAATCCGGTTTCCCTGTCATGGATCAACTCACGTCGTGATCCAATATCCGAGGCAATGACCGCCCTGCCATGGGCGTAAGATTCCAGAATTGTTTTCCCCAGCGTCTCGTATGCGTGAGACGGAAGGATAGTGAAACGCGATTCCGCGATACGACGGTCTCGTTCTTCACCCCCAAGGTACCCTACAAATTCCACATTCGTCAGACGCAAACTGGCGGTCAGTTGCTCGAGTTCATTCTTCTCAGGGCCATCGCCTGCAACCACCAAGGAGATATGAGGCAGTTGCTGCATTGCACGAATCAGGTCATCGATTCCCTTCTCTGCGGACAACCTGCCGAAGTATAGGATGGGGCCATCGTTCGGCGGCTCAACGATGGTGTGAATGTCCTGAAAATGAGGCAGCACTTCGAAGTGCGCGGCATCCCACCCATGCTCGACAAACTTGTCACGAACGAACCGGCTGGGTGCTAGAAACAGGTCGACACACTTACGATACGTTCCCAACCAGCGATGAACGTAAGCCTCTGCGACTAACGTGGCGCGTGCTGCCGCCCCGAGGTAGCAGCGCGCCCGCAACGCCTGCCAAAAAGAACCTCCTTTGCACATCTCGCACGCGCGCCCACCGGACACGAAGTTGTAGGTGGGACACAGCAGTTTGAAATCGTTCAGGTGGTAAAGCACTGGCACGTTTTGCGCCCGCAGTTCCCACAATATCGACGGCGACAGGTGATGATAGATACTGCGTATATGCGCCACATCGGGCCGGAACTCTTGGATCATCGCCCGAATTCGCCGCCGCGCCTCGGTCGAGTAGATCACGTGGGCCGCGCCTCGCACCTTTTGCGGCCAGCTCAACTCCCCCTTTAAATCGATATGTGTCACAAAGTGCCGGTCATAAGGCGTCGGCTCTCCGCGTTCATCCGCCATCGAAAACAAAGCCACTTCATGGCCGTTCGACCGCATCAACTCCATCAACTCGAACAGGTACACCTCAGTGCCGCTGAAGCGGTAGTTATATTTGTTGCAGAACAGAACTCGCATGGGGAAGAGCCTCGCCTTGGGACCGAAACACGTTCTGGAGGAATAGATCGGTAAATAACTGCAAGTTTTTTTGACGGTTGAAGTTAAGACAAATTTGTACGCGAGCCGCATGCCTGACCCAATCCAAGGGGTCGGCGGAATCTGTCGGTATCGCACGGCGCAATACTTCGCAGGTACTCCATTTCTCCGGCGTGTCTTCCACAAGAGGCGGGCCTTTTCCGAGCAGACAAGAGATTTCCATCACCTTCTCTAGAAAATCCCAGATCGATCCGGGCTCGTACAGAAACCCAGTCTTTCCTGCAATCACAAGCTCAGGAATTCCAGTGATCGCTGGCGCCAAAACGAGCTTCCCTTGCGCCATCGCTTCCATCAACACTAGCGGAATCCCTTCGCTGCGACTGGTCAACACGACCAGATCCGCTTGCCTGTATAACGAATCCGTCTGTTCCGGCGAGATGTGACCCAAGAGCTTGACCCTATTCTCGAGTCCGAGTTCGCGGATCACTGACTCCAACCGGCGCCGCTCCGGGCCGTCCCCCGCAATCTCGCAGCAGAAGTCCAAGCCTTCAGCCTGCAAGTAGTCGCATGCCCGTAGCAGGAACGCGTGGTCCTTTACCGCATGTAAACGTCCCACCGCCAGCAGGTGGATTGGCTCAGCGTTGTTGCGGCGGGCAGGTAATTTCGAAATCTCGGTTTCAGGTACTTCGACTCCAAGCCGCGCGACGAACACTTTTGCCGGATCAATCGCGGGATAGTGCGTGGCGATGAACCGGCGGTTGTATTCCGAGATAGTCAGGCAGAACCTGCAATTCTGAAGCTTCACATCCAGATAGGCACGGTGCAGGAGCAAGTCCGATCCATGGAGCGTCAGGCTGAACTTCAAATCGAGCAACCGAGCCGCAGCCATCGCAATCCACGAGGCCGAATATCCATGATGCACGTGGATATGCTCGACCCCTTGCGTCTGGAGTCGAACTGCATAACAAACTCCCAGCAGAGTATGCAGTAAGGCTTTCACCCGTCGTATCAGGCCTTCCGGGCCGTGAAAAAGCACGCGTGCGACCAGGTCCGCAATTCTGTCCCAGCGCCAGAGGCATAGCCACACGGCTTGCACCAGCACTAGCACCTGCAGCGGTCGTACCGCGACATCGGGATCCTCCCGGATTTTGTCTTGCCTATTGGCCCGGGTTACAGTCCCCGTTACGACACGAACTCCGAGCAGCCGCAATTCTGCGATCTCCTCTGCCACGTAGGGCTCAACCGCGACAGGGAATTGATTCGCCAGATAGGCCACGGTCAGCATGGGCCACTGACCTCCGCTCTTCGCCTGTGCGCAGCCAGGATGCCTGCCACGGTGAACAGGATTCCATTTACGAACTGATAACTCATGACCACCACCGCGGCATTGGCCCAGTACACCGCAAGCAAGATCGGCCACCACCCCCGAAACTCCGAGTCTAGGAAGCCTTGTGCCTCGCTTCCATGAACCTTTTCGCGCCCCAAGCGCCAGAGTTCCCACATCAACCACGCGTACAGCGAGAGGCCCAGCAGCCCGTTTTCGACGAGGATTTCCAGATAGGTGTTATGGGGATACAGCACTTTGTCGTGAAACTCGCCGACATATTTTGGTAGCGTGGCTGGCATCTGGTGAAAACCCCAGCCCGCGATAGGCCGGTCGAGGAACATCCTCCAGCTGCCGGCGTAAACCGCCTCTCGAAATTCGACCGAGCCGCTATCCTGGAAGCGATCGCCAAGAACGCTGCCCAGCGGTGTCGTGCTCATCACGACACCGAGCCCACCGGCAGCGACCGTCACTACCGCGATCCAGGCAAGCCGTGCCTTGGGATTCCTGGCAACGAAAACTAAACCCAGCAGAGAGCCCACAAATGACAGCCACACCGACCTTGTCATTGTCGCCAGGATTGCGATTGGGACTGACCCGAGCACTACCAGGGTCTTCGCGCTTCGCAAGCTGCCACGCCGATAACCGTGGAGCACGAGCAGCACCAGCATGTTCAGGGACACTCCGTTTGCGGCCGCCTGCAGGAAGGGTCCCCGGGCCCGCTCGGCATGATATCCAAGGTTCGGATCCAGAATGAACTTGGGAAACACCAAATCGTGCAGCCCCAGCAGAAAGACAATGGCAGAAAAGCTCAAGTACGCAAGCACAACCAACGCAAAGACCTCAAATCGCCGGATCCTCCGCTCTTCGATAAATACCAACTGCGCCAGATGAAACAGTGTGAAAGGAAACAAGTACTTGGCCGCCAGCACTCCCCAGGTGTCTTCGTCGACTGGCCGACCCACGAGGCTGATCAGCACCACGGCTGTGAGCGCAATCATCGGCCAGGAAACGCGTTCAAACCGGAGGACTTCCTGTTTCAAGACCACCGCCCTGCCGACAACTCCCACAATGAGCAGTGCGAACGTCACGCGGTTCAACCTGTGGAACGAGACGTCAGGATGGCCAAACAGCATCGCCGTAAGCGCCGTAAGAAAAAGCAGCGTGGGAGCTGCGATCAACGCCTGCAATGGCCGTAATGAGGTCTTGATTGCGCCAGCCAACAACCCCGACACCGGCTCCTCTTCTCGCATTGCCGCAATCGAGAGAGCCCGCATCAGTCCCCGCTTCCGCGTGCCACGGCGAACACAGTGCGCAGCAGGATGCGCGAGTCCAGCCCCAGATTCCAAGTGCGGATGTATTCCCGATCCAACTCCATCGCGCGATCGAAAGAAGGGTCTCGCCGCGCCGAAACCTGCCAAAGCCCGGTCATTCCAGGCGTCACGTCAAGCCGCGCCAGGTGACTCAGTTCATAGGCTGCAAACTCGTCGACGGGATGTGGCCTTGGCCCGACCAGGCTCATTTCACCTTTCATGACGTTCCATAGCTGCGGCAATTCATCGAGGCTGTATCGGCGCAGCAATCGTCCTACTCGGGTTATTCGCGGATCGTCAAACACTTTGAAGATAGGACCCGACCGTTTGTTCATTCCCTGCAATGAGTTCTTGCATTGATCGGCATCATTCACCATGGTGCGAAACTTGTAGCATCGAAACGCCCGCCCTTTCCTTCCTGCACGTTTGGCTGCGTATAGAACCGGTCCGGGCGAATCCACTCTGATCAACAGTGCAATCGCCACCAGCAAAGGCGACACCAGGAGCAGCCCCAAGCTTGCGCCCACGATGTCGATGATTCGCTTCGCAACCAAACCCGCCGCCGGCAGGCGTTCCGCATGTACACGAATTACCGGAAGACCGCCCAAGTGCTCGATCTCCTGCTCCGCCGGATCGCATCCAAACAGCTCCGGCACGATCTCCAAGTCCAACCGCAACCGCTTGGCCTCGCCAAATACTCGTAACGCCAGTTCGCCATCGTGGGGAGCCGCGAGAATCACTTCGTCCACGAATCCTCTTCGCGCCATGAGCGCAAGATCCGAAACCCGGCCGACCACGTCGTTCCCCAGAGGCCTTCCGTCATCCAAAAATCCGCAGACTCGCCGTCCGCAGCCAGGATGCCGATCGATATAGCCAGCCAACCGGCGACCCACCTGGCCTGCTCCAACAATCAGGACGTTGCGCGCCTCGATGCCTCCTTGAGGCTCTCGTTCCACGCTCCACCGTCTCCATAACCACATCGACCCAAAGTGGAGCGAACTGGCGAGGCAAATTAGGCAACTGGTGGTCCAGTGAGATCCCTGCAACCCGTAGGCAAAGCACAAGACCAGGCTGCCCCATAGCACGGCCTTGCCCATGGATTTCGTTTTTGCCGGCAAATCAGCCCCTGCTCTGTACAACCCCTCCGTGTAGCCCAGGAGGGTGATTAAAGCTGCGTGCAACAAGGAAACTCCCAGTAAAAAGGCGGATGAGCGGAGAGCGAATTCGAAGACTGGAACGTCTGGAAACATCACGCGGAAGGGCAGCAACAACACTCCCAGCGAAAGCCAGTTCAGCGCAATCAACGCACAATCGGTACCAATCGACCGGAGAGACTCCCACGCGGTCCTACTTCGAAGCGGGCGGGGAGCAAGCAGCGCCACCAGGCTTTCCGGCAGTGCCGCTGAAGGCGTCGACTCCGGTTCTTTGTTTGTGAGGGTGTCTGACCTAATCGATCTTGGCGGTTTCTTGACCGTTGAGCGAGATGCAGGCATCTCTCCCGGAATCAGACGCGCACATTCTGCATGTTGCACTTGCTGGCGCGACGGGTGAACCAAAACAGAGGACACGTTCCACTCCATTCAGCGTTGATCTCGCGGATCCTTCTCCGCGAACACTCGATTCACAATCTTCGATAAATGCTCGTTGGCATCGGAAACTCCCGATCGCCCAAAACTGTTCCCAGAAGCCGCACACGGCCCAGGGCATTCTTGACTTTGAGCGCAGTGACACGGCGCGTATGCCGCGCGGACAACACCAAAATGATCCCGTCTGCGAATCTCGCCAGTTCGAGCGCCAGGCTCGATACCGTCGACGCCGGTGCAGCCACAATCGAATACTCGAACTCTCTCCTCAATTCCGCCATGTACGCCGACAGAGATGAGCGATGAGAAGAATCTGGGCTGGAGCTTCGTGGCGGCACCCACCACATGTTTCTGTGAATGTGCGTGGCGAATTGGCGGATCGGCGTGGTTCGATGCTGTGAATGCGCATCGAAATCGCGGCCGCCCGACCTCCGTTCCAAAGAAACCTCAGTCTCGTCGATTACCGCGATCTCAGCGGGCTTCTCCTGTGCCAGGACGTCCCCCACCCACGTGCACAAACTGCGGACGTCAGTTTCAGGCTCCACCGAGCTGAAGACAACCTGCTGCACCGGCGGGTCAAGTCCGGGAGAAAAGATCCGCCGTACTAAGCCACGAATTTGCTCGTCCGCGAATGTCTCTTTGTTCCACGCGGTCGGTGTGGGGGGAGCGTATTGCTTCAGAACTGTTTCTTTGGGTTCCGCGATCGGACGCGCACCAGCAAAGCTCCACGACTCCGAACTTAGCACCCCCGCCCTCATGCCGAGAGCCTCCCGCATGGTTTTTTCGGGAGTGATGCCAATACCGGGCTGTTCAGATATGCGACTACGTCATCGGGATCGCGGAACACGGGATTTAAGTAATCTGCAACGAACGCCGCCCCCGTGGCCGTCGTTCCTGCGGCCACGAATCCGAACGCCAACACGATCCACGCCGACCGCACTGGCAAAGCCGGAGCAGTCGGTTCTTGCGCCATCGCGACATTGACGATTCCACGCTCGTCGAGGGCATCGTCCATTCTGGCTTCTTCCTGCTTCTTCACATACAGCAGGTAGTTCTCCAGCGCTGCTTTCTCCTTGCCGAGCAGATCCTCCTGCGTAATAGCGTCCTCTCCGAACTTTCTCGCGATCTGCCGGAAGGCTCCTTCTTCCGTTGTGACTGCTGCCTCTCGTGCCAACAGCCCTCTCAGCTGCACCTGACTCCGTTGCAACTCAGACTTAGCCCATTCATATTGCGTATTCTTGTCGGTGGTTTCGTCCCGTACCGGCGTTAGTCCCTCTGCCACAATTGCTGACTTGGCCTGCGCTATCTCCTCGTCCACCTCACGGACCAGTCGATGATTCGGTTCGAACTTGGTCAGCAGTTGCGTACGCTTCAGTTCCAGGTTCAACAGGCTCGACTTGAGCTCCTTTAAGAGTTCCGGATTGTCCGCGGTTCGAATCTGCGTCGTCGCGCGGTCAGGTAACTTTTTCAGTTGGCTTTCGAGTTCCGAAACCCGCTGTGCCGTCTCGGCCAGGTCGACGTGGTTCTGCCTGTGACTCGCGTCCACTTCGCTCAACTTCTGTAGTGTTAAATCTCGCTGTAGCCCCGCCGCCACGACACCACGCTCTGTTGTGAAGCGGAGCAACTGCCGTTTTGCTTCTTCCAGTTGACGTTCAGATTGCTCGGCCTGTTGCGTGAAGAAGGGGAGTTCTCCGCCCGGTCGATGGACAGTTAGATGTTTTTGCAGATACGCGTTTTCCAGTGAGTGCAGAACTTTGGCGGCGCGCTGCGGATCATCCGCCGCGTACCCGATTGCAATCAGATTGGTTTTCTTGACCGGCTCGACTCTCAGTCTCTTGGCCAGGTTGCGCGCCGCCCGTTCCACCCGTTCGGCATGTCCCTCGTGCATGCGGAGAAAATGAAACCAATCTCGCCCGCCAATTCCGGTCTCTTCGACCACCCGCCGCAAGACATCGTCATCCCGCAGCAGTTCGACTTCCGAATTCAGTTCCTCCTCCGTCACGGCCAGGTGCGTCAGATCAAGCGGCGCATTTTCGCCGGAACTGACGGGGGCATCCGCCCTGCCGCGCCGCACCAGGATCTTCATACTCGCCTCATATTTCGTGCCTACCAGTGCGTACAGCACGGCTCCTGCAAAAACCACTGTAGCCACCCAGACGAAGGCCCTTCGCTGGCGAAACAGCACCATCGCCAACTCTCGAACCGTCGGAATCGACTGCTGAGCATGCCCGCGAATTGGGTCTTCGTCTGCCATGCGGTTGAGGGAGATCTCCCCTAGAACTGGGAGGAATTCATGTACATACTCACTGCGGGTTTGGCGAGGAACCTTGATATCTTCGAGATGGCATTCTGCGGCACGAACACCAGATCGCCGGGCCGAAGGTGAGCATCCTCTTTCAGGCTGCTCTGCTTCAGCATCTTCTTTAGATTGAGCAGCCGTGTTTCCACCAGATCGTCATTGACCCGCCGGAACAGCACCACCTGCGAATGCTTTGCCTGTGATGTGAGACCACCGGCAATCTGCACGGCTTCTGCGACCGTCGTATCAGAGCGCAGTTCGTACTTTCCCGGCTTGCCGACTTCCCCGCCCACTACGAAATAAGGCCGCTCGAAATCCTTCAATGCCACGGCTGCTTCCGGGTCATGCAGATATCCGGCATATGCCTTGCGCACCGCTTCTGCGAACTGCGGGATCGTGAGTCCCTGGGCCAGCACAGCTCCCGCGTCTCTCAACGTTACGTAGCCGTCCGGCTGCACGGTCAAGGTCTGATTGAATTCCGGGGCGACGGTAAAGGTCACCTCCAGCACGTCGCTGGGATGCAACCGGTAGAGCGGACGGCACTCCCCTCCGAGCAAGGGGTTTCCCAGGCCATCCGCTCTCCCGGGTTTTGCGGCCGTTGAATTGTTTCCTCCCCCTCCTGCCCCGGTTAGGCCGGATTGAGAGGCGCTTATGTCTCCACTCAGGACTTCCTTCCCACCCTGAGCGAACACGGCCGAACTCCAACTTAAGACCAATACGGCTACTACTATGAATTGAACGACTATGAAAACCCGCTTCATTTACTTGCGCCGTTGCTTTCCGTGCTATGTGAATATTTTCTTGTGGCGCTGTTTTGCAACTTAAGCCCATTCGCCAGACTCAACAAGACATGGGAAGTTCTGTCTACGAAAGTGGAGCGCCGGCTGCTTACCAAGCAAGCGGCAAGGATCCTCTGAAATCAGTACGTTGTAGGAATCACTTCAGGCGCGAACGTTCTTTATTCCCTTTCTGAATATCTCCGCCGGACGTACCCACAAAAGTGGACTTGCATAATCACCGTGTCACATGTCTCTCGATCAAGTCGCTCTCAATTTCCCGTGCTGAAACAGCTCTTGTGAGCGCAATCACCGAAAACGCATGCATCTCCGCATTTCGGTCGCTCTTCGGCCTCGGTCTTCCACAATCGAGCGATGGCTTCGCTCGCAACACGGCTGCTGTAGAAATCCAATTCCCGAATTGAAATCGATGCTGACTTTTTCTGACGACTTCCCTTGTAGGTAGTCTCCGCCGGTTCCTACAATCAACACATCGTGTTTTCCTTCGGAGATCGGTTTTCATATGACTTCGTCGTCAGCCGCCACTTCTCGTCCCATCGATGTTCTCGTTGCCGATTCCAATCGCATGCAGTCGCAACTGCTGATCGGTGCCTTGCGTCGCCGTCCAGAGTTCAACGTCGCCGCTTGCCAGATGGAAACCGTTTCCATCCTGCGCGCAGTCTCGCAGAAGGCTCCCAGTATCGTTCTCTTTTCCATGACTGCCTCTCTTAGAGTGTCTGAGACGGTCATAACTTTGCGCCGTTTTCATCTCTCACATCCCGAGATTTCAAAAGTCCTTCTGGTCGAGTCGTTTGACCGTGAGCTTGTGGCCAACGCCTTTCGTTCCGGGGTGCGCGGCATATTCTGCATCGCCGACTCGAACTTGCGCTTGCTGTGTAAATGCCTGCTCCGCGTTGCCGACGGGCAGATCTGGGCAAACACGGAGCAACTCAACTACATCGTGGAACTCATCTCGAAAGTGCCTTCCTTGCGAGTGCTCAACTCGAATGGAGTCAATCTGCTCACTCCACGTGAAGAACAGGTGGTCGCGCTGGTCGCCGAGGGTCTGGGGAACCGCCAGATCGCGCGCGAACTCAACCTCAGCGAGCACACCGTCAAGAAATATCTCTTCCGGATATTCGAGAAACTCGGCATCTCGAGTCGCGTGGAACTCGTCCTCTATGCCGTGAACAACGGAGATCCTCGCCAGGCAGAATGGCTGGCCGGTGCCAGCAAGGTTGTGCCAAGCGCGTGATATTCACGCTTGACAGGATGTGATGCCAGGATTGAGTTCGCATTCCCACGGGACTGAAAGTTCCGCCAGATCCACTTCTCCCACTCAGGCATGCAGATCACCGCTCGCCTTCAATAAAGTGTCCGGATTTGAAACCCAGAGTGTCCACCTGTATAACTTTGGGCAGACACGTGTCGGCGCCCACTTCCAATCCAAGTCCTCAGCCTAAGCCTCGCGGCTGGGCGCTTGTAGCCGCTGGCCTGCTTCTTCTGGCTCTCGCTCTCGTCGTCCTCTACACCGGGCAACGAGCATTCCTGAGTCCGCTAGCGCTGCTCGTAGTCGCGGCGATCGGCCTGGCCGCGCTGCTTTTGCAACTCCGCCTGCGGAAAGATCTTGACAGGAGTATCCGCGCGCCGTTGTGGTTGAATGTATTGGGCCTTATCTTCGCTGTCGGCGCGGTGCTGACGGACATCCTGCATCTCAGCGCCAATTTGATGCTGATCGCCGCGCTCGCTGCTGTCTTCTGTTTTGCAGCCAGTGGGATGAGCGTCCTGCGCTCCCTTCGAAAACCAAAAAGCTAGGCGCTGAGATTCGTGCCGTACCCGGGGTTGCGTCGCCGCTCCAAAAATAAGCGAAGAATGTTCGGTGAAATTGCGCGGGCGCGCAAACTACGGAAAATCGAAGGGCCGACAGCCTATCTTTTAAACTCTACCGCCACCGTGGTCTCCACCACGGCAGGTTCCCCGTTGATTCGATAAGGCTCAAATTTCCACCAGCGCAGCGCATCCATCGCCGCACTCGCCAGAACGTCAGGCCCGTTGAGCGCATGCATGCGGAGCACGGACCCATCCCTCCCCACGACGATATCGAGAGCAATGGTCCCTTCAAGCCTCTCCCTCCGCGCCTCAGCGGGATAGACTGGCTCTACTCGATGGACCAATAGTTTCTGCATCATCTCGGCCGGAACCTGGGCGCGCGGCTTTTCTACGGTACTCAACTGGGAACTTCTCAAGCCGAACTCCAATTCGTCCCACGCGCGATTCCAGTGCCACCACCAAATCGCCGCCGCACTCAATAGCAACCCCAGCGCGACCAACCACCACCACCTGCGAGGTTTCCGATTCGCTGTGTTCGGAGGCTTGGCGCCGATCGGTGAGTCCGCTCCTCTGGCTGCCTCGCTCTCTTTCTTCTTTCCCGGGTTCACCGCTGCAGACACCGACGTTTCCTCCGCTGTGGCCTTCGCTTCTTTTGCCCAGTCCCGAATCGAGGCCCGCTGTTCCGCCGAAAGCGCAACGAACTCCAGCCCGCAGCGCAGCCGGTCCTGATACCGCACCAGCGCCCGTGTTCGCAGCGGCTCCGCCAGCGGCGGCAAATGCAGTTCCACCCCAACGGATTCTCCCGTCACCAGTTCTCCGGCGACGATTGCAGCCACGCCACGTTCACACACGTTCACCGATCTTCCCGGAACAGTATCCGGAACTCCCGAGCGAAGCACCGTCAAGTCCACCTGCGCCTGCATCAGAAAACGCGGCACCCGGCGCCTCGATGCTCCGCTCCAGCCATCGGTTTGTGCTCCCGCAGCCATCAAATAAATGTGGGGACAGCCGCCTTCGGCTGTCCACCGAGCGCAGCTCGGCTCTCTCGGCACATCACTGTCTCTTCAACTCCACAATTTCGCTCCCACACGCAAACAACGCCACGCTTGCCATCCCGATGAACAAACCGTGCTCCACCACACCCGGCATCTCGCTCAATTCCTGTGCCAGCCTGTCGGGATCCCGTATCTCTCCAAACCGGCAATCCAAAATGTAATTGTTCTCGTCCGTCAGATATGCATTGCCTGCAGCATCGCACCGCAACTGCACTTCCGCCCCCAGTGCGGCAATGCGCTTGGCGACCAGCGCCTGCGCAAACCGGATCACCTCTACCGGTAATGGAAACTTGCCCAGCCTCTGCACCCGCTTCGACGCGTCCGCCACAACAATCATCTGCCGGGTAGCCGACGCCACAATCTTCTCCCGCAGCAGCGCCCCGCCGCCACCCTTGATTAATCGCAGCTGCGGATCGACTTCATCTGCCCCATCAACAGTGACGTCGATTTCCTGGCAATCGTCCAGCGTAATCAGCGGGATCCGCAAACTCATCGCCAGTTCGCGCGTTCGCACCGAGGTTGGGATGCCACGAACGCGCAAACCGTTCTTCACCTCTTCCCCAAGCAGCTTAATAAAATACGCCGCCGTCGACCCGGTGCCCAGCCCAACCACTTGCCCATCCTTCACAAACCGCAAGCTCGCTCGCGCTGCCGCTTCCTTCTCCTGATCATTCGCCATAGAGGTTGATAGTCGACCTTCCACCGAGAACGCTCGGATAGACATCGCCGCGACTAGACAGCACACCGACAAGATATCAGGGACGAGACATCACCTCGGGACTGAACATCATCTGGACTAGACATCACCGTGGAAGAGCGGCGCTTTAGCGCCGCGTCAAACGCCTTTTGACTCAGGGGCTTCAGCCCCACTCATCCCACGCTTCTCTCGATGTAAATCAAATATCCCGCCAACGCCAGCCCAAACAGTACGGTCAGAGCCGTGACCAGGTCCAGCACAAATCCCGCCGGCTCAAACCTCCCCTGATCCAGGCGCTCGCGTGTTTTGCGATATCTGAAGAGCCCGCCGACCACCAGCAGCACACCCAATACGATCGACGTCGCTCCCATCCACACCGAAACGCCACTGCGGTGCACCGGGTGCCCCTGCAAAGCCGTCAGCTGCCGCAGCGCGATCGAGAACCGTCCAATGGCGAATCCGAACACCACGATTGCCGCGCCCGTTCGCACCCAAGCGAGAAACGTCCTCTCGTTCGCGAGATGATCCCTCGCCCGGTTGGGATTGGATTCATAACTGACGTTCAAATTGTCTGTCACGGGCTTCTTACGACGCCAGCATTATTCCACAGCCTTGGCAATTAACGCGCCCGCTCCGGCAAGATTCTCCGTCAATTCGGCAGGAAACCCGTGGCGCTCACGCAGGTGGTCAGGATCGTTGAAGGTCACTGTAACCTTATTTTGCCCGTCCTCAGCCACCAGCGCCTTCAATGGCAAATCAATCGCCAGGCTGGGAGCGGCCACCATCAGCGGCGTCCCAGCTTTCGGGCTGCCAAAGATGAGAAGCTTTGTCGGCGGCATCTTCAACCCAACTTTCTCAGCTTCACCACTGTGATCGATCAGGGCAAACACCTGTAGACCCTTTTCCGCGAAAGCGGATTGCAGTCGGCGGATGGTTTCCTCAGACGAAAAACGACTGACGACCTGGATCAATCCATTCTTAGTGGCCAAGTCTACCTCCTCAACAACTGCGGGTTGGAAGGATGAGCGAAACTCGCTTCCGGCTGCAAGAGAATTCGACCGCAGCCGCGCTCACTTGCGGCAGCACCGCTCCCCAGCGACTTCGCGAGGGCATCTGGCATCACTCCGAAAGACTGCCGTGATCTGAAGATTCTGATACGATGAGCCGTTTCCGAAAGCTTGGCATTGTCCTACTAAACTCCCTTTGGAGACAATCCATGTCCCAGGCCACCCGATTCCCATTCATCCTGCGAAATCTTGTTCTCGCTTTTCTCCTGCTGACTCTCCAATCCGCGTTCTCTCAATCCAGTTATCAGCCATCCCCCGAGAATCTGCAGGCCCGTGGCGAGTTTCAGGATATGAAATTCGGCATGTTCATCCACTGGGGCGTCTACAGCGTGCTCGGCGACGGCGAATGGGTTTTTCACGAGCGTCATCTCAAGCTCGACGAATACAATCGCCTGCCTGCATTTTTCGATCCTGAGAAGTTCGACGCCAAGACGTGGGTGTCGCTTGCCAAGGCCGCCGGCATGAAGTACATCACGATCACGTCGCGCCATCACGATGGCTTCGCGATGTTCGACTCCAAAGTCTCCGACTGGAACATAGTCGCCCGGACGCCATATAAGAAAGATCCCCTAAAGATGCTGGCCGATGAATGCCATCGCCAAGGTATCAAGCTTTTCTTTTATTATTCGCAGCTCGACTGGCACAATCCCGATTATTATCCGCGCGGAGCCACCGACTGGCCCAACGGCCGCCCGGACCACGGTGATTGGAATGCCTATCTCGACACCTACATGGACGGCCAGCTCACCGAGTTGCTCACCAAGTATGGCGCGATCGGCGGCATATGGTTCGACGGCATGTGGGACAAGCCCAACGCCGACTGGCATCTCGACAAAACCTATGCGCTGATCCACAAACTACAGCCCGCCGCGCTGATCATCCCGAATCACCATCAAACGCCGCGTCCCGGTGAAGACGTTCAGACGTTCGAGCGCGATCTCCCCGGCCAGAACACTGCCGGATTCAACACAAAATACGTGAGCAGCGACATTCCGCTCGAAAGCTCCGACACACTGAACGGGTCCTGGGGCTTCAACATCGGAGACAGTAATTACAAAAGCACCGCCGAAATCGAACGCCGCCTGGTCCGCGCCGCAGGGAACAACTCCAACCTGCTCCTGAACATCGGCCCTTATCCGAACGGCGAAATCGATCCTCAGTTCGTCACACGGCTACAAGCCGTCGGCGAATGGCTTCAGAAATACGGCGACTCAATCTACGGCACCCGCGGAGGTCCAATTCCTCCCGGAGACTGGGGAGTCACCACACAAAAGGAAAACAGAATCTACGTGCACATCCTGAACTGGGGTGCCCCGCTGCTGGCCCTGTCGCCAATCAGCAGCAAGGTAACTGCAGCGCATTCCCTGGTCGACAATGCGTCCGTGGAATTCACTCAGACTGCGGATGGCGTGGTCCTGAAACTGGCGCCGCCCAAGGGCAACGTGACGGATCGAGTCATCGTGCTGGCGGTCAGCAAGAGCAACTGAGGACCGTAGTTGATTCTGTAACTCGCGGACGGCGGCCCCAGCCGTGGGCTTCACGACACCTGACTTCTGCCTTGCAGAACTTGCCTTGTCGAAGGACAATACGACGCAGGCTGGGCAAGGAGTACGACTTTAGAGACCATTCTTCCCCATTCCTAAAAGGCCACAATTGTTTCCCGATTGTTTGCCACCCTGGGGCCTACATGCTT
The DNA here is from genome assembly GCA_020073385.1 of Terriglobia bacterium. Taxonomy (GTDB): domain Bacteria; phylum Acidobacteriota; class Terriglobia; order Terriglobales; family Acidobacteriaceae; genus Sulfotelmatobacter. The sequence continues at coordinate 146,090 of JAIQFH010000001.1, read as the reverse complement.
CTTCCGGCAATCTTAGCCCATGAAAACCAGAACTTTGTTGGGGGACCCTAGGATTTAGCGCGATTACCCGGTTTTCTTCGCGAGAGATTACGGCAGTTTCTGTGCGTGTCGGGGTTCGTCGACGCTCTTTAACGCGACTGCCATCCGGAGGTTGCCATGTCAACACCCGCCGTGGGGCCGGTCTCGCTCTCCCCACTCCCGTCCCGCCGATTGGCGTACGCGATTCTCACTGCCTCAGCAGTAACGTTTGTTCCGTTTCTCATATGGCCACGGCTGACCAAGGGTCTATTCACGGCAGACTTCCTGCCTCATATCTATTGTTACTTGAAGAGTCCGGGTTTGGTTTGGACCCACGTTACCGCCGACATGCTTATCGGGATCGCATATTTCGCGATCTCGGTGACCCTCGCCTACCTGATTTACAGAACTCGCCGCGACATCCCTTTCCACTGGATGTTCCTGGCTTTCGGTCTCTTCATTATTGCTTGTGGTGGTACGCATTTTATGGAAGTGGTCACAATCTGGATCCCGGTCTATGTCATGTCTGCCGTTGTCAAAGTCTTTACGGCCCTAGCGTCGGTCACGACGGCGGTCGCACTCCCCGTTACGGTACCGCAGATTCTGACTCTCGTGCGACAGGCGAAAATCTCCGAACAAGCCGTTGCCAATCTGCGGGCCAGTGAAGAGCGGAAGGAAGCTCTGTTGCGGGAAGTTCACCATCGGGTGAAGAACAATTTGGCCGTCATCTGTAGTCTGTTCTACCTCCAGTCCACGCACACCAAGGAACAAGAAACGATTCAGATCTTTCGCGACATGGAAAACCGTGTACATACGATGGCGCTCGTGCACGAGAGTCTGTACAGTTCGGAGAATCTCGCACGCATCGACTTCGCTGAATATGCGCAAAGTCTTGCCGCAGACATCCTCGCGTCTATGCAATCCCCTGACGCCCCCTTGCGATTGAAAACCGACCTGGAACCGTTGATAATGGGCGTTGATTTAGCGCTGCCGTGCGGGTTGATCCTCAACGAACTGATATCCAACGCCTGCAAGCACGGGTTTCCGAACGGAACTGGGGAAGTCAAGCTAACATTACGCAACAGACCGGGCGGCAAGTGCAGCCTTTTGGTAGAAGATAATGGCCAGGGAATTCCTTCCGATCTCGACCTCAACACGAGTAAGTCATTGGGCCTCAGGTTGGTCCGACTGCTGGCCCATCAGATTCACGGATCTTTTGAGGTGCGACGGTCTGATCCGGGTACAGCAGCGCATTTAGACTTCGCGGTGGACCACGATGCACGCTGAGAATATTCGCCCTGAGCCGCGTGCTCTCATCATCGAAGACGAAATCCTCATCGCGGAAGAGCTGCGCGAGCGTCTGTCGCGGTTGGGCTTCTCTGTCATTGGCGCGGTAGACTCGGCCGATGAGGGAGTGGCGATTGCCACCAGAGAACGGCCCGACCTAGTTCTGATGGACATCCGATTGAAGGGCACGAAGGATGGCATTGAGGCGGCATGCGAGATTCGAAAACAGGTTGACCTGCCAATCGTTTATCTCACTGCCCATTCTGATCGACTAACCGTGGAACGGGTCAAAAGGACCGAGCACGACGGCTTCATCCTGAAACCGTTTCATAGACATGATCTGCAGTCGACCATCGAGATTGCCATGAAGCGTCACGCATTAAGAGAAAAAGAGAAGCGAAAGTCATAAGCTCAGGTCTAGTCTTCCAGCCAATCAGGGCTCGCACTCTCGGGGTTCAGTCTCAGTCGGTGACACAAGGACTTATCTATCATTCCTCGCCGTCTTCCTCTCAATTACGCTCAACCGGATCACCGCCGCCGCAGCGCTGTAACGAACTTTTTCTTTCTTGTCCGATAACTTCTTTACCACGCGCGGCAGCAACGACGCGTCACCCCGTTGTGCAATTGCCTCTACCGCGGCCGCACGGACAATCCAATCTTTGTCATTGGTGGCTTTGACCAGAGCATCCGCGCTTGCCGGATCCGGATCATGTGCCAACAGACTGGCCGCTACCGCCCGTACCGGATTGGGATCCTTCTTGCGCATGGTCCGCCACGCGTCCCATCCGATTCCGGCAAACGGCACGAATCCGATGCCCTCTGAAAAACCAATCTCGGCCAAAACCTTTGGATTTCGAAGAGTCTCCAGTTGCTTCGCGATGAGTCCGTCGTTGCTCTTGCGCTCTCCCGTCAGCAGGTCGTAATAAACCTCATACGCCGACTTGTCAGCTTTCAGTTCGCGCAGTGATTGAGCTGCAGCCATCACCACCGGAATCTTTTTGTCTGATAGAGCGTTCTCCAGCTTCGGAATGGATTCCTTCGCATGCATCTGCCCGAGCGCGGTAGCCGCCGCGCGGCGTACGTCAGTATTTGGATCGTTCAGCGCGTTCTCGGCCAGTTGACGCGCCTGCGTGCTGTCCCGCAGCAATCCCAGAGCTCGAATCCCGTTGGTCCTTTCACTGGCGCGTGGCGAGTAAGCCGCTGTCATGAGCATGTCCCATGCCTTGTGCTTGGGGGACTCAACGTCCTGTGCCGGTTCAGCCAGTGACGACGCGCCCAAAATGCAAGCCACCAAAACGCGCGTCGCTAGTTTGGAGGTCCTCATAACAGAGATGCCCGGCGCGACCCGTCATCGGTAGTTAAGATGCCAGCCTGGAGAGATTCGTCAGAGGAGTTTTGCCCTACAGGATGGACCTTGCTGATACGAGGAATGAATCCGATACCGGAATAGGGCCGCCCCGTTTCCCGCTTTTCTCCGATCCAAGGCAAGATCGTTGCGGCCCATGTTCTACTCGACGACAGACCAATCGACTTCACTCAAAGGCAGATGCAATCATTCTGGGGCTCCTTCATTGTGCTTGCATCGAGCACAACTGACAATCACCACAGGTTCTAGCACCGGGACATTGATCCGAGCCGCAACCCCCTACAACTCGCTCTAATACGATTGCACAATCTTTTCCAGCGCAAACCTGCTCCGGATCACCAGCGTCGCACCTTTCGCTTGCATCAACTGCTTCTTCTTGAACTCTGAGAACAGCCGGCTCACCGTCTCGCGCGTCGTGCCGATGATCTCGGCAATCTCCTCGTGCGTGAGCGTCAGCTTAACCTGCGAAGACCCATCGCTCTGGGTTGACTTCGTCGACCATGAGAGCAGCAGTTTCGCGAACTTCTCCGAAGGCGAGGCTGACAGACCCAGAGTCCGGATCTCTTCATATGCGGTGTAGTAGTTTCGGCTCAATTGCTGCGCCACTCGCATCGCCACTTCAGGAAACTCTTTCAGGAAAAGCTGCAGCGAGTCCCGCGGAATAAAATTCGCCTGTCCCGGCTCCATCATTTCCGCGGTGACTTCATATGGAACATTCGAAATCACAGCATTTAATCCCAGCACGTCCCCAGAGTCGGAAATCTTCGTGATGATGGTTTTGCCTTCCCTCGACGTCGTCGACAGCTTCACCTTGCCGTTGCAGAGCACGAACACACCGCGCGAGAGTTGCCCCTCAATGAAGAGCATCGCGCCCTTCGGATACACCGCCGTTGACTTGATCTCATTCAGCCTCTGGCTGGCTTGCGCCGATAAATTGCAAAATATATGTTCTCCCCTGATAGGACATGTCGTGCAATTGTCGAGAATGTTCAACCCGTATGGAGCTCGCATCGGAACCTCCCGAGGGTCTCGAGGTCTCCGGCTACCCGGCTGTCGCCTCAACCCACGTTAAGGGAATGGCACGCCTCGAACCATTCTCGAAGCCACCTCGAACCGGCACTCCATACAATGCCTATCTATAATAAAACAGGATGGTTATTTCCATTAGCGCGAAAGTCGCCCTGGTTTTGGAATGAGCGCGCACTACCCGAATTTGGGGCATATCCCTCACATGGGTGTGTGATCTGCATCACTCCTGTATGTGATTGATCCGTCCCCAGTTGCAGGCCACACTCAAGGCTTCAACCACAAAGGACACGAAGGAACACGAAGGAAAGCCCTGGCCGTCCTTTGTGGACTTTTGTGTCCTTTGTGGTTCAAGCTTTTTGCTGCCCTGGGCCGCGGCTTCGCTTACGGCCCCACAGTCACCTGCAGCATCGAAGGCGTCTGCATCCTCTCCCGGTAGATGACGCTCCTGGCTGCCACCTCGCCCACGGCATCCACATGCACCACGTACCCCCCACGCGGCAGCGTCTCCCCGAACGGCAACTCTTTCTCAATCGTCCCCCGTCGGAGCACTAAGTGCTGATACCCGATCGCCACCGCCCGCCCATTCCCCGGGACCGCCAGCACGATGAACGTCAAGTCGATGTCATCCACCGTCGTATTCGAAACCGCCGCACTTCCCTCAATCCGGTTGCCATTCACATGCGCTTCGTCCTTCCAGTTCAGCGTCAGCGCCGACCGCACTCGCAGGACAAATGCTTTTTGCACCGCCGACTGTGGCTGTCCTCCGTCTCTCACCGACACCGTGAACTGGAATTCCCCAGTCCGTTCTGGTGACCCGTGCAGCTGTCCGTCGTCCTCAAGTTTCAGCCCCGGGGGTAGCGCACCCTTCTCCACCCGCCAGTGCAAGGTCGGTATACCTCCTCGCGCCCTGAAGCGAAGTTCGTAGGAAGCATGTGGATACGTGACCGGTAACTCCGAATCATTTTCGATGGTGAGTCCGGATTCGCCTTGCGCCTGCGCCGATCCGTCCTGCCCGTCAGCTTCCGCATCGGCAATTCCAGTCGAAGCCAGCTGACATCCCAGCGCAATCCCCGCACAGACGAGAGCGCAGACCAGCACAAGCTGACGAAGATGCAGAATGTTCTTCACGTTTCCGCTCACCAACTCTCTTGCATTAAGGTCACGGGGGCTTCTTCCATTACTTTCCCACAATTCCACCCGTAATAGGAATGCTCCGAGCCTGTCTTCTTGCGCCCCGGTAGCACCCTGCGCCAGGCCATCCGATGAACACACACGTAACTTCCACGCGCGTGATTGCGTTATACTTCCAGCACCACGCGGTAACTACTCCTTAGGATCTCACTCATGGCTGTTGGTGTACGCACGCTAGATCTGCGGAAGGTGTACCACTCTGCGCCTCCGCTCGGGGCTGGTGGCGGTCTCATCCCGCGCTCCGACGCGAAGAATTCGAAGCAGCCAAAGCCGCACGTTACCGCTCTCGATGGCCTGTCGCTTCAGATCGAACCCGGAGAAATATTCGGATTGCTCGGGCCGAATGGCGCGGGCAAATCCACCACGATTGGCATTCTCACGACGCGCGTGCGAGCGACTGGCGGCAATGCATGGATCGGCGATCACGAGGTCTGGCAAGAGCAGGCCGCCGTGAAGCGGCTGATCGGAGTCGTACCGCAACGTCCGAATCACGATTTCTCGCTCACGGCGCGCGAGATCCTGGTTTTTCACGCGGCTTACTTCGGCATCCCTCCGAAGGAAGGAAGCAAGCGCGCCGACGAACTGCTCGAAAAATTCAAGCTGACCGATCGCGCTTCGCAGATGGTCCGCGGATTTTCCGGCGGCATGGCGCAGCGCCTCTCGATCGCGCGCGCGATGATGCACGACCCGCAGGTTCTCTTTCTCGACGAGCCCAGCGCGGGCCTCGATCCGCAGACGCGCATCCTGCTGTGGGAGATCATCCGCGAATACAACCAGCAGGGCAAAACCGTGCTGCTTACGACGCACAATATGGAAGAAGCCGACGCATTGTGCCAGCGTCTCGCAATTGTGGACCACGGCAAGATGATCGCTCTCGGCACGCCGAATGAGTTGAAAAGATCCATCCCCGGAGGATTCCTGCTCCGTCTGCACTTCGGTAAGCCGACACCAGAACTGATCCAACGGTTGCAGGCGCTGGCTGGCGTTCGCGAAGTCCGTCCGCTAGATTCCACCGGCGCCGACGTCTACGCCGACCGAGGCGGATCGCTCATCCCGGAAGTCGCTTCTGTGGCGGCGGCGGTCGGGGCCGAGTTGTCTGACGTGCATATCTCCGAGCCTAGCCTTGAGAACCTGTTCCTGCACCATACCGGAAGGAGTTTGCGCGATTGAACTGGAAAGCCTTTGGCGCGATGCTCGCGCGCGACGCCCAGGTCGCGCGGCGCAATATCATTCAGATCGTGTTCCAGACGTTTCTGCAGCCGCTGTTGTTCGTCTTCATCTTCGGACGAGTGATGGTCGGCAGCGGATACATGCGCCCCGAGTACAAGAGCCTGCTGCTCCCCGGCATCATCGCCATCAGCATGGTGTTCACCGGAATCTGGGCCGTGGCCATGCCCTTGATCGCCGAGTTCCAGTGGACCCGCGAGATTGAAGACCGCCTGCTAGCTCCGATCGACATCTCCTGGATCGCAATCGAGAAAGTTGTTGCCGGCATGATCCAGGCACTGCTCGCAGGCCTGGTCGTTCTCCCGCTCGGTTGGCTGCTGCTCCGCCCGGGCGTCGATATCCGCATTCACGCTCCGCTCGAATTTATCGCGATGATGTTGCTCGTCGCTCTGTTTTCCGCCTGTGGAGGCCTCGCCCTCGGCTGCTCCATGAATCAGCAGCACATTGGCTTGATGTTCAGCATGATTCTCACGCCGATGATCTTCTTCGGCTGCACCTACTATCCGTGGAGCGCGCTTGGGGGCTTCCATATTTTGAAGTGGGCTGTGCTCGTGAATCCGTTGGTCTATGCCAGCGAAGGATTGCGCGCCGCGCTAGTGCCGCAGTTTTCTCATCTGTCGACGGTCGCGATCCTGATCGTGCTCTCCTTCTTCGACATCCTGCTCCTGCTCGTCGGACTGCGGCAGTTTGAGAACAAAGCGATCAGCTAAGAGTTCAATGAAGACCAAGTCACCCGTGGCCACCGTACGAATACCCATAAATCAGTGTCAAAAGCCATCCGGATGGCTGGGCAGATTCATTGTCTGGAACATGAATTCGCGGCATTCGAAGGTGACAGACTGGGGCCTGTCCCACATCACGGTGAAACCGCAGGACACTATCCTGGACGTCGGTTGTGGTGGCGGCAAAACCGTGAGCAAGCTAGCCGCAATAGCGACACAAGGAAAAGTTTTCGGTCTCGATTATTCTGACGTAAGCATTGGTGTCGCCAGGAAGGTGAACGCGCACTCGATAGAAACGGGCCGAGTGGAGATCCATGAGGGATCTATTTCTGCATTGCCCTTCTCTGCGGATTCGTTCGATCTGGTCACGGCGGTGGAGACACACTTCTGGTGGCCTGATCTCCCGGGCGGCATGCGCGAGATTCTACGAGTGCTGAAGCCGGGTGGTACGCTCGTACTCATCGCGGAGATTTACAGAGGAGCGGCGACGAAGACCGCACAACTGGCGGAGAAATATATATCCAGAACTGGTATGAAGTTCCTGAGCATCGACGAGCATCATGGGCTCTTTGCCGACGCCGGCTATTCGGACGTCCAAATCATTACGGATTCAGGCAAAGGTTGGATCTGCGGGATCGGGAAAAAACTTTCGACTTAGATGAGCTTATCGCGCGCTCTGCGCGCGACCCCAGACGAGGCGTCCGAGGCTACATTTGCGGCCGGAGGCTACAGATCTCGGCGCAAAAAGTAAGAGAGTTCCGAGGTGGTGTAGGATCCATTCGTCTCGGCCAGTAGCTCGCGTTTGACCCTTGCTGACCTGCTCTCGCTGCTTCCCTTGCGGGGCTGCTGCGCGCGATCTTGCTTGGGCTCCGGGCTCACCGCCAACCGGATAAATCTACCCTACGCCTCGGAACTCTATCCTGCCTTCAACATTTCTCCTCGGTTCTCCTCGACCAGCGCTTTGCTATAGACCCTCGCTCACCCTCCTTCCCAACCTTTCGATCAGGAAAGTGACTCCGCTCGAGCCCCGGACGCCGCACCAACCGGAAAAACTTAAGAAGCTGTCAAAGAACGATCCTGTTGTACTCCTTCTATTTTTTCAGTCAACGAAAAATACGTCTTTGTAAGTACATGCATTTTCAATCGAGTGCACGCCGTTCACAGGGCGGTGACAGAAAATGGTGCAACCGGCTCGCACGTTTTCGTTGCGGAAGCCGCATGGGATGCGGCTTTTCGCGAAATTCAGCGAGTAAGATGAATGTTCATCGTGGGTCACAAGTTTGTTACGCAGCTGTGAAAATCACGCAGTTCCCGTGTCTGGCAAGGGGATGAGAGCCGGCTGACTATCTTTCGCCCCTCCGGGGCTGACTATCTTAATCTGTCGCAGTCCCACGGCTTGCGCCGTGGGCCCTATTCTCCCGCCTTCGCGGCTTTGCCGGTCCAACTCCATCTCCCCAACTCGATTTCAATCGAGAACTCTGGCCGCAAGCGACTAGAATGCTGACGGCTCCTATGCAGCTCAAACACGTCGCAGTACTCGCTCTCATACTCATCCCTGTGTCCGCTGTCATCCAGGGTCAACAGGGTGCAACGGTGATTTCTGTCGATGCGGCTCACCCCGGAGCGTCGATTTCGCCCACGATGTTCGGCATTTTCTTCGAAGACATCAACTTCGGCGCCGACGGAGGACTCTACCCCGAGCGTATCAAGAACCGCTCGTTCGAGTTCGACCAGCCTCTCGCAGGATGGCACGCAATCCTGCCGATCAATGCCAAAGGAGAACTCGACAGTACGCGAGGAGAACTCGGTCTCCGCACGGATGACCCCCTCAACTCTTCCAATCCGCATTATCTTCGCGTGCGCGCGTACGTGCCGGGTTACGGATTGTGGAATTCCGGCTACCGCGGGATCGGCGTGGAGAGCGGAGCTGAGTACCGGTTCTCCGCGTATGTGCGGACCGGCGGCCCGAAAAGCGTCCGGGCAACCATCACCGACGGCAACCATGAGATCGGCAGCGGAACGCTAACCGGGTTCGACGGATCGTGGAAGCGCTATGAAACCGTCATCCGCGCGAACGCGACCGTCCAGCATGCGCAGTTCAATCTCTATCTGGATGAGCCTGGATATGTCGATCTCGACATGATCTCGCTGTTTCCTGTGGACACATGGAACCATCGCCCGAATGGATTGCGGAAAGACCTGGTGCAACTGCTGGCGGACATGCACCCTGGCTTCATTCGCTTTCCTGGAGGCTGCATCGTCGAAGGCAAGCGATTGGCGACACGCTATCGATGGAAGACTACGGTCGGCGACGTCGAAAAACGACAAACGATTATCAACCGCTGGAACGATGAATTTGATCATCGCCCGGCGCCGGATTATTTCCAGTCGTTCGGCCTTGGCTTCTACGAGTACTTCCAATTGGCGGAGGACATCGGCGCGGCGCCACTGCCGATTTTGAACTGCGGGATGGCGTGCCAGTTCAACACTAGCGAATTGGCGCAACTGAGCGACACCCAGGAATACATTCAAGACGCGCTCGACCTGATCGAATTCGCCAATGGTCCGGCAACGTCGCCGTGGGGTAAAGTACGCGCGCAGATGGGGCATCCCGCACCATTCCATCTGACAATGCTTGGGGTCGGTAACGAGCAATGGGGGCAGCCTTATGTCGAGCGCTACAAAATGTTCGCGACGGCTCTCAAGGCGAGGTATCCGGAGATCAACCTCGTCGTGGCCGCTGGCCCTTCGCCTTCAGGAGATCAATTCCAGTTTCTGTGGTCGAACTGGCGCCAACTGAAAGCCGACGTCGTGGACGAACACTATTACATGAACCCGCAATGGTTCCTTTCAAACACCGGACGCTACGACCATTACGACCGCTCGGGACCGAAGGTGTTCGCGGGTGAGTACGCGGCGCAGACGGCGGGCGTGGCGAGGCCGGACAATCACAACAACTGGAACGCGGCCATCGCCGAAGCTGCGTTTATGACGGGCCTCGAGCGCAACGGCGACATTGTGCGCATGGCATCCTATGCGCCGTTACTCGCGCACGTCGACGCATGGCAATGGACTCCCGACGCGATCTGGTTCGACAACCTGCGTTCTTACGGCACTCCGAATTACTACGTGCAGAGAATCTTTGCCAGCAACGTTGGAACGCGAATTGTTCCGGTAACGCCGCCGGCGCAGGACGGGCTCTACACCACCGCATCACTCGACGAGCGCATGCACGAACTGATCGTCAAGGCGATCAATGTAGCTTCCACGACGCGGGCGGTCGAGATCGATGTGCATGGCGCGAACGCGTCGGGCACCGCGAAGGTCACAACCTTGGAAGGCGCGGATCTGAACGCCGAGAACAGTTTCGACCAGCCGAAGAATGTGGCACCGAAGGACTCTACCCTTGAAGTGAAAGCGGGAAAGATCCCGGTGAAATTGGATCCCTACTCCATCACCGTCTACCGTATTCCGATTCACTAAGAGTGCCTTTCCGTGAAGTGCAAGAACCCTTCTTGAATTTCCCCCTTGACAATAATTAATTACTTATATAAGTTATTACTTACTTATGTCAATGACATTCAATCTAGACGCCTCCTTCGCAGCCCTAGCCGATCCAACGCGGCGGGCGATCCTTGCCCAACTCGCGCTTGGAGAGGCGACGGTGATGGAGTTGGCCAAGCCATTCAAGATGACGCAGCCCGCAATCTCGCAGCATCTCAAAGTGCTCGAAGAAGCCGGGCTGATTGTCGGCCGAATCGACGGAACCAGGCGCCCGCGCCGGCTGGCGAAGGCGGGCATCGATGCGATGGATCAATGGCTCGCCATGCTGCGAAAGGCGCTGGAGAAGAACTACGACAGGCTCGACCAGGTTTTAGCCGCCATGAAGTCGAAGAAAAATATTGAATAACGATGAAGAGAAAAGAGAGGAAAACGCAATGAGTAAATTAACGCTCGAGACCGAAGGCGATACACACGTGATTGTGACCCGGCGCTTTGCTGCGCCGCCCGAAGCGGTGTACCGCGCGCACACCGACCCGAAAATCGTTCAGCAGTGGATGCTGGGACCCGAGGGCTGGTCCATGCCCGTCTGCAATAGTGATGTCCGGCGCGGTGGAAAATTCCGTTACGAATGGAAGCATCCCAGCAAAGGCGGGTTTTACCTGACCGGAGAGTTTCTGGAGCTCAACCCTTACAACAAGATTGTCCACGTCGAGCGCATGCACCTGCCCGACCCCACGCCTGACAATCACGTTGAAACCATATTCGAGCCCGATGGCTCGGGCACGCTTATGAGAGTGCGCATGACCTTGCCCGACGCTCAAACACGGGCCATGATGTTGTCGACCGGAATGGAGCGCGGAATGGAAGACAGTTACGTTCGGCTGGAAAAAATGATCGGCAATCTGATCCCGGTGACTAGGTAGGCTCGTGTAGGGGCGGACGCCTCGTCCGCCCCGCGAGCGCAAGCGAGCGTGCCATCGGCGTAGGCTGTCCCAATTGCCGCCGAGGCAATCTAAGCCCCGGTGGCTTTTCTTTTGGCCGGCAGCGGTCCGCTCTTCGCGCCGGATCCCTTACGGCCTTTATCAGCTACAAGATCGGCGACGGTAGTGTGCTCGAGAATCTTCGCAGCTGCATCGCGCACGGCCAGAAAGACTTCATACAGCGCCCGGTGATCCGCATCCTTCGCGATCAGCCCCCGCAACTGCTCGGCGTCGCCCATGGGAGCCAGCGGCCCATCCACGAGCCGGATGATGTCGCTCAAGGGGATTTCAGACGGGGGCCGGCGCAACTGATAACCGCCGCGCGCGCCGCGCACGCTGTCGACGATGCGCGCGTTCTTCAGCTCCAGCAGAATCAGTTCCAGAAACTTCTCCGGCAGATCGCTCTCGGCTGCGATGTCGCGAATCTTGATGGCGCCCTGCTCGTACCGGCGCGCCAAGGTCATCATCGCTTGCAGCGCGTACAGTCCTTTCTGCGAAATCTTCAAGCGGTCTACCCTCCTGCCCCGGATGATTGTCCCGCATTTCAGTCGCTTTGCATAGAACCACCCCAGATGCCGAGGCAGCTATACTTGACATGTCAGCCACGTCCCGAGGTATCCGTGGAAGGCGCCATTCTGATATTGCTGTTCTTCGCCCTGCGCGCGCTGTTTGCAGGGGGCAGGAATCCTGTCGCGCCTGACGCAGCGGACCTGAGCGGGCAAGCGGACAGCTACGCTGCCCAGGGGCGGTTTGAACTCGCCGAACAGACCTTAAACCGCCTCGTCCAGATCGCGCAGAAGAAGGATGGACCAGACGGCATTGAGGCCGGAATTTATTTGCGCCGTATGGCGCACTTCAAAATGCAGCGAGGCGACTTGGCCGGGGCCATTCCATTGCTGCATCATGTGGTCTACATCCAAGCGCTGAACTTCGGTACTTATTCTGCGGACTTGCTCCAAACTCTCGATTGGCTAGCGCAGCTGTACCACAGTCAAGGAAACCCGGACGCGGCCATTGTCATGATTCGGCGGATGCTGGAGATCCGCTCCAAAATCTACGGAGAGCAGGACGGTGGGGCGGGTCCTGTCCTCAATGCCTTGGGACTGCTACTCCACCGCAAGGGAGACCTCGGCGGCGCAGCCGACGCCTTTCGCCGGTCCCTCGAACTGCACGAAGCGAATTCGGCCGTCGATCACGAGGAGCTTGCACTCTGCCTCACCAATCTCGGCATCACTTTGAGCCAGCAGGGTCAGTTGCGGGAGGCTGAATCCCCGTTGCAGAGATCGCTCTCCATTCGAGAGAAGATATTGGGTGCTGACAGCCTCGAATTGTGCTCCTCGATTCTAGGACTCGCGGAACTCTTCTGGAAGAAGGGTGATATCAGGGGTGCGGAGGAACTGTATCGCCGCGCCCTGGCGATTCAGGAGAAAGCGTTCGGAGCGGAGGATGCGCGCCTCATCGCCACGCTTAGTCAAATCGGTCGCATGCTGTCAGGAAACGATGAGTATGAGCCCGCGGAACCACTCTTGCGTCGCGCTCTGGCACTGCAGGAAAAGACTGACCCTAAGGGGTCTCTGGTCACGGCGGAATGCCTGGAGGCACTCGCCGCCCTGCTGATCGCTAAAGGGGAAGTCGCGGAATCGGTCGGCTTGCTTCGGCGGGCACTCAAGATCAGAGTAGATCTTCTGCCGGCGAACGACGCTGCTATCTCGATCACGCACGGCACGCTGGGTTGGAGTCTTTTCAGAAATCGCGAGTATGCTGAGGCCGAAGCCTGCATTCGGCGCGCACTTACCCTGGGAGAACAAGCAGGGGAAGAAGCTGCGGTCTTCGTCTCGACCCAACTTTTTCACCTGGGCTCGGTGTTGCAAGAAAGAGGCGATTTTGCCGGCGCTGAACCTCTTTTTTGGCGCTCGCTGTCATTGCGGGAAAGGGCCTTTGGCGCCGACCACTTCTCGTGCGCACAAGTGCTGGAAACGCTCGCAGGCTTGCGCATGGCGCAAGGGGATGCCAAGGGAGCGGTCCCGCTGCTACGCCAGGCGCTCGCGGTCAAAGAGACAGTCCTCAAGCCCAGTGATCCGCAGATCCCAGTGACGCTTGTCAATCTGGCACTGACGCTTCAACAGGCTGGAATGCCCGAAGAGTGCGAGCCTCTTCTGCGGCGCGCGCTGCTCTTATATGAGCACATCCTCGGGACAGATAATCGTGCGGTCGGCTCGACCCTGTTCCACCTGGCAACGTTTCTCCACAAGCGCGGACGATTCTCCGAGGCCGAACCGATCTACCGGCGCGCGCTGGTTGTGACAGAAAAAGCCTGCGGACCTGACCATGCCGAAACCGCCGGCACAATGGGTATGCTGGCCAAGCTGCTGCAAACTACGGGAAATTTTAGCGGAGCCCAGTTGCTGATGAGCCGAGCCTTCAACATTGCGGCCAAAACGCTGGGCGAAAGACATCCAACCACGATCGACATGAAGGCCACGCTCAATGGTCTGATGATGAAAGCGCTTCCGCTAAACGTGAATTGATGAGGAGAACACGAAGGGTCGGTAGAAAACGAACTGGCCTGGTTGGAGCGGTTCATTCAACAATCAACAATCCGGAAGTCAACAATTGCTTTGGTGCCATCGAAGGGACTCGAACCCCCACACCGTTGCCGGTACATGGACCTGAACCATGCGCGTCTGCCAATTCCGCCACGATGGCAAGTGGACTTCAATCGTCGCGGCAGCCCCAAGGCCACCGGATCAGGAAGACCTGCACGTCTATTTTACAGCCCGGTTGCTCGCTGTCAAACTATCTCCGCCATGCCATGTCTGGTCGCGATCTCATCCGACGTCCGGACGCGATGTACGGTCCCTCCCAGCGGCTTCGCTGCTGTTCAGGATGACATCTGACAGAGAGCAACCGCAATCAAGCAGCATTTACTCCAGCTTTGCGTTCATCGTGATCTTCGCGTTCAGCACCTTGGAAACCGGGCAGCCCTTCTCCGCCGCCTCGGCATATTTCTGAAACGTCGCGGCATCGGCGCCGGGTACCTTGCCCACAACGTCAATGTGGCTGGACGTAATCGTCCATCCTGAGTCCAGCTTTTCGAGCGACAGAGTGACAGTCGTTGAAATGTTCTCCGGAGTGAGATTGGCGCCGCCCAACTGGGCCGACAAAGCCATCGAGAAGCATCCCGCATGCGCGGCAGCGATTAATTCTTCCGGATTCGTTCCCGGGGCATTCTCAAATCTCGTCGTAAAGGAATATGGCGTATTGTTGAGAACTCCTCCCGGAGCCGAAATCGTCCCCTTGCCGTCCTTCAACCCACCCTTCCAAACTGCACTGGCCTTGCGTTGCATGACGTTCTCCTCACTTATCAGAAATAAAGTCGCGGAGTCATTGTAGACGGAATTGGTTTTGTGCGTCTCGGGACGGGAACTGTTGATTGTTGAATTTTGATTGTTGATTGAAAACCAGCGAGTCAGTCCGAAGCAGTGAATTTCAAAGGAAGTGTTTCTATTCAACAATCAATCAACAATCAACAAACTCAGTAAAAGTCCGAGCAGCTCAAGTAAAACCCGCACTGCGGACACTTCAGCTTGCAATGGCTTTCCTGCAACTTTGACGAGCAATTCGGACAATACTGCCCTGGGTCGACTACCTTTCCTCCCGCCCCATGCCCGCTCTCGCTAGCGGGCGTTTCCAGTGGATCTCTCTCCATTTTTTATGCCGCACGATCACTCACCGCCGGTGACGTCCAATTCCAGCAGTCGGCCATCAGCAGCCAAGCGCCCAGCCGTCGCCACACCCTGACGTATTTGCCCCGCTCCGGAATCACCGCTCCATCGGCCCTTCGCACCATGAGCGAAAAGCGCCCGAGTTCCATGGCCATATCGCCGGAATCATCCACCCGAATCGTCTCCATGCGTATATCGCCGTAGCCAGCTTCACCCAACTGGCGCAGCAGACGCTCCACGTGCTTTTGTCCATAAGCGCCCTCGTAATGGGGAGCCATCAGCACGCCGTCGTCCGCAAACACCCTGGCCGCGTGATCATAATTTCCAGTGTTGAATGAGGTTGCAAAATCCTGGGTTTGGTCTCGCAGCTGAGACGCAACATCCCGCAACGGACGAAAATCCGCCGGGCTGCCCTTGTGATGCTGATACATCCACTCCTCCTGGGGGAAGGCACTGCTCGAACCCACGTTCGGCCCCGCCAACGTCGGGACCGATCGCAAAGTATCGCGATTCTAGCGCAAAACAAACTTGTGGAAGGAGAAAAAGTTTCCCAGTGGCGGGAAATCAAGAAACCAATGGTTGAAAAACAAATAAAAAAGGCTAGCGTTCGAGCGGAACCGAGCGGATGGGCAGCCTGATAGAACCAGAATCTGAACCCACCGCCGCTTGAGCCGGGCCCGGATGGGAGCGGTCAGCGATCTGGCGTTTCACCCGTTCCATCAGAAACACCAGTTTCTTAGTTTCTTGATCTCGCTCTGCCTGTTTGCACATTTTCTGGAAGTCTTGAGGAGTGTAAGAGATTCGATTTGTCATAGGAGGAATTAGTCCTCGTAACTAGGGCGAAGCGATAGCCTACCTGATCTCCGGCCAATTGCCAATCCCTTCGATCATTGAGTCTTTATCCCCTTTCGGCTCTTCAGGATCGCTGGGACGGAGGGTAATTTCGCTCCCCACCCAAACCCTGAGGCACATGACCTTGGTTACGTTGAGCCGATGACCAAATTCCACGAAAATCGAGCCTATGGACTGTCCTGTCTTGTGGGAGCGAGCGTGTTCCGCAAATTCATAAGCGCCTCATTATTTGTCGCAGTCAGCATTTCCCTGGCAGCCGCGCGCGATCTTGCTGTCGTCTCCAACAAGTCCAACTCGCTCGCCGCCATCTCGTTGCCGGATCTGGTGAAGGTGTGCAAAGCCCAGACCAACCGCTGGCCAGATGGGAAACCAGTCACGCTGATCATGCGCGCTCCGGCTACTCCCGAGATGAAGTTGTTCTTGGAAAAAGTCTACGAATTGCCTGAGGCGCAGGTGAAAGATCTCATCGCCACGGCCAATCATGGGCGCAACAATCATCCTGCCATCATGATCGTGGAATCGGACGAGGATCTGGTGAATAAGGTGGCGTCCATTCCCGGAGCGCTTGGCATCGTCGATGTTTACGCGATTAACAGCAGTGTTTCAGTGGTAAAGCTCGCCGGGAAGCTTCCCCTTGAACCCGGCTATCTGTTGCACGGAAATTAGCAATTGTTTGTCAGGGGCTCAGCGTCGAGCCTCATTCTTGTATGGCTATCGAGAAGAAAGCTCAAGCCGCCGCCGCGGGTGCCGAAAATGGCAGCAACACGTCCAGCGGCGAGCGCACCCCCGGTAAGCAGAACTTTACCCGCCGATTTCCCCGCTTCGTGATTGACGTCCGCCTGCAGGTCAAGATGTTTCAGGCTGGCGAATTCCGTCAGTGCTGGGGGCGCTCCACTGAAATGGGCCAAGATGGCATTGGCGCCACACTGACAGGTAGCCTTGAACCCGGTGAGATCGTGACCCTGGAAATTCCTCTCCCGCTGACTCCCTATCCGATCAAAGTCCGCGCTATTGTCCGCTATCGCCAGGGTCTGCGCTACGGTTTCGAATTCCTTACCCTGAACGACAACCAGCGCGACACCATCAAGCGCGTCTGCCAATACCTCGCCACCAAAGGCTAGAACCGTCCCAACTGCACTGGAAGGGCGCTGAGCCGGATACTGTCGAAACAAACTTTTTTGTTGGATCCTGTCGTGTTTCACCTGCCGTTTCCGTTTTCCATAGGTAGACGGTGATCCACCCACCGGAGTGGGCTGGGTCGCTTTCTGGAAATTCGACCCAGAAAGAAAGGGCGTAGAAACATGAAGATGTTGGGGAAGATCCTTGTATGGACTGCAAACGCTTTGCTGCTCGCCGTGGCTGCGCGCGCTCAGATGATCGACAATACCCAGGCGACCAGCACTGCAGGCGCCGGGATTAACAAGTCACTCACGGATGAAATCGGAACTGGGCGCGGCAGTGTCATGATTCCGGGTTCGTCGCTCTACATCATCAACCGCGATCCCTTCCGCTCGATCCGGCGCGGCCGTCAGCTCTTCCAGAGAAAGTTCACGCAGGCGCAGGGGCAAGGCCCGAATGAACACGACGGCGTCGGCGATCTCAACACCGATCCTGGCATCGCCGCTGGACTCACCGACAGTTGTGCTTCTTGTCATGGCCGTCCCCGCGGGTCTGCCGGCTCCGGAGGCAACGTCGCGACTCGTCCCGATAGCCGCGATGCCCCGCACCTTTTCGGGCTCGGAATTCGCGAGATGCTCGCCGACGAAATGACCACGGACCTTCGCGCCACTCGCGATCTCGCGGTCTCGCGCGCACAGAAATGGAAAAGGTCGATCACCATGCCACTCTCTACCAAGGGCGTGCAGTTCGGCAGCATCACCGCCAATCCCGACGGTACGGTTGACACTTCGAAAGTCGTTGGCATCGACCCCGATCTGCGCATTAAACCATTCTTTGCCGAAGGATCTACCATTTCGATCCGCGAGTTCGTAGTCGGAGCTTTTCACAAAGAGATGGGGCTGGAGGCCTCTTCGGATCCCGATCTCCTGACCGCCAGCGTGGGCGGACGGGTCGTCACCCCATCCGGCATGGTACTCGACGGATCGAAGGACAAAATCAGTGCGCCGCCACCTCCGGATGCGCAGAACGGAAACGAGATCGATCCGGCCCTCGTGGATCATCTTGAGTTCTATCTTCTGAACTACTTCAAACCCGCCCATTACCAGCAGACTGACACCACCGAACGCGGGCGCGCCGTTTTCAACCGTATCGGCTGCGGCTCCTGCCACACCGCAAACATGACAATCAATCATGACCGCCGCGTCGCCGACGTAGAGACCAACTACGACGCGGCGAACGGAATGTTTAACAGCCTTTTCGCCACCGCGAACCCGCTCTTTTACACGCAAGATGACGGCAGCGGTTTCCCCCTGCTCAAGCTGTCTCAGGGGAACTCGTTCGTGGTGAAAGACCTCTTCACCGATTTCAAACGCCACGATCTGGGCACGAATTTCTACGAGCGCAATTGGGATGGCACGATGCAGACGCTATTCCTGACGCGCCCGCTGTGGGGTGTAGGTAGCACTGGGCCCTACGGCCACGATGGTCGCAGCATGACACTAAACGATGTCATTCTTCGCCACGGCGGCGAGGCCCTGGCGGCGCGCAACGCGTACGCCGCCCTCAGCTCTGGCAACCAGGACAGCCTCATCGCGTTTCTGAATTCGCTGGTGTTATTTCCTCCGGATGACACAGCTTCCACGCTCGACCCGAAGAATCAAGCCAAACCGAACTTTCCCCAATATGGTCACGGCAGCATCAAGCTGACAGTGCTGTTTAACGACCCAACCGATTTGGAGTAGGAATTACGGGACCCATCGCTGCACTTCGCGGCGATGGGTCCTTTCTTTCTCACAATCCCGACCGATCGGTCGCTAAAGTAATGATTCAGCATCCGGAAACTCCCGAATTGGCTCGCAATTCTGTAACCCTGTAAGTCCTTTCATTGCCGGAACTTTCTCACCGAGTGTGATCACAATCACGCCCCGCTGTGAATCCAGGTGCCGACATTCGCACCCTCCTTCCGGCATCCTCTATTTATCGCAGGACCACCCTCAGTGGTTCCCGTCGAGATAATTGAACGGGGGATTTCATGAAGCGCAAGTTCAAGACCATGGACGGCAACGAGGCCGTCGCGCATGTCGCTTATCGGGTAAGTGAAGTCATTGCCATTTACCCCATCACTCCTTCGTCGCCGATGGGCGAGTGGGCTGACGAGTGGGCCTCGCAAGCTGTGCCCAATGCGTGGGGAAGCATTCCCCATGTGATCGAGATGCAGAGCGAAGGAGGCGCAGTCGGAGCCGTGCATGGCGCCCTCCAGACCGGATCTCTGGCCACGACATTCACGGCCTCCCAGGGATTGCTGTTGATGATCCCCAACATGAACAAGATCGCCGGCGAACTGACGCCCGCGGCCTTCCATGTTTCCGCGCGCACGGTGGCCACGCATGCGCTCTCGATCTTCGGCGATCACTCCGATGTCATGTTCTGCCGTACCACTGGATGGGCCATGCTCTGCTCGAACTCGGTGCAGGAAGCCATGGACCTGGCTCTGATCGCTCACTCCGCATCGCTCGAGACGCGCATTCCCTTCCTCCATTTCTTCGACGGCTTCCGTACTTCACACGAAGTCAGCAAGATCGAAATGCTGAATGAAGACGACATGCGCGTCATGATCAATATGGACCGCGTGATCGAGCACCGTGAGCGGGCGCTTTCGCCGGATCATCCGGTGCTGCGCGGCACGGCGCAGAATCCCGACGTTTTTTTCCAGATCCGCGAGACCGCGAACAAGTACTACGACGACGCACCGGCGAAAGTCCAGGCGACGATGAACAAATTCGCCGAAGTCGTGGGACGCAAATATCACCTCTTCGATTACGTCGGCGCTCCCGATGCGGAGCGCGTCATTGTCGTGATGGGTTCAGGCGCAGAGATCGCGCACGAAACCGTGGACTATCTCGCGGCCCGCGGCGAGAAAGTCGGACTGCTCAAAGTCCGCCTCTATCGCCCATTCTGCGTGAAGTCATTTATGGAGGCCCTCCCCTCAACCGTCCGCCAGATAGCAGTCCTCGACCGCACCAAGGAGTCCGGCGCCATTGGTGAGCCTCTGTACCTCGATGTAGTAGGCGCTTTGAATGAAGGATTGAAGCTGCATTACGGCAAGTTGAAGGCCGCTCCAGTCGTGGTCGGCGGCCGCTACGGACTGTCTTCGAAGGAATTCACTCCCGCCATGGTCAAAGCGGTCTACGACAATCTGAAGAAGCCGCAGCCCAAAGATCACTTCACCATCGGCATCAAAGACGACGTCACACAGACCAGCCTCGACTATGATGCGACGTTCTCCACCGAACCCGACAGCGTGATCCGCGCCATGTTCTACGGCCTCGGCGCCGACGGCACGGTGGGCGCGAACAAGAACTCGATCAAGATCATCGGTGAAAACACTGACAATTATGCCCAGGGATACTTCGTTTACGACTCCAAGAAATCCGGAGCAATGACGGTCTCCCACCTGCGCTTCGGGCCGCAGCCGATCAAATCGAGCTACCTGGTCTCGAAGGCGAACTTCATTGCCTGCCATCAGTGGATCTTTCTCGAGCGCTACGACATGCTCAGCTCGCTGGTCGAAGGCGGCGTCTTCCTGCTGAACAGCCCCTTCGGCAAAGAAGAAGTCTGGGATCATCTCCCGCGCGAATTGCAGCAACAACTGATCGCGAAAAAAGCCAGATTCTATGCGATTGATGCCTACAAGGTCGCGCGCGACGCCGGCATGGGATCGCGCATGAACGTCATCATGCAGGTCTGCTTCTTCGCTATCTCGAAAGTCCTGCCCGGTGACGAAGCGATTGAAGCCATCCGCAAATCGATTCGCGACACCTACGGGAAGAAAGGCGAAGAAGTCGTTAAGAAGAACATGCTCGCGGTCGACGAGACCCTTGCGCACCTTTTCGAAGTAAAGCTGCCCGCCGCCGTGACCAGCAAAATCGAACTGCCGCCGGTGTTCCCCGGAGCCCCACACTTCGAGCGCGACGTGCTCGGCACCATTTACGCGGGCAAAGGCGACGAACTCCCCGTCAGCGCCTTCTCCTGCGATGGCACTTTCCCGACAGCCACCGCGCAGTGGGAGAAGCGCAACCTGGCTCTGGAGATTCCCGCCTGGGATTCGAAGATCTGCATACAGTGCGGCAAGTGCGCCATGGTCTGTCCGCACGCTGTCATCCGCATCAAGGTGTATGACAGCAAGGAACTGGCAGGCGCCCCGTCGACCTTCAAGTCCTGCGACGCGCGCGACAAAGAATGGGCGGGAATGAAATACACGATCCAGGTCGCGCCGGAGGATTGTACCGGGTGCGGCGTCTGCGTCGATATCTGTCCGGTGAAGAACAAGAGCGAAGTCCGGCTGAAAGCCATCAACATGGTTCCGCAGCCTCCGCTACGCGCTCCCGAGAAAGAGAACTGGGAATTCTTCCTCAACATTCCCGAACTCGATCGCCGCAAGATCAAAGTCGGGACAATCCGCCAGCAGCAGGTGCAGGAGCCTTTGTTCGAGTTCTCTGGCGCCTGCTCCGGATGCGGCGAGACGCCCTACGTGAAGCTGGTCTCGCAACTCTTCGGCGACCGCGCTGTCGTAGCTAACGCGACCGGTTGCTCCTCAATCTACGGCGGCAATTTGCCTACCACACCGTGGGCCAAGAATGCTGACGGCCGCGGCCCGGCATGGTCCAACTCCCTTTTCGAAGACAACGCCGAATTCGGCCTCGGGTTCCGTGTCTCGATCGACAAGCAGACTGAATATGCGCAAGAGTTGGTGCGGCGGTTGTCAGACAACATTGGCGAGAATCTCGCCACCTCCCTGCTCACGGCAAAACAGAAGGATGAAGCCGACATCTATGAGCAACGTCAGCGCGTTGACATCCTGAAAGAGAAGCTGCAGAAGTTAGACAAACCTGAGGCCAGACAACTTCTTGCCATCGCCGACATGCTCGTGAAGAAAAGTGTCTGGATCATCGGCGGCGACGGATGGGCTTATGACATTGGCTACGGTGGCCTCGATCACGTCCTGGCCAGCGGACGCAACGTCAACCTGCTGGTGCTCGACACTGAGGTCTACTCCAACACCGGCGGCCAGGCATCCAAGTCGACTCCGCGCGGCGCGGTCGCGAAGTTCGCCGCTGGCGGCAAGCCCGGACCGAAGAAAGACCTCGGCATGATGGCCATGACCTACGGCAGCGTATACGTCGCCAGCGTTGCCATGGGCGCAAAGGACGAGCACACGCTCAAGGCATTCCTCGAAGCCGAAGCCTACGACGGTCCGAGCATCATCATTGCCTATTCTTCCTGTATTGCTCACGGCATCGATATGACAACCTCCATGAGCGATCAGAAAGTTGCGGTCGAGTCCGGCCAGTGGTTGCTCTACCGCTACAACCCGGAGAAGACTGCGATCGGCGAGAACCCGTTGGCTTTGGATTCTCGCGCACCGAGCCGCAAATTGCAGGAATACCTGCTGCAGCAAACGCGTTTCAAGATGCTGACCAAGAGCAAGCCGGAAGACGCCGAGCGACTCTGGAAAGCAGCACAGGAAGATGTGGAAAAACGCTTCCACATGTATGAGTACCTGGCTGCTCGCAAATCGGAGCACGCGGCACCCAAAGAAGAGCCGGCGAAAGCGGCCCCGGAGAAACCGAGCCCAGTAGGCACAACAAAATAAGAGGGTGCTCCACCTTCTCGCGGGTTTTGCGAGAGGGTGGGGGGTTTTGACTTCCAGAACTCGAACGATGAAGTAAGGAGAACCTGATGATCGACCTGACCACGACTTATCTCGGCCTGAAGCTGCCCTCCCCGTTGGTGGTCTCAGCCTCCCCACTCTCCCGCGACATCGATGGCATCTGCCGCCTGGAAGACGCCGGCGCGGCCGCCGTGGTGCTCTATTCCCTGTTCGAAGAGCAGTTGCGCCAAGAAGAGATCGACCTGCAATACCATCTTTCCGCGGGAACTGAGAGCTTCGCCGAGTCCCTCACCTACTTCCCGCAGCCAAGCGAATTCCACACCGGTCCCGAGGGATATCTCAATCACATCCGCAAGGCGAAAGCCTCCGTTGGCATGCCGATCATCGCGAGCCTCAACGGCTCAACCCTTGGCGGATGGACCAAGTTCGCTGGCGAGATCGAGCGCGCTGGCGCCGACGCTATCGAATGTAATATCTACTACATTCCGACAGATCCGAAGCTCACCGCGGCCGATGTCGAGAAGACTTATTTGGACATCGTGAGCGCTGTGAAGGGGACAGTCACGATTCCGGTTGCGGTCAAACTCAGCCCGTTCTTCAGTAATTTCACCAACATGGCCCACCGCCTCGATGATGCCGGTGCCGACGGACTGGTGCTCTTCAACCGCTTCTATCAGCCGGACATCGATCTCGAGGAACTGGAAATTCGTCCCAATGTCCTGCTGAGCTCGCAACAAGCTCTGCGTCTGCCGCTCACCTGGATCGGAATCCTTTACGGAAAGCTCAAAGCAAGTCTGGCAGCCACAAGTGGAGTCCACACCGCCGAAGACGTGGTCAAGTTGCTGATGGTGGGCGCTAACGTGACGATGCTTTGTTCGTCGCTGATGCGCCACGGCATAAACCATCTGCGGCACGTGGAGCGCGAAGTGCGCGAGTGGATGGAAGAACATGAGTACGAATCCGTGCAGCAGATGCAAGGCAGCATGAGCCAGATTCGCTGCCCCGATCCCGCCGCTTTCGAGCGTGCCCAGTACATGCGCGCTGTAAAAGGTATGACCCACATCCACATGGCGGGATGGCGTTGAAAAATGTAGCGCTGGCTCGCCGGCCGAGACGAGGGTATCTTGCCCTCGCACTCCGTGAGCAGCGTGCGGGCACGGCGCAAAGCGGATTGGGTTTGAAGGGGCGCGGCTTCAGCCGCGCCGCACGGGCCAGATCGAGAATTGGGCTTTTAGCCCCTAGGGTGCAATCTTGGCAGTCTTGAACATCTCCGAAACTCATAACATAAACTCGTTCAACTCAACGGTAGACACAGTCACCGACAAAGCCCGCCGCGAACGCCGCCGCGCTCTGATCCTTCCTCGCGAACACGGCGCGTGGGGTCTGCTGCTGGTTCCGATGGTCACCGGAGCCGGCGTGGCATTCCATCAGGCGAGTCACATCTTTCCCCTGATTCTGTTGTTGACTGCCGCTCTTGCCTTATTTTGGCTGAGAACTCCTCTCGAAAGCCTACTGGGCACTTCCGCCATGCGCGCTCAAACCCTGGATGAGTCTCATACGCTCCGCTCGATCATCGTCCTATTGGCAGGCATTGCCGCTGTCACGCTGGCGGCGCTGCTGTGGGCGGGAAGAAATGTCGGCCTGTGGCCGCTTGGCGCGGCGGTGGCGGCGGCTTTCATTGCGCAGGCCGTTCTGAAGAAAATGGGGCGGCGAACGCGCATGCTCTCCGAGATGGTGGGAACAATCGGCCTGACTGCCTCCGCACCCGCCGCCTATTACGTCATCACCGGAGAATTCAACGCGACGGCATGGATGTTGTGGCTCGCAAATATCCTGTTCGCCGGCGACCAGATTCACTACGTCCAACTCCGCATTCACACGGCAAAGATCCAGGGATTCCGCGCGAAGTTCGCCAATGGGTGGGTATTCGCGCTTGGGCAGGCACTCATGACCGCGATCATCACCCTGGCTTGCCTGGCGCGCCTGATGCCCCCTATCGCGTCACTAGCCTTCGCCCCGCTCCTGTTCCGCGGATGGTTCTACTTCGTTCAGGAACCGACTCCATTAGTCGTCCGTCGTCTGGGCTGGAGTGAACTGAAGCACGCCACCGCATTCTGCCTGCTGCTGATCGCGACCTTCATCCTGGCAAGGCCGCGATAACGTTACGGCACGATCACCGCAGCGCCGTCCACCGCGTCATGTTTCACAGCCATGAGCGCTTCGTTAGCTTGATTGAGCGAAAACACAGTCACCTTAGGCCGCAGCCCGATCTTCGCGGCCAGCGCAAGGAAGTCACGTGCGTCGGCGCGCGTCATGTTCGCCACGCTGCGAATCTGCCGCTCGCCCCACAGCAGCGTGTCATAGTCGAACTGCGGCACGCGATCAAGATGGATCGCATTGATCGCCACCACGCCGCCCTTACGCAAACTGGAGAGCGCTGCGATCACCACGTCACCACTTGGCGCAAAGGTGATCGCACGATCCAGTTCCACAGGCGGCTTCTCTGTTTCGCTTCCCACCCACGTAGCTCCCAACGACTCGGCAAGTTCGCGATGAGACTTGCCGCGCGTGGAGACATACACTTCGCACTTCCACCCGAGCAGAACTGCAATCGCCAGGTGAGCCGACGCACCGAAGCCAAACAAACCCACACGTTCACCCCGTTCGACTCCAGCCACGCGCAAGCTGCGAAAGCCAATGATGCCGGCACAGAGCAGTGGCGCCGCGTGCAGATCGTCGAGCGAATTCGGTAGAGGAAAGACAAAGTCAGCACGCGCAAAAGCGCACTCCGCATAGCCGCCTGCTACGGTGTAACCGGTGAACGTGGGTGAGTCGCAAAGGTTTTCGAGACCCTTGAGGCAATACGGACAAGTGCCATCGGTGCCCCCAACCCAGGAGACGCCCACGCGTGTGCCAAGGGGAATGTCTGCCGAGGCCCCATCGATGACCTCGCCCACGATCTGGTGGCCAGGAATGATCCGCAGCTGTTTGGGCGGCAATTCCCCTTCCACAATGTGCAGATCCGTGCGACACACTCCGCACGCCCGCACGCGCAGCAGCACGTGCCCTGATCGCACTCGCGGATCTGCAACATCAACAATCTGGAGAGGACGTTCTGAAATTGCTGCGGGCGCGGCAAGAATTGCGGCTTTCATGGGGAGGAGACTTTCCGCTTCATGATGCCAGACTTACTACAACTGTTCTAGCCCTGTCGGTATGCATACCGCCGTGCATTGAAACACAGCCGAGGCGGCAAGAAACGGCATTCCCTGAAGCGAATCGGCGAAACGGTTTGGCTTCGATTGACACAATGAAGTGTGGGCGAAACTGGGACGCTCGTGTTCGCGGACGCCGGGAAGCAAAGAGCACACCTTCCGACAGCTGTATATCGGAGAGGTGGAAGGGATTCGTTTGACAATCAAATGACATCTGGGCTGCATCCGGTATAGCGATCGCGGAGTCGAATGTTGTGTTCGAGGAATGGAGCAAAACGATGTGGATGCGATCATGTGCGTTGTGTAAAGCGCTTCTGAGGAAGCTCAGGCTGAGCGATTCCACCCGCTGCGACTGCGGGTGGGAGTGGCTAGGCCACCCGTAGAGGAAACGAGGCAGTAATTGTATTTGCCGAGAGGCAGACGATAGGAAGTACGGAGCCGTGGCGAGAGTAATTGAGTTTTACATACCGACTAATTTCCGGTGGCGTGCGAAATGGATTCCGGTGCACGAACGAGGAAAAGTAATCGAGTTCTGCCTGCCTACCAAGAAGTCTGCCTAAAGGCGAAGCGTCGCGCAGTTCAGTTAACCCTCCCTTTCCAAAGGCCGATACAGCAAAAAAACATCATCAGCACTCGGGCCACCTTGTGGGCGCGGCCAAGCTCTTAGAGAGTGTGTCGATTCCCGTTGGTGCCATCCCAGCGACGGTGAGCGTGCCATCTTTGTTGATTGTGTATATCGGAATCGAATTGACACTCTGCTCGGTTCGGGACTGCACAGCTAATCGATATCCCGACCCACCAAGCAATCTTCGCAACCCACTCCCTTTGGCCGATTTCGTCCTCCGGATTCGATGGGAGCGCTGGTTCCTGCCGTGAACTACGGCCTAATGACGTTGATCTTCATATGCTTGTGGATGCGGGCGAAGGGTAGTTTTTCGCTGCGATTTGTCTTGACTTTCGAGATAAACGAAAGTAATAGTGTTGACTCGTAATAATACGAAAGATGGAGGCTGCTATGCGTGTCTGCCGCAGGTTGGTTGCGTCCTCATTATGGTGCGCCATCGTTCTGGCTGTAACCGCTGGCGCGTTCGGCCAGGCTAGCTATACAGCGCAGGTGCGAGGCGTGGTGAAGGACCAGAGCGGCGCGATGGTGACCGGCGCGACGGTCACAATCACCAACGACGCGACCGGCATCCCGACCACGGCGCATAGTGATGGGAATGGGCTCTACATTCTCACAGGACTACGTCCGGCGGTATACACGATCAAAGCCGATAAAGAAGGGTTTCGCTCCGCCGAACAAAAGAATGTAGTGCTGCAGGTCGATCAGCAGACGTCGATCGACTTCGAGTTGCACCCGTTGGGCGTCATCACGACGGTGGAGGTGACACAAGCTGCTCCTTTGCTGGACACGGAGAGCGCGGCGATCGGCACGGACGTGACCAATGAATACGTGCGCGATATCCCGCTTTACGGCCGCAGCATGTTTGGACTGGTCTTCTTGGCGGGCGGAGTAACCGAAACTACCGGTTCCGGGATCAATGACAACTATCCAACCGGCACCAACTTCGTCTCGAACGGCCAACGTAACGCCACAGCACAAGTAACTCTTGACGGTAGTCCGATCAGCTCGCCGGAACAAGGCGAGGGTGGCAACTCCAACGTCTACTACCAGCCATCCGTCGAGATCGTGCAGGAGTTCAAGGTTCAGAACAATAGTTTTTCAGCAGAGTTCGGGAACAACGGCGGCACCCTTGTGAACATGGTGCTAAAACAGGGGGGCAATGCATTTCACGGCAGCGGTTGGTGGTATTTCCAGCGGTCAGCAACGGATGCCCGAGACTTCTTCAATAGCGGCCCGCGGCCGGATCACGTGCGTGATCAGTACGGATTCTCGCTTGGCGGGCCGATTCAGAAAAACAAGACATTCTTTTTCGTCGATTTTGAGAAGGTTCGGCAGCAGAATCCGGTCAATCTCAGTGGCGTCGTTCCAACCGACTTGGAACGCACAGGCGACTTCTCTCAGAGTCCGGCGAACCTGCCTAAGGACCCCGCGGATGACCCCGATGGCTTGTCCGTGAACGCTGGAATCTATGACCCATGTGCGGGGAACCAAGTACCCGCCCCGCCTTGTCAGCACAACCAATTTCCCGGCAACGTTATTCCCCAAAGCCAGATCGACCCCATCGGGCAGGCGATTCTGAATCTGTACCCGCACGCCAACATACCGGACGCGGTTTACCCGGATCCCAACTGGCGCCAAATCATTATCGATACCCACCCCGCATGGCAGTTTGACGTCAAGTTGGATCACCAGTTCACTGCCAATCACAGAATTGGCGGACGTTACAGTCTTCATCACGACAAAGAGACCGCGCCGACGATCATCGGGAGCGATCAGGGTGACGGCATCATTTACCCGGCGAGTGTCCAGAACGGTGGTGTGGAGTACAACTGGTCCGTCACTCCGACTGCACTTTTGACAAGCCGGTTCAGCGTTGACCGCGTGCATGCTCCCGGCATTAGTAACAATTACCCAACGCTCAGCGATGTAGGCCTGTCGCCGGACCTTGCGGCCAATGGGCTCACGCGCATGCCCACTATCGGTGTCGATGACCCCTTCCTGTCGATTTTTACCCAATGCTGTGTGGACACCCACTTTGCCCACACCCTTTTTAGTTATTCTTCCGGTCTGCAATGGGTGAAGGGACGGCATTCCATCAAGTTCGGAGGCGAGCAGCGCGTATTCTTCAACAACTTCTGGCAACCCGACAATCCCACGGGCATCTTCAACTTCTCGCGCGATGTGACGACTTCTCAACCCAACGGCAGCCTGGGAGACGACGATCATCGACAGGGGAACCCGTTTGCCACGATTTTGGTCGGATATCCGCACGACGCCTCACTTCATATCGTTCCTGCAGTTGCGGATAAATCGAAAGAGACTGCTTTCTACGTGCAGGATGACTGGAAAGTTACTCCCAAACTGACGGTAAATCTCGGGCTACGGTATGAATGGAGCACTCCTTACACCGAGCGCCTCAACCGGCTCCAGTTCAGCGATTTCACAGCAGACACAGGAATCAGCATTCCGGTTAGCCGCAATCAGAATTCAGATTTCCCCGAACTCGATTTCGGACAGATTGGATCAATCAGGGGAACCTCAGTGTTTGCAACTTCCGGACGCCGCAACTCACCGGTGGACAGAAACAATTGGGCTCCGCGTTTAGGGTTCGCATATCAACTCACGTCCAATACTGTGTTGCGGGGCGGTGCGGGAGTCTTCTACGGGATGAACGTCGCCACCAACTACCAGTATGCGGGCCCGGCATTTGCCAAGACCGCCTCTATGTTTTTCACCAAGAACAATTTCGCGAACCAGGACGCGTGTCTTGGACCTTCGCCCACCATCCAGCCCAGTTGTATCAGCCCGTTTCCTGACGGCCTCGCACCTCCGCAAGGAACCGTCTACGGCAAACTGGCACAGTGGGGCTTCGGGAACTCGAGCGACCTGGACACTGGCACGGCTCGTAATGCAGAGATCTACCAATGGAATCTGGGCATTCAGCACATGTTTCCGGGGCAGATCGTGGTGGGGGTGGATTACTCCGCCAACCGCAGCACTCATCTGCCCTGGGCTGGAGCAGGTGGGATTTCCACTCGCAATCGCAACTTCCTGCCATCGTCGATTCGGCAGCAACTCGTGGCTGCGGCCAACGATCCTGCGATCAACCCGCCGGCACCAGATCCCAACCATGACGACTCCTGGGTAACGGATTATCTCAATACTAACGTGCCAAACCCGTTCCAGTGCTTCTTCACGGCGTCTGCAGCGATGACGGGGCCATGGTGTCCGGCGAGCCCA
The DNA here is from genome assembly GCA_020073385.1 of Terriglobia bacterium. Classification (GTDB taxonomy): domain Bacteria; phylum Acidobacteriota; class Terriglobia; order Terriglobales; family Acidobacteriaceae; genus Sulfotelmatobacter. The sequence goes on along the minus strand of JAIQFH010000001.1, from coordinate 116,319 downwards.
ATTTTCAACGCCGCTGATGTGGTGGATTCCCGGTACGCGGATGATGCGATTCCGCAGCAACTGCTGCTCGAACCTTACCCCCAGTTTGATGGTGGGTTCGAGGGATTGCCGACGCTGAATGCCAACTCCTGGTACCACTCGTTACAAATTCGTTTCCAAAAGCGTGCCAGCCATTACATCAGCTTTGAGGGAAACTACACTTTTTCGAAGGCGACCGATGATTCCTCTGCCGGTCGCAATGCGTGGATTGGAAATCTGGGCCTGGATAATCCACAGGTCCTCGACAATCTCAGAGTCGAACACGGGATCGGCTCCAACGACGCTCCCCACCGTTTGACTGCCGCTATCATTCTCGATCTTCCTTTCGGGAGAGACCGCTGGATCGGACGCGGCATGAACCGCGTGCTAGATGGCATCGTGGGTGGGTGGGCATTGAACACGGTGGTCACCGTGCAATCCGGCAATCCCCTGGCTCTCTTCAACGATGCCGGACTCCTGGCGGACGGCAATCAACGACCGAACGTGATCTGCTCTCAACTTTCGACCGGCCTGAGTTATCACGATGCGGCAAAGTTAGGCGAGAGTGTCCTGAATCAGGATTGTTTTGGCGATCCTGGCGACAACGTTCCGGGCAATGCGCCCAGACACTTCTCCAACTTGCGCGGTGACGGCATCCGCAACCTGGACACCTCGCTCTCCAAAGAATTCAAGATCCACGAGGGGCAACTTCTCCAGGTGCGCGCCGAAATGTTCAACGCGTTCAATCACCAGCGCTTTGCCTTCCCCGATGTTGGATCAGGAGACGGCGCTTTAGGCCAGGTCACTTCCACAACCAACAACTTCCGCAGAATGCAGTTTGGGGCGCGGTACCAGTTCTAGCTCCTCACTGCCTGATCTCGCGCGAGCGGGATCAGGCCCTTTTCTTCTGTGGCTGTCGACGGCTCTGAGGAGCTGAACATGGAACGACGATCCTTCCTGAAGGCCAGCGGGATAATCGGGAACAAAACATGAAACCAAAAGCTTTATTTGCAATTCTCGTGTTGTTTGCTTACGGGTTGATCGCGGCTCCTGCCGAAAAGCAGGACTGGACTAACTACGTTCGCATCGGGGCTTATGGGTTGAAGGGCGGCGATGCGGCGGAGATCGTGCGCCGGGCGCAGGAGAGCGGCGTCTCGGGGATCGAGGTCGATAACGATATCCCCGGGCGGTATGAGAGTTTTCTTCATCCCGAGGCGAAGCTGAAGGCGATCCGCGATGTGGCTGTGGCGGCGCACAAAGTTGGGAATCACGCGTTCGTTTACATCGCCGGCACGGAATGCATCACCGCGCATGGAGACAAGGTAGAGCATACGATGGCGAAGGACCATCCCGATTGGCTGCAACGGAAGATCACGGGCGAACCGGCGATTTTCGGTGGAGGGACCGCGTTTTGGATCGCGCCCGGCGATGAGGACGTGTGGGTCAGTCCTTACGCGACGGAGTGGCGCAAGATCTACATGGAGCGTGTACGCGAGATCGCGGGGACGGGGATTGACGGGATCTACGTCGATATTCCGTATTGGATGACGCACTTCGAGGGCTGGGAAAACACCTGGGCCAGCTTTGATGATTACACCGTCGCGGAATTCAAGCAGAAGACCGGGCTAGATGCGAAGCACGACGTAAGGATCGGGGACTTTTCTGATGCGGGGTTTCGGAAGTGGGTGGAGTTTCGGATTCAGACGTTCACAGATTTTATGGCGGAGATCGATCACACGGCAAAAGCTGTGAATCCGGAGATCAAGACGATTCCGGAGATTTATCCCGGCATCGAGGAGGAGGCAGTGCGGGTCGGAGCGGACGTGTACAGCCTCTACCCGGTGGTCGATGCGATTGCCCATGAATATGAGTTTGGCAGTGGGGATCACATGGCGTCATCGCGCAAGCCGCTGGATTGGTTCCGCTATCAGGTTGGGATGCATTCATTTCGTGCATTCGCGCAGGGGAAGGCGACGTGGATTTTGAATTATTCGTGGGATGGCGACAAGGTCGTCGATAAGCGCGAAGCGATGATGAATCTCGCGATGTCTCAGATCATGGTGGGCGCGAACTTCTGGGATGCGCCGGGGCACTCAATGGCGGGATCGAATGATCTGCTGACGCGCAAGAAGATTTTTGACTGGATCGGTGAGCATGAGAAGACGTTTTATTTGCCTCGGGCGCCGATTGATCCAATCGGAGTCTATTTTTCACCGGAGACAAGAAACCTCTATGCTGAGGATTTCCTTGCGTCCTATCGAGGGATATTGATTCTGCTGATGCAGAAGCATCTTGAGTTTCAGATTGTGACGCCGCGGACGCTGGCTGAGTTTCATGGAGAGACGCTGGTGCTGCCGGATGTTCGCGTGCTTGGACGGAGCGAGAAAGAGTGGTTAAAGAAGTTCGCCGCGACAAAAAAACTCGTTGTGACGGGAACAGACGCTACAGAGTTGGGCGACATGTCGAATATCGTGCGAGTTCGGGAGTGTCCCGGGAAGGCCTACAACGTGGCAATTGAGAAAGACTTTGAACACAGCTCACCGGATTCCGCGCGGGAGTTCTTCGCCAGCGTGCGAGGTGCTGATGCGGTGCGGATCCATGCGTCGCCGCAGATTGCGACGTCGATTGCTCGCACCAGTGATGGGCACATCAGCGTCTTTCTTGCCAACTTCGCAGGATTGCGCGGAGGGTCAAACCCGGTGCAGACGCCGCAAGACGGAGTGGAGGTCACGGTGCAGGCAAAAGCCGAGGGGAAGGGGTTCTTTCTTCCGTTTCTCGGGCAGGTGCAGGCGGTAAAGGGAGAGCGCAGCGGAGAATCGATTCGATTCACTCTGCCTACGATCTCGCGGGGGGCGGTGTTTTGGTTTGAACCTTAAGAAGTCCTAACACTATCAGATCTGGTGGCGAGCCGCGCCAGCCTTGCTCCCCGGAAAATCGCTATCACACCGCGAAAGTCAAAATCCCCACCCTGTCGCACAAAACGCGCCAAGGATGGGGCAGCCTCGAGGTTTTCATCGCTTGCCAGCGGGATGCCGACTACGTACTTCGATCCCAGGCTTTCGAACGCGAGACAGCCTCGTTCCAGCGGTCACGCAGTGATTGAGCTTGCGATGACGGCATCTGCGGGTCAAAGCGGCGGCTTTTCCCAGCGGTGAGCGAATCGAGACCTGAGCGCCAGAAACCGACGGCGAGGCCCGCCAGGTAGGCGGCGCCCATCGCTGTTGTCTCCGTCACAGCCGGACGGACCACAGGAATGCCAAGAATATCGGCCTGGAATTGCATGAGGCTGTCGTTGGCGGCAGCGCCACCATCCACGCGGAGTTCTTTTACGGCGTCGCCCGAGTCGCGGCGCATAGCGTCGAGCAAGTCGGCGACCTGGTATGCAATGCTCTCTACCGCTGCGCGCGCAATGTGACCGGCGGTGGTGCCGCGGGTGATTCCAAAAATTGATCCACGGGCGTAAGAATCCCAGTGTGGTGCGCCTAGGCCGACGAAAGCCGGGACGAAATACACGCCGCCGTTGTCGGGCACGGATTTGGCGAGGGGCTCAACTTCTTGTGAGTTGCGAATCACTCCCAGACCGTCTCGCAGCCACTGCACCACCGCCCCTCCGACGAAGACGCTGCCTTCCAGCGCATATTCAGTCGCGTCTTTGATCTTCCAGGCGACCGTGGTGACCAACTGATTAGAGGAGGGCACTGCTCGCTTGCCGGTATTCTGCAGCATGAAGCAGCCAGTCCCGTAGGTGTTCTTGGTCATGCCTGGCTGGCAGCATTGTTGGCCGAAAAGTGCGGCCTGCTGATCTCCGGCGATGCCGGCGATTGGAATCTTCTCGAGCCTTGGTACTCCGCGCGCGTCGCCGTATATCTCACTCGATGAGCGAACATCCGGCATGATCGCGAGGGGAATTCGAAGAAGCTCGAGCAGTTCGCGGTCCCACTCGCCGGTGTGAATGTTGAATACCATGGTGCGCGAGGCATTGCTGACATCGGTGGCGTGAACCCTCCCTTGCGTAAGCTTCCACACTAGCCAGGTGTCAACGGTGCCGAAGGCCAGCTTCCCGGCCTCGGCCAGGCTGCGAGCACCGGGGACGTTATCTAGAATCCAAGCGACCTTGCTCCCGGAGAAATAGGCGTCGATCAGCAAGCCCGTGCGCTGCTGGATCAGGGGAGCGTGACCGTCCTTCCGTAATTGTTCGCAGAAATCGGCCGTGCGGCGGTCTTGCCAGACGATCGCGTTGTGGACGGGTCGGCCAGTTTCACGATTCCAGACGATCGTGGTTTCACGCTGGTTGGCAATGCCGATGGCTGCGACGTCGGCCGCGCTAGCTCCGGCCTTAGCAAGAGCCTGCGTTGCGACCGCGATTTGAGATGAAACGATTTGCTCAGGATTGTGTTCGACCCAACCGGGACAGGGAAAGATTTGATCGAACTCCTGTTGCGCAACTGCGCGGATGGAACCTTCTTCATCGAACAAAAGCGCTCTTGAGCTGGTTGTGCCCTGATCGAGTGCTAGAACGTACTTCACGGTACCTCCTGCAGTGTAGGTGGCACAGGCAGAGACGTCGCAAGCAACATCTCTACGACGGCCTTAAGAACCGGCGGATTCCGAAATCGTAGAGGGCGGCGCCGATCAGGCCGCCGAGCAACGGAGCTGCTACGGGAACCCACCAGACGCGCGATCCATCAGTCAGGCCGTTATTTCGGAAACCTGCAACTACGGTGAAGAGGCGCGGGCCGAAATCCCTCGCGGGATTGATGGCGTACCCGTGCATGCCGCCGAAGCTTATGCCGATCGCGACGACGACCAAACCGATCAGCAAGGGCGCGAGGTTCGCTCCCGGAGGCATGTTGAATTCATCGGTGATGGCGAAGATCAGGAGCACGAGCAATCCGGTACCGATCAATTGATCGAGAAATCCCGCCTGCGGCATCCCCGGGAAAGCGGGGAATGTCGTAAAAACGCCAGCCGTGGTTTCCAACTGGGGGTCTACCTGACGGAAAGCCGGCGAATAGTTCCAATACACGAGAGCAGCGGCGGCGAAAGCACCTGCCGTTTGGGCGATCGAATACGGCACAACTTTCGACCACGGGAATTTGCGGAACACGGCAAGGGCGAGCGTCACCGCGGGATTCAGATGTGCACCGGAAATTTTGCCCGCGATGTAGATGCCCATGGTGACGCCTAGTCCCCAGCCCAGTGTGATGTTGGTGAAACCTCCGTGAATGATTTCTCCGGGATTTTTCGTCGGAAACAGCACGACCATGGCGACCACGCCGGCGCCGAACAGGATGAGGACAAACGTTCCGAGGAACTCGGCTAGGAGTTCCGCGGTCAAACCAGGTTTTGAGGTCATCGCATCTCCCGGGCGAGACACCGCAACTGAGCCGCGAAGTAGTCTACCAAGGGGCGGCGGAACGCGCCTATTTTTCCTCAACTGCTTAGGCCTGGGATCTCCAGAGTGTGTGCTTCGCGCCGGTGCCGGGACAGCAGCGCTACGGCTCGCCGGAGTTACACGCGAGGGATATTTTTTCTTGACATTTCGATTCAGTCCCATAAGATAGAAAAATATTTATTCACCTTACTGAATATATATTCATAATGAATAAAACCTTGCGCCAACGGGCTGTACTCGACGTGCTGAAGCACGGATCCATCGCCAGCCAGGAGGACCTGCAGCGGCATCTGCGGCGGCGCGGCTTCAAGGTGGGACAGGCAACGCTTTCGCGGGACATCCGCGACCTGAATCTGAGCAAGACCGCGCACGGCTATTCCCTGCAGCATGGAGAAGGCGGCGTGGGGGTTGCCCTGCCGCCAGTATCGCGACTGGTGAAGGAGTTTGTCCTGGACATTCGGTCGGCGCAGAACCTGCTCGTGGTGAAGACGATCGTTGGCAGCGCGCAACCTGTCGCCGCAGCGTTGGATGAGACCGACTGGACCGAAGTGGTTGGGACCATCGCGGGTGACGACACCATCCTTATTGTGTGTCCGGATAAGGAAGAGGCGCGGACGCTGGCGGCGCGAATTGAGGAAATGCTGGGATAGATGGCGGGCAAACTCAAATCGGCGGTGCTGGGCGCGACCGGATATTCCGGCCTGGAATTGACGCGGATCCTGCTGCGTCATCCGCGGCTCGAAAAATCGGTTCTTCTCCGACGCGGCGCAGACAATGGCAGCGCAGCGGATCTCGCCGATGTGTTCCCGGCCCTTTCCGGCAACGGCGGATATCCGCTGCATTCGCTTTCCTGGCCGGCACTAAAACAGCAGGGAGTGCAACTGCTTTTCCTGGCTACGCCGCACGAGGTCTCGCGCTCCCTGGTTCCGGAGGCGATCGCGCAGGGACTGCGCGTCATCGATCTGAGCGGAGCTTGGCGACTCAAGCAGGAGGGGCACCGGGGCGTTTACGGGTTTGAGGATTCAGATGCGGTCAGTGCTGCGGAATTGACGGAGCGAGCCGTGTACGGGTTGCCGGAACTGAACAGCGACCGCATCGCCGGCGCCGCGCTGGTGGCGAACCCAGGCTGCTATGCGACGTCGGTGATCCTGGCGCTGGCGCCGCTTCTGAAGGCTGGAGTAGTCGACCGGAGTCGCGGGATTATTTCGGATTCAAAATCTGGGGTCTCGGGAGCCGGCAAAGAACCGACAGCGAAAACACATTTCGTGTCGGTGGCTGACAATCTCTCCGCGTATTCGGTATTCAATCACCGGCACCTGGGAGAGATGGTCGAGCAACTTGCGCTGGGCGATGAGGAGTTGATCTTCACACCGCATCTACTGCCCATCCCTCGCGGAATCCTGTCGACGATCTACGTCCACCTGAATCGCGCGATGACGGCTCTCGAAGTGGAGTCGTGCTTGCAGAATTTTTATTTGGGCAAGCGCTGGGTGCGAATTTTTCAAACGCCAAAACTCCCACAGGTGCAATTCTCTCTGCACAGCAACTATTGTGATCTCGGATTTTGCCTCGCAGAAGACGGCCGGCGCCTAGTGCTGATCTCTTGCATTGACAATCTGCTCAAGGGCGCGGCCGGCCAGGCAGTACAGAACATGAATGTGATGTATGGGTGGGGTGAGGAAGAAGGACTGCAATGATTATCGTAGTGAAAATTGGGGGAACGGCGCTGGAAGACGTAGCTACGTTGCGCAAGTGCGCTCGCGCCGTCGCAGAACTGGCCCAGGATGGGCACCGCGTCGCCGTGGTGCACGGCGGCGGCAGCGCTCTGACGCGGGTTCTGAAGCAACTGGGTAAGCAGAGCGAATTCGTCAGCGGGCTGCGCATCACCGACGCGGAGACTCGCGATGTAGCTCTGATGGTGCTCGGCGGCATGGTGAACAAGAAGCTGGTTGCCGCGATCCAGTCTGCCGGTATGCCTGCAGTTGGATTTTGCGGTGGAGACGGAATGACGTTCCGCGCTCGACGGAAGCACATGAACGGAAACGATCTGGGATTCGTCGGTGAGATTTGTTTTGCGGAGCCGTGCTGGATTGAAGCGCTGTGGCAGCAGGGAGGGATTCCGGTTCTGGCGTCGCTGGCATTGGGAGCCGACGGCGAATACTACAACGTCAATGCCGACGAGATGGCTGCGGCGTGCGCTGCGGCATGCCATGCGAATGCGCTGATTTTCCTGACGGACGTACCAGGCGTAAAGGATGCTCAAGGCACCGTAATTCCGTGGCTGAGCACAAAGCAGGCGCAGGATCTGGCGGCAGGATCGGTAATCAGCGGCGGGATGCTGCCGAAGCTCGCGGCCTGCACCCAGGCATTGAAGCAAGGCGTAGGGCGAGTGCGCATTCTGCCAGCGGCAGAGGCGGACGCGTTGCCCCAGTTTTATCTGACGAAGCTGAATTGTGGGACGGAAGTTACGTATGCCTAAGCAGCGCCGTTAGCGCTGAAAGCGAAAGAAACAGAGGGACATAAGAATTGGAACCTAAGTTGAACACACAATTACCCGGCAAAACGCCGGTGGTGCCGGAGACGTTTCCCGGGATCTTCTGGTGCCCGGATTTGGTTTCGACGCGCGATCTTGGATCGCAAGGCGTCGAGGCCGTACTGCATCTGGCGGAATTGATGAAGTCCCGACCATCGGTGTTCGCGCGGGCTCTCGCCGGGAAACAGATGGTGATGTTCTTCGAGAAGCCCTCGCTCAGAACGCGGCTAACGTTTGAAGCCGGGATGGCAAGCCTGGGCGGGACGACGATGTTTGTCGACCAGTCCAAGAGCCGGCTGGATGCGCGGGAGACGCTGAGCGACATCGCGCATAACCTAGAGCGCTGGGTAGACGTGATCGTGCTCCGAACCTTTGCGCAGGAAACCATCACCGGGATGGCCCAGCACGCATCCATTCCTGTGATTAATGCGCTGAGTGATCTGGAGCATCCTTGCCAGGCGCTGGCGGACTATTTCACGCTAGTCGAGCGCTTCGGAAGTTTGAAGGACATCACACTCGCCTACGTGGGAGATGGAAACAATGTGGCGCATTCGCTGTTGCTGACTTGCGCCTGTGTGGGATCGTCGATTCGAATTGCGACTCCGAAGGGCTACTCGTGCAATGTGCAGATCGTCGCGGATGCGAGGAAGATTGCGAGGCAGACGGGTGCGCGGATTGAGTTTCTCACGGACCCTCATGCTGCGGCCGCGGGCGTCGATGCAGTTTACACCGACGCCTGGGCCAGCATGGGGCAGGAGCATGAAGCAGCCGAGCGCGCAGAGATCTTCCAGTCGTACCAGGTGAATCGCAACCTGATGGCGGAAGCTGCGCCGCACGCGGTGTTCATGCACTGCCTGCCGGCGCATCGCGGTGAAGAAGTAACGGATGAAGTCATGGATTCGGAACAATCCGTCATCTTCGAGCAGGCGGAAAACCGCATGCATGTTCAGAAAGCCATTCTTTATTTGCTGTTGGGCGGTGCGGTTCGACTGCCCGCAAGGAGCGCTCATGCCTGAAAAAGTCGTCCTCGCTTATTCCGGTGGTCTCGACACGTCCATCATCATTCCCTGGTTGAAAGAAAACTACTCCTACGATGTCATCGCCATGGTGGGCGATGTCGGACAAGGGGACGACATCGAAGCCGTTGTCGACAAGGCGTACAGAACTGGCGCTAGCAAGGTGATCGTCGAGGATCTGCGGGAGGAGTTTTTGACGGGTTATGTCTTCCCCGCTTTGAAGGCTGGGGCCGTTTATGAACATAAATATCTGTTAGGGACCTCTCTCGCGCGCCCGGTGATCGCGAAGCACCAGGTCGAAGTAGCTCTGCGTGAAGGAGCGACGGCGGTGGCACACGGATGCACGGGCAAGGGCAACGATCAGGTGCGGTTTGAGTTGACCTATCAGGCTCTGGCTCCGGAACTAAAGATCATTGCTCCCTGGCGGGAGTGGACATTGAAGTCGCGCGAGGACTGTCTCGATTACGCCGAGGCGCACGGCATCCCGGTTGCGGCGAGCCGCGAGAAGATTCACAGCCGCGACCGCAATCTGTGGCACATCAGCCATGAGGGCGGTGAGTTGGAGGACGCGGGCAACGCGCCTTTGCCAACGACGTGGCAGATCACGAAGTCCCCCCAAGAGGCGCCCGACAAGGAAGAGAAAGTCAGCATTGGATTCGTGAAAGGAGTACCAGTATCAGTGAACGGAATGGAGATGGATCCTGTGTCGTTGGTTGAATTTCTGAATGAAATCGGCGCACGCAATGCGGTGGGGCGGGTCGATCTGGTGGAGAACCGCTTTGTGGGGATCAAGTCGCGTGGTTGCTATGAGACTCCGGGAGGGACGTTGCTGATTGCCGCGCATCGCGAACTCGAGGCGCTGTGCCTGGAGCGCGACGTCGCGCATTTCAAACAACATATCGGACTCAAGTACGCCGAACTAGTGTACTTCGGTCTGTGGTTTACGCCCTTGCGCGAGGCTCTGGACGCGTTTGTCGAAAAGACACAGGGCTACATGACGGGATCCGTAACCCTGTCCTTGTACAAGGGAAATGTTTCCGTCGCGAGCCGTCAATCCGAGCATTCGCTGTATCGCACCGATCTGTCGTCGTTCACGATGGGAGCCGAGTACGACCAGAAAGATGCGGAGGGATTCATCCGCATTCTGGGGCTGCCGTCGCGGTCGCGGGCCCGTGCTCGAGTTGAGGTTGCGCAATGAAGATGTGGTCGGGGCGGTTCCGGCAGCCGCTGAATTCCGAATTCGAGCGCTGGCAGCGGTCTTTCGGCTTTGACCGGCGGCTGCTGAAGTACGAGGTTGCGGCCAGCAGCGCTCATGCCACGGCATTGAAAAATGCCGGAGTTTTGTCCGCCAACGAACTCATCAGCATTCTGCAGGGACTGGAGCAGATTGGGAAACAGGCTTTGGGCTCCCTGGCGTTCTTCGAGGACGATGAGGCGGAGGACGTCCACCACTTTGTCGAGAAGCAACTGGTCGCCATGATCGGCGAGGTGGGATACAAACTGCACAGCGGGCGCAGCCGGAACGAGCAGATCGCTACCGATCTGCGGCTCTTTGTCCGCGCTGCCATCGATCAACTGCAGGAAGAAATCGCCAAGATGTGCAGCGCATTCGTCGACCGCGCAGAACAGGCTGGGGATGCGGCAATGCCGGCGTACACACATCTCCAGCGGGCGGAGCCGGTGCTCGTCGGACATTGGCTGCTGGCTTACGTCGAGATGTTTCTTCGCGACGCCGGCCGGTTAGCGGATTGCCGCCGCCGGCTGAATGTTTGTCCGCTGGGATCAGGCGCAGTCGCAGGAGCGACTTTGCCCCTTGATCGCGGCTTGATGGCGAATAAGCTTGCGTTTGACGCTCCCACGGAAAACAGCATCGACGCCACGAGTGATCGCGATTTCGCAATCGAGTTTGTGCAGGGGTCGTCTGTGCTGGCATTGCATCTGAGTCGCTGGGCGGAGGAGATGATCGTTTTCTCGTCGCAGGAGTACTCCTTTGTGGAACTGCCCGAAGCTTATTCCACGGGCAGCAGCGCCATGCCGCAGAAGAAGAATCCGGATTTGCTGGAGTTGGTGCGAGGCAAGAGCGGACGCGTGGTCGGAAATGCCACAGCGTTGATGATCGCGGTAAAAGGGCTGCCGCTTGCCTATAACAAGGATCTACAGGAAACGCAGGAATCGTTATTCGATTCGGCGGACACGCTGCTGCAGATGCTCCCGCTCGTTACCGGATGGGTAAAGTCGGTGGAATTCCATTCAGAGATCATGCAACAGGCCGCGCAATCCGGATTTATGAACGCCTGGGCTGCGGCTACTTATCTGGTGGAGCGCGGCGTGCCGTCGCGGCTGGCGCACGAACGAATTGGCAAAGCGGTACAGATGTGCCTGGAGCGGAATTGCGAATTGAAGGACTTGTCCCTTCAGGAGTTGCAATCACTGAGTCCGGCGTTTGGCGAGGACTTCAAGCAATCAATCACACTCCCCGCGGTGCTGGCGGCTCATGATGTTGCGGGCGGGACAGCACCAGCTCGGGTGCGGCAGGCAATTGGGGCCGCCAGGAAGAAAATCGAGTGTCTTCGCGAGGAGGTCCATGCGCACGCGTAAAGCAATCTTGCCGGATGCTGAAAGTATTCACGAACTGATCTGCGCCTACTCGGGTGATGGAACTTTACTGCCGCGCACGTTACCGGAGATATGCGAGAACGTCCGCGACTTTGTCGTTCTTGAAGATGACGACGTGCGCATCATCGGTTGCGGGGCGCTGCACCTTTACGGGACGCATCTGGCCGAGATTCGTTCGATTACGGTCGCGCCGTGGGCTCAGGGAAAAGGGGGCGGCGGCCGCCTGGTGAAGGCCCTGATGGCGGAGGCAAAACGCCATCAGGTAGATTGCATCTGTCTGTTCACGCGCAAGCCGGACTTCTTCGCAGGCCAGGGATTCTCAGTCGCACAGCGCGAAGATTTGCCAGACAAGATTTATAAGGACTGCCATGCGTGTCCGCGGTTCCATTGCTGCGACGAAGTCGCGATGGTGCGCGGAAATCTTCCCAAGTTCGCCATCCTTCCGGAACCGGCGAACTGGCTGGTGAAGCTGCAGGGATGGGCGCCGAATGTCGGCGAGCCGACGAGGTCGAGCTAAAGATTTTTGTGGGGACAGCCGCCTTCGGCTGTCCCTCGCCTGAAGGGCGACTCTCTTGGCCTGCGCTGCACGCCCCTTCCCCGTTCAGTCCATCCGTCATCTCAGCATTGAATTTCTGCGCAAGTGGCAAGATGGCCGCTCGCGCGGCCGGACAGCCGAAGGCGGCTGTCTCCACAAAATTCTTCAAAATCCCCGTAGAGCGTGGGGGCATTGACCCTGAGGGAATTTGCGAAGGAACTGTGATCAGCCGCCGTCGCCTTGGCAGTGCAGTACTCCCAAGTAGGCTCTCCACGGGCCCACCGCCTCTCGATACTGATAGGCCATCACCCTTGATAGTTGATGCAAATGGGTCATGTCATGAACGGCCCACGTCGCCAGCAGTTGTGAAAGAGTGACGACTCCAAGGGCAGGATGGCGTCCGCGGCGATCGAAGTCTTCTGGCTGCAGGTTCATCGCGCGGAGGGCCTCAAGATTCTCGGAACGCAGGCGAGCAAACTCGTCCAACAACTCTCCCAGCGACTTGCCCTGACTTTCTCGTTCCTGGGCTAGCCGGTCAAACGGATCGAACGCGCGGTTCTCGCCATGCTGCAGGATGATTCGTGCACGCGGCATCCAGTCGGTACGTTCTCCGTGAATGAGATGGCCGACAATGTCGAACGGGCTCCACGTTTTGCCGCCTTCGTTGCCGAGCGTCCAAGTCTGCGGCAGATCCCGTAAAAGGGCATTAAGGGCGGAAGGCGTGCGCGAGAGAAGGGCGGTGGTTGGTTGCAGGTCGAATCCCATTGCTTTCCTCAGTCCAAATAAAGTCGTCGCGGGATGTAGATTGTACTAAGTCCACGCAGGATGCAGCGGTTTGTTAGATAAGGCAGGCGATCCTTAAGTCAGGAGCGTGAGAAACAAAAACGATATTTACGTGACGGCTGACTATTCCTTGAGTTCGCCGGTCGATGCGAATCGAACCCCTGCCAAGGACTTTCCGGAAGCAAGAATCTCGCGAACGCTGGAACGGTTCGGACCCGCCTGAGCAATTGCAGCGGAAAGACTTTTCACCGCTTGCTCGAGCGAAGTGCCCTCCGGAAGACGAAAGATCCAGGGAATATTGGTGGTCGTGAGCGCATGGTCAGAAGAAATGGCGACGACTGGCACGAACGACTTCACCGCGATCTGCTCAGCCAGATGGCTGGAGGCTCGGTCGAGCGCAATCAAAGCCAGCACATGATCCTGATATACGGCATTCACCAAGTCATTGGAAGCCTTGCCCCATGCAGCCTCGGAAGAAACCGACACGAGCGAAAACTTTTGGCCGTTTGCGTTCAGAGCGCTGAGGAGCTTGGCAATTTCAGGCGATCTTACCACCTCGTCCGCGCGTGGGCCGAAGATGGCAAGTCGCAAATCGCTTGCACTCTGGTCCGGCGTAGATGGGCCAACGTACTGAACGCCGGCTTCTCCGACCTGGGCGTAGGGTTTCTCCATCATGATGCGGCGATAAGTGATCTGTCCATTGTGTACCTGCCCCAAAAACAATGGCGCAACGTTCTTGCAGTTCGGGTCGAACACCATGTCGCCGGTTACGCCCTTGAAACTGGTCAGGCCAGTGAGCGCGTCGCGGATGCGACCCTTGTTCAAGCCGGCGCGACAGATGGCGTCCAATAGGATTCGCATCTGGTCGTAGGCCAGCGCCGCAAAATGGTCAGGCTTCTCGTGATAGCGGGCCTCGTATTGGGCATTGAATTCGAGCCAGCGCGGGTCGGTGCGAGTCGGATCGTAGGGGAAAACGGCTTCGAAGCCTTCGGCAGCAGCCCCTGCAAGTTTGATAAGTTCGTCTCCAATCGTACGATGACTGCCGAATACCCGCTGCTTCATCCCGAGTTCCTGCATCTGCTGCAGGATCATGGCAGTGGGTTCGATATCCGTCCACAGAAGGACGGCATCGACGCGGGAGTCCTGAATCACCTGAAGCTGGTGACGAAAATCGACATCACCCCGCATGAATTTCTGCTCGATCACCACCGGATGGCCGAGGCGGCGGGAGGCATCCTTAAACTTCAGAACTCCAAAGCGGCCGTAACGATCGTTGACCCGTAGAATCGCAACTCGTTTGAGACCGAGTTCCGTGTAGATATGCCGGGCGATTGTATAGCCTTGGACGCGATCGTCTTGAAGAACAGTGTGATACCACGGGATGATGGTTTCGGGAATGGTGGGGTCGGTAGACGCGCTGTTCACCAGTGGTGTCTCGGCCTTCAAGGTCAGGCGCAGAGCAATGTGAGTGGATTCTGAACTGATCGAGCCGAACATCGCCCAGACCTTGTCGTCATAGATCATGCGGACGGCATCGTTCGACGCGGCGCCCCAAATGGCGGAATCTTTCGATACGCCGGTGCCGGCGCTACTGATCTGCCAGTTGTCGTAGTCGTTGTGGCTGATGAGGCGAAAGGGCTTGCCGCCATAGCCACCGGCGGTATTCGCCTCGTCGATTGCCATTTTCGCGCCATTTAGCATGCGGTTGCCCAGCACCTGATCGGGATGGTCATAAAGCGGAGCCAGGAAACCGATTCGAACCTCGCTGAGGTTCTTAAGATCGGCGTCAGGAGTCTCACGAGCTGCCCCGTTGTACTCGATCAGATCCTGATAGAACTCGTAGTAAGGAGTCGTGAACTTCGAAAATGGACGCAGATCCTCAGCAGCGCCGGCGTAGGGCTTCAGTGACCGCGTTGGCGGTGGACCGGGAGGATTCTTGCCGCACGCACAGGGTGCGCTGGTCTGCGACCAACCTGCACACACGAGCACGGCAGCGATCACGGCAACGGATGCGAGGCGCATGGCGCTTCTCCTGAGTCTTACTCCGCGGGCGATTCGCGACGGAACATAGCAATGGCTTCGATCTCGACCAGCAGATCGGGGCGGCAGAGAATCGCCTGAATGCCCGTGGATGCCGGTAACGGATCCAACCCTTGCTGCTTATAGAACACCGTGCGCTCTTCGTTAAACGCCTCATAATCGCGCTCGATGTCGCGCAGATAGCATGTTGTGCGTACGATGTCGTGCCAGGTTGCGCCTTCGGACGCCAGCAACTGGGTGATGTTGTGGTAGGTGCGGCGGATCTGCGCGCGCAGATCGCCGACGTGCACGGTGCAGCCTTGGTCGTCAATGCTCGCTGTGCCCGAGATCAGGAGAATGGTCAACCCATTCAGATCGATCCGCATGCCGCGGGAGAAAGCGCTTCCGTAGTCGTAGGCTTCGTTCAGCGCGGAGTGATTGGTGATTGCCCGCTTTACGACTGGGGCGGTGGTTACTTCTGCGAGTAGTTCCTGAACATTCATAATCATGGCTCCTGGATAACTTGCAGTCGCCGTGGTCGCCGCCGAGTGTGAGGGCGAGACGCCCTCACGACAGCCGGCGGGACGCCGGCGCTATGTTCACTTCTTTCCACTGCTCACAACCTTAGCTACTGCTGCTGAACTCTTCTGGCGAATGCCGTGACTCAAGCCGTGGGCTGTCGCCACCCAGAGATCGTCTCCCTGAAAATCAACGCCGAGGATGTAGTTGTGCGACGGGGCTGACTGGACTGCGATCTTCTTTTCGTTTCCTGTCGCGTCACGCACCAGCATCTCGGGCTTATGCGTGTCGAGAGCGGGACGGTATACCGCCCAATTCGTGCCGTCGTAATACGCAAGGCCTTTGTCGGTAGAGAACCAGGCGCGGTCGGCGTCGATGCCCTTGATCTGGTTTAGAAAATTGCTGGGCAGGCCGCTGTCCTTCTGCAGGAAGTTGTGCCAATAGCGGCCGTCGTATCGGCTCGCACCGAAGTACGTCGCGACCCAGAGGATCTTGTCAACGTAGCTGACCGACGTCGTGATTTCATGAATCAGTCCCTGGTCTTTCATCACGACCATTTCAGTTTCGCCGTCAGGATCGTTGTAGTCTTTCCAGCGCTCGGTCTTCTGGTCATACTCGAGAACACCGCCACCCCAAACTGCGTAGTAGACCTTGTCTTCGGCGGGGCTAACGGAGTAAGTCCAGATCTCGTACATGGGCGTGTTGAAGGCGTTATACAAGGACCACTGACCGGTGTGGGTGTTCAGACGGCTTGCCCCGGCCGCGGTCGCGGTCCATACGTAGTCACCCTGCACTCCGACTCCGTAAACGATGTCGTTGCTCAATCCGGAGTTCAGCTGGGTGTAGGTATCAATGCGGCCTGCCGAGATGCGGCTCAGGCCGCCCATGGTTCCCGCCCAGACATCGCCAGTATTTTTGTCGAGCGCCAGTGAGAGCACGGCCTGATGAGCCAAGCTGTGTTCCTTTAAGTCCGGGTTCGGGCGGAAGGTCTTCCACATGCCGTTCTCGTAGACACCCAGCCCGTTGTCGGTGCCCACCCATATGCGATTGCCATCCACCAGGACGGAGTAGACGTGATTGTCGGGAAGGCCATTGGCAGTGGTGAAGTTCTCCCAGCGGAACATTGGCATGTCCTGGGCAGCCGCCAAGGATGCGGTAACCAACAGCGCCAGTGCGAACCACGATTTCGTCTTCATAACGTTTTCAGATACTCGATGAGATCGTTCAATTCATCTTTGGTCAGATCATTGGTGACGCCGTGAGTGTCTTTGGGGTTGTAGACGGTCCAGATTTCTTCCAGAGACTTCGCAGAACCATCGTGGAGATATGGGGCTGAATACGCGACGTTGGGCAACTGGGGCACGTCGATCACCGGAGAACGGTCGGTTAGTTTGCCAGTACCGGCATCGATCTCCTTTTGGTTGGTGTATTTCGGTCCGCTGTGACAGTACGTGCACTGATTGGCTTCCGAAATTGCAGCACCTCTCTTCGTCGCTGTTCTCTCGAAGATCGACTTGCCGCGCTCCTGGGCCGGCGTCAGTTCCCCATTTGCCAATCGATAACGGTTCGGGCGATAGGGGAGCGAATAGACGAAGGTCACAAGATCAGTGAGTTGCTGCTGGGTGAAACTCTGCGAGCGGAAGAAGAACTTCTCGGTGCGCGGGCCGCACTCAGTCGGCATATCAGGGTTGCCGCCGTTCCACTTGAACGGCTCGGTCCCGGCAAGGTTCTCGAGCGAGCGGTTGTCGACGATATCTTTTCCGAAGCCATCAGGCTCAAGATCCCACTCCAAGCCGTCGATCGTGGCATCGAGATGGCAGTTAGCGCAGCCGAATTGTCCCTGGAAGGAGAAATCCGCGGTATAGAAGAGGCGCTCGCCACGGCGGAGTGCGTCGACATTCTTCGGCCCGCCGAGGTCAATGGTGGATGTCACTTTCTCGGTGCGGGCATCGATCACGCTGAGGGTGTCGTCGAGTCGATTGGCAACGTATAGACGCTTGCCATCGGGCGAGAGAGCAAGACCGCGAGGGTTGTGGCCGACGGGGATTCTTGCGGTCACGTATTCGGCTGAGGCGGATAGATCGTTCGCGAAAGGTTGGCGGCGCGCGCGGACGGTCTTGAGCAATTGAGGTACATCAATGGCCGTCACGCTCTGAGACCCAGCCGTGGTCAGAAAGATCTTCGACTTGTCCGGCGTGATCGCTACGCCCCAGGGCAAGGCGTAGTAACGATCAAGCTCATCGACCGGAATCTGGACAGGGCTGCCGACGTCGTCTCCGAATAACGTCAGCGAATCGCCGAAGACTGCTCCGTGTTCCACGTGGGCAAGAGGAATGAGGTTCTTCGGTCTGAGTTGCGCAACCGCAACAAGTTTGCCGTCGGCCGAGGACGCTACATGAAACAACCCTGCCACATTATGAAGAGGCTTGCGGTCGACCACTCTGCGCGTGGAAGTATCGATGACCGTGATCTCCGAGTCCGGCTCGCTGCGAATCGCTCCCGGATTCGGATAGATGTGTGTGCAATAGATCCATTTGCCATCCGGCGAGAGAGCAAGATAGCTGGCGCCGCGTCCGGCCAGCAGACGCTTGATCTCCTGGCCGCTCGTGAGATCGATCACGGAGATGTCGCTGCTGAGACGGTTCGCGACGTATAGAGTTGCTCCGGATTTGTCCGCGACCACTCCCGTTGGTTCAAATCCTGTGGGCAGAGTTTGCACGACTTCTCGAGAGGTGGTGTCGATGACAGAGACCGTGTCCGACCAGGCGTTCGTCACGTAGAGCCGGCGGGCATCGGGCGAGAGAGCGATGCCGCGCGGAACGTGGCCCACGTGGATGCTGCCGACGACCTTAGCGGAGTCCGCGTCGACAACGCGCACTTCATCGCTGTCCTGACACACCACGTAGAGCACATGCCCGGCCGGGGAAAACGCCATCTCGATGGGCGATAGGTAGTGCTCTTTTAAAAGTGCGCCGGACTGCTTGGAAGCGGGCCTGGCCGCGATGGCGAGCAGAGTGACCGCCAGGACGCCCACAAGCTTCGGTAGCTGCCGGAAGGCAGCGTGGGAGATCTCGAAGTTGGGCGTACGCGCCGCCATTACGGCTCCTCCACCGTCAGCACACGGTCTACGGCAAGATTCTCAAGAACCTGCTCCTGTCCGCTGGGCCAATGAATCGTGAGTTTGTCTGCTTTCGTGGCTGTGCCGAGTCCGAAGTGAATGCGGCCGTCGTCCTGCGAAAGATATCCAGAACCGGCGAAGCGCTCGGCGATCTGCTTGCGGCCTCCGGCCTGCAGTTCCAGGTGCGCGCCGATCCCGTCGCGGTTGCTCTTCTTCCCTTTCAACTTCACGGTGAGCCAGTGATTGCTGTTCTGGCTCACGTTGTGTAGCAGTGTCGCGGCGGCCCCGAGATTTACGACGAATGCATCCACTTTGCCGTCGTTGTCGTAGTCGGCGAAGCAGGCGCCGCGAGAAACGGTCTTGACATCGAGGACAGGTCCGGCATCGCGGGAGATATCAGCAAACTTGCCATTGCCCAAGCCGCGGAAAAGCGACTGTTCCTGCGGAACGAGGTGGATCAGCCCGCCATGGAAAATCATGATGTCGAGCCACCCGTCATTGTCGAAATCGTAGATGCCGCTTCCCCAACTGGTGTACTGCGCGGTGGCCTGCGAAATTCCGGAACTGGGGCCGATATCTTCGAATCCGTTTGTTCCCGCGTTGCGCATCAGCCGGTTGTATTTGGAATCCGTGACCAGTAGGTCGATACGACCGTCTCCATCAACGTCGGCGAATTCTGGGCCCATCGCCGAGGTGCTCTCGCCGTTCTGGCCGTAGGCAACGCCGACGTCGCTCGCGACTTCTTCGAATGTTCCGTCGCGCTTGTTGTGAAATAGGAAATTTTCGGTCTTGTCGTTGGCGACGTAGATATCGGGATAGCCATCACCGTCGTAGTCTGCAGCCGTAACGCCCATCGTGCGGCCTTTGTAGGCGCCGATTCCCGACTTGTCCGTCACGTCAGTGAACGTGCCGTTGCAGTTGTTGTGAAAGAGACGATTGGTGTCGCCAGCATAATCGAGTGGCCCGGGATAGTTGTCGGCAGAGTAGAAGTTTCGATACTTAGGATCGAACTTTACGTAGCGGCCGACGAACAGATCCACACAACCGTCGCGGTCGTAGTCGAGCCAAGCGGAACTGATCGACCAGCCCTCGACCTGTATACCGGCTTTCGAAGTCACATCCGTGAAGGTTCCGTCGCCATTGTTGTGATAGAGAATCGCTTTACCGTAGCCGGTGACGAAGAGATCAACAAAGCCGTCGTTGTCATAGTCAGCGGCAATCGCGGCCATGCCATAGATGTTCGCTGCTACTCCGGCCTTGTCGGTGACATCCATGAATGTGCCGTCGCCGTTGTTTCGGTACAAGTGATTGTGGGGTGGAACTGCCGGTTTCTGCTTCAGGGGATAGGGGTGAATGCCGTCTTCGAGCGGCTTGCCGCTGGCAACATAGAGATCGGGGAACCCGTCGTTGTTGTAATCGAACCAGACGCAGCCGGCGCCGGTGCTTTCGAGGAGTGATCCCAGTTTTTGCGAACCAAAATTGTGGGTGAACTGAATGCCCGATTTTGCGGTAGCGTCTTCGAATCGAATCGGCGCCGGCACGCTGGCCTGATGCGTTTGCGCGAAAAGCGCGGACGAGAGGAGAAGTACTGAGAGCAATTTCAATCTAGTGTCCTCCCGCGCTCGCCGCGCCAGATCCAGTCAAGTCCGCGGGCGTTGTAGTCTTCAATAGAATTTGGGGAACGGCATTCTCCGGGGCTGTCTCCGGGCCGGCATGGCATCCCACGCAGACACGCTGTTCGCCGCGGCGCATCCAGAAATATCCAGCCTCGCGTTTCAAGCTCTTGCCGGAAGCATCAAGCAATTCGAATTGCAAAGGCTGTTCGCTCGGAACCTGAACAAAGAATGATCCGTCGCGCTCGACCGGGGCGGCTCCGAGTAGCCGTGGATGTCCTGAGTCGTCTCGCGTGTATAGGCGAACGGAGTGAATCGAACCTGCAGGAATTTGGAGTTTCGAGGTGTAGGCGTTCAGGCAGAGCAGGTTTGCATTCGACCAGTCGTGTAAGCCAGAGGGATGCCGGTTCGGAACTGGGCGTGAGGCAAGCAGAACCGGCTCCACAATATTGGCGCCTTGTTCGACCATCACGGGTTTCAAGTCGTCGGCTCCCGGGCTCCAACGCATGAGTTGGTACGACACCTTCGCATCGGGCCGCCATGCCATCAGCCATTCCCCAGTAGCGGTTTCAGCGATGTCTCCGGCGTATTCGCCTCCGGGGCCCGAAATACTGACTTGCTGGGCCCGTGCTGACGTGAATCTCGCCAATCCACGTGATGTCGCGAACACCGTGTCGCCGGAACTGTGCTGCTTAGCCGCGTAACGAAGCGGTCCGTGGTCGCAGCGATAGGACTCGATTCCACTGCCATCGGAGTAAACCGTGTAGATTTCAGGATTACCTTCGGCGCCCAGCGGGTACGAGGATTCAAACAGGATGCGGCCGTCACGTAGCACGTCCGTTGGCACTGCGTTTGAAGGGATGTAAGTCAGATCGAGAGTTTTATTGCTCGCTAGTTCCTTGGTCTCGATGACGAATCTTCCGGCGATCTTGCGCGCGTACACCACGCGATCATCGGGAAGATAGAAGGGCCGGATACAATCCTCGGGACCCGAGGTAATCGGGCGGGGAATTCCTGCGGCAAGATCGAGTTCCCAGATCTGCCAGGGACCGCTCGCACGCGCTTTTCCCGCGAAGAGCACCTTCTCTCCGTCGAAGGAAATAGACGGATCGGCCGAAACGGAAAAACCCCGAACCAGAGGACGCCGCCCGCTGTCATCACTTACAAAGATCTGTGCGCCGGAGGGAAACCGGTCTGCGCCGTGGACCCAAGCCATCGGCTCGAAGACTTTTGCTACGGTGTACAGAAAAGGACCCACATTGGCCGTGTCTTCAGTCGCTGGCGTTGCCGGTCCAGTGGCAATTAGCAGGAGGGCAGAAGCTAGGAGGGAACGCAGCACTAATCAGTTCCTCCTGCAACGAGGAGTTGCGGGCGGAGTTGGCGGGATTCCTGCTGCAGTTCAATGTAGGGTTGCAGGTCTGTCATCATGCGGCGAAACTCAGCGAAATCAAGCGACTGATCGCCGTCGCTCATGGCTTTCTCTGGCGCAGGATGCACCTCGACCAACAGTCCATCCGCACCGACAACTGCGGCTGCACGCGAGAGCACCGGCACCAAACTGCGAACGCCGGCAGCGTGGCTGGGATCGACAATGACGGGAAGATGCGACACGGCCTTTAAGACCGGTACGGCAGCGATATCGAGCGTGTTCCGCGTCGCGGTCTCGAAGGTGCGAATGCCGCGCTCGCACAGAATGATCTGCGAATTGCCCGCCATGGCGATGATCTGCGCCGACCGCAGAAGTTCTTCCAGCGTCGCAGTCATACCGCGCTTCAGTAGAACCGGTCTCTCACATTTGCCCAAAGCCTCGAGCAGTGCGTAATTCTCCATACTCCGCGTGCCCACCTGCATGATGTCAGCGTATTCGGCGATGACATCGACGTCCTCTTCACTCATCACCTCGGTGATGATTGCCAAGCCAGTTTCCTCCCGCGCTTTACGGAGGATCTTGAGTCCTTCCACCCCCAGTCCCTGGAACGCGTAGGGAGAAGATCGCGGCTTATACGCGCCGCCACGCAGGACGCGCGCGCCAGCCGCAGCCACGGCTTCCGCTGTCTGGAGTAATTGCGTCTCGGACTCCACAGCGCAGGGCCCAGCCATGACCACGAAGTCGCTGCCACCGATCTCGATGTCGCGGACTTGAACCACACTGCGATGACGTTCGTCGGTCTTGGCGACGAGATCGAAGCAGGAGAATTGTCCATTCCACTTCGGATTCATGAGCGCAGCCATTTTAATAAGCTGCGAATGCACGATCACTAGTAAGAAACCGCTAGAACACGCGAAAACAGCGGGTTTTCAGCGCCTCAGTCGATTTCGCATCGGAGTTAAGTTCTTTTTTTGCAGGAGGAAAGGAGGGCTTTGTGATTTCGATCACGCATCAGCGGGACGGCGCGCACACATGAGTGTCTGCTGCAACATTGTGCGGTCAAAGAGAATGAAAGTTCTTTGCTAGGTACCTGTGGCCTCGAGGCGGAAGACTTCGCAGCGCCGCACGGCAGCCAAGCGATCGCGCGCACCGAGTTTGCGCATGATGTTATGAACGTGGTTTTTTACCGTCTGCTCCGAGATGTTCAGTTCGCTGGCAATCTCTTTATTGGTAAGACCGTCGCGCAGCAGCATCATCAACTGCTGTTCCCTGCGACTGAGCCCGAGTTCTGCGCCCCACGCGATCGAGGACACGGTGCCAGGCGGGCGGGAGGCGTAGCGGAACAAAGTCGCGGTTAAGGATGATGGACAGACTGCTTCTCCCGCAGCAACGGAGCGAATGGTGGTCACCAGTTCGATCGCGGAAGCATCTTTGAGCACGTACCCGACGACTCCTTCGCGAATCGCTCGCAAGAATGTCGCCTCGTCGGCATCCATGTCCACCATCACGAGCTTCACATCTGGAATGGTCGACCTGAGGATGGAAATGAGTTGGGCACTGGAGTGGGAGAGTCCACTTGAATCCAGCACAATGATGACCGGCGCCGTGGCCATGATTTGCTCGTGGATGTCGGGAGAATAGGAATTGGATCCTACCACTCGGATTTCGTTTTTCTTAGCGAAGACGCGCAGAAGTGCTTCGCGCAAAAGACGATTCTCTGCGAGGACGAAAACGTCCACGATCGGCGGCGAACTCATGATTAACCTCTGCGGATCGCGGTTGCAGCATGGTCGCTCCCTCTGGGCGCCCTTGCTTGATTTCACATTAGAACGCGCTTTGTGGGGAAAAAGTTGCCGCGAAAAATCGACGAATTCCCACAGGCGCTAATCCCCCTACCAGCCTCCAGTAGTTCTAAAGCCAACGATTCTCGTGACAAGCGTCACACTGATTAGTAGCGACGATCACAGACGACCAGCCCGGTGAGTCATAGATTTTTTAGTTTGAATCGGACCAACCCAGTCCAATTTGGGAATTCATGCAGATTACCCGCGCTTCGGACTATGCCGTACGGGTCATGATCCATCTGGCGAGTTTGCCGCCAAGCTCCACGGTTCGCCAGTCGGAACTATCGAAAGCGACCGAGGTTTCAGGGCATTTC
Organism: Terriglobia bacterium; assembly: GCA_020073385.1. Lineage (GTDB taxonomy): Bacteria > Acidobacteriota > Terriglobia > Terriglobales > Acidobacteriaceae > Sulfotelmatobacter. Next base: position 92,627 of record JAIQFH010000001.1, on the reverse strand, counting down.
TTGTCGAAAGTTCTACAGCAACTCGTGCGTGCCCGTCTGATCCGGTCCCAGAGGGGTGCAGGCGGTGGATATGCTCTTGCTGCCTCGGCCGCAGGTATCTCTCTGCTGGATGTGCTGGAGGCTATGGAAGGGCCGGTGCGCCTGAACCAATGTATTGAGGAAGGCCCCTCGTGCGACCGCAAATCCTGGTGCCCGGCACATCAAGTGTGGGCCGAGGCGCAAGCGGCAATTACCAATGTTCTTGGAGCGGCCTCAATGGCTAGCCTGGCGGCTCGAGCAAAAGGAATGAGTTACGAACTGCACGAAAAGACGGTTTGGATTTCCGGCGTTCCTAAGAAACTCAAGAAGAAACGGGGCCGGACAAATTGAGTCTCGCTTGGGATGGCAATGGAACTGACGTGGATCACGATCGCCGCAAGCCTCTTCATGGGAATTGGAGCGGTGCTCGTGTTTGTGTTCGCCGTGAAGAGGAACTATTTCCGGGACCTGGAAGACGCAAAATACCAGGTGTTCTGGTCGGACGTGGAGGAATTGGTCGAGTCTCCGCCACAGGAGAAAAAGAATGAAGACTCCAGTCAAACCCGCGCTTGAGGAAAGCGGCGACGCGATGACGCGGCGTCGAGTCTTGTCGTGGCTCAGTGGCTTCGGCCTGTTCGGCTCGCTCATTATTACAGCGCTCTCCAACCTCATTTTCATAAAGCCGCGCGCCACCTACGGACAGCCCAATCGCTTCTCGATCGGTAAGCCGGAGGACTTCCCGCCCGGCGCGCGCGTTTCGCTCGACACACGCCGGGTCTGTATTGTGCGCGACGGTGACAAGGTCGCTGCCATCTCGACCACGTGCACCCATCTGGGCTGCATTATCTCGGTCTCCGAGACTGGCTTCTCCTGCCCATGCCACGGATCGCGGTACGACCAGGACGGCAACGTTACTGGAGGACCAGCGCCTCGAGCCCTTCCGTGGTTCCAGGTCAGCCTCGCGCCTAATGGCGAAATCGAGGTCGACAAAGACACCGAAATCGAAGCGGGGAACTATTTGCGCGTATGAGCAACCAAACGACAACCTCTCCCTGGAAGACGCTGGTCGCGTTGCCGGAGAACATCTGGCGCTCGATCTTTCGCAACCCGCTTCCCTCTTCGGATCTGGGACGGGCCTCGACCAGCTTCACGAATTTCTTCTTACACCTGCACCCGGTCAAGGTTCACCGGAATAGCTTGAAAGCAACGTTCACGCTGGGGCTTGGACTGATCTCGTTCTTCTTGTTCTTCATTCTGGTGGTGACTGGGATCCTGCTGATGTTTTATTACGTGCCCTCGACCACGCAGGCGTATGACCGAATGCTCGATTTACGCGGGACGGTGGCGTTCGGAATTTTCCTGCGGAACATGCATCGCTGGGCAGCGCATGGGATGGTAGCGGCCGTTTTTCTGCACATGTGCCGTGTGTTTCTGACCGGGTCTTACAAGCCACCGCGGGAATTCAATTGGGTTCTGGGCATGCTGTTGCTGCTTGTGACTCTGTTCATGAGCTTCACCGGCTATCTGCTGCCCTGGGATCAGCTTGCATTCTGGGCGATCACGGTGGGCACTTCGATCGCAAGCTATGCGCCGCTGGTCGGCAAGGACGTGAAATTCATCCTGCTCGGAGATTCCACTGTCGGACAGGAGGCTTTACTGCGCTTCTACGTGCTGCATGTGGCAGTGTTGCCTGCCGTACTTTCGCTGCTGGTGGCAATTCATTTCTGGAGAATCCGGAAAGACGGCGGCCTGTCGCGCCCTGCAGAGGAAGATGCGTTGCCTGCCGATGCTCCCGCTCCAGTGGAAGTCATTTCAGGCCCGGCCGTTGTTATGGCCACCTCCGCCGCTGCGGCGGCGGCCGCCCAGCCCGTCTTGCAGAAGCGGCAATACGGAATTCAAGGGTTGGTGCGCGGTCCGTTTACCAAGGTTGGCAACGTTCCTGACCGTTCGGTCTTTGCCTGGCCGAACCTGTTCATGGCCGAACTGGTGGTCTTCCTCATTACCGTCGCAGGAGTCCTGCTGGTCTCGCTCCTGTTTAACGCCCCGCTGGAAGAACCAGTCAATGTGATGCATCCCCCGAACCCGGCAAAGGCTCCGTGGTACTTCCTCGGGTTGCAGGAGCAGGTCAGCTACTCCGCTTTCTGGGGAGGAGTTGGCATCCCTACGATCGAGGTGCTTTTGCTTTTAATCGTCCCCTACATCGATCGCAAGATCGTCGGCGTCGGCCGCTGGTTCGCTCAGGAACGTCTGCTGGCCAATTTCCTGTTCCTGACGTTCGTGATCGTCAACGTCATTCTCATCATCGTCGGCACATTCTTCCGAGGGCCGAACTGGGAGTTCGTTTCGCCTTGGTGACAGGCGCGAGGAGATCTCTGTGAGCACGCGTGTAACACTGGCAGTGGTAAGTTTCGTGGTGCTGATCGTGCATGGGATTGTCTTCTACGATCAGTTCTTCAACCGGTGGGAGAAGCATCAGACAGCGTACTTCGAGCAGGCCCGCAGCCTGGCGAAAACTGATGCGGAGAAGCATGCTCTCGACGAACGCGGGCCACGCATTGAGCAGATCATCGTCACGCAATTCGGGGAATCCCGCGTAGACCGCTGCGCCACGTGTCACATCGCGAGCGATGATCCCCGCTTCCAGGGACATGCCGATCCGCTGCGCACGCATCCCTATTCTGCCGCTTTGGGGGATGTCGAGCGCAATGGGCATTGGGAGCGCCGCCACAAGTTCACCGACTTCGGCTGCACGATTTGCCACGACGGACAAGGCCGCGGACTCGAGACCTTCTACGCCCACGGCGAAGACGCTTTCTGGCCGGATCCGATGCTGGGTTATGTGACGCAGGCGAACTGGCATGCCGAGTTCAAGGCAAAGCTGACCGGCAAAGAGTACATGCAAGCGAACTGCGCCCAATGCCACACGGAAGACAACTTTGCGGGAGCTCCGTTGGTGCAACGCGGGCGACAGCTCTTCTTCGAGAAGGCATGCTATGGCTGTCATCGCATCGAGGGCTTGTCGAATGGCACGCTTGGACCGGATCTCAGCGAAGTTGGAAAGAAATTCAAGGTCAACTATCTCTGGGAGCACACGGTAAATCCTCGCTCCTTCCAGCCGACATCCTTCATGCCTAAGTTCGATCTCACTGACGATGAGATCAAGGCCCTGACCGTATTCCTGAAGAGCCGGCGCGGCATCAACTTCGCAGAGACCTCGCTTGGACAATATCGCGCACGGCTGCAGCACACCAAGGCGGAAGAGACATCGAAGACGCAGAGCAGTACACCTTCCGCAGTTCGTGGAGAACAGCTCATCTCAGAGCGCTCCTGCACAGCGTGCCACAAGCTCGGCGACCGCGACGGGCACATTGCGCCAGATCTCTCGTACGAGGGATTGATTCGCGATGAAGACTGGATGATGGCGCACTTCCGCGAGCCGAAGTCGAGAATTCCAGATTCGATCATGCCGGTATTCGGCTTCGCCGAGGCGGATTTCCATTCGATCTCGTCGTACCTGAAGACCCGCAGTACCCCTGCCTCATTCAAGACAGGAGAGGAGATCTACAAGAATCTGTGCGCCCGCTGCCACGGTGAAAAAGGCGACGGCAAGGGCGTGACGTATCTCTATCTCGATCCTGCGCCGCGCGATCTTGCGAAAGTTGCCTTCATGAACAGCAAGCCCGAAGACCGCTTCTCGCAGGCGTTGAAAACCGGTGTCTCGGGAACGTCTATGCCTCCGTGGGAACGCGTGCTGACCGAGGAACAACGGAGGGCAGTGCTCACGTTCGTTTTCCAGACATTCGTCAAGGAACCGAGGCCCGAATTGAAGGCGCACAGGGTTCCCGAACAGAATCCGGTCGCTTTCAGCGGAGATTCGGTCCATCGCGGTGAACAGATATTTCTGCAGCGGTGCACGGGCTGTCACGGCCGCAAAGCCGACGGCAAAGGGCCGAACTCGCTCGATATCAGCCCGCGTCCACGCAATCTGCGCAATTCGTTTTTCGTCAACAGCGTACCGGACAAGCGCTTCTTCGATTCCATCCTTTATGGCGTTCAGGGAACGGCGATGCCGTCATGGATCGATTACGGACTCACGCAGAACGACGTCGGCGATCTCATCAATTTCGTTCGCAGTATGAATCCGCAAAAGGTTTCACCTCCCAGTGAGAAGGCCCCGACGCTCACGTCCCAGGTGAAACAGGAGGTGTTATGTCAGGGGTGCAAGTAACGCGCGCAACGCCCATCGGCGCCGTACCGTTGGCCGAATCCATTCATGAAGACACGACGGCGAAATGGTTTCTGCTGAGTTCCGTTGCGTACTTTTTTGTCGTGGGAATCATTGCTCTCACCATCGCGGCAAAATTTGTTTGGCCTCAATTACTGGGGACAGTGCCCTACCTTTCCTACGGGCGGCTTCGCCCGCTGCATGTGAATGGAATGTTGTTCGGCTGGCTTCTTCCAGCAGATCTCGGACTGGCCTACTACATCGTTCCGAGGCTCTGCGGCGTAAAACTGTGGAGTGAGAAGCTCGGCATCGCTACTGCCGCGTTGTGGAACGTGATCGTTCTGGGGGCGGTCTATGCTCTGCCCGCCGGCTACAACAAAGGATGGGAATACGCTGAACTGCCGATGCCTTTGGTCGCCCTGGTGGTCGTGGCGTGGGTGATGTTCGGCATCAACATCTTCGCGACCGTCGCTACTCGCAAGTACCAGCAGATGTACGTGAGCCTCTGGTACACGATGGCTACCATTCTGTGGACGACATTCGTCTACAGCACCGGCAACATTGCCGTACTGTTCACGACCGGAACAAACCAGGCGAACTTGAACTGGATGTACGTCCACAATGCGGTCGGACTGATCTTCACCCCGATCGGGCTGGCCATGGCGTACTACTTCATTCCGAAAACGTCGAACACTCCGCTTTACAGTCATAAGCTATCGATGATTGGCTTCTGGTCGCTGGCATTCGTCTATGTCTGGACGGGCGCGCACCACATGCTGCATGGGCCCATCTCGCAATGGCTTCAGACCATTGCAATCGCATTCTCGGTCATGTTGTTGATCCCGGTGTGGACCGTTGTATACAACTTTTTCGCCACCATGAAGGGACAGTGGCATCAGTTGCGGGACAACGTTCCGCTGAAGTTCCTGATGTCCGGCGTCGTCTTCTATTTGCTGACCTGCTTTCAAGGGCCAATGCACAGCCTGCGATCGGTCAACGCAATCGTTTCGAAGACAGATTGGATTCCCGGTCACGCCCATATGGCGGTGCTGGGCTGCTTCTCGTTTTTCGCCATCGCGGGATGCTATTACGTGATTCCGCGGATGTTCCGCACCCAGCTTCACTCCGAAGCGCTCGCCAACTGGACCTTCTGGTTCTTCATGGTCGGCGGGCTCGGCTTTTTCGTGACACTGTGGCTCGGCGGATTCTGGCAGGGTTGGCAGTGGAATAACCCATCGATTCCCTTCATCGATACGGTGGTTGCGCTGAAGCCGGTGTGGACGGTGCGCTTCTTCTCAGGCGTGCTGATGTTCCTGGGTATCGCCACATTCCTGTTCAACATTCTGGCGACTGTCGTAGGCCGCGGACAAGCCGTGGCAAGCCCCAAACCCGTAGCCGCGGTCACCGCCTAAGGAGAATGCCATGCTACAGAAGACTGACAAAAGCGCTATCGGGTTCGTAATCGCTGCACTGGTGTTCTTCTTCATCGGAGGTCTGCTGACAACCGTCGTACCACCACTGGTCGACAAGAGTTGGTCCAAGCCGTTCGAGAACACTGATCCCTCGAAGGGGCCGACGGGCAAGTTGCGTCCATACACGGACGTCGAACTGAAGGGGCGCGCGATTTATGTGCGCGAGGGTTGTTGGTATTGTCACACGCAACAGACCCGCACCTTACTTGCCGATACCAAGCGATCCGGCTGGAAAGGCGTAGACTCACCAGTCTCCACGCCTGACGAGTTCGTCTACGACAGTCCGCACATGTTCGGAACCAAGCGCACCGGGCCGGATCTCTCCCGTGTCGGCGGCAAGTATGACCGGCAGTGGCACCGGACGCACTTCCGAAATCCGCGCGACCTGGTTCCAGGTTCGGTCATGCCTCCATTCCCGTGGATCGCCAACAACGACGACGACTTCAACGCGCTCGTCGCCTACATTCAGACGCTGGGCCGGGCCAAGGATTGGCGCCCGGATCACGATTACGAGAAGTGAGGACGCGACGTGCACGACTACGTTTATCCGAGCATTTTTCTCGCGTACCTGATGTTCTTTCTATTTGTCGCGGGAGCGATTTTCTTTCTGATCCGCTCCCGCAAAGACGGGTACTGGGGAAGCCAAAGCGAAGATCCGAAGTACCAGATGCTTCACGACGGCCTCGATGAGCTAGGCGACCGTGATGTCAAGAACAGTGGAGGCGAATCACAATGCCAACAGTAACGGCTCCGGAAAAGCAATCTGAGAACGACATCCACGAATACGCCGACGGCTGGATCAGCGAGCGCAAGGGCACGGGCGTCCCGACATTTCTGAAGTTCGCCTACATCGTGATCATGGCATGTGTGATCGGGTATTTCTTCCTATATATGTTCGGCGAAGTAAATCACTCCGATCGCGGTGCGTTGGTCCGCCAGTTCAATCAGGCGACACAGTCCTCCCCAGGCTTCATGTACACCGTCATTGCGATGGTGGTTGTGTACGCGATCATCGTGATCGCATTCGCATTCAAGGCCGTCCACAAGGATGAATAGCAATCGATGAGCGAATGGGCACAATTCGAAGCGATTGAAGGGGCGGACTACTGGATCAAGATGGTGAAGTGCCAGCACGCCTGCCCGGTGCACACCAACGCGTGCGGGTATGTGACCGCCATCGGTGAAGGACATTACGAAGAGGCGTACAGCATTGCCAGGGCTACGAATCCTTTCGCTTCGATTTGCGGCCGGGTGTGCGGGGCTCCATGCGAAATCAACTGCCGCCGCGGCGATGTGGACGCGCCGGTTTCCATTCGCTCTCTCAAACGCTACGTGACCACGCAACTCGGTCCTGAGTCGGGAGACTTCGCTCCTCATCGCGCCGGCTGCGACCAGCGCATGCTTCCTTCCAATCGCGGCGATTACGAGAAGATCGCAGTCGTTGGAGCCGGCGTCTCTGGCTTAACGGTCGCGCACGATCTGACACAGATTGGCTACAAGGTCACCGTTTTCGAAGCATACTCGGAACCGGGCGGAATGCTCACGGTCGGTGTTCCGGTCTTTCGTCTTCCCCGTGAATTGGTTAAGCAGGAGATTCAAGCCATACTCGCGCTGGGGGTCGAACTGAAATGCAACATGCGCCTCGGTCGCGATTTCACCATCGCCGATCTTCGCCGGCAAGGGTACAAGGCGATCTTCCTGGGCATCGGGCTTCCGAAGGGGCGCACGCTGCCACTGCCCGGGTCCGACCGTGAAATGGTGTACGACGGCATGGACTTCCTGCGGGCCTTCAACGAAGGCAACCCTCTACCGCTCGGCCGTCGAGTCGTTGTGATCGGAGGTGGGAACGTCGCTTACGATGTCGCGCGCTCAGCGGTGCGTCCTGCCGGAGAAACAACGCGCAGCGAAGCCATGGCCGACATGGAACGCGGAGAGCAGGTAGCCTACGACGTGGCCCGTTCGGCTCTGCGCCTCAGCGGCGACAAAGAAGTACACGTCGTCTGTCTTGAATCGCGGGAGGAGATGCCCGCCGACGAGGTCGAGATCATCGAGGGTGAAGAAGAAGGGATAAAACTACACAGTTCGCGCGGCCCCAAGGCAGTCTTCGGGAATAACGGAACGGTGACGGCCTTGCGCACGATCCGCTGCACTTCGGTATTCGACACTACGGGCCGGTTCAATCCCAGCTTCGATGAAACCGATGTGGAAGACATCCCCGTCGATACCGTCATCTACGCCATCGGGCAGACGTCCGACCTCTCGTTCTTGAAACCGGAAGACGGCGTCGAGAGCGACCGCGGACTCATCAAGGTCAACCGCGAAACCTACCAGACCACGGCTCCCGATGTCTTCGCCTGTGGCGACATTGCGCACGGTCCGCGTCTATTCATCGACGCCATTGCCTCAGCTCAGATCGCAGCGCGCTCGATGCATGACTTCTTACGCGGCACTCGCACCGACATTGTTGTTCGCAGCCACTGGGCTCCCGCGGTCTACACCATGGCTGAAGGGTGGGAACGCCTGCCGCGCGCTACCCCGCCAGTGCTCGACGCCAGCAAGCGTTCGGCTTCACTGGAAATTATCGAAGAAGATTTCTCGGCTGAAGAGGCCCACCGCCAGGCGTCGCGCTGCCTGCGTTGCAACATCAACACTGTTTTCGATACTTCGACCTGCATCGCCTGCAACGGCTGCGTCGACGTTTGCCCGAAAAACCTCATTCGCCTTGTGGGTCTCAGCCAGCTTTGTCAGGACGAGAAATGGCATGATATGGTCACCGGCACTCTCGGAATCAGCCGAGAGGAACTCCGCTCGATGGATCCGCGGGAACTCGACGCTCTCGGCGGCGTCATGCTGAAAGACGAAACGTCGTGCATTCGCTGCGGGCTTTGCGCCTCACGCTGCCCGACGCATGCCGTGACCATGAAAAAGTTCGAGTTCTACTGGGAGTGCGTGACTGTTCCGACGCCCAACTCCAAGATCCAGTACCACGGGACGGTGACTGAGACCACACGACAGGTGATGCCGTGACCTCAGTGGAGTTTGGGGTCATGTTGATGTTGGGGCTGGTCGGCAGCCTCCACTGCGTGCAGATGTGCGGCCCTATCGTCCTCTCCTACAGCGTCAGCCTGGAATCGCTAAAGACCGACTCTCAAACGTCCTCTATCTCTTCTCTATTGCACAATCACCTTGCCTACAATGCCGGACGCATCATCACCTACTCTGCACTGGGCGCGCTGGCCGGAGTGGCGGGTCAAACCATGGGGTTGATCGCTCATCTCACCGGGTTCAGCCATGCTCTTGCACTGATTACCGGGACATCGATGATCCTGGTGGGGATCGTCATGCTCGGCGTGATCCCGTCACGCCTCGCAGGAAGCGGGCTCATTCGAATTCCGTCGTCTCTGCTTCGAAAAGCTGGGCGGTTGCTCTCAGGCCGCGCGGCCGTGAATCGCTTTCTTCTGGGCCTGACCCTCGGACTCCTTCCCTGCGGACTGATTTATGCCGCGCTGCTGAAAGCCATGGCGACTGGTTCTCCGGTCGGCGGCGCCGCAACGATGTTCGCTTTCGGATTAGGCACGGCTGGAGCTCTCTTAGCGCTCGGTATCTTTTCGTCGGCGCTCCGGATGAGGCTGAACCGATGGGGCAGCCAACTGGCAGCCATCGGCATAATGCTCATGGGAGTCCTGCTCGTGTGGCGCGGCACCATGCCTGGAATGCAAATGATGGAGCACCACATGCATGCCCACCACTGAAGCCAAGCCGGGGAATCCGAACATCACGGTTTCTACGAAGCCGCTGCCGGTGTGCGACCGCAAACCGCCGCAGTCGTTCTCGTTCCATCGTTTTCGCAAGCTCATCCACCTGATTTGCGTCGCCATCTTCTTCGCACTTCCCTTCTTGAACTTGATGCGCTTCGACATACCGCGGCAGCGCTTTTACTTCTTTGGCTACGAACTCTGGATCAGCGAATTCTCCATCATTTTCTTCTCGCTCATGTTCCTGATGTTCATCGTCGCCGCCATGGCAATGCTCTACGGGCGCGTGTACTGCGGTTATCTGTGCCCGCAGATGATCTTCAGTGAGGCCTCGATTACGCTCGAGAGCAAGTTGACGCGGACCGTAAACAAGTACGTGCGCTGGAACGCAAAGCGAAGGACATTGCTGAGCCGAACGCTGTTTTATCTGATCGCAGTCATGGCGTCGGTCGTTCTGGCGTTTGCCTTCATCTCATATTTCGTCGAGCCCCGGGATTTGATTCACCGCCTGCTGAGATTCGATATCAAGACCGCCGGCGGCATCGCAGGCGCCACCACCACCCTGCTAACCTTGCTCGACTTTCTGTTTTTACGGCAGCGCTTTTGTACCACCGTGTGTCCCTACGGTTATTTGCAGGGCATGCTCGGCGATGGCGACACGCTCATTGTCCATTACCGTGATGAGGATCGCGAATGCATCGAGTGCAAGAAGTGTGTCCGGGTTTGCCACATGGGCATCGACATTCGAACCTCGCCGTACCAGATCGAATGCATACACTGCGGCGAGTGTATCGATGCTTGCGTCGACGTGCTCAGCCGCCTCGGCAAGCAGGGATTGATTCACTATGTCTGGGGCGAGCAAGGCGAAAAACTGGGGACGGGCGACAAGTCCTGGTACCAGCGCATTGGTTTGCGCAATGCCAAACGGGTAGTCGTTCTGTTGGTCATTCTGTTTTACGGTGCCGGCCTGTTCACAGCACTCTCGATGCGACGCGCGGTTCTGGTCCGTATTGCGCCTGATCGGACCACCATGTATCGGCTGGGCAAAGACGGAACAGTCTACAACCGCTTTCGATTGCAGGTCGCCAATCGCGGGCGCGAGCAGGCTATCGTCCAATTATCGATCGAAGGATTGGCGGGCGCGACTTTCATGAATTTCGAAAATGCGGTGGTCGTATCGGGTGGCCAGACGCTTCAAACGGAATTTGAAATTCAGGCTGCTCCCTCGGCAGGAGTTGCGCCCGGCGTGAATTACTTTCGCTTGATCAGTCGAGTCGGCAACGAGAGCGACGTATTCGAGGAAACCTTCATCACGCCGAGCACCGACTCGCGTTGACACTTAGTCAAAGCTAACGAAGCCGAGCATTTCGGAGGATCGAAATAACGATGAGCGCGCTTACAGAATGGAACTCTTCCTCTCCGGCCGCCGGCAAGACACCCAAACAGGGCTCGCCGCTGGTCTACGTGCTTGGACTCGTGTTCGTGCTCTTCATCGGAATCCTAATCTTCTGTTACGTCGTCACCAGGCAGGCGAACCCGGTGCTTCTCGACCCGAATGGGAAACCGGTCACACAGAGCTCTGAAAGTTTGCACCACTGAGATGGCAACAACCCGAGAATGCGACCTGTGCGGCCTCGGATGCGGCAAATATCCGGTGCAGCAACACGTCGGCGAAGCAGAGCGCTTCTTCTGCTGCCTGGGGTGCATGAATGTCTATCTCATCCTTTGGGAGAGTGGCGCTATCCAGGGCGGTCAGGATATTCGCGAAACGGAATTGTTTCGCCGCAGTCTCCGCTTAGGATTGATTTCCAACCGGCCTTCCGAACAAGCCACGAACCCTCCCGCCGGCGCGGCGCCCGGTGAAGAATTGCTTCTGCATGTGAAGGGCATGTGGTGCACCTCATGCGCGTGGCTCATCGAACATGCTTTAACGTCGTTGCCCGGCATCGTGCAGGCGGAAGCGTCTTTTGCCACCGATCTGGTGAAGGTTCGTTACCGTCCTCAGGACTTGCCGCCGGATCGGATTATCGGGCGCATCACGGCACTAGGTTACCGCGCGGAACGTTTTACGGCAGACTCCGAAACCGCCGACGCAGAACGTCGCGACCTACTCATCCGCACTGGTCTTGCCGCATTTCTTTGGGTCAACGTGATGAGTTTCAGCCTCGTGCTTTATGCCGGCTACTTCGAACAGATCTCGGGCAGCGTGCGTCGAGGACTCCCGTTTGTGCTGATGGCAATGGCCACTCCGGTGGTCTTCTATTGTGCACAGCCAATTCTGCGACTGGCGTGGCGAGGGATGTTGAATCGCGCCATTCGCATGGAATTGCTGCTCGCGATTGGCATCCTCGCGGCTTATGGTTACAGCGTTGCACAGGCGTTTCGCGGCGAGATCCATTTGTATTTCGATACTGCGACCATAATTGTCACCCTGGTTCTCGCGGGCAAACTGATCGAGCGCGGGGCCAAAGAGCGCGTCTCGCAATGGATCGCCGCCCTTCACCGCATGATGCCGAACAAGGCCCGGTTGCTGGCGAAAGGCGAAGAGCGATTTGTCAGCGTTCAGGCCCTGGAGCCAGGGCAAGTCTTCGTAGTAAAGGCCGGGGAGCACATTCCCGCCGATGGTTTGGTCACCGATGGCGAGTCTCACGTGGACGAATCGCTGCTCACGGGCGAGTCCACTCCGATCGGGAAACATCGAGGAGATACGGTGGCAGCCGGAAGCGTCAATGTGGATGGCGTGTTGCACGTGCAAACCACACGCTCTGCGGCAGATTCAACGTTGTCACGGATTATCAAGCAGGTCGAACAGGCGCTCAGTAGCCGCTGCGACCTCGAACGCACCGTTGATCGGGTCTCACGGGTCTTCGTCCCTTGCGTCGTACTGATCGCGATTCTCACGTTTCTCTTTACCTGGCTCGCGGGTTCCGCAAACCTGGGACAGGCCATAATGCGGGGGATCACGGTTCTGGTCATCGCGTGCCCGTGCGCTCTGGGACTCGCAACTCCTTTGACCATCACCGCTGCCTTTGGCGCAGCATGCCGCCGCGGAATCCTCGTTAGAGACAGCCGCGTCCTGGAAGCCGTGCGCAGAGTCGACACCGTAATCCTCGACAAGACCGGTACGGTGACGGAAGGAAAATTCTCCCTCATCGATCTGGTTTCCTGTGAGCAACCGCATTCCGAAGTTGTCCTTGCCGGAGGACAGAATGGTAGTCCCGTTGAGGCATGGTCGTCACTTAACGGCGATTCCATTGAAAACGATGACGCGTTGTCGCTGCTAGCTTCTGTCGAACAGTATTCCGAGCACCCGCTCAGTCAGGCGGTCACCGAACTCGCGCGTGCCAGGCGATGCGCGGTGCACGATGCCACCTCTGTTGAGATACACAAAGGCCGCGGTATCACGGCAATCGTGACCGCGAAATCGGTTTTCGCCGGAAACCGGCGGTTCATCGCGGAGCTTGGAATTCAGATTGATCCCGACACGGAAAAGCAAGCCCGCGAATCAGAAACGGCGGGCAAGACCGTCTCTTTTGTTGGCTGGGACGGCGAACTTCGTGCTTTGGCCATATTTGGGGATCAAGTGAAAGCCGAGGCTGTCTCTTTGGTAGCCGAACTCCAGAGGCGTGGAATTGACGTTCGCCTGATCTCTGGCGATGCTCCCGCGACGACGCGATGGACTGCCTCGGCGGTAGGAATTGACTCTTTCGAATCCGAGATTCTTCCCGACCAGAAGGCCGATGTCGTGCGTCGTCTTCAAGAAAGCGGAGCGGTCGTAGCAATGGTCGGAGATGGGATCAACGACGCGCCCGCGTTGGCTCAAGCGGATCTTGGCATCGCAATGGCGTCAGGTACAGACGTTGCCATGAAGGCCGCTGCCGTCACGCTGATGAATGGGTCTCTTCTTAAGGTTCTCGATGTTTTCGATCTCTCGACTCAGACCATGCGGGTTGTCCGCCAGAATCTATTCTGGGCCTTTTTCTACAACAGTCTGGGAATCAGCCTGGCCGTTGCAGGCATTCTGAACCCTATTATGGCCGCAGTTGCCATGTTGCTCTCGAGTGCGTCGGTGGTGGCAAATTCCCTGCGCCTGGTCCGCCGGGTCGGCTAAGCGTTTCACCGGGCCCCGAACTCATCAAATCACGCATCGCTAAAGTTTTTTCAAAGTATGCCGATGTATATTGCACTGGATGCGTTGACGCTGCCTTTGCCTCTCCCATCCAACCTTTGCGCTCTTCTGGCAGAGAGTGAAGGAGAGATAAACTATGAACAACACTGACTTCATCCATAGCCAGAGCCGGTCCAATGCAACGTCACCGTGCGAACACTGCCTGGGAACTGTCGAGCATGAACCCTGGTGCGTGATTCGCGATCCCAAGGTCCAATACGCCTATGCGATCGTCAATGACCCCTGCGCTTTGACTTACAGGGATTCTCTGATCCTGCACTCGCTTGGAGTTACCTGGCGCAATAGAACGCGGTAGCGCCTGGCAGGATATGAGCGCTAGACATCGGCGTGGAAAATGAACTAAGCAAGCATCAGGGCTTAGTCTCGATCAAAACCAGACCCTGCGACGGAATTCTTAGCGTGACTGACGCATTCTTCACTTCATGCGTCTCTGAGGGATCAAGCTTCGCCGCGGCTCGAAGTTTCTTGATCTGTTGCGTCGTCGGATATCGCGGAGATCCCATGGCTTCGTACGCTTTGTGGACATCGCCATGATCCGGGTCGAGATGCGTCACCTGCACGCTTGAAACGCGGGCATGCGCGAATCGCAACTCTACCTCTTTCTCCGGCACTCGCGTTCCCGGATCAGTCATATTCCATACTGCAATCGCCAGAGAACCGTTGTTTCGACGCGTGACCAGCACGTCATCGCCAGATGCTGCAAGCCTCTGCTCACCAAGCCGGTGCAGTAGCAGAAATGCATTGAACGAAGGCTTGGGAATGCCATCTTCGGCAAGCAAGCCGAAACCGCCATAGAATGGCTGCTTCACAACACCCTGTTCCTCGAATACGTCCGAGAATGTCCAGTAAGACATTTCATCAACCAGGCCATCACATTGCCGGATCGTATCTGCGAGCCATGGACCCATGTATGAGGCATCGGTGACATCCGGCTCATTCGCATAGCTGGCGTTGAATTCAGACCAGATCAGCGGCAGCGCCGGCATCGCAGACGACTTAATCTGATCATGCACCTTGCCGATCGCGCGACAAACCATGCGGTTACGCGGAATCTGCTCGTGCGTGCCGAACACGTCCTCCGACTTATCGTTTCCATAGACATGCGAGGAAACGAAATCCACCGGAATCTTGTTATCGGCGCAGTGCTTTATGAATGCGTCCGCCCACGCGGCCTGCGCGGTCGAGGGCCCACCCACTCGCAGTCTGGGACTCACCGCTTTCAGATCGCGCACGGTGTGATCGTACAACTCGAAGTAGGTCGCCTGACGGGGATCGCCGGCCCAGAAATCGATGTTCGGCTCGTTCCAGACTTCGAAATACCATTGCGAAACTTCTTCGATTCCGTAGCGCTCAACCAGATGCTTGGCGAACTGGGTGATCATATCGTCCCACTTGCCATAGTCCTTGGGTGGTGAAACGTTCTGCTTGTACCAGAACGCGTGCAGCGCATCCTTGTTCGAGGCTAACTTCTTGGGCATAAAGCTCAGCTCGACGAACGGGCGCACTCCGTTCGCCAGCAGGCCGTCATAAATCTGATCCACATAAGAAAAGTTGAGAACGGAATTGCCCTGTGCATCTTCGTCGTAGACGCCGACTTCATCATGAAAGATCGCGTGGAAGCGGATGTACCGCACGTCGGCAATCTTCTTGACCTCGCGCAGGTCTTGCCGGTAGCTCTCGCGCAAGGAAAGAATTGCCCGTCCCGAACCGAACATGTGCTCCCAAAAATGAGGAAGGGGAGTCGCGCGTGCGCCTGCATCGATTTCAATCGTCTCCGGAGCCGCAGATTGCGCCGAGAGCGTGCATGTGAGAAATATGGAAACAAAAATGAGAAGAACGACGGGGGAGATAAGAGTTCGAATTGGCTTGCCCATAGCGAGATGCTTGATTTGTATCAGAAACTGCGACGGGCAGTGAGGAAATCCTCACTGCCCGCCCGGAGGCTAAAGGCTAGAAGCTGAACCGAGCGCCAAGCGTGATGACTCTGGCGCCGAGAGCGGATGTTGCTTGGCCAAAGTTCGAGTTACTGATTCCTGGTGCGGTTGGGTCGATCGGAGTGCAATTCGGTCCGGTCTGGCATCCAATATTGGCGGAGATGCTGGTCGGATTGAAATTCAAATTGTTGAAGAGGTTGTAGATATCCATCCGGAACTCGAACTTGGCGTTTTCGCCAAGCCCCGGTAAAGCGGGCAAGCCAAAGCCTTTGGCTACAGTGATATCTACCGCCTTGTATCCCGGACCGTTGAACGAGTTGCGTTGCAACCCAATTTGAGGCAACGCGTTTCCAAAGTTAGTTGAGCTGTAGGCGGTATACGACGGGAACCCAAAATACGCGAGCGAACCGTTGGCGTAATTGGAACCGGTCTTGAATTGATCGTTACTGGTACTGGTGCCTGCCGCACCTAGATAAGTAGCAGGCAGGTTACCGTAGCCGCAGGTTCCGCAGTAGAGACTGCCGCCGACGACATTCACGAAGGGAGTCCACGGAAATCCAGAGTGAATGTTGAAGATTCCGCTGAGTGACCAGCCCCCAGCGATCTTCTCAATCCATTTTTTATTGCCGTGGAAGAAGACCGGTTGCCACATGCCAAAGAGTTTGAAGGCTTTCCCTACGTTGTAGTCGGATCGGCCGTAGTTTATGTCGGGGTTATACGGGAAGAATGGTTCGTTAAACGGCGGGAAGCCCGAGGAGTAGGGCGAGGACCCGGTGTCCAGGCTCTTCGCCCAAGTAAATTGCGCGTCAGCCATGAACTGGTGCGCGAAATCGTGCTTCACCTCCGCGAGCAGGGCATTGTAGTTGCCATGTCCCAAAACACTCCAGTAGTCCCCGCCACCGATCTGCGGATTCAGCGTGTAACTCAAGGTTGCAGGAGTTGCGTTCGGATTCTGGTGAAAATAGATGTTCCGCGAGAGAGAGCCCTGATATCCCAATGACGCGACGAACTTGTGGCCAAGATCGTATTGAACATCAAGGGAATAATGATGCACACGCATAGTTGGGAGGGTGTTAGGGAAAATGCTAACGCCGACCGGAGATGGCTGGGTGCCCCCAGGGCAAGCAGTAGGCAATCCATGCGAGTCGAAGCAGCTCTTGGTGGCCAGGTTCTGCGGGTAGCCGGTGAGGTCGTGTATACCCGACGAAACGGCGTAAACAATACCTGGATTTGCCGAGGTCGGAGTGGACATGGTTAAACTTGGGAACACCACCAATCCGGGGTTGTTGCCGACATTGGCTGAGATGGCAATTTCTTCCTGGTTATAGTTCAGACCATAACCGCCGCGAATTACGAGTTTGTCGTGAAAGGGTTCGGGACTCCACGCGAAACCCAACTGGGGGCCGAAATTGTTTTTTTGCGCGTTCCAGGAATTCCCCTTGTGGACAGTCAAACCAGTCAGGTAGTCCGAGCCTGCGCCCGGTGTAGCCACAAACATGTTGCCTTCTTTGGACGACAGCGGCCCGAAGTACGACCACCGCAGTCCGAGGTTCAGAGTCAGGTTCCTGCGTAGTTTGAAGTCATCCTGCGCAAAGAAACCCCAAATGTCCGTGCGGTCGTCCTGGCGAAGGGTCGTGGGAAAACCGGAGGTCGGGTTGAAGCCCCCGCCTTCATTATGGGGGGCATCGTTGAGAAAGTCCCAAAGGTTGAAGAAGTTGTAGCTTGGAACGCCGCAACCAGCGCAGTTGTTCAGGTAGAAAAGCCGTGTGAGTTCGCCGCCAAACTTGATCGTGTGACGTCCGACAATCTTGGTGGCGACATCCTTGAAGCTGTACGTCCATTGATCGAGGATGCTGCCCACGTTCGGCCCAAAGTGACTAACCGAAACACTGCCGATGGTGTCGATGTTGTCGACAGGCAGGCCAACCGGCGACTGAGGGTTAGAGGCCACTTCGTTCCAGTGCCATCCCGCGCCGTTCACACGGAACTCGTTGAGCATCGACGGCGAGAAAGTATGGTTCCAGATCGCGGAGTAGGCCTCATTGATTTGCGTGTGATGGAAAATATCGTACCCACGAGCACCATTGTTGAAGGTAGTGTTTTGCGGCACCCAGTAAATGGCAAATCCCAGGCGGTCTTTTGCAGTGACGTCGGCGTCAAGTCGACCGTTGTATTGGTTCTTGGAATAGTTGCTCGTACTGGATGTAACGTAGTTCGCTATGTCGGCCACCGTGCCGAGGTTCTCAGGGCCACCACTGCCGTTACCTCCAGTGCCGGGGCTCGACGCACCGGTCCAGCCCAGGTCCTGCGAACCCAAGGCGGCGGTCAACGGTGTGCCAAGGTTCAAGCCTCCGGCAACTGCATGGCAATTGACGCCTTCGTTCAACCCGGCATCCTGGCATGTGACATTATTTACACCCTGGCTAGTGATTCCGTTACCGGGGAAGTTCAGATATTGCGAAGCGATGCTGTTCGATGATGCCAACGCGGCGAAATCCGGGGTTTCCGCCCATTGGTTGCCAATGTTGACCTGAGCCTTGGGGCTGCGAACGGTCTCCCAGGCAAAAAAGGCAAAGACCTTATTCTTCCAAATCGGGCCGCTGACACTACCGCCGAACTGATCAAAAAAGCTGGTGTCGCGCAGCGGCTTATTGCCGTTGCCGTTGAATCGTTGGTACGCACTCAGGCCCGGACGATGAGCAGCAAAGAAGGCACTACCGTGGAAGTGGTTGCTGCCACTCTTGGATGTGACTTGGATCTGGGCGCCACTGAAACGCCCATTCTCAGCGTCGTAGCCATTGGAGAGTACTTTCACGTTGTCCACAGAATCTTCCGAGGGTGTGATGATTGTCGTTCCGCCCCATACGGCGCTGCTGGTGCTGATGCCGTCAATGGTGATGCTGTTGTTCTCATACTGCTGGCCGGCAGCCACAGCGGCCGGGCCATTCTCTGTGCCAAATATACCTGTGCTGCCGCCGCTCGCCCCCGGGCCCTGCATGCCGGGAAGGTTTTCACTGCCGCCGCCACCGCCTTGCGCACCATCTCCGAACACCCCGGGTGCTAACTGGATCATTTGGAAGACATCGCGCCCGAACGACGGCATGTGCTGAATCTGGTTATCAGAGACGACTCCGTTAACCGAGGCTGTCTCAGTCTGCAACAAAGGCAGCGTTTCCGCATTTACCGTTACAGTCTGGGTCTCAGCGCCAACCTCGAGAGCAACATTGACAGCGTTCGGTTGTTCGGGAATCAGTTCGAGATTCTCGATGACCTTCTTCTGAAATCCGTTCTTCTCCACCTCCAACCGGAAGCGGGCGGCGGCCAGGGCATTGAAGTTGAACACCCCAGCGTCGTCGCTAGTGCGGATTTGCTTCCCGCCGGTTGCGGGATTCGTTAGCGTGAGGGTGGCGCCCGGAACCACTGCACCAGTAGCATCAGTTACGACGCCCTGAATTGAAGTTCGATACTGAGCTTGAGCGAAGGTGGCGAGGCAAACCGCAAAAAACATCAGACCTGCCACGCGGATGGCGAAACCAGGACCCCTCATGGAGCCTCCTTACCTTACGGCTGTTTCCGAGAGAACGACGTCTGAGCCCACTCCCGCAGGTTCGCGGCGTGTGTCGGATGCTCTTGCGGCAAATATGGTTGGGTGCGAAATTTCGCCCTTGCCTCTTGGCACTAAACCTCGTCGGCGGCCTCTTGCAGACAGCCGCCCGAAACGCGTTACTCTCAAAGTTCTGGCGGACCATGTTGGCCTCTCGCCGGCAACCATATCCCTTGTCATGAATCAGGCGCCGGTCGCGGACTCATCCCGCAGGCGACGCAGGAGCGCATTTTCGCCGCGGCGCGCGAATTGAATTGCCGTCCCAGCTTTTCGGCACGCTGGGCGAGAACCGCGCGCAGCTTCACCATCGGCGTGCTCGTGCCGGAAGTAAGTGAGGGCTACGCATCACTTGTGCTGAGCGGAATTGAGGGTCATCTGCTGCGCGAAGGATACTTCTATTTTGTCGCGAGCCATCGCCATCTGCCGGATCTCATCGATGAATACCCTCGGCTCCTGATAGCGAGGTCGGTCGACGGAATCATCGCCGTCGACACTCCCTGCCCCTGCGATTTACCGGCCCCGATCGTCAAAGTTTCGGTTGAGGTTCGCGGAGATGGAGTAACCAGCATCGTGCTGGATCACGATCGCGCCGCTGACCTCGCGAGTCACCTGGCGAAACTCGGTCACCGGCGCATCGCCCTCATCAAGGGACAGGAGTTTAGTTCCGATACGGCGGCGCGCTGGGAGTCCATTCATAAAGCCGCCGCGCGTCTTGGATTGGAAGTCTCGCCCAGACTCACAGTCCAACTCGAAGACGATTGCGCCTCTCCGGAGCTGGGCTATCGGGTAACGAAGCGGTTGCTGGAGAGAAAGGTCCGCTTTACCGCGCTGTTCTCGTTCAACGACGTCTCGGCGATCGGAGCCATTGAAGCCTTACGCAGTCACGGACTCAATATCCCGCGCGATGTTTCTTGGCTTCGATGATATTCAGAACGCAGCCTACCATCGCACCAGCTTACGACCGTGCGCCAGCCACTGAAGAAAATGGGGATGATTGCCGCCGAAGCTCTGTTGCGCAGAGTCGCACGGCCCGACGACGACAACTATCCACGCCAAATTGTGATCGAACCAGAATTGGTAGTCCGCAAATCGACCGCTGCAGTCGCGAAAGACTAGCCTTGAGTCTCGGCCTTCTGAATGGTGTCAGATTCCTGCGCCGGTTGCCGGGCAATCTCAATCAACACATATTTGTGTTTCCTGGTCGACTCGTATCGTGGAGTGAAAGAGTGGACAAACCCTCGCCGGGCTCGATTTATTCTTTGCAGGTGATACCGGGCGTGCGCTTCCTCAATGGTGACAAAACCCTCGCGCGGTGAAAGCGTGTACTGCACACGCACAGTGCGGTTTGCCATCCCATCCCACCAGCACTGTGTTTCGCGGACGAAGTATCCAAGCTGCCCGTCGACAGTTTGCTCGCCCATTGTCAGTTCGAAAAACTCCTGCCCCCATGCTGCGTGCTTAGGCATTTTGGTTTTGTAAAGGGTCTCAGTCATAGGCCTACACTCGCGAGTCTGCAAGATTGTAACCCGAATTTCGCAGGAGTCGTTCGCGGCATTACTTCTTCGCGAGCAGCGCGTTCAATCTCTCCATGACCTGGAATGCATCGGCGACGTAGAGAACGTCAGCCTTGCCGCGGGCCCACCCACAGTTAGGATCGAGATTTATGGCACGTCTTTCATTGATGAACCGCCAGCCGACTACATGCGGTTCCTCGCCGTGGCAACACGTCGAAAGTCCTTTGGGATGGCGCGGCGTCGATCCCGTCTGTCCGACCTGGTTGAGGTGAGTCATGAAGCCGAGCACCGCCTGATTCTCGCCGCTCTGATCGACCAGCGACTTGCTGCCACCGAGCGACGCTCCGGAGTTCTGCAGAAACGAGAGAATCGCAACCTCGGCTTCGGCTACGTGATTCTTGCCATCCCCCTGTTTCTTGCACCAACCCGCTCCTGCAACGAACAAGAGTTTCGCATCGGGGCGGATCGTCTGCGCGTCGCTGTTCGGCGTGCGGATGCCGGCAAAAACTGTGCGCGTCTGATCCGGCGAGACTGGCACATCGATCGGTTCGATGTTTGCGGTTCGGGCTGCGCCCGTCCACGGTTCGTGGCATCCGGAATCCATAAGGAGGAACCAGGGGCGTGCATCTCTCTGGATGGCTGCTTCGAGGCGTTGCCGATAAAACCAACGCTTCGCCGAGATCCGGGAATCGGCGATTTCGATCGATGTGATGTGAGTATCGACCTGCCCGCTCAGGCGCTGCGCTACACCAGGAATCACGCGAAGAAATCTCGATGTGGAGGGCGTAATCACCAACTCCGGAGTAGCGGCGCGGCAGATTGCTTCAGCGGCCGCGGCGTCGGTCGAATATCGCGGATGCGCGAATTCCCGACCCGACACGCTCAGGATGCGAGCTCCCGTTGAAGCCAGTCCGTCCGCTGCTTCTTGAACGTTTTCGCCAATGAGACCAATCGTCAGTACGCCACCACTTCCGGCGGCCAGATCGAGGGCTGCACCCAGCACTTCAAAAGCAATTCTGGGAAGCGACTTCCCCGACTCGTCAACATGAGCAAGAAACAGGATGTTCTGTGACATGAGTTCCTTTACCGCGACCGCTAGCTTTGCACAATCCACTCAGCGAGTTCCGCCGCAATTTCATCCACGGACCGATCTTTCACCACGCGGGTTTGCCGCTGTTGTTTCGGCGGCGTCACGCTGACATAGCGAACATTCTGAAAGAGTGACGCGGGCTTGGCTTTCTGCAGTGCCGGCATAATGGCTCGCATATTCGCCATTCCGACTTGCGGATTGTTTTTCGGTTCCGGCAAATTCCCCGTCGCCCATCCCAGCAAAGCAGGAGGACCTTGGCAGGTCGAAACCAGGTGACGGCCGCCTTCGATACGTTCCAGGATCTCAAGACTACCGTCGTTCTGCACTGTGAGCTGATCGACACCCTGAAATTGATCGCGGATTCCCAGGCGCTCACCCACCAATTGCATGGTGACGCCCGCGCCGCGCGAAGCAGACTCCCACCCTCCAAAAAGAAGCAGGCGTGAACGGTCGAGGCCTGCAATGGTCTGAATCGCCTCGCCCAAAATCTTGGCCACAGAGTGCGCGTCCGCGAACCCGTTCGCGGGGACGTCGATCGGAATCAGTTCGAAGCTCGCCTTCTGCGCCACATTCATCATCACTTGCTGCAGCTTCGCCTTAGGTGCGGCGCTGACCAGCCACACCTTGCTCCCCGGAAAATGTGCGGCCAGATTCGTCGCCTCGTAGAGCGCGTGCCCGGACCAGGGGTCGAGAACAGCCGGCAACATCATCTCGTTCTTCAGGGCCGGTCCGGTCGGCGTGGTGATCGGCTCAAGCGTTTGCAGGGGATCGGGCACAATTCCTGCGCAGACAACGATGTGATAGACATTACTCATAACTTGAAAGTTGGATCCTTGAATCCCCTTCCTTCAGTTGAGCGTGGAGTGCAATCCGCCGGCTCCCGCTCTGAAGTCCACATTCCCTTCCCTACTGTTGCAGTTCCACAGGCACGCTCCGCAGTAGACACACTTCTCGCGGTCAAAGGCAGGGACGCCGTCGTCGCCGCGTGTGATCGCTTGTCCCGAGCACATCTCGACGCATAACTTCGATTCGCACTCTCGGCATAACTCAGGGCGAACGAAGATTACGTGATTGGCATACCCCGGAGGGGCCTGAACGCTACCACCCATTAGCAGCACATCCTGGTGAGAAATCAGTAGCTTGCCATCGAACGGGATCTGTGGCCATCCACAGCGGTCCATGATGCGATCATGCAAGGCAATTCCCTGTGCCGCGCATTCCTCCTGCAATCTCTTTAATTCGGCAGGAGCGATTCGTGAGCTGTAGCTCTTTTTCAACGAAGATGCAGCCGTGGCCTTAGAGCGTGGCCCGAGCGCAACCGCTCCTCCCGTAAATCCCGCCAGAGCGGTGCCGATCAAGCCGGCGATCACGCCGTGTTGAAAGCCATTGCGGGCGTCCGCAGCGGCTCTAGACTCTTTGTCGACCCAACTCTCGCGTCGGCGTCGGACGTACGTTTGTTCAAGGTTCTCGCGCGTGAATGGCCTCTTCGTTTCCAACAGCTCAATGACGGCTTCCGCCAGTTGGACGCCGGTGGTCCACGCCTCATCCACTCCCGAGTTCGCGAGGATATTAGTACTGCCCGAGCCCTCGCCGATGCGCGCGTAACCGTCTCCGGCGAGAAATGGCTCCCCATACCGGCCAGATTCCTGCAGAGATTTCGCTCCCCAGGATCTCAAAGTGCCGCCTCGCAAATGCCGCCACAAGTAGGGATGCAACATGAAATGCTGCAGGTAGCGATACGCCGTGCGAACGGGGTTTTGGAACCAAGACGGGATGAAGATACCCACCGACGCCAATCGCTCGGGATGCACGTAAAGGAATCCGAAAATCTCCGGCTCGGGGAATCCGATCGTGTGCAGCACGGTTCCCGGTTCGAGGCCCGAGTCCTCGCGCAACTCGACGACCATCTTCATGCCGAGAGCCCACTCTCGATGCTCATGACCCTCCGGCAGTCCGAAAGTCGAGTCGATCTTGCGTCCCACAGCGCCTACCGGCCCATCCGCCACGACTGTGAGAGAAGCGCGAACGTCCATGCCGGGCATGAATCCCTCAGCAGGGGCGCCATCCACACTTAATCCCTGATCGATCAGGCGTAGACCGCAAACAGCATCGTGCTCAATCAGCGGTTCGCTCACCGGCATGCCCGGCCAGAGTTGAACCGCGCCGGAGCTAGTCACTTGTTCACTCACCCACTGATTGAACTGGCCGAGCGAGAAGATCATGCCGTCGTCTTTACGCATGAACTTTGGAGTAAAGGGCAGTTCGACGGCGTGGTCGCGCAAACCAACAATCGACCCGAACCCGCGGATCAATCGATCCTTCGCCCGAAACACGAGGGAGCGTCGGCTGGACCCGATCGGATCCAGTAGATAAACAAGTTTCTCGCGTGACACCGGCACGGCCATGGGGATCTGCGAGAGATCAATCCCTGGAAAGCTCGCACGGATTCCGCGCGCCCGCGTCACGGCTCCCGACACACCGAAACCGAGCCCATCCGCCCGCTCGTAGCAGATCACCTGCAGAGGTAGACCTGGGGACACCGCGCTTTCGAATCGTGGCGTGCCGTCGTCATTCAGAAGCTTGCGGGAGAGCGTGGTCAAGAATCCGCCCATCGCAGGTCCGAAGCCTACCCCCGCGATGTCCACCGACATCTGCTGCCGCTCGACAGCGGTGGATGAAGTTGGAGCGGAAGCGCTCATACCGGATAATCCAGCGCCTCAGGAATCATGATCTTCGAAATCGCTTCGGCGGCACGATCCTTGGCCAACCGCGATCCTGTGAGGCAGCCGGCCAGCTTGGTCTGCAGCGAGAGAAACGGACTTTCTCCCGGGCAAGTCACGCATGGGCCGGCCTTCTTCGGGTGTGAACCGTCTCGGCCGATGATGTCAAACCCGTAGGAATTGATTCCCGGCATGATGCCTTCGAGTGAATCCAATTCATCTTCGTGCCAGCATCCGCGAGTACCTTGCTCATCCCACGCAGGATGCCGGTTATATCCGAAAACTAACTCCGCACAGATGCGCGCCACCTCGCCGCTGGCCCGCGCCGACTGCACGTGGCAGAGATCGCTGAGGAAATTGACGAGGCCGGACAAACCCTCGGCGATGGATGAATCCGCTGCGCCTTCTCTCTCCAAACGCAGCACGTCAAGAATCTGGCAACGAGCGGCGAGCAGCCAGCACAGAGCGTCTGCGAGCGGAAACGTCACACCCTGGCGCGCGCTTTGATACAGCTTGCCACCGTCAGCATCTTTACTATGCTGCAAGTGGTCGAGCGTCCAGAGCCACATCGTCATCGCTGTCGCGAGAGCGCACGCTCCCGTTCCCGGATGTTCCGACGCAATGCTGCGCATCTCCCGGATCCAGCTACGGAACTGCGCCACGAACACCGGATTCGTCATCGTGACTGAGAGTTGACGGCGCTGCACTGCCTCCGGCCCTTCGTAAGTCGCCTCGAGTTGCGCGTCCATCCATTTATTGCCAAGGAATCCCGGACAGTCTTCGGTGATGCCGTAACCGCCCATCAGGCTCACGGCCTCGCGCATCATCTGTGCGCCGCACCCGGTATTCCACAACTTCGCCGCAGGGCATAGAACATCAGCCAACGAATCCAGCGCAACAAAGCGCAGCAACAATTCGGACTTCAGAGCGCCCCTTCGGGCGTCGCCGGTTGGCAACTGCAAGAGAGCCCCGGCTCGATCCGCTGCCTCCCGCAGGAGCTTCATCTTGGCCTTTGCCCCCACGATTCCCCGGCCCACGTACAGTGTCTCCATCTCTTTTTCAAGAGGATCCAGTTCATCAAAGGCCCGGGCGGCCGCAAAGCCAAGAGAAGCACTCGCCTCACCCGTGGCCCAGACGTCGGCAAGCCGGTGGAGCGAGTCCTGCCTTGCCTGCAAGCCGAGCTCATAGCGTACCGATCCCGGGCTAGCGGTTTCCGCGCCGCGAAATCTTCCGCGCTGATAGCGAATGACCGGTTCCACCGCGGACAGAAGCTTTGCCGCGGTCATCACCCCAACGGTCACCCTCGTTCTCCGGAACACCGCCTCGATAATCTCGCTGTGATTGAATCGGGGAATCAGAACGCCGTCTTTGATCTCGTATCCGCCGATAATCCGAGTGGCAGGCACCCGCAAGTTGAAGATCGGGTCTCCCGTCGATGAGAGCTGGTGCACCATCTTCCTGGTCGGCGTTCCGCGATCGAAAACTCCCGGATCACCTTCTTCCAAAATGACCATGCAGCTGCCCTTGATTCGCTCGTCGTCCGAATCCACCGCAGCTGTAACGAAATTAGCGAATCCGATGTTGGTGATGAACCGTCCGCGCTTCTCCACTTGCAGCAGCGGTTCTTCCCCATCCTTCCACTCCACGATTCTCACTTTCCCGTTGAGCATGCCCGTATCAACGCCGACATAAGGGATCGGCTCGGTCAAACAAAATGCTCCTCGCAAAGGCTTGCGGTCCTCCCCAGGCTGCGCCGGGGCCGCAAGCTTCATGTAGTGGCTCTGCTGCTCGGGCGTGCCGCGCTCATGTATCGGCGCCAGTGCCAGGCAACCGGCCAGACTCGCCGTGGCCGCCCCGCCGTCGACCCACGACAGTTCGAACGCCACAAGTGCGAGTGCCAGATTTTTTGGACCGGCGAACAGTCCGCCCTCTTCCGGATTCATGAAGACCGCCGTGATTCCCGCCTCATCGAATGCTTCCAGCAGCGAGGCCTTCCCATCGGTCCACTCATGGGAATTCCGCCCGCCATTAGCTACCAGTCGCGCCACTGGACCGCGTGCCACCGCCCGAGTCGCCTGCACCAGCATCTGCAAGTCGAAGCGATCCGCAAATCCCCACTGCACCTGACGCGCCGCATCCGTGGGCAAAGTACGCAAGGTTTCTGGTTGCACCGGGCTCGCAGTCGCCATACACCTCTCCTTGTTGCCGTAAAGGCTCGGAAGCGATTCTGACGTTGGGTCAAGCGAGGGTCTGTGATTCAAATCACAGGCGGCTATGATCTTGAAAGCGGACCGAGGAGACGCCGTTGGAGTGGCACTGAGCGCCCAAACAATATAAATTGTGGCGCATGCAGAGTCCCGGGGTTCTCTCTGTTTCCCTTCTTACCACTCTCATGCTTGCTTCTGCTCTCGCTGTGCACACAGCGCGAGCGCATCCCACGGACAACTCCTCGCTCGAGTCGCGAGATTGGCCCGTTTATGGCGGATCCCCGGAATTCCAGCACTATTCGCCGCTCGCCCAGATCAATCGCTCCAACGTGAAGCAACTGCAGGTCGCCTGGACCTATGACACCGGCGAGCAGGGCGGCCTGCAAACCAGTCCGCTGGTTGTAGACGGAGTGCTCTACGGAATCAGCCCGACGCAAAAGATCATTGCGGTTGATGCCGCCACAGGAAAAGAACTTTGGAAATTCGACTCGGGGATCAAAGGCCTGCAACCAGATCGCGGACTCGCGTACTGGTCTGACAAGGATGACAAGCGGATCCTGGTCGGGGTAATGAACTTCCTCTATGCGCTCGACGCGAAGACAGGCAAGCCGATCCCGTCTTTCGGAGCCGACGGTCGCGTCGATCTGCAGGAAAATCTCGGGCGCGAGCCTCGCTTTCAATCCATCTCGCTGACCAGTCCCGGAGTTGTTTACAAAGACCTGATCATCGTTGGCGGCCGCAATCCGGAAACCTTACCTGCTCCGCCCGGAGACATACGCGCGTACGACGTTCGCACCGGCAAGCTGCGCTGGTCGTTCCACACAATTCCGCGCCCCGGTGAATTCGGCTACGATACTTGGCCGAAAGATGCATGGAAGACCAGTGGCGCCGCCAACAACTGGGCCGGCATGGCGCTCGACGTTCGCCGAGGGATCGTCTACGTACCGACAGGCTCTGCCGCGTCTGATTTCTATGGTGCTGATCGCGTCGGCGATGATCTGTTCGCAAACTGTCTGATCGCCTTGAACGCGGAGACCGGCGAAAGAATCTGGCACTTCCAGGCGGTCCGACACGACTTGTGGGATCGCGATTTTCCCTCCGCCCCAGTTCTCGTTACGTTGAAGCGTGACGGAAAGCCCGTCGATGCGGTCGTTCAGACGAGCAAGCAAGGCTTCCTCTTTATCTTCGATCGGGTCACTGGCAAGCCTTTGGTCCCCATCGAATATCGTAAATATCCGGCGAGTATTCTTCCCGGCGAAGTTGCCTCCGCCGAGCAGGGTCTGCCGACATGGCCCGCACCTTACGCAAGACAAAATCTTACCGAAGACATGCTGACGACGCGCACTCCCGAGGCACACCAGTGGGCTTTGGAACGATTCCGGGCGTCGATTCACGATGGCCAATTTGTTCCTTTCCGCGTGGGTACCGATACGATTGTGTTCCCCGGCTTTGACGGTGCCGCGGAGTGGGGAGGCCCCGCCGTCGACCCCGACACCCACATCATTTACATCAATTCCAATGAGATGGCATGGACCGCATCGCTTTTCGAAGACAAAGGAGAGCGCGGCACCAAGGCGATCTACCTGAGCCAGTGCGCGGTTTGCCACGGCGAGAACATGCGTGGCGCGCCGCCTGATATTCCAGCCCTTGACGGAATCGGCAACCGCAGAAGTCCTGCCGACATCGCAGCGGCGATCCGCGGAGGCAAAGGCCGCATGCCGGGATTTCCTAACCTCTCCGAAGACCAAGTCAACGGATTAGTGGAATTCCTGCTGACAGGGGAGAACAGAGAACTGGCGAGTTCCGGACCGCCGCTGCCCGGCATGAAATACCGTCTCACGGGTTACCGCCGATTCCTCGATCCCGACGGCTATCCCGCCATCGCGCCGCCGTGGGGGACACTCAACGCCATCGATCTGAATACGCGCGAGTACAAGTGGAAGATCAACTTCGGTGAACATCCCGAACTCGCGGCCAAAGGAATGAAGAACACCGGATCAGAAAATTACGGTGGCCCGATCGTCACGGCGGGAGGACTGCTCTTCATCGGCGCAACCAACTACGACAAGAAATTCCACGCATTCGATAAATCGACGGGAGAGGGCCTCTGGGAGACTACGCTTCCATTCGCCGGGAACGCCACTCCAATCACCTACTCCGTGAATGGCCGTCAGTACATCGTCATCGCAGCCGGCGGCGGCAAAGATCCAAAATCGGGATCCGGAGGCATCTACGTCGCGTTCGCGCTGCCACAAGAGGGCAAACATTGATGAGAACGAATCCGGTGTACCTTTCCCTGCTGATATTCACACTGAGCGCAATCGCCTCCGCGCAGGATTCGAAATTCCCTCCCGCAGAACAGCAGATTCCGGTGCCGGAATGTCTGAGTATGCGCGGCCTGTGGGAAGGCGGCTCAAAGGCATGCACACAGAATGAGCACGAAGCCTGGCTGGCGGACATCACCCATTGGCGCAACGAGCGCCGCATCCGGATCGGCTACAACGGATCGCGCTACGATCTTCCGGCGCTGCAATGGACTCAGTCCTCATTCATTCAGCCTCAAATGATGGTGCACGACCGTTATTTCTACGATCCGATCGCGAGCAAGTACACGGTGGACCGTTATCTCGACGATCTGGAGAAGCGTTATGGCGGAATCGATGCCGTGTTGATCTGGCCCACGTACCCCAACATGGGCATCGATAACCGCAACCAGCACGACATGATTCGCAGCATGCCCGGAGGCGGCAGCGGCGTGAAACAGATGATCGCCGATTTCCATCGGCGAGGCGTGCGCGTTCTTTTCCCGATGATGATGTGGGACCAGGGAACGCGCGATCCCGGAATGCCGTGGCCCTACGCCATTGCGACTCTGATGGCGGAAGTCGGCGCCGACGGCATCAATGGCGATACGCAGGATGGCGTCCCACTGGCATTCTCACTCGCCGCTGACGAGGCCGGTCACCCGCTTGCCTTTGAGCCGGAGGGCGGCCCCTCCGATGAAGCGCTCGCCTGGAATGTTATGACCTGGGGGCAATATCAATTTCCCTTTACGCCTCTGGTCGACAAATACAAATGGCTTGAGCCCCGGCATATGGTCAACATCTCCGATCGCTGGAAGCGCGATAAGACGGACGATCTGCAGTTTGCTTTTTTCAACGGCGTCGGCTGGGAGAGTTGGGAGAACATCTGGGGCATCTGGAACGGAATCACTCCGCGTGATGCCGAAGCGACCCGCCGAGTCGCCACCATCGAACGAGCCATAGCGCCTTTCCTGGTGAGTAAGAACTGGGAGCCCATGGCTCCGATGCTTCGTTACGGTGTCTTTGCCAGCCGCTGGCCGTTGGGCGAGCAAGCTGTTTGGACGATCGTGAATCGTAATGAATATGCAGTCGAAGGGGATCAGATCGAGGTTCGTTCCGCTCCTGGCTACCGCTACTTCGATCTCTACCACGGTGTGGAACTGAAGCTTGAAGCCCGACCGGGTGGACGAACCGTGCTCGACTTCCCAGTCGAAGCCAAGGGTTACGGTGCAGTGCTGGTCACGAACACTCCACCGGATCAAAAGATCGTCTCGTTGATGTCGACCATGAAGAATCTCACGGCCACTCCCCTGTCGGATCATTCGCACGAATGGAAAGTTTTGCCCCAGCAAATTGTCCCCATTCAGCCCACCAAGGCAGCGACCGCCGCTCCTACCGGGATGATCAAGATTCCCGAGGCTGATTTTCTTTTTCGCGTATCTGGCATCGAGATTGAAGGCATGAACGACGTGGGAGTCGATGTTCAGTATCCTTGGGAGGATTCTCCCCAGCGCTTCCACGAGCACCCGATCCACGTAAATTCGTTTTACATCGACAAGTTCCCCGTCACGAATGCCGACTTCAAGAAGTTCCTGGACGCCACTCACTATCATCCGAAAGATGATCTGAATTTCCTGCGTGATTGGAAAGATGGAACCTATCCGAGCGGCTGGGGAAACAAGCCTGTCACCTGGGTCTCTCAGGAAGATGCGAGAGCGTACGCGGCTTGGGCAGGAAAGCGTCTGCCTCATGAGTGGGAGTGGCAATACGCCGCTCAGGGAGCGGACTTGCGCCTTTATCCCTGGGGCAACGAATGGGATCCGGTAGCGGTGCCGATTCCCGATCAATCCCGCAATATGCGCAGTCCCGATCCGGTCGACGCTCACCCGAAAGGTGCGAGTCCGTTTGGCGTCATGGATCTGGTCGGTAACGTTTGGCAATGGACCGAAGAGTTCGTCGATGAACACACCCGCGGCGCAATCCTCCGCGGCGGAAGCTACTATCAGCCGCAAGGCTCAATCTGGTACTTCCCGCAAGCCTACAAGCTGAACGAGCACGGCAAGCTTCTACTGATGTCGCCCAGCATGGATCGCTCGGCCGCTCTCGGTTTCCGCTGTGTCGTCGACGCGCAATAAAGTATTTCGGCAGGCTCAGCAAGAAGCCGAGAGAAGATCGGTAACTGTCTAGAATGGTTTGGAAGGGCAGGGCTTCACCGCTGACGGAAACGAGCGGTCTACTATTGCAGTTCATTGTGAGGTAGCTTGAAATTACGCCGACAAATTGTGAACTTATATATGAACTAAGCCCACTTCCGCAATCGTCACCACCATACCAGCACGCGAAAATTACGCGCTAACTCACAGCCTACATCCGGAGAGCCAACGAGGAGCGAGTCTCCAGAGTTTGCGCGGAAGTGAGACGCCGTCGACCACACTCAGCTTTCATACCAGGTCGGGTAAAGCATTCCGCCACGATTTCCTTGGCTTCGCTCAAGGATCCCGGAGAGCAGCAACGGGGCACCTCGCCAAAGAATTTGCCGGGTGATGCGGCGCCGGCGGCCATCCCGCGCCAGAAGTCCTCTTAGCGTTCGGCGCACCCGCTCTGCCGGCCAGCAAAAGAGATACCCCTTCACAATCTCCTTCGAGAGTTCAGCAAGGGAACCCCCAAGCCCTACCCTCGGCAGGAAATCGAATGAACGGAATCTCTCCCCGGTTGGATCCCACATTTCTGGACGCCAGTAAGGCGTCCCAGGCAACGGTGTGAGCGGAATGAAGAACAGCACATCGAGCGGCAATCGCTTAGCCCTACGAAAAAGCCACCGCACGCTCTCCGGCGTTTCCCAGGGAAAGCCGTAGATAAAACTCCCGACGGTCACCACTTTCGGATACTTTCTGTCCAGAGTCTGAAGCGCCCGTTCAGCCTCACCGTGAAGATTTCCTTTATGGAGTTGGCCAAGTTCCGAGCGCTCCAGTCTTTCGAGTCCGAGATACGCCTCATTCCATCCGGATTCCACGCACACTCCCAGCGCTCCAGAGGCATCATCGCGAAGCAGGTGATCGGCTCGGACCCATGCACTCTGCCCAATTCGCCGGTCTTCCTTCAGCATGAGATCTGCGAACTGAGCAGCGGCCTGCGGATCGGCGTTGAAGCACGGGTCCACCCATGCCAGATACCTGCGCTGGAATCGGTCCATCAGAATGCGCGCCTCTTCCAGCAGGCGCTCGGCGGATTTCACCCGCAGACAAGGGACAGGGCGTTCGTCGTGCAAGCGTCCCATCTGCCGCCAGAGAATACAGAACTCGCAGCCGTTCGAGCACCCGCGCCCCAGTTCGATGGTAGCCATGCGCTCGTGGTTCCGGCTGCGACCTCCATACTTTTTCATGGGAAGCAAGTCGTACGCAGGAAAAGGAAGCTCATCCAGGTCCGCAATCAGCTCGCGCCAACCCGT
The DNA here is from genome assembly GCA_020073385.1 of Terriglobia bacterium. Taxonomy (GTDB): domain Bacteria; phylum Acidobacteriota; class Terriglobia; order Terriglobales; family Acidobacteriaceae; genus Sulfotelmatobacter. Next base: position 60,148 of record JAIQFH010000001.1, on the reverse strand, counting down.
AAACACAACCTCCTCGCCCTCGAGAAAAGAAATTCCGCGGACGTTGCGGAGAGCTTTCGCGTCCCGCGATTGCAGTGCTCGCGCCAGCTCAACGATGGTGCGTTCGCCTTCCCCATGCACCACCACGTCAATCAGTCCGGTAGCCAGGACCTGCGACGCCACGTGGGAGAAGAAGCATCCTCCCGCAATCACTCGGGCACCAAGTTGCTTGGCCAGCTTCGCGATGCGAAGTCCCTCGACACAGCTGACCGCTTCTTCTCCGATCGCAACGTAATCGGGTTGCATCTGCCGAAGTTGCTGAGCCAGGGAGTTCCATCCCATGGCCAGGGCGGGGGCATCGAGAATAGCGACACGCATCTCAGGAACGCTGTCGCGCAGAGCCGCCGCTAGCGAAGCGAATGCCAAAGGCGGCCAGAATGCTGTACTCGGACCGTTAAAGGGCCACAGTGGCCGGGGAGGCCGCACGAAAAGGAAAAGCGGCTTCATCGGGAAGGCTCTGCGGAGTGACGCAGCATCGCCCACAAGGTGGAAGGCAGAACCGCCAGATTCACAACAACGCAGCAGCAGAGCCCGGCAAATCCAAGCACTCCCAAGCCGGTAAGCACGTACGCGGACGTTCTGCCTCCCCACGGCACGATCATTGGAAGAAGTAGCGTCGTTATTCCTAACGTCAGCAGATAAGTGCCGGTTCGCTCGCGAGAGTCGCGGCTCCACGAGTGCCAGGCCGTAAGCGGATTTAACAAGAGGTAGTAAACCAGTCCGAAAGCAAAGAGAACTCCCGTCACGGTCCTCGCCATTGCTCCATGCATGACAAGATGAAATCCGAAGGGAATCATCGCCAGCATGAATAAGCCATGGATCCAATAAAGAAATGCACTCGGGCGAGGACGGAACATCAACACGAACACCAGCGCAAAGAATGCACCTACGTATAACCCGGTGCAGCGCTGGCAAAAGGGCAAGCTCACGCCGCCCAGAACCCAGCAATGCTGCTGACCACAGATGTGTGAAAAAAACTGCCGCAGGAAATTCATTGACTGATGCCCTTCACTCTGCCGGTTCCCGTGGAATCGGCACCCGCTTCACTCTTCGCGCTGGATCCCGAACATCAATCAGAAACAATGCTCGATCGCGTTGTTCCAGCAACTTCTCGCCCAGCACTGCCGGGGTCGCAGCGATCCAGCGCCCATCAGGAGACAAAGCCACGTTCATCGAAAACCGAAACGTATCCAGGAAATCCCCAGCCATCTCGTGTTGGACCGAAGCAATCTTTGTCAGGCGGGCTCGTCCGCCCTCCAACGGGATTTCAGTCAGCCAGTAATCCGAAACTCCTTTCGCTTCTCCGGCCGTGAGCGCTGAGGCGTAAAGCATTTTGCCGTCCGCCGACCACACCAGGTTTCCGAGGCTGTAGCTTTTGCCACCCAGATCGGGCGCAACGACGCGAACAATTCCCTTCCCCTCCTCCGTCAACAGGATCCGGTCAGAGTCTTTTCCGTCCTTCGCGATCATCGCCCCGCTGGTACGATTTGGAGCAGGAGCAATCGGCGAAGTATCGCTTGCATTGCTTCCAATCCCCAAAGCGGTAAGATCACTGTCCCAATAGGTGAAGGAAGGCTTGAAACTGGTGTCTTGCAGTTGAATTACACCGACTTCCTCACCATCCTCATCTTTATCTTTATCTTTCTGCTGGGGATCAGGTCCAGAGATTGGACGCCTCACTTTCCGCTGATAGTAGAGCTGATCGCTTGCCTCTGAAAGTACGACTTCTTCGTCCGGTGAGTCCTTGCCGTCGACCTTGAACTTCTGGGAGTCGAATTTCCCACTTTTCAGTTCCACCCAGCGAAGATCTTCCCCGGCAAAATAGACCGTGTCCCCGATTTGTGGAAAGGCGTACACGCATCCCACCGTCTTTCCAAGGTTGTAGACCTGCAGAGGAAGCTTCGACTTAATCGGAATTGAGACGAGTAGGCAGCTATTATCGGAGCCGTCGGGAGTGCTGCCAAACATGCCGACAAGTGCTCGCTTGCCGTCCCGAGCCCATCTCGGATGCAGGATGAGTTCATCTTCTTTTTCGAACGGCTGAGAGAAGATCGTGCGAATCGTGTCCTTCCCGCGATCATACAAAGCGACCGACGTTCGCGAGTTCTCCACGTCTCGATAGCCAAAAAGAATCTGCGATCCGTCGGGACTCCATGCCGGTCCGCCGACGCACGCCAGGATAAAAATCAGCCATCCCGCCAGTCCAACCAACAGCAGGGCCACGTGGAGCCCGCGGGCGGAGATCATGTTTGAAACAACGGGTCTAACCACTCCGGCGAGTAAGGAACCGCTATTCGCTTCGGCCACAAGAACCTCCCTTTGGCGCGATCGAGCGCGCCGCAGATTGGACTTTCCAGGTTGCGAGTGTCGTCTCTGATGATGCTAGTGTTCGTCTCGTCGATCGACTGTGACACGGATCACATGCCTGCCTCCGCCACTTTCATACAATCGCTCTCGTACAGTGCCGCTTAACTCTATGTGGCGCTATCCGAGTCAAAAGTGACAGCGACGCAGACTCTCAGTATGGGGTCTGAATTTCGTTGAGCTCGCCGTAGCCCAGTTTGAAAGCACCAATCGCTCCTGATCGCGATGGCTACCGATTCCACAGTTTCCGCGGTGCTTCCTCCGATCGAACCGTTACTCGCCACCCGCATCCGCTGTGGCGACGCTCGGGCGGAAGAGGAACTCATCATCACCTACCGGCGCGCCGTTCTTTTGATTGCCCTTGCTCGCACACGTAACCGTGATACCGCGAACGACCTCAGCCAGGAAGTCCTTATCGCGGTGTTGAAAGCCCTCCGCGCCGGCCAGATTCGCGACGGAGGCAAACTCGGTGCCTTCATTCAGGGCACCGCCCGCAACATTATCAACAACCACCTGCGGAGCCGCTCTCGCCATCCCGAGGTTGATATCGATGGCATCGACGTAGAGGGCACCGATCCCGTCCAGAAATTCGAGTCTTCCGAGCGCCAAAGGCTCATGCGCGAGGAACTGGCAAAGTACAGCATCACTGACCAGAAGATCCTGCTTTTATCCCTGGTTGATGGGCACTCTTTAGCCGAGGTGGCCGACCGCCTCGGTCTGAGCCATGACGCCGTGCGCGCCCGTAAATCACGGCTTATCAGGAAGATCACAAAAAAGTTCCAAGGCAGGTCACAATGATGACCCTTCGGACCACACGTACTCCAGGGGGTCGAGGATGAACTGCCGGCAAATCGCCGACGGGCAGGTCGCCGAGCGTTATCTCACCGGTCGACTCGCGGAGCCGCTGCAGGATGAGTTTGAGGTCCACATCCTGGATTGTCCCGCATGTTTGAATGCGGTCGAAGCCCTGCAGGAACTGCGCGCCGCCGTGGCCGCGGAAGCCCTGCAGATTCGTCTCGCGCCGGAACGCACCAGCTTTCGGCTGAGATATTGGTCGGTTGTCGCAGCGACCTCGCTGACTATCCTTAGCGGAGTTGCGGTGTTTCGGTGGCAAAGGCACCGGGCGATCAACGCCAATGTCCAGATCGCACAGCAGACGTCGATTGCCCCAAAAAGCGAGAGGGTGGCCACGAAGGAAGAGGCTCACGACGCATCGACAGTTCCGGGCTCTGACATTCCTGCGCAGCCGCAAAAACCCGCTGATTCCCAAAAGTCGATTTCCTCCACCGCCAACAGGAACCAAACAGAAATAGCTGCAGGACAGCCTCCTCCTCAAGCTGCTCAGGCAGAACCGACCCCGCAAGCATCAGTTCCGCCCACCGAGCAGTCGGTCACGCAGCCCAACGTTCATCCCGCACTTGTGAAAAAGCCTTCCGAACTCACGTCTGAACAGGCCGTGGAGCTTTATCGGCTCGCGGAAGTCCATCCCGCTCAATTCACATTTTCAGGACTTAGATCCTCTTCCAGCTCATCGCGTGGCTTGAATGCGATGCAAGGCGGAGGCGCGCACGATTCGGGCAGTTCCACTTTCCAGCAAGCGATGAATCTCTATATCGAAGGAAACTATCGCGATGCCGGCATCTTGCTCGGAACCGCCGCTGAGCCAGAACCGAACGCTCCCAACATAAATTTCTACCTCGGAGTGTGTCAGCTCATGCTTGGCCGTCCCGAGGATGCCATTACTCCGTTGTCCAAGGTTACGAACGACGGCAAATCACGCCTGGCGCAGCCCGCGCACGTTTACCTCGCCAAGGCTTACCTGCAAAAGGCCGATTTGAAAAATGCGGAAGCTGAATTGGAAGGTGCCACTGCACTTCCCGGACCATTCAAAGGTGAGGCGAGCACTTTACTGCAACGAGTGCGCGCGCTCCGCACCGCTGTCGAATCTCCTGCGTCTCCTGATTCTCAGCCGCAGTAGAGCCGGTTGCTGTGTTGCCTGTGAACTGTGGAAGCAACTCGCTATCCGCACTTTGCTTGCTCCGCGGCGTTTAATCGTAGAAATTTCGACGCGAGCTTCGTGAGTCACCACTTCGTGGGGACACCATAAGTATGCGCAGAACCATTCCCGCGGCGGAGGCAGCCTGCCCTTTCAGAACCTTTCCCAAGAATTTTTGAGGGAATCCCCGTCAAAACGTCGCTATTACGAGTGAGCAGCAAATCGGCACGGGCCATTTCGTTGGCCTCGAAGGAGACATCACGTGAACATCGCTAGCCCCAGTTTCCACTACAAGGTCGTCCGCAAGCGCAACCAAATGACTGCCTGCATCCAGCTTTGCCTTGTCGTTCTCGCATCGGCCAGCTTCGCAGCTACCCCTCCTCTGAGTCAGCCCAGGGGACTGGCGGTGGATGCCAAAGGAAATCTCTACGTCGCCAATTGGGCTGTCAATCAGAATCTTATCTACAACCCAACCTACCAGCAGTTGACTGGCAGGACGATCAAAACGGGCCTCAACGGGAACGAGCCATGCAATTCTGCTTCTCGGCGGAGACCGGCTCAGCCCATGCTCTGCGTACGTTGCACTCTTGGCGAAGTCCCTCGCTTTGGCTGGCACATGGTCCCCACTGTCGAGATGGCAGAACAGTGAGGCTGGTCTTCTCAAAGCAACGCCCGCCCAGATTGAGGTAGAGTCTCTACATGGCAAAGCGCGCACCTGCCCGGCGACGTCCTCGCAAAGCCAAGCCCGGCAGCAAGGGCCTCGAGCCAGCACAGTGCAAGTTAGATCCGTCAGACAAATTGGCCGTAGAAGCCACGGAAGCAGTCGAGAAGGCTGGCGGCTGCGTCATCGGTCTGTACAAAGAGCCCCTTGGCGGTCATGCCACGCTGCTTTCCATTCTTCCCATCGACAAGATCGAGCCGACTCCGTTTCAGCGCGATCTCTCGGACGCTCACCACAAGCGTCTGGCGGACGTGATCAATAAGACCGGATATTTTCTCGACCCACTGATCGCAGTCCTCGCGCCTGAGGGCGGCTTTTGGACCCCGAACGGACGGCATCGTCTCGAGGCCATGCGCCGCCTCGGTGCCAAGTCCATCACAGCTCTTGTCATCCCGGAACGCGAGATCGCATGGCAGATCCTGGCACTGAATACCGAGAAAGCACATAACCTCAAAGAGCGCTCGCTGGAAGTCATACGGATCTATCGTGGCTTGGTCGCCGAGGATGGCTCACGACCGGAATCCGGATTTGCCTTCTATCTCGATCAGGCCGCACTCGTCACTTTGGGTATGTGCTATGAACAAGTCCCGCGCTTCGGGGGAGGTGCTTACCATCCGATCCTCCGGCGCCTCGAGGAATTCAGCGACGAGCCGTTGCGCTCTGCTCTCAAGCAGCACGAGAAGCGGGCCACGATGGTGCTCGACCTAGAGGAAAAGGTCACCGCGGTGGTCAAAAAGTTAAAGGAACGCGGATTGGTGAGTCCGTATTTACGATCGTTCGTGGTCGCGCGCATCAACCCGCTGCGATGGATAAAGGGCGAGCCTCCGCCCCTCGAAGATGTTCTGAAAACAATGCGCGAGCGCGTAGTGAAGTTCAATGTCGAGAAGATCAGGCCTCAGGACCTAGCTGGTGCAGCAGGTCCGCCCGACGAGGAAACTTAGGAAAGAAGCCCACGAATGACAACTCCATCCGGCAGAAAACATGCGGGGCCTGGGCCTGCAAGTGACCAGCCTCCCGTCCCCGAGCCTTCATTCGCGGAGCGAGCGCGGACATTAATGTATTTGATCCGCACGGGCAGCTTCTCCACCATGTCCAGAAAACAGCCAGGGTTCCCGTTCGGGTCGGTGATGCCCTACGGGCTCGACGATCACGGCCGTCCTATCTTCTTGATCAGCAGCATGGCCATGCACACGCAGAACCTGCAGGCCGACGCTCGCGCCAGTTTGCTGGTCACCCAGCCTGACACCGACGGCGAACCGCTCGGCGCATCGAGGGTCACCCTGGTGGGAAATGTTCTGCCGGTACCGAACACCGAGTTGGCCCAGGCGCGTGAGCTTTACCTGTCGCGTCATGCCAACAGCAAGTACTGGGTAGATTTTGAAGACTTTTCGTTCCACCGCATGGACGTCATTGACGTGTACTACGTAGGCGGTTTTGGAGTGATGGGCTGGGTATCAGCCTCCGATTACGACCGCAGCCAACCCGACCCTCTCGCAGACTCAATGGCGGGAATCATTCAACACATGAACGCCGACCACAAGGATGCACTCGTCTTGCTTGCCCGGACCAATGCTCGGATAGAATCAATGGAAGCGATGATGACAGCCGTCGATCGGCTCGGTTTTCATGTTCGCTTGAAGACCGCTAATGGTATGCGTGGTGCCCGCATCGCCTTCCCAAACGAGGTACGCAATGCATCGGAGACTCGAAAAGTCTTGGTGGAAATGGTGCAACACGCGCGCTCGCAGGCCAAATAAACTCTGCAACAGGCATACCTTCGGCACACAGGACCAGGACCGGCCATATTCCCTGTAACCCCGACTTTCGAGTGGTCGCAACCCACAGCCATCCCACGAAATCGATCACGGAACCCGCATATTCATTGGTGATTTCAAAACGTGGCGGAGAGAGTGGGACTCGATTTCCGCCACTTAGTGCAAATCGTGGCAACGACTAGACATAAGCGATAATACCCTGTGTTTATGCGGGTTTCAAGCACTTTCTTGACTTCGGGTCCGTTGCCTCCCACAACCTCCAACGACGTGTATTGACCACAAAAACGGTATCACTGGTATCACCTTCGAGTGTGGAAAACATCACTCTTGAATCTTTAAAAATATCATTTTCGCATCTTGGAAAAATCTTCAAGAAGTGCTCGAAGAATGGCGGAGAGACTCCCTCCTTTGGACCTACCCCTGTCCTCGCGGGCGAGGTGGAGAGACCATAGTCTCTCCGCTATAGTGTCGGTATCATTTGGTATCAGTACACATTCCCGCAGGGCAAGGCTCTCCTCGATCGGTCGAAGTTGGAGGTATCACAGTTATGACCGCAGTGACGCGAGTCTCTATTCGGTTTCTCCCGTCCAGCGCGTCTTTCCGTGAATGCAAAGAGAAGGTCCCTCCGCCATTTCATTCGCTCTCCGGTATCACTGGTATTCGCCGGTATCGCTGAATATCAGCGAGAGAGCGAGTCCCTCAGCATTTCATCTGCTCTGCGGTATCACAAGGCACACGATGTGCTTCAGAGAAGCAAGACCCTCTTTTAGCTCTTAGCAGTCCGTGCGGTTGCATTGCCGCGCCGAGATTGATGGCGTGCCCATATACTCAGCTGTCACGAGCTCCAGAAGAAGGATATTGGGGAACACAATGGCTGGACGACTGTCTCGCAAGGCGCTTTACGATCTGGTTTGGTCTGAACCAATGCAGAGCCTCTCGACGCGTTTTGGGATTTCCGATGTCGCCCTCAAGAAAACGTGCGCGCGGGCAGGAATCCCTACGCCTGAACGTGGCTATTGGGCGAAGAAAGACGCGGGGAAGGAGGTGTTTCAGACGGCATTCCCGTTACGTCCCCCTGGAATGAGTGATGAGATCGAGATCGGGGCCGGAGGCAATACTGCGTACGGCTACTGGACCGAGGAGGATCTTCTTGCCCCTCTCGTCGCTCCTCCGGAGTTTTCCGAACCGATCGAGGCAGTTCAGGCACGGATCGCTGAGACTGTAGGTCACGTAGTCATTCCGCATAAAGTGCTGATCTGGCATTCAGCGATTGAGCGTCTCCTCAAAGAGGATGAAAAACGCCGGGAGAAACAGTTAACCGATCGTTATGTCATGTCGTGGGAGAAACCCGTTTTTGACTCGCCATTTGAGCACCGTCGGCTTCGGGTCTTAAACAACCTCTTCTTCGCAGTCGCGAAGATGAACGGTAGACCTTCCGTCCGCGGCCACGAAGCACGGGACATCGGGATTTCGTTCTTCCAGCAGCATCTTCAACTCGCTTTGGACAGACCGAAAAAAACAAATCGCCGTGCACAACTTTTGAATGTAAAACAAGAATCCAGTGATACGCGACTGTGCTTATCTATTCTGAAGGGATGGGGCTCTGAAGAAGTACTGGCTACCTGGCAGGACGATGATGTTCAGCAACTCGAAAAGCGCATGACGGACATCGCGATCCAGCTGATACTGACCGCTGAAATCAAGTATCGTGAGAGCGTCGTGCATGGCTATCAATGGTGTTCAGACTTCAGAAAGACGCAGGCTGAGACCTATTCGAACTGTAAACGGAGAAAGCAGTTCTGGCTCTCTTTAGCGAGCCGTTGAGCTGCTTCCATTTCTTTCTGAGCTTCGCCCTGTTTCCCTTGTACGAGCAACGCGTCGATCAGCACAATGCTGGCATTGAGTTCGTCATCAGCCTGTTGCTCCATGCTCTTTAAGATGAAGAAACAATATTTCAGAGAAAAATAGGCTCCGCAAGCGACATAAACTTTAATCTTTTTTCGACGGGCAAGCCCGAGGACTTTCCACTCCGCGACTGGTTCAAACTGAAACCCCTTGCCTCGCAGAACCACCGTCTTTCTTACGCCTAAGTGAAACGATATACTAGCCAATAATGCCTTCGGATTGGCGGTTGGCACCTATACTCGCATCTGCTGTGGACAGGGCTGAGGACGCGGCGTTCCTCTCCCCCGCAGCTAGCGAAAGCAGTCTCTCCCTTGTCAGCTCGCGCGACTTCTCTGTTGCTTTGTGGGATTGGGATGGCGTGTTAGTAGACTCACGCCGCAATTTCTACGGAGCCTATGAAAGGGTCTTGAGCGAGGAAGGCATCGTTACCACTCCGCGTGAGATTTTCTTGCGCGAAGGTGAACCAACATCAATCTTTTTGCGGGCGATCTTCGACAGGCATCATATCAATGTTGATGACCATGAAATCCGGGAACTCGCAATACGCCGCCGCGAGTACGACTTTGGTCTCGGGAAGCGAAAGTTTTTTTCTGCCGTACCGCGCCTTTTGTGCGGACTACGATATGCCGGCTGGCGAAATGGCTTGGTCACCGGATCTTCGAAGAAATCGTTTCATGACGTACTCCAACCGGAACAAGCACGGTGGTTCGACATCATCGTGACAGCTGATGATGTAAAGTGGGGAAAACCCGATCCTGAGCCGTTTCTACGCGCCATGCAAGCCTTACAGACTGAGCCGAAAGCTTGGGTTGTGATTGAGAATGCTCCATTCGGCATCCAGTCAGCGCGTGCGGCGGACTGCTCCGTCATTGCGATCTGCAGCACACTTTCAAGGGAGGATCTGAGCGAGGCGAATTATGTCGTGAATGATCACCATGAACTCGAAGCGCTTCTGTTTGGAGACGTGCCGCGCAGCGATGAGTTGGGGCTCCTCGAGGGAGATTCGTAATGATCACCATTCGAGAGGTGGCTGGCGAAAGCGGCTTTTCGGTAACCACAGTGTCCATGGTGTTGAACAATGGCGCGGGAGTATCACGGATTCCCGAGCGCACCCGCGAGCGAATCTGGAAGGTAGCGCGACGGTTGGGATATCGACCCAATCTGTACGCACGCTCGCTGCGCAGCAATCGAAGCCAGACGCTGGGCGTAATGGTATTCGATCTTACCGATCCCTATTGCACACAGATCCTGCGTGGCATCCAGAACCACATACGGCCGTCCGGACTTTTTCCGATTGTTACGGACTTACAGGATGATCGATCGCAATTTCAAACATGCTTAGACATGCTCCTTGGGCGTCGGGTGGAAGGGATCATTTCTATCGCCAACCCTCTGTATCTGGATAGCAAGCTACTTTCAGAGTTTTCCGAGCGAAACATTCCGGCGGTCGTCATCGGCCGCGAACTGTCCAATGTTCCCGTTAGCTCAGTAGTTGTCGACAACGCTGCTGGGACTCGGCTTGCCATCCAACATCTTTATGATCTGGGCCATTCCAAGATGGCGTTTATCAAGGGTCCCGATATTCTGGTTGATAGCATTCAGCGGTGGCAGGGGTTGGCGAGCTTTGCCGAAGAGGTAGGTCTCGAAATCAATCCCGATCTCGTCGTGCAGATCAAGGGACGAAACACCACCTTCCGGGAGGCATATGAACTCACCGAGGATCTGTTACGCCGCCGCTCCCGCTTCACAGCCATGGTTACGTTTGATGATCTCAGCGCCTGCGCCGCCATACGCGCGCTGACCAAGGCAGGGCGACGCGTGCCGGAAGACTGCTCGGTGGTTGGATTTGATGACATCCCCAGTGCAGCCTTTTACAATCCGCCGCTGACCACCATCCAGCAGCAACTTGAAATGCAGGGTTCATTGGGAGCTGAAATCGTCGAGCATTTGATGCGCGCAGCCGCGGAAAACCTGACATTGGCGCCGAAACACCGCAAGGTCGTCCCTAAGTTAGTCGTGCGCGACTCCACGTGTCCCGCCCGAAAACCTTGATCCTCACCTACTGCTGATTACCAATCGACAACTTCGTAAAACTCCGCCCATGTGGACTCGAAGAAATGCTTCTGCTTGTTGGCGAGTTCGGTATGTTCGGCGTTGGTCTCGAAGAGCTTCAGTGCTTTTTCGGCGTCTGCCAAGCTCTCAAAACGTCGCTGCCAGATAACCGTATTCCTGGGTTCGCGTCCTGAGATTGGAATCAGGCGCTCGCCCCGGGGCAGAATACCACGATGCTCAAGCTGCGAAAATTCTTTCTCGAGCGCAACGAATTCATCTGTCTTGGAATGTTGAAACCGTTGCACCAGGCGCAAGATGATGGCCACAGGTCCTCCCGATTCGATTTTTAAGATCACGTTTTGATCATTTCGACATTATTCCCGGCATCCTCTGGAACGTCGAAGGAAACCAGTTCTGCACGAAAGCCACGCGTCCGGTAAGCGCCATAGGCGATGCCCAGCGCCATCCATATGGTGCCGGCAATCTTGGCAGGACGGCTCAAGTTCAACCACAGCAGCAGGCAAATACTGAAGCCGAAAATGGGTGGAAGAAAATTGCCAATAGTCCTTTGACGTTCGCGCAGAAAGTATCTCGTGAATGACGCGGCATTGACTCCCATGAAGGCGAGCAATGCGCCGAAATTCAACAATTCGGCGGCACGCTCAAACGTCAGCACGGTGGTTCCGGCGAGCGCCAGGACACCGACAAAGATGACATTATTTTGCGGAATTCGGCGTTTCGGCTCGATCGCTCCAAAGAACGATTTGGGAAGCGCGTTGCTCCGGCCCATCCCAAACAAGAGGCGCGCGGCACCGAGTTGAGATCCCATCCCGGAACCGATGGTTGCGACTAGGAGCGTGATGTTGATCAGCAGAAATAGCCACGCGCCCGCGGCCCGTCCCGCAACGTGAACAAATGCGGTATCCACATCTGGAAACGGCTGCGTTCCCGGCCACACGAGTTGCGCAGCATAGACCTCAACTGAGGCAAGCACACCTGTGATCAGGCATACCAGAACAGTCGCAAGCAAAATATTGCGGCGTGGATTTTCTGCCTCTTCCGAGAGAGTAGAAATGCCGTCGAACCCGATGTACGTCAGCACGGCGAGCGAGGTACCTCCCAACACCGCCGTGGTGCTGAAAGTCTGGGGATCGTAAAAAGGACGGCTGAAGAATGCAACGCCGTCGTGGGGCACATGCAGCACGTATCGCGCTGCAGCCGCCAGAAATATGAGGATCACGATTCCCATGCCACCGGCCAGGATTTCGTTGATGCGCGCCGACGTGCGGATACCGAAAAGATTCAAGCCGGTAAAAAGTGAAATAAAGAAGATCACGAAGACTGGATACGGAATTTCAGGAAAGAAGTTAAGAGCGAACTTGCTGCACAGAATCGTGCACACGATTGGATTGAGCATGTAGTCCATGGCCATGCTCCACCCGGTGACGTAACCGAGCGCAGGATGGATTTCCGAGCCAACGTAAGTGAACGCCGAACCGGCGCTGGGATAGGCGCGTGCCATGCGGCCGTAGGCGACTGCCGTAAACAGCATCGCCACCATTGCAATCAAAACGGTTGTGACCGCGTGCCCGTGCGCGCGTTGACTCATGACCCCATAAACAGGCATGGGAGCCGTCGGCTGGATCACGATCATTCCGTAGAGGATCAGGTCCCAGAGGCCGAGGGCTCGACGCAAGCCGACCGTTCCTGCAGCATTGGTTGTGGGCGCATTTGTCATCGAGTTCCAAGGGCCGATAAGTTCCCGGCCCTTAGTCAATTCCTTGGATTGCAGTCCGCATTCGTGCTCAGAAGTAGAACTTCAGAGCAAATTGAATGAAACGCGGATCGCGGGACGCCTGGAACTGCCCCTCCTGCGGTGTACCGTGTTCGATCGATACAGGTTCAACCTGTCCGGCAGCTCCGATGGGACCCCACAAAGGATTTGTATGGTTCCACAGATTAAAGAAATCAGCGCGGAATTCGACTCTCATTTTCTCTTTGATCGGGAACAGCTTGCCTACGGTAACGTCCCAGATCTGATAGCCCGGCCCACGCACAGAATTGCGCGCTTCATTTCCATAGGTACCGGGAGTCAGATTACTTTCGAAAGCGCACGTGTTGTAGAAGGTGCCGGCAATGCACGGCTTGCCATTCGGATCGCCGACCACATTAGGCCGAGAGCAGTTGTAGCTTACCGTTCCTCCGCAGTCATTGTTCGCACTGTTTACGAACGGATCCGTTACGGTGAAGAAGTTTCCTGTAGAAGCCGACGTGATTCCGGCAATTTGCCAGTTGCCTATGATCTGGTTCGCGACGCCGCTCGCACCGCCACCGAAATGTTTGCCATGTCCGAACGGCAGGTCATAGGAATAGCTGATCGTGAATCGGTGGCGAACGTCGAAATCGGAGTTTCCGTATTCCATGCCAGGGAAGCGCTGATCTCGGAAATCACCGTTGCCTAACGAGCCAAGACTCGCACTGGAGGCTTCGTCCTGCGCATGAGCATAGGTGTACGAGGCCTGGAACATGAGCCCGTGGGTCAACCGTTTCTCCAGGCTTGCCTGCAGAGAGTTGTAGTTCGAGTTGGTATTGGCTCGGAATGCGTCGATCGTTCCATCGACAAAAGGGAAAGGACGACGCGGCGCCAGAGCTTCGTTGGGGTCCGTGCTGGGCACGGCCTGGTTGCCGTTGTAGAACCCGTACAGGTGAGTGCCGTGAGATCCCGCGTACGACAAGCCCAGCACTGTCTGGCTGGGCAGTTGATATTCCACACCTAGATGCCACTGATGCATCATTGGCGTCCGGATGTTGCGGTCAATCGAATAAAGGAGTGGATTGTTCGGATCCGATAACGAATTCGCCGGGAACCCTTGCGTCCAGAAATCCGCGATCATTTGGCTGGAATCGTCCTCCTTCAGCCCAATCGCACAATTCCCTGGATCAGCGGGATTGGCATTCGCCGGCACCGGGCTTCCGCACGGTGAACTGAAGCTCTGGCTCAAAAAGTACGGCGGATTAAACCCAGGGCTGGGGAAGGAGAAGGGCCCGCTTTCCTGCCCGCCATAGAAGATGCCGTATCCTCCGCGCAGCACAAGGGGATTTGTGATCCTGTAGGCAAACCCGATGCGTGGCGCGAAAGTGCGGTAATCGGGCTTCACCAGGCTCGCCGACCCGGTTCGCGCGATGGGCAGAAAAGAAGCGATGGTCGGCGTCAGCTCCTGTGTTTGGCCCTTGGGAACGATGAGCGTGTTGGTCGCGAAATCAAACGTCGCCATTTGATTTTTGCCTTCCGTCACAGGCCGAAAGAGTTCGTATCGCAGTCCCAGATTTAAGGTCAGACGGTCGTTGACGCGGAAGTCATCCTGCCCATAGAAAGCGAAAATCTTGCGGTGATAGTCGGGAACATGCAGGTTCACAATGTTGGCCGAGTCGGGAGCACCAAGAAGGAACGAGGCAATATCGTCGCCACCGGTCGGCGAACCATCTTCTTGATTGGTGGGGAGTGCAGGGTTGGCAGTGAAATCCTGACCAAATCCCAAATCTCCGCGTGGGGCCGAAATTTGCCCCATCGTGAACTGTTCGAAGCGGACCTCTGTGCCAAACTTCATCGAATGGCGGCCGTGCTGCCAGATCAGATTCTCATTGGCTACATAGCTGTTCTGCTTTTCAAACGAGGGCAGGAAATCCGATGCTCCGATGCACGCGTAATTCACAAAACAGATGCTCGGCAGTCCTCCAAATCCAGGCGCGAAGGGAACGCCTATCAGTCCTAATTCTCCCGAAACATCTTCATTCGCGAAGGGCTGAGAGCGGTGGGCATTGATACGGTTGTATCCCAACCGCAATTCATTGATGACGGTCGGAGAAAAGGTATGAACTTCGCTGATTGCTGCACTCCGATAGGAGTTGTCCTGGTTGCCGGCGGTAAATCCGCCGCCGTCAAGAAAATTCATGAAAGGTCCGGGAGTGTGGATGGGTTGATCTTCATAGCTGAAGCGCACGAAGAAATCGTCTTTGTCTGAAAAGCGGTGGTCAACGCGGACATCGAAGTTATTTTGGTCCAGACTCTTCTTGGGATCGACTAGATAGTTATTGCCGCCGATATCGAAGCCGGGTAGGGGTGTTGGAAACAAAGCAGCGAGCTGCGAAGCGATGGAGTTGATGGAACCCGATGGAATGATATTGGTTGGCAGACCGCCCGTTACCCCAACTGGAAAGCCACACATGCCGGTCGAATAAGCGCCGGTAGCTGTGATGCTCTGCGTGAGGTGTGGATCGAAGATCTCGCCCTGGTAGGTCTGATTACCATTGCAATCCAAGACGTTATAAACGGCTCCAACGGGACCAAATCTTCCGTCATTGTCCGTATAAGTTACTGGTGTGCTTAGATCGAGAAAACTCGAGAAGTCTCCACCCAGCTGTTCAGGGGTGGGAAGCAGTAAGAGCTGAGGCAAAGCCTGACGAATACGCAGGCCTTCATAATCGACAAAGAAAAACGTGCGGTTCTTCCATATCGGACCACCGAGAGTGGCGCCGTACTGGTTTTGCTGGTACGGTTGCCTCCCAAGAAAGTCGAAAGCATTTCGTCCATCGAGTTTGTCATTCCGGAAGAATTCGTAAACGTCACCATGAAATGCGTTTGTTCCAGATTTGATAACCGCATTCATGATGGCCCCATTGCCTCGGCCGAACTCGGCACTATATGAATTCGTTTCCACTTTGAATTCGCCGATCGCGTCGACCGAAGGTTGAATCACGTAGGCGCTGCCGTTCAGCACGTCGCCAAGGTTGGCGTTGTTGTCGATTCCGTCCAGCAAGTAGTTGTTCTGAAGAGCGCGTGCGCCATTGGAACTGAATCCAAAGCTGGTCTCGGTCCTGGATCCAGGTTCGGCGGGCGCAACCCCGGCAGCCAGTTGCGCCAACTGGGCAAAGTTGCGGCCATTCAGCGGGAGCGTCGTGGCTTGCTCACCGCTGACCACATGGCCCAGTTCCGAAGTCTCGGTTTCCAGTTGGGGTCCTTGCGACGTGACTGTGATTGTTTCCGCAATTTGCCCAACACGCAGGACGAAGTTCACTTCAGGCCGCGCCTGCACGTTCACCTCGATCGGACCTATTACCTGTTTGGGAAATCCCTGCTTTTCGACCGTAACGTTATAGTGACCGATGCGTAGGGGAGTCGCGGAATACTCTCCGGTGTTGCCAGTTGTCGTTTCGAATGTCGTGCCGCGATCAGCATCGACTACCGTCACCTTGGCGCCAGCCACAACTGCACCGGAAGGATCGCGCACCGTGCCGACGATGCTCCCCATATCTTTTTGAGCCCAGAGGAGTCCAGTGCTCAAAATCAACAAGAGTGCTGTGACACAAACGCTTCGAAGATGGCTCATGAACTGCCTCCTGACTGTCATGGCTGGGAAACCAGCATCGGGCGCACTGTTTACCCGCGAGCTACTGCGGCGTGGCCTCAAGCAGCAAATGCTCATTAAACGATACCTTTATTCGCGGACTGCCTGTATCCACTGTTCCTAATTGCTTGTCGTGTTCGTAGTCAGTTACTGTGTAACTTCCGGGCTTAAGACCACGTAGTTCGATTTCTCCCGCCCAGTTCTTCTGTTTTTCTGGGGCGTAGAAAGCGTAGTACGTGCGTCCGCCCTTCGCAATCGCGTATCCCTCCGGAATGTCGTAGCCGTAAACATAGAGATCTAGGAATTCTCCCTTCGAGAGCATCTTCGAGTTGTAGATACCGATCCACTTTTTCCAGTGCTGCTCCTTTTGAGGAGTAAGTTCAACCATCCTGAATTTCGGTCCGTAGTCAGGCCACGTGAACTTGGTGCCGACCACTGCGCCGACGCCGACTTCAGAGGCGAAGTCCTGCCCCTTATCGATCTCGTGCAGCGTGTTGATCATCTCCATTTCAGTGAGTTCGACATGATCGCCATAGACTGGCGCCTGGGGGCCAAGGAGCGCTTTGTACATCTTCGTTCGTAGGCGGACTTGGCGTGCCCCCACAGGATCGGCGGTTACTGCCTGATCGATGTAGGGCAGCCATGCGAGGCTTGGCGGAGTTCCGCACGGACACGCCTGGGTAACGCTGTTGGGCTTCAAGGCACGCGTAGTATCGAGGATGATCTTGTACACGTTTCCGACCGCAGCGATTGAATCGTTCGGTGACTGGTGATGATGCTTCGGGTTGTAGCAGGCTGGGACCGTATACGAAAAATCGAGCTTGTGACCATCAAAGTCCCAATCGCGAATGAATCGCTCCGTGAGTTGCTTGTAGTATTGCTGCACTTCCGGCACTGCGGGACAGAGCGCGCCGAGGTCGGCAGTTGCCCGCGCTGGTTTGCCATCTTTTCCCAGAATCAGCCAGTCGGGATGGTCTCTCACGACTTTGGACAATTGATACGGGCGGTGGTTAAGAATGTCCTTGCCGCGCCCGTCTTCGGCAACCAGAGGAATCCACCAAAGCGTGATCTTAATCCCTTCGTCGTGGAACGCCTTGACAACTTTCTGTAACGAGTCGTCCGGAAAAGTGTCGGTGCGTGGCTCCCAGTCCCCACGTGCGCGAAACCAGCCTGCATCCAAGGTGGCCCACTTCAAGCCGAGTTCTTTCAGTTTGGGGATCGTGCCCAACATTTGCTTGGGAGTGAAATCCATTTCGTAGCCCCAGCCACACCAATTCGCCTGGTAATCTCCCTCGGTTGCGTGCGCCAGGCTGAGCCCGCGCTTCTGTAGGATCTTCGAATACGTGCTCAACGGCTCATAGAAGTCGCCGTGAAAAATGGTAAGAAAGGTGACAGGCGACGTGTAGGTCTCTCCTGGATGCAAGATCACGGGGCCATCCAGTGAAATCGAAGCACTTACTTGCCCACTGAGCTGAGTCTTCACCGGCATGCTGAGTTTTAGCGGTACGGTTTCAGCGTGGCCGATGGCTTCTCCCACTGCGTCCGTCCAAAACGCGACCACCGGAATACCACCGCCCGTTTGGTTTTCGTCGTTGTGCAGCATGGTCTGCATTGGATTGTCGCGCCGGTACTTCGCATCCAGCGCAACGACGTCGTCTTTACCCCATGCTTCACTCGAACCGTGGAACGACCACATGGAGTAGGGAGCCGCACTGTGGTCGGAGAGTGACGCGTTGAACCAATGACGCTGCGTAACGACCTTGTCGATGGACACGTCACCTGTACCCGAGTTCTTAAACGAAACACTGCTCAGTAGAACGGACGGAAAGTCGTCGTAGATCTCCAGAAATGCAGTGCTCTGAAGATCTGGACTCGAGTTGCTCTTGCCGGAAATCTCAATCTGCTTACCAAGCGATCCCAATCGCCCAGAAGCCGGGCTGATCTTGGCGTGCTCCACGTCAAAGGAAAAGTCCGAGACTTCCTTTTCGGAGATAGTCACCGAGTTGCTGCCAGCGCTCTGGAGGTCGTCCAACGTGATGGTTTCGCTGCCTCGCAATAAGCTCGCCTGCAGAGATCCGTTGGGATTGAATCGGAACTCCGCGACAGGAGTTCGCATGACAAGGGGTCCGCCGGACGTAATCTGAATCTGGGAGGCGGCTTCAGGCTTTGATTCCGGAGTCTTGCGAGTGCACGCAAGTACAACGGCAAGACAGAGCAGGGATAGTGAAAAAAGCAGCATGGTGCCGCGGCGCCCGCTAGCGGGGTCTCGAAAGACGAAGCGAGTCAAAGCAAACCTCCGTCTACGACGAAGTGATATTTATGAAAGTAGTGTAACGTTTCACCTAGCGATTCTTGATATACCTCCTCGTCCTGCACTGTCAAGACAAAAAGTCGCAGGGTTGAATCGGCTATCGATCCCAAGCGCTGAGGCCATCTGGCGTACAAGACGCAGCGAATGTCATCGACTCGTCTTGATGACATCTGTGTCGCTGAGTAGTTGCTCGATTTGCGGAGTAACGGCAATCCCCATTTCTTGCGCGAACCGCAGCAGATTATCGAGGGAGGCGTCGGGGTGAATCGTATGCGGCGAGGAAACCTTGTAGCTCGCTAGGAGCACGCCAAAATCGAGCACATTTTCCAGCTGGGGCTTTTTGTTCGTCTCCCCTCGCGGGCTCGGCAACGCAATCCCCGCCGCCAAAGCAGCCAGTACGCCTCCCAGCAGGCAATCTCCTGCGCCTGCCGTTGAGGCAACATCCACGTTCGGAGCAGGCGAGTAGCTGCATCCCCCACCATCGACATAGAAAGCGCCACGTTTCCCGACACTCACGACCATTTTCAGCTGGGGATACCTGGCGGCCAAAAGGCAACCGAGTCGTTCAACGCAACTTTCCGGGCTGCTTCCGATGTGCGGTTCACCCGCAAATTCCGCCGCCTCTTCCTCGTTCAGCGACACAAGATTCAGGTGATCAAACATCCCAAGTCCCTTCGCCTCCGCGATCTCGCCGAAGGCGAACGACGATACGCAGAATGCTCCCGCCGCTCTTGCCCGGCGAAGGAAGTGGTTGCGAGACATGAGTGGAACTTCGGGTACGAGTAACGCGATAGTTTTTGGTCCAGCGCATTCAAGTAAGCACCCGGCGCGGTCGATGTCTTGTTCTGAAAGCGTAGCTGCGGCCGAATTGGAAGTCGTGATGTTGCCGCCGGTCCCGTTCGGATATTGGAAACAGACGCTGAACAATGTGGGTTTTCCCGGTACTGCCTTCACAAAGCGCGTGTCCATGCCGACAGCGCGCATTTCACGGAGAACGAGTGCACCCGCTGAATCGTCGCCAATGTTGCCCACGGGCCTGACCGCAAATCGTTCCGCTTCGCAAGCCAGCAGTTTGGCCACATAGTGCGAAACGATGTGTAGTTTGCAGTAGTCGCGAACGTCCAACAGGCTTCCCAGCCGGCTTTCATTACGGCCCAGCGTATGATCACCCTCCAGCGCAAAGAACATGCCAGTGCCGAGTCCGCCGACCCCTATCAATTCGCGAAATGGGGAATGCTCGTCAATTCGCAGGACGCGCATGCATCTCCTAAAGAAGATCCCAGTCCGGGTTCTCACTAATCGGGTGAGTAGCAGTTTGTTCTGTCGCCGTGATCAAGGCATCCGGATGGCGCTGCAATAAGGTCATTGGATAGTCCGGCGTTGGATCGGCGAACAAAGCTACCCGCAAAGCAGTTTGTTTCCACGCGCCGGTATCGCTGTACACGCGGACTTTTTTCGCGGACAGGCATTCACGCATGCCAAGGGTGATCGACATGGGAGGTACGAACTGATAAGCCCCGCCAAATGAACGCTGCGCCAATGCGAGAATCGTGTCTTCATTGTTTTCCTGCACGCGGATCGTGGATGCGGCCAGCTCCTCCAATGAAATCCTGCTGTAAGGATGGCGACGTGCCTGGTTGTAGGCTACGTGCCCATCTTGTCCCCAGCCTCCGACGGTGATGTCAATTGGTGCTGCATCGATCGCAGTTTTCACGCGGTCGGCAGTTGCGGGCAGCAGCCAGAACCGCTGGTCTTCGGGAACGGCCAAGTTCACCGGGATCCCCCCATAGAAGTGCCGCTCCATGAAGGTGCGAAAGTTGTACGGGTGATTGGTGCTTAAGGGGCGCGCCTGCCAATCAAGACACTCGTCCATATGAAAAACGGTGAGCTGCTTGAGCGAAACGCCCGACCGGTTCACCAGTTCCGTGAATGGTTCGTACCAGCATTTCGGCCCACAAGGAATGATGGCTCGCGTGGGACGATTTTTCTGATTGTTCGCTTCGATGACCTCAACCAATTCCTGCGCCATTAGCTGCCCCATTGCAGGCGAGTCCTGCACTATCCGGAACGGCACTTTTCGCTTTGGATGATTGGCCAGTTCGTGGGCCGGGAGCTTGCACCATTCATACAGATCACGTTTCTGAATCTCAGTCATGAGGCATTTTTCTCCGAGTCGCTGCCAATTAATGGTAGAGCCATCTCTTCATCGTCGCAGACTTCCACGAGGAAAAACGAAAAGAACGCGTTGACAACTGGAGCGCGTACGATTAGATTTCCAGCCAGTGTATCGTTTCACTCAGGAGGGCTGTGAGTCAACCGGGAAAAGACATACGTCTCCGTCGAATCCTTCCGTGTGATCGCCGCGCCCTCGTGATCGCCTTTGATCATCCCGTGGTTCACGGCCCGATTCCAGGAACTGACAACCCCACTGCGCAGATTGCTCGCTTCATTGAGGGCAAGGCTGACGCGATCCTGCTTAATCTCGGCAGCTTTCGATATCTGGCCGATGCGGCAAAAAGTGACTACCCCCCGCCTGGGTTGATTGCGCGTCTTGACTGGACCACAGCACTCGGCACGCCCGCGATCAATCCTGCTATGGAGTTTCACAGTTGCCTTGTAGGACATCCAGAGGACGCGGTTCGCGCGGGAGCCGATGCGGTGATCACGTTCCTGGTGCTCGGCTGCGGAGACGGGAATTTCGAAAGGCGGGAAATCCAGCGCGTGGGTACGGTCGCAAGGGAATGCGAGCAACTCGGCATCCCCCTGATTGTCGAATCGCTGGCTCGGGGAAAGAATCTCCGCACCCCCAGCGATCCCGAATGGCTGAAATTGCATTCGCGCGTGGCAGCCGAGCTGGGCGCTGACGTAATCAAGACCGAATACTCCGGCGATCCAGGAACGATGCGAACGGTGATTGACGCTTGCCCAATCCCAATTCTGGTCCTCGGAGGCACGCGCACTGGCTCCGACGATGACATTGTCCAGGTCACTCAGGCAATTGTGGACTCCGGAGCCGCCGGGGTATTTTTCGGCAGAAATGTATTTCAGGCCGAAGATGTCCCGGCATTAATGCATCACTTGCAAGCGGTGCTGCGTGGCAAGGTGCAGCCGTCAGGGTGAGCGATGAGCCTGCTGGCGATTGACATGGGATCCAGCAGTTGCAAGGCCGTAGTTTACGCGGTCGACGGCCGTATCCTCGCCGAAACTGCTCTTCCCTACACATCGAACACTTCGCTGCCATCTAGGACCGAATTGCCGGCAGACGTCTTTTGGCAGACGTTTCGCCAGGCCACGACCCATGCGTCCCATGCCACTGTGAGCGATCCCATCGAAGCCATCGGCATCAGTTCTCATGGCGAGACGTTCGCGCCGGTCGATGACAAGAATCAGCCGATCGCACCGGCGATCCTGAACATGGATGATCGGGCAGTCGTCCAGGCGGACCTGCTGAAACGAAGGTTCGATCCAAAGCGCATTTTTGAGATCACCGGGCTGACGGTTCATCCGATGTATCCGCTCCCGAAGATCCTGTGGATGCGAGAACATCAGCCCGATGTCTTTGCAGGGACGCGGCGACTGCTGCCGGTCACCAGCTACTTACTAGCGCGCCTAGGAGTACAGCCTTGCGTCGATTATTCGCTGGCCTCCCGGTTCCTCGCTTTCGATGTGCGCCGGAAGGAGTGGTCTGCAGAAATACTGGAAGCATGCGAATTGGATGACGGTCTTTTTCCGACGGTAGTTCCTGCCGGCACGGTAGCAGGGGAGTTGGCATCCGGAATAGCCATGGAACTGGGACTGCCTGCGGGAACACCGATTATTGTCGGCGGCCACGACCAACCTTGCGCCGCGCTGGGGATGGGTGCCATTGAACCAGGTCGTGTTTCCGCATCCCTTGGCACATACGAATGCCTCCTGGTCTCGTCGAGAGAACCTGCAATCAATCAAGATGCATATGCGGCCAATCTCAATACCTACTGCCATGTCGTCCCAGATCGTTACGTGACGCTGGCTTACTTTCCCGCGGGCATCATGCTGGAGTGGTTCCTGGGCTTGTTCAGAGATGAGTGGCATGGCCAAGGCTACACGATAGATAGCATTTGCCCCTCATGGGAGAGCGGCGTTTCCGCCGGGCCGAGCCGACTCTTGATTTCGCCTCACTTACTGGGCACATGCAACCCTGACTTCGATCCCAAAGCTAGTGGAGTGATCGTCGGGTTGCGTCCGGCAACAAGCGCATCGGATATCTACCAGGGAATTCTGGAAGGGATTGCCTGTGAGTTTGCGACGATGGCGAAGCTGTTGCAGCGTGTCGCTGGAAACTTTCGTGCGGTGTATGTCACCGGAGGGGGATGTCGGTCCAAACTCGGAATGAAACTGCGGGCCGCCCTAAGCGGTTGCCGTTTACATCGCACGTCAAGCTCGGACGCGGTCTGTCTCGGCACAGCGATTCTCGCAGGATTCGGAGCGGGAACGTACAAGAGTATTCCTCAAACCGTCGAGCGCTTGGTAAGAGTGATCGACACAGAGGAACCGGACTTGAATATCGCCGCCACCTACCGTGATTACGTGCGGAGGTATCACCTTCTCTACGGCAGTCTTGCGAATCTGCGAGCGTCATCATCAATAAACGGTTTTTAGGGGGACTCATGATCGAGCCAACGATTGGATTTATTGTTTACGGTGTTCACAAAGATGGACTGGAAGATCCGGCCGGTGCACCCTTCATTGACGATGCCATCGTCGAGCGTTCCCACAAAGCGCTGACATCCGCCGGCATGAAAGTTGTCCGACATGACACCGTGATCGCTTCGAAAGTGGAAGCCATTGAGGCCCTGCGGAAGATGAAGAACGATCCGCAGATCGGTTGTGTGGTGCTGTTTTCCGGCACCTGGGTCTGGGCCGCACATCTTGTCGGCGCCATTCGCGACTACGCGGGCACGGGCAAAGGAGTTCTTTTGTGGACTCATCCGGGATCGCAGGGCTGGCGTCCGGTCGGCGGACTGGTCATGCATGGCGGACTGCTAGAAATCGGAGTGCCACATAAATTTGTCTACGGAGCAGCCGATGACGCGGAGACCATAAAGAAAATCACGAGCTACGCCCGTGCCGCCCACATGAAGAACTGGTTGAATCTCTCTACTATCGGCGCGTTTGGAGGAAGAGGAATGGGCCAGACTTGCGGAGTCGCGGACCCCTCGCAGTGGATGCGCATGTTCGGCGTCGATATAGATTCCCGTGATACCACCGCCGTGATCACGGCTGCCGATCAGATCACGGGAGAGGAAATCGAGGCGCTAACCCCGCGCCTGCAGAAGTTGTTCCGAAATCTTCCCGACAAATCGGTGGTGAACGAGCGCTCCATACGCCTCTATCTTGGGCTGAAGAAAATTGTCGAGCGAGAGAAGTTTGACTTCTATACCATCCAATCTTTCCCTGGGCTGGGCGACGACTATTCTGCGACCTGCTTTGCACAAAGCATGATGCTGGATGATGGCCACGGCACCTCGACGCTGGGCGATTTCAATACCGCGCTCACAGTCCTGCTGTTAGCCAAACTGAGCAAGGAACCCGTCTACTACGGTGACCTTCAACATGTGGACGTGCAAAGGAAAGAAATAAAAATCATCGGCGATGGCGCGTGCCCGCCGTCTCTGGCCGGAAAGTTGGGCCCCGCCGGCTTCGCGGAGCATGGCATTCCGACCGAAGGCGAGGCTGGCGGATTATCGGTGAAGTTGATCTGTAAAGTTGGCGACGGAGTGCTGGCACGCCTCGGACGCGTGAATGGTGAATTTCAGATGGTCATAACCCGAGCCAGCGTCTTCGAACCTCCTGCGGGTGACGTCAATCGTCGCCTGGATGAGTGTGGAATTCCCTTCTGGCCGCATGGCTTCGTCACGGCACACTGCGACATGGAACAACTTCTTCAGAACTGGACGAACGAATACGCCTGCCTGGGATATGGCGACCATCTTTATCCCGCGCTCGCCGATTTCTGTGAAATGACAGGAATCCGTTCGATCCTCTTATAAACCCCAAGGAGGTAACCTCGTGCGACCGAGTCGTGCGCTCTTTTCCTTTCTCGTTTTGATGGCAGGTGGCACCTTGTTGGCCGGTTTTAAGATCTCGGCAGCTGAGTCGCAATCCACAACCGAGGATCAGGCACTCAAGTCCCTATCGGCCCTCCGGCCAATCGATGTTCACGTACATGTGTTCAAGACAGATCCGGCGTTTCAAGCAATGCTGGAGAAGCTCAATCTGAAGTTAATCAACATCCTCGTGATGGACGACACACTGTCCTATCGCAAAGAACTTCAGCCGCAGGTTGACGATGCGTGGAAGTTGGTCCATTCGAGCAAGGGCCACGTTAGCTTATGCACGACGTTTGATCCATACAAGTTCAATGGTTCGACATTCCCGAAGGAAGCGATCCAGCAGATTGAACGGGATTTCAAGGACGGTACGATCGCCGTCAAAATCTGGAAAAACATCGGCATGGAGATCAAAGACGCCAAGGGCAATTACATCATGCCCGATGATCCAAAGTTCGGCCCGATTTATGCAACCATCCAGAAGCGTGGAAGGACCTTGATGTCGCATGTGGCCGAGCCCGATGTCGCTTGGGGACCGCCCGACCCGAGCGATCCAGTCTGGTCCTACTACAAGGAGAACCCGCAGTGGCTGGTTGGAGGTAAGGAAGGCTTTCCCGCGAAGAGCACGATCTTGGAAGCGCGTGATCACATCCTCCAGCAAAATCCAAAACTGCGTATGGTAGGCGTTCACCTTGGCAGCATGGAGAAGGACTTGGATGGCATTGCCAGCCGCTTCGATCGCTATCCGAACTTTGCCATCGATACGGCAGCGCGCATGGAATACCTCATGCTCATACCGCCAGAAAAGGTCACGGCATTCCTGCTCAGATATCAGGACCGCGTGCTCTACGGCACGGATCTGGACATGACGGCGGACGCGAACGTCGATGAAACAGTAAAGTCGTGGCTGGAAACGTATGCGCGTGACTGGCGCTACTTTGCGACCGACGAAACGTTCGAGCTCAATGGGAAGAAAGTTCAAGGGTTAAAACTGCCGAACCCGGTGTTGCGCAAAATCTATCACTCGAACGCGCTGCACTGGATGGCGGGCATCGCGGCGAATTAACAAAACGAGCGAAGCACTCGAACACGACGCGATGCACTGGCCGTGTTGTCGGCACACAAGAAACTGGCAAGGCGTTCCGATGACTTCTGGATTGCCCGCTAACGGCTCAGAATCCGAAGAATGGGGTTCGAGCTTTGTACTGCAAGTAAGACTCGCCGAACCGGATTTCCAGTTCGCGTTCTTCATAGAAGCGCACGAAAAGGATCCAGGCCGGCGCGAGCCATAGGATTGTCCACAGAAGCGCATGCAGCGATTGGAGCCACACCGCGCCGGCGATGGCGCACAGCAATCCATAAAACCCCATAGGGTTCCGGCACCGGGAGTAGAGCCAATGGGTGGCGACCTTTCTGCTCTGCGCCGCCGCAAAAGGCAGCCCGAGACCTCCGATTGCCAGATTCACCACCGTCAGCGTCGCCAGAGTCCCCGTGATCCGGACCGCGAGGAGACTGATCTCTTTCGGGAATGGAATACGAACAATCGGATAGGCTTGCGTGAAGCGGAAAGCGACAATGAGCCCGCATCCCAGCAGGGCACCTTCCGCGAAGTGAACCATGAGGGACACCACTGCGGCGCGCTCGATGGTCGGACCTCGGTCGAGGAGCCTTCGCCCGCAAAGCGCGACGAATGGAACGAATGCAATGCCAACCCATACCACTGCGATCGACCAGAAGGACGAGAAGTTCCGATTGGCGGTCAACAGCCAGCAACACCAGACGACGGCTATGCCAGCCAGCTTCAGGCCGAGCATCCAAGCCCGCTTCATGAGCCTTACTTAACACGGCTGCCGCGTCCGAGTCAGTGATGCAGCGCATACCGGGAAGCCTCCGGATGGTCGCTAAGCTTGATCGGAAACGTCTCGGGCAGGACACTCTCACATCGAAGTGGAACTCGTTCCGAGGCGTTTTCGATCAAGCAGACTAGGAGGAAGCCGCTGGTGTCCGCGGCGGACGCGGTCGGCTGTGGGATTTGAATGTCAGTCTGAGATGGGCTTTTGAGATCAGAGACCGGCAGAGAGTGGTGAAAGTACTGTTGGAATGATCGAGGGAGCCGGAGGCGAGAGAGTTGGCAAGCCGCAAAGAGGGCTGTTTCCATAAAGTGAGCACACGAATGCGTCGGCGTGGGGGAGCACATCGTGGCATCGGGGACCGAGGGACTGGTTAGGAAGAATCGAAGTACATGCATGCTGATAGTTCCGCAGCAGTAAATCTCTGAATCACGATCATCGATGCGCCGCAGCGCGGGCAGTGCCAGAGAGAAGAACTCTCGGAGCGGGTGTCGTTTGTTTTAATTTCCTGCTCCCTCGAACCACCGGAGGCCCAGCAGTTGCCGACCGAGCGATCCCGAGATGATCGCGCCGCCCGCGAACGTCTCCACTAAACTGATTATTTAAGCTATATCGTGTAACGATATACTTCAAGTAAGCGGATGGTTCGAGTTCACTTGGAGCGGGCAAACTCGTGAATCAGCTATGATTTCATTCGATGCGGCTCACGCGGCGGTACACTACCCTGAGGACCGCCGCCTCCGGATTTGGCTTCGTCCCTCCATTCTCATCGGAATAGGAGCGGTGGTTCTGGCGGCGGTCCTCGCCGCCTGGATTGAAGTCGCGGTCGCTGGCCTGCCTACTGTTCCTCAGGTTCCTCAGATCTATCCCAACAACTTCGCTGGGCCACACGGCTTTCCGGTGTGGGTGCGCTACTGCCATTTTTTCAATTTCTTCTTCGTGATGCTGCTGATTCGAAGTGGCCTATCGATCCTGTTCGATCATCCTCGTCTCTATTTCAATGATGACTGTACTCCGGGAAGCGAATGGATCCGTTTGACGCCCCTCAAAGCTCCGAGCGACCGCATCTGGACCGCAAAAGACGATGCCCGCTATCTTTCGCCCATTGTTGGCACGCCGGGTTACAGACACACTATCGGCATTGCGCGGGTTTGGCACTTCATCGACGTTCACGGATTCATCTTCACGGGCATTTTCTTCATCATCATGCTGTTCAATACCGAGCAGTGGAGGCGGATCGTCCCTACGTCGTCGATGGTTCTTTTGCAGGCGTGGAACACGTGGGTGCACTACGCCACCTTCCATATGCCTGCGGAGCCAAACGGCTTTTATGGCTACAACGCCCTGCAGCAGATTGCCTATTTCACTGTCGTCTTTGTCTTCGGACCCTTGGCCATTGCGACGGGCATCGCTATGTCACCGGCGGTGGTGAACCGCTTTCCCTGGTACGCCAAGATATTTGGCGGCAGGCAGTCCGCCCGATCCATCCATTTCCTCACCATGCTCAGTTTCTTTGCTTTTCTCTTGGTGCACGTCACGCTAGTTGTGATGACAGGATTCGCAAGGAACATGAACCACATCGTGATGGGGACGGATGATCATGGGTATATGGGAATGTATCTGGGATTCGTGGGAATTGGTGTGGTTGTCCTCTCATGGATTGCGGCGCACTACATTTCATGGAACCAACCGCGTGGTCTGCAACACGCACTGAAGTCAGTGACGTACCCTATGCAACTGCTCACGTTGAACCGACTCGTTCCGCACCAGAACTATTCGGAGCAGGATATCTCGCCGTACTTCTGGCCTAACGGCAAGATGCCGGTGCGAGAGGACTGGAAACGTCTTGCCGAGCGAGGCTTTCAGGATTTTAAGCTGCAAATCGGCGGTCTGGTTGAAAACCCAGTGGTACTTTCGCTCTCCGACATCGAGAAGATGGGCATGGTCGAGCACATCACCATGCATCATTGCATTCAGGGTTGGAGTGGCATTGCCAAATGGGGCGGCATTCCGATGCAGAGGCTGATTGACCTCGTGCGCCCGAAACCGGAAGCCAAAGTGGTGGCTTTCTTCTCCTTCGGCGAAGCACTCTACGGTGGCCCATATTACGACACACAGAGCCTGGAGAACGTACTAAAGGCCGAATGCTTGCTTGCGGTTCGGATGAACGACCAACGGCTTCCGGACGTGTATGGAGCACCACTACGGCTGCGTGTCGAGAATCAACTCGGCTACAAGATGGTCAAGTGGATTGAGCGCATTGAATTTATCCAGTCAGAGAAACAGTTGGGCGCGGGAGAAGGGGGAAAGAACGAGGATGACGAGTACTTTGATCTGCTCCCTAACATCTGAAACGAATCGCTCTGTCGTGGCGTAGTTACCCTGGTTCGCGAAGAGGTTGCGCTGCGATAGCGGGGGCCTGGCGTGCAAACGTAATGAGGAGATTGAATGCAAAGACGGTGACGGCGGCCATCTCGCAAAACGCGGACGTGGGAAGCCATGACCAGGCAGCGCGAACCACACCTTGATAGGCCAATACTTCTGAACTGACTCGCAAGAGACAGCCGACTGCAAGCAGCAAGAGAGAGCAGAACATCAGTTTGGTACTGAACAGCAGGCGCATCCCGGAAAATGCCGGAAGCACGCGCTGGCCGATGGCAAACACCATCATAGCCAGGAAGCCGACTGTGAGCGCGTGACGCGAGGCCCCCCAGATCCCGGACGAATCTCGGCTCACCGCTGCCCAAAGGCTCAGAAAGGCTGCAATCAACGCCCAGATGTAGGCGAGTCGCACGAAGAATGGAAAGCTCACGTGAACCCCCTTCACCTTGGCTGGACGTTCCGCAGGTTCGAACAACCGTAACGCGGTAATGGCAGTGACTAGCCCTGTAAGGATTAACACCGTGGCAGGCAAAATCGCGCCAGCAAGCGCGAGCAACACCCCACCTGAGTTTAAGGCAATCGCTAGGAGTAGAATCCGTCCACGCAGGGCCCGCAAACCAAGAAAGACCGGTAGCCACTTGGCGCTGAATCCCCAGACAAAGGGCACCAAACATCCCCAGGTCTCAAGCACGAGAAACCGCTGATCAAAGTTGGCAGGCACTTCAGGTGACGTACTTTGAAACGACAGATAAAACGCGAGGCCAACATTGACCAACAATGTCAGCAACAGCCCGAGTGAGCCTGCAATCACGACAAAGACCCATTCGTCCAACGTGGCTTTTCCCGAATCTTCGGCGCGATGGCCCTAGACAATACGGAAAAAGACGAGGAAGGCGGCCAACTCGCAAACCGAAGAGAGTGGAACAAGCACGCGCCAATGCCAAGGATGGACGCTCCCGAGCCAGCGAAGGGCAACACCTGAAGTCCACAGTCCCCAAGCGCACCACACCGGCGCAAGGGCAAACGATCCCATGCGCCGCAGCTTAGGAATTGAGTAGAACCCGATTCCAAGAATGAAGCTGCCGATCCAGCCGAAGATCTGCGCGTGGCCATGTGCCTGGATCCATGCCGGCGAAACCGAATTTCCGGCGCGATGGCTGCTGATCGTCAACAAGTTCCAGACTCCGAGAAAGGTCCCCGGAAGTAGCATGAACGCAACGCCTGTACTGATGTAGAGCATCAGCATGCGGGAAAGCGCCCTCTCACGCGCGGCAGTAATGTTGACGATCTCGCCTGCCTCTAGCCGCCTGCCTGCCTCCCTTTCGATACGCGTTGGTAGAGTGGACATGAGAATTCAATTTCACTAAGTTAGGTTCTTTGCTCAGGCTCACCGCGCTGATCGTCCAATTCCCATTCCATCCAGTCTTCACCGAACAGCTCAACTGGGTGCTGCGTTCTAATAGTTCCGTTTCCACAGCGAAGGTCATTAGCTGGGCACAACTTATCGCATCCCCAGCAGATTCGCTCCGGGTGTTTCGGATTCAGCGCTATCTTGGGCTTAGCCATATGGACATAAATTCCGATGAATGGCTCACATCTGCACGTGTCTCCCTGTTCTACGACCGGATCATGGTCAGCACCATCTTGAAGCGTGTAGTGGCCTTCACCGCATGCGGCTTTTCAGCCGGCAACAGGACGACGTCGCCTGCTTTCAATTCGATTGGTGTGCCTGCAACGGTAATCTCTGCCTCGCCTTCAACAGCCTGCACGAGTGCATCGAATGGCGATGTGTGTTCGCTTAACCCTTGCCCTTCATCGAAGGCAAAGATTGTGACGTTCCCTTTTTCCCGTTTCAGGATGACCCGGCTTACCACCGAACCCTCCTGGTAGTTGACCAAACCCAGCAGCGGTAAAGCTTCCGCTCCAGTAAGTTCTGAACGTGTGATAGTAGTTGAACTCATGTTCTGCTTCCTGCCTTTCATATTTTCAGATGCGCCAAGCGGCTCGTAAGTAGAGATCGCAAGGCGGCCTGCTCACCGTGCCGCTAGGGGAAACGGAGCCCTCACCACATTTGTGCGACGCGTTCTGGTGACGTTCATGGTTCGCCACAACTCGATTCCCCACCACAGCAAAGCGCTTAATTCAATGAACCCGGTGAAGCCGATCAGCGGGTAAGCCACGTAGGGCACAAAATCCGTCAGCACCTGCAAAACCACGCGTCCGGCACAACCTGCATTGAAGAGCAGAAATGGCGCCCAAAGTGAGTTCATTTGTTTCGCATCGATCCCCGCCAGGATTGGCACAACGCGCGAAGAGACTCCCAGGATCATCATGCTGATGAAGCCCACGGTGAAAGCATGCCGATGAGAACCCATATACGTGTGCGCGAAAACTTGATGGGTAAGAAATCCGTAGAGTGGAAAGAACGGCATCATACCGCAAGCGATCACCAGCCAAACGTAAGCGGCACGAACGAACTTGAACGTGCGATCCGGCTGCGTTGGCTTCTGGAATACCCCGATTTGAATTGCCAGCAACGCGGCCCACAGTGGCATGAGCATATAAGCCAATTCGAGGCCGATCGCGAAATAGACCTTGTGTGTAGTGAGAAGCAGCACATAGCTAATGATGTTCAGCAGCAAGCTGCCATTGATCAACCAGAAGATCAGCGTTTGGCGATCATGTTCGGGCTTGCGGAGACCATAGACGTGCGGCACAAAGCGCTGGCTGACCCCGGCGATGATCAACGCGGCGAAGCCGAGCAGTTGAATGTCTCGCAAGGGACCATCGATCACCGCGATACGCATGATCAGGCCGTGCTCAGAATGCGCTGTGGCCTTGGCAAAGAAGAACACCGCTTCCAAAACCGTGCCAAGCAGGAACCAGATGAAAGAACTGGCAATGAATTTCTCATATAGGTTGTGAGGTTCAATAGACTTTCGTGCCGTGCGGTATAGCACCGACATGAAGATCACGACAGCAGCGATTTCCATTGCGCCGGAGAATGCACCCAGCACGAATGAAACTGGCGTAGGCAGCAGTATTTCGGCTGCCATTCCCGCCACGATTCCTGATCCCAGAAGATAAAAGCTCAGATTGGCCAGACCTGGCCGCGAAAGCGTGGTGTTCTTAAAGCGTGGGAACGATTGGTAGGCGAAGCCCATGACAAACATGCCAACCCAGCCGAAGATCATGGCGTGGGCGTGGGCATGGATCGGGGACAGCAGACGCAATTGCAGGAAGTTCTTGCCCAACCCAATTTGCAGAAGGTTGATTGCACCCCATAAGCAGCCGACCGTCAGCACGATCGCTACGCCCGCTTTGAAGAAACGGCGATAGATGTAATCCTGCAAGCTCTCCTTGTACGCGTAGGGCCGGGCGGATGGCTTCTCCATCTCCGCATTGATCTCCCACAGCAGTTCATCCAAGTTCGCCTGATGGACTGCAGCGAAGAATCGCAGTGGTTCGGTTGGACCATGCTCGCCTCCACAGCCCTTCAATCCATACTCGTCGAAAATGCGTCGCGCACCTGGGCAGAGCTTCACAATATCTGCAACGCTGGTATTGGCCGTAATCTGACTCATGACCTTGTCCCCCTTATCTCCTCTCAACACCATAGAATTGGCCCCGCGCGTCAGCCATGACTTTTGTCACGCTGGAAACAGCAGGTTCAGCAAATTTAGCGCCGTGCCGCCAACACTGATGACGGTCTGACAATGACTACTCCCTTCATGCCGGACCCCTCGTGCAAGGTGCAAACGTAGCGGTAGGTACCAGGCTCGGTAAAGACCCGGGCAAAGGACTGTCCTGGCTGCAGTAACCCGGAATCGAATGGACGTGCCCCAGAAGGAAGTTTCACATCAATTCTGGAAAGAGCTTTGCTGGCATCGTCTACCACATTGTGGATTACCTGCGACGAATTCTTCCAAATCACTTTGTTGCCGACATTAACTGTTATCGCCGCCGGCACGAATCCCATGTCAGTCATGCCTACCGTTCCCTGCGCGACTGGCGCCGTAAGCTTGGCCAAGGTCTTGCGGATCGCCGCAGCAGAAAGCTTGACCGAGCAGTTGGGGGCGAGTGCGTCCAGCGTGTCCACCACAAAACTGGGGACGCGCGGATCCTCGACCTCCACTACGCTGCCAAAGTACCCGGTCACATGGACGAGACGGTTGGCGTTCTGCGAGAACAACAACGGTCTTGCTTCCACGCGATAGATCGTCGAGGACCCGAGTAATTGCAACATCGCCTTGCCGTCATTGGACAATGTGAGGCACCCGTTCAGTTCCTTGGGCCTTGCTTCGGCTTGAATAGGTGCTGGTTCTGGCGTGTGGCTGGCGCGAGTTAACTGCGCGGGCTTGCTCACATGTGCCATTTCGCTGTGCATGTCCATGTCCGTCGCTCGCTCGTCTGTAGGTGCCACGATTGGGTTCCTGTCCGTGGCTCCCCTGGAATTCGTCCGGGGATCCGTGAGACTTGTTGCAGTTTCAGCCTGTGTCATGCCTGATAGGCGAGGCAGGCCGGAAGCGGCCGAGTCGGGCGCGGGTCCCGGGTGCATCAGGGCTGCGTTCTCGTTGCCGGAAATCTCAAAAGTCGCCATCAGCCCTTTTGCCATGCGCGCCATGGCGTGATCCATCATGGGGAACTGTCCCGGAATACTGGCCTTGAATTCCAGGATCGCAGCTGCGCCGGGCGGCACACTGGCAGTTTGTACGCTCGTTAATGGAGGAGATGTGAGAGACCCCAACAGATAATCGCGAGTGAAGATCTCGCCAACGACATGCAACGACGATGTGTCATTGGGCCCCGCATCACCAAAAAAGACGCGGACTGTTTCTCCAACGTTTGCTGCCATCGCATGAGTCTTCGTGAGCGCATCCACTGCTCCGTTGAACACGAAGTACTCGGGGCTCTCCTCCATCAGCTTGGCATCGCTGAATTGCTGCATCCCTGTCTTGCCTTTGGCGGCAGCGGTGTAAATCTCTCCCTGCATCACGTAGTACTCGCGATCAGCGGGCGAAAGTCCGCCTTCTGGTTCGACCAGGATCAGCCCATACATGCCGTTGGCAATGTGTTCAGCAATCATCGGAGTGCCGCAGTGGTAGACAAACAGGCCCGGCGTGGTGGCCTGGAACGTGAATGTCTTGGACTGCCCGGGCACTGCCTGAGTGAGTGCCGCGCCCCCACCCGGGCCGAGAGCTGCGTGAAAATCAACCGAGTGGGCCATGTGGCTGCTGGCATCGTTGTGCAGGGTGACTTCTACAGTATCTCCCTGCCGTACCCGGATCATTGGTCCGGGCACTTTCCCGTTGAATGTCCAGTAGCGGTAAGTCGTTTCGGCCGACGGATCGAGAGTTCCAACCACCTCCTCAGCGGCGAGCGTTACGTGAACTATAGCTGGCTTTCTGTCCCCAACGGCTGGAGGGACATCGGCTGCGTCGCGGACAATATCGACGGTCTTGGTCTGAAGCTTTACTTGATGTCCGGTGTGTGTAGTTTCCTGTGCAATCAGAATGGCAGGCGTCGCAAACAGGAGAGCCAGCAAACTGACTATGGTCTTCAGAGATGAAATCCGGTAATGAATGCGTATGTTCATAATTTGTCTCGTCCAGCCGGCCTATTTTCTTCTACTTCGTGGGTGTCCGGTTGCCGGCTGACCTATACTTGTATCGGGAGGCGATAGATCTCAATGGAGCATCCGTACCATCGGCATAGTCGTTTGTCACAGGAGCAGGTAAATGCTGGAGAGTGAGTTGTTTGCACTGCTCCAAGGAACCACCGATGCGGCATTCTCGGTGACGGAAGAAGGCGAGATTCTGTCTTGGAACAAAGCGGCGGAGAAACTGTTGGGCTATTCCGCTGCAGAAGCAGTCCACAAAACTTGCTATGACATTCTGGAAGGCATGGGGGCATTGGGTACCCGGGTATGTCATCAGCACTGCAGCGTGTCTGAGTGCACAGGGGGTAATACGGAAATTCCCAACTTCGACATGAGTGTCAAGACTCGCTCAGGGGAGCGATTGTGGGTCAATATGTCTACCATCGTGTTCGATAATCAGCGCACGGGCCGCCGCCTCCTGGTGCATATGGCACACGACATCACCGAGCAGAAGAAGAACGAACAGTTGACGCAGAAGATGCTCGAATTGTCGAAGCAAGTCAGCTCCCTCGCCGAAGCTTCTGTGCGCGCGGAACCAGCTCCTGCACTCTCCGAGCAAGAGAAGCATGTCTTGCGCTTGTTCGCCGAAGGCAAGGATAGCGATGACGTTGCCGACACTTTGGCAATTAGCCCGCAGACCCTCCGTAATCACCTTCACCACATCAACCAGAAACTCCGCACCCACAACCGTCTGGAAGCAGTAATGAATGCGATCCAGCGGAAGCTCATCTGACAGTCCCCCCGTACAGCTGTCCCGGATTCCGGTACGAACGCTTCATTGTGTGTTTTCCTGAGGTGCGGCACATTGGTTTCAGCCGGTCGTAACGGCGGGAGTTGCCAATGATTTCCGAATGCTCCAACCCACAATGCGGGAAACCCTTTCATTACCTCCGCGGAGGACGGCTGTATCGGTTCGATGTACGGCGGCCCGTGGAGCCGTGCAGGGATATTCCCAATGCGATCTGCGCGAGCAAACCCTCACAAGCCAGCGTGTTCTTCTGGCTTTGCGGTGAATGCGCAAGCCGATCCTCGCTCCGATTCTCCCTGCGAGAAGGAATTTCTCTAGTTCCTCTGGAGCGGTTTTCCGAGGGCGGCAATCCCGTGGTAACCCGCGCCGTCGCGGCCGAGTGACTTTGCCGAAAGGAATAAAGGATATGGCTACACAGTGCGTTACTGCCCAAATTGAGGGATCTCCCTATGGACTGAACCGGCTACCTCACCTCGGGAGCTCTCTGCTACAGGTGCTAATTCCCAATGAAGTTCAAAGCATGTGGAAGGAAGAGTCCTGGCAGAGCGATGCCGGCCGCAGCGCCCGAACCCTCGTCAAGTACCCTGATCTCCGCATTGTCTTGGTCTCGATGAAAGCCGGGACCCGTTTCAAGCAGCACAAGACGAGTGCACGGTTTGCCATTCTGACGCTGGCTGGTCATGTACGCCTCCACCTTCCCAATGCAACCGTGGAAGCACCGAGGGGCGAATTGCTGGCGCTCGACCGCGACGTATCTCACGATGTCGAGGCAATTCGCCAAAGCACGTTCCTGTTGATCCTTGCCCGGCCTGACCGGGAAACGGAGAAATGCCATGAGTGACTTCATACAAGAACTGAAAAATGATCACCGCGTGATTCAGCAAGTCGTGGCCGGCATGAGTGCGGTCGCCGAACTTCTCGATTCCGGCAAGCAGGTTGATCCCAGCGTGCTTGCCGATCTCGTGCAGTTCTTGCGTGTCTTTGCCGATCAGTGCCATCACGAAAAGGAAGAGCAGCACCTGTTTCCGCTGCTGGCTACCAAAGCGAACGTAAGCACCAGGCGCGAGTTGGAATCTTTGGAACGAGAGCATCGCTCAGCCAAGAAACTGGTTGGTCAATTGGCGAAAGTGGCAGCAGTTTACGTTCACAACCCGGCAGCGGTGCGCTACCGCATTATCGATCTGCTCCAGCAGCTCGCCGAACTGTACCCCGCGCATATCTGGAAAGAGGACTTCCTGCTGTTTCCCCTAGCGCAGCAGACTCTCTCGACCACTGAGCAGCAAGGTCTGCAGGAGAAGTTCGAGGATGTTGAACGCGAAGTCGGAGAAGACGTGCATGCCGGGTTTGAGATGCTAGCCAAGAAATTGGAGACCGTTGTTGAATTTCGCAACTCCGGCGCTTGCCCGCTGTGCTCTTCGGCGGCGTAGAAACGCCCGGCACCTTTATCGAAAATGGACGGAACCCCTTCTGTCCACGTTAGTGCAACAACAGAAGTGGATCCGTCTACAGGATCAGGGTCAGAAAGGCGAACTACGCCGCCGACTTCCGACGCTTTGGTGGACCCCGGCTTCCCTTCCAAGTATTCCCGGAGGACGACTGCGTTGTTGTGCTCAATGTCGTGAGAGCTGTAAAGCAGGGTTACTGCCGCTGGACGTTCCGTTATTCAGCTGCGGAAAACACGTCTATGCGCGTAGGCCGGTTTATCTCGGTGAGTGTCTTGGGCTTGGCTATCAATGTCGGGCATTGCATCATGGGTAGCGTCCTTCGCCGGGCCGGTGAGGTGGCTGGCCATGTGGTGGTGGCCCTCCGTTGCAGCACTCGCAGGTGCTGCTTGCGGGCTCGCGTTCAATTTCGCCGGATACAAGTACCTCGTTTTTTACCTTCGACGCAGCGAACCAATAGGATTGTGCTCAGAACCTCTGCACTCTGTCACAACCGGAGGAACGTTGGCTCGCGGTCGAGGCGAATCAGCCCCGCCGAATGAAACGCATCGATCGCCTGCTCGAATTCGCTCGGGCTGACGCATCGGTTGATCTCCGGATATTCTGTATCCGCCACCCTGCCTGCAGGGCGGTACTGCGCCATTAGATTGACATAGGTTTCGGGACCGAGTTCGAGGCCGATCCAGTTCATGATCTCTTCGGTTCCCGCCACGCCCCCGGGCATGATCAAGTGGCGCAAAAGAACGCCTCGCAATGCAATTCCATGCTCATCGATCACGAGCGGACCAACCTGGCGGTGCATCTCCTTGATTGCGGAGCGCGCTGTCTCGGGGTAATCGGGAGCTTTCGCATAGCGCCGCGCACTCCCCGGGTCCCAGAACTTGAAGTCCGGCATATAAATATCCACGATACCGTCCATCAGTCGCAGCGAATCGAGTGAATCGTAAGCGCTGGTGTTGTAGACGAGCGGCAGGCGCAAGTCGCGCTCAACCGCCAGCAAGAGGGCCTCTAGAATTTGTGGCACCACGTGCTCCGGCGTTACGAGGTTGATGTTGTGACAGCCCTGTTCCTGTAGCTGCAACATCATTTCGGCCAATTCCTCTGGTTTGGTGGATCGTCCTTCTCCCGCCCAACTGATTTCGTAATTCTGACAAAAGACGCAGCGCAGGTTACACCAGCTAAAGAAAATCGCCCCCGAACCATGATTGCCCCGCAGGCAGCGCTCTTCGCCAAAATGCGCAAAATGGCTGCTTACCGTCGCGTAACGTCCGCTTCTGCAAACCTTCTTCTTATCGTCGAAGCGATTTACGTGGCAGTTGCGTGGGCAA
The DNA here is from genome assembly GCA_020073385.1 of Terriglobia bacterium. Classification (GTDB taxonomy): domain Bacteria; phylum Acidobacteriota; class Terriglobia; order Terriglobales; family Acidobacteriaceae; genus Sulfotelmatobacter. Next base: position 22,082 of record JAIQFH010000001.1, on the reverse strand, counting down.
AGCACGCAATCGGCTAATTTCGTAAGTCCAAGCTCGACGCGACGGGCCAATTCCCCGGAATGCCAGAGTTCGAGATAAGCGGGATGGGGCTTCCTTAGTTTGATCACGGTGGAACGCTCTCTGGGTTGTCAAGTCGATCCTGACGCTCTGGTCTCAGACTTTCTCGCTGACTTTAGTGATGCGCGAAAATATGTCAACAGGCACTGGAAAAACAAGGGTTGTGTTTTTCTCCACGCCGATTTCGGTGAGGGTCTGCAGATAACGCAACTGGATGCTAACCGGCTCTTGGGCCAGCAGGTGAGCTGCGTCCACCAGTCTCTGTGCCGCCGAATATTCGCCTTCCGCGTGGATAATCTTGGACCGTTTTTCGCGCTCCGCCTCCGCCTGCTTGGCCATGGCACGAAGCATCGATTCCGGCAGATCGACTTGTTTGACTTCCACGTTCACCACTTTCACACCCCAGGGAGCAGTGTGGGCATCGAGAATGCTCTGCAGCCGCAGATTGATCTTGTCTCGATGCGCGAGCAACTCGTCTAATTCCGCCTCGCCTAGAACGGAGCGCAACGTCGTCTGGGCAAATTGCGAAGTCTGATTCAGGTAATCGGAAACCTCGACTACTGCCTGACGTGGGCCGATCACTCGTAGGAAGATCACCGCGTTTACTTTCAAAGTGACATTGTCGCGGGTGATGATGTCCTGAGGTTTTACCTCAAGCGCTTCCTGGCGCAAGGAGATCCTCACCATGCGATCGACCGGGTAGAACACCAGGATGATTCCCGGTCCCTTGGCGTTGGGTAATAATCGTCCCAGGCGAAAAATTACGCCGCGCTCGTATTCGCGCAGGATTTTGATCGCGCTGAGAACATACAAAACAACTATGATCGCAGCAATAAGGGGAATTGGTATCATTGACGACCTCCAGTGACGCGCAATTAAACAGCGCTCCCGGCGTAGTCTCCAGCGTCGGAGATCACAAAACTCGCAGCCGCGAAAGCCCCGACACAGCCAGAAGCTTTTCAAACATCAAAGGTGCCACGCTCCCATGGACTCCAGGTCCGGCAGTTCAGAAAACTTCAGGACTGTCGGCTTGACCAGCTGTGCGAAGTCTGCGTACGAGACTTGCACCAGCTCGTCGTGGGTGCCGGCATTGAATGCGATGTCCTTGTCTTTGGTAAGGCTCTCGTCGACATACACGGCCATGCCATAGAGATTCCCGAATGGCGGCATGGCACCGATGTCGCATTCTGGAAACTGGTCTTTGAATTCTGACTCCTTGGCGAGAGTCATGCTTCGTGCGCCGATTCCAGCGCGCAAAGCGGAAAGATCTACGTCGTAAGAAGCGGGGAGGACAGCCATGGCCATTGCGCCGTCGACTTTCACAATTACTGTCTTCGCGAGCTCTTTGTTTGAGATGTGTGTAAGCGCCGCGATTTCCTTCGTTGTATAGGCAACCGCGTGAGGCATCGTTGTATAAGCGACATTGTGACTGTTGAGAAATTCTCGTAATCTCTTTGCCGGCATAGGTACCTCCATCCCGCAGGTCGCTGGGCCAAAAATTGTATGCGCGATTCCTTTTCTTAAAAGGCTCGATCGGGTCTTTCGATTTGTTCACGCGCTCTGCTTGGCGGCGACCAGGTAGAACCATCGCTGCTCAACTTCTTCGCTGCCACACCATGGACAGACAACTTTGTTTTCGTCGGGTTCGATCGGAGTCTGGATCTTCGAGAAAGGTCTATTGCAGGTGTGACAGAAGAACTCGTAGTGGTGCATCAACCTGGCCCTCCCGCACCACAACACAATTCTAGGCTCCGCTTGATCATGATTCAAACAGGACGTCTGTGTGCGAGGCCCCCCAGAGACCAAAAACCGGACCTGGCGAGTCTCTGTGATACCACGGGCGTTCCAAGGAGTGGATTAGCTCCCACACAGTAGAGCCGGTGGAGAGTCGGCTTCGGCGTGTAGGTCGCCAGTCTGCTACGGGTTGAGACATCGAGCGGCAACTTCCGGTGGGACCGGGTTGTAGAAAAAGCCAGACGCCCACTCAAATCCGCTAATTCGCACAATCTGGGGCAGGACCTCGAGATGCCAGTGGAAGTCATCCTCAATCGTATTCCAATACCCCGCTCTCGGTCGCAGGAATGGTCTGTCCTGGAGAGACAAGTTGTAGGGAGGTCCTCCCAAAGTATGGTCCAGCTTCCGTAGGGTGTCACGCAGGATTCTGGCTAGACCCTCGACTTGTCCTGGGCTGATGCGGCTAAACGCGCTGTTGTGGGCCTTGGGAAATACTGCCATCTCGAACGGGAAACGTGAGGCAAAAGGCGCAAATGCGAGAAAGTCTTCGTTCTCGGCGATTACTCGCTTTCGCTCCTTCAACTCCTGCTGTAGCACATCGCAATAAAGACACCGCTCCTTCGTCGCGAAGTAGTCGCGCGCGACCATGAGTTTTGTCTTAACGCTGCGCGGTGTTACCGCAAGACCCATTAGCTGTGAGATGGAATGACTGATGGTGTGGGCGCCAGCTTGTTCACCATGGTTCTTGAAAATCAGCACGTAGCGCATCCGCTTATCGCCCTCCAGATCGACCAAGCGCGCTACGTAGGCTCGGATGACGTTAGAGATCTCGTGGACTTCTAGTTCGTGAAGACTGCAGTCGTGGCGGGGCGTCTCTACAATTATTTCGTGTGCTCCCACTCCATTCATTACATCGTGGAAACCTTCGGCTCGCCGCCCCAAGTCGCCCTCGATCCGTAATCGCGGAGCGACGTTTGGCACGACGCGAACAGACCATCCAGGCCTGTTCGCCGACGAACCTCGGGTACGGATGGCAAAGACCTCAGCAGGCGTGGAGGCTTCGTTGGTTTCGCAGAAGGGACAAAATGTCGTCTCCCTCACGAACCTCGTGAAATGAAAGTCCGACGGCCGAACCACTGCAGTGTCCGCCATGATCACCCAGCGACCGGTAAAGACGTCCTTCCGCATTTGCGACACTTGTGCTTCCGCCCTATGGAATTCGCTAACTAGCTTTCTCGGTCGACCATGGCATTTCAGCTTGAGTTGCTTGTTCCAGCCCCGCAATGGTCTTCAGCAACCATGCTCGGAGTGTCTCTTGAATTTCCTCGTTTGTGCCCGTGCTGTACAACGTGAACAAGGGCTCGCCGCCTTCATTTAAGGGATGTGGCGACATGGAATAGCCTCTTCGCGTCTCTCCTTCGGAACGAAATCCAGCAACACGCAGTCGGCATGCGGGCAAGCAGACCACCGATCCTTGGGGCAGGTCGGAGAGTCTTCGAAGATTCGAGGAGACCTCCAGACGATTGGAGAGCGGTAACCACCTCTGTCTAAAAACTGCAGTTCGTTCCTCAAAACCCGGAGTCTATCCTGAGTGGTTGCCATAGATACCTCCCCACGCCAATCCTCTTGCGCCTCCTTCCCCTCGCGACTCCTCTAAGGGAGTCATTCGAACGACACGATTGCGAAGTACAGTCCTGCAAACAGTACCACTAAGATGACAGCGATGGTTGCGAAGCGGGCCAAACGGGCGCTGGCGGTTGGGCGTCCGCCTTCTGTCGTCTCGAGTTGTTCATCCAAGGTTTGAAACATGGCGCACCTCCCCTGATTTACGCGGCTTTTAGGGCCTTAGGAACGTTCACCTTGATTTGTTTTGGCTTGGCTCCGGCGCGTTTGGGTATCTCAATCGCCAGCACGCCATACGTGTAATTTGCCTCGATCTTGTCCGGGTCCGCCGTGTTTGGCAACGTGAACGAGCGCGAGAAGGCGCCATAATGACGTTCCATACGGCGGAAGTTCTCCTCCTTAATGTCCTTCTCAAGCTTGCGTTCTCCATGCACGGTCAAAACGTTGTTCTCAACTTCGACTTTGATGTCCTTCTCATCAATCCCTGGTACTTCGACTTTAAAGATGAGTTTTTGGTCATCCTCGTAGATGTCTACGAGCGGGCCGAATTCCCAAGCACTCAGATTCTCTTCGAACGGTGCCAACGATGTCGTTTTGCCGAAGAAGCTGTCGAAGAGGCGGTTCATTTGTTTTTGGAGTGAAGTGAATTCCTGCATTGGTTGCCAGCGTACAAGTGATTTCATACTCAACCTCCTGCGCTGTCGTTCCTGGCGCGCCCCCCCTTACTCTACGCAACTACTTTTGACGCAAGAATGCAGTGACCCGGATCACTCTGCGCCGTGCAGCCCATCAGGGCTGCCGAAACAAGTAACGACCTGACGCGCCTAATCCGATGCAGACGCAAGCCAGGCTGCACGCCAACCTTCTGGACGGGTATGGTATGGCCATATTTCTGTTGCTGCCGTGCGCCCCTAACCGCCACGAATCGTGCTCGTGCCTCTGTGCCTCGTGTCACAGACACGAATCTGCCGAAAGCGCAACCATCTAGATGACAGAAATGAAAGCAATTGGGGCGGGTTCGCCTTCGTCTAAGGGGGCCGCGCTATGAAGAAAGCAATGATTCTCTTCGCTCTGCTTATTCTCTTCCAAGTGTTCGATACAGTGCAGGTTTCTGCCCACGAAAAGTCCTACATTACGGTAAGAGGAAGCGAACTGAATAACGGGGTTTTGATTCTGGACGTTCTGAAAACGGGCAAGACTTACCAGTTACAGTGCAACCAAGGAGCGCCAGGTTGCACGAATCTGAAAAACGGCAACTACTTAATGTTGGAGCTTCCCAAGAATTTCGGGATGTATGAGTGTAGGGACGTGGAGGTCTATCCGGAGTCCGCGGCCGTGCCGGAACCTACGGCGCCGGACAAAAGTCAGAAACTCGGCGAATATTGTCTGGTTGAAAAGTGATGCATGCGGGCGGGCCCGGTTGAAACCTGAGCGCATCTTGCGCCCGGTGTCTCCCACGTGTCGCAGTGCTACTAGGACTCCAGCCCCGGTACTGACGAAGATGTGTACCGCTTGCTGGAAGCTTCGACGGGGCGGATGCCACACGCCGCTTGAGTCGTCACCGCAAACCACTCGAATGGAGCAAGCTTGGAGGTCGCTATGCCGACAAAGATGTTGAGAGAATTTCTCGATGAGCAAGGCATTCAGTACAAAGCTATCCCGCACCAGGTCGCTTATACGGCGCGACAAACTGCATCGGTCACCCATGTTCCCAGGCAAGAGTTGGCGAAGACAGTAATTGTGAAGATCGACGGCGTGATGGCGATGGCTGTTCTTCCGGCTGCCCAAGAAATCGATCTGTCCTTGTTGCGGACCGCAACCGGTGCGAGGTGCGTGATTCTTGCCAGAGAATCAGAATTTCAAGACCGATTCCCGGAGTGTGAGATCGGTGCGATGCCACCCTTTGGGAACCTGTACAGAATGACTGTCTATGTTGACGAGAGTCTGACGAAGGACGAACACATTTCGTTTAATGCCGGCTCTCACTACGAGCTGCTTCAGATTTCGTACGAAGACTTTGAGCGGGCGGTAAAGCCTAGAGTGCTGAAGTTCACTGCTCTGCACGAGACGGAGTTGCTCGGAGCGTGGCACCTTTGATCATGGAGAGCCTTCCGATTGAGTCCTCGCGTAGGTGGCGCGAGCCCACTATTTCGGGATCCCCCAATTGGAAGCGCTGTCCACATGTGTTGCCGGAGGTCGCCCATGATTTCTTTTCCTGCTGTTGCTGTCATCGTTATCGTTGTGTCTCCTAAGCTCAATCAAGATTCTGTGTGAGTACGAGCGTGGCGTCACTTTCCGTCTGGGGGCGGCTGCTGCCCCGTCTCAAAGGGCCCGGGATCATCCTGGTGCTTGCGCCGGTCGATCGCATGGTGCGGATTTCGGGAGCGGAGAAAAACACTGCCTTGGTCTTCCCCATGCCTGTGGACATCTCGCACATCACGAAGCTCGGCGGGAAGGAATAATGGCAGCGTTGTGACATTGATGGAGTTAGAAAAGAATGTCGAGGAACTGCAATCTGTGACGTTGGTCACTGAACACCGGCTTCTGCGGCGGTTAAATAACCGTATACTTCAAGCCGCAGCAAAGAGCACACTATGCGCGCCCCGCCATCCTGCGTGGAAATCACTTCGAACTTGAGCTGGAATGTGGCCGAAGAGGAATTGGGTCATCGGCCGGGTGACCCGATCAACATCGGGTGGATGTGCAGCGATCGAATCTGCCAACTTGGCCTTGCAAACAAGTTGGCCCTGCTGTGGGAAGACTATCAGGGTAACAAGAAGCAATTCACCTACGACGAAGTTCGCATTCTCTCCAACACTATTGCTAGTTTCCTGTGCAAGCTAGGCATTCGGCCACAAGAGCGTGTTTGCCTGTTTCTGGACCGCGTGCCTGAGCTCTATATCGGGTTTCTTGGGATTCTTAAGATGGGAGCGGTGGCGCAACCGCTGTTCTCTGCATTCGGCGATGAATCGCTGATGGTGCGGCTTGCTGATGCCGGAACCTGCGCCATCCTTACGCAGAAGAAACACTTATACAAAGTTCGCAAGATTCGCGACTTGCTGCCCAACCTTCGACACGTCATTGTCGTGGACGCAGCCTCAACCTCGTTGCAGCAGCACGAAATTGCTTTTGCGATGGAGGGCGTTCCGCCGGTCGAGCATTTCAAGGTTTATCCGACAATGGCCGAGTCTCCCTCGGTTCTGCACTACACCTCCGGCACGACTGGTCAGCCGAAGGGCGCTCAGCACGTCCACTATTCGATCATCGCCCAATACCTCACCGCGAAATGGGCGCTCGATCTCCGGTCTGACGACATCTATTGGTGCAATGCCGACCCCGGCTGGGTCACGGGCACGTCGTACGGCATCATCGGGCCGTGGTCAAACGGCATTACGCAAGTCGTACTCGATTCCGGCTTCAACGCCGTAAAATGGTACGAATTCATCGAGGAGTACCGTGTGACGGTCTGGTATTCGGCACCGACTGCCATCCGACTTCTCATGAAGGAGGGAGGAGAAGTCGCCCAGAAGCACAATTTGTCGAGCCTGCGCCATCTGGCCAGCGTGGGCGAACCTTTAAACCCCGAGGCCATCCTCTGGTCCCAAGAAGTTTTCGGGAGGCCATTTCACGATACTTTCTGGCAGACCGAAACTGGCTGCATCGTCATCAGCAACCTTCCCGGGATAACGATCAAACCCGGATCGATGGGCAAACCGTTTCCGGGAATTACTGCCACGGTGCTCGATCCCAAGACTTACGAGCCGGTGAACCGGGCGGGTGTCGCCGGTTTGATTGCGTTGCGGCCAGGCTGGCCGTCACAAATCCGCAGCTACTGGAACAATCCCGCCGGATTCGAAGCAAAATTCAAGAACGGATGGTATCTCTGTGGTGACCGCGCCTCCATCGATCGCGATGGCTACTTCTGGTTCATGGGGCGGGACGACGACGTCATCAACACCGGTGGACACCTGGTTGGTCCGTTTGAAGTCGAGTCTGCCTTGCTGGAATGCCCTGCTGTGGCCGAGTCCGCCGCCGTTGCCAAACCCGATCCCGTCAACATGGAAGTCGTGAAGGCCTTCGTGACCCTGAAGCGCGGCTTCCAGCCATCCGATGATCTCGAACTGGACATCATGAACCATATTCGCAAGCGGCTGTCGCCGCTGGCCATGCCCCAGGAAATTGAGTTTGTAAACTCTCTGCCCAAGACGCGCAGCGGCAAGATCGTGCGCCGCATCCTGCGTTGCAAGGAGTTCAACGAGCCTGTGGGCGACCTCTCCACCATCATGGAAGACTGAGAGCCGACCATGGACGAAATCACAAAGGTAGTTCGGGACTATATCATTCGCGAGTACGTGCAAGAGGGGGACGAGCAGGAAATCACTGAAACCACTCCGCTGATCTCCGGTGGCGTGGTGGACTCTTTCTCTATGGTCTCTCTGCTGCGCTTTCTGGAAAAGAAGTTCGCGATTCACATTCCCGACTCCGCCGCCACACCCGAAGCCTTCGACTCAGTCGAGCGCATCGTGGCCCTGGTGCGACGATTTCAGAAAGCTGAAGTCGGCAGCGTTTAGAACATACCCGGCTCTGGCAGCGCTCGATGCCGTCCTGGACACGGGTACGAATCCTCATCACGCGAGGTGTCTATGTCCTTCTCCAACGCCGTTCGCCAAGGCTATCGGAGCGAAATAGAGGGAATCAAAGCAGCCGGACTGTTCAAGGAAGAGCGGTACATCCACTCGCCGCAGTCGGCAGAAATTGAAGTGGAATTTCCCGTCGGCTCCACCATTCGCAAGTGCATCAACATTTGCTCCAACAATTATCTCGGACTGTCGAGCCATCCCGAGGTAATCGCCGCCGCCCACGCCGGCCTCGAAGGCCGCGGCTACGGAATGTCTTCTGTGCGCTTCATTTGCGGCACCCAGGACATTCACCGCGAACTGGAAACGCGGCTGAGTGATTTCCTCGGCACCGAGGACACGCTGCTTTTCCCCTCCTGCATGGATGCCAATGCTGGCTTCTTCGAGGCTTGTTTGAATGAGCAAGACGTGATGATCGCCGATCGGCTGGTCCACGCCTCCATCGTGGACGGCATGCGCCTGTGTAAGGCCATGCAGGATTCGTTCAAGCATTCCGACATGGGCCACCTGGAAGAGAAACTCCAGGAACATCATGACAAGCGTTTCCGCATGGTGCTTACCGACGGCGTGTTTTCCATGGACGGGGATACGGCGAAGCTGGCCGAAATCGTTGCGCTGGCGGAGAAGTACAACGCCATGGTCTTCGTGGACGACTCTCACGCCACCGGCTTCATTGGCAAAACCGGACGTGGAACGCACGAACACTGCGGGGTGTTTGGCAAGATCGACGTGATCACTACAACTCTGGGAAAGGCGCTGGGCGGCGCTTCCGGCGGCTGCGTCAGCGGACGCCGCGAGTTGGTAGAGATGTGCCGGCAGCGGGCGAGGCCGTATCTTTTTTCCAATGCCGTGGCGCCGGTAATCGTGGCTGGCGCCCTCAAGGTGCTGGATTTAATCAGCAAGACAGCGGAACGCCGCGACAAGCTGGAGTCGAACGCCCGGTACTGGCGTGGGCTTCTCAAAAATGCGGGTTTCGACCTGAAGGAAGGCGATACTCCGATCGTTCCGGTCATGCTCTACGACGCAAAACTGGCGCAGGACTTCGCCCGCGACCTTTTCAATGAAGGTGTGTACGCGGTCGGTTTCTTTTTCCCCGTCGTGCCCAAAGGGCAGGCACGCATTCGCACCCAGCTCTCCGCCGCTCATGAGAAGCGTCACCTCGATTTCGCCATTGAGGCCTTTCGTAAGGTAGGCCAGAAGCAGGGAGTCCTGGGCCTGGGAAAGAAGGAACTCCTCGCAAGGTGCGCGGCTTAACCGATCACTGACGTCGGCGCGACGGTGCAAACGAGCACGGGCGTACCCCGCCGTCTGATCGCCGCGAGAAAGGAGGCGACATGCTCTGTGCAGAACTCGAAAAGCTCGAAGGGAAATTCGATGACATTCTTGCTGCGCTTGAGAATCCGGACTTGACAGAACAGGAGAAAAAGGATTTACGGCAAGCGTACGATCGTATGAGTAAGGCGATCAACGACCATCACAAGTTTGGCCACAACGGGAGTCCCTGCTTTGAGGAGTAGGAACCGTCGTGCTCGCTGCGCCATCGCCGGTTATGCGAGACACGATACCGTGTTGTGGTTTCGGGATCGCGCTCGCTGCAGGATTTCGAGGGAGCCGCAGCCCGGCCTACATCCCAGGATCGTGGACGCCATGCGACGGCAATTTGTGTAGCTTTGTCGATCCCGAGCCTGTCGTGTTCCGCCCCAGTTAGTATCCTTTTTTCTAGGTACGTGATCTTTATTATGGAAGGCAAAGCGCATATCCCACGCTCAGACTAACCTGTGCAAACTATATAAAGCACCCAGGCAGTCGCTAGTACAGATGGAAATTGACTTCGATATCGACCAGCACAGCTACCGCGACTCCATCCTTGTGGCTGGGTTCAAACTTCCACAGTCGAATTGCTTCGATGGCCTTCTCATCAAGACCCATGCCTAAGGATTGGGCCACACGAATGTCGTGCGTCCTTCCATCGGGTCCCACCATGACCTGAAGCACAACCGTACCTTGAAACTTAGCCTTGCGCGCTTCCTCAGAGAATTCAGGTTCTGGACCATAGATTAAATGGGGTGCCGTGACGCCGCCGCCGATGTGGTAGACTCCGCCGCCGATCCCACCTCCCCATCCCGGGCCAACGCCGGGCCCGTGCCCTGAGCCAACCCCGCCGCCACTGCCGGAGCCAATTCCGCCACCGGAGCCAGTGCCATTCGAAGGTGGACCCAGAATCGAAGAAAGAGGGTCTCCGAGCGGCCCTGTCTGCGGAAGCGCCAAGTGGATTTCTGGCGGTACCACTACAGTCGGTTCGACCGGCAACTTCGGTTTTTCATTGCGAATCACCACCACCGGAGGAGCCAGTTGCTCACGAGAGAAGCGCGGCAAGATTCCTTTGGAGGCTTGCAGCTTGTCGCGGTCGCCCCCTCCGCCTCCCCCTCCGGCTTTGGAGGCCGATGGAGGCAAGATGTAAGGGCTGACGTCCGTCACAATGCCAATGACCTGCTGGCGAATTTCGTGGCGATGAGCCGCCAGAAACCTGGCCGAAACCAAGAACACTGCGATCGCCAGTGTATGTCCTACGAACGAAAGAACAAACGAACTCCTCCGGATCCTGTATAGTCCGTAGCCTGCACCAAACAGCGTGGGTAGGGTGGCGGGCTCCGATGCAGACCGTAGAGGAAGTCTCCCTGACCTCCGATGCAGAGCAATGCTTGACATTTCGGCCTCCGAAGGCCGATCCTTCAACGACCTCACTCTCTATAGGCTATTCCCTTTCGCAATACCGAGCGGTGATTGCAGCCACTTTATGAGGTCGAGCCATTTATCCCGTCCAGTCGAATACCCTCAGCGTTCCAACAGCGGCCTCAACGTCGGTTCCAAGTCCTTGAAGATCTGTACCGGGAGTGAACTCGTGAACTCGTAATTCTTGGCATCCTTTCCCGGCACAAATACCATTACTGTGCCAAAGAGGCGATCTCCGATCATGAAGGCAAAAACTGCCGTCCGGTTCGCCACGCGCGTGTCGGCCAACGTCCACCAGCAGCAAAACTCTTGATTCGGTTGTCGCCAGTGCCGGTCTTGCCTCCCAGCGGCACGATGGAACCATCGCTCATCACAAAACCAAGTATGTCCCGGTCTAGGCGACTTCGCCTGCCTCGGGCCCGGAAATGTACACCTCGTACTGTGCCGTCTGTCACGGCGTCGATAGAAGGGGGCACCGGACCGGCTGCCGAGGCGCTCAAGGTATCCCGGCCAGACCTGACCGCGCTTGCGAAGAAGAATGGCGGCAAGCAAGTGATCACCTCTGTGACCAATGCTACCCTTTGATTACGGCGACCGGCTCTAGTCTCGCGATTTTTCGCCCAATCCCCAGCTTGTGGACCACGTCCACCACCTGAGCTACGTCCTTGTAGGCCGCCGGAGCTTCCTCCGCCAGCCCGCTCATAGATCCGGCACAGATTAAGATTCCGCGGCTTTTCAACTGGTCACGTAATGCTGTTCCTCTGACCATCTTCTTGGCTCTGGCGCGGCTCATAACCCTGCCAGCTCCGTGGCAGGTGGAGCCAAAGGTTTCCTCCATGGCTCCCTTCGTGCCGATGAGAACATACGAAGCCGTACCCATCGAACCTGGTATCAGCACAGGTTGACCGAGGTCGCGCAGATCATCAGGGAGAACACTCGATCCCGGTCCAAAGGCCCGAGTCGCGCCTTTGCGATGCACACAAACTCGAACTGAACAGCCGCCGACGTTGTGTTCCTCAACTTTCGCCATGTTGTGTGCGATGTCGTACACCTGACGCAGGTCAAAATCCTTGATCTTGCCTGCCAATACTTCCTCGAAACTCTGTCGGATCATGTGTGCCAGCAACTGCCGATTGGCGAAGGCGAAGTTCGCAGCGCATGCCATGGCGCAGAAGTATTCCTGCCCCTCCTTCGAATTGAATGGAGCACAAACCAATTCACGGTCAGGCAGCTCGATGCGATAATCCTGTGCGGTTTTCTGAAATCGGCTCACGTAGTCTTCGCAAATCTGGTGACCGAGGCCCCGCGAGCCGCAGTGAATCTGCACCGCGATATTGCCGGAATAAATGCGGAGACGGGCGGCCGTAGCGTCATCGTAAACTTCAGCCACCCTGTCCACCTCGATGAAGTGGTTCCCGGCGCCCAGAGTACCAAGCTGGCCTCGCCCACGTTCCCGTGCACGGTCCGAAACGAACGCAGCATCTGCGCCGGGGATTCGACCGAACTCCTCCGTGCGATCGAGGTCTTCCCGCGATGCATATCCTTTGTCAAGCATCCAGCACGAGCCCTCATGGAGAACTCCGTCCAGTTCGGCGTTATTCAGACGAAGATGGCCGTGAGCGCCCACCCCACTTGGGCAGTTCGAGTACAGGCGCGAGGCGATATCTTCCAGATACGGCAGGACCTCCTCAACCGACACGAGCGACACCAAAAGCCTTACGCCACAGTTAATGTCGTAACCGACACCGCCGGGGGAAATCACACCTTCCGGCAAACGTGTCGCGACCACTCCACCGATTGGGAAGCCGTAACCCTGGTGGATATCGGGCATGGCGATGGCATATTTGACTATTCCGGGCAGCGTAGCCGTGTTCACGAGCTGCACGATTGAGTTATCTAAGAGAGCAGCGCCCAGCAGATCTTCGTCGGCATAAAGGCGCGCCGGCACGCGCATGTCGCTGCGAAATGTTTTGGGAATTTCCCATACTCGTTCAGCCACGCGCTCAATGTGTCCCCTGCCCAGCATGGCAGCCTCTATGCAAGAGCTAGACATCCACGACGATCTCGGCCTCAAGGCCTTCGGGAATCTCGCGGACTGTTAGATTGTGAAAGGTTACCGCTTTGATATGTGTAAGCCTATGTTCGGCCTCACTGGTTTCGACTCGCCCCCGCACGTGATGATTCTTGCACTCGAAAATCTGAAAATCTGTGCAGACCAGCCGATGTGCCTGCTCCAGAAACAGGATTTCATTCAGCCAGTTCACAAGAAGAGTCTCCCGGTCAATCCCTTCGACTTCGATCTCTCGTGTGGCCGACGCTTCCGTGGGCGGCGGAAGTCCGTCCAGGGCTTGCATGGCACGCGTCGCATTCTTAAGCAACGCTACCATGTCGCGACCGGTTACGCGGAAAGCGCGGTCGGCTGTGTGGTCGATTTCCTCAAAGCCCTTCATTGCAGCCACCAAGCCAGACCGGAAGAATTGTCACCCATGAAGTTCTTGAACTGCTGCTCCACGTAAGCGGCCTAACAGAGATTCGAGCAGCCGCTCATTCTTGCGCAGTTCCTGTTTGAATTCGCGGTGATCGGTGTGGGTAATCTCTTTCAATAGCGCTCGATGACGTTGCTCAAGGATACTTAGCAGTAGCTCTCGCTCCTCAGCGTTCAATGTCAACTCCATAATTCCTCCCTTCAGACTCGCAAGATCCTGTTCTCCCGTCTCAAGGAGGGCTGGCGGAGAAGCAGCATTGACCCGCCAAGCCACCGCATCAAACGGAAGCCGGCAAGTCGCTCGACCAAGCATCGGCCGCAATCAGCCATCTCTCCCCTATGCGCTTCCACACGGTGAGATACTTTCCGTGGTCCTCCCTTTCGGTCTCTTCATTCTGCGGAATAGTCATGCGGTAGGTACCTACGTCCCAGGTGATGGGGCCTTGTTGCTTGATATAGGTGACGTCAAAGACCAGGCCAGATACGCCATGGCTGAGTGGCACCTTCAAGTACTCTCGAATCGCTTCGCGCCCGTGAACTGCCTCATGATGCGGTGGAAGGTAAACTGCATCTTCGGCGTAGACAGCAGCCACTCCATCCAAGTCCCCTGCATTCCAATGCCGGGCCCACTCATCGCCCATCCGGCAGATAGCACTTGCAGCACTGATCATGGTTTCCGTTCGGGCGGTGCGCCGCACTCGATTCCGTTTCATTCTTGCAGGCTTCATAATATTGGACAGCTTCTTCATCGTTGATGGCATAACGCGCCTCCCTTGGAAAGAGCTCAGAACATGATCGTGTCATCCTCATCCCGTCTCGTCTGCTTTTTCCTAGGGTGATTCCCGACCTTCACTCGCTGCAAGGTCCAAAAGGGAAGGTTGGTCCGACGCTCCCCTCGAGGCATGAATGACGCCTTTACGGAACCTTTTCGGCTTGCCAGAACGCAGGCTGCAGTCACCTCGGATGTCGCCTCACCGCGGTTCGAGAAATGTCTCTTCATCTCTGCCTCCTCTCGAATGCGAGGCCTCGACACGTTTAAGCGGCACGCGGCACGGAGGTCTCGGCCTTTTGCAGCAATCTTTGCACTTCGTCGGCGCTGACTTGCGCGAAATCGCTATACCACTGCGAAACCGACAGGAACATTTCCGGTTGTTCGACGCTCACGAATTCGTCAGCTTCCATCTGGATCGCGCTACAACCGGCAGCTGGAGCCACCGGAACTGCAACTACAACTCGCGCGGCCCCTTTGCGACGCGTAGCCACAATCGCCGCCAGAATGCTGCATCCGGTCGCGATGCCATCGTCGACGAGAATCACAGTTCTTCCCTTCAGGTCGAGTGGTGGACGGCCGCCACGATACGAGATTACGTGGGATTCGAGTTCCTTGCACCCGGCCGCTGCTACCTCTTGGATCTCCGGTTCCGAAATCGCCAGTAGTTTTGCGAGCGAAAGATCAAGAACTTGGACGCCGCCCTCGGCCAAGGCTCCCATAGCTAGTTCCTGCTGCCACAGCGTACCGAGCTTGGTCACCACAAAGACGTCGAAGGGGAGCTTGAGCGCGCTCGCGACAGCGACTGCCACAGGCACGCCACCCCGCGGAAGTCCCAAGACAATCACGTCATGGCGACCAGAGTATGCTGCTAATTTGCCCGCAAGCATTAGGCCGGCTTCGGCTCGATCCGCGAACGGAAGGATTTCAAGATCTTCGTCTTCTTCCAGAAACAACATGTCAGACCTTCCACGTCCATGCTACTTTCCGATCGTCGATTCGCAAATTCCTCTCAATCCACGGCACGCCTTAAGCCGCTCGCGGCGGAGCCTTGGCCCTCGACGGGACGCAAGCGAGACAACGCTGACAGCAGCCCAATGCTCCCCTCCAACGCATACACTCGGCTGCTCGCAGGAATGTCGTAATCCGGAGCGGCTCCGCACATCAGCACAACCGGTGTGCTCATCTTCTCTCTCGCCTCGACCGCCAAGACGTATCTGTCTTCTGCGGAGAATCGATGCCCGGCGATTACCGCGTCAAGGTCTCTTGCCTCAACAAATCCAGACCTTCTTGAACAATCGTGCACGCTCTCACGTCATAGCCGGCTTCTCGCAGACTGCTACATCGGTTCTCCGAAGCAACGTTGTCGAAAGACACATAGAATCCTTCGTATAGGCGTACTTATACGCCCGGGCACGATGGCCGCTTCTCTCACGCGGGCGAAGCATGCTGTTCGCAGCAGCTTCTCACGCCGCCACAGCGGGCTTTGCGGGACGGATTTCTTCTTTCTTTTCTTCCGTCACTGCGGGCCGAATACTTGCGAACTTGGCCAGCGCTTTCGCCGTCAAAATCGTCAAGTGGATGCTCGCGATCGCACCCAACAGAGCGGGCACGATGTACACGTTCTCAACCTTCCAGAGCCAGTGACCGAGTACCGGAGAACCTAGCCACGCTCCAAGCCATCCGATGATCAATTTCCCGATCACAGCGTCATTGCCATCGAGAAAGCGATACCGAAACACGTAGTGGTAGGTAGCGGCAACCACTGCCCCGATGAAGGTGAGAATCAAAAAGGAGAGCAAGCTCATTCCCAACATGGTGGCACCTCCTCAGGACCAGGAGAAACCAGAGTCGGTCTTCATGAAGAACGAGGTCCAGAATGGGTCAGATGGACAACGCTAGCTGAAACCTCAATGTCGAGGCTTCGCCAGCCCACGAACTTTATACACTTACTATTCTACGCCCCGGTTCAAGGCGGCGCTCAGCCAAGCACCAACCCATGGTTATGCTCCCAAGAGCTCGCAGCCGCTATCGCCGACATCATTCCTGACGTCCGATTCGCCTTCTCATGCGAGCACCCGTATCCGTCATCACAGACAACGACGTGGATGCTCGCGGAAGATCAAATGGAGATAGGCGAAAGGCCTGCATCTCAGGTGTTACGATGCTTCGCGTTGTGTTCGTCGGCGCAGTGATCACCTGCACTAGTCTCTCGCTTGGCCAAGTAAACGTCCAAGCCTTGGCGAACGTGACGGTGACGATCACACCACTGAAAGTGACCCTCTTTGCGGGCGAAATGCAAGCTTTTGTGGCAACGGTAGATGGGGCTAGCGACAAATCCGTGAGTTGGGCCGTGGAGGAGGAAGACGGCGGAAGCATTACGGATTCGGGTGTCTATACGGCCCCAAAAATCCAGGGCGTGTATCACATCACCGCAACTAGCAAGGGCAAGCGTCAGACCAAGACTTTTGCCACAGTCACTGTCCTGACTTATTGCGACCCGATCCCTGTGGCCTTCAGCCGTTAAGCAACGGCTCCCATTTTCTTTGGAACCTGCCGCCGGTGGTCCGATGAAGGAAGCATATTTTCGATTTTACGCGGAACTGAACGACTTGCTTCCGCTGCCAAACAGAGGACGGGATTTTTCTCATACTTTTGGAGTCGCCGAATCGGTCAAAGATGCAATCGAAGCCATCGGAGTGCCGCATACTGAGGTCGATCTAATTCTAGCGAACGGCCAGCCCGCAGCCTTCTCCTACTTGGTGCGAGATAGAGACAGAATCAGCGTGTATCCCGTTTTCCGTCGGATTCATCTTAGTCCCGACACACATCTACAGCCCCGATCGGAGAGTGATATACGCTTCGTGCTGGACACGCATCTTGGCAAGTTGACAGCTTATCTGCGAATGCTGGGCTTCGACAGCTTGTATCGCAATGACTGTGAGGACGCAGAACTCGCGCATATCTCGGCAAGCCAGCAACGGGCTCTGTTGAGTAGGGATCGGGGATTGTTAAAGCGCAGTGCAGTAACTCTCGGGTACCTGGTGCGTGAAGCGCAACCGCGACAACAGCTCATGGAAGTGCTCCGCCGCTTCGATCTGTCGGAATCAATTCGACCGTTCCGTCGCTGTCTCCACTGCAATGCACTTCTCGAATGTGTTTCGAAAGACTTGATCAGCGATCGCCTGCCTCCCCGAACGAGGAAGCATTACGAGGAGTTCAACCTTTGCCCGGAATGTGGCAGGGTCTACTGGAAGGGATCACACTATCGGCGTATGAAAGCGCTCATCGAGCGTCTGATTGACAGGCCTAGACCGGACTGCCCCGCGTGCTAGATTGCGGTACCGTGAGGAAACTATCATCCATACGCTCAACGAACAGTCGACCGAATGCCGTGAGCCTGAAAGCGACTCAGACTCTGTCACTCCGCTCGCTCAACAGGGTATCGGCAGTAAGCGATGCCAGATCGCTGAAAAGCTTCTCCAGAGTCCCCTCCCTCTCGACCTCTGGCAGCGCGAGCTGTCGTTCCACCCGCGCCTCCATCTCGCTCATGTGGGCCTTCGGCGCTTTCCCTGCAAGATGCTGGAACAGCAAGCGGTGTGCCTTTTTGCGTTGCATGACCTCCAGCCCATCTAACATTTGGCGATGTGATGTCCCTTCCCAAATCGCAAGGATCATAGCCTCCCGCAACCAGCGCTCCACACGATACTCCTGCAGGGTTCCCACCCCGCCGTAAACTTCCATTGCCCATTTGGCTGCCTGCAGAGCGAATTCCGCCGTCCAGTACTTCGCCAGGTGTGCGACCAACCGGAAAAGATGGTAGCGCTCCGAATACGGTGGCTTCTCTTGCCATACCTTGTCGAGCAGACGCACCGCCTCCCAAGCCAACGCCGAAGCCGCGCGTAGCCCCTGTAGCCGATCCTCGAACTGCCGCCGAAGCAAAGGATGTTCGACGATCGGTCTGCCGAAGGCAGTGCGCCGCTCGGCGAAAGAATAGGCATCGGCGATGGCTCTTTGTGCGAGTGCCACGCTACCCACGCTGTTGGCCACGCGGGAGAGGTTTAGCACTTCGAGAATCAGATAGATGCCTTGTTCCTCTTGTCCCAGCAGCCAGCCCTCGCTGTCACGAAGTTCGATTTCTCCGGTAGGCACCGACCGCGTAGCGATCTTGTCCTTGAGGCGGCGTATTCGATAGTTCAGTTGTCCGTTTTCGGCGCGACGCGGCACCAAGTACAGACTCAATCCCCGCACATTCTGAGGTGCGCCTTCGGGTCGACCCGCAACGACTGCCAATTCAGCACCGGCATTACTCGCGAAGTACTTGTCCCCGGTTAGCCGCCACTTATGTCCATCCCGTTGCGCTGCAGTCTCTACGGCCGCACCCAGGTCCGACCCACCCTTGATCTCCGTCATCCAGGTTGCTCCCTGCCAGACAGCGTCATCGCGCTGCAACATCTTGGGCAAAAACCGTGCCTTCATTTCTGCCTCTCCATATTTAGAGAGCGGAGAAGCCGTGGACAGAGAGACCGTATAGGGGCAGGCCAAGCCCGGATCATAGAAGCCAGTCGCATAGAGAAGAAGGTAGGAGGGGACCAGCGAATCTTGATCAAAGGCTCGCCAAACCACCCCGGCCCTGTATCCGTGTTTCACCAAGCGCCAGTATTCAGGTGGATAAAGGACTTCATCCACCCGCGTACCCAACCGATCAAACATGCGTAACCACGGTGTGCCGGCGCGGTCCACCGCGTCTGAGATTTCCTGACCTTCCCGTTGAAACCATGCTTCATATTCTCGCAGCCAGGTTTCGTCGGCACAGACCGCGGTTTTCTCCAGAAACTGCACAGGTGAGCGCAAGACATCAAAGTTCATCGCTTGACCCTCCGTTTCTGCCTCCAACGGAGCTCATGCATCATTGCAGCGCTCCTCACGCCCTAGATTCTCCCGCGAGAAGGCTCCATCTGGACACATGGCGGGACCCGATCAGAAGAAAGGGACAGGCTCCTCATTTAGTCTACGACCTTGCCGGAGGAGAGTAGGATTTTTATAGTGGTTTCTTGCCTGCCTGCTCTTTGGCAAACCAATCCAACAGGAGATTGCAGAGCGGGCATACGCCCGGCTGCTGTCTGCTAGTCTGCGGAATCCCGATAAAGTGCTTGATGCTGGCTGGGATGAATTGGTTCGTCTGCTCGATGAGGCACATTATGTGCGCTACGACTTCTCCACTGCGACCAAACTCCTCGAGGTGTGCCAGGAGTTGAAGCAGCGCTACGGTACAATGACGAAATTGATGGCGCAGAGCAAGGGTGGTTCCCAGCTCTCGGCCCGACTGCAGGAGATCAAGCACATCGGACCCGTCACTGCTCGGATCTTCACGCAGGAGGTAGCGCCAATCTGGTATGGCTCTCCCAAATCTTTGCTGCGAGTAGCAGAACAAAAGCTTCAAACCCGCAAGACTGGAGCTCAGTAATTACTGAAAGACTTCTCGCGATCCCTCTTGAGCTGGTCAATAATATCGTCAACCAGCCTGTTGTCCCAACTTGTCGACTTCTTTGTGCTCCAGATCAGTTTCTGAGAGTGCCGGTCCACGAGGCGAACATGCGCATCGATCACCTTTATAACTACTTTCGCGGGTACGATTCTGCTTTCCGTCTCACAGCTCAAAATTGCGTCGGCTTCTTCCACTTGCGGAGTGACCTTTACAGTGCCCCATTGTTCCAGACGGGATTTGAGGAGCCGAACCAAATCGTCTGATGACGGAGCAATATAGATGGTCTTTACTTCAAAGAGCCGGGGAGGCGCGGCTGAAACCGTGGCCTGCGATACGAGAAATCCCGAGGACAGTGCCAGCACACTGAGAAGTGAGACCGTCGCCAAGCCCACAGGGACACGGAGAAAAGGTCGAACACTCATTGTGGTTCCTCCTTCCTTTCCTTGCCGCCATTTCGCAATGGCTTGTAAAGAACGTTCTTCACGTTCCGATTCCATGACTCCTTCTCAAGCCGCTTAGCCTAGACGTGATACCAGTCTGCCCGCGTCAGAGGCAACCCACTATGTCCGTGTAGTGGCTTCGAGAGCAAGACTTGATATATGTTCAGTCGCCCAGTGCGAAATCCATGGGCCGAGCCGGCCATGTGGAGTCGCCATATGCGGTACGTGATGTCGTCGGTGATGCGACGCGCTTCCTCTTGATGAGCTTCCAGCCGCTGCACCCAGTGATGGAGTGTCAAAGCATAGTGCTCTCGTAAACTCTCAACATCTCTCAACTCAAAACCGCTCAACTCGGCGGCTCGAAGGCTCGTGCTGATCGGTACCAAATCTCCGTCGGGAAAAACGTAACGGTCCGAGAAAGACGGCCCCCGTCTGCGATAGGTGGCAGAATAGGAAATCCCGTGGTTCAGGAACACACCGCCGGGCCGCAGCAAATCCCAGGCCCGACTGAAGTACTCTGGGAGATGAGCTTCCCCGACGTGCTCAAACATACCGACGCTAACGATCTTGTCATACTGCAGTTCATGATCGATGTCGCGGTAGTCAGAAACTTCCACGCGGCATCTATCATTCAGCCCTGCTTCGCGCAGGCGTTGTCGTGCTACCTCCGCCTGTCGCACACTCAGTGTGATCCCCACGCCGTGCACACCATAGTGAGCAACAGCGTGCATGATCAATCCAGCAAAACCGCAGCCGATGTCCAGAAGTCGCTCTCCCGGGCGCAGCCGCAGCTTCCTGCAGATGTAATCCAGCTTGCGTTCCTGGGCAGAATCCAGATCCTCGTCCGGCTTGCTGAAGTAGGCGCAGGAATACATCATGCGCTCATCCAGCCACAGGGCATAGAATTCGGCCGGCATATCGTAGTGATAGCTGATCACCTGCCGGTCACGATCCTTGGTATGGACCTTCCCACCGAACTCAACCAGACGTAGGCCTCCTCGCGGGCTGTCGCTCTCGGGCAGTTTCTCCAGGCGTGCGCTGAGATCAAAACTCTCCCCTGCGCCGCGTTCATGAGTAAGGAGGTAATCAGCGAGGTCAAAAGCAGCTTCGATATCACCCAGAATGTCGAAGTCGTCGTAAATGTAGGCTTCCCCCAACGTGAGTTCGCTGGGTGAGGAAAACAACGCACGCAGAGTTCCCGGACGTTTCAGGACCAATATGAAACGCGGCTGCTGTTCCGCTCCCGCTCCCCATACGGTACCGTCTGACCATCGAACCTGAAAGTCACGTCTCGGGTAGTGCGCCAGGAGCGCGTCCAGGAAATCTGCACTGATCCGGGAAGTCGCCTCTTGGAATAGCGATTTCGCCCATGCTCCCATACCCGCTCCTTGCGCTAGGGTTCGGCCCCCAGGCTGATCTAGTGCCCTGTTCCAATGCCTCCGATAATTATCTGCAACCGACTAAACTCTGTTCCTGTTCAACCACTCTAGTGCAGCGTACTTGCGACATTAGAGAAAACAGTATTCGTATTTGAGCCGACCAATCTCAGAGTACCCACGACAATCACGAGGATCACCGCCAACAACATCACCGCGTCCTCGGCGATGTCCTAGCCCTCTTCTTCCGTCCAGAGACTACCAACGGGAACATTCATATTTTTTCCTTGCGTTCTTGATCTTTGCGCTGGACGCTGACGAATCGCCCCGTTCGTCTCCTGGCAGCGATTAGAATCTCCGGGGTGGTCAAGCCCCCGAAGAAATCACGGGCTACGTTCACGCCGCGGCGGCAGCTTGCGGCACAAGGATCGAGAACGGTCGCTGGTGCTCGAAAGCCCGCTCGCGATGGCCAACGATCGTGTATTTTGGGCTCTGGGTCGGCGGCATCATTCCCGCAACCTCATTGCGAAAGTGATGGTATCCACCTCGAAACCTGCCCTTGTCCCAGACTCTCAGCAAAGTTTCAGTAAATAGGCCGTTCTTGGTTCCCTCCATGGCAACCTGGTTGTCTTGACACGCCGAGATCAAGATCACGCTGCATTCCGCGTTGACTTTCTCTCTTCGTGGAGTCTTCCTGCGAATGTCGTCATACAATGTCGCCCGTTCCTTGTAGATCTTGG
>JAIQFH010000108.1 GCA_020073385.1 Terriglobia bacterium | reverse complement strand
TGAGCGCCGGGATTGGGCCGATTTGCGGGCGTGAGCGAAGCGGAGAGCCAGCGGGAGAAATCCCGACCGTACTTTGCGAAGAATCTCCGGAACGGACAAACTAGAAGTTGGTCGGGGCGCGCGGATTTGAACCGCGGACCCCCTGCGCCCAAGGCAGGTGCGCTACCAGTTAACGCTCACGCTGGAAACAAACCACTTACCTCCTACAGTCCAGCGGTGTGAATCTTAAGGCAGGACTGCAACAGAGGCAAGCTCTATGAGCAGCAAGAGCAACAGCAACAGCAATAAGCTGGTATCAACAGCAACAGCAATAAGCTGGTATCAACAGCAACAGCAAGAGCAACAGCAGGAGCTCTGCCGACAGCTTCAGCAATAGCTTTACCAGCAGCCCCCACGCAAGCCAATATGCAGCGCAGCCGAACCGGGGGCCCGTGGTTCGCTCTACAAGCCCCCTACAGGAGCACCCTGGCGTGCGCGATGAGGCGCACATAAACAGAACCGGGATGCGGGAGAAGTTGGTCTCTCTGCTTTGGGGATTCCTTAAATGAGGGGGGTGCCCGGAAGAGAGGAGTCCAGAGGAGTAGAGACCGTGGCGGGGGGATGTCGAGTGCATAGCCAGTCAACGACTTACAGGTTGGATTCCAACCAGCAGAATCCTAACCAGGGAGGTCAGGAATCACAGACTCTTCAGCTCCTTCATCATCTGACCGCAAAGAGGACAGATCATGGAGCTGTCCGATAGCCGGAGGTGTCTAATACCAGCATGAGGCGTGTCTTCGCAATCCGGGCTGTGATTCTTCTCTTCTCGTGCTTTTCAATAGCACAAACGTCGCCCAAATCAGTCGAGCCGCAGCTGCCGTGTGAGTTCAAAGGCGAGCTCTTTCAGATGAAGAGCAAGCCCGTCTGGTTCACTTCCGACGAGATGAAACAGCGGGCAACAGAAAAAGTCGATGTTAGTAAGCTCTTAAAGAACGTAGACGTAAACGCAACCGTGATTGCCAGCATCATCGTTGGGGTTGATGGCCGCGTAGAGTGCTTGAGCATCATTAACCCAAAACATCCACTGGTGGTGGGTGAAGTGGACAAGGCGCTGAGAAAGTGGAAGTTCAAACCCGTGGAGCAACGGGGAAGACCAGTCCCGTATGTCGGATGGCTTCAGTTTCAGTTCTGTAGAATAGGCTGCCCCGAAGGCAAAAGTTCTGTGACGCTACTCGAATAGGCACGACGCGGTACATTCTGTTATCTGACGGAACGAAGTCCGCTTGCACGGTGTCCGACCTGGTATGAACGCTACGTGGCAAATGCGTAAAGTGCTGTTTGTCTTACTGTGCCTTTTGCAAGGTGATGTCGGTTATTCAAAAGCGACTCAGGAACGCTATCCAAATGAGTTGCAGGGATTCAAGTTCTATGCGAAGTACTTGGCTCCGCTTCGTCCCGGCATTTCCAGCAGGGAATCAGTCCGTCGCGTTCTCGGTGATACGGCGGCGGTAAAGCGAAATGGCTGGACAATAATCCCGACCTACACGACGAAGGCCGGCCCTGTGTACAACCCAACGCTGGGGCCCTTATACCAAGTCATTGTCAGGCCGGATGGCGCTATCCCCATGGGCGCAGTAAAGTTCCCCTCGACATTTGCCCACTGTCATACCAGTGAGTCTGAAATCAACATCTCCTTTGACGTTTACAGCGACACGTTTGGGTTGGAGTACTGGCTTCATGAAGAGGACTCCAAATGGGGGAAGAAAGGTGACCTTTACCGAATCGTGTACGGGCCAACCAGACGACCCTTTCCACCTAATACGATCTGTTAGCCCTTGAAGGAATCACGTTCTCGCAGAATCTTGGGCAGGCGTGATTTCAGACCCACCCTAATGCCGATGCCACGGTCTGCTCTTGTTCACAAAAGCTGCCGCATCCTGACGCATCCTGACGCTGAAAACAAAGCGCCTACCGAGTAGTACAAACCGTACACATAAGACTTCTTTCATAAACAGCAGCAACCCTCCTGCAAAGCACGGTTCAGAGCCTATTTCCCAAACGAGGTGAATCAATGGAACACACAGCTACTCCGTCCATTCTGCGTGTTGCCCTGTATGGCCGCGTTTCGACGCTGGACAAGGGGCAGGACGTGAACCTTCAACTGAATGAACTGCGCGACTACAGTGAGCGCCGGGGCTGGAAGATCACTGGTGAGTACGTGGACAATGGCGTCAGCGGAGCCAAGGAGTCCAGACCGGAACTCAACCGTTTGATGGCTGATGCTAAGCGGCGCAAGTTCGATGCTATTGCAGTCTGGAAGCTAGATCGGTTCGGGCGAAGCCTAAAGCATCTGGTAATGACCATAGCCGATCTGGAGTCGCTAGGAATAGCGTTCGTGAGCCTACGCGATGGGTTTGACCTCAGCACTCCATCCGGCAGACTGATGTTCCAGATCATCGGAGCCATGGGGGAGTTTGAACGCAATCTCATCCGAGAGCGCGTCAAGGCTGGGATGGCGCATGCCAAGGCCAAAGGGCGCAAGCTTGGACGGTCTAGCGTGTACGTTGACATGAACGCCGTGGCAGCGAGGAGGGCCAATGGTGAATCACTTCGGGCCATTGCGCGTGACCTTGGAGTGAGTCCAGCCCTGTTGGTGAAGAGAACAAAAGGAACGCTGTAGGGTCTGGCTGGGCATTGCTCCCACTGAATGAGTGCAATCGCGATCTATCAACAGTCAGTGCGATGACGTGCGGATATCATGTTGGCCTTCAAGGCATTTCGCGAGTTCTGACACGTGATTTCGGTACTTTGATCTGGCCCAGTTCGGCGGTTTGATTTGGCCCACCCTCCAAGACGAACGGGTACTCTGATTCGGGCAAAGCCCGAACGGAGGGGACTCGTTGGACTGGAGAGCGAAAGTGGAGTTATACGAACAGATCCGCCGAGAGTATGAGTTCGGAATCGGGACGATCGCGGGAGTGGCCAAGAAAATGGGAGTGCACCGTCGGATGGTGCGCGAAGCGATCAGCAGCGCGTTGCCCAAGCCGCGGAAGAAGACCGAGCGTCCGAGATGGAAACTAAAAGCAGCGGTCGAGTTTATCGATGCGATTCTGGAAGGAGACCGGAAAGCTCCGCGCAAGCAGCGCCACACAGCCCATCGCATCTGGGTGCGGATGCAGCATGAGCTTACGGAGTGTGAGATCGCTGAGCGGACAGTTCGCGAGTACGTGCACGACCGGAAGATCGCACTGGGATTTATCGTGCGCGAGACGTGCGTTCCGCAGAGTTACACCTGGGGCGTGGAAGCACAGATCGACTGGTACGAGGCCTATGCGGATCTTGCGGGCGAGCGGATCAAGCTGCAGGTGTTTGCGATGCGCAGCATGGCCAGCGGAGCGGCGTTCCACTGTGCCTATCTGCATGCGACCCAGCAAGCGTTTCTGGAAGCGCATGAGCTGGCATTCGCCTACTTTGGCGGGGTATTTCGAAAGCTTCGTTACGACAACCTGACCTCGGCGGTGAAGAAGATCCTGCGCGGATCACGCCGAGAAGAGACCGCTCGGTTCGTGGTCTTCCGTTCGCATTGGCGCTTCGAAGCGGAGTTTTGTACGCCAGCCGAGCCCCACGAGAAGGGCGGCATCGAGGGAGAAGCGGGATATTTTCGGCGCAACCACTGGGTGCCGGTGCCCAAAGCAGCGGATATCGACGATCGGAACCGGCAGCTGTTGGAGGATTGCCAACAGGACGAACAGCGTTTGATCGCAGGACGTGAGCAGACGGTGGGAGCTGGCATGGTGATCGAACGCGAGCACCTTTTACCTTTGGCCAGCGAAGGCGCGGACCTAGCGCAAACCAGCTTTCCGACAGTGAATGGTCTGGGTAGTGTGAAAGTGTTAACCAACACCTACTCGGTGCCGTTGCCAGCGGGTGCGCAGGTGCAAGCCAAGGCCTATGCCAGCAGCATCGAGCTATGGCATGGGGGCCGATGCGTGGCCCGGCATGAACGTTGTTATCGGCGCCAACAACAGATCCTCGATCTCGAGCATTACCTGGATGTCCTGTATCGAAAGCCTGGTGCCTTGGCGGGATCGAAGCCGCTGGAGCAGAGGCGTCATGCCGGTCTATGGCCGCCGAGCTTCGACCGGATCTGGGAAGCACTGATGGAGCGTCAGGGAAAACAGAGCGGGACCAGGCAGATGATTGATCTGCTCAAGCTGGCGCAGAAGCATGGGCATGAGAAGTTTCAGAAGGCACTGGAAACGGCTCTGTCCAGCGGTTGCTACGATTCCGCTGCGGTCCAACACTTGTTGAGCGCCGAGGATCTGCGACACGCCGCGTGCGAAGCCATCGACGTGGGTGCGCTGGAGCGATACGCACGACCCATGCCGGTCATGCTTGAGTACGATCAACTCCTCACCACGGGAGGCGGACAATGAGCAACCCGATGGTGCAGTTGCAGGAGGCGACGATCAAAGCGCAGTGCAAAACTCTGCGGATGCCGATGGTGGCTTCGCAGTTCGGAACGCTGGCGGAGGAGGCGATTCGCGAGAAGCAGAGCCATATCGGATATCTCGAAGCACTACTGTTGGCTGAGATCGAAGAACGGGAACGCAACACGATTGAACGCCGCATCCGGGAAGCTCATCTGCCGCGAGTGAAGACGCTGGAGGAGTTCGATTACACGCAGTCGCCGAATGTGACGGCGGCGAAGATGCGAGACCTGGCCGAAGGCGGCTACATCGATCGGGCCGAACCCGTGCTGTTTATTGGTGAATGCGGCACCGGCAAGACCCATCTGCTCACTGGACTCTGCGTGGCTGCCTGTCGGCAAAAGCGCCGAGTACGTTTTACCACCGCGGCCGGTCTGGTCAACGAACTGGTGGAGGCTAAGCATCAACTACAGCTTCGGCGCGTGATGGCCCGCTGGAGTCGCTACGATCTGATTGCCATCGACGAAGTCGGGTACGTGCCCTTGGCCGAGGTCGGTGCCGAGTTTCTGTTTCAGGTCGTGGCCGAGCGAGCCGAGAAAGCCGCAGTGGTTCTGACTACCAACCTGCCGTTTTCCGAGTGGACGCAGGTCATCCCGAACGCGCGACTCTGCAAAGCGCTGCTAGATCGAATCACCGATCGAGCTCATATCCTGGAGACGGGCACAGAATCCTATCGCTTCCGCCGAACCGCGGAAAAACAAAAGAAGGGAGCCAAGCTGCAATGACACCGGACAAGCTGTGGAAATGACGGTCCGTGGAAAGCCTGGAAAACCAAAATCAGGTTTTCCACCCTTTCCACCGCCCTTGGAAATCGCTTCGCGATTCCCACATTCCCACAGCTTCGACGACTGCCTATATATAAGGTGAGGCAAAAACAGCCTTGCTAAGGAATCAATAACTTAGGGTGGGCCAAATTAAACCGCCGAACTGGGCCAAGGGAACTTGCCAAACGCAACACGGCCTCACAATACAGTCCGTGCTCCTTCGCGTCGTGCGGCCTCCACCCAGCGATTGTGCCATTGATGGTGTCCATCGCCACAGCACTAAGTGCTGCAATGACTCGTCTGCGCAGTCCATCATCTATTTCCTTCAAGTTCAAAGCACCAAGAGCTTCGGCCACCTCAAGCGTCTTGCAGAGTTCGGCATCTCTGCTGTAACGGTTGAAAACGTCATGTGCGAGTTGCCGAAATACCCAGTTGGCCTTGAACCAATCCGTTCCATTCGGAAACACGATGATGACTGACATTCTTGTCTAGCACCTCTCAGCGCACATACCGCGCTCTGATTTCGTCGTAACAAGCGCCGCACACGCGCTGGGAATGAAAACCACCGGAGCGCCTCCGCTCGGTCTCGCATGTGTCACACAAAGCCGGAGGCCGCAGTTCGTCCTCATCGTTCTCCACCGTATTGAATCCAGTTCCAGTTTCAGATGCGAGATGAGAGCAGAGAAATGCAAAGCCGAATGAACCTGCTCCGTGCTTTGGGCAACTCCACTGCATGCTTGCCATTGTCTTACATGGTATCAACTGTTGCTATCGGGCCACAGCGCTCATTGGCCAGCAGCCTACTTGTGACCAATCGACGTTTCGTCAACTGCTTCCTAGAGGATCACGAATGTACCCGCGAAATCGTGCGGCCAGAGGACTTTAGATTCATCCCCAGTCCTTTGAGCGATGACGGCTCCGTCCAGTAGTCCGTGTTTCCTCAAGTCATTGACAATGACTTTTTCAGCAATGGCAGCATCGACGACATAGCAGAAGACGTTCATCTGGCCGCCCCCCATGTCGCCTCCGTCGCAGTGTCCTAGTCCAGACCAGCCAAGGCACTCATTCATTCGCTCCTCAACCTGCACACGTCGGTCATGATCGTTGACGGTGCCATTCGCGCCTACCTTGTACTGGATGACGATAGAGTGTAGGTCTTTGGTCTTCCGTGGCTTGAATCCGGCTGCACGGAGCGGCTTCGCTTCCCGTTTGATTATGTCAGATGGATGAAGGCCAGCTTCATACGAGAGTTCGCGAGTTTCGCCTTCCTCGCCTAGCTTTCCCCAATGGATAGTCACATCAGTTGCGGTGATCCAAGCCTCCCAATACTCCGTCACACCGCCGCTCGTTCGATAGAGTTTGACCATCGTCAACACCTAGCTTGGAAAATCCCCGTCACTGCACGTTCTCGCCGGGTTCAATCAGATCCTTCGGGTCAACTTCTGCCCACCACCCCGGACGTTCATCTGGCGGATCGAGAGAGTATATCTGTCCGGTTTCCATATCCCGGTACCACGTCCGGCTCGGTGCGTATGGGTGAGGCTTCATAACAGGCACCTGTTCGACGTAACCACGAGCAATCGCTTCTGAAAGCATACGCAGCAACTCGTGATAGTCCCGCCCTGGGTCAACCACCCTCGTCTCGTGCATGTCCTTGAAAACCGTCACACACGCTCTCTCCTCAATGGCATAGTGTAAATCTGGCGCAACTGTCGAGAACAGGCCATTGAACTCAAACCCCGGCAAAGGGCTGTCTGCGGTAACGTGGCTCCTGCTGATCCTGTTTTCAATCTTCCCAGCAGTGACAATCCGTTTCCAGGACGATTACACCAGGTACGGCTGAACCACTAGAACATGCCCATTCCCGCCCACTGGTCTGCCCGTTCACACCCTGCTTGCCTCTGAAAATGTTTTCAGCACATCCGGGGTAGATTTCTTGTCGAAAGCGCATAAAATGGCCTGTTGCGAGCGTAAAGCTGGGGTTTATGGTGCACTCGTAGGTGTTTTCAAACAGGGCCAAGTAGTATATCGCCCGACATCCCAAGTCGGGAATCCACACTCCAACTGACTCAACTCCCTGCCTGTTCTTAGCCTTCACGCGAGACCAAAAGTCCTCTTCGGATAGCAGCCCCAGGTGATGTGAACCAGGGGTTGAGCCTTCTTTCAGGTTCGAGCCCAGGGGGGCATTTTCCAGTGCCCTTCACGCGCCTAAATCCAAACAAGGAGCCGATCAATGCTGCAACTGATGCAGTCCAACAATGCTCCGGTCGCAAGCGAGACCGGATGATTTCTCAACCAAAGGTGGAGGGCGATTGTCTTCCACCTGGAAAAACGTTCTCTTGAGCGGAAGCTCGAATCAGTTCTTAGGGCAGCCGCCGGTCACGAGTCGAACTCTATGCCAGCAGGAGCTCACGAATATCGTCTGCTCTGCAATGAGGCAAGCTCACTCTGCACCGACTTCGCCAGACGATGGAACCTCGACATTGACAACCTCAAGGCCAGGATTCCTGGACTGTCGAAGCTGGAAAGTCTCTCAACGCCAAGGGCAGCAATGAACTACGCCAAGCTCGCCTGCTTCGGCGTGGTTGCGATACCGCTGGTCTGCTTTCTGATGGGAACTGTGGCTGGCTTGGTGAGCCTCGGGTTCCACCTCGTAGGAGGTCGCTGATGGCCATCCTAAGCCTTGTTGCAACTGCGGAAGCTCTGCTGATTTCCGCGTCTCATGCTAAACGCCGATGGATGCAAAGGCGGCAACTCCTCATGGGCAGTAGCCCAGGCAGTTGCTCGCTACCGTTTCTCGACGAACACATGAGGCGGAAGACTGCTGGCGCGAGCAGACTTGAGGCGTTCATTGCTTCAAGAGTGACCGAGGTCTGCCGCCAAGTTGTTCAACTGCGATTGTTCGAGCACGTGCTCTTGCATGTGATACGGACAGGTCTGCTCAATCGCCGCAAGAAGCTGTTCGCTTCAGAGGGGAGGGTCACGATATGAACTTGACCCCTTCATCAAAGGGAAGTTTCTTCGCTGGCGTCGGCTTGTGGTGCATGTTCTGGGCCGCTGTGTTCAAGGTTGACGAAATCGCGGCGGCTTGCCGTTGTCAGCGATGGGTTAGCTTATCCCGTTGCCTCAACTGGATTCGCAGGAACAAGTCCACTTCACTACTGGGAACGGAACTCTTCAACTACGGAACTCACGGAATCAGCGACCCACTTGGTGTGACATTTGCGCTGGGCGGGACGTTGGTCAACGTGCTGATGATTTATGTGCTGCTACCGATGCGAGAGAAAGCAAAGCAAGGTGCAGCACTGCTGAACCTGTAGTTCTCCAACAACTGAATACCAAAGCCAAAGGCGGCATCTGCCGCCTTTTTCATTTCCACATTCCCCTCACAGCAGTTCCAACCATGCAACTCAACCAACCAAAGGAGAAGCTGTATGCCAAGTGTCTATGAGGTCATTACAAATCGAATCATCGAGCAACTCGAAGCCGGTACAGCTCCGTGGCACAAGCCCTGGCGAGTGCGCGGCAAGAATGGTCTGCCTCGAAATCTTGTCACGATGCGCGAGTATCGTGGGATCAACGTCTGGCTTCTATTGAGCAGCGGCTTTCCATCTTCGTACTGGCTCACCTACCGACAGGCTCAGACGGTAGGCGGGCATGTGCGCATGGGCGAGAAGGGTCTGCCCGTCGTGTACTGGAAGTTCGGTACTCGGGAGGTGGAAGACGGTGATGAGGTCATTGAGAAACCTTCGGTGCTTTGCCGTCAGTACACCGTCTTCAACGCCTCGCAATGCGAGGGGCTCAGACTTCAACCCGCTCAGCCCGGTGACGACAAACGGCAGGTACAGCCAATCGAAACCTGTGAGCGCGTGGTCAGTGGTTGGCAGCAGAAGCCGACGATTACCCACGGCGGCGACTGCGCCAGCTACAGCAAGATTCTTGACCTGGTGCGAATGCCAGAGAGGAAGTGCTTCGACAGCATGGAGGAATACTACTCAACTCTGTTTCACGAACTGGTTCATAGCGCCGGCCATCCATCCCGCCTGAATCGATCGACGTTGACCGACTTCGAGCGGTTTGGAGATTGCAACTACCAACGGGAAGAGTTGGTTGCCGAGCTGGGTGCTGCGTTTCTTGCTGGCTATTGCGGAATCGAGAATCGAACAATCTGCAACAGCGCCGCATACCTGGCGAACTGGCTTCAAGTGCTGAGGAACGATTCCCGCATGATTGTCACTGCTGGGAGTCAGGCACAGAAAGCCACTGACCTGATTCTCGGCGCTCCCACTACCACCACATAGCTCAGGCCCCAACTGGCAGCCCTCCTTCAGTTCACTTTCAGCATTCATCTGCTCTGGAAATCTTCCACCAAAGGAAAAATCATGGTCACGATACTGACGCTAATCGTAGCGTGCTTTGTTCTGATCCCTCAGGCACGTCTGCTGCACTTCAAGCTCCCAGTTAGAGAACTCCTGCGCAACATCGTAGAAGCGAGGAAGCAACAGTGGAGAGATGCTGATGCTCTGGCGAGGGAGAGAATCGTGCGACAGGAATGTGCCTGGCGGGTAATCGGGAGAGTAGCAGGTACCGGTGCTTTGCTCGCTGTTGCCTTCGCTACGGCGTCTCCGGTGTTTGCATTGATGTGTGCCGCTACAGCCTGGCGCTTAATCAAGCCGACGAGACAAGAAATGCGGAGTGCAGTTTCTTTCCGTTCAACTGGTGCGGAGGACGAACCCCATTATTCCTGGTGACACTGGGTCTACTCGGATAATGCAACCGTTGCACTGAACCGACCGCTGTTTAGCCGCCGTCGGCTGCTCGCTCTACGCTCGACCACCTCGCGGGGTCTCGACGCTCACAGGCGCGACGGCGTCTCAAGAAGCTAACCGACTCAGTGGCTCTCACTGGAAGGTAATCAGGAAACGTATAGGCACACGAATAGCTGCTGAGTCACTCGTATTACTTCTACGATTATCAGCAGCTCACAGGAAGTACAAACGAGGTATCCGTTGAGGTATCCGATGAGAGCCACGCTCACAGCGCCTTGGCATTTACGTACCAGGTGGGCCGGTGAATCACCGATTGGGCCACACTCTTCAACAATACGACCTGGGTAGGGTGTCTAACTCCATCTCGCTTCCGTCGTGTCCACATCCTGTGTTACAACGAAGTGGCTTCACGCTGCTTTTCATCCCAGGAAGACCTCAGTTGGCTTTGTGCTGTGACGGCTACTTTCTCCCTTGAGGGGTCACTGTAGGGCTGCTTCAATCGGTGAAATCCCTACCGTGGGCCAGGTCGTCGTTCGGCTGTCGCCTAAGACCGTTGCCTGAACTTCGTTCAGGTAAACCTGACTGGCTACCGTGTTTCTTCGGCCAACTGCTTTTCCTCACTATTGCCATCAGCACCGGGGCTATGTTGGCTATGTTGTCCAGCCGCTAATGAACAAAAACAGAAAAGGCCCCAGCAGTAACCAGCTGCTGAGGCCAGAAGGCGTGGAGAAGCGCCCGCCATCAAACATCGGATTGTTGCGAACTTCTAGCATTAGCTTCTCCACTCAGTCGAACCCGCTGGTTCAGGATTTCTTCGACCTAATCTATTCTCGCATGACAGGTAGGGTCTACCAACGGCCCCACTTTCCTTCTGTCACACCTATGCAGTATCGGACTTCGCAGGGGAAACAGTCCGTTTTGCTGGGAGGCGAAACAAAAGCGTATAGCTGAAAAGCCTTGCCAGTTGCTGGTTTTGGGGCTTTATGGCACACTGTAGTTAGCACAGCCGAGAAAGACGGGTTTTGTATAGCCCTTCGGCGTGGAAAGAGCCAACCCTCTAACGGTGGGTTGGCTGGTCAGCCCTTAACAACGTTTACGCAGTGGCCTCATAGCGACTATCCTGGGCTGGTTTACTCACCTCCTTGTTGCGTGAGCACCGAATCCTGGTGCTCGTGCGTCTACACCCTCCAAAAAAGCGCTCGATGTAAATGGGTGCATTATGGAAAACACTACGTTTGCTGATTACGTCATCGGCAAGATTGCCGGTGAAATGTCAGCCAAGAAGCGCTGGACTTTGTCCAAGCAGCTGGCTGATACGATCAAGGCCGACAAAATCGAAATCTTCCGCAAGGTGGAAGACAAGACGAAGGCCAAGGATAAGGGAACATTGTTAGAAGTTCTCGATTCCAACTAGTTGAAGTAGAAACACTAAGGGCAGCCCTCATCAGGCTGCCCATTTTCATTCAAGCCAGCAGAGAAATCTTCTCGTGTATGGCCGACAAGTCCTCAGTGAGCACGGCGCAGTATCGCTTCGTCATGTCCAACGAACTGTGCCCCAGGCAGCGTTGGAGGTAGAACACATTGCCTCCACGCCTCAGGTAGTTGATGGCGAATGTGTGGCGGAAGGAATGCAGGGTTCTTTCAGGCGCCCGGACACCCAACTTAGTGCAAAGCTTTTTTACATCCCTGAGAACGTCCCTACGCCCCAGCTTCTTGCCTTGGCGGGTAGCGAAGACCAGCTGATGCTCGTGCTTGAATCGGCACAGGTGCTTTCTGAGTGCGAAGCTAAAGGGAACCTTGCGCTGCTTGCCGCCCTTCCCGGTGATTGTCACTAGCAAGTTGTTGAAGTCCACCTCCGTCCAGCGAAGGCTGAGCAGCTCGTCAATGCGGCAGCCAGTGTCAGCCAGGGCAAGCACTAGCGTATGGAGCCGACGCCCACAATAATCCTTGGGTTTCCAGGCTGCAATCTTCTGAATGTCTTCCACGTTGAATGTAGGCAGCACGCGCTGTTCTTCTTTCAGCTGCGGAACTCTCAGGTCTGATTCGAGCCATTGAAGGTAGGCGTTGACGGCTCTGATTCGATTATTGCAGCTGGAAGCCTTCAGTCCCTTCTCTCTCATTCGGATTACGAAAGCTTTCAGGTCAGACTGTTTCGGCTGGGGCTCGACAAGCCATTTGAACGACTCTCGATACCACTCGATAGTTCTGGGTGAGACGTTCTGCAAATACTGCCGTTCCTTGATGAACTGTTCGAACATTGAATCCTCCAAGGCAGGACTGCTTTGGAGGTGGCGTAGGCAGCCGTCCATGGCTCCCGAAGGGAACATGGACAAGCGTAAGCGCATGGGAGCGCACGCCTTGCGATGAATGATGGTCGGGGCGATAGGATTTGAACCTACGACCCCCTGCGCCCAAGGCAGGTGCGCTACCAGGCTGCGCTACGCCCCGACATGACTAGCAGAATTGATTCTAAAGCACTTCCGAACTTCCTTCCACCTCGAAACCATGATTTTTGGCCGAAACCGTGCCAAAACCGTGCCAGTTTCGTGCTTATTGCACGGTGACCGTGCCAGAATGCGCACCTGCTTTTTCGGCAGATGCGCCTGCTTTTT
>JAIQFH010000107.1 GCA_020073385.1 Terriglobia bacterium | reverse complement strand
GTATATCGGGAAACCGATTCTGAAGTACTCAGTTCTGCTTTCCTCGTCGTAAAGGACATCGGAGACATAAATACCACCCCTGCCCTGCGCAGAAACCGCCTGCCAATTCACGTTGTCCACTGGGGCATAATGCAGCGGCATCGGCAGTCGGTGAGTCGGTGGGCCGCACAGTTGAAGCAAGGCGGAGTGCGAGCGCTAAAGAAGGCGGGGCACGCTGGGCGTCGCGCCCGCTTACGCCCCGAAGATCTGCGGCGTATCGAGCGTGGGTTAAAACGCGGCCCGCAGGTGCTGGGCTACGAAACCAGTTTGTGGACTTCATGGCGCGTGGCCCACCTGATCGAACAAGAATGCCGAGTGAAGTATCACCCCTCGCAAGCCTGGCGGATTCTGCGGGAACTGGGATGGAGTTGCCAGCGTCCTGTAGGACGTGCGCTGGAGCGCGATGAAGATAAGATCCGGCGATGGAAGCAGCAACGCTGGCCGGAGATTAAAAAAAAGCCCAAAAAGAAGGCCGCACCATCGTCTTCATCGACGAAAGCGGATTGAGCGAGCGCCCGCACCGCTGCCGTACCTGGGCGCCGCGCGGACAAACGCCGGTGCTGCAATATCACTTCAACTGGAAGACGCTATCGGCCATGGCGGGGGTGACGTGGTGGAATTTCTACTTCCGGCTTTTTCCAGGGACCATTCGCAGCCCGCAGGTCATCGAGTTCCTGGCGCACTTGCTGCGCCACATTCCCGGCAAGCTGCTGATCGTCTGGGACGGATTGACCGGTCATCGCAGCCGTGTGACCTGGGAGTTCATTCGCCAGCAGCGCGGGCGGTTGTGGGTGGAGTTTCTTCCCGGCTATGCGCCGGAGCTGAATCCGGTCGAGTACCTGTGGTCGCACTGGAAACAACACGAACTGCCGAACTTCTGCCCGCAGAACTTTGGCCAGTTAAGCCACTATGCCCGCAAGGCTCTGCGCCGGATGCGGAAGCGGCCCACGCTCGTCATTGCCTTCTGGCGACAGGCTGAACTGTTTCCGTTGTAACTATAATATGCAATGCTCAATAGGGCAGATCGAATCCGATAATATTGGCTACAGTCATATTGCCCGCTGCGGGCGTGGGGAATGGGCCTAGAGCCCAAGACCCGCGGATCGAACCCGCCTCAACGAGCACATCCGGGGGCAAGGAACCTCCGGCTTTCACTTGAACCGCTGCCTGGCCGGTCGCTGAAGACCCAATGACCAAATTGGTGAACACATATCCTGGCGCGTTGGACGCCATGACGATAATTCCGTTCTGCATCGTATCGAGACTGATATCGCTACCAGAACCATACCCACAACGTGGATTCTGTTTTGTGTCGGGTGAATCGGTCAGCAGCATACCTACAGAACGGTGGAATACGTCGAAATCGTGCACGTCCACGCTGTCCGCACGGTTCACCACCAATGCGACCCCGTGGTTCATTACCCAGTTGTCGATGTTGGTTGGATACGGGCCTTCCCACGAGTCCCAGAACACGGTTTGGAGCAGGTTCCGCAGCGTAACGTGATCGTAGGCATGGTCAACGTTAACGCCGACGTTGTATGCTCCGATGAACAAGTCCTGTGCTATAACCCTGCCACTCTCGATATCGAGAAAGTTGTAGGCGTTCGTTGTCATGGAGCGAAGCACTTTTGTGCCGGATGCGTTCACAGCAATGGTGTAGGGATAAATGATCGGAGAAGAGGCACTGGCGTGAACTTGATTCGGATAGTGGAAGAGCAGATCGGTGACTCCCGCACCAAGACCATTCAAGGTCACGAAGGGCGTACTCGTGTTGGTGACCAGGAGCGTGGGTGCGATCGTGGTCACGCCAGGATTCACTCCTGAGGCGTCGTCGAAAGGCCCCTCGATCGCACCGCATAGAACAACACCTGCGGGTACGATCAAGCTGCCAGTAGTGAAATAGCGGGCAACGTTAAACACTACCGAGCCACCCCCAGCCGCCGCGGCAGCGTTAATCGCGCTTTGAATGGCCGACGTGTCGTCGGTGACACCATCGCCCTTAGCCCCAAACGCATTCACCGATGTGCCCCCGCACACAGCTTCGGCAAAAGTTGCGCAACCCACGCAGAGAATCCAAATGACACCAATCGCTAGACATATTTTCATTGTCGAGTTCCTCGGCGAGCGTTCATTGAACCGACTCTGATTGCGAAATCGCTTTTCATCGTCTTGCCTCCGAAACCAGCCGCCGCTGTCAGAGCGGGGGCCTTACGGCGTAAAGCGCCAGAGATCATTAAGATTGCCGGACGTGTTCGCGTCAGAGGGGGCCTTGCCAAGTCCGCCAAAGAACCAGAGATTCCCGCTGGCGTCTGTCCACGAGACTGCGCCGCCACGCGAGGACGAGAGATTCGATGCGGAGGCAGTGCCCAAGGTGCCGTAAGTTCCTATGCCGTTGCCGATCTGAGAACCGCCCATCCAAGTCCAGTTGGCGCCATCGAATTTCCAGAGATCGTTCAGAAGGCTTAGCGTTCCCGCAGAGTCGTTGCCGAATCCACCGAATAGCCAGAGATTACCCCCATTGTCGGTCCATGAGACAGCGCTGTAACGAGATCCGGGCACGTTGGATGAAGAAGCCGTTCCTCTAGTGCCGTAGACGCCGGACTGCAGAACGACGTTCGAACCACTCACCTATGTCCAGTTGGTTCCGTCGAATTTCCAGAGATCGTTGAATTCACCTTGGGCTCCCGTGGAGTCGGTGCCCATCCCGCCAAATAGCCACAAGCTATTGCTTTTGTCGATCGAGGAGACGGCCCCAAAGCGGGCTCCGGGAACATTGGAGGGAGAAGACGTACCTTTCGTGCCGTATAGGCCAAGTTGAGAAACAACATTCGATCCGCTGACCCAGGTCCAGTTGGTGCCGTCGAATTTCCAGAGATCGTTCAGGTCGCCTTCGGTACCGGTGGAGTCGAGGCCGACACCGCCAAAGAGCCAGAAGTTGCCACTGCTATCAATCCAGGAAACTGCGGCGGACCGCGCGCCGGGTGCATTCGCCGCGGAGGCCGTACCTTTGGTTCCATACACGCCTGCTTGATTCGAACCACTCACCCAAGTCCAGTTGCTGCCGTCGAATTTCCAAAGTTCATTGAGTTGTGCCCCGCCGAAAAGCCACAGATTGTTGGATTTGTCGATCCAGGAGATCGAACCGGCTCGTGCTCCAGGCACATTGGAAGGAGAGGCCACGCCCATGTTGCCGTAAACGCTGGGCTGATTGATAAGATCCGATCCCCTGACCCACGTCCAGTTGGTGCCGTCGAATTTCCAGAGATCGTTAAGGGCGCCTTGGGTACCGGTGGAGTCGATGCCGCTTCCGCCGAAAAGCCAGAATTGCCCATTGCTATCTCTCCACGAGACGGCGAATTGGCGAGATCCAGGCACGTTGGACGGAGAGGTTGTCCCCTGTGTTCCATAGACGCCCGCCTGATCGGGAACTTTTGTCCCGCTGACCCAAGTCCATGTGCTCTCGTGCGGAGGCCGAGGGCTGCTTCCCCCGCATCCATTCAGCAGGCTCAACGCACATACTCCGAGAAACACGGCGAAATGTTTTTTCATAAAAGCCTCCAACTCACAACTTCCCAATTCCAGCCACACTGCACATCGCTGCTACTGGTAAAGCTCCGCCGTACGTCTGCATGTGATTTGATTCTGGTTTGCAATGCGTGACGGCCCATAGCCTCCGACGACGAGGACCGTGCCATCATTGAGCAGCGTTGCGGTATGTGCGGCGTGCCCGGTGATCATGCTGCCTGTAACCGAGAATAGACCAGTCGCAGGATCGAAAAGCTCTGCGGAACTTAGTCCGCCGTTGGCTGCCCATCCTCCCGCCACAAGCACTGTTCCATCTCCTAGCAATATCGCGGTGTAGCCAGACCGATAATCGGCCATGCTTCCGGTCGCCGTGAAGCTCCCGGTGGCCGGGTCGAAAGTCTCTGCTGCTGTCGAAAGCGTCGAGACGTTAGACCCTCCGGTTATTAGGACTTTCCCGTTCGTGAGCAGCGTCGCGGTGTGGCCCGCTCGAGCTAACGTCATGTCTCCGGTGGAGGAGAAGGAACCACTATTCGGGTTGTACAACTCCGCGGTT
Organism: Terriglobia bacterium; assembly: GCA_020073385.1. Classification (GTDB taxonomy): domain Bacteria; phylum Acidobacteriota; class Terriglobia; order Terriglobales; family Acidobacteriaceae; genus Sulfotelmatobacter. The sequence continues at coordinate 8,510 of JAIQFH010000107.1, read as the reverse complement.
ACGCTTGCGCCACCATTGGCTCCTCCGCTCACCAGGACCTTTCCGCTGGTTAGCAGGGTGGCTGCGTGTGCCACGCGTGCGGTTCCCATGCTTCCGGTCGGTGAAAACGTTCCGCTCGACGGGTCGTAAAGCTCCGCAGTGTCGAGGGCGACGGCTGAATCGCTATCCTCTCCACCTGCGACCAACACTTTCCCATTGGTCAGAAGCGTGGCCGTGTAGGAGCAACCCCGCGCAGTCAACATGTTCCCGGTGGGCGTAAAAGTGCCGCTCGCGGGATCGAAAATCTCGGTGGTGGCATCGCTTCCGGTTATGAGGACTTGTCCGTTGGTGAGCAGGGTAGCTATGTGGCAGCTACGGGTAGCGGTCATGCTACCGGTTGTTGAGAAAGTTCCCGCACTTGGGTCATACAACTCCGCGGTCGCCGTGTAGACGTAGTAAGTAAAGTCAGCAAAGACAATCTTGGCGAGCCCACCCGCAACCAGTACCCTGCCGTCCTGGAGTAGGGTAGCGCTATGAAACGCCCGCCCAGTTGCCATGCTGCCGGTAGCCTTGAAACCATGTGCAGCAATTCCGATGGTGAAGTTCTGGGGAATGGCGCTGCGGCCGAGGGAGTCTGAAACCATTACCGTGATCGGGAACGACCCAGTGGCAGTCGGTGTCCCGGTGAGGGTGCCGTCCGTCGCCAGGCTCATTCCGGGAGGCAGAGCCCCAGTCTCGCTCCAGGTAAATGGATAAAGTCCGTCGCTCACCCCGAAGGCGAAGCTATAGGGATAGTTGATAGCACCTTCCTGAGGAGAACGAGTGGAGTCAATGGCTGGCGGAGGCCCTGCGATCGTGATCGCGTAGGCTACACTTTTCTGCGCCGGCGGTGACTGCGAGTCGCTTACAGTGACGACAACGTTGTAAGTGTTGGCTTCTGTGGGTGTGCCTGCGATCGTTGCATTGGACAGAGTGAGCCCCGGCGGCAGCCCACGTACGCCGCGCGATCCCGAAGTTCCCGCTGCCCAAGTCCAAGTGTAGGGGCCCTTGCCCCCGGAGGCAGTAAGAAGATCTGCGTAAGGATTTCCAATTACTCCTGTCGGAGGCGCGCCGGAGGTGATCGCCAGCGCCGGAGGTGGTGGAGTCCCGTTGCTGCCGTTGCAACCGGTCAGCAAGTTCAATGCACAAATTGCGAGAAGTACCGGCAGATGGTTCTTCAAGTTGTCCCCCACGATTGTTGGTACCTGATTCGGCGGAATGAGATTGACAAGGACCCATGAAAAGCTCAATGCACTGGAGCTGGCTTTTGTATGGCATAGTTCTGGCACGCCTAAGCTGCTGAATAGTCGCGGTTTGTTTGGTAAGAAGCTGATTCCTAGAGTCGAAGAAGTGGGCGGAGCAGTTATTGAGCGGTGATAAACTCACACCGAGAAATCCCGTGGATAGTGCTCCGTTTCCCAATCTCGCTCGCTTTGGAGTCTTCGAGCTGGATCTGCGGGCGCGTGAGCTTCGGAAAGCAGGACTGAGCACTGGGCTGCCGGAGCAGTCCATCAAGATCCTAGCCCTGCTGCTCGAAAAGCCCGGCGAGGTGGTGCTACGGGAAGAGATCCGCAAAAAGCTCTGGCCGAACGACACAGTCGTGGAGTTCGATCACAGCATTAATGCCGCCATCAAGCGGCTACGGCAAGCGCTCGGAGACTCGGTTGAGGCCCCACAGTACATCGAGACTCTCGCCCGGCGTGGCTATCGCTGGAAAATTCCGGTCGAGTGGGTAGAGGCGGAGCGAGGGGCTGGCGGGCGTGAAGCCGAGGGTGCCGCCCACAGCCGTGGCGCCGATAGCGGGAACCTGATCGGCAAGAAAGTGTCTCATTATCGAGTGCTGGAGGTTCTCGGTGGCGGCGGCATGGGCGTGGTTTACAAGGCCGAAGATATAAAGTTAGGCCGACGCGTCGCGCTGAAGTTCCTACCGGAAGAAATGGCGAGCGATCCTGCCGCGATGCAACGCTTCGAGCGCGAAGCGCGTGCCGCCTCGGCGCTCAATCATCCTAATATTTGCACGATTCATGCGGTCGAAGAACATGAAGGGCAGCCCTTCATTGTGATGGAATTGCTGGAAGGTTACACGCTGCGTGACCTACTTTCGCAGGAAGCAGATTCGAAGACCGATTCGTCTTATCGATCCCAGCCGCTGCTTGATGCTGCCCTGCAGATTGTGAGTGGACTCGAAGCAGCGCACCAGAAGGGCATTATTCATCGAGATATCAAGCCAGCAAACATCTTTATTACCAGCCACGGGCAGGCGAAAATATTGGATTTCGGCCTCGCCAAACTCCATGAGTCTGAATCTGCGGAGCCCCCGCCTCAATCATCAGCTGAGCTCCATCCGAAGCAGGAATCAAATCCACTGCTGACGCTGACGCGCACCGGCGTGACGGTTGGGACCGCCGCTTACATGTCGCCGGAACAAGTACGAGGTGAGAATTTAGACCCGCGGACCGATTTGTTCTCGTTCGGGCTGGTGTTGTATGAAATGGCCACCCGGCAGCGTGCATTTTCTGGCGATACCGCGGTCATACTTCATCATGCCATCCTCAATCAGACACCGTCTCCAGTCCGCGAGCTGAATCCCCAAATCCCTGCGAAGCTGGGCGACATTATTACTAGGGCTATTCAGAAAGACCGCACCGCACGCTACCAGACGGCTTCGGAAATTCGCGCTGACGTGGCAAATTTACAAAGGCAGTTGGCCCCAAAACATATGTCGCGCACGCGACTGTGGGGGCTGGGAATAGCCGCAGCGATCTTGGTAGCAAGTTTCTTCCTTCTGCTAACGAAAAAGCCGAAGACCGTTTCGGTTACTCCGGATATTAAGCTCCGTCAACTCACAGTCAACTCGACCGACAATCCAGTCGCCAATGGCGCGATTTCACCAGACGGCAGCTACCTGGCCTATATCGACACGCGTGGGATGCACATCAAGTCCGTTGACACCGGCGAAACTCGTACCGTTCCTAAGCCGGAAGCGCTTAAGAATCAAAGCGTGAAATGGGAAAATGGACTTTGGTTTCCCGACAGTAACAGGTTCCTGGTCAATCTTCATCCCGCCGCCGAGGAATGGAATTCTGCCACCAACAGCATTTGGGTGGTTTCTGTACTTGGCGGAGCGCCCACAAAACTTCGCGATCATGCCATCGCTTGGTCCGTTTCTCCTAATGGCTCGTTGGTGTCGTTTGGGACAAACACGGGAAAGCTGGGTGAGCTCGAAATCTGGCTTATGGGTCCGAATGGGGAACAGGCGCGGAAGTTCCAGGAAACTGACGAAAACCACGCGATTTGCTGCCTTACTTGGTCCCCCGACGGCAAACAATACCTGTACATTTCGACGAATTCTTCTGGGGACACGGTGTTAAGCCGCAACGTAAAGGGAGGTCTGCCCGTCATCTTGTTTCAGCCTTCCGAACTGGCAAAGATGTACGACTGGGTGCGGTTGCACGATGGACGCGTGCTCTATTCCCTCAGAGAGCCTGTGAACACTGTCAGTGATGTCTGTAATTACTGGACGATGCGCGTCGACCTGAGCACCGGCAGGCAGCTCGAAGAACCCAGGCGGCTGACGAACTGGCCCAACTTTTGCGTGTTTAGCGGTAGCGTCACTAACGATGACACACGACTGGCGTTCGTGGCGTCGTCGGGATTCTATACGTCATACATCGCTGATATTGAGGCTGGTGGAAAACGGCTTCGTAACATTAGGCATTTCACGTTGGAGGACAGTGACGATCAAGCACTTGGTTGGACTCCTGACGGCGTACTTATCGTCGCTCAAAACCGGGGAAGCAGTTGGAGGGTATACAAGCAATCTCTCGATTCGGACACGCAGGAACCGATCGCTTCGTCGACGGCTGGGGATTGGCTGCTCCCGGGAGCGACGAGTGCAGATGGCAAATGGTATATCGCTAATGTTTGGCCCAAAGGAGAAAGTGTTCTGCACCCCTCCGTTCCTTTCCCGATCTTGCGAATTCCGCTGGCCGGCGGAGCTACAGAAACAATATTGCAGGTCTCACGGCGCGCAAATGTGTCCTGTGCTCGGCCACCTTCCAACACGTGTGTGATAGCGCAGCAAAGCGAAGATCGCAGGCAGATGATCGTGGCACTTTTCGATCCCATGAAAGGCAGTGGTCCCGAGTTGACGCGGTTCGATTTGGATCGAGAGCTCGGTGCAATTGACGTCCCGACTTGCGTTCTCTCCCCGGATGGTACGCGTCTTGCGATTAAGCGAGGCCCGGAAAGCCCGATCGAAATTCATTCTTTGCACGGCCAGCTCATACACAAAATTCCTTCACAGTCAGCAGGACAATTGTTCGATTTGAGCTGGTCCGCGGATCAAAAGGGATTTTTTGTCACGAGAACGACGCCAGGTGGCAACGAACGGCTGCATCTGGATTTCCAAGGAAAGGCGACATCGCTGCGGAAATGCGGCGGCGGCACCGTCGGTCTCGGCGGCGGTTGTGGAGGCTTCCCCTCTCCCGATGGCCGGCATCTGGCCATTATTGACAGGGATCAGAGCAACAACATGTGGCTGATGGAGAATTTTTGAGCTGAATGCTCATTGGTTCCAAGATGCTCAACGTTCAACTAGAACTTCAGCTCTGCCTTCGACTGAATCATCCTGGCGGCGCCATTTTGGTTGGTCCCGACTGCACTTGTACTTGACTGCGCGTTCCCGAGAAGTGTCGTACTCGACTGCCCCATGTAGCCGATTACGCCTAGGAGAGGATCAGACGATTCAATAAATGGCAAGCCAAAGTTCGGGTGATTAAGAATGTTGAAGAACTGAAAACCAATTCGCAGCTCAGAATTTTCCCAGTGGGGAATCTTGGTGCTCTTCATGATTGTGAAATCGGTGCTGAAATAGCCCAGCCCTCGGAAGTGGTTGCGCCCCTGTGCGAAAGACACCTCTCGGCCGCTGCACGGTCCGTTCGGGCCCGGCAGGTGCCCACGATTGAAGTCCGTTTCGCACCCTGCCTGTACAAACAGTGCACTAGGATTAACCGTTGGTGGGCTATTCGGAGGGAACAGAAGCTCCTCGGGCAAGCAAGGCTGTCGTGCTCCCGAGGGCGTAAGGGCTGCGCTGGCTCCACATGGTGGTTGTTGTCCCAGAGGCCCGACGGGCACGGCATAAATGACTCCGGGATAGTTCCTGGCCGGAAGTCCTAATGCCATAGCACCGCCGTATACGGTATAGGGAAATCCTGTGTGGGCAAAGAAGGTACCAGAAACCTGCCATCCATTCACCAGAGAACCGGGACCGTGACCGCCGAAGGCTGCCTTAAGAGGAAGTTCCCAAACATAATTTGCATTGAAGGAGTGGCGCACATCGTAGTCGGCAGGGCCATAAGCGTCGCGCAAGTTGTTTGGGTTCTGCGGGTTCCCTGGAGAATACAAGGTAAAGTTGGAAAGACCGCCGTTGGACACCTCATCGAATGCGTGGCCGTAGGTGTAGTTTAGTTGAAGCAGACCCCGGCTCCAACGGCTCATGCGATGTTTGAACGAAGCGACCATACCGTTGTAGTTCGAGACCGCTGTCGTGCCAAGATCTGTGACCACACCGAATCGCGGATCTGGAGCACAATCCGGAATGGGATCGCTGCACCGTCCCGCCGGCAGTGAGCCGAAACCCCAGGCGTTCGCCGCCGAGTTCTGCACGAGCTCGTGAATGCCGTGGTGGCCGAAGTATCCAACGCTGAATGAAGTAGCGTTCCCCAAGGCCTGCTGCAATTCCAGACTCCATCGCTGATATTGCGGCGAGTACAACCGCTGTTGCGGAACAGTCAGCCCAGGAGGAAAAAAGTTGGGGACGGACGCCTGAATCTGGGCAAGGGTTTCGCCGGCGGCGAAGCCATTCACGAACGCCGTATTTGAAGCAGCCGCATCTTTAAAGAGATTTTCTGTTTCTCCGGGCGTGAGGTTGTTCTTGACAGGGTTGAAGATATTGATCAGCGGAGGATTATCGGAGAGCCCAGACGTGAGACCCAGAGCCAAGGGATCGTAGAAGATTCCCACGCCTCCCCGGAGCACCGTATTGTGCGTTACACCGAATGGTTGCCAGGCGAAGCTGAAGCGTGGCGACCATAGGACGCGATCCGTTCCCACAAAAGCTTGTCTCTGATTGGTGACAATGGCTTCCTTGTATGGCTGATTCGGATCATGACTGATGAGTTCAAACGGGCCCGCTAAACGGGCGAAACAGCGATTCTCGCATACCGGATTTGACTGATGCTCCGCCCGAAGCGCAAACGTTAGCGAAAGGCTCTTCCGCACATGCCATTCGTCCTGGCCATATAACCCAAAGTGATTGGAAGCAATTCGCTGAGAGGTTTGAAAAGGAAAGGACTGGCTCAGCAAGGTAAAGTCTGTATCGGGGTGGGCCGGATCAACCCCGCCCTGATAGAAAGCCAGAAGGCTCTGGGGAAGCAGAGTGCCTGTGCCGCCCCACCCATCAACGCTGAGATTCGAATGAGTGTGTTCGAAGTTTGCTCCGAATCCAAGTTTCTGCTTCCCCCAGGTCTTCACGAGGTCTCCGGAAAAATCGTACCTCCTGTCTGAGGAATCAACACCACCGCTGAATCCGAGATTTGCAAATGGCAGCGCACCGTCGAAGAACAACCCAGTGGGGAAGGTCGCTAGAGATTTAGCCAGGTTCTTCACTCCGCCCATTCCGGAGTAGAACGAAGCACCCATCAAGAATTGAGTAGCCACGGAAGGGCCAAACGAGCGAGTCTCGACGACCTCGCCTTTCCACCATCCGCCAGACCAATCTTGGTCAAACATCGAGTTGACGGGGTCGTTGTAGCCTGCGCTGACTCCGCTGTCGTGCTCTAGGCGCAGAAAGACCCGATCGCTTCGGCTGGCGTTCCAATCTACACGCCCGGATGTCAGCGTATCCTGACTGGGGCGGCCACGATTCTTGATGAAGCTCACCGAGCACGGCACATCCTTGCCCAGGCCGTGAGGGTCATTCGGATCAATATTAGGGTCGACAAATCCTGCACAGCCGAGTGGATCGAGGAACCCTCCGTCCTGGACCGCACTGACTCCCGGGCCAAGCAGCGAGGAGTCATAGAGATCGAACATCTTGCGATAAAAAGCATAGGTCGGAGAGCCAAGGCCGAATCTCTTGTCGTTCTTGATGTTGTTCAGGGTCGCGTCTGCAAACTGATGACTGGGAATCGACAGCAGCGTGGTGGAGGAGACCTGTAGGCGCAAACCTTCGCTATCAATAAAGAAAAACAGTTTATCCTTCTTAATCGGTCCACCTAGAGAACCGGCCCACTGATTGGCAATGCTGAAGGGCCGCGGAGCATCGAAAGCGTCATTGAACCAATAGTTGGCGTTGAATGCGCTGCCGTTCCAATAATATTGCGCGTTTCCATGAAAGTCGTTGGTGCCTGATTTGGTGATGTAATTGATGTTTCCACCCGCAGCGCCCCCAAACTGACCCGAGTAGCCAGTGCCCACTACTGTGGCTTCCTGAATCTCATTCTGCCCCAACAGCAGGCCCAGAGCGCCTGATATCGTGTCGTTCCACGTGCCGTTGTTACTCATTCCGTCGGTCGTGAGCAGATACGAATTGGCGGGCATTCCCAGAATCGAAAAGTGGGAGCCGTTTGAAAGATCAGTGTTCATCACCACACCGGGAGCGGTCTGCGCGACATAGGTGAGATCGTTGCCGGGGTTTGGAACCTCGGAAATCTGCTTCTGGTTCAAGGTGCTGGATACGTCGGCGGTTTCGGCCTGAATGATCGGCGCTTCGTCAGTAACGGTAAGCTCGCTGCTGGTTTTCGCAACCTGAAGGCTGACGTTAACGGTTGCCGGAGGCCCCACCTGGATCGTGATCGACTTTCGTTCTTCCTGAAATCCCGGATGTATTACCTTGAACATGTATCTGCCGGGGCGCAGGAAAGAGAACTGATACACGCCTTCGTTGTCGGTCTTCGCTGACTGGGTTGTTCCCTTTGCTACGTCTGTAATTTCGACTGTAGAGTCGGGAATGACGGCATCGGTCTCATCGATGACAACACCTGACAAAGCTCCAGACGTGGTTGTCTGAGCATTCACCCTGCCGACGAGAACGGCGGCGAAGATTAAGACTGCAATGCTGCAGTACTTCGGCCCCAAACGCATCGAACAACCTACCATTCCAATCAAAGACCTTAATATCGTTGGGTCATAATACGCCCAACTAAGCCAGAAACAACTCCATTTCGCCTCGTTCTAGTCCCCTTCGCGCCCTGTTCCCGACCGCTTTTGGCACTCAACAACGAGTTGTGAAGCTGAGAGATGAGATTGCCTCGCTCCAATACGAAAATGAACTGTACCGGTCACAGAGGCACCACAGTCTGGAAGAAAAGCATGCGAATGATGTGAGACGGTTCCGTCTTCTAGTGATCCGAGAAGAGTTAAGAACGCTTTTGCAACCAAAGAGCAATGCGTAGTCTCATTTGGCAGTTGCCCAGTGCCCACTGGGTGGC
>JAIQFH010000106.1 GCA_020073385.1 Terriglobia bacterium | reverse complement strand
GACACCGGTTTTTCGAACGCATTGATCAGTTGCAACGGCTGGCCTTTTTCTTTCACGAGGCCGAGCACGTAGCCCGGCAAGGTGTGGGCATTCATCGAGTTTTTCCGTGCGCCCGGACCAGCGAGAATGGTTGCACGGATGAAAACGCCTACGACCCTTTGACGGTCCTCCGCCGAGAGCGCACCAAGATGAGAGTCATCCCCCAGCAACCCGAGATTCAGCCCGACGTACCCGACTGGCCACGCTGCCACACCGAGCTGCTTGTCGGCGCTCAGATCAAGACCGAACGAACGCCGGGTTGATCCGGAAATGCGTGGTGATGCGAACAACGCGATCGAAGCTTGCGTCGAGTTGTCGGCAGGGGCTGGATGCCAAGAAAAACAAAACCTCCCCGCGAAGGGTGAAGTGTTTTTTACTTGACATCCCCTCTCTCCAGAAACTTAATCCGCCGCAGATCTCTGGATCAAGCAGTCTGGGCTTCGGCCTCCGTTAATTGGAAACCGAGTTGGGCCGCTTTCTTGCGTAAGAACTGGAGCTGTTGGTTTCTATACCTCCGCTCGTAGTAGTTTGCTCCTTTGTCGACATATCGTTGACCGTACTTCAACATCCGATAGACGAGTCGGGCGAGGCGATGGGCCATGGCCGTGATGGCCTTCGGGGCTCCAAGTTTGGTGCGCAAACGACGGTATTGGGCGCCAAGGTAGGTCTGGCTACGCAGCAGCGCGTTGGCGGCCATGCGCAAGGAGGTGGCCGCCCGGTTGACCACATGGCGCGTACCTCGTCCGACTACCTTGTCGCCGGTGATGCGATTGTCGGGGCACAATCCCAGCCAGGAAACGAAGTTCCCTTCTGTTTCCCAACGACCCATATCAAGCCCGACTTCGGCCAAGATCGTTTGCGCGACCATGACGTCGATTCCATCAATCCGCGTAAGATCCACTCCGGCAACCCGCTGCAGCTCTTGCTGCAGGTTGAACCGCGGCGCATTCTTAGCCAGCTTTTTGGGCCTGGCCTTCGTTTTTTTCGGCTGCTCATCGCCTTGCAGTTCGCTCGCCGGTGCAGCCGTCACTCCTGTCGCTTTGCTGGCAAAACTGGCAAGCTGCTGTTGCAATTGCTCATCACACTCGGTGATGCGTTTCTGGTAAGTGTCGTAGGTGTCTACTTCCTGTTTCACCAAGAACAGCAACTCCGGCCGCCAGTTGCCCTCCAAGCTCTTAGCAACCTCATCCGCACTGGCGTGTACGCGCCGATCTCTGAGCGCGGCCAATTTCTGCGGATCCCGTTCCCCACCCACGATGGCACGCACAATCAATTGCCCGGTTAACCCGCTCAGGTCGCTGATCACATTGGCCAACTGCACATTCATCTGCGTCAGGGCTTTCTGCATCCGCTGAATGCAACTCGCCGCTGCTTGCACATGTTCGGCTCGTTGCCGCCAATAGGTTCGTAACACCCGGATCTGGCTGGTTGGCTGAAAAGAGTTGTTTAACAATCCGTACGTGTGCAGCTTCAATAACCACTGGCACTCCTGCACATCGCTTTTACGCCCCGGCAGATTCTTGGTGTGGCGCGCGTTGACCAAGTACACCTCAAAACCGCGCTCTTCCAGAATGTCGTACAAGGGAATCCAGTAGACCCCGGTCGACTGCATCGCGATGGTCCTCACTCCACAACTCTTCAGCCAGTCCGCGAGCCGATGCAGATCGGCCGTGAAACACCCGAACTGGCGTACCGGTTCCAGATCTCGATCCGGACGCACCGCCACATAGTGGGAAGCGTTCCCTACATCAATCCCAGCGGCCTGCAGGTGAATCACGTCCAGCCCCGGGTCATTGGACTGCAACCGTCGTGCCCATTCCTTCTTCTCTTTGCGAGTACGCCAGCGCCTGTCTGCTCTCATTCCGGCTCTCCTTAGTGGGAAAATGGGATCTGGTTCGGCCCGGTGACGATAAGGTTGAGGAATCTCTCCATCGGGGTCAATGAGAGGCTGTCGTCTCGACGGGCTCTCGCCACCATGTCAGTGATCGCCAGTACCGGAGCCATGCTTTTATGCGGGCGCAAGAAGCACCAGTGGGAAGTCGGCCTTAGCTTGCCGAAACCTGATCCTTAAGACAGAGTGCACCCGCACTTAGCTCCATACAAGTTTCTGGTGCCAGTGATCGTTCCGAAGGCACGATCGCATGCTTTTATAGAACCCGCCTGAAGCAGCGTACAGCGCGCGCATTGTTGCCTCGGAGAAAACCTCGTGATCCGCGCCAGCGGGAACTGTTTAAGGAAGAAACTGGGCGGGCGTTCTGGCGGGCGCGTTTCTACGACTTCAACGTCTGGACTGCGAAAAAGCGCATTGAGAAACTGCGGTACATGCATCGCAATCCGGTGAAGCGTGGATTGGTGGAAGCGCCGGAGCGGTGGCGGTGGAGCAGCTATCGGTTCTACCTGCTGGACGAACCAGGACGCGTGCAGGTGAATGTGGGATGGGGAGAGATTTCGTTTCGGAATCGAGTGGCGTGAACGTCTGACGCAAAATCCCAGGCTGCTGGCAGTCCGGTACCCGCCCTTCGCCAAATGCGCGAAGGACGGGGCACCCACTTTGTGGTTGTGTCAGGGGATTCGAAAACCCGGGCCACCCGCCGGAATTGATCTATCTGGGTAGGTCACACTGCAACATCCAGATGTAGTCTTAATCGTCACGCCGGACGTAAGCTGCAAAGCCTTATTAAACAAGCGATGTATCTCCACATCACCTCTGCCGTGGGCCCATAGGTATAACTCGGCCCCAAGGACTGACGGAGTAAATACAATCCCTAATGTCTTAGCGTTGGGATATTGACTTCTGATTTCCTCGGCGGTGCCATAAAGGAACACGCCATCGATTAGATTCTCCCTGGCTAAACCGAACATAACGTGCGTAATTACAGTGGGCGGGTGGCCCGGCCTTTCAGAGTTGTTTTTTCTTTCCCGTTTCGAAACTGCGGGTGCCCCGTCCTTGCGTTTTTTGCAAGGGCGGGTACGATGCTGCCGATACTAAGGTTTTTGTCAATGGGGAGAAATTTCGTTTCGGAATCGAGTGGTGTGAGCCTCCGGCACATAATCCGAGGCTGTCGGCAGTCCGGTACCCGCCCTTCGCAAAATGCGCGAAGGACGGGCCACCCACTTTGTGGTTGCGTCAGGGGATTCGAAAACCCGGGCCAACCGCCGGGGGCTGAAGCCCGGTATTCTCTTCCCTTATCGCGGCGCTAAAGCGCCGCTCTTCCACGGCCACCGGAATGACCCTCACGCTCGCTTCGCTCGCGGGACGGACGAGGCGTCCGTCCCTACACAAGCTACAACGCTGCGGCTCGATGAAACTGGGCCGCCGGACAGCCGGGGCGGCTGTCCCCACACAATCTGTCGCTACACATCGCGGGGAAGGAACTGGGATAGGTTTTCCCATTTTTCTACTCTCTCGTGCTTCCTATCACGCTGTTCCGTGACCACCCTCACGGACATCCCGCCCATTTTCTGAGAGTGTAAAGTGGCCAGCAAGTGTGGTTAGCCTCCACGGACTCAAAGTCCGATGGGGGCTTTGTATTTGGGGTCTTTGACAACCGGAGGGCGGGCGGGTCGGATTGACCACGGAGGCACGAAGGCACGGAGAAAAGCATTAAAGAGTCTTCTCTGTGACTCTGTGACTCCGTGGTGAACCTTTGGTTCCCCGCACCTTCGGCGGGGGCGGACGAAGGCGTCCGCCCCTACACATGCGGTTTTAGATCAAAAATCATTTTTCCGGCAGGAGTCTTATGTCCAGTTATCCATCACGCTGTCAGCATTTAAAAACCAACGGCACGCAGTGCGGATCGCCCGCGCTGCGCCGCAACCGTTTTTGTTACTTCCACAAGCGCTACCAGGAAGAGCGCATCCGTCTGAACGTCGATCGCCGCCGACGCGGCACGGCCACCTTCTTCCTGCCCGTGCTCGAAGACGCCAACTCCATACAGATGTCGCTCATGCAGATCATGCGCCTTCTGCTCACCGGACAGATCGAGCACAAAACCGCCAGCCTCCTTCTTTATGCTTTGCAAAGCCAGCACTAACCTGCGGCTTACCAACTTCACGCCGCGGGTTCACGAGGTCGTCCTCGATCCGCGCGATGCGGCCGAGAGTCCGCTGGATGAAAACCACCTCTGGGAAGATGAAGACTTTGCAGAAGAGGAAGAAGAAGTTGACGAGGTCGAGCAAGAGATCCGGCAGAAAGAGGAAGAGGCCGCCAGGAAAGCCCGCTTCGTCGCCCGTTGGGAGGCCAAGAAAGAAATCGAGGCCCGCGAACGCGCCCGCAAGCGCTACGAGGACGAAGAGAAGCTGAAGGACTGGGTCCGACAAAATCCGAAGTATATGCTGGTCCGCCGCGACGGGCGCCTTTGCACCGAACTCCGTCCGACAGAAGAAGAAAAAATTCCCGCTGCCAGCGTCGGACAATCCAGCGAACCGGCGGCCGAGAAAAAACCGGTGGCCAGCACCAGCACCGCCGAAGTCCGCGAAAAGATCACCGACATGATCCGCCAAAACTTGCCCGGGCTGTCCAAGGCTTACAACGAAGGCCTGAAGAAAGAAGCCGAGAAGCAAGCGGTGAAAAAGCCACCGCAAAAGGAGACGATATCCGTCGAAGTCGAAAAGACAGCCACATAGCCAAAACCAAGGTAATGTCGAATGTGATTTTCATCACCACTTGGGAACGGTTCCCGGAATGAAAATAGTGCAAGAGATATGCGCTTATTGCGGCTTATGTGGTTTCCGGTGCTGTTGGTCAGTGTGGCGGTTCCCGCGTATGCGGCGCCGTTTACCCTGTTTCCCAAGGCTGGCCACCTGGCTTCGCCGGACGGGCGCTTCGAGGTGCGCGATGTGGATCTGCGAGAGCCGGGTAGCGAGTTCTCCGGCATCTTTCATGCGCTGTGGCTGGTTGAAACTGCGAATGGGAGATCGCGCAAGCTGTGCGAGTATGTGGGCGTTGCGGCCGTGGCGTGGTCGGAGAAGGACGGTCTCATGGTCACGCAGTACATGAACAAGAAGACGTCGCGGGCGCTGGTGTTCGCGACCACTTCGACCCAAGAACCGGTCGTGCTCGACGTGCCGACTTTGATCCAGATGGTTCCGGTGGAGCTGCGTCCGGCGCTGCGGGAAAACGATCATGAATTCGTTGAGGCTTCAAGGCTGGAGGGCGAGATCTTCTATGTTCAGGTGTGGGGATACGGTCAGCATGATCGCAATGGCTTTCACTGGAATTGCGAATACAACCTGGGCACGGGGAACTTGAACTGCGAGGCGAAAAATAAGTCAGCAGGACAAACTGCTCGCTAGGAAAACTCTGATTAAGCCGGCGAAGAAAAGCTTACACCACGGAGGACACAGGGGAACACAGAGAATCAAAAGGAGTTAATCAGAACTTCCCCAGATTAGAGCGGTCTCGAATTTGTGCAGCCCAGACGGTCGTCTCCATCGCAAATATCATTTCGGGCGAGTGGGGAATCCATGCTCCGGCAGTTTGCCGTGGGTAGGGATGCTTCGACTGCGAACGAGTTCGCTTCGCGATCTCGTTCTCCGCTCAGCATGACAACGTTTCTTTCAACGCATTTCGAGCGAGACCAGATCACCTGCGCTTCCTCCGCTCGATCTGTAATTCGCGGTAATCGGGCGATCGCGCCATTCGCAGGAAAAATCGTCGGCGCCGATGAGCAGCAGAGATCTGTAGTCCGCGGTGCGGAGTTTCAGCGTGCCTTCCTCGGCGTGGACAGTCAGAATGGCAGTGGGGGCATTCGAGCAGTCGATGGTAACGAGGCGGCCTCTCACAAATCTTGTAGCCCGCCGATCGCCGGGACTTCCTGGCGGCGGTGCATTTTCGGCAGCCTCGCGCTTGGCGGCCTCTTCTTCGAGCACATCGAAGGGCGATTTCTGGGCCTCGAACTTCGGTTGGTTCGCCGCGGTTGAGCTGCCCGCGATGCCGTACTTGCGTTGGATTCCGGCCTGGTTTAACAGTTCTCGCGCTTGCGCTGCGATCTGCGGGTTAGAGCTGGATTTCAGGCGATCGAGCAAGGAACCGGCCGCTTCCCATTTCTTGCTGGAGACGTAGATTTCGGCGAGATGGAAGACGTACTGTTCGTTCCGCGGGCTGAGATTCATGGCCGCGCGTTCCGCCTGCAGGGCGGCAGTGGAGCTTCCGCCGGAGTTGCGCGCGAGGGCCAGGAGATCGTAGGCGTCGGCCATTTCCGGGTTCCACTCCAGAACAGCCTTCAGATCGAGCATCATGTTGGCGAGTCCTATCATTTCGGCGTGTTTCGCCTGTGCCATGCGGTATTTCCCAACCGAAAGGTAATATCGCAGCCACATGTCGCGAGGGTTGAGGGAACCGGCATCGCTGATTTCGTTGAAGGCCTGGTCAAATTCGTTATGTTGGATATGGTCCCAGGCAAGGAAGCGATGGGCCAGAGGATTCCCGATCGCGTAGCTGGGCAACTGCTCGGCATCTTCGCCAGTCTTTTTTGCGGGCTTGGATTCAGCTTTCTTGTCGGCTTCTGTGGGCGTAGTCGCCAGGTCGTCCAGCGCCTTCAGGCCAAACTCGCGACGCTCGGGAATTCTGAGCTGGACCGCGGCATAAAGTGCTCGCGCATCTGGTTCGGGGAACGGCTTGGAGGTGATCGCGGAATCCTCCGGACCAACGGGAGCAGGGAAGCGGTCGGTCTGGCCGGATCGAGGTACGGGTGATGGCTGCTCAGGGTCGGTGGTCGTCTTGCGGGCGTCGTCGACCGCGGCCTGAAGTCCGCTCTGTGCGTGGAAGTAGTCCTTCACCGCTTTCTCAAGTTGCGCGGAACTCATGCCGTAAGCCTGCTGGATGGCATCTTCCACCGGCACGTGCTGGTTGAGGACCAGGCCAAAATAAGCGCCTGTTTCGGGTAGCTTGTGCTCGTGGATGAGGTAATGCATCACGATCCAGGATTCGGCGTAATAGAGCGTATGCCGCGTGCCTTCGTTGCGGGCGGGATCGTGTTTCACAGTGAACAGGTCAGGGAGGGAGAGCCAGACCTGCGCGGCGAGCAATTCGGTCAACGACTTTGCGGGATGAGTGTCGCGCTGGTTCCCGACAAGGTCTTCTTTGAGCGAGGACTGCAACTCGGGGTCGCCGCCGATCTCGACCTCTTTGTTATCCACCCGGATCGAACTGAAATACTCGGCGAGACCTTCGTCGAACCATCCTTGGGCAGGGGGATAGTTGAAGTTCAGCAGGCGGATGGCGAAATCGTGCGCTACGGCGCGCCAGGGTTCTTCCTCGAATACGTTCAGAGCGATGAAATCCTGATCTTCTCCTAAGAGCAGGAATCCGGGGACATCAATGGGCTGTCCCTGGTGCAGAGGAGCGAGCCGGTAGTAGGACTCATCGTTCTTAAAGGCCAGAATAGTAAGAGGGCGCGACTCGTGGAGGCGATCTTTGCTCAGGAGATTGGCGAAGACGGCGCGCATCTGCTCGAAGCGGAGGGCGACCTCGCGGCCTTTCTTCTCGCCGGCATCGGTGATCACGGTGAAATGGGTCGAGTGAATTTCCAGCCAGGGAGGTTCGGCAGCGAAACTGAACGGGACACAGAAGATCGCGGCAAGGAGGCTTATGCAAAGCGGGATAGTTAAGAATCGAGACATGGCCGCCGCGTGGGAGGGCTTTAAGGAAATGCTACCACGGGCCTCTGGTGAGCGCTCTTCGTAGGCTCTCTTGCATGTAAAAGAAGAGGCCCGCGATGCGGGGCCTGATACTCTCAGTGCCAAAATACAAGGCACGCTTGCCAAGCAACCTCAGATTAAGGCGGCATGGTGTTGGTGTCAATGGTCCTAGAGTACCGTTCGCAAGAACGAGTTGGACGGTCGCGCAGAGGACAGGGGAATCGAACCCCTCTGGCGGTTTCCAGCCGTCCAACGATTGGCAAGCGTGCCCAGTACCCACTCTGGGAGTGTCCTCCGAAGCATCGCCTGCCAAATCGGGATTCTATGAGGGATGAAACGTGAGAGTTTGTGACTGTGAGCACAATCGATCAGATTCTTTCCTGATACGGTTCCAGGACAGGAAGTAGCGGCACGCCTATATAATTTCTCCTTCCTGTTTAACGCTCATGCAAAATCGTTCTTATAGGCTGTATTCATTCATTTTATTAATGTGGATTCCTGCTGCGGTTGCTCTGCCGAGCAATGGATGGAGCGGGCATCTCAGTGACAGTGCGGGCAAGGCCGTGAGCGGCGCGGTCGTCAGACTTCATTCCGCGGCTGCCGGGCATGACTACAGCGCGACGACTAGAGCGGACGGCGCATTTGCCTTCGCGGATCTCCCCTCTGATCGTTACGAACTTTCCGTCAGCACCTCGGACAAGCAATGGAAGGCGGAATCGCCTCTTGTCGTGGCGAAGGAGAATTCCGCAGCGATCTTGCTGCAGTTGACTTCATCGGGTCAGGTGCAGGTTACGGCCGAGGCGGCTGCGGGCGGACAGGCTGCCGCGCAGGCCAGCGGCGGCGAACACCTTTCCAGTTCGGAAGTTTCGAATCTGCCTCTCAACGCGAGGGATTTCAGCAAGCTACTGTTGCTCGCTGCCGGAACAATGACCGACGCCAACGGCGCCGCCAACTTCACTCAGCAGTTTGCGGTGAACGGGCAGCGGGGCAGCGCCACCGTTTTCGCCACGGATGGGTTCGATACAACCGATCCGGAGATGGGCGGCGCAACGTTCTCGAACTTCAACGTCGATGCGATTCAGGAGGTGCAGGCCGATTCGGGAGTCATGCAGGCCCAGGTCGGGCACGGTGCTGCCAGCTATACCAACGTGGTGACGAAGTCGGGTGTCAATCAGATTCACGGGAGCATGTTCGAGTTCCTGCGGAATGCGTCGCTGGATGCGCGCAATTACTTTGACTATAAGGATCCGACGGGCAAGCGGCGCATTCCTCCATTTGTGAGAAATGAGTTTGGATTTACGAATGGTGGCCCGGTGGTGCTGCCGGGAATCTACGACGGACGCAATCGCACGTTTTACTTCGGCGAATATCAAGGATTCCGGCAGGTGCTGGGGACCACGCAGGTGATTCCTGTGCCGACTGCGGACGAGCGCCAGGGGATCGATACAACTGCTTATCCCAAGACCTCGACGGATCCCGGCGATACGTTGTTCGTCAGCAACGTTGACCCGAGGATTCTGGATGTACTCAACGGGTATCCGCTGCCCAATGAGCCGAACGGACCGCTGGGTGAGCGAACATACGCCGCATCGTCGAAGGTGGTAACCCGCACCGATCAATTCTCGATACGCATTGACCACAAGATCTCGGAGAAGGCATCGCTGGTGACACGGTTCAGCCTGAATCAGGTGACGGGACCACTGACTAATCCTGACCAGACGGCGATCAATCCGGATTTCGGGGTGCAGTTTTTCGACCACCAGCGTAACTTCGGCGTGCGATACACGCGGATGATTTCGTCGCACCTGACGTCGGAGACTTCGTTGAGCTATATCCGGAGCACGCCGTTTTTCCCGGCAGACAATCACACGCAACCTGGAATTACTTATGCCGACGGACTGTACCAGCCCTACAACCAGCCGGCGGGATCGATCTTCGGGTCGTATAGCAACCTTTATCAATTTAAGCAGGATTTCGGCTGGATACATCGATCTCACGCGTTCAAGTGGGGAACTGAAATTCGCATCAATCGCGATTCGACGATCTTTGGAGTGAATCCCAACGGTCTGTATGAATTTGGGGGCGGCAAAGCTTATTCACCCCAATTCATACAGTCGGCGAGCGGAGCGCACGATATTCAGGTGGGCGAGCCGCTGCCGGACTCGCTGACTGGGCTGCTCACGGCAACTCCGTATTCCTACAACATCATGGCCGCGGCTGACATTACGCCGGTCGGCGGTAAGTTCAATGAGGCGGGTGTGCGGCGCGAAGCGTACAACTTCTATTTCCAGGATACCTGGAAGGCCACGCAGCACCTCACTGTGAACTATGGATTGCGCTATGAGGTGAACAGTCGAATTCACGAAGCTACGAAACGGACGTCGCTTCCTGTTTTCTTAGGAGCGGATGGCAAGCCGGTACCGTACGGGGACCGCACGGCGCATCAACTGGAACTCATCAACCCGCAACCGCCGTACGATCAAGACTGGAACGGCTGGGGTCCGCGGCTGGCGCTCGACTACGGATTGGGAAAACATACGGTGTTTCATGCCGGAGCTTCGATCACGACTTTGGTTCCGAACTTATGGCAGGACAATTCTCTGACGGCGGCGATTCCTTACGTGTTTGCACCTTCGATTTACGCACAGCCGACTGAGCCGATTAATTTCCAGAACCAATTCGTTGCATTGAACTTGCCGACTGCCTACAACGTCGAGGGACAGCCGATCTTTGCGACGGGGCGAAGCCAGGACGTCCCGGCGAACACGGTCTTTGATTACGTGCGTTTCCAAAACGACCTGAATGCGCTGGCGCCGGGGAACGTGCAACTGCTCAGCATTTATGGCATTGCGAAAAACTTTGGCAACGGCTACATCGGAAGCTGGACCGCGGGCGTCGATCACGATTTCCGCGATTTCAAGCTCAGCGCCTCGTATGTGGCGACGACGGGAATTCATTTACCGAGGTTCTATAACCCGAACGGTTACGGCGGAGCCTGCGCCGGTTTCGCGCCCTTTACGCAATTCGATACCGAGTGCCATGCCATAGGTGGTTTCGGGCCTGAAACCATCATGACGGACGGTTCGCACTCCTCCTATCACTCGTTACAAACGAGCCTGACGAAAAATTCTGCCCGCCTTGGGCTTGGATTGCAGGCGAGCTATACCTTTTCAAAGTCGCTGGACGACACCAGTTCTTTGCTGGGCGGACTGCTTGGGACGTCGGGAACGGTCCTACAAACGGGCCCTCAGAATCCATGGGATCCATCCGTTGAAAAGGGTCCATCGACATTTGACGTGAAGCACGTGTTCGCTGCCAGCGTCATTCAGTTACTGCCGCTCGAGAAAGTGCGTTTCTTGCGACCTCTGGGGCGAACCTTCACCCGAGGCTGGCAGGTTCTGAACATTACGACCCTGACGACAGGATCACCGTTTACGGTCTATTCGGGTGTTCAACAAACGGGAGCAGGACTGGGCGGCGGCGATCGTCCGGACCTTGTCTCCATGCCGCATTTTTCGACCAGTCGGGCAGTGAGGGACGATTACTTTGGACTGGGCAAAGACAACATATCTTTCTTTGATGTCCCTATCAATATTCCCGGAGGGACCGGGCCGCACAGCGGGCGCTTTGGCACTCTGGGGCGAAACACCTTTCGGGGGCCGGCTTTTCACGACTTTGATTTTGCACTGGTGAAAGACACCCCGTTCGGCCACCGGAGCAACGGGGAGCTTGGGACGGTGGAGTTCCGCGCAGAGTTCTTCAACATCTTCAACATCGTGAATTTCGGGTTGCCGTCGAATATCGTCAGCGGGAGCGGATTCGGGATCATCAGCAAGACTGCTGGGTCGTCGCGGCAGATTCAATTCTCAGTAAAAATCATCTACTAACAGCTTGCGGAAAAATTCGTTGTATATGCGGGCAACGTCCCTCAGCGGCTAAAGCCGGACTGTTCTTTGGAACTTAGCGGCGCGGCTTGAAGCCGCGCCCTTTCAAAACCGGTTTACAAACCGCATTTTTCCACAAGCTGCTAAGGCACTAACCCGTCACAGATGCGAGTGACCGTCGGCAACAACTCCTTATGAGCTACGTTTTTGGAGACGAATGCATCGACCAGTCGTCGAGTTTCCTCTGGAATCTCGCTGCTGGAGCACATGACTATGGGGGTCTCCGGTCTGAGACGCCTTATTTCATAGGCGAACTCGTGCCCATTCATTTCAGGCATCCAATAATCGACGAGGACTGCGTCGAAGCTGAATAGAGTCGCGAGCCTCAAGCCTCGTCGCGGGGACTCTGCAGTCACTACGGCGTAGCCCGATCGTTCAAAGAGTCGTCTTTCGTATTCCAGGATCGAGGGGCTGTCGTCGACACAAAGAAGCATTTTCTGCGGTCCCTGATACGCCTGACTCATAGGAACCTCCACAACAATGAGCAGTCCTGCCAAGGGGGGAGGGATAATTAGATGTATTAAGAGGCAGAACTGCCCTTCCCTTTGCGGACGAAAGAACCCATACGTAACTCCCCACAGACTGGTAGTAACTGTGAACGCAGAAGGTCACTCTTGTCTGTTCAAAAGTGCACATGCGGGTGAAATTGACTCTGGCTTACGATTTGTTGCGGAAGATGGCACTTGCATTACGATCTTGGATTTTGCTTGGCAGTATCGTGAGTTACCGTGGCACAATAGCCCAACACAGACAGTGCTAGCTGGAGTTCCTTATGCCATTGCGTCGCCATACACTGACACAGCGCCGTGTCGGGAAACTGATGAAGTGTTTTGACCCGAAAGCCTTTTTGACGAGTGCTGGCGTCGGCCGGACAATTCTTCGCTATGGCCCCAAGCAACTCTTATTTTCTCAGGGAGAGCCTGCCGACACTGTGTTCTACATTCAGGCGGGGAGGGTGAGGCTTAGCGTGATCTCGAAACAGGGTAAGGAGGCAACCATTGCCCTGCTTGGCCCTTGCGATTTTGTAGGCGAAGGATGCCTGGCCTCGGATCACTCCATCCGCCTGTCAACCGCCGCTGCCGTTACGGACTGCACTCTGCTGAGGATTGAGAAAAGAGAAATGGTCCGGGCGCTGCACAACGAACATTCCTTGTCTGACGTGTTTGTTGCCTACGTGGTAGAGCGTCACAATCGCACACAAGCCGACCTAGTGTCCTGTCCCGGAAATACGTTCACATAGTCGCTGGACTTTAGCGAAGATGGAATCTGCGGTCGCGGTCCAAACGAAGGGCCGCGCGTTCTGGTTATCGTTTTCGACGAATTGATCGATCTTGGTCACCAGTTCTTTCACGCTGCGAAAGGTTCCGCGCCGGATAGCTCGTTGCGTGATCCGGTTGAACCAGATCTCCACCTGATTGAGCCAAGAGGCGTAGG
>JAIQFH010000043.1 GCA_020073385.1 Terriglobia bacterium | reverse complement strand
GACGTAACGACTGATTTTCATGGTCAGCCTCTAGTTTTCGAGTTAGCGACTCATCCGCACGCGGGGCAGGGGGGGGGCCCAAGTCAGGCCCTTCAACTGTGGCGCAGCATACGTAGCAGACGGTTTGAGAGTCAAGAAGAAAAGAGGTACCTATACGTCGGTATAGGGGCAGAACTCGAGGTGAGATTGGCACACAGTCGGTTTGACAATAAACGCGTTGTTGTGGGAATGTCCGAGGTTTGTAGGGGGGTCTTCTTTGCCAGTCCTGCGGTGTTCGTTATCGTTGATCTTGGTGACAGCCTATGCTAGCGCTGGCGCTTCGCCGGTTCCCCAAAGCGCCGCCTCGCGACCTCCTAACGTAATACTGATCACCCTGGACACGACCCGTGCCGACCGCATGGGTTTCCTCGGGTCAAACCGTGGTC
Source organism: Terriglobia bacterium (assembly GCA_020073385.1). Taxonomy (GTDB): domain Bacteria; phylum Acidobacteriota; class Terriglobia; order Terriglobales; family Acidobacteriaceae; genus Sulfotelmatobacter. Next base: position 69,115 of record JAIQFH010000043.1, on the reverse strand, counting down.
TAACGCCAAATCTTGACGCGCTCGCACATGAGGCTACGGTCTTTTCTCGTGCCTACGCACAAGTGCCTCTGACCACACCTTCGCACGCCGCTATCCTGACTGGGACCTACCCGCAGTTCAATCACGTCAGCTACATGGGCGACCCGTTGGGCAAAGGGCTCCCGTTTCTACCGGAAATCCTCCACAGAAACGGGTACAAGACTGCCGCCTTTGTAGGGGCACTGGTGCTAGACCCAACGAAATTAGCTCCTGGCTTTGATCAGGGTTTTGACGTTTACGACGCCGGATTTCATCGGCGCCGCCGCGGCGAAGACAATTACCACAGCCTGGAGCGCCGGGGAGAAGAAGTCTTGAGCCGTGCCTCCGCCTGGCTGAGCAAGCACTCTGCCGGACCGTTTTTTCTTTGGATTCATCTTTACGATCCGCATGATCCTTACACTCCTCCGGAGCCCTATCGAACCCGCTATCAGGCGGATCCTTACGATGGCGAGATTGCCTACACCGACTTCGTCGTAGGAAGGTTAATCTCCGATCTGCGGAAACGAGGGCTGTTCGAGAATTCCCTCATTGCTGTCATGGCAGATCATGGGGAGGCGTTCGGAGAGCACGGCGAAAAGCATCACGGCATTTTTCTGTACGATGAGACGATCCACGTGCCGCTGCTGTTCAAGCTTCCTCGCCAGCACTCTGCGACAAAGGTGGAGACGCGAGTCGGATTGGTAGATGTCGCGCCGTCTATTCTGCAGGCGCTGCATCTTCCAGTTCCGCACGCCATGCAGGGGCAGGCGCTACTGTCCTCAAAGACGCCCGACAGAATGTTGCGACCTGGCCAGCGGAGCGACTCGAGTGCGCGGCGTGCTGTTTATTCGGAGAGTGGATACGGCCATCTCTCGTTCGGCTGGAGCATGCTAAAGGCCTGGCGAGCCGGAAACTATTTGTACGTGGACGCCCCGGAACGGGAACTATACGACCAGGCAGCCGACGCGGCCGCAACCCATAACCTGGCTTCCAGTTCGAAGGCCGTTGCGGACACCGCCGCTGAACAAATGGCGGAGTTTCGCCGCTGCAACGCCGTCTGCAACTTCTGAACACCTGCTGGGGTTGTTAGGTTCGGCACCAATCCCTCCGTCTTCGTCGCTTCTTGCGTTTCCTTTCAACTGAGGCCCCTTCCCTCCACCGACATTACCCGGCTTCGTCAGTACTACGAGCCTCTCCGTCACCCCATGCGGCCCGGCCTGACTCTCACGAGTTGCCAGTTGATCGCGACTGCGGTCTCCGCTGGGGTTTCCCGTGTTGCGTCTGATCCCCTGTGTCTGCATGCTGTCGCTACTACCCCGGCAGGTCCGAGGGACCAAATCGCTCGTTACTAATCCCTCGACGTCGGCCTTCCCCAAATTTCGGGTGGGTCGGCCCCTGCATTATGGTTTTCGAGGCCTGTTCAGCGTTTACTCACGTTACGGCCTGCAGACTCGCCAAGTCGCCTTGTGCGACCCTCTACATCGGAGGCTCCGGCGGCTTTGTTGCCTCCACCGCCGCTCCGATTGCTACCGGGTGGAGCGATCCAGTTCCCGGGCGGGCCTTTCTTCCCGCTGTGGACCAGCGCCTTTTCACGGCGCACCGAAAAATCTCGATTACGCTCAGAACCCGTCAATGAAATGGCTTCACTACCTTCAGACCCGCATCGTTGAGTTGTGGTCACTATCGTGTTGAAACTCTTTGATAATGTCCCCTGGATAACTCATTAGAAATGGCCCCTTACACTGAGGCCTCCAGCCAGAACAGGAGGCCGGTTGAAGAGGACAGCGATGAGCCGTCGCGAGTTGGAGCGAGTGGAGTTGATGGGCCGAGTAGCGAGCGGGGATCTGGGGCTGCAACATGCGGCGGAGATGCTGGGATTGAGCTACCGGCAGAGCAAGCGGGTATGGCGGCGATATCGCGAGCACGGCGGAGAAGGGCTGAAGCATGGCAACGCCGGACGGGAATCGAATCGCAGCAAGCCGCAAAAACTGCGGCGCCGAGTGCTGAGCTTAATCCAGCGCAAATATTCTGGCAGCGAAGCTGAGCGCTTCGGGCCGACGCTGGCGGCCGAGCACTTGGCCGAAGAAGACGGGATTGGGATCGATCATGAGACCCTGCGGCGGTGGATGCTGGAAGCCGGACTGTGGAGCCGGCGACGGCGGCGGAAGAAACACTGCCAGCGTCGCGAGCGCAAGGCGCACTTTGGGGAACTGGTGCAGATGGACGGAAGTTTTCATCACTGGCTGGAAGGGCGCGGTCCGCGGAGCTGCCTAATGAACATGGTGGACGACGCCACCAGTACGACCGAAGCGCGCCTGGAGAAAGAAGAAACCATCTGGGCGGCGGCGGGCGTGTTACGGGCCTGGATTGGCAAGTTCGGTGTGCCCCGCGCACTCTACACCGACTGGAAGAATGTATACCGGCGAAAAGCCACGCCCGCCGAGCAGTTGCGGGGCGAGGTACCGGTGACGCAGTTTGGACGCATGTGTCAGAAACTGGACATCCAGATCATTGCGGCCAGTTCGCCGCAAGCGAAAGGGCGCGTAGAGCGCAACCACGGCACGCATCAAGATCGGCTGATCAAGAAACTGCGGCGGCGCGGCATCGCCAGTGATGAAGCGGCCAATCAGTTTCTGCAAGACGAATATCTGCCGCAGCATAATCGGCGCTTTGCGCGCCGGCCCATCGAGCCGCAGGACTATCACCGACGTCGACCGAGCGTGCGCGAACTGCAACAGATTTTTCGGCTGGAGACAGAACGCGTGATCAGCAACGATTGGGTGGTGCGGCATGACGGACGCTGGCTGCAGTTGCATCCTGGATCGCGCTGTTATGGTCCGACCCAGAGCAAGGCGCTGGTCTGTGAATACGCAAACCGGTCGGTGGAAGTGTATTACCGGGGAGAGCGCGTCCGGTTTCACGAGATCGCCGAGCCGATCCGAGACGTGGCACACCTGCAACGGACCCAGGCCCGCCCCAGAGTGCGAACAAAGGCGAGGCCTGATCATCCTTGGCGGTTAGGCTACGAGATGAGAACTGCCATGCGGACACCGATCGCCGTGCCGCCCGTTGTCCAACGTCCTTCCGCTACGCCCTAAAAAGCAGGGCTACGCTCCAGGACGCTGGACAACGGAATTGACATCCACCAAAGGGGACATTTCTAACGAGCTTTGACAGTCCGCCTTCGCCACGTTGACCGGCATCCCTAGATCCTGCTACCGTCATTTGTTTGCCCTCTTGCGCGCGGACGACTCTGTGGGCGGCAACCGTGATGTGGTCGCGCCGGAACCTAAACTGCATAACTACGGAGACTCTCTATGTCTGCCATCAAATTTCGTGGTGTCGATTTCATTCAATACGATTCCTTGCTTACTGACGAAGAGAAACTCGTCCGCGACACTACGCGCCAGTTCATCGAAGACAACCTGATTCCCATCATCGAGGAGTGCAACCGCGCGGGTCGCTTTCCGCGCGAACTGGTGAAGCCAATGGCCGAACTGGGTTTCTTCGGCGCGTCCCTCAAGGGATACGGCTGCGCCGGCATGGGCAACGTGGAATACGGCCTGATGACGCAAGAACTCGAGCGCGGCGATTCAGGAGTGCGGAGTTTCGTCAGTGTGCAGTCGGGGCTCTGCATGTATCCGATCTACGAATTCGGTAGCGACGAGCAGAAAGACACGTGGCTTCCCGCCATGCAGAAGGGCGAGAAGCTCGGATGTTTCGGACTGACCGAGCCGGATTTCGGATCGAACCCGGGCGGTATGCGCACGCGGGCACGCAAGGTGGGGAACGAGTATGTGATCAACGGGGAGAAGATGTGGATCACCTCGGGCACGATCGCCGATGTGGCCATCATCTGGGCCAAGGTGGAGAACGAGAATGACCGCATCCGCGGATTTTTGGTGGAAACGAATCGTCCAGGATTCAAGGCTGACGACATTCACGGGAAGTGGTCGCTACGGGCGTCGGTGACGTCCGGTCTATCGCTGCAGGATGTGCACGTGCCCGAATCGAACCTGCTCCCCAAAACCGGCGGCCTGCGCTCTCCATTGATGTGTCTGAATCAGGCGCGCTACGGCATTGCCTGGGGAGCGATTGGCGCAGCGATGTCTTGCTACGACTGCGCGCTACAATATTCCCTGCTCCGCAAACAGTGGCGCGATCAGCCCATCGCCTCGCACCAACTCGTGCAAGACAAGCTGACGTGGATGATCAGCGAGATCACGAAAGCGCAATTGCTGGTGCTGCAAGTAGGACGCTTGAAAGACGCGGGAAAGGTCGAACCCCATCATGTCTCGATGGCGAAGCGCAACAACGTATGGATGGCACTCGAGTGCGCCCGGCTGTCGCGTGACATTCTCGGCGCGAACGGCGTGGCGGACGATTATCCAATCATGCGCCACCTGATGAACCTGGAGTCGGTAAAAACCTACGAAGGCACCCACGACGTGCACTCTTTGATCATCGGGCAGAGCGTCACCGGAATCGACGCATTTTAGCACTTGCAGAGTTCAGCACTGGGGTTGACATGCAATCAAGCAGAGGACGCCGCCTTGCAACCGCCGCCGCCTTTTTGTCCGGCGTAATTACATGTCTGGACGCCTTGCGCGATGCGAAGTTCTTTTGGCCCCCGGATGCCGTGTGGGAGGCCTTGCGGCGACCACATCGGCTGGAATTGTGTGGCGGGATTGCGTTGATTGTCGTCACCTTGGTGATGACGATACGGGCCCGAAAGCCCTAGTGTCGTTTCTACCCGTACAACTCTTCCAGCAACTCGTAAGCCCGCCGCAAATGTGGGATGACGATACTGCCACCCACCACCAACGCGATATTGAGTGATTCTTCCTGTTCGGCGCGCGGCACCCCGAGCCGATAAGCCTGGATCGCATGGTAGAAGATGCAGTCGTCACACCGCAGGCAGGCTGAAGCCACCAATCCCATCAACTCTTTCGTCTTAGCCGGCAGGGCGCCTTCCAGGTAGGTGTTGTGATCGATGTTGTAATAGCGCTTGACCAGAAAGTTATTCGCCTTGTCAACGTTTGCATTCAGACGTGCGCGCGTTTCGATGAAGCGGCGGGCGAGTTCGCTCTTGTCCGCTACGTATTTCTCGGTGAAGAGAAAAGTTGGCTCTTTGCGTTCCGGTGCCGCCCGCTCGGGGCGCTCTGCCGCAGATTGCTCTGTCGTTGCACTCATGGGCAAATACTAGCAGAGAATTTGGGCCGTCCAGCCCACTCGAATTGCCGCACTTTCGAAATACCGGGTTGACATGGCTTGTCGGCGGGCAGCATGATTCACATCATCATCCATTGCCAGGGTCTCATCACCTTTCGAGACTCTCCGCCTGCCAACGGACCGGCCCTGGTAATAAGCGTCGCTGACTTCTTCCCTCAGGACGATCGCGGAAGGAGATTTATGGCTCTTCGCGGCTCGATCATTTTTTTTCTCGGACTATCGCTTGCTCCGCCTGTTTTCGCCAGCGGCCCCACCGGAACCATCACGGGAACAGTCACCGATCCCTCCGGCGCGGTGGTTCGCAACGCGCGAATCACGATTCTCGACGAAGGGACCAACGCCGTGCGCAACGCGGAGACCAACGACGATGGCGACTTCACGGTTGCGCTGTTACCCCCGGGACGGTACCGGGTGACCGCTGAGGGCGCCGGGTTCCGCCGCAGCGTGTTCAACGAAGTCACTGTCGACGTCGACCAGACGGTGCGTGTGGACTTTGCGCTTGAGGTCGGCGCGGCGACGGAAGAAGTCAGAGTGAAAGACACGCCTCCAGCCATCCAGACCGACACGTCCACTCTTGGCCAGGTACTCAACAATCGCTTGGTGCAGGAGTTGCCGCTCAACAAGCGCAACTTCCTCGATTTTGCGCTGCTCGTCCCAGGAAGCCAGTTGGCGGCCGAAGGCTCGCAGAACTCCACCCAGGGTGGAGCGCTCAGTGTCAACGGAGCGCGCGAGCAATCGAATAACTTTCTGCTCGATGGAGTGGATAACAACGATCCGTACATTAACCAGTACGTGGCCTTGCCTTCCGTCGATGCCATTCAGGAATTCAAAGTGGAGTCCAGTGACTACTCGGCGGAATATGGACGAGCCAGTGGCGCGCAGATTAATGTCGTGCTGAAGAGCGGCACCAATGCGTTCCATGGCTCACTTTTTGAATACTTCCGCAACCGCAGCCTGGACGCGAAAAACTACTTTGACCTGCCCGACTGCACGCCGAATTCTGCGCCGGGAACATGCGCAGGGATTCCGGCGCTGCAGCGCAACCAGTTCGGTGGCACCGTGGGCGGCCCGATCCTCCGAGATAAGACTTTCTTTTTCGTCTCCTATGAGGGACTGCGACTGCGGCAGGCGAGCACGCGCGTGGCAACCGTGCCTTCGCAGGTGCAATGGGCCACGGCGTCAGGGTTAGCTCAGCAGTTTTTTGGATGTCCTGACAACCCGTCGTGCCAGGTTGGGCAAAACGTCTTCAGTCTTTATCCGCAGGCCAACGCCGGCTCCGACTTGCTGGATTCGAACAGATTCCTGTCTGCTCCGGTCATTCGACGCTCCGATAATCTCTACAGCGGCAAACTGGACCACCATTTGAGCGCGACTGACACGGTTTCTGCCCACTATTCGCTCATCGACCAGAACATATTCTCTCCCGTCGATCCGGTGAACTCGTTCACGCAACTGCCGGGTTATGGCAGTTTCACACTGAATCACGGCCAGAATGCCGGTTTGGAATGGACACGCGTGTTTCGTTCGAAGCTGCTGAACGAATTTCGGCTGGGCTTCATCCGAATGAGAGCGACAGTGCTGCAGCAGAATCATGGAACGGATTTCAGCACGGTGCTTGGATTCCCACCCGTTCTTACCAATCCGGTGGACTTAGGCTATCCCAACCTCTCCATCACCGGGTTTGATGGGATTGGGGAGCCGGTGAACTATCCGCAGGATCGGCACGATACCACGATCCAGATCGCGGACAATGTGGCCTGGACGGTCGGACGCAATCAGTTCAAGATCGGCGCGGATTTTCACCGGATGCGCCTCGACAATTACCTCGATTTTCTGGCACGCGGCGAATGGCTCTTCCTCGGCTGCGTTGCGACGCAATCGCCAACTTGTGCCCCACCGCCAGGGATCGATCTTCCAACGTTGGCTTTGACCGAACTGCTGGCCGGAGTTCCCGACGCCGCCATCGGAGTCACCGGCAACACCTTCAACAGCCTGCGCAGCCACGGGGTGAGCACTTACATCCAGGACGACATTCACGTCGTTCCGCGCTTCCTGCTGAATGTAGGATTGCGCTACGAATACAACACGCCGCCAGTGGAAGCTCTGAATCGTTTCAGCGTACCGGATCTCACCGCGAACTCGGCCACCTGTACGCCGGTTCCGGATTGCCAGTTCATTCAGGCGGGGACCAACGGAATCCCCAAAGCGACATACTCGCCGAGCAAAACGGATTTCGGTCCGCGCCTCGGATTCGCGTGGCGGCCGTTGAAGACCGAGCGCTGGGTCGTCCGCTCAGCCTACGGCGTCTTTTGGGATTCGTCGATTGCGAATATCAACATCTTTCCGCGCATTAACCCTCCCTATTACAATCTTTCGTTCTCGCAACAGAACCCGTTCACTTGTCCGGGCGGCCTGTGTACGGTGCAGGACATTCTCAGTCAGCCGGGCGGACTGGTGCAGGACAACATGATCTCTCCCAAGTTCCGTGACGGGTACGTGCAACAGTGGAATGCCGACCTGCAGTACGAGGTGCTCCCCAACTGGATGGTGGATGCGGCGTATGTCGGCTCTAAAGGGACGCACCTGAGCAACGTCATTGATTTGAACCAGGTAAACCCCGACACGGGGCCGCCGTTTCCTCAGTTCGCGTCGATCCTTTACGTCGAATCGAGCGCCAACAGCTCTTACAACTCGCTGCAACTGCGTTCCGAGAAGCGCACGCGAAACGGCCTTTCGTTGCTCCTGGCGTACACATATTCCAAGTCGTGTGACGATATCTCGTCGGTATTCGGAGGAAGCGTAGGAGCAGGCCTGCCGCAGAATTCGCAAGACCTTGCAGCCGACCGTGGTCCCTCGGACTTCAACGCCGTAAATAGATTCTCCGGGAGCTTCGTCTACGACCTGCCTCTGCACAAGCTGTGGAAGGGCGGGCCCACTCGACTTTTGGGGAACTGGCAGGCGGGAGGAATTATCACGGCGCAGTCGGGCTCGCCGTTCACGGTTGTTCTGGCCGGCGCATCAACTTCCGCCGGGGCGGCGTTTGGGAACCCGGCGCGTCCGGACTTGGTGGGCGCACCATTTGAAACGACCAATGCATCCGGCTGTCCGACGCAATTGAGAGTCCCCCAGAGCTGGTTCAACACCTGTGCGTTTGCTTTCCCCGCACCGGGAGTCATTCCAAACACGTTCCAGTTCGGCACCGAGGGGCGCAACATCCTCACGGGTCCCGGTTATACGAATCTCGATTTTGGTTTGGCGAAGAGCATGACGCTGGGTTCAGAGAGCCGTCGGCTCGAGTTCCGAGGGGACTTCTTCAACCTGTTCAATCACCCGAACTTCGATATTCCGGCGCACGTTCTGGGCGCGACGAACTTCGGACAGATCCTTTCCGCGAATTCCTACGGCAACAAGCCGCCGCGGCAGATTCAGCTGAGCGCACGTTACGTATTCTGAGAGTTAGGCTGTGGGCTTGTCTCTCGGCGGTTCGACGGCCATGAATTCTTCTGCGAAGCGGCGGGCGTAGTCTTCGAGCAAGCGGGGAATTCGTTCCGGCTCCGAAGACTTCAATACCAACCCGGCGTGGTGGTGCCTCTTAATGCGCAGGTGCACTTCAGGATCGTTATAGCCCGAGGTATCGGGATTCTCCTGGCGCGCGAGCGAGAGGATCACTCCTGCATAGTCCTGACGGGTCGGCGGAAGGTTGTAGCTGCCGTCTCCGCCGGCAACCTCGATGCGGGCCCACTCGCGCCATAGATTGATTCCAGTCGCAGTCTCGACCATCTCGTTGATGTACGCTCCGCCGACTCGAGCCGCACACTCCAGAAAATTGAACTCACCGTCGGCATTCGCTTTGATGAACTCCGCGTGCGCCACGCCGCGCAGCAGTCCCAGCGCAGCAATCAGGTCAAGATTAATTGCGCGAAGAGCCGAATCGTCTTCACTACCGCGAGGCACAGTGAACGTCGTGAAGACCCCCCCGTGCGCCACATTCATCGGCGGCTTGCCGTACTTGCTGACGTTCGAGAACACCACCTCGTTTTCCGAAACCACCGAGTCGACGTGGTACACGTCTCCCGGGACAAACTTCTCCAGCAGAAATGTGGACTTCGTGTCGCCGAGTTGTTCGAGTACCGGCCACAATTCTTCCCCGGCATGAATCTTCTTAATGCCGATCGCTGACGCCTCCTGGCGGGGCTTCAGCACCCAAGGCCCGGGTACGTGATCCAGGTAGTACTGAATGTCTCCGTGGTTCACGACCGGCACGAAGTCAGGCACGCGGATGTTGCGATCCAGGGCCCGCATTCGCATCGCCAGCTTGTCGCGAAAATACCGCATGGTGGTGAGGCCCATCCCGGGGATGCGCAGATGTTCGCGCAAGGTTGCGGCCGTTTCCATGTCGAATTCATCGAGCGCGACAATACGGTCCAGCTTCTCATTGCGGGCAAGATGCGTCACCGCCTTCACGATGTCGGCAAGAGGAATTTCATCGGGAAGGTAGTACGTGTCATCGAGACTTTCGCGAGGCCAGTCCGCGTTACGCAGTTTCTCGGCGGTCAGCAGGAGCACCCGGCATCCCTGGCGCTTGCACTCGCGCATGAACTCCTGCCCCTTTTCGTAGGTCGTGATGCAGAGGAAAGTCAGCGGACGCTTGTCGGCCATGGGCTTGGTTTCGAAATCAGGGATAGGAGAATACCATGCTCACCGGTCGCGAACGCATTCGATCTTTCGGCGGACAAAAACGATTCGGTGAATCCTGTATTTTCATTCTGTTCGCGAGTGCGGTATAGTCACACCCCGGCGTGTAAGATTTCTGTAGCGCCAGGAGAGATCGCATGGCAACGCAGACCCGGCCGGAAGGCAAAGCCCGCACCTACGGGGAAAATATTGAAAGTGACCTCGCAGCGCGGTTCCTGCGCGTGGTCGAAGTTGCAGCCATTGCATCGGCTCATACCATGGGGCAAGGCGATCGCAAGCTCAGCGATCAGGTGGCCACCGAAGCCATGCGGAAGACCATGGATTCGATTCCGATGCACGGGACGATTGTCATCGGCGAAGGCGAGCGCGACGAAGCTCCCATGCTCTATATCGGCGAGCAAGTGGGAGCCGAATTCTCCGATGGCACGGAAGTTCCGGAAGTTGATATCGCCGTCGATCCGTTGGAAGGGACGAACCTCTGCGCCACCGGAGCTCCCGGGGCGATTACAGTGCTGGCCGCGTCCGAGCGCGGAGGACTGCTCAACGCACCGGATTGCTACATGGAAAAAATCGTGGTCGGGCCATCCTGCAAAGACGCTGTTTATCTTGATGCTCCCGTTTCGCACAATCTCAAGAACATCGCGCGCCGGTTGGATCGCGATGTGGAGGACCTGGTGGTGATGGTGCTCGACCGGCCACGCCATGAAAAACTGGTGGCGGATATCCGCGCGGCAGGCGCTCGCATTCGACTGATCGGCGACGGCGATCTTTCCGCCGGAATCGCGGCCGCTGTCATCGGAACCGGTGTACACGCTGTGATGGGATCCGGCGGTGCGCCGGAAGGAGTGATTACGGCGGCGGCGGTTCGCTGCCTCAATGGCTATATGCTGGGCCGCTTAGTCGTGAAACCCGAGCAGGAAGAGCGCCTGGAACGCATGGGAATCAAAGACAAAAACCGCATCTATGAAGCCGAGGATCTCGCACCCGGCAAGCAATTGATTTTTGCCGCGACCGGCGTGACCGACGGCGCGCTGATGAAGGGCGTCCGATTCTTCGGCGAGGGCACGCGGACGTCATCGGTGATCATGACTCTGCGCACGGGAAAAGTGCGGTTCGTCGAGAGCATCCATTTGGAGAAGAATCCAGATTTCAAGGTGAGGTTCTCGTAGACGGTCATTGGCCGTCGGTCGTTAGCTCTTACTTCAGATACTCCGAGTCCTTCTTCAGTTCCTCGGGAATCGTCGGGAATGGCGGCCATTCCTGCGAATATCCTTTCAGCAGAGGCGTCGCGATTACCTGTCGCAAAGTGCCGTCGTGTACCACGATCTTGTGCGGGTTGCCCGCCGAATATCCCTCCCAAAGGCTCACGCCGGCGTAGGCGCCGTCTTTGCGCAGGACGTAGTACGTCATGTCCATGAAGCGCAACTTGTTCATGTCGCCGTTGTAATTGCGCATGATGCGCTTAAGCGCATCGATTCCGGCTTCCTGCGGGGACATGCCGTGCCGCATGTTCTCGACGATCGTGTGGGCACCCGCGACTTTGATGTTCTCTTCCCCGCTGCCGGTCGCCCCGGCGGAGCCCACGTCCTGATCGGTGTAGCATCCGGCGCCAATGATCGGCGAATCCCCGCAACGGCCGGGCAGTTTGAAGGCAAGCCCGCTGGTCGTGGTGATGCCGGACATTTCCCCTTTTTCGTTCAAAACGGAGCAGTGGATCGTCCCCGTCGGCGGAAACAGCACACGGCGCACTGCGGAAAGGAGGAACTGCTGTTCGATGCCCAGATCGACGGCACGCTGCTTCAGTTGATCGATGCGGTCACGCAGTAAATCCGCCTGTGGCTTGGAACTGGGGGCGGGCGCTTGCCAATGCGGATCAGCGATGCCTGGCCCCCACCAGTCACGGTCAGAATTGAATTCCTTCCACAGCATCCAAATCTTGCGGGAGCGATCGGTCAGCAGGTTCTCGCGCGGGAAACCCATAGCCGCGGCAAATCGTTCTGCGCCTTCCCCAACGAGCATGACGTGCCCTGTATGCTCCATAACAGCCTTGGCAACCATCGAGACATTCTTGATGTTGCGCACGCCACCCACGGAACCAGCCCGGCGAGTAGGCCCGTGCATGCAGCAGGCATCGAGTTCGACGACACCCTCTTCATTGGGCAGACCGCCCAGACCGACGGAATCATCGTTGGGATCGTTCTCCGGCCCTTTCACCACGCGGACTCCCGCCTCGAGCGTGTCTCCGCCACTCTTGAGAAAAGCGTAAGCTGCTTCCACGTATGCGTATCCGTTATGGGCGCAGATGATAATCGGCCGCTTCGCATCGTTCTGCGAAGCGTGCCCTTGATCGGTCGCGATAGTAGATGCGACGGAATCCTTCGGATTCGACACCGCCGCGGTGGCGATTGCTCCTAGGACCGAAGTCTTCACGAAATCACGACGCGAAACTGTCACAGGCTCCTCCAGGACCACTCATCATCGGGAAGTTAACTCCGCCCAGAATCTTGCGGGGTGAACCACAGCAAAGCCGGAAGCATACCACGACATGCGGTCCAGGCATTCGCAGCATAGACCCCACCCAATCGGAGTTGTGTCAACAGGAATAGCTTCCCGTTCTCGCAAAGAGGAGACATATCCGGGAACACACGCACGGGGTTCCCGGATTCTCTCAGTGCTAACGGCTGGCGAATCTGCGCAGGCGCCCCGGATACACGGCGCCTGCTTTCTCCAGGCGATCAGCGTCGAAAGCGCTAATGGGCTGCACTTTTTCGGAGCGGAAACGAAGCAGGGCCGCAATATTCCCTACTTTGTCGAACTCGGGATCGTCTTTGACATAGAAAGTCTCGATATCGCGGCGAACCACCCACGGCAGGATCGCTTCGCCGACATCAACGATTTCCTGCATCGCCCGCCCGCAGACCGGGCAGTTGCTGACCAGATGGGCATCGATATGGCGGCAACCAGTGCACTCGACGGCGTGGGCCTGCAGATTCTCACCGATGAGAAGGGTCTGCACTTCCCCCAACTCGAGTGACCGCAGGACGCGCCGAAGCCCGGTAACGCCCCGCCCATTGCTGCGCGCCTGACTGAGTGCAAGGTTCACCAGATCGCGGCGGCGCTCATTCTGCCATTGCTCGACAATCTGCTGCGCGTGGGTGCGGATTTCGTCTCGCGTTGCACGCGCCAAATCAGCATGGAACCGCCCGATCAGCGCCTGACTCAGGTAAGGGTGGAGTTGCGGCTCGAACAGCGGGCGGTGCGCGTCCTGGCAGGCGAGAATCCAATTCTCAAATACACCCTTATCCATCAACTCTTTCAAGTTTTCGGCGATGTTCTTGAAGTGCTGGCGCACTTCATCTTCGACCCGGCGCTGGGCGTGGCCGCCCTCGTATCCGGCGAACCCATCGCTGCGCCCTCGACGCGGCAGCGGATGGAACAGATCTTCCCGTTCGGTGAGTTCGCCAAGGCGAAGATCGAAGATGCGGGCGCGATGTCTGTCCAGAAGAACAATGGCGAGCAGGGGTGAAGCGCCGAGGAGATGTGCCAAAGGCTTCAGGTGAAAATGGCGGCCTACGAACAGCTGCGTGGCACCCAAATTTGCGGGCAAGTCGTATTCCCGCCAGACGTCCTGCCCAGCGCATGCAAACACCGCCTTCGCGTGTGTGCCATTGCTGCGCAGTTCCCCGGAGAGCCTGACGATACGGTCAATGTCAGATCGTACAACGTCTTTTCTGCCCTTGCTTTCGAGCGTGCGCATCGCTTCGCGCGCCAGGTCCTTGATGAGGATCGTGTCTTCCTTATGAGCTTTATTGCACGGCGTGGAAGGTTGGAAATAAAAACTGACAGCGCAAGAATCTTGATCCTGAAACTCAGCCAATTCACGGATTTGTTCGCGAGTCATGCTCATGGATCTCCCCCCAAGATTAATGATTTTGGATCAGGCTGCACCGGTTGGAGCTAAACGGCCCTCGAACTGCCCGGCCAACGCCGGTGCCTTGCGCAAGTGGTCGCGCGCGGCGGAAACGAAGCCCAGCACCATGTCCGACGGTTGGCCAGTGATAGCCACGATCTCTTCGACGCTGAAGCCCTCGACCGCATGGAGGATAAACGCCTCGCGTGGTCCCGACCCAAGATCGCGCAGTGCGGAAGCGATGAGTCGGAGCAGTTCATCGGAAGCCATGATCTCCTCCGGAGTGGCAATGCGCGAGTCTGCAATCACGGTTGCTCCGGTAATGGCCTCGTCAGGCTGGTGGAATTGCAGCTCCGGTTCATCGCTGGCTTTCACATTGGGAAGGCGAGCCGAGTCTTCCAGATGCACCGCAGTCCCATTGCTCTCGTCGGTGTGTGACAAGTGGTCGAGGGCTCGCAGCGCTTGACGATAGAGCCAGGGCTCCAGCGCCAGCTTTTCCGGCTTCTCTTGCCCGTCGCTGAGGGCAGCGGCAATCGCCTCATCGATCACTTCCTCCTTGGAAATGGAGTCGGGAACGATGGTTTCCTGCGCTTCACGGAAGTAGATTTCACGTTCAACGAATCGATCAAGGCGGGCTAGGTTGGCATTCACATAAGAGCGGATGTCATCGCCGGAAATGGTCGGCGCAAATACCGCCGCCAGTGTTTGCTCAAATGGAACTTCCCGCAAGGGCGGTTCAGAACGGGCGCTATTGCCACGACGTCCGCGCTGCCATTTGTGCGACGCGCGCAAAAGATCCTTGTGCTTGATGACCTGCTGGAGCAAGTCCTCGAACGCTGTCTTTACTGCGGTCGCCGCCGTCGGAGCCTTGGCCTGCACCGCCATCTGGCCCGAGGGCAGCCGCAAGTTCAACGAAACACAGGTGCCCTCTTTGGGCGAGATATCTTCCACCACTCCCCGAAGATGCACCAACTCGGGCCGGAACACCTGCAGCCTTTTGCCTAGTTTTTCGATCTGATGTTGAACGTCTTTTTCTACGGCGGGATTTTTCGGAAGACGATAACTGACGTGAACGTTCATGAGCGCCTCGGCCTTGCTATACGAAGTTCGCGCAACCAAGTGCTTCTTAAGCAAATTGTACACCCGGTATGAAGAAGGCAAGCGCAGAAATCAGAGAGACCGGAGACAACAATTTAGCCAGGGAATGGCTGGTACAAATCCCAGCTTCGCGACAAAGGTTTGCCGCCTCTTCTTCCCGCCGTTTATGATGCCCTGCCATGACTCGCTACCAGATTTTATTGATTATTCTCCTTGGCGCTGTATCGATTGCTCAGACTCCGGCTTCCAAAGAAGTGGAAACCGTTTATCCCGACGCTCATGCACTGTATCTCGATCTGCACGAGCATCCTGAACTGTCGAAGCATGAAACTCAAACTGCGGAGAAGTTGGCCGCTCACCTGCGCAGCGCCGGCTATGACGTCACGGAGCACGTTGGCGGGACTGGGGTGGTCGCCATTCTGAAAAATGGTTCTGGCCCAACCATCATGCTGCGCACCGAATTGGACGCCTTGCCCGTCGAGGAAAAAACCGGCCTGCCCTATGCCAGCAAAGTACACGCCAAAGACGATGCCGGCCGCGAAGTTCCCGTGATGCATGCGTGCGGACATGATCTGCACATGGCGGCGATTCTGGGCACAGCCGAGATCATGGCTCACAGCAAGAACACATGGCACGGCACGCTCATGCTGATTGGCCAGCCCGCCGAAGAAGGCTTCGGAGGAGCCAAGGTCATGATCAATGATGGTTTGTTCAAGCGATTTCCTAAGCCGGACGTGGCTGTGGCGTTGCACGTCGGGAACACGTTTCCCGCGGGTTTGGTCGGAATCACGCCCGGCGTTTACAACACGAATGCCGACTCGGTACGGATAACGATTTACGGCAAGGGTGGGCACGGCGCATCGCCCAACACGACGATAGATCCCATCGTGATCGCCGCGCGAACCATTCTCGCCCTGCAGTCGATCGTTTCTCGTGAGGTAAAACCGGGCGAGATGGCGATTGTCACGGTCGGCTATATCCATGCAGGAACAAAGAACAACATCATCCCGGACCAGGCGGAAATGGGGCTGACCGTGCGGACATACAAACAGGACGTACGCAAGCAGATTCTCGCTGCCATCACTCGCATCACGAAAGGGGAAGCCGCTGCAGCCGGCGTTCCTCGCGACCCCTTGATCGATCGTTATCAGGGTGACGACTCGGTGTATAACGATCCCGCGCTGGCCCAGCGACTCAGGGCGCCCCTCGAGGTCGCATTGGGCAAGGATAGTGTTGTCGTGGCGGAGCCGATCACGACTTCTGAAGATTTCTCCTACTACGTGGAGGAAGGTGTTCCCGGCTTCTATTTCAGCCTGGGAGGCGCCGATCCCGGGAAATTCGCCGAGGCCAAGGCATCGGGGGATCCTTTGCCTTCGAATCACTCTCCTCTGTTTGCGCCCGATCTTGACCCGGCACTACATACGGGGATTGCGGCGGAAGTTGCAGTGCTGCGTAACCTGCTGAATACCTCGGTTGAGGAACTGCACAAACTCACTGCTCAGCCATCATCCCATTAAGAATGTAGGGCCGCACATTCATGGGAATGGGAACTTGGTTTACGGTTCAGTGAGCTGACCCGCACCTCTGCGCGCCAGAATTGGATGCCGCTTTGCTGAGAGCGCCCACTTCCGCCGCATTCAGTGCGCGCCGATAAACCCGCACCTCGCCGACATCGCCGTCGAAGAACAGGCCGTCATCCCGTTGCGCCCCAATCAGCAACGGCCCCTGGCTGGCGCACCATGGCGCAAGTCCGCTGAAACTCTGAACCTCGCGGCCGTTCAGGTAGATTCGCAGCTCGCCCATGGTTTGATCGAATACGGCCGCCGTGTGCACCCATCGATCCACGGGCAACCCTTCCCCGTTGACCCAATAGTCCGTCCAGCGAGTTGCCAGCGTTGTGGCGCCCCATTGCATCGCAGGATTAGGGCCGGAACCTAGCCGCCACTGCGAACCCCAGGTCGAGCGCACCTGGGATACCCAAGCGCTGTACGCCGCAGGATTGTGGACCCGAACCCAAGCACTCACGCTGATGGAGCCAGCGGTACTTCGATCGGGATTGCCGGGGAATTCAATGAAGGTGCCGTGCCCGTTGAATCGATACGCTTTCCCTTCGCGCCCATCGTGGCCGGGAGCAAGAACGGCTCCGTGCACGGCTGCTTTCGCGTCGGGATGACAGAGATCGACGGTGGATCCTTCCAGCGGGATATACGCGACTAGTCCCGAGCTGAGGTCGACACCGCTTCCGTAGTTATTCCCGACAGGATCTCGAGCTTCGAAACCTGGAAGCGCTTTCAGCCGAGACGCATCTTCCTTGCGCCCGCGCGCCTCAAGGGCTTGAATCAGGTTCTGGCGCTCAACCGCGTCGAAGCGAAAATCGTCGGCATGCTCGGCGCGGAGGCGGTCCCAAAACGTCGCGAGACTTGACGGGTTTGTTGCGAGTTCGTCCAGCACGGGCCGGGCAACGGAAAGTAGTGGCAGAGGCTCGTCACTGAATGGCGAACCAAAGCGCCGAATCCAGGTATGACGGCGCCGCTGGGCCTCGCTGAGGTAGCGCGCCGGCCCTTCATGGGATGCCGCATCGGCCTGCCCAAGGACTTCCAGCGCGCGATAGAACGCCCGATATCCCACCGATCCGTGTGTCTCCCCCGGGAATACCTCATAGTGAAATTCGATTTCTGCGCTCGGAGCACCTTCGAAGCTTTTCGCAAAGCGCATCGCGCCGACGGAAATGTCGGCCTCCTCGTCACCGCCTGCGCCAATGAATACGAATCGCGGAGCAGGAACTGGCTTGGCCAGAGTTCCCGCCAGCTGAGCGACGAAGCGGTCGTCGAGACCAAAACTGGGACTCAGCGCAATGTTTGCCTGGAACAGCTCGGGCCGTCGGATGAACGCGTACAACGAAAACATTCCCGCGTTGGAGTGGCCCGCCAAAATGCGGTATTTTCCGATCGGATATTCCGCGGTGAGTTTGGGTATGAGCTCATCCGCCAGAAAAGAAAGGAAGCGGTCCGAGGGCCCGGCAGCAAACTTGTCGCCTTCAAACGTGGGCATCAAATCGCGGCCACGGTCGGTATTCACAACGCCAGCGACGAGCATCGGAGGCAGGCGGCCATTCGCAGTCAAGTGACCGACAGCCGCAGAAACATTGCGCTGATTCCACTCTCCATCGAGCAAAATCAGCAACGGCATGCCTTGCACAGGATGCGCTGGCACCGAGACAAGAATGTCCCGCTTCTCTCCCAGAATCTTCGATTCCAGTGTTTCGTGCTTCCCGAAGGTCAGCGGGAAATCCTGTGTGAGCGCGGGCAGGACGGCAACGTGCAAGAAGAAGAGTGCGAGGAACACACGACGGCCCGAGATGAATCTCATTTCATCCTCCGGCTTTCCAGTCAGGAAGGAACTTGAGACTATACAGCAACTGTGACGGAGGTTTCTGTGCGTGTGACTCGACCTTGTATGTACATGTGTATTGACACATAGATCAATTCCCTATAACATCGAAGACAACTGGAGTATCAGGGCCATGCGCTTCGAGTGGGACGAAGTGAAGAATGAGCGCAATCTGGCAAAGCACAACGTCAGCTTCGAAGCCGCGGCCCTGGCATTCGATGACGTTGACTCCTTGACGCAGCGCGACGAATCAACGGGCGAGGAGGAACGGTGGATCACCTTGGGATCGATCGGGTCGAATACGGTGCTTTTCGTTGTTCACATGTGCCTTGAGCAAAACGACGAAGAGGTCATACGAATCATATCGGCCCGCGCAGCAACGCGGCATGAAAGGAGTGCCTATGAGGAAGCTAAGCAGGGAACAAAAACGAGACGTCGCCGCGATCGCGGCTATCAAAGACGAAGATATTGACCTCTCTGACATGCCGGAGGTCTTGGACTGGAGTAAAGCCGAGGTGGGGAAGTTCTACCGCCCGCCAAAGAAAGCCATAACGATTCGACTGGACACCGACGTTCTCGATTGGTTGAAGGGGTACGGGCGCGGTTACCAGACTCGGGTCAATTTGCTTTTGCGGCACGCCATGGTGAACTCCAGCGGAAGGACTGCGAAGGGAAACCGAGAGACGAAACGAACCCGCCGCGCTCACGCTGCCAGTTGAGGTAAAACGATTCACACCGCAACTGTGACGGAGGTTTCAGTGCGCGTGACCGGACGGTAGAGCGTATCGCGCTCGATCGGGACTCGGCCGGCGGCGCGGATCAGGCGCTCCAACTCCTCGCGGCGCATGCCCTGCGGAGTCGTGGCCCCGGCGTCGTGGTAGATCTTCTCCTCGATGACCGTGCCGTCCATGTCATCGGCGCCGAAGCGCAGCGAGATCTGCGCGATCTTGGCGGTCATCATCTGCCAGTACGACTTGATGTGCGGGAAGTTGTCGAGCACCAGCCGGCTGACTGCGATCTGCTTGATGTCGAGCATGCCGGTGGTCTTCGGCAGATGCTGAAGCGGTGTGTTGTCGGGGTGGAAGGCCAGTGGAATAAACGTCTGGAAGCCGCCGGTTTCATCCTGCAAGTTTCTGAGCTTTAGCAGGTGGTCCACGCGGTCTTCGTCATTCTCGACGTGACCGTAAAGCATGGTCGCGTTCGACTTCAGCCCAATCTGATGGGCCAGCTTCGCAGTCTCCAGCCACTGGTCGCCGTCAATTTTGTGATCGCAGATGATATGCCGCACGCGATCCGCGAAAATCTCGGCGCCACCGCCCGGCAACGAATCCACACCTGAGGCCTTGAGTTGCTCCAGCGTCTCGCGAATCGATAGTTTCGCCCGCCGCGACAGATACGCAACTTCCACCATCGTGAATGCCTTGAGATGTACCTGCGGAAAACGCTGCTTCAGGCCAGAGCAGAGGTCCAGGAAATATTGAAACGGCAGATCGGGATGGAGCCCACCGACAATGTGGAATTCCGTGACCGCCTCGGAATATCCCGAGGCTGCGGTTTCGAACGCTTCTTCCAGCGCCATGGTGTAAGCACCGGGCGCGTCCTTCTTTCGTCCAAAGGCGCAGAGCCGGCAGGCGGCCACGCAAACATTCGTGGGGTTGATATGGCGGTTGACGTTAAAATACGTCTTGTCGCCGTGCATGCGCTCTCGCACGGAGTTGGCCATCCAGCCTACAGCGAGGATATCGCCTGTACGGTAAAGCGCCAGAGCGTCGTTGGCATTGAGCCGCTCACCGGCCAACACCTTGTCGCAGATCGGCTTCAGCCGATGATCATCGGTCTGGAAATCGTGCAAAGGACCCATCCGTTTGATGATACCAAGGAACGGGCATTCCTTCGATTTTGAACATTGTTCATCTGAACAACGTCCGGACCAGGTTCATCAAAACGATGTTCATCAAAACAATGTTCAGCGGTTCACGGTCACCCGGTCCTGGATCTGGCTGTATTGGTCCTCAGAGAGGATGCGGCGGGTCACGAGTTGGTGGGGGCTCGCATACGGACGCTCAGCAATAATGCGGTCGGCTTGATGGGGAGTGATTCCGGGTAGGGACGCTAAATCATCTTTTGAAGCCTTGTTCAAATCGACGGCTCTCTTGTTGCTGAGCCCTTCTTTAACACCCTGGGCCACCGCTTTGCTGTCCCGCTTGATGGCAGCGGTTTCTTCGGCTGTTTTCTGCCGGATTTGATCCGGGCTTTGATTCGTACAGGCGGCACCGATGCTTAACGAGAGGAGAACGGCTGCCAAAAAGGCGCGTGAAATCATGGTACTCCGATGCCAGAAGTCTGAAGTCGGTTGTCGCGGGACGTGAATCACTGCCCATCCTGCCAAAGCAATTTGGCATCTATAGTGAGCAATCCATTGCGCGCCCAATCAGCAGACGGAGGGAATAATCATGCGAAGCATGCTCGCGGCACTATTTTCGGTGGCCCTGCTGTGCGGGGCCGCGCTCACGCAGCAAACACCGCCACCCAACCCTGACAACCAGACGCCTCGCTCCGACGAGCAGCCCAACCAGCCCACGCAACAGCGCCAATCTTCCGCCCAACCAACCCCGAATCAGAAGCAAAGTTCGGGTCTCAAGATTGCCCCCGGCAGCGTGATCCCAGTGCAGTTGTCCAAAACCGTCGATGCCAAGAAGGCGAAAGCGGGTGACGAGGTGGTCGCCACGGTAACGCAGGACATGAAGACCAACAGCGGCGATGTGCTCGTGCCCAAGGACACGAAGGTGATCGGGCATGTCACCGAAGTCCAGTCGCGCACCAAAGAGCAGAAACAATCCGAACTGGGCATCGCCTTCGATCACGCGGTGGTGAAAGGCGATCAGATGCCGTTGCCGATGTCGATTCAGGCCGTGATCGCCCCGCCTTCGAACAATTCAACGGCGGAGGCTGCGGAAGGGCCACCTGCAACCGCCGGTGGAGGATCCGCGAGTTCTCCGATGGCCGGCTCACGAGCGGGGGCCACGGGAGCGAGCCCATCGGCTCAGCAGAACTATCCTCCGGGCGCCGCGTCCGACTCCTCGCCGCAGGGCGAGGCGCGACCGCCGATTACCGGAAACACTCAAGGCGTTATTGGAATGTCTGACGTGAAACTGGAATCAGGTTCGCAGAATTCGCAGCAGGGATCGCTGCTGACCTCTGAGAAAAACAACGTCAAGATCGAGAGGGGGACGTTCATGCTGTTGCGGGTAAATCAATAGAACCTGTTCGGCTCAACATTTCCGCGCACGCAAACCGAGTTTGCGTGCGCGAACTTTTTTGTACGATCAACAACGCAACAGTTGAGGCTGTGTCTTAGTGGGCGCCGGCGGCAAAGGCGTTGAAACCCTGCCTGCGCTGCTCGGCCTCTTTCGGGTAGTCACCCAGCCACACATATTCAGGCTTGGTCTGCAGCAATGACACCTTGCGCAGGTAAACCTCCGGAACGCCCTGCACGAAGCTCTTGCTTTGTACCGCCTCTCGCATCTCCGTGGCCGAGCGCTGCGATTTCGCGATGTAGGCTTCGAGGGTATCGTCGTTGACGGTCTGGATGCCGAGGTCGAGGCAAACCTGCTCCCGCATCTTCAAGAATGCCTGCAACAACTCCGAGGGGTTGGCGTCGGGCATGCAGATACCAAGTGCCTTCCCCCGCCGCATGAGCGAACTCGCAGCCTGCGGCTTGCGATCCGAAAAGGAAAGCGTCCAGAAATTCTGCAGGCAGCTCTGAATTGAGCACTTCAATGGCATGGGAGCCTTCCCCTTGGGGAAGATCTGGCTCACTTCGCCGAAACAGTGATGGCGAGTGTGCACGAGCAGCCGACAGAAGCTGGGCGGCTGGTTCGGCGAATCCGATACCAGGGAGAAATCCAGCAGGCGCGTAAAGCCCATCCCCTCAAACGCCCGCGTGTAGCGATCGAGCGCCTCCATGTCGAGCATGGGAAACTGTACCGGCGTGGCGGGCGGAAATGAGAACGACGTAGCCATGTTCTTCAGCACCCGGCTCTTCATGGTCGCAAAGGTGAAGAGAACGTGGATCCAGCTGCCGAACCGCCAGAGAATGATTAAGAGCAGAACCCCCAGCCAAATCAATGAGGTGACCGGCGTAGAGTGCCGACCGCGGCGGCCGTATCGCGCCAGCAAACCCTCGTATTCGGCTTTCGAAACGGGTTGCCATCCTTGCTGGGTCCAGAGCGTGTTCGGTCCTGATGCGAGTTTGTCACCGGAAATCCGAATGTTCCTGGTTCCGTAAGAAAGGAAATCGAAGCGCGATCCGCCTTTCTGCACGGGAAAGGACTGCAGTGTCAGATTGAAAGTGCTCTCGCCCAGAGTGATGGGCAAGGTTGCTTCAGCTCCGTTCGACTCGTAACCTGTCAAAAGCTTGTAGTGCCAGCCTGCGTCCTTGAAAGTCTGCCGCGACGCCTTGTTGAGGAAGCCATCGTCCTCGTCGCCGCTGTTTTCGTCGTCGGTTGCATCGTCGGACGTCAACGTGGAATTGCTGGGGCTCTGAGCGCGCGCGGGTGCCTGGGGTAGGGGCGCGGGCACCGGAACGAATTTTTCTCCATCCCACCGCGTTCCCACCCACTCGCCGCTGATCGAAGGGAGAGGGGTCAACTGCAGATGTCCGTCCGACAAGGTCCAGGGGCCGTAGGTTACCGTTTTCTCGGGAAGGTTAAAGCGATCGAGTTGTCCAGAGGCCTGCAGGTGGTAAGCAACGACATCCTGTTTGTTGAAGTCGGAGAGACCGCCTGCGAGAAGCGTTAGGTATGCGTACTTCGGACCATCCAACTTCGATTGCAGAAAGTTGCGGGAACGTCCCGTACTATTCAAAGTCAGGAAGAGGAAGGCATCGTGGTCGTTCCAGAAAACCACGGTCTGCGCCATGTGCTGTCCTACGGTGTAACGCTTCGGCCACATCACGAATGCCGTGACCCCGGCCGCGACCACCGCCAAAAGGACGAGAATCGAGATTGCCTTCTTTTTGTCCAAGATCATGCTCCCTCGCGGGGAAAGTTATCACGCGCGGGACGGCGTGCTGAGGGTACTTAAGTCACAGAACTGCCAAGCGGCTTCTATCGCGTTGGCGCTGGCCTCGAGCTAACGCCGCAGCAGCAAGTCCGCGGCCACGAACACGAAGAACAGCACGGAGATCACACCGTTCATGGTGAAGAAGGCAGCGTTGAGTTTGGAGAGATCGTCGGCTTTCACCAGGGAATGTTCGTACAGCAAGAGCAGGATCACGACTCCAACGCCGACTGCGGCAAGCTTCCCCATTCCGAAGACGATCAGAAGTGCGGCGAGGAATCCAATCATGACTAGATGCAAGCTGCGGGCGACCCAGAGCGCCCCTCGAATGCCGAGATAGCGTGGAATGGAATGCAATCCTGCCTGCTGATCGAATTCATAATCCTGACAGGCATAGAGAACGTCGAATCCCGCCACCCAGAACGTGACGGCCGCGGTCAGCAGCAAGATTCGGGGATCAAGCGATCCGCGCACCGCGATCCACGCCGCCGAGGGCGCGATACCGAGCGCAAAGCCCAACACAATGTGAGACCAGCGCGTAACCCGCTTGGTGTAGGAATAGAGCAGTAAAACGGCGAGTGCCACCGGGGAAAGCAGCAAAGCAAGACGATTCAACTGGCTCGCTGCCAGCACAAAAACAAGGCTGGAGACAACGACGAACGTGACCACAAACGCCGGCGAAAGATGCCCGGCCGGGAGAGCGCGAGTGCTCGTGCGCGGATTCGCTGCATCGATGGCCGTATCAGCCCAGCGATTAAACGCCATCGCCGCCGAACGGGCCGCCACCATGGCCACCACGATCCACAAAAGTTGGTGCACGGAAGGAAATCCTCCGGCTGCAAGCATGGCGCCGCAGAGAGCAAACGGGAGCGCAAAGATAGAATGCTCCCACTTGATCATCTCCAGCGTTACACGCAGGTCATGCAGGACAGGCACGAGTCGATTGTAAAACACAGGCCATGGGTCTTCAGTCTTAGGCGTCAGGCGTTCGGTCTGTGGATATAACCTTTGCCTAGTTGCAGGCGTGAATCCAACACGGCCGACACTTAAGAGCCAATTCCAGGGAGCAGCGGGACAAATCGACAGAGATCACGGAAAACAGTGCGCCGGTACCCGCTCTCCATGCGAATCAGGCGGAGCTGTTGGGAATCATCACCGCCAACGGGAATGACCATGCGCCCACCCTCGGCGAGTTGATCGAGCAGAGCTCGGGGCACGTCGGGGGCCGCGGCTGAGACGATGATCGCGTCGTAGGGCGCGTACTGCGGAAATCCCTGCGTCCCGTCACCGATCACGATACTCACGTTCCGGTAGCCCATCCTTGCCAGTAACTCTGTGGACGAATTCGCCAGCGCGGCGTGGCGCTCGACTGAGACAATCATTCCAGCCAACTCGGCTAGCAATGCCGTGACGTAGCCGGAACCAGTTCCAATCTCAAGCACTCTGTCCCCGGGCGAAACCGCCAGATCCTGCAGCATCACGGCAACAATGTACGGTTGGGAGATTGTCTGCCCTTCGCCGATCGGCAGAGGATGATCCTCATAGGCGTGCTCACGGTACTGCTCCGCCGCAAACTCGTGACGAGGCACACGCTCCATGGCAGCCAGCACGCGTTCGTCGGCAATGCCGCGTGCTCTCAGCTGCAAATCGACCATCAGATGCCGAAGGCCGGAATACGAGGCGGAACTTGCCGGAGAGGTCATGCAGGGCTCGTGGACGGCTTGCTTATATTCTATTTCTTCCGCCGCCGGACGCGCACATCAAAGCTGACCACGCCGTTCTGATCGCGCGTTCCCAGAACGGATATGTTGCGATTGATGTAATACTCGCCCTGAATGATTTGCTGTGAGCTCTGGGATACGTTGGTGCTGTAACTGAGGGAAAGGTTGTTGGCGAATTCCTGCTCAATCGTGATCTGCGGCCCGCGGCCAGTGGGGTTTGTTTCGGTCGTCAAGCCCTGCGGATCGATTTTGATCCGGCTAACGCCGAACAATTTCTGCATGCGGTTTCCGACCGCCGAGTTGATCGCCTGATTGATGATCAGGTTCGTGGCTTCGTCGTTGAACAGTGTCTGCCCCGACTGCTGCTGCAGCTGTTCCGACTCTTCACTCGTCCGGCCCAATGCCAAAAGCGCGATGATGTCCGACTTTGGCAGTGGCGGCTCGGAGCGATAGTTCACGTTCAATCTGTCCGGAGTACCCGTCACCGTCACATCCAGATCGTAGTTGCGCACGTGGGTGGTAGCTTGCAGGTTGACTTGCGGTTCGATCGCAACCGGGTTGGCGAATGTAATATCGCCGCGCTCCAGACGGAACTTGATCCCGTTAAATGTGGCGTCGCCTTCCAGAATGTCGGCGCGTCCCAGCACGCTCGGCCGAGCGAGGGAACCTCGCAGTCTGAGATCAGCGTCACCCGAAAGTCGCGCCACGGCAGTTTTCATCTGGAGTTCCGGCGCGGTCCGGACCGCAACGTCGAGCTTCACGTTATACAGCGGCGAATTGGCCGGTGTGATGGCTCCCGACTGCCGGCTGCGCTCAAGATACGACGCAAAGTCGAAGCCCGGCGTCACGGCAAGTTTCGTCACCAAAACGTCACCCGAAACCGTCGATGCCGACTTCGTGCCCGCCCAATGCAGTTCCGCGGTGGCCATGGAACTTACGCCTGGCGGATACCGCAGTCTGACGTCTTTACCGATGGCAGTGAGGTTGAAATTGAGCTGTTGATTGTAGCTGGTGGCTTCTCCTTTGAGATCGAGCGTTCCCCCGCCGGCACGGCCGGAAAGTTGTTCGATATAAATTCGATCGCGGGTGAACAGGAGCGTGCCATTCATGTCGCTCACGCCGCTGGGGATGCCCGCGTAATTGGCCGTGCCATTCTTAATCTCGATCGTGCCCTGAGGCTGCGGGTCACGCACCGTGCCACCGAGAGTCATGTGGATCGTCGCCTGGCCGCCGGCAGTGAGGTTTGGATCGATACCTCCGAGTAGCCGGAGATCCACCAGTCCGTCGGTCGCGATATCGAGCCGGTGCGCCTCCGCGTAGTAAATGGCGCCGTGTCCCGTTACATCGGTCCCCTCTCCCACCAGATGCGTTTCCGGAATCTGCAGAATGCGATCTGCATAGGTGAACCGCGCCGGACCCTGATTGTGCAGCTGGGCGTACTCGACATCGACGGCTACGTCAGTCAGATTCCCATCCAGCCTCCATTGCTGCGTGTAGCGCAATGGGCCCTGCATGGTGACACTGCCAACCACGGCCGAGTGACCGGTGAGTTGATCGCCGAGGTAAGCACGCCATAGTGCATCCAGATCCAGATGATCCATATGCGCTGTGATATTTGCCGGATAGTCCCCCTGCATCCCGATGGTTCCGTCCACTGTCAGAGAGCCCTTGGGGAACTGGGAATGCCCGCTCACTACGAGCTCGCGCCCCTTCGTCGTCGCTTGAAGAAAAAGGTCGCCGGTAAGTTCGCGATCCAAGGTCAGATCGCGCACATGCACGGCTGCATTGATCACGGGGGTATCTACAGTTCCGGAAGTTTGCAGCGTAAAGTCGGCGCGCCCCTCGATCGGCAACTCGTCAAGATGAATCTGGCGCACTCGCGACAGATCGAAATTCTTGCCCGCAAGATCCAGCCGGAATCCACTCGTGGAGGGCGAGAACGTAGCATCACCTGTGACTTCAGCGTCCTGGTGAGCGAGACGAATGTTGCCCAAGGTCGTCTCGGCGCCGCCGAAGTGAAGGTCGGCATCGAACTTTTCAATCTCCTCGCCGTATGCCGAGGCATTCGTCGCGCGAATATGCCCCTGGCCCTGGGGATGGGCGCGCGTTCCGTTGATTTGCAGGCTTACGTCCGCGGTTCCAGTCAGCGGATAATCCAGATCGGCGAGCGCGGCGGTCGATGCTACATCGACATTGTGTAGATTGATCCGCGCCGAGTATGGACTGTTCTCGGTCAGTCTCCCCTTCTCCAGGCTCGCGGTGAACTCAAAATCGGCGCTGGTATCGCCTCGCCGTAAGCTGCCACCACGCAGCAGGAGTTCACGGGACGAAAAATCGACACTCGCTCCCAGAGAGTCCCAATGAACCGCCTTCTCGGGAGTGCGCGAGGTGGCCGGCACGGTAAACTCGAAGTCCTCCGCCACCAGCGTCCCGGCGATTCTCGGTGCGGAAAACGTTCCGCCGGCCGCGCCACTGAAGGTCGCGTTGCCATCCACTCGAAATGGAAGATCGGTGGGCCCGCCCAAGGCCTTTACCAGAGGCCGCCATTCTTCAAGATTGGACGTTGAAACTGAGAGATGCAGCTTGGAGGTAGCCGCGAGCGTTCCCGCACCTACGATCTTGGAAGACGGCGTAGAAAGGGAGAACTGCGCGAGTTCCAGAGAGTCATTCGTCCCTCGATATTTCCCCTCCACGTGAGCCGTAATGGGCAATTCCCGATTCGCTGGGTTAGCTGGCGGCACGACTTCAACGCTGAAGCCAATTTCGGCATTCCCGGGGCTTCCCTTCCAGTTGGCGTCCACGTTTCCGCTCGCCACTCCCACCGGATGAAAACCATCCAGGGGATGGGCTGAAGTGTTCATCGCAGAAGCGGCCTCGGCGACGGAAACGTCGCGCACCCGCAGGTGTACGACACCAGTCTGCACGCCCGGTAACTTCACCTTCTCAGTCTTCTTGGCAGACGGACGTGGTACTCCGATCCGGGGCAGGTCCTGATTTTTTCCTTTTTCCGCAGAAAAGGGGACGCTGTGCAGCCAATTGTCCACCTCTGCATCGCCGATAAAGACGCCGCCCAGCAACTTGCCTTGTAACTTCGACAGCTTGATCTCATCGTCACTGAGCGAGTAGTCGGCAGACGCGTTTGCCTTCTTTAGGGCGAATTGCTCGTCCTCCCAGCCCAGATCTCGGATCGCCAAGGCTCCCGAAGTGGTGAACTCTTTCAAGGACCAGTGTCCGCTACCTTTGAACTCCGCGCTACCCTCACGCAAGTCGTTCCGTCGGGCGATGGCCGCCACTTCCCCGAGATGGACCTTCACTTCGTAGCTTCCATCCAGATGCGGGTCGCGGAAGTTGGTGACTCGGCCGCTGGCCTCAACCGAGGTGTGTCCCGAATTCCATTTCAGAGACTTGATATCGGCGAAGGTAGGCGCGAGGCTGAAATCGACTGTCGTCATCCAGGAGAATGGCCGCAGATCCTGAATCGCAGTATCGACTTTGCCCAGCGCCAGGTGACCGTCGTACCTTCCCCGCAGGAAGGAATAATCCATTTCAATATTCGTGTTACGGACGTCGAAATTAAGAGGAACCTTCTGATCCGCCCACAGCAACTCGCCGTTACGAACCGAGAGGTGATCGATGGAAAGCGCGAAAAGTTCCTCTACCGATGAGGGGCCCGAGCCAGCCGGCAGATCTCGAAGCGATGGAACGTTCGTGGTTGAGCCAGCCGGCCCAATGACAACATGGATTACAGGACGCTCGAGCGTCAGAGATTGAAACCCGAATTGCGTGCGCAAAAATGAAATGACTTTGACTTGGCCGACCACGCTGTCGGCATGAAGCAGAGGAGCTTCCGTGGGAGATTCCTTGCCATGCACGGTGATGTTGCGGAGCTCGGCCTGCAAGTGAAAGGGAACAACGTGGAAACTGCCGATTTCCGCCCGCCCACCAGTGATGCGTTCAATTTCCTTGACCATCCGCTGGTGGACGTAATTCTGGAACGAATCTGTCGTGGTATACCAGAGTCCCGCCAGCAGGGCGATTACAAGAATCGCCGTTGTGATCAGGAGATATCTCCACCAGCCCGGGGCTCTGGCGGCAGGCTGGGTCACCGGGTCTGGACTCCCTCGGCGGTCGACTCGGGCGCGCCCGGCACGTTGAGTTTGCTTTCAGAACGCAGCGAGTGCAGCCAGGAAACCATCAACTCGCTGACTTTCTCCTCGGTGAGAAGTTCGCGGATCTTGGCGGACACTTCCTGCAGCGGAACCTCGCCGGCGCCCGACTGCTTCAACTGCGGAACGAATTTTTCGCGGTAATACGCTTCGATACTCTTGGAGTCGATCTGGACCCCGGGACGCAGATGTGCATCCACCAGCCGCATGAGATCGAGCTGTTCCTGCACATGCGCTACCAGTGCCTTTTCTGTCAGCCCAAATTTCGCCAGTACCGCTTTCCAGCCATCATCGGTGGCCGCCTCCGGATAGAGCTGCCGCGTCTGCCCAACCTGCGCCGCCGCCTCCTCTTCCGAGGCATGCTTGATCAGCGCCGATTTCATCTGCTCTCCCAGCAACTCCTGGTCGATCAGCCGGTCGAGCACCGCCCGCCGGTCCTCCTCGGTAAAATCGCTGAGCGACCTCGCACTCAGTAACCCCTCATAGCGCAGCGCCTCGCTCCAGTCACTCTGCAGGATGATATGGCCATTCACGGTGGCGACGATGCGGTCGATCACTTCGCCCGCGCAGGCGGGATGATCCACGAAACTCAAGGAAAGGACGAGAGCGGCGATGATCGTGACTTTAGTGCAAACTTTTGTCATCAGAATGGCTGGCCTATGCTGAAAAATACGTCAAACCGGCGCAATTGCTGCTTGATTACCGTAGGTGTCGAAGTCGTATCTAACTGAAAATATTTGGTCGGATTCAGGCTATATCCGAAATCAAACCGCAAAGGGCCTAAGGGTGTCTTGTATCGTACGCCAACTCCTACCGCATGCGAAGTGTAATCATACCCGGAGTTGTTGAAATTGATAATGCACGGGTTGTTCGTTGTACTACTGGGCAGGCACTGCGCAGGATCGGGCTGATGCCACCTCATCAGTCCCTTCAACATGTCGTGCGGCGCGGTGAAAACATTCCCCATATCGTGGAAAATGGCAAAGCCAAATCCTCCTCCCAGGTAAGGCAGCGAAACCGGCGGGAAACGCAGTTCCAGATTGTTGACGAAAAGCGCAGTACCGCCAACCGGGAAACCGGACGACGGATCGCGCGGTCCTGCCTGATTTAACCCGAATCCGCGATGGGAGTTGCCGCCGCCCGCGAAGAATTGTTCCGGCAATGGAATCGTGGCGAATTCGCAGGTCGGCTCCCCAGCCGAGTTCAGAGGGCAGGACCCAGGTGGCAAAACTCGCGTCCCTTTGAACGGCTGCTCCAGTCCGATGCTGGTCGAGCGGGCGAATACGAACTTGCGCTCGGGCTTACCCTTGCCGAAGGCATAGTAGGTCGAATACTGCGCCAGGGCCCTGCCGAAATTCGTGGGCAGTGTAGAAACCGGCGTTTCCGAGCGCGACCCGAAAATACTCGCCGCCACCGATGAATCCAGAGTGAAATAGTCGCCCTTCGTACTTTCCAACGGGTTATCCCGTTTGTCGTGGATAAACGTAAATCCGGGACCGCCGACACGGGCAGGCAGCGACAGCAACGCAATCGCACCCGGGGAGAAATTCGTCGCGAAGTGGCTGGCCTTGACCGCCCGAAAATCGAAGCGATACGTGATCGAGTCCGGCCCGGGACGGGTACCGGGCTCCGTCCCCGAACTCCCGAACTGCTGCCGAAGATCGATCTTCCCTTCCAGCCGCTGCGAGGTAAACGTGGCGACGTCCAGGCTGTTGTCGTAGAAAACCGTGTAAATGAGCTTGAACTTGTCGCTATTGAGTAACTTCGGCACCGTGTAACTGATGAGTCCGCGCTGCTGCAGACGTCCGACGTGCGACTGGAACGTTAGTGTCTGGTCGCGCCCGGCAAAGTTAAGGCGCGTCACGTCGAACTCTACCCGGGGGCTCACGCCCGTCTTTCCTTGCGGTGCGGACGCTCCCGCTGGCTGGCCGGTCTGAAACTCGAAGCCAAGTCCGTAGGTAAACGTGTAACGCTTGGCTTCGCGAACCTGTACCAGAATGTTCTTCAGTGGATCGTTCCCTTCCGGATTCTGCACCGCCGCATCCACCTGGCTGAAGATCCCGAGGTCGTAGAGCCGGGTCTGCGTGTTCAGCAAGTCTCGCTGGCTGAGCGGCTCCCCGGCCTGCACCTGCAGGTCGCGTTGGACCACGAAGTCGTGCGTGTGTTCCAAACCTCCGACCATCACCTGATCGACCGTGAAGCGCTCGCCTTCCTGTACGGAAAACGTCACATCCTCCCGGTTCGGCTCTGTGGGGGAATGATTTGTTGCGATTTCCAGCGACGCGTTGGGAAACCCATGATCGAAGTAGTAACCCAGAATCCGCTCTCTATCATTGGCCAGATCCTGCTCGGAATAAGGTTGCCCGGGTTGCGTACTCAACTCTGGCAACTCGCTGGTCTTGACCTTCTGATTGCCGACCACATGCACCTCGCCAACTCGCGTTCGCGGCCCTTCTTCGATGTGGATATGCACCGCAAGTTTGTTCGGTGCTCCTTGGTAGTTGTCGTCAACCTTGGTCTCAATCTTCACGGCTCTAAAACCACTGCTCTTGTAAAGCCCTTCCAGCGTCGCTACGTCGCTCTTCAGCAGGGCCTCGCTGTAGCGGCCGTGGCTCAGGAACCGGCTGGCAGGTTGAATCTGAAGATATGAACGAAGTTTTACGGTATCCAGAAAATTCTTGTTGCCCGAGATGTCAATGAGAGCCAGTTTGTGCGCGGGACCGGCCTCGATCTCGTAAATGATCCTGAGTGTCTTGGGATCGTTCTCCTTCTTGATTTCCACCTTGGCGTCAAAGTGGCCCCGGGTTTGTAGATAGTCGAGCAGGTTCCTCTTGCCCTCATTCAGCAGGTCATCGTCAACCGCGTTCTCCTCGTAAACCGGGATTTCCCGTTTGAGCACCCCACGACTGACGTGAAACCCGCGCGCCGAGATCAGAACCACCGGTCCGGGATCGATCTGGAAGGTAAAATCCAGCGCATTCTTTTCTGGCCGATAAGTCTGCGCGGCGATCGAAACTTGCGCCAGGGCGCGATTCTGCTTCTGAAATTTTTTGCGCAGTCTTTGCAACGAGTCGGTGATCCGCGTCGCCGTCACCCGGTCGCCACTGTTGATGTGAGCGATCCGCTGCACGTCGGCGGAAGACAGGCTGGAGGCACCGGTTACCTTCACTTCCCCCACGTGCGCCGCGGCTCCAGGGTCGATGTGAAACAAGATGTCCACCTGCTGAATGGTGGGATTGGACGTGCTTTCTGCGGTTACCCGAGCTTTGTAGTACCCGTTCTCCTGCATCAACTGCCGGATGTTCTCAAGCCCACGATCCAGTTTGTCCTGGCTGTAACGTTCTCCCAGTTGGAATTTTGAGGAGTTGACGATCTGGTTTGCATTCGGACGGTTGGGCGCTCCCTCAACATCAACGGCGCCCACAAAGTAGTTCGGCGACGTAACGAAAGCCAAGACAACGCCACTGCCCGAGGGCGTGACTTCCGCCTGGATATCCGCAAACCGTCCAGTACCATA
The DNA here is from genome assembly GCA_020073385.1 of Terriglobia bacterium. GTDB lineage: Bacteria > Acidobacteriota > Terriglobia > Terriglobales > Acidobacteriaceae > Sulfotelmatobacter. Next base: position 36,307 of record JAIQFH010000043.1, on the reverse strand, counting down.
GAGCGCCCGGATACTGGCGCTAACCTGGTCCCGGTTCAGCGGGCTTCCAATTTTTTGCGGAAGCAATTCAAGCAGATGATCGCGATCGCGCTCCGCCACGCCAGGCAACTCGATCGCCACAACCGTTTTTCCCTCGTAACTTGTCCCCGGAGCCGGCGAATCCTGAGGGACGGAAGAAACTATCATCACCGAATTTGAAACAGGAGTCGCACCCTGCGATGAAACCGCCGCCCAGACGAACATCATCGCGGTCAGACATGTCGCGTACCGTCTCAGCAAAGGTGTCCTTGGAATCAGGCGCTCTCTGACTTCGATACGTACGCCCGTTCGGTTCGTTGTATGAGTTAAGGTCAACCGTGAACGCAGAACTCTTTTTCAAACCATAAAAGACGTGGAGGCAAGAATCGCGTTTCCTTCGTGCACCTTCGTGTCCTTTGTGGTTCAAGAATCGACACTGCCATAAATAACCAGAAAGCCGCTGTTCTGAAGCCTCACTCGACCCAGCAACTTATAATAATTGTTTTAGAGCGCGGGACTGGTGACCTCTTTGGCACAGGAAACAGGACAGAACACGAGCAACCTGAGTGAGACTTCTCCGTTGCGAGATCGCTATTCCCGCCAGATCCTCTTCCGCGGCATCGGCGAAGCGGGACAGCGGAGGCTCCAGGCCGCCCAGGTAGCCATTGTTGGCTGCGGCGCCACCGGATCAGCCCTTGCCGGATTGCTGGCTCGCGCTGGAGTCGGCACGCTGCGCATCATCGACCGCGATTACGTCGAAGCCAGCAACCTCCAGCGCCAATCCCTCTTCGACGAGTCCGACGCTGCCGAATCGATTCCCAAGGCGATCGCCGCCGCGCGCAAAATCGCCGCCTTCAACTCGCAGATTGTGGTTGAGCCAAAGGTGGAAGATCTGGTGCCTTCCAACATTCAAGCCCTGCTTGAAGGATCCGACCTGATCCTTGACGGCACTGACAACTTCGAGACTCGCTATCTGATCAACGACTATGCCGTCGAGCGGTCGCTACCCTGGATCTATTCCGCCGCTGTAGGAAGCTACGCCGTCACGCTGAATGTGGTGCCCGGGCAAACCGCCTGCCTCGCCTGCATCTTCCCCGATTCTCCCCACGGCATGGTGGAGACCTGCGAAACCTCCGGCATTCTGAACTCAGCCGTGAACCTCGTAGCCTCCATCGCCGCGACCGAGGCACTGAAGTTTCTGGTTGCCGATGTAAGTACTCCGACCCTTCGGCGCACTTTGCTTTCGTTCGACGTCTGGACGAACGAGCACGCCGAGATTTCCGCCGCGAAGCCCCGGCCGGGCTGTCGTGCCTGCGGTGAACGAGACTTTATCCATCTAGCGGGTGAAGGACGCCCGCACATCACGCTCTGCGGCAGGAATTCGGTCCAAATCCATGAGCGCCAACGCCCTATCGACTTCGCAGAGATGGACCGCCGCCTCCAGCCTCACGGCGTCGTGCGCCACAATGACTTCGTCCTGAAATTCTGGCATGACCCTTATGAGATGACGCTCTTCCCCGACGGCCGCGCCATCATCAAAGGCACCACCGACACCGCGGTCGCGCGCAGTCTCTATGCGCGCTATGTAGGCAGTTGAACTTGATTTGTCATGCTGAGCGCAGCGGTGAGGAGCAAAGCGACTCACCGCGCAGCGAAGCATCCCTACCCACGAGACACTCCCAGCGTTAGCCCCGATCGACTCATCTCTGCTACTCTTTTCGTTTCGTTCGTCCATTTCAAAGGGGCCTAATGCACGACACCACTCGTCCCGAGCCGAGCCGCTTTTATCGCTGGGCAGTTCTTATCTTTATCAGCCTGGCCCAGGCCGGAAACTACTACATCTATGACAGCATCAACGCCTTAGAACGCATTTTCATCGACCATCTCGGCTTCTCGGCCACGCAATTCGGATGGCTCAATGCCAGCTACAGCGTCGCTGCCGTCGCAACACTCCTCGTCGGTGGAATCATCATCGATCGAATCGGAACCAAGAAGTCCATCCTCGCATTCGCAGTGGTCTGCTTCCTGGGAGCGGCGCTCACCGCGTCCAGGGGGAGCGCGCCCGTGATGATCGCCGGACGCACCGTGTTAGGCCTCGGTGCTGAGTCGATGATCGTAGCCGTCACCACTGCCCTGGCGAAATGGTTTAGAGGGAAAGAACTCAGTTTTGCCTTTGGTATCAATCTCACGGTTGCCCGACTCGCATCTGTGGCAGCCGACAACTCCCCCACCTGGGCCAATCGCGCCTTCTATCCCGACGGCCCAACGGGGCAGCCCAGTTGGCAGAACCCCTTGCTGATCGCGGTGGGTGCGGGAGTGTTTGCCGTTGTGTGTTCGATCATCTACTGGGCCTTGGAGAGCCATGCCGAGAAGCGGTATGAACTTGGCAAAGCTGGCAGCACGGACAAGCTGGAATTCAAGGAAATCTTCCGCTTCGACTGGTCGTATTGGCTGGTCGTGGGCCTTTGTTTCACTTTCTATTCGGCTATCTTCCCGTTCCGCACGTTTGCCATCGATCTCTTCACCAACAAGATTCTCGCGGCCCACGGCGGTGTGCTGGCTGGCGAGGCCGCCCGGGTCACATCCTTAGAGCAGGCCGGCCGCCTGAATAGCCTGCTGCCTTTGGCGGCTATGATTGCCACGCCGCTGTTCGGGCTTCTCGTCGATAAAGTTGGCAAGCGCGCTCTCTTCATGATGTTTGGGTCGCTCCTGCTCATGCCGGTCTATCTCATGATCGCTTACTCCCCAAGCTCGCTGTACATACCGGTTTCCATGATGGGGATTGCATTCTCATTGATTCCAGCCGTTATGTGGCCGTCGGTGGCGTACATTGTGGATCAGTCCCGGCTGGGCACCGCGTACGCGCTCATGACCCTAATTCAGCAAATTGGGTTCTTCATGCTGAACCTGCTAATCGGCAAGGCGAACGACTACTCTCACGCGGGCTTGGACAATCCCGGCGGATACGCTCTCGGCATGTGGATCTTCTCGATCCTCGGCTTCGTGGGATTGGCGCTGGCTATACTTCTTCGCATCCGGGAAACTGGCCCGAAGGGGCACAGGCTGGAAACCATCACGTCGTAAGGGACAAACTAGAGACCTAGAATTTACCAATTTACGAAGAACGCGACTCTAAATTTGGGATAGGGTTAAATAGTGATAGCGTCCAACTGTTTAACCTCGCACACCCAAAGGGCTTTCGCGAATCTGGGAAGAGGTGAGCAGAATCCTAAGAACGGTAGAATAGCTTTCAAAAGTGGAATCCATGAGTTACTTTCGTTCCGCGGCAACGGCTCGCAACCCATACAACGTAAAGATAGTTAGCCGCATCTCACGGGGTGCGGCCGGAAAAGGCAACTTGACCGACCCAGAGCAACGGCAGGCAGGCGACTTCGTCGAAGCCGAGCTGATCGAGAAGGCGAAGCTGGGAGACTCCCAGGCGTTCCAGGCCCTCTACGAGAAGCATAAGCGGCGTGTGTATTCGCTGTGCCTGCGGATGACCTCGAATACCGCCGAAGCTGAAGATCTGACTCAAGAGGCCTTTCTTCAGCTATACCGCAAGATCGCGACATTCCGCGGTGAATCGGCATTTTCGACGTGGCTGCATCGGCTCTCCGTAAACGTAGTGCTGATGCACCTAAGAAAGAAGAGCCTCCCGGTGGTTTCCCTGGAAGAAACCACGCAGAGTGGCGGCGAAGAAGATACACCGAAGAAAGACTTCGGGGCAGAAGACATGGCGTTAGCCGGATCCATTGACCGGCTGCAGTTGCAGCGAGCAGTGGACGACCTTCCCCCCGGCTACCGCACGATTTTTGTTCTTCACGACGTCGAAGGTTACGAACATAATGAGATTGCCCAGATCGTGGGCTGCTCGATCGGGAATAGCAAGTCCCAGTTGCACAAGGCACGCATGAAATTGCGCGATCTGCTCAAAATGAATCGGGCAGAAAAAGCAGTAAAAACTGAGAAATCCTGAAGCCCATCTACAGGCAACTAAGTAAGTAGACAAGCCAGCGAAGACTGGCGGCGGGGCGGCCAGACAGAAAGTGCAAGCATTTTGGAAGTAGCAGTACACTGAGGCAACAGAGGCTTGGGGAGAGCTGTATGACTTGCGTTGAGTTGCAAGAAAGCCTGGTGGAGAACGAAAGCGGCAGCAGCGCCGAACAACGGGCTCATCTCAAAAATTGTTCCGAGTGCGCGAAATTAGTTGCCGAGTTGCTGGTCATCGCCTGCTCTGCGGGCGATTTGCGGGCGGCGCACGAGCCTCATCCCCGCGTTTGGAAATCCATCGAAGATTCTTTGAAACGGGAGGGACTGATACGGCCTCAGCGCCGAAGCCTCTCCCTGCTTCCGTCTTTGGGTAGTCAATGGAGTTGGGCGCGCTGGATGGTGCCGGCGGCGGCACTCCTATTGGTCAGCCTCGGCATTTATCTCCGGCAACACTCTCAAACAACCGACACGGGCGCCCAGAACGTTGTCAATGCACCCGCGGTCGTTTCTGACGCAGCCGTCGCCGGACTGAACGACGACGACCTTCTGCAGGAGGTCGGGCTGCAATCTCCCGCACTGCAGGAGCAGTACGCCGACAATCTGCGCCACGTGAATCAGTACATCCAGGATGCAAAAAATATCGTCGCCGCCGATCCGAACGACGAGGAGGCTCGCCGTACGTTGATGGAGGCTTACGAGCAAAAGGCCATGCTGTTCGAACTGGCTTTGGATCGTTCTCTGCAGTAATTTGGAATGTGTCGAGCAGCGGACAAACAAGAGGATCTGAGAACTTTATGAGCGGGCACACAATTCAACTTGCCACCATCAGCGCTGTTCTGGCCGGAACCATCATGTCCGGAACTCTGCTCGCCGAGACGCACAAGGAGTACCGGTTTAATGTCGGGCTGAGAGCCGGAGTTTCCGTCAATAATCCATATGGCTCGGTTTCGGTAAAGCCTTCGACCGGCAACATCGTAGTTATCAGCGCCATACTTTCCTCTGACAAAGTTGAAGTGGACAACGCATTGGTCGGCAACAGAGTTGAGATTCAGTCCCATCTGCTCCCCGGTGCAGATGCCCAGTCCGGACGCGTCGATTACGAGATTCTCGCCCCTGCCGACGCCAGCATCACTCTGCATTCAAGCAATGGCAGCTTGCGCGCCGAGAAGCTTCACGGCGACGTTTCATTGGAAGGCGCGGCCGCAACCGTCGACGTGCGCGACATCAGCAACGCCCATGTGCATATCAAGACTCTCAATGGCCCGGTCACTCTGAGCAATGTGCAGGACGGGCACATCGAAATCGACTCTCTCAGCGGCAACGTAACGCTTCGCAGCGTCAACGGCCCCCTGGTCCAGGTCGTCTCTACCAGCGGCGGAATCAGCTACGTTGGGGATTTCGGTGACCACGGCGATTACCGCTTCACCAGCCACAGTGGCGACATTGACGCAGTCGTACCCGGCAGCACTTCCGCCGACGTGAGCGCCCGCTCCGTCCGCGGCGAAGTGCACGACGATATCCCGCTGCAGCCCAAGCAGCACACCTCCTTCGTCCTTAAAGAGGGCGTTGCCTTATGGGGTACCATGGGGCGAGCCGCCATCTCCTCCACGGTGGTGCTGCGTAGCTTCAGTGGTAAAATCCACCTCAGAAAACGCGCATCAGAATAGCGAATCAGAGAAATCCGGACCGGTTGAAGCAGCGTTCTGGCAAGACGGTGAGCGCGAAAGGGCGTCATCGCGTGCAGTCCCAGCTTCCGCGTGAACCCCGTCTTTGCGGCGTCTTTCTGGTCGGCTTTATGGGAGCTGGCAAGACCAGTGTTGGTCGTGCTCTGGCGCGGCACCTCAACTGGGCTTTTGAGGATCTTGACGAGCGCATTGAGCGTCTCGAACGCCGCACAGTACCTGAGATCTTTCGCGACTCCGGCGAATCCGAATTCCGCCGGGCTGAACACGGGGCCGTTCGCGACGTGCTCGCTGAACTGGAGGGAGGCGCGGTCAAAGTCGTAGCCTTGGGCGGCGGCGCATTTGTCCAGGAAAACAATGCGGCTCTGCTGAGAGAGGCCGGCTTTCCAACGGTTTTTCTGGATGCCCCGGTCGAGGAACTCTGGCAGCGCTGCTCGAAACAGGCCGCCGAAACGGGGGCGGAGCGTCCGTTGCTGCACAGCATCAATCAATTTCGCGAACTTTATGAAACCAGGCGCAAGCACTACTTGCAGGCCTCTCATAAGATTCAAACCGAACAACGCGCTTTCGAGGAGATCGCTGCTGAGATCGCCGAAACGCTGGGTCTGAAGAGCATCGAGATCCGGACCCAACAAGGAGAAGTCGAGTGAAGTTTGATTTGTGGAGAGTCGGTATTGCCACCTTGCTGGCCGCTACCTCTTTGGCGGTCGTTGCCAGTGCGGCGGACAAAAAGAACCAGGCTAAATCAGCTCCCGCCGAAACGGTGGATTCCGGCTCTTTCGGCGTGTTTGTGAAAGGGCAACGTGTCGCCACCGAGACCTTCAGCATCCAGCAGCAAACTGGCTCCAGCACAATAAAGTCACAGGTGAAGCAAACGGCAGGTGCCGATGCGATCAGCCAGAAGAGCGATCTCGAAATCACTGCCGCAGGCGAGTTGATTCGCTACGAATGGAGCCAGTCCTCCGGCGGATCTTTAACTGTCGCTCCGAATAACGAATTCCTGCTCGAAAAGATCACCACGCCTTCATCTTCTAAGCTCATCGAGCGCCCTTTTCTGATGCCCACCACTTCCGCCATCCTTGACAACAACTTCTTCGTGCACCGCGAGGTTCTGATCTGGAGATATCTGGCCGCAGCCTGCAGGCCCGAAGGTGGCGCCTTAAAATGCCAGCAGGACCCGGGAGACTTCGGTGTTCTCGTTCCCCAGGACGAGAACTCCGAGCATGTGCGTATGGAACTGGTGGGCAAGGAAAAAATACAGGTTCGCGGAACTGACCGCGAACTGATGCGACTGAATCTAAAGGGTGACGATTTTGACTGGGCCCTTTGGGTCGATGAACAGGATCACTTTAAGCTCATAAGAGTGGCGATCCCTGCCGATAACACCGAAGTAGTCCGGGATTAGCTGTAGCTGCCCGGCGGCAGAAGCGAGACCGCCCCTGGAAAACTTATTGCTGCTGGCTGACGCACGTACGGCTCGGGTCATCGTCACGGTGCTGCTGTTCGCCCTGGGACTGGGATTCCTTTACGTCACGCGCGCGACCCTCATTGCCTTCCTCTTCGCCATCTTCTTCGCTTACCTGATGAGCCCTCTGGTCAACAACCTGGAGAAACTGCTTAAGGGACGCGGCCGCGCTATCGCCGTGCTATACGCTCTGCTGCTGGCGCTGGTCGTTGTGTTCTTTGTGATTGTCGGTCCGAAAGTCACGCGAGAAGCTGCCCGGCTCGGCCAGGCCTTGCCCGGCCTGCTCGAGAAGCTCAGCTCCGGCGAGCTCACCACCAAGCTGGGGCAGGAGCATGGCTGGAGTCGCGCCACGACCGACGCCATCCAGAGCTTTCTGGTCACGCACCAGAATGACATCACAGCCCTGGTACAGCGGATCGGCGTGCGCGTAGCCGATGTCGCGAAACAGGCCTGGCTGTTATTCATTGTTCCTCTGCTCTCCATCTTTTTTCTGAAAGATGGACGCGGTTTCAGCGAATTCCTGCTCTCCACGATCCAATCGCGGCCACAGCGGGAATTCCTGGAGAACGTGCTTAATGATCTGAACCAGATGCTGGCGCATTTCATCCGTGCCCAACTTACTCTGGCCGCCCTTTCTCTCGTCATCTACTCCGCATTTCTCGGCATCATGGGTGTCCAATATGCCTTGGTGCTGGGCACAATCGGGGGAATGCTGGAGTTCATACCGGTTGTTGGTCCGCTAGTCGCCGCGGTCACGATTCTGGCGGTAGTACTTCTCACCAGCTACCAGCATTGGCTCGTCATTGTCATTTTTCTGTTAGTCTGGCGCGGCATCCAGGACTATGTCTCTTCCCCCCACATCATGGGCGAGAGCATGGAACTGCATCCCCTCGCCGCCATCTTCGGGGTCATGGCGGGAGCAGAAATCGCCGGAATCCTGGGTATCTATCTGTCCATTCCGGTAATGGCCAGTCTCCGCATCGTCTTCCGCCGCTGGCGTCTTTACACCGAGAAAAAGAAATTTGGCCCCCTCACCGCGGAATATTCGATCGGCAGCCCGGGCGGTCATCGAAAGTAGCGCGCCGTCCCGCCGGCTGTCGGGGAGGCCGTCTCGCCCTCCCACTGCGCCACGGCTGGAATTCCTAAGCTTTAGTAACACCCTGACTGGTTACGGGCACAGAACGAATTCTGCGCTTATTATAAAATTCCAAGTATTCACATGAACAAGAAGATTCCTATCGGCATTCTCGGCGCTACTGGTGTAGTCGGACAACGATTCATCCAGATGCTCGAGCACCATCCCTGGTTTGAAGTCGCGTGGCTGGCGGCCTCGGACCGCTCTGAGGGCAAGGTCTATGAAGACGCCGCGCGGTGGCGCCTGAAAACGCCCATTCCCCCGGCCGTGGCAAAAATGAAAGTCTCCCCGGCCGCTCCGGAGGGCGCACCGAAGATTATCTTTGCCGCCCTCGACTCCGCCATCGCCGCTGAACTCGAACCGCGTTTCGCCGACGCAGGTTGCGCCGTAGTTTCCAACTCCAGCGCGCTTCGCATGCAGGAAGACGTGCCGCTGGTCATCCCTGAAGTCAATGCCGGTCATATCCAACTGATCGACGTCCAGGGATGGCGTAAGAAATCCGGCGGATATGTCGTCACCAATCCCAACTGTTCGGCGATCGGTCTTGTGCTGGCACTCGCGCCATTGCATCAGAAATTCGGACTGGAAACCGTCATGGCGGTCACCATGCAAGCCGTCAGCGGCGCGGGATACCCGGGCGTAGCCTCGCTCGACATCCTCGGCAACGTGATTCCCTTCATCAAGAACGAAGAAGAAAAGATGGAAGAGGAGACGAAAAAACTGCTGGGGAACCTGAACGGCTCCAGAGTCATCCCGGGCCCGTTTGCCATGAGCGCGCAGTGCAACCGCGTGGCGGTGGAAGACGGTCACACGGAATCAGTCTCGATTCGCTTGAAGAAGAAGGCGAAGGCGGAAGAAATTATTGCGGCATGGAACAGCTACAGAGCCGAGCCACAGGAATTAAAGCTCCCCAGCGCTCCGGAAAAGCCGGTAGTCTACCTCGAAGCGAATGACCGTCCACAACCGCGCTTCGACGTCGACATGGGCGCCGGCATGACGACTGCCGTCGGTCGTCTGCGCCCGTGCAACGTGCTGGACTGGAAGTTCACGGTTCTGTCGCACAACACGATCCGCGGTGCAGCCGGAGCAGCCGTGTTAAACGCCGAACTCCTGAAAGCCAAGGGATACCTGGGATGAATCCGACTACCGGCGCCAGAAAAGTAGCGCCGGCGTCCCGCCGGCTGCCCGCACTGAGCGAAGCCGAAGTGTGGCGGAGGCGTCCCGCCTCCGCACTCCTGTGCCAATCCGAAGACCGATCATTCCACTCGAGGCCCGTCGAATGATCGTTATGAAATTCGGCGGCACCTCCGTCGAAGACGCTAAAGCCATCGACCGCGTCGCCTCGATCGTCCACGGACGCCTCGACAAACAACCCGTGGTCGTGGTCAGCGCCATGGCCAAGGTCACCGACACGCTGCTCACCATGGCCCGCGCCGCCGGAGAAGGCGAACGCAAAACCGCGCTCAAACTCTGCCGCTCGCTGCAGGAACGCCACTACAACACGGCCAGCGAACTACTCGGCACCGCGCGCTTCACCGAATTCCATTCCGAACTCGGCCAGGACTTCGAATCTCTTGACGAACTGCTCCGCGGCATCTCCGCCGTCGGCGAAATCACTCCCCGCACTACCGATCATGTCGCCGCCTTCGGCGAAATGCTTTCGAGCAAGATCGTCGCCGCCGCATTCGAAGCCCGTGGGCTGAAAGGCGCTCACATCGACTCCCGCGATGTGCTCATCACCGACAGCGCCTATATGCAGGCTGTGCCTCAATACGAAGAAACAAATCTCAAACTTCAGGAAAAGGTTCTCCCACTCGTCAAGGCAGGACAAGTACCGGTGATGGGCGGGTTCATCGGCTCCAACCGCGCGGGTATCACGACAACGATCGGCCGCGGAGGCTCTGACTTTTCCGCCGCCATCTTCGGCGCTGGCCTGGGCGCAGATAAGATCGAGATCTGGACCGATGTCGACGGCATTCTCACCACCGATCCCCGCCTCTGTCCGGACGCGCGCCGCATCAAAGTCATCAGCTTCGACGAGGCCGCGGAGCTTGCCTACTTCGGCGCCAAAGTCCTGCACCCGGCCACCGTTCTGCCGGCTATTCAGAAGAACATTCCAGTCTATGTTCTGAACTCGCGCAATCCCTCGTGCGAGGGAACGCGTATCACCACTCGCGCCCCACACACGAAGAACATCTTCAAAGCGATTGCCGCCAAGAAGCGCATTACGATCGTAGACGTCGCCGCTCCGCGCATGCTGCTGGCCCACGGATTCCTGCGCTCCATCTTCGAAGCTTTTGACCGCCACAAGGTTTCCATCGACGTGGTCTCGACCTCGGAAGTCAGCGTCTCGCTCACAGTCGATTCGAATCAGGCCATTCCCGCCCTGGCCGCCGATCTCGCCAAGCTGGCCGACGTGAAATACGAAGGCCGCAAAGCCATCGTCTGCCTGGTAGGAGAAAATCTGCGCGAAACTCCCGGAATCGCCGCCCATGTGTTCCGCGAACTGGCAGACAAAAAGATCCGCATGATCTCACAAGGCGCCTCAGAAATTAACCTGACCTTCGTCATCGAAGAAGACGAAGTCCCCGAAGTAGTCCAGCGCCTCCACAAAACGTTCTTCTCAGAACTAGACCCCGAAGTCTTCGCCTAAGACCGTAGCGCCGGCGACCGCCCTCGCCCCTTCAGTTCGTCATACGGACTCGAGGCCCCTGTGCCCCTCTGTGCCCTCTGTGGTTAAATCTCTGGAAGGAAAGCCCATGAATCTCCTTCTCCTCGGCCGAGGCAAAACCGGATCGCTCGTGGCCGAAGTCGCCGCCGAGCGCAAACATCACACCCGAGTCGTAGGCGCAAAAGACAATATCGAGTGCGCCGCACTCACTCCGGAAAACCTCGCTCCCTTCGACACAGTCATCGACTTCACCGCCCCGCACTGCGTCCTCCAGCACATCGAAGCCTGCGTAAAAGCCGGCAAGAATATGGTGGTCGGCACGACCGGCTGGTACAACGAGATGGATCACGTGCGCACGCTAGTCGAGCACCACAAGACAGGATTCATCTACGCTGCGAATTTCTCTATCGGAGTAAATCTCTTCTTTGATATCGCCCGAACCGCAGCCGCGGCTTTGGATCACGATTATTCCGGCCAGATTTTCGAGCGTCATCACGCCCACAAGAACGACGCTCCTTCAGGCACAGCGATTGCGATCCAGCGAATCATCCGCGAGACCGCAGACAAGCACGAGGATCTCGAGATCACATCCTTCCGCGAAGGCGAAGTCGTAGGCCTGCACGAAGTCGTCTTCGAATCCCCGGCCGACCGAATCTATCTCTGCCACGACGCGAAATCCCGCCGCGCCTTCGCCGAAGGCGCCGTCCGCGCCGCCGAGTGGCTGATGGGCAAAAAGGGATTCTACGATTTCAAGGACGTCTGGCGGGATTTGTAAGAATTAGCGGGGCTTGAGGACTGGTGAAAAAACCTGGGCCACTAGAGACACCATGCGACGAGCGCCTACATCGGTGAGATGCAAGCCGTCCGTGGTTGCGTCCTTACCCGAAATGACGGTGATTAGAAACCGCTTGGGGATCAGCCATACGCGATATCTCTTTGCCAAGCGCCGCTGAACCCGGCCGTAGGTGACCATCTGTGGGAGGAGCGGCAATTCGAACATAACAATCGTCCGTTTGGTCGAGACGAGTCTTGCCAAGACTCCATCGAGCGATCGCTCAAAATCCTCAGACCGTTCTCCAGCGATCAGATCGTTTCCCCCGAGTTCGATCAGAACAAGATGGTCTTGCTCAGTGACGCGATTTGCCAAGGAAAGTCCGTCCATCATTGTCGCGCCCGGCTTCGACAGGTTGGTGACCTCCGCCCCAGTCGCCTGCCGCATCACCTCTGGCCAAGCGCGCACGCGTGTCCCTAAACCCGCCGAGATGGAGTCTCCAATGACAACGAGGTGATCGCTTGCTTCTCCGCGGATTGCTGGCAGTCTTCGGTGAGCAAATTCTGTGATCGGAATAATGAGCAATACGAGAACAAAGAAGACCGATGAAGCAATGTGAAATCTTCTCAATTCATGAGTCGGCTTTAGGCGATGCCCAGAGATCAGAAACAGCAGGAATACAAGACCGAAGAGTGCGTCGAGACTCCAGGGTAGCGGAGGACTAGCCATGATCAGCAAGGCTAATCCAACCCACACGCTAATTCGTCGAATCCAAATGACTATGGTTGGCAGAGAGAACGCTGAGGTCACAACTGAAGCGATGAGCAAGGCGGCTCCGGGATAAAGCGACTCGCCAGAAGCGAAGAACAGGATTACGGGATTCACGGTGAAATCGTATCAGCCTCCCAGAATGACAGCGTCTGCTAGCACACATAAAGTCAGGGAGTACACATGCCGCAGCACGGCGGACGAAGGCGTCCGCCCCTCCACTGGTTGTGATCCCCGTCACACGATTTTCCCTCCCCGCTCATTCGCGCTATCTTATCCCTATGCAACTCCGTGGATGCGGCACCGCTCTGGTCACTCCGTTTCATCAAGACGGCTCCATCGACGACGACGCCCTGCGCAACCTGGTCTCCTGGCAAATCGAATCTGGCATTGATTTCCTCGTCCCGTGCGGCACCACCGGAGAGACTCCCACTCTCACGCACGACGAGTGGCTGCACGTCATCGACACCACCATCGAAGTTGCCGCCGGACGCGTCCCCATCGTTGCCGGCGCAACCTCGAACGCGACGCACGAGGCCGTAGAAAAAGCGAAGGAGCTCGCCGCGCGCCCAGGTGTCAACGCCATCCTCACCGCGAATCCTTACTACAACAAGCCCACGCAGGAAGGCCAGTACCGCCACTTCAAAGCGATCGCGGAAGCCATCGGCGACAAGCCCGTCATTCTGTATAACGTCCCCGGGCGCACGTCGGCCAATCTCGAACCCGCCACGCTCGCCCGCCTCGCCGAAATTCCAAACATTGTCGCGGTCAAAGAAGCCAGCGGCAACATGACTCAGATTGCCGAAGCGATCGCTTCGGTCCCCGAACACTTTCTCGTATTTTCGGGTGATGATGCGGTGACTCTACCCGTGATCGCGCTCGGTGGTGTTGGTATCGTCTCCGTCGCTTCGAACGAAATCCCGCACGAAATGGCCGCGCTCACCCACGCCGCCCTAGCAAACGATTGGGCGACAGCGCGCGCCCTGAACCGCAAATATATGCCCCTGATGCAGGCCAACTTCATCGAGTCAAGCCCACTGCCGGTGAAAGCCGTGCTGGCCATGATGGGCAAGATTGAAGAGGTCTACCGCCTGCCGCTCGTCCCCATGCGCCGCGACACGCGCTCGAAGTTGCAGAGAGTGGTCACTGACGTCGGACTCATCAGCAAACCCGCCGGCCCGGTTCCAGAAGCGGCCGCATTCTTCATCTACGAGAATTGGGCTGCGGGCCCACACAAAATCGTCCTCCACCGCGCCACCTGTGGCCAGTGCAGCCACGGCAAAGGACGCCCCTCCGGCCACGACCCTAACCACGCTAAGTGGCATGGCCCCTACGCAACTCTTCCCGAAGCCCGCGAAGTCGCCCACGCCATGACCGGCGTACTGATCCGCAGCGAGTGCAAGTGCATCTGAAGAACATTTCAGATTTCCAGATTTCAGACTGCAAATTTTGGGGCGCGGTGAGGGTTAAATCTGAAATCCCCTGTGGACCTCTGTGTCCTCTGTGGTGATCGCTTTCGCTTTTGACAAATCACAATCAACCATCAACAATCATCAATTCCATGTCCTCCCTGAAAGCCTCCATCGAACGCCTCGCCGCGCAAGGCGAAGTCGTGCACGATCCCGACGCGCGAAAAGTATTCCTCGAATTCCGCGATCAACTCACGCATGGCAAAATCCGCGCCGCGGAAAAGATTGACGGCCGCTGGACCGTCAACGCCTGGGTCAAACAAGGCATCCTCCTGGGATTCCGTCTCGGAGTTCTCCAGGAAATGCCGGCCGGCCTCTCCTTCGTCGATAAAGACACGTTCCCTGCCCGCCAGTTCACCGTTGCCGATCGCGTACGCGTCGTTCCCGGCGGATCGTCTGCCCGTGTCGGGGCCTACATTGCGCCCTCAGTAATCTGCATGCCCCCAATGTTCATCAACGTCGGCGCTTACGTCGATGAAGGCACCATGGTCGACTCCCATGCTCTGGTGGGCTCTTGTGCGCAAATCGGCAAGCGCGTCCACCTGAGCGCCGCCGCACAAGTCGGAGGCGTCCTGGAACCGGTGAACGCCGCTCCGGTGATCATCGAAGACGACGTCCTTGTCGGTGGCCATTGCGGCATTTTTGAAGGCACGCTGGTGCGGGCAAGAGCAGTTCTGGGCGCAGGCACGATCCTGACGCGCTCCACTCCGCTCTATGATCTGGTGAAAGGCGAAGTCTACCGCGCCACCGCTGACGCTCCGCTGGAAGTCCCCGAGAACGCGGTTGTAGTTCCAGGCTCGCGCGCCGTCAAGAAGAGCAAGTCCGCAGACTGGAATCTCTCTCTATATACCCCGGTAATCGTGAAGTACCGCGACGACAAAACCGATCGCGGCATCGAACTGGAAGATTGGCTCCGTTAGGCTAACAAAAGAGTTGCGCAGCCGGGCTCACGTATGTACGCTAGCGTACAGTGTCCACGGTATTTCATCCCTCTTAGCAAAGACTATGGTGGAGGTAGTCACGCCCCTCCAAGTCGAACCCGACCGGATGAGATCAGCGGCCCGTCTGCATTTATGAGGAGCAAAGCGCCGCAACTCGAGCTAGAGCATCTTCGCAAACAGCAGGCCAAGGCACGGGCTGATGAAGTCTTCGGGGGACTGTCTGTGGCAGAACGGGCTGCGTACGATGTTCGGCAGAATCGTATCCTCGAATTGGAACACGATCTGTCCGAACTAAGCGAAGAGCCTGAGCTCAGCGTGGACTTTTCGTGGAAGGATCGCTAGTTCGCCTCTTCCTGCCATCTCTTCTTTTGCCGCTCAATGGCCGCGTAACAGTCACAGGCTTCTTCCTCCAGTTTCCCTCGATTAACAATCCTCACGCGTCCCCGCGAGTATTCAATCGACCCCGCCTTCTGCAAAGATCCCGCGGCCCCAGTGACACTCGCCCGGCGAGTGCCAAGCATCTGTGCCAGGAACTCCTGGGTTAACGGAAGAGCGTCCATCCCGATCCGGTCGTGGCTCATCAACAGCCATCTCGCCAAACGCTCTGCCACGTCGTGGAGGCGGTTGCAGGCTGCCAGTTGCGTGGACTGCATGCCGAGCACCATCGAAAAGCGCTGGAGCTGGGTTTCCAGTTCGGGGCATTGGGACAAGATCCTCAGCAGCGAATCCACTTCCACTCGATAGGCGGTTCCTTCGCCTTGAGTGACCACTCTGAGCGCGCTCGTCTTGAACCCGAAGATTACTGGCAAACCAATGAATCCTTCTCTTCCAGTCAAGGCCACTTCCACAGTCTTCCCGTCCGGGTGGGTCGTGAGCAGCGAACCGAGTCCGTCATTCAGGAAATACCCCGACCTGATCACCTCGCCGGGTTCGTGCAATACCTGGTGTAGTTTCAGGCGCACAAATTCCATCAGGGGGAAAAGCTGACTGCTCTCCTTACGCGGAAGGCTACGGAGAATCAAATTGCCTACCCTCCCATCACTGCCTGCTCTGTCCGAGGAAGGATTGGAACGTCTCGGCAAACGAGGAGTTGCATCTCTGGCCATAGGGACTCCTTGCGCAACGGAAGATCCGTCTGATTTTGCAAGGGACCGTTTGCCGAGAATTGCCTATTAGGCGGGACGATGCTAGAAGAGACACCCTTACCCTACTCTTATTGCGTTCGCTTGTATGTACTCAGACGCACACATGTATGGCCCTCACCGTGCAGACGGCCTCTCTCCTTGGGGCGTAGCATCCAACCAGCGAAGCAAGATCGGGTGGGGTGTCTCGCCGTCTAGCGGACAGAAGAACCGAGGATTTCGATGGCGAACTCATACTTTCCACGAGAACAGAATCAGAGTGCGCGAGGCGTCATCCGGTGCCCGTATTGTGTCGAGGCCGGCAACTTCCGAGTGATGGCGATCCCTGAGAGCGAAGACAGGTACACGTGCAACCAATGCGGACACATGGCACTTCCCTCGAACCCGTTGTTCGAATGTGCCTGCAAAAAGTGCGCGCGGTTCAGGATCACTTAAGGGGAATGTCCTGATGCCTCGCTGTTGAAGGGAGTCTTTTCTGATGTCCCAAGGGCAGTCCGCCGCTTATTCGCCGATCTGCCCGCTCTGCCGCGAACCCATCAGGCTCGAAGACGCGAAAACCGATGAAGACGGTCAGGCCATTCACGAAAACTGCTATCTTGCGAGCCTAAAAGGAACGGCGCCCACCACAGGAAGCGGAAGCAATTAAGAAGTTATTCGTTCAAGACGTCATCCAAATAAGCAGACCTCCCACCGAACCTCGACTCCCAGTTTGCCCGATCCATTCGAGGTAACCCGAACCTGCGCCAACTTTCCAATCACTGCATCGGCATGCCCCAGGACGTCTGCCCGATAGGTACTCGTGATCCCTAACACCTTCATCCCGCCCGCGCGCGCCGACTGAATCCCTGCAGGCGCGTCTTCAATGACCAGGCATTCCGCGGCGCCATATCCCAACCCCTCCGCCCCCTTCAAATACGGCTCCGGATGCGGCTTCCCGTTGGTGACATCGTCGGAGGTAACCAGAACTTCCGGCACCGGCAATCCACAATGCCGCAAACGATTTTGCGCGAGCAGTCTTGAACCGGACGTGACCACGCCCCATCGTCTCTCAGGAATCGATTGCACCAGCTCCAGCGCGCCCGGCATGACGACCACCCCAGTCTGATCGTGTGCTTCATGATTCTCGATCGCCGCCGCCTCGGACTCAGCATCAAGATGCGGCGCCACTCGCCGGATTACTTCGATCGTCCGCACGCCATGCGCGATGGCCATTACCGCATCGCCATCGACACCCTTGCGCGCAGCCCAATCCCGCCACTCGCGGTCCACTTGCCGCGTCGAATCGCAAAGCACCCCATCCAGATCAAAGAGAATTGCAGCGCAGGAAAAGTTAGGCATTCTTTATTTTTGTATCACAGCCGCAACAGGGCCGATGTAACAACAACCGCCTCGCCACGGCCCATGTAGCGACAGCCGCCTCGGCTGTCCAAGCGAAGGCGAAGCCGAGCGCCACTACCACAGATGTCGCTGAGACCATTCCGGATGCAACCTGTGCATGTCAAAATCTGATATCCGACCCGTGTGTCGCGGCCCTCTAAGGCTTCCCTGCCGGCAGACTGGCTTGCTCACCACCAATCACCGGCCGCAAGTGCTCCCGCTGCCGCACCGCCAAATGCCGTTGCCGAAAATGCATCAACGCGCGCTGTCCCCACGCCCGCACAAACCAGTAGTTCAACCCCGCTCCAATCGCCGAACTGGCCAGCGGAATCACTCTTCCGGCCCACTTCTCCACCACTTCAGTGCTGGCTCGCGCCGCGATCCGTTGGATAACCCGCGGCACAAATTTGTTGATGACTTGTTTTTCGAGCAGCTCCCGGCTCAAATCAACTCCGGCGGCACTGGCCGCCGCGACCCACAACTCGGCAATCTCGTCATCGGTGTTGTATTCGAACCCATATAGCAGGCTCAATTTCTGAATCGTGCGCATCGTGATCGCTGAAAGAATCCCCAGATCCGGCACAATCGTCAGCAACCCGCCCAGCCCGAATCCCGCGCCCTCGAGCGCCGCCATTTTCATTCCGCTGCGGATAATGGAATCTGCCACCGCATCGAGTTCATGCATTTCCAGCGAGTACACACCGTGATATCCGCTGATCGGCAGGCGATATGCCACTCGCAACTGCAGCAGGAATTTCCTCGGATCCACGCGCACTCCCTGATAAGCCCGCGTAAGCCCTCTTTGCAGACCAGACTCCACCGTCCGCCGCAGCCATGATTTCCTCTCGTCTGCCATAGAATTCACCTTAACGCAGCGAGCAACAGAATGCCATCAGGTGAAGCCATGAGCAATGAGGGAGGAGCAGTGAGCAAATCGCCCTCCTTGCCGCTCATTGCTCATCGCTCACCGCTCACTGCTCACCGCTCTGTGCTAGCATTCTCCTTACTCCATGCCCAGCGGAAAACTGCAAGTCATCCCCCTCGGCGGCCTTGGCGAGTTCGGCATGAACTGCATGGCCGTGCGTTGGGGCGATGACATCATCGTCATCGACGGCGGACTCATGTTCCCCGAAGCCGAACTCCTCGGCGTCGACATCGTTGTCCCCGACATCTCGTATCTGACTGAAAATCGCCAGCGCGTGCGCGGCATTATCCTCACACACGGACACGAAGACCATATCGGCGCCCTCCCCTGGATTCTCTCCGAACTCAACGTGCCAGTCTGGGGCACGGAGTTCACGCTCGCCTACGTCGAAGACAAACTCGACGAGCACGGCCTGCTCGACGACGCCGACCTCCACGAGATGCGGCCCAACGAGCGCATCAAGCTGGGAGCATTCACCGTCCATCCGATTCAGGTCACGCACAGCCTGGTCGACTGTGTCGCGCTCGCCATCCACTGCCCGCTAGGCGTCATCATCCATACCGGTGATTTCAAGGTCGATCCCACTCCCACTGATAACAAACTCTTTGACCTTCACACCTTCGCCGAGTACGGCAAAGAGGGCGTGCTCGCGCTATTTCAGGATTCCACCAACGTCGAGCGCAAGGGATACACACCCAGCGAGCGCGCGGTCCGCCGCAAATTCGACGAAGTTTTCGCCCACACCAAGCGCCGCCTGTTTATCTCTTGTTTTTCCAGTTCGATTCACCGCATCAACCTCGCCGTCGAACTCGCCCACGAGCACGGACGCAAAGTCGCCTTCATCGGCCGCTCCATGAACAACTCCGCCGAGATCGCCGAGGACTTGGGCTATATCGAGATGCCCGAAGGATTGGTGATCAATCCCGGCGAGATGAAGAATTTCCCGCCCGAAAAAGTCTGTGTCCTGATCAGCGGGACGCAGGGCGAGCCCATGTCGGCCCTGAGCCGCGCCGCCGTCGATAATCACAAGCACGCCAAGATTGAAAAGGGAGATACGGTCGTTCTCTCGAGCCGCATCATCCCCGGCAACGAAAAGACTATCTACCGGATGATCGATCACCTCTTCCGCCGCGAAGCCCACGTCATTTACGAAGATGGCACCAGCCCGCCGGTCCACGTCTCGGGCCACGCCAGCCAGGAAGAGCTCAAGCTGATCATCAACCTGGTCAAGCCGCGCTACTTCATTCCCATACACGGGGAGTACCGCCAACTGAAATTGCACGCGGAAATGGCCGCCGCCATGCGCGGATCGGTCGGCAAAGTCATGCTGATCGAAAGCGGAGAGATTCTGGAGTTCGACGAACTCGGCGCGCGCAAAACCGGCAAGGTCAATGTAGGACGCGTCTGCATCGACTCCGGCAACCGCACCGACGTGGTCGAAGACCTGATCATCAAAGATCGCCGTCATCTGAGCGAAGACGGCATCGTGCTGCCCATCATCGCGATTAACAAGTTGTCAGGAAAAGTTGAAACCACGCCAGAAATTGTCACCCGTGGCTTCAATGTCGGCGAGGACGGCTTCATGGACGGCGCCAAGCGCATCGTCGAAGACACGCTGGCGTTCTCCAGCGAAGAAGAAAAAGCCGACTACGGTGTGATCAAAGAAAAAATCCGCGCCGACCTGAAGCGCTACATCAACAAACAAAGCCAAAAGCGCCCCCTGATCATGCCGGTGATCCTGGAAATCTGATCGTCACGTGTAGGGACGCGCGCCCTCGTCCGTCCATCCGAGAAACTATATGCGGACAGCCGCCTTCGGCTGTCCAGCGAAGGCAAAGCCGAGCGCCTGGCGGGCACATCGTATTCTGTCATCCTGAGCGAAGCATTTGCGCGAGCAAAGCGAGCGCAAATGATCTCGATCAGCACGGTCGCCAGATCAGCCGAAGAATCACGGCTGACACCGGAAGCACCCGCCCTCAATCGCCGCGCCATCAGATCTCCTCCACTCCAGGTCCCAGAAAGGGACCGCTGACAGTAGCCCGCCACTTCCAGTGGCGGGAAACCTGACATTAACGATACCCTGTGCCGTAGGCACAGCTGAAACGCATGATCAAACTCTCCGACCTGCACGCCGCCCAATCGCGCCTCAAAGGCGTGACCGTCCGCACCCAAATGATCGAATTCCCGCTCTGCGCCGAAGACCCGCGCCGCCTCCTGCTCAAGCCCGAGAACCAGCAACCCATCGGCGCCTTCAAACTCCGCGGAGCCTACAACAAAATAGCCTCCCTCTCAGAAGCCGAGCGGCAACGAGGCGTCATCTCCTACTCCAGCGGCAACCACGCCCAAGGCGTCGCCTACGCCGCCCGCGCGCTCAACGTGAAGTCGGTCATCGTGATGCCCAACAACGCCCCGCTAATCAAACGCGAAGCGACCGCTAAACTCGGCGCCGAAATTGTACTGGTCGGCCCAGGCTCAGACGAGCGCAAGAACAAAGCCGAGCAACTCGCCGCCCAGCACGGATACGTCATCGTCCCCCCGTACAACGACGAAAAAATCATCGCCGGACAAGGCACCATCGGCCTCGAAATCCTCGAAGACTTGCCCGAGGTCGAAGCCGTTCTCTCCCCCGTCGGCGGCGGAGGCCTGATCTCGGGTGTCGCCGCGGCAATCAAGCTGACGAACCCCAAAATCAAAGTCATCGGCGTCGAACCCGAACTCGCGGCCGACGCCCAGGCCAGCCTGCGTCAAGGCAAGATCGTCCAGTTCCCTGCCGAGCAAGTCTCCCGCACCATTGCCGACGGACTCCGCACCCAAAGCATTGGCTCCATCAACTTCGAGCACATCCGCGCCTATGTCGACGACATCATCACCGTCACCGAGGATGAAATCCGCCAGGCCATGAAATATCTGAGCGCGAATCCCTCCACCGTGGCCGAGCCCAGCGGCGCCGTCGCCACCGCCGGATTCATCTTCCACGCCAAAGAACTCCCGCAGACCAAGCTGAATGTTGCGATCATCTCAGGCGGCAACATCGAACCGGAAATGCTCAAGGCACTTCGACAGTAGATCTGGAGATCTTTCGCTTTGCTGTAATCCATGTCAACAATGTCATCCTGAGCCGCGTCATTTGCGGCGAAGGACCTATGCAACCTGCTGACACTAAGAAGGGCGATGGACATGTCACAACCGATTCCCGCAGAATTTTGTTCGCCAATGCAACCCAAGCCGTGTACGTAAGACTCTCTATAAATATGCGGGCCGCCGGGGGCAAATTGAGCATACTCAGACACGCCGCGACCATTCTCTTCTGTCTCAACCTCGCCGCCGCCGGCCAGGAAATGAAATCTGAAGGTTCACTGACCACGAATCCGGTCTACCAAAAGAACTGCGCCAAGTGCCACGGCAAAACCGCCGAAGGACGATTCATGGCTGGTCCGTCGCTGGTTTCAGGAAAAGCGACTACCATGTCAGCCGACGGCCTTCGTACCATCATCACGAACGGCAAGCACCACATGCCGAAGTTCGGCGAAAAGCTCTCCTCGTCTGACGTCGGTCTGCTGGTCGATCAGATCCGAACTCAGCAGAAACAGAAATGAGGATTTTCCGCCCGCGGCGTGCTAGTGAACTGTCGCGAAGACAGCATTACCGAGAAACCGGAAGCCGTGTCATCCTGAGCGGAGCAACCGCTTCGCGCAGCGAAGAGGTTGCGGAGTCGAAGGATCCCTACCCGCTCAAATTGGCCGGCGTGCGTCACCGAATTCTTCCCAGGCTCACGCTAACGAATTCTCTGCCACTGTCCACTGAGTGCTCGGTCTTGCAGTTGTGTGTGACATCTATCGCAGCTGTGTGTGACATCTATCCTTGACTTCAAACTTCAAACCAGCCATCCTTAATCCCGACCGAGGTTGCCAAATGCGGGAGAGCGGCGCCAACTCTCTTGTTTTGAAGATTTTGCCCACAACTCGTTGCGTCTCTAGGATTTTTTCGAAGCTTTCCCGTAACACTATGATTCCAATAGATCAGGGGGGAGGGGGGATACCCTTCTCCACACCCCGATTCCCATTTCGGGAGTTCGCGATTCTCGTCCTCGCCGCGCTTTTTTCCACAAGCGCAGCCTTCGCCCAAGCCCAGCGCGGAACTCTGGTTCACGAAGAGACCATTCGCGTTTCACCCAGCTCCGAAACCGCCAAGCTCGGCACTGCTGGACGCGGCCACGAACTCATCATCATCGACAGCAGCCGCGACTGGACGCACGTCGAGGCGATCCTGCGCGAACCCAGCAAAGATGAGAATGACGACGACGAGGAATCCCAGGGCAAAACTATCACTGGATGGGTTCTGACCAAGGCGCTCGTCAGCCAGACCACTGCCAACGGCGACAAGATCATCTTCGGCGAGGCCGCCAATTCCGAAGACGAAGCCAGCCGCCGCCGCGGCCGTCGCGACGCTGCCCAGGACGCTATGCGTCTCTACTACCGCGTCTACGATCTGTTTCCCACATCCCCTCTCGCCGCCGAAGGGCTGTATCGTGCCGCCGACATCCGCTGGCAGATGGATCGCAACGATGTGATGACGCGCCCATCGGCCCGCGAGCGCGACGCCTACATGCGCGGCCAGATCGATGAGCAGTGGATGAAGCTGGTGATAAAGAAATTTTCCGGCACGAAATGGGCCGACCTCGCCGCCTTCCACCTGCTCGAAAACAAACTTTGCGGCGATTGGCAGGCGGCGGCGAAGTGTCCGGAAAAAGAAGCCGACATGTACGAGAAGTACGCCAAAGAGCACGAACAGTCCTCCGCTGCTCCCGAGGCGCTCTACGACGCAGCCTGGCGTCAATCGGCGTTGATCGAAATTTACAAGACGGAGGCCAATCAGAAAAAGTCAGAGGGCGCGAAGAGCCGCGCACTCGATCTCGCGCAGCGAATCATCGGCCAGTACGCCCAGAGTCAGTGGGCCTTGCGCGCGCAGACACTCGTCTACTACATCCAGCAGGGCGTTCCAACATACGGTAACGCCGGCGATTAATCCCATGAGCGCGCCAGACCGTCGTCACATCACCGCGGCCATGTTCGGGTTCGCGATTACGGCTATCTTCGTTTCCTACCAACTGCTCACCGATTCGCAATCTCTCATTCAGCGAGACTCCGCGTTGATGATTGCGTTCGTAGCATTGTGCCCACCATCGCTGCTGTCGATTGCCTTCGATCCGGAAGTTGGCACGAACAAATTCTATTTTTTGTGGACCGCAATTGCTCTCCTGAATGCGGGACTCTATGCCAGCATCCGCGCGCTCGTCGGCAGGCGTTTGCAGCGTCCGGATTAGTTTTTCTCCTTGCTGCAATCCATAACAATGTCATCCTGAGCCGCGGTTTTGGCGGCGAAGGACCTGTGCAACTTGCTGGCGGCACCGGCGCTGCGAAGGAGTTCATAGGTCCTTCGCGGCAAAGAACGCCGCTCAGGATGACAACATAAGAGGACTGTACGGTTCAATGCTTCTCCAACTTTCCTACAAACATTTCTGAGATACTAGCTGTCCGATTTTTCCGGGAGGAAGATTGCACGATTACCTGCTCTCACTGATTCTGGGCGTAGTGGAAGGTCTAACTGAGTTCCTGCCCGTCAGTTCCACAGCGCACTTGCGGCTCTCCGAAGCACTCTTGCACATCAATCTGTCCGATGGTTATTGGAAGATGTATTCCATCGTCATCCAGCTGGGCGCGATCCTGTGCCTGCCTGTTTACTTCTGGAGCAGAATCAAGAAGTTCTTGTCGTCCTTTCCATACGGCGAAAGCGGAAACCGCAACCTTCTTACCCACCCTCTCAGTTTGACCATGATCGCTTTCGTCGTCACGGCGATTCCGTCTTTCCTATTGACCAAGGTGATTGGCAAGCATCTGGAAAGCATCGTCATCATAGGATGGTCGCTGCTGCTCGGTGGAGTCGTGATGTGGATCGTCGACGCCACGCACGGCAAGGCTGAAGCCGCTGGTCCGAACGGCAACAGCAAGATTCGCACCTGGAAGATGGAGGACATGCGCCTCGGTCAGTCGATCTGGATCGGGTTCTGCCAGATTCTGTCGGCCGTGTTCCCGGGAACCTCACGTTCGATGGCGACCATCGCCGCCGGACAACTTGCCGGCATGTCGCGCGCGGCAGCGCTCGAGTTCTCCTTCTTCGTTTCCATGCCCACTATGGCTGCGGCAACGCTCTACACGCTTTACAAGTCTCTTCGTGGGAAAGGTGAGAATCCGATCGGCGTCGCGCAGATCGATCCGCACGGCTGGATTGTGCTGGCAATCGGATTCGTCGTCTCGTTCATCGTGGCCTATGCCTCAGTCGCCTGGTTCATGGCCTACGTCCGCAAGCGGGGCTTCGCTCCGTTCGCGGTGTATCGCATCATCGTCGGAGTGCTTGTGCTCGTGTTCGCGGCAAAACTGGCGTAACAACCGCACTTGGCAATTGGCACCTTAGCCGCATTGGTCTGTCTGCCTGCAAGAACCATGAATGGCCAAATGCTAATTGCCAAGTGCAAATTGCTGAATGAGATAACCAGATAAACACCATCTGAAATCCCCGATTGTCGGAACCTCCGGTTCTTGCGATAATAGTTCCGCTCTGGCCGATTACGGCGCCGAAGGCGTTTCTTCGGCGATGAATCAGCCTTCATGGATTATCTGGCAACGATTTTTGTCCCCACTGGGAACCGCCGGCTCAACGAGCTGATCGGGTTCCTGATGTGCGTCTCTGCGCTCCTCCTTCTCCTCGCGCTGGTTTCTTATTCGCCTCTGGACCCGTCATGGAATAGCGCCTCGGTCCTAACCGGATCGCATGCCGCCCGCAACTGGATCGGTATCGTCGGCGCTTATACCGCGGACGCGGTGTTGCAGTTCCTGGGCGTCGGAGCATTCCTGCTGATCATCTTCCCGGCGACGCTCGGTGCGCGCTGGTTCCGCTCGATGAAAGTGCAGTCGCCGCTGGCCAAGAGCCTGGGCGGAATCTGGCTGCTAATGTTCGTGCCAGCAATGCTTGCGCTGCTGCCTGGACAGATGCGCTGGATGCACGTGATTCCGGTTGAAGGCCTGCTTGGCCGCGTGATCGGCGATTTCCTCATTCACTATCTGAATCTGGTTGGCGCGTACATCGTCTGCGCCACTGTTTTGGCCGTGGCCTTGTATCTGTCCACCGCATTCTCCTTCTCTGCGCTTCAGGTTTGGGCTCCAACGCGGTTTGCTTTCGTCACGGCACTCTGGAGTCGCTATAAAGATTGGCGACTGGAACGCGCCCGCAGGCGTCAGGCGAAGGAGTTGGAGCAGCGACGGATATCGAAGCCGATCGTGAAGACGCAATTGATCCAGCCGCGTCCGACGTCGTCCGCGCCTCAAGCCGCGCCTGAACCCCGCCGCACCGGAATCGAGCGCATGCTGGCCGAAGAAGAGCCAGTAAGGGCCAAGGCCCAGACCGGCGGGATTCTGCCGGAATCTTTAGCGTCGAACTCTCCGGAAGAGGAGGCGGCGGATCCTGAAGTCACCGAGCGTGGCGACAGCGGCCAGAAGGCCAAGACGACGATGCCTCGCATCGCGGCCGGCGGCTACAAACTGCCGTCGAGCAGCCTGTTGCAGCGTCCCGACGAACACCAGGCCGTCGATGCCGAAGAACTCAAGCTGCTGGCGCAGGTGCTGACCGAAAAGTACGCCGAGTTCGAGGTTCACGGACAAGTCTCGCAGATCAACCCTGGTCCGGTCGTCACCACGTTCGAGTTCAAGCCTGAAGCCGGCATCAAGTACAGCCGCATCACCAATCTTGTGGATGATTTGTGCCTGGCGCTGAAGGCAGAGAGCATCCTGGTCGAGCGGATGGCCGGAAAAAGCACGGTTGGCATCCAGGTACCGAACCGGCAGCGTGAAATCATCTTCTTGCGCGAGAACATCGAGTCGCAGGAATTCATGGGTTCGAGGTCAAAGCTCACGATGGCGATGGGCAAGGACATCAACGGCCGCATCGTCACCGCCGACCTCGCAGGCATGCCGCACCTGCTGATTGCCGGATCGACGGGCGCCGGAAAAAGCGTCGCGATCAACGCGATGATCATGTCGATTCTGTACAAGGCCACTCCCGATCAGGTTCGGCTGATTCTGGTAGATCCGAAGCGTCTGGAACTGGGAAATTACGAAGGCGTTCCTCACCTCTATACGCCGATCATCACCGAGCCGAAGCTGGCGGCAAACGCTCTGCGTAATGCGGTGCGCGAGATGGAGCGGCGGCTAAAGCTGCTGGCCTCCAAAGGCGTACGCAATATCGATCAGTACAACAAGCTCTTCGATCAGGGTACGCCGAGTCTGTTTGACGAAGAATCGGATGAGAAGCCGATCCCCTACATCGTGATCATCATCGACGAATTGGCCGATCTGATGATGCTTGATTCCTCGAACGTGGAAGAATCCATCACGCGCCTGGCCCAGATGGCGCGAGCAGTCGGCATTCACCTGGTGCTGGCGACGCAGCGACCGTCGGTCGATGTCATCACCGGACTGATCAAGGCAAACTTCCCTGCCCGCGTCTCATTCCGCGTGGCGACCAAGGTTGACTCGCGTACCATTCTCGACGCAAACGGCGCGGAAGCACTGCTGGGCAAAGGCGACATGCTGTATCTGCCTTCGGGATCGGCTCGCGTGCACCGTTTGCATGCTCCGTTTGTGACCGAGAAAGAGATCGCCGCGGTCGTCGAGTTCTGGAAAGCGCAGGCACAGGCGGAATACATACACCACTTCCTGGAAGCGCCGAAAGAGGAGCGCGACGCCGCTGCTGCCGCGAATGGTGGCGAACCCGGTGAGGCTGGCGAGGGCGAAAGCGATCCGATGTACAACGATGCGGTGAGACTCGTCGTCGAGTTTGGGAAGGCCTCCACTTCCCTGCTCCAACGCCGTCTGCGCATCGGCTACGGACGCGCCGCGCACCTGATCGATCTCATGGAGCAAGACGGCATTGTCGGAGCCGCCGATGGTCCCAAGCCGCGGGAAGTTCTGAAGCGGCCAGACTGGATTTCCGAGATTGAAGAGTCGATGCGGTAGAGATTTGCAGACACAAGAAAAAGGGCGGCTCATCGCCGCCCTTTCACTTTTGCAGGCTTGTTGCTTAGAACTTGAACACGACGCCAATCGGCATGCGGAAGTTCTTGCTGCTGGTGCTGCCATTGCCGTGAAGCATCATCCAGTCACCTGAGGCGCGGAAAGCCATGTACTGGTTGAAGTTGAAGTCGACTCCACCGCCGGCAAAAAACGCCATGCCATTGCCGGAGCCGAACCCGGAAGCCGAAGCATGATCCCCACCGATCAGGGCATGCACGAAAGGCGTATAGGCCTTGTGAGCGCGGAGCGCCAGCTGAGGCCCGAAGGTGTAGGTGTAGTTGTTAAAGCTGACACCACTCTCGGTCATGTAGCTGGAGCCGAAATCAGCGGTTATGCCGAAATAGTCCTTGAAATTCGCAGTCGCGCCGAGGTTGAAGCCATTCGCATTGACCCCACCTTCCAGACGCGTGTACTGATATCCACCGAAGAATTCCGCCTTCGGATGGTCTGACTCAGCTGCCACTGCCGAGAGCGTAAAGAGTCCTACAAGAAGTCCCACAAAGGCTATTTTGCGCACGTTTTCCCTCCAAGGAATTGGAACGGTAAATTTGCTTTCGTAGCTATTGAAACGTGCTCAGGATTAACTCGCAAGGCACTAGAAGGACTGTCCTCTAGTAACCCCGAAGTTAGCCCTTTAGAATCCTGAACTTACTGACTTTAATGCACTTCTTGTGGTATGCGAATCCCAGTTTTGGAGGTTAGGTGGCTAGACCACTTTGTGGCGTTTACGGACGGCTGAGCGCGCTCGGACACGGGGAAAGAACGACAATTCAGCGGAAGGAAAGGGGCGCCCAAAAGAAATTCAGAGCCCGACCCAGTTCCAGAAGCGTTCTTTCATCCGGCGGACCGACTCAGGTAGCCAACTCTTGTACCGTAAAAGGACGGTTGCGTTGACGCTCTTGGTAGTCTTGGGTGAGAACTTGTTGCTGAATATCAGGTAATACACTCCAGCGCCGGCGGGAAGATCCGACTGCATGGTTCCTTGCGAGACTCGGCCGCTTTCGTAGACGGAACTGGTCGCATAACCGTTCTGCCAGACGGCAAAGGCGGGCTCGCTCAGGACGTATACCTCCACATCGTTGTCCTCCGGTTCGCTGGTATTGGGCTTAGCGCTTCCGGCTTTCTTCTCGGCAGTGGACGCTGTGAACTGCCCCACGATGGAGACATTGGTCGAGCCTTCCGGCAGATCGAACTTGTAGTAGCGGAAGTTGCGGGCACTGACCGAAAAGGGAGTCACGAGAATCGTCTGATCGTGCTTCCATCCGACGAGTTCCTGCACTCCCTGTGCAAAAGGATTGTCGCTGGTAGCCGCCCAGAGGATCGCACCAAGGAATAGTCCGAGAAGAACCCAGAGGACGATCCGCCGTTTCTTGACCAGCGGAGGACCCAACTCCACAACGGGTTCCTCGATCTTGACTGGTTCTTTCAGAGGCATACTCACCGGTTTGCCGCACTTCAGACAGAACTGGGCCTCGTCAGGCAGAGTCGCACCGCACTTACTGCAGCCCAAAATGACCTTTGTTGCGGACGATACGGTGCTTTCTGACGGCATAATCAGCGACTCCACTTCAGAAAACTGCGGCAACTACCAGGAGACTTCGGGGGACGTTCAACGACCGGGACCGCTCACTGGATAAGAGCAAATAGTAGCACAGGTTTAGCGGCTGATAGGGTTCTTCTCTGGGTTGCTGAACCTCAGATTTTCCCGTTTACTCAGCGCCCCGAGTCATGGCGAATCGACACAGTCTCTAGTAGAATCGCGCGGTCCCGGATAGGTTTGGATGTTTCCGTAAATACCCGCTCTGATGGAAGTCCTGTTCTATATCGGATTCGTGCTATTCGTGTTGTTCGGTCCCTGGATTCTGCTTTGGCGGGTGAACTCCCGGCGCAAGAGTGACCGACTGGAAGATCAGCTACGCTGGGCCGATATCACGGGACGCATTCACGCCCTCGAGCGGGAACTGCGGGAATTACGCGCCGCTGGAGCGGCGCAGACGCTTGTCCAGGCTCCAAAGTCGGAAGTCTCTGCACCCGCCGTGGCGCCCGCGACTCCGGTGCCAGCTCAACCCGCTGTTCCGCCTCCTCCCTCTCTGACTCCTTCGCCTACTTCTTCACATACTCCTTCACAAGCAGCGGCTGAAGCCTGGGTCACGCGCAAGACCGCAGAGGCTCCCAAGGTCATATCCCCGCCTTCGGCACCCAAACCTGCGCCTCCACCGAATGCTCCCGTAGCGCCTCCCTCTTCAACACCTGTGCCGACGCTTACGGCACAGGAGTCGGGACCGACCATGTTCGACCGGTTTCGGTCATCGCTCGACATCGAGGAGATGTTGGGCACCGACTGGCTGAACAAACTGGGAATCATTCTGCTGGTTCTGGGAGTCGCGTTTTTCCTTGCATACCAACTGAAGACGATGGGACCAGCGGGCAAGGTCCTCGTGGGATTTGTCACATCAGTGGTTCTGCTGGGTGCCGGCATCTGGTTCGAGCGGGGAGAGCGCTATCGCATCCTGGCGCGGGCGGGAATCGGCGGCGGATGGGCACTGCTGTTCTTCACCACGTATGCGATGTATCACGTGCCTGCGGCTCATGTCCTCGACTCCCAATCGCTGGACATGGTGCTGATGCTCGCTGTCGCCGGCGCCATGGTCGCGCACACCTTGCGCTATCGCTCGCAGGTGGTGACAGGCCTGTCGTTCCTTCTGGCATTTGTCACGATCGCGATTAATCACTCGAACGTTTACAGCCTCGCGGCTGGTGCTGTGCTGGCGGCGGGCCTGGTGGTGATTGTCGGGCGCATGCGGTGGTTTGAACTGGAAGTGTTCGGCATTCTGGCGAGCTATCTGAATCACTTCCTGTGGCTGCGACCGATCATCGAACCCATGCACGGCAAGCATCATCCGTTTCCGGAGTTCACGGCCAGCGCCGGGATCCTGGCGCTGTACTGGCTGATCTTCCGCGTGTCGTATGTGTTTCGGCAGCCCGACGAATATCAGGAACGGATCTCCACGGCTGCGGCGCTGTTAAACACATCGCTGCTGTTGGCCTTGCTGAAGTACCAGTCGGTGCATCCGGAGTGGGCATTCTGGGCACTGTTGGCCGTTGGCGCACTGGAATCGGCTTTCGCGCAGGCGGCACCGACACGGCGTCGCCGCAACGCGGTCATTGTGCTGAGCACTCTCGGAGTGGTTCTGCTCATTGCGGCTTTCCCCTTCCGGTATTCCGGGACACGATTGTCGGTGCTCTGGCTGGCGGAAGCTGAGGCTGTGCTTTTGATCGGCGTGTGGACGAAGGAGATCGTCTACCGCCGGTTGGGGATGATCGCGTCTGTGCTGGTCGCCGGGCAGATGATCGCCTATGACGCGGCCGAGATCTTCGGCAGGCGCATGGGTGACGCGGACCTGCGTCCGGATTATGCGCTGTCCGTTCTATTCGTCGCTGCGGCGGCGATCTTTTATTTGAACGCGCATGGGGTGGTGCGCCGATGGGCCGAGTTGTTCACCAACGAATTCGACCGGACGGTCATGCAGCGGTTGTCGTACGCGGGCACGATCATGATGGTGATCGCCGCATGGATCGCATTTCCGCAGGCCTGGACGGCGGTGGCATGGTGCGCGCTCGGACTCGCCGCGATCGTGGCCGCGAGGCGACTCGGGGCTTCGGAACTGGAATATCAAGCTGCGTTTCTTTCCGGCATCGCTATCGTGCGCGCGCTTGCCATCAATTTGGGCGCCACTGAGAAGTTCCACGGACTGACGCTGCGGCTGATCACGGTCACGCTGGTTGCGGTCCTGCTCTATGTGACATCCCGCTGGAGAACAGAAACAGACGACAGTTGGTCGTTCGAGTGGATCGCCGGCGAGGCGTATACGTGGGCAGGGTCGTTTCTGCTGGCTCTGATGGCGTGGTACGAACTGCGGCCCGTCGGAGTTGCGGAGGCGTGGGTCATTGGCGGACTAATACTTCTCGAAATAGGGCTCGCGCGCAAAAAACCGAGCTTGCGTCTGCAGGGCTACGTGATGTTGCTCGCCGCGTTCCTGCGAATTTTCTTTGTGAACCTGAACGCCAGCGGCTTGCCGGGCGAAGTCAGCCCGCGTTTCTATACCGTTGTGCCGATCATGCTCGCGTTCTTTTACGCGTACTGGAGATTGCATGCGGCTGAGTTGAGTTCCATGGAAATGAGACTTCGGGCCGGAGAGATCTGCTGTTGGATGGGGACGATCACGATCGGATCACTTATGCGGTTCGAACTGGAGGCGGACTGGGTCGCTGCCGGATGGGCGGCGTTAGCCTTCGCGCTGATCGTGATCGCGTGGCGCAGCGTGAAGAAGTTGTTTCTATACCAGGCGCTGCTGGTAATTGCGGGAGTATTGTTCCGCACGGTTCTGCACAATTTCTACGAACGCAGCTACTTCCCTTCGCCTCTGTGGACGAACCAGTGGATCACCGTCGAGAGCCGATGGGTGATTGTGGCGATCACGGTTGCGCTGCTGCTGGCATCGTTGCCGTTTGCTTTTCAGATCCGCAGAAAAGGCGAGTTCAGCGAGGAAAGCGGGCTCGTGCTGCTGATCCAGAATCTGGCGAGACGTCCGGAGCAGCCTTTCTTTTTCATTGCCGTGGGACTGCTGACGGTGTTGCTTGGGATCGAGATGCGGCACGGGATGGTCACTTTGTCGTGGGGCCTGGAAGGCTTGGCAGTATTTCTCCTGGCGCTATGGGTGCACGAGCGCAGCTTCCGGCTCACAGGGCTAGGGCTATTGCTGCTATGCGTGGGGAAGATCGTGGTCGACGACGTGTGGCGGCTGCATCCACGGGATCGCTATCTGACATTCATCGTGCTGGGTTCCGCGCTGCTGTTCGTGTCGTTTCTGTACACGCGGAATCGCGAGGCGATGCGACGGTATTTATGACGCGCTGGATCTCACTTGCGGGAGTCATCGTACTGGGCGTGGCCGCCATCGTGTGGAGCGAGCGGCGCGAGGTGGACGTGCAGGCAAGTCCTGCCGCCATGCTGTATCTGGTCGCGGATACAGAACAGGAATTGACGCGCATGCCGGTGCATTTCACGCGCATGCCGGATGCGGAAGAGATCCGCATCGGCGATGAGATCGCCAAAATGTACGGCGGCAATGTCGAGGAGGACCAGCAGAAGAAAAAGAGTGAGATTGAGAAATATCTGGGTGAGGTGGGTGGGAAGCTGGCTCTCCACGCTCACCGCATCTTGCCTTACCGCTTTCACTATGTTCCCAATGAATCCATGATCAACGCGTTTGCCTTGCCAGGAGGGCACGTCTACGTCGGCGCCGGGTTGCTGGCGATGATGGACAGCGAAGACGAACTGGCCGCGGTGCTCGGCCACGAGATTGAGCATATCGATCACTATCACTGCGCCGATCGTGCGCAGCAGGAACAGGCGCTGCGGCGGATTCCGCTGGGAGGACTGGTCGCCATCCCGGTGTTTGTTTTCGAAACCGGTTACACCAAGGATCAGGAACTTGAGGCGGATCGCGAAGGGACGCGGCTGGCGGTCGCGGCCGGATACTCCGCCAATGGTGCGATCCGAATGTTTGAGGCATTTGACCGGAGATATCAGCAGTATCGACTGCAGAGGGCGCGGGCGGGATCGCCGCAAGAAGAATTGTCGGATGTAGCCATGCAGACGCTGGAGGGATATTTCCGGTCGCATCCGCTGCCGGCGGAACGGATCGCGCAGATTCAGAAGATGATTGCCGCGGAGAATTGGACGGCGCGGCCGGAGCGCGATCTGGCGGTCGCGTATATCTTCTGGACGGCGCGGGCGAACGTGGCCATGATTTCGAAGAAGTATTCCCAGGCGGAGCAACTGGCTGCACGATCGATCAAGATGCACGCGGACCAACCGGGCGCATGGGAGTTGCAGGCGCAGGCGGAGTTTGCCGAGGCGGCGGGTTCGTATCGCAAGCTGCTGGAGCTGGAGCCGAGAAATCTGCGAGCCGTGGAATCCTACGCGACGGCTTTGGAAGCCGCGGATCGCGAGAGTGCGCCGGGAAAATTCCGCAACTGGTTGTTATCGGTAGAGGATGAGAAGCCGCGAAATGCCGACGTCGAACTGGCTGGGTTGAATTTGCTCGCGGGAGATGAAGCTGCGGCGCGCAAATACGAGGCGGACTTGCAGGGTAATGCCGACGGATGGGCGCCGGATTATCTCGGCGAACTGGGATGGTGGTACTACCTTGCCGGAGACTACGCGCGCGCGTCTCAGTTGCTGGACGGTGCCGTGCAGCAGCGTCCGGGTGACGTGAAGCTGTGGGTGCGCCGCGCCTGGTCGCAGATCGAGATTCGCCGATACAGCGATGCCATTCAAAGCGTGAACAACGGCTACGAGCAGGGTCTGCCAAACGAGAAGGCGATGGCGCAAGGCGTCGCGTACTGGCAGGCCCGTGAGACAGATAGTGCGCTACGCGACTACGATCGCGGCGTTGCCGCACAGCCGGAATGGGAAAATCCTAAATGGGTCAAGGCGCTCTACTCGCCGCTGGCGGCGCAGAGTGTCGAGGAGATGAAGGCGGAACGGGAGCGGCAGAAAAAGCAGCGGTTGGCGGAGAAGCGGTGATCGGGGTCACTGCCATCGACACACGCCTCTTTTTACTGTTGCTATCGTCCTCGTAAGCGTATTCCCTATGCGATTTTCAAGGCTGCTCGTTAGGTTCTGCGGGGTCTTCCTCGCCTGCATCGGCCTCTCACGGGGCCAAAGTGCAGACTGTCTGGAGCGTACATTGATCGTGAATGTAACCGATCACGCTCTTCAGCCCACAGACCTGTCCCGGGAGAACTTCGAAGTCACATATCGAGGTCACAGCCTTACTCCTGAGAGCGTCTACTACACCGAGGGGCCCCGGCGGGTAATGATACTGGTGGACGTTAGCGGCAGTATGAACGACCGCGGGAATTTTGCGAAATGGAAGATCGCCAGAATGGCGGCTTTGGATCTTGTAAGTACTTTGCCTCCAGGATCAAAGGTTGGTCTTATCACGATCGCGACCAAGAACAAAACGCAGTTTCCACTATCGAAGGACCGGCAGATCATTGCCGATTGGCTGGAACGCGAGGAGACACGCGGTTTGGACCTCCTAGGAGGCAAGACTGCTTTGTACGATGCGATTGAATCGGCGTTGACGCAGTTGCAGCCTCACGAACCGGGCGACGTCATCTACGTGATCGGCGACGGTGGAGAAAACGCAAGCAACAGCCGTCGATCGGAGGTGGAGGAAGCGCTGCGAAAATCACAGGTTCGCCTCTTCACACTTATTCTTCCGCCAAACGTTACCAATTCCGCCACAGTGGAAGTGGCTGGCGGCCACCAGTTAGCGTCACTGAGCAGCAGTTCCGGCGGATTTGTAGAAACGTTGGGCTTGCCGCCCGGCCTGCGGATAGTCAATGAACGACTGAAACAGGAAATTAGGCTTCATACGGTCCGCCTGGCATTGCAGATATCGGCATTCTACGCAATATAAAAGGCGCCCACTTTGCGGTAGGTTGTGATTGTTAGCACCACCACTTACCGAAAAGGAGCGCCGTTATGAACCAGGAAAAGTATATTGGCATGGACGTTCATCAGGCAACGATCTCGGTTGCCGTCATGGACAGCTCGGGCAAGCTGATCATGGAATGCATCCTTGAGACGAAAGCGGCCACGATTCTTGAGTTCATCCAAGGGCTATGCGGAAAGTTATCGGTGACCTTTGAAGAAGGAACTTCTGCCGCCTGGTTGCATGACCTGCTGAAGCCTCACGTCAGCCATCTGGTAGTCTGCGATCCGCGAAGAAACGCTCTATTGAAGGATGGCAGCAAGAGTGATCGGATCGATGCGCGGAAACTGGCCGAGTTGTTACACGGCAACAAGCTCCATGCCGTGTACCACGGAGAGCACGGGGTGCGCACCTTAAAGGAGTTGGGGCGCAGCTATCTGACTATCACGAAAGATCTCACGCGTGTCATGAGTCGGATCAAAGCCGTGTATCGCAGCTGGGCGATTCCCTGTAGTGGTACCACCGTCTATGCTGTGCGGCATCGTGCGGAATGGCTGGCCAAGATTCTGGAACCCGGCGTGCGTCTGCGGGCGGAACGGTTGTATCAGCAATTGGATGTGCTGCAACCGGTGCGCCAAGAAGCACGACGCGACCTGCTAGTGGAGAGCCACAAGCACCATGCCGTGAAATTACTGCGACAGATTCCTTCGATCGGTCCGATTCGTGCGGCCTTGCTGGTGGCGTTGCTGCAGACGCCACACCGTTTCCGTACCAAGCGACAGCTGTGGGCTTACAGTGGTTTCGCAGTCGAGACTCACGACAGCGGCGAGTACCGCGTTGTGAGAGGGAAGCTACGACGAAACCGGGAGCGCATCACCGTGCGCGGTCTGAATCCCAACCATAATCACGATCTGAAGAATCTGTTCAAAGGCGCTGCCATATCTGCCAGTACTCGACCGGGACCACTCTGCGATTTCTATGTTGCTCTGGTAGAGAAAGGGATGCGGCCGACGATGGCGCGTCTCACCCTGGCACGAAAGATGGCCGCCATTACGTTAACCATTTGGAAGAAGGGAGTGGAGTTCGACGGCAAACAATTGAATCGGCAAGCAGCTTGAGTGTCTTGCGGAATGAGGCCTTTCCATCTCCGACGATTCTCTCTGGTGGTGGTCGGTCGGGTTCTCAAGATGCTCGGTTCGAGGTGAGTATCAGTCAATGAGATCGGCCCTGTGTGCTTCGGCACCGAGTCACCCATTACACGCTATGCCTCCTCGGATAACCAGAAATAGCGATAGGCCACGAGCCTCCGATAGAACTAT
>JAIQFH010000105.1 GCA_020073385.1 Terriglobia bacterium | reverse complement strand
TCCCCAGAAAGGAACCACGAAACTTGCTGATCGCGATCATCGCATCGGACGCAATGAACAACAGGGCTCCGAAGCCAGCCAACGGAGTCCCCAGATCGGCTAGTATCGCGCTGATCCCCATGCAGGCTAAGACTAGCGAATAAACCACCACCGGAGCATGGAACCGAGCGACCGGTGCAAGACTCCCAGCACGGACCCGAGCACAACCAGGATTGCCAACACTCCGCCTAAGGGCACCATCAACAATGCATGCTTGGCTGAACAAAGAGCGCTACCTCCAATGGATTCAGCTGCGGCTTAGTAGAGTCAAGCTCGAACTATCGGAAGCTTTGCACGTTTCGAAGCCCTACGCCGCGCAAGTCCGCGCTGGGCCGACGCCGACCGCATCCGAGACACTGGGGGGGTGGCGCAGTTGGCTGGTTATCCTGATCGAACTAAATTGGCGTAACGAGAATCACAGTCGACTGGCAGATTGTCAATCTCGGACGTTGTACAGACCCCCGGAAGACCCAGTTCCCAGCGCTTCCGTTTTGACTAGATCAAGATGTCTGCGCTCGTACTGATGACGAACCATGGAAGAGAAGTTTGTTCCTTCGGCGAGTTCTTGCAGGTCTATCTTGGTTTGTGGGTCGAGGAAGTGGTTGCAATCACACCCGCCTGTGATTTGATGGCGGGAGAGCCATGTCGAAGAGCCGTCGAGGGGTTGGGAGATCCCAGGGATTCCGAAAAGCGCAAGAACCTGGTGGATCAGGACAGCAGCCCATGCTCCCGCAGTTTCCGGTACAAATTCCGCTCGCTGATTCCAAGTATCTTGGCCGCATTGCCGCGGTGACCGTGGCTGGCTTCGATCGCTAATCGGATGTAGGTGCGCTCCGCTTCTTCAAGCGTCGGAAGCGAAGCGTCCTGCGCTGAAGGACCGGCCGTCGGAGTGGGCTTCGAATTCCGCAAAGAGGCGGGGAGATGCTCAGGCAGAACGTTCGATCCCTCGCTCAGTACCAGGGCTGCTTCGACCGCATGCAGGAGTTCGCGTACGTTCCCAGGCCAATTGTGCCGTCGCAGCATCAGCAGGGCCGCTTCGCTGATCTGTTTGCTGGAGCCGAAGCGCTCGTTGAGCACAGTCACAAAATGTTGCGCCAGCAGGTCCACGTCGGATCCTCGGGCGCGTAGGGGCGGTACCTCCACTGTGATCGTGCTGAGGCGGTAAAACAGGTCTTCACGGAACAGGCCCTGCCGCACCATCGAGGACACATCGCGATTGGTCGCGGTCAGGATGCGTACATCGACCCGAATTTCGCGGGTGCTGCCGACGTGGCGGAACGTAGAGGTGTCGAGCACGCGCAGCAGTTTAGTCTGCGTCGCGGGGCTCACCTCCCCGATTTCGTCGAGAAAAATGGTTCCGCCGTTGGCGACTTCGAACAACCCGGACTTGGCGCGGTCCGCTCCGGTGAATGCGCCACGTTCGTGGCCGAACAATTCGCTCTGTAGTAGGCTTTCCTGCAGTGCAGCGCACTCGACGACCACGAACGGCCGCGATCGCCGGGTGCTGCGCGCGTGAATCAGCTTGGCCACCCGTTCCTTGCCCGCGCCGGTCTCGCCGGTAATGAGCACGGTCGAATCGCTGGGGGCCACGCGATCAATCAAGTTGAGCAGGCGACGGAATTCCGGGCTCTCGCCGATGAAGGAATTGCCCAGATCCGGTGGGGTCAGACCCCGCTCGAGAAGATTCGCCCGCTGTCGCAGCGATCGCCGTTCGATCGCCCTTTGAATGCGAATTTGGAGTTCATCCAGCGGGCAAGGCTTCACCACGTAATCGAAGGCGCCGATCCGGATCGATTCGATGGCTGTATCGATGGATCCGTGTCCAGTCAGCATGATGACCTCGGTTGCCGGCGTGGCGGTCTGGATGGCCTTCAGGGTCTCGATCCCGCCCATTGCGGGCAAGTGCAGGTCGAGCAAGACGACGTCGGGTTCCGCCGTCGACACTCGCTGGATTGCCTCCTCACCTGTGCCTACCGCGTCAACTTCGTAGCCGAGACGATTCAGTTCGCCCGCCATCACCTGGCGGAATGCCGTATCGTCATCGACCAGAAGAAGAGATGGGGGCTTCATCGCTGATCCTTCGATTGCTGACCGGGATCGAGTGCCGGGATCACGACTTCGAATATCGACCCCTCTCCAACCGTACTCTCGACCAAAATGTTGCCTCCCCAACTCCGGACAGCGTTGAGCGACAGGAATAGACCAAGGCCGTTGCCGCCCTGGCGGAGGCTGAAGAAGGGCTCAAAGATCTTTTGACGGTATTCCGGAGCAATCCCGCATCCTCGATCGGTGACGCGAACGTGCACCGAGTCACCGCCTTCGGTAGCAACGATGACCTTGCCGCCCGGCTTCGATGCCTGAATCGCATTGAGCAGAAGATTGACCAGTAGGTTTTGCAACTCAGCCTCATCGGCCCGGACATGCAGAGTCGCTGCGAACGGCTGCACCGCAACGTCCACGGAGTTGGCGCGAGCCGTCGGATCAACAAGCCTCTGAGCGGCCGCGATCGCCGCACCTAGGTCCACGATATCTCCGGCATGCCGCTGGCCGCGCGACAGGCGTAGGAAATGCTGGGTGATCCCGCGGCAGCGCAGGATCTGATCACGAGCGATCGTCGCGTTTTCACGGATTCTGGCCTGATCCATTTGCCCGCCTTGTCCGGTGGGTGTCTCGCGAAGGATTCCCTCCACGCACATCAGGGTCGTCGCCAGAGGGGTGTTCATCTCGTGCGAAAACCCAGAGGCCAGGATGCCGACCGACGCCAGGCGGTGGGACTCGGCCAGCTTCGCCTCGGCCGCGCGTCGCTCAGAGATGTCGCGCCAGACCTCCACGACTTGAGCGAGCCGCCCCGAGGCATCCAGAATCGGAGAAGCGTGGATTTCTTCCCAGGCCACGGTGTCGTTGCCGGTCTTGCGCTCGTGGATCCGCACCTGGCGCGCGCCCGAGCGCAGACAGGCCAGGGTGGGGCAGTCGGACAGATTGCACGGACTCGGCCCGAGGTCGAAGCAGCAGCAGCCCAGAACCTGCTCACGAGAGTTGCCGGCGCGCTGCAGAAAGGCGTCATTGGCCGCCATAATCTTTCGTTCCGCGTCCAGGACTACGATCCCGTCATCAATACTGTTGATCACCGTTTCCAGTTGCTCCCGCTGGCTGCGGACTTCCCCGACCAGGCCTGAAACCGAGTCGGCCATGGCATTGAACTCCTTAGCCAGCCACGCAAGCGTGTCCGAACCTTCCGCTGGGACACGCCGTTCGAGATCGCCCTGGGAAATCAAGCGCGCCGTGATTTCAAAACGCTGCAAGCGTCGCAAGACCGACACCCGGATCACTAGGGCGATGGCCCCCACGATGACGAAGGTCAAGATGCCGGTGCCGGCTACCATCCAGCGCAAGTCACGCGTCATCGCTGCGCGGACCTCCCCGGCGTCGTAGTCCAGAATTAGGATGCCATTGATTTTCTGTCCGGGATCGTGGCATCGGTGGCATTTATCGCGGTTACGAATCGGCACGACGGTTCTCAGAATCGTTCCGCCCCGCGTCTCGATAACGCGGCTTGATCCCCGGCGTTCCGGCGGATCGCGATGGCAGGCTTGACAGGTAGGAGAGTCGATCCGGAAATCGTTCCCCGCGGTTCCTGGCTTACTCGAGTAACGTTCCACGCCATTGCGGTCCAGCAGTACGAGTTGTTCGACACGCGCCTGTTTGCCGAAGCTCTCGATCATTTGCGCTATCAGGGTGCGGTCATTTCCCATCATCTGGTGCTCAAGCGCGGTTCGGATCAATTCGCCTTCGGCGAGCGCACTGGTGTGGACGGTTTCGAGAACGCTCTTAAAGTGATAGACCGAATAGATGTAGGCGGCGACCGTGCAAGCCGCAACCACCGCCGCGGTTACACCCAGCGCGAGACCTACGGTCATGCTGGCAAATCGCAACTTCATGGGGATGGCAAACAGATGGCGGGATGATGGCACACGTGCTGGCAGCCGTCAACGACTGACGAATAGTCAGGGTCGACATGACATTCTGGCAGCACGGTGGTTCGGACTTGCACACCTCGTCTGCAGGGAAAGGAGTTAGGCCTATGCCAACGGTGGCATACCACATGCGATATAGGTTGCTGAAGGAGGGTTTCTGCCATGGATATGCTCTTGATAGGCTTGTGCGTCGCCGTATGTGGGGTAGCGTTCGTGGCTCTCGCGTTTGTAGCGGCGATGCACTCGGAGTCATGG
The DNA here is from genome assembly GCA_020073385.1 of Terriglobia bacterium. Taxonomy (GTDB): domain Bacteria; phylum Acidobacteriota; class Terriglobia; order Terriglobales; family Acidobacteriaceae; genus Sulfotelmatobacter. The sequence goes on along the minus strand of JAIQFH010000105.1, from coordinate 8,947 downwards.
GATTCACCTGTGCAGCCCGAGCTTCCGTTGGTCAAAGCGGTTGCCCCAGCCCGCTTTTTCTCAGACCGTGCGCCCGCACCGCCAACTGTCCCACCCTTGCAGGTACCTGTTGAGGTCCTGTTGTTGCAAATTGAAAACCACGTCCGCTTGGAGCAGGCTGCCGCGGAGTCGTTCCTAGCATTTCCCTCACAGGCGCTGTTGCACAGCAAGACAACTTCGCCGTTCGTGAACTGAGAGAGTCGCTCATGACACATGAACTGCTGAATGGTCTCTCGTCCGTCGAATCCGGGCAGGTTCTGAAACTCGGCACCAAGCTGATCGTTCCCAGCGGGGTCTCCTTGTTCCGGCTGGGAGATCCAGCTGATCGTCTGTTCCTCACCGAACGCGGCCGAATCAAGCTGACCCTGCCGATGCGGGTCCGGGGCCGGGAGGAGGATGTTTTCGTGGAAGAAAGATCTCCGGGCCAGACCGTGGGATGGTCGGCCCTGATTCCGCCCTACCGGTTCACCCTCGCCGCCACCGCGGCACTGTCTGAAGCGGAAGTGATCGCCCTGCCGCGCGAGGCGTTGCTCCAGTATTTTGCCGCTAATCCGGCGGCGGGCTACAAGATCGCTCTGAATCTGGCAATCGTCATTGGACATCGCCTCCAACTGTTTCAGACGATGTGGCTGCGCGAGATGCAGCGCACCGTGGAGGTGCGCTCTGCTTGACCCCGGGAACCGGCCATCGGGCCGGCGATCCGATTCCGAATGGTTCCTGCGACAGGGAGCGCAGTGAAATGACCGGTGACCAGCTTTCCCGACCCGAACCAATGCGCCGCCGCGTGATTGGAATTTTCCTCGGCAGCGGCCTGCTTGCCTCTTTTGCTTCTTTCATCTATCCCGTGCTGCGCTATCTTGTTCCTCCAGCCGTGGCAGATCTCGGCGGAGACGAGGCCGTCGCCGCCAAGCTCACGGACTTGAAGCCGAACAGCGGAAAGATTTTCCGCTTCGGCAGCCGACCCGGCCTGTTGATCATGAACAGCGACGGCACCTACCGCGCTCTCTCCGGGACTTGCACCCACCTCGGCTGCACGGTGCAGTATCGCAACGATCTGCGCGAGGTCTGGTGTGCCTGCCACAACGGAATCTACGATCTCAACGGCCGCAACGTCTCCGGTCCTCCGCCAAGGCCGCTGGATGTGTTTGATGTTCACTTGCGCGGCGATGAGATTGTCGTCAGCCGGAAGCGGGAGGCGTGACCTTGTTCGCTACCATCCGCCACTGGCTCGATGAGCGCTTTGATTGGGACGATCTCACTGCTCCGCTCCGCCACAAGACCGTCCCCAGCCATCGCCTGTCCTACTGGTATTTCCTCGGAGGCATCACCCTGTTTCTGTTTGGAATCCAGGTGGCGACCGGGATCCTGCTGCTCCTGTACTACCGGGCCGGAGCGAACGAAGCCTTCGAGAGCGTGCAGTACATCATGACCCGGGTGCGTTTTGGCTGGCTGATTCGGTCCATCCACTCCTGGTCGGCCAACTTGATGATCTTTACCGCGTTTGCGCACATGTTCAGCGTACTGTTCCTGAAGGCGTACCGCAAACCGCGCGAGCTGACATGGGTCAGCGGAGTGGTCCTGCTGTTTCTGGTCATGGGGTTCGGATTCAGCGGCTACTTACTGCCGTGGAATACCTTGGCCTTTTTCGCCACCAAAGTCGGCACCGAGATTACCGGACAGGTTCCGATCACCGGCAAGCCCATGATGATCTTTCTTCGCGGTGGTGAAGAGGTGACGGGAGCCACGCTGACCAGGTTCTTCGGATTCCATGTCGCGGTTCTGCCGGGACTGGCAACCGTGGTGCTCCTGATGCACCTGTTGTTGGTGCAACGCCTGGGCATCAGCGTTCCGCCGAAACTCGAAGTGCAGTGGACGAGGAATCCGTCGGACAAGCGGGAAATGACATTCTTTCCCAACTTCCTGCTGCGGGAGCTGATGGCCTGGTATGTGGCCTTGGGAGTGCTGGGCGCGCTGGCGGCAGTCTTTCCGTGGAACCTTGGCGTCAAGGCCGATCCTTTTGTCCCCGCCCCAGCGGGAATCAAGCCCGAGTGGTACTTCCTCTTTATGTTCCAGACGCTCAAGCTCATCCCTTCCAAAGTATGGTTCATCGACGGGGAGGTGCTGGGTGTGCTCGCTTTCGGACTGGTCGGTTTGTTGTGGGTTCTGCTGCCGTTCTTTGAGAGCGACCAACCGTCACGCACGAAGAGGTGGATCACCGGGCTTGCAGTCTTTGCTCTTGCCTACATAGCAGGAATGAGTGTTTATGGCCATCTGGCGAAATAAGCTCCGATCGTCCAGCACACCCCGCTGTTTCGTGCTGGCCAGCTTCGTCGTGCTGGCAGCGTGCTTGGCACATGGACAGAGCACGAACTCCTGCATGGATTGCCACTCCGCCTTGCCTGAACCCCTAGGAGTGAGCCAGGAGAAGTTCAGCCAGGACATTCACGCACAACAGGGGCTGACTTGCACGAGTTGCCATGGGGGCGACCCCACAAGCGACGATCCCGACAAAGCCATGAGCCGCAAAGCTGGGTGGAAGGGCAAGATTGATCGAAAGCAGATTCCGCAACTGTGCGGACATTGCCATTCGGATCCGTCCTATATTCGCCAGTTCAACCCCAGCCTGCGCACGGACCAGTTGGGCCAGTACTGGACCAGTGTGCACGGCAAGCGCCTGGCGGCTGGAGACACCAAGGTTGCAGTGTGCACGGATTGTCATAGTGTCCACGATCTAAGGGCACCCAGCGATCCCCGTTCCACGGTGAACCCGGTCATCGTGGCAAAAACATGTGCTCGCTGCCATTCGGACGCGGGTTACATGAAGGGATATCCCATTCCCACGGATCAGTTCGCAAAGTACAGCACGAGTGTGCACCACGAAGCGCTCGCGGTGCGAGGCGATCTGAGTGCGCCAACCTGTTCAACGTGTCACGGAAACCATGGCGCGGCGCCGCCGGGAGTCGACAAGGTCCAGAATGTGTGCTCGAACTGTCACACGTTTCAAGCACAGATGTACGAAAAGAGTTCGCACAAGAATGCGTTTCAAGCGGCTGCTCTTCCAGGATGCGTCGTGTGCCACAGCAATCATGGCATCACACATGCCACCGACGCGAAGCTTGGCACTGGTCCTGATGCCGTCTGCATGCAGTGTCATACCCCAGGAGACACTTGTGATCAAGCAAGGGCGGGATTACTGGGTAGCTTAAGTCGGTTGGACGAGGCGATCAAGAACGCGGACCGGGTTCTCAGCCTCGCCGAGTCTTCTGGCATGGAGGTGAGCGAGGCTCGGCTAGGACAGGATCAGGCACGGGATTCGCTGACCAAAGCTCGAGTCACAATCCATAGCTTCCGGACGGACTTGATAGATCAGGACATCCGAGCCGGCCTGCAAATCGCCGCCAAGAACCTGCAAGCCGGCAAGGAAGCCATGGTTGAGCGCAACCATCGCCGTGTCGGGTTAGGCATGTCCCTCATCGCGATCGGGATAGTGTTAGTTGGGCTTAGGCTGTACGTCAAGAAGATAGAAAGTTAGGCCTACATCGAGCCTGGGACTGATACCACTGATACCGTTTTATGCGGAACTTCAGGATTTGATTCCATCTCATTCAACTATCTCTTGCACTGCCTCCCTGGACGTGGTGAGTCTCCAAGAGCTCAAGGCAGAGCAGGAAGCCTTTCCCGTGAATGCCCTTCGGACTCTCGGGTACGAAGCAGTCTGGCAAGGGGAGCGCTCCTGGAACGGTGTGGCCATTCTCGCGCGACACCACGTTCCCGTGCTGACCTGCATAAGATTGCCGGGAAATCCTGAAGATCATCAAGCTCGCTACATTGAAGCGGCGGTTCAGGGAGTCCTGATCACTTCTATCTACCTCCCCAATGGGAATCCGCAGCCTGGACCGAAATTCAATTACAAGTTGGCCTGGTTTGAGCGCCTTATTGCCCACGCCGCCGAACTCATGGCGAGCGGCGCACCCGTGGTGCTGGCCGGTGACTACAACGTCGTGCCGACTCCGCAGGACATCTATCCGACTCGATCGTTGGATAACAACGCTTTGATCCAACCCGAGAGCCGACAGGCCTTTGCGCGTTTGCTCGCGCAACGCTGGACTGACGCGCTGCGGAAGCTGCAACCGGACGGACCACTGTGGACATTCTGGGATTACAAATTTGAACGGTGGCAGAAGGACAAGGGCATGCGACTCGATCACTTTCTGCTCTCACCGAATTTGTCGGTCCGGCTCGTGGACGGCGGTGTTGACCGATGGGCGCGTGGGCAGGAAAACGCGAGCGACCATGCCCCAACCTGGATCATGCTCGACCTCTAGACCAGAGTCGAGGTTCCAGCCAGCGTTTTTTGGTCTGACCGCTCCCAGCAGCGTAAAGAGCTGCCTTTTCCCGCCCGCCTATGCATTCGTGTCAATTCGCATTCGCAATTTGACGCAGTGCACCCGTCAGCAGATCTTTCCTCGCCGCTGCTAAGTGTTACGAAACCACTCGCGATGCATTCGCCCGTGCAAATAGCTAATCTCGCTATTTTCGATTATCATAGATTGTGAAAATAGCACGGAACGCTATTTTCGACCTTAGAAAGGCGGATATGCCGCGCGCTAGCACCATTCCCGGCCGGAAAGTATCGCAGGGCAGCTATTCCGCCTTCGTGCCTGCCCCATTGCCTCCTGAATTGGAGTGGACACCACGGCTGATTGGGGCACTCTCGGATGCAGACCGGCTAGTCGGAAGATTAGCAGGCGAAGGTGGTCGACTTCCCAATCCTCATATTTTGATCAGGCCCTTCGTACAGCGTGAAGCCGTTCTATCGAGCAAGATTGAAGGTACACAGGCCACGCTGGGTGAGCTGCTTGCCGCTGAGGCGGGAGCGATCGTGGATCGCAGCCCCGAGGATCTTCGGGAAGTTGGCAATTACGTAGTGGCTCTTGAGCACGGAATCTCGCGCCTCAAGAAGCTCCCCCTTTGCGTCAGGCTCACCCGGGAGGTGCACGACAAACTCACGACCGGCGTTCAGGGGCACCACGCAGCGCCCGGACGTTTTCGCAAGATTCAGAATTGGATTGGCAAGCCTGGCAGCACGATCGCAACTGCTTCCTACATCCCGCCACCTCCAGGAGAGGTCGAGCCGTGTCTCGCAGCCTGGGAAAAGTTCCTGCACGAATCGACCCTGCCGCCTCTCGTGACCATTGCGCTGGCTCACTATCAGTTCGAAGCCGTTCACCCGTTTCTTGATGGCAATGGCCGAGTCGGTCGGCTCCTCATAACCTTGTTCCTGATCGAGCGCCAGATCCTCCCGACACCGCTGCTCTATTTGTCGGCGTTCTTTGAAGCATCAAGGCGAGACTACTACGACGGTTTGCGCGGGATTAGCGAACGCGGGGCATGGAACGATTGGTTGGAGTATTTCCTGCTGGGAATCGCCCGCATGTCTGAGGATGCTTTGAGTCGAGCGATGCGCATCAACGGACTACTGGCCGAGTGGCAGAGGAAAGTCTCCGGAGAATCTAGCAACAACCCATTGCGTGTGGTCGAACTCTTGGGAGCAAATCCCTTCATCACTACAAAAGGTGTTACGGGCAAATTGGCGATCGCGTTTACGACCGCGCAGCGCGCCATCGAACGACTGGAACGTGCGCATATCGTAAAACGGGTTGGCGATGCGAAGCGCGACCGAGTCTATTGCGCGACCGCTCTCCTGGATATCCTCGAAGAGCCAGCCCGCCTCAAGCCAGCTGCCAACAAGTAGCTCTGAGTGGTCTCAAACCGGGAACGCAGGAAACCGGCCAGGCGAAAACGGACCCGTCGGAGCAATTCCGCCGAAGGCAGCTTCTGGACAACCTCCGTTTGGCCGACCACTCGCCAAGAACACCGCACGAAGTATGGGCGAGTCCGATTACAACCCATCTCATAATGCATCGAGTCCCCCGAAGCTTAATTCTGACCGTCTCGCTTTTGTGGTTCAACTTCCGAAATGTCGAGCTGCGCGGGAAGTTGAACCACGAATCGGCAACATTGAGTGGCACCAGCATCTCGCCGTCGCTGCGAATCGTTCCCGGCGAAATATAGAGATTAAATAACGGAGAGGTGCGGTCGAAAGGAATCGCGCGCTCCGAGCCGCCCGCAGCTGAGACCTCAAACAACAAAACCTGCCGGACAGCCTAGACGCCTAAACGGCTAATGTGGACGTTTCTCGAAGACATCCTTCAGGACCGGCAATGCGGAAAAGGCATTCGGCCAACCGGCTTAGAAGGCTAGTTGCGTGACCACCTCCGCCGCCTGCGTCTGCGTCAAACCGTTGTCCATCGCGCAATTTAGGTGGTAGGAAATCTGCGCAACCTGGCCGTTAGCAATCAGCGCACTGACAGTCACCAGGCTCCGATCTCGGGGCGCGAGGTCCGGACGCAGCCACAAGTCGCGAAACAGGACGTCAGTGGTGTACTGCACGACGCCCGGAGCGACTATTCCGAACCGCTGTTTAACGTTCGTTGCTCGTTTCGCTTCCGCCTCGTTATCGAGAGGAAGAGGCGACGGCGAAGCTGCAGGAAGCTGATCGACGCCAATCTTACGATGGGCAAAAACATCTTTCGCGATGGCGACTGCCGACATCGCATTCGCCCAGCAAGCCCGGCAAGGTGCCGGGCGAGGGTTTCCGGATGGACGGGCCCGAGGGCCTTGTCGAAGTTCTCCAGCGCCGATTCGGCCGCCGACGTAGCGTCTCGTGTCTTTAGTTCTGTGCCTTTCGAAGTGCTATTCCCCGCTGTCGCGGGTTTCCAGCCTGCCGGATCTGATCCATTGCCTGTTTTGGACAGCGTGACGGCACTGCTCCAATACGAAAATGAACTGTACCGGTCACAGAGGCACCATACTTTGGAAGAAAAGCATGCGAATGATGTGAGACGGTTCCGTCTTCTAGTGATCCGAGAAGAGTTAAGAACGCTTTTGCGACCAAAGAGCAATGCCTAGTTTCTCATTGGTCGCAAAATCGCCATTCACTCATCGTCTTGCCCGGAGGATCCATTCCGGATTTCGTAACGGACATCACGAAGCTTCGCGGGCCAGCCCACCTACGCGCATTCATTCCTGAATCAGGACGTATCCGAGTCTGAACTGCGAGGAATCGCGAAGTACGTGAGGGCTATTCAGAATGGGCCCAGTCGCGCGGTGTCGGCCAAGACTAACTCGCCACGTTAACTCTCACGCAAGCAGTACACTCGCAAGCATGTGAGCAGGAAATCGCGGTTCCGGTATCATCTCTCTTCAAGCACCAAACCTAAAGTCCAATGCACATGCCTTGTGATAGCTGGTGATAAATCTCAAGTTCACTCATCTTCTGTTGGACGGGGGCAGTGTAATGGCCCTTCCATGAGAAGGCCGGTCGGAGTCAAGTTAATTCTTGTCTGGCTTGGTTGAACAAGTTTCTTTTTCTTCCCGCCGAGTGGCCGCTGTCGCCATGCTTCCATCCGCACTCTCGAGGAGCGATTCGTTTCGCTCGGTGCATGTTGGGCGTTCTCGGTTCAGCCGGTGCTGCCATCTGTTTGGCGCCCTGTGGTTCTGCTCTTGAAGAGTGGAACCCGGGCCAGGCCATTAACGCAGTCACCGGAACTCGGCTTTGGGCTTTTTGATTTTTCTCTTCCTGGAACGATTTTGACTTTGTTTTGCCTTTTGTTTTATGCGGCGGCCGCCACGGTCGTTCGGCTGCTGTTGTGGAGCGGTTCGTACACTTCTCCGCTCACCCACAGATGATGCAGCAGCACTGCCAGCTTTCTTGCGGTCGCCACGATCGCTCGTTTCTTGCCGTTTCTCCCACCACGCTCGGCCAGCTTCAGTCCCCAACGCCTGAGATCACAGTCGATGCCGAACGGTCCCAGAATGTGTTGCGCTCCTTGCACCAACAACGTCCGCAGATAGGGATCGCCTTCTTTGCTGATATGCAGCTGTGGCTCGCTCTGTCCCGATTTCCTGCGTCCCGGCTGCAGTCCCAGATAGCAGCCCACGTCGCGGCTCTTGCCGAAGCGACGCGGATCTTCCAACGTCAGCAAGAACGTCAATGCGATCAGCGTGCCTACGCCTTTGATCTGCTTCAGCAGTGCTACCTGCGGATAACTCTGCTGTGCCAGATTCTCGATGCGCTCGTTGTACTCCGCGATCCGCTCGCTTAGCGATTCGATTGCATTCAACAACGGTTCCAAAGCCACTTGCAGTTCGGGACTCAAGCTTTCGGCTTTTTCCGGATTCATGTTGCGCACGTTGCAGCCGCGCAATCGCTCTCCATAGCTCTTGGCCAAGCTGCGTGCGGTGTTGACCAGCCCCGTGCGCGCTCGCACCAGCGCGGCACGCGCTCGAATCACTGTGAGATCCGCCTGTGCCTGCGCGGCTGCGGTGCTTCACCGGATACAGCAACTCGGGATCCATCCGCGCCAGTCGCGCCAATGTCTGCACATCCAGACGATCGTCTTTCTTGCGGCTCTCCCCGCTTTGCTTTTGGAGGCTGCCCAGGCAGCCTCACACAACGCTCTACGCAGCCAGGGATTACCAGCGCGGGTGCAAAGCTGTATCTCCCTTACTCGGAGTTGCAAGCTATCGCCGTGCTGTGAAGCCCCTTCTGACGAGCGTAGTGCGGGAAATCTGCACGCTACGTTCTGTGGGAGCCGGGGAGCGGGCAACCGCCCCCGGCCACCCAGTGGGCACTGGGCAACTGCCAAATGAGACTACGCATTGCTCTTTGGTTGCAAAAGCGTTCTTAACTCTTCTCGGATCACTAGAAGACGGAACCGTCTCACATCATTCGCATGCTTTTCTTCCAGACTGTGGTGCCTCTGTGACCGGTACAGTTCATTTTCGTATTGGAGCGAGGCAATCTCATCTCTCAGCTTCACAACTCGTTGTTGAGTGCCAAAAG
>JAIQFH010000104.1 GCA_020073385.1 Terriglobia bacterium | reverse complement strand
GGAGTTGAACATGATTCCGGTGGTTCCACCCAAATCGAACCGGCGCGAACCCTGGGACTACGATCACGAGCTCTACAAGAAACGGAACCAAGTGGAGCGCCTATTTCGACGGCTGAAAGGTTTCCGTCGAATCTTTTCGCGCTTCGAGAAACTCGACGTTGTGTTTCTGGCCTTTATCTACTTCGCATTCATCATCGAGGCCCTGCGATAGTGTGAACAGGCCCTAGTCGTGGAGAACGACACTCAGAAGTGAACTATGAACTTGCAGCCCGCTCTCGCCGTAGTCAAGGAAGCCTAACTTTCTGAAGCGGTTCATGAAAAAGCTAACCCGCGAACGGGTTGTGCCGATCATCTCCGCCAGGGTCTCCTGACTGATTTTAGGGATTACAGTCTCGGGCGCGCCTTCTTTACCGAAATGAGCCAGCAACAGCAGAATCCGAGCCAGCCTCTTTTCGCTGGAATTGAAGAGTTGGTCAACTAAATCCTCTTCGTACCGGATGTTCCGTGCTAACAAATAAGCCACGAACAGTTCGGAAAATTCGCGTTCCCGGTGAAGCGCAAGCATCATTTCCTTCTTGTTAATGCGCAGAATTTCACAGTCCGTCATTGCGGTTGCAGACCCCATGCGTAGAAGCTGTCGAGCCAGGCAACCTTCTCCGAAAAACTCTCCATCACTCAATATGCCCAGGGTCGCTTCCTTGCCAGCCTTGGATACGACCGTGAGTTGAACCTTGCCTTTCTTAATAAAGAAGACAGCGTCCGCTGGGTCGCCTTGCGAAAAAGCGGCGTCTTTCTCTTTCAGATTAACGACCGTCTTGCCGACGCCGGTTTTTGCGAGAAAGGTCTCAGGGTCGAATCCCGCGCTCAACTTCTTGATCCCAACCAGAGAAATTCCAGAATTTGGCGGGGGGCGGGAGGCATTTAATGTGGTTCTCATGACTTTGTTCTCCGATTCGCCGTTGACCAGCTTGAGGCCTGGGTTCGCGGGGAAACTACACTTTTGTAGCCTGCGCGTAGTGTGCTGCAAATGGAATAAGCGGGGTATCGGGGATGCTGCTAATAATAAGGGGCTTTGTCCGGAAAAACCCTGACAAGAGGCGCAAGTGCACTAGAGATCGGGGCGGAAAAGCCCTAAAACACGACCCCTAGCGAGCCGAGCCGCCCGGCTCGCTCTCCAGAGCTTCTGGGGTCAATAGACCCATTTGCACGGCAAAACGAATCACATCACTGCGCGTCCGCAGGCCGAGCTTCTCAGAAAAACGTGAACGATACGTCTCGACAGTTTTCACACTGACAAAAATCCGTTTGGCTATTTCTGCACTGCTGTAACCCTGCGCCACGAGCCTTAGCACTTGCAGTTCTCGGTCGCTAAGGATGTTTACCGGCCCTGTGGAACCAGCTCTTGTTCCTCTCTTCACTAGCACGTCCTGGACAAGAACGTCGGCCAAACGCGGGTCCACGAAGACCCCTCCGCGATGCACCGCTCGTATGGCGGCAAGCAGCTCCGCATCCACCGCCCTTTTCAACAAGTAGCCAGAGGCCCCGGCAGCCAGTGCCGATCGTAAGTACGCAGGGTCATCGTGCATCGTGAGGACGAGCACCCGGGTTTCGCGGCAGTTTCGCGCCATCTCCTGCAGCGCCTCCATACCCCCAACCCGAGGCATAGTGAGGTCAAGCAGGGCCACATCCGGTTTCGTTTCCCGTGCCGCTTGAGTCGCCTTCTCTCCATCGGGAGCTTCCGAGACAACTTCCATATCGGCCTGGGCGTTGACCAGCATTTTCAGTCCGGCGCGGAGAATTGCGTGATCATCCACGATCATGACTCTGATCTTGTGCGTTCGCGCCGGCATTTCAAGTGCTCCTCCCACCCCACCAAGGGCTAGGCTTCCTCGTTAGCAAGTGGGACTTGCACCAGAATCTTGGTCCCCTTGCGTTGGGCTTTGAAACTGAACGTTCCGCCTAACATCGCCGCTCTCTCTCTCATACTCTGAATCCCCAGCCGGTGCGAGGAAGCAGACACGGCCTTAGCGTCAAAGCCACATCCGTTATCTTTTACTGCTACCTCCAAAGCCGTGGCCAAACGGGCGAATCTAATGCTGACCGCCTTGGCTCCCGAATGTCTGACTACGTTTGTCAGGGCTTCCTGGAGAATGCGATACAACCCGATCTGGATGGCTGACGACAGAGTGCTGAAGTCAAGTTCACTAAGTTTGAGTTCCACAGCTATGTTGTGGGTTTTTGTGTACTCGGAAACGTATCGGCTCAGTGCAACACCCAGGCCATGATCGTCCAGCACGGTTGGGTGAAGCCCGCGGGCGAGCCGACCGACCTCGTCGATGGCCTGGGCGGTGATTTTCCGTAGCCGTTGTCCCTGTGCCTTAACATCTGCTAGCTTTCGAGCGTCTTCCAGGGTACGCAGCCCGACCAGAAGAGAGGTCAGCAGTTGCCCAGCTTCGTCATGCAATTCCCGCGCAATCCGGCGCCGTTCCTCCTCTTGCGCCGAAAGCTCGTGCTCCAGAAGGAGCCGGTGCATCGCTTCTGCCTGCTTGATTTCCTCGGCCTGCTTGCGTTTTTGCTCGCTCAGATCGGTGATCACCATTCCCAGGGCCTGGCCGTCGTATCCACGAAACCGGTTAAGCGACAAGTAGACCGGAACCGGGCTTCCATCCCTGCAACGCAGGTTGAATTCACCTTTGGCAACCCCTTTCTGGGCCTCTGCCAGCAATGCTTCAAATCTGTCTCCCTCTGTTTCCGCAACCAGCGACTGAACCATACTGCCGATGACTTTTTCCGGTGGCCAGTTGATCAGTTCTGCCAACCTGCCATTGCAGTAGAGCACGGCGCCACTGCGGGATACGGTCGCCGCGCCCTCGCTCATGGCCTCCACCAGCATGCGATAAGCGGGTTCGCCGCCTTTCAGAGAAACCACCTGCTCTCCGCGGCGACCGGAGACCATCAAAGCATCCACTTCGCCCGACTGGATGGCGCGTAGAGTTTCCTCTGCAGTTTTCAGCCGAGCGAGGAGCTCTGTTTCCTGTTCCGGTGGCGCTGATGACGGCTGTTTACGTGGAGAAGATCCGACGCTTCTGCGAGCTGCTTTCGGCGCGACTTTGCCGGGGGAACGTCCTTGGAGGACTCGGCCATCGGAACGCGCTCGCCTGCTAGACATCTGCTATTTGAGCCCTTTCTTCAGCGTACCGGCTGAAGATCCAACCCCACAATGACACTCTCGGTCTTGGAGAGGTTCCCAATGATTTTTTTGACCGGCGGCGGAAGCCTTCTCACCAGGGTCGGAATGGCAATGATCTGATCGCCCTTGGCCAGTTGCGGCTTCTCCAGCAAGTCGACCACTTCGATACGATACTTGCCCCGCAGCTTGTCCTCACAAATCTTCTTGAGGTTGGCGATCGCAGCAATTGAATTAGGGGTTTGGCCCGCTATGTAAAGCCGCAACCGGTAAAAGTCACTCCGGCGGGTCTTGGCTGGGCGGCGCTTCCTTGCTGAACTCTTCTTCATGTCGGTGCTCAGTATCTCTGGCCTGTATAGGCCACACTTCCTACTTGACGGATTTGACTGCGCTTGGACCCGCGACGGTCGTGCCCAGCGTATGATCAGTCAGTACCTTACCCAATTCGATGCCTCTCTCACTCACGATGAGCTCACGAGGTTCGCGCGAATGTGCCATGCCGCGGGATTTCAGAACGTAAAGCTCGCGTCTCGGACGTCCATTGGGTTTGCTGTCCCGCAACACAATCCAGGAGTCCATGAGAGAGGAGACGCCCGCCCCAGTTCCCTCATGAGGGTCTCCTGCGAATGTCAGATTGGTGAACATCGACGTGATCTGTTCCACCTTTAGAAAATCTACCAGGCGCATGAGCATCGATTTGATGTCATACGTCCCCGAGGCAGAAACCAGGTTCGTAATCGGGTCGATGACTACGACCTTTGGTCGAAGCTTAGCGATCATTTTGTGAATCGCGGCCAAGTGTCCTTCCAGGCCGGTGCTCGTGGGTCGCATCGCGTGGAAGTGCAGTAAGCGCTTTCTTACGAACCGCTCCAGATTAAGGCCAACCGAGCGCATGTTACGGAGAATCTGGCTGGGAGACTCTTCAAAAGCGAAATACAGGCAATCTTCGCCACGAGCACAGGCGGCGCTGGCGAAGTTCGCTGCGAGGCTGGACTTCCCAGTTCCCGCCGTGCCCGACACCAGCACACTGCTTCCACGGAAAAACCCCCACCTTCCATCATCTCGTCCAAAGCCGGAATTCCCGTTGACACGCGGTCGGTCAGTGCTTTGTGGGCAAGTGCCACGGAAGTGAGCGGCACCACCGAGATGCCCTCACGATCGATCAGGAAGGGATACTCATCTGTGCCGTGAGAAGTGCCACGGTACTTGACGATTCGCAAACGGCGCGTGGAAAGCTGTTCCGTTACCCGGTGGTCCAGCGAGATCACGCAGTCGGCGATGTATTCCTCCAGCCCGTGACGCGTCAGCGTGTGCTCTCCCGCTTCGCCGGTAACGACAGCGGTAAGCTTGTGTTGTTCGAGCCACTGAAACAGCCGGCGCAGTTCCGATCGCAGCATCGTTGAGTCAGATAATCCTGAAAAAAGTGCTTCGATGCTGTCCAGGACGACGCGCTTTGCTTTGATCACTTTGACCGCGTGGCCTAACCGGATGAACAGACCTTCGAGGTTGTATTCTCCCGTCTCGGCAATCTCGTGTCGTTCAACGGCAACGTAATCCACGAGCAGCTTCTTGCGTTTGGCAAGCTCACGCAAATCAAAGCCCAGCGATGCGACGTTGGCCCTCAGCTTCTCCTCGGTCTCTTCGAAGTCCATGCAGACGCCGGGCTCGCCGTATCGAACAGCACCGTGCACCAGAAATTCCATCGCGAGTAAGCTCTTGCCACATCCCGCGCTGCCACAGACCAGCGTGACGCGACCTTTCGGCAAACCTCCGCCGGTGACTTCATCCAGCCCTTGGATTCCCGTCGGGGCTTTGGCGAGCGAGGTGCAAACAACTTTCGGCTTGGCGCGCGGCATAGCAAGACTCCTGAAAATCAAGTCCTTTTGGCTTGGGCTTGGGCGTCAAACATATCGCGTATCGTAACATGACGGGTTCCTGATGGTGGCCTATGCTGCGCGCAGTTCCCCCGCTCGCTAGGAACTGGAGGCTGAGCAGCTCAAGCAAATGCCTAACGTGTTCATCACTGTTTTTGGGCTGTTGGGATTTCGCCGCGGAAGCTAGTCGTGGAGAACGACATTTAGGAGTGAACTGTGGATTTGCAGCACGCTCCCGCCATAGTCAAGGAAGCCCAACTTTCTGAACCTATCCATGAAAAAGCTGACGCGCGACCGGGTTGTGCCTATCATTTCTGCCAGGGTCTCCTGACTGATGTTGAGGATTACAGTCTCGGGCGCGCCTTCCTTGTCGAAATGGGCGAGCAACAGCAGAATCCGAGCTAGCCTCTTTTCACTGGAATCGAAGAACTGGTCGACCAAATCCTCTTCGTATCGGATGTTCATTGCTAGCAGATAGGCTGCGAACAGGTCGGAAAATTCATGTTCGCGGTGAAGCGCAAGCGTCATTTCCTTCTTGTTAATACGCAGAAGTTCGCAGTCCGTCATCGCGGTTGCAGACCCCATGCGTAAAGCCTGTCCAGCCAGGCTACCTTCTCCGAAAAACTCTCCCTCCCTCAATATGGCCAGGGTTGCTTCTTTGCCAACCTTGGATACGACGGTGAGTCGAACCTTGCCTGCCCGGATGTAGAAGACCGCGTCAGCCGCATCTCCCTGCGCAAAGATTGTTTGTTTCTTGGGAACGGCCACGACTTTTCTGCCCTCGCTGATGGTGGCAAGGAATTGCCTCGGGTCGATGTCGCACTGTTTCAAGGCAAAATTGGTTCGCGGTGCCATCAGTGGCATCTCCCGAGCGGAGCCATACTCCAGACTATCTTGGCAGAATCGTAATCAGCAAGATGTTCACTCCTGCTCATAGTTGGAAAGATCCCCTGGCCGAATAAAATGGCCCTAGCGCTTGGCTAATGTATTGAAAGTGAGCAATACTGAGCATTCTCTAGCTGCGGAAAGTTGCACTATGTGGTGGTGAAAACCAAGGAACTCACCCCAAAACAGATATTATCCGTGCCTTGTACTACTTGTGGTGCAGCGATCCAAGAGCCTTGTGAACTGCATACGGGTGCCCTTCGCACCGAGCCACACCGGGACCGGAAGCTTTCTGCAGCCGATGCCGTAGAAACGCAGGCCCAGGAAACGATAAACAGCCAGTGAGGCCACGGCGCTCCATTGCGCAGACAGATTATCCCGCGCCATAAACGCTAGTGCTGTATCGGACGCGCCCCGTAGTGAGCAGCAGGTGGATTTCGGGAGTCGGGCGGGGCGTGTCCGATACAGCTGTTTGAAGGAAGCCGCTGGTGAGGAAGCGCTTATATGCAAATTCAATGGGGTTGCGGTGGTGAGAAAGACTTGGGGAATGGGTGATGGAGCGAATCGGAGCGCGGGCCGGACTGGTTCGATTGTAGTGTGCGAGCAAAAGCTCGAAGCCAGGAGCTAGGTGTGAGGCAAGCAGGGCGCACCGCGCCTGCAGGTGATGGGAAGCACCGAGGGAGTGAGATTGTGATTGGAGTTTCATGCAGCGGCTCCGGCGCGAAAAGGTGGAGAACGGAGTTGGCGCTGGGCTGGGGTAAGTCTCTCGATGATCACCATGGGGCCGCCAAATTGGGTGGCTGGCCGAGTATTTGCCGAGCATTCGGATTCTCGACGTCGATGAACAGACCACCATCTCCTATAGTGCCGTTCGCAGAGAGCTCAAGAAGGCGGGAACTCCCATCCCTTCGAACGATGTTTGGATTGCAGCATTATGCCGCCAACATTCCCTACCTCTGCTGAGTCGCGACCGGCATTTCGACGCTGTCTCCGGAATCATAAGACTCGACTGGTAGGAATTCGCTAATCGTGCCTTCCTGCATCGTCTGCTGGAATTTGTCTTCAAAAGGAACTTGCTGCCTTTCTTTTCAGTGGGGTTCCTAGCGGAACGAAAATCGCCTGGCCTCATTCGGTCGGAGGAAAAGACCTATTTAACTAGCAAATGGCTGCGAAGGGGTTTCCGATACGTACGCCTGATATCGTCTGCCCCGCGTTCAGATCCTCCGAGAGGAGCCGAGTGGCACCACCCTTGATGGCCGATGCCACAATGAGAGCGTCCCAGAATCCGATGCGCGATTCATCTTCAATTCGAAATGCGTTCGAAATCTCGGTCGGTGTGGTGTCGATGCACCAAATGGAGTAGGTGCTTACAACGAGACGTGCAGATTCTTTGGAAATGGGATGCGGGATCTTCCGTGTGACGTTCACGTAAAATTCCTGGAGCACCTGCACACTGAGAACCCCGGTTCGATTGCTCCAAAGCTCGTGGAGAATCCTCTTTGCCGCTTCTTGCTTTCGTTTGGCATCGACGTCGTGGGCGTAAATCAAAACGTTGGTATCGGACAAAAGTCCTATCGTTCATGCCACTCGTCCCTGCCAGCTCGAATTACTCCCCCCAAGTGGAAGCCATTCTCCAGAAGGGCCATCGCTTGCCGCTCGGCGCGTTGATAAGCCTCTTCATTTCCCACCAGGCATTCGATCTGGTGAGCAAGCAGGCCGCTGATTGACGTCTCACGACGCGCAGCAAGAATCCTCGCCTTCCTGAGTACCTGCCTACTGAGGCTTATGGTTACGTTCTGCTTCTGTTCACTTCGTGAGTTTGCCATGAGTCATGCCTTTCCACGTAAATTACGTGTAACACGCAATTTACGTGAAGGTCAATCCCCGCCAAGCCCTACCGAGTGGGAGTTCTGTTTCGAATACGGTTGCGATCACTCGCTACGACTGTGCAACTGAATTGGCGCTGGCGTCTTTCGTTTATGGTTCAGTGAGTTTACGGCAGATCGCGCAGCGTGGTAGACTAGACTAACTAAACTTAGTCTATTGAGATCGCACATGAAAACGGTGAACATTCACGAAGCCAAGACTCAGCTCTCAAAACTCGTCGAGCAGGCGTCAAAGGGTGAGTCGTTCGTGATCGCCAAGGCAGGGAAACCGATTGTAAAGGTGATGCCCCTCGGCACTCCCACTGGTGCTGACGCTCGTCGACTCGGCTTTATGGCGGGATACATTTCAGTGCCGGACGACTTCGACCGAATGGGCCAGGAGGAGATTGAGGCGCTCTTCGGTGGCGGAGCATGAAACTACTGCTCGACACGCATCTTCTTTTGTGGGCGGCTGGTGAACCCAAGCGGCTCTCCGGCGGGGCTCAGGCACTGATCGACGACCCAGCGAATGAGCTCTTCTTCAGTCCGGCAAGCCTGTGGGAAGTCGTAATCAAGAGTCGTCTAGGCCGACATGATTTTAAGGTGGATGCACGGCTACTGCGTCGCGGTCTTCTCGACAATGGCTATAACGAACTCCCGATCATTAGCGATCATGTTGTCGCTCTCCTGAGCATGCCGGCACTTCATAAGGATCCCTTCGATCGTATTCTGGTTGCACAGGCGACTGCGGAGGGCATCACGTTGCTAACCACTGACTCGCTTGTAGCGCAATATCCCGGGCCCATACGGACACCATGATCGCGGCTTAAGTCGTGTGCCTGATTTCGGCGACGTACCATAGTGGCTCCGCAGCACGAACCACAAATGCATTAACCAAGCGATTCGACCTTCTCACCCTCGACGAACGACTGTATCGGGTCGCTTTCCCAGCACTCTTAATCCAGACGTTCTAGGCACGCGCTTCCTCGACCTCATTCAGCGTCGGCAGTTGGTCGATCGACCTTCCCACTTTCTTCTGCGCGACACGTAGTTCATAGAGGCTTTGTAGGTTGAGCCAAAATTCGGCCGTCGTCCCGAAGAAATGTGCGAGTCGAAGAGCCGTATCACCTGTAATAGCCCGCCTGCCGTTCAGGATCTCCGTGACACGATTCGTTGGAACGTTGAGCTGCCGTGCGAGTTCGGCCGCGCTCATGCTCAATTCCTTCAGTTCTTCCGCCAGATGCTCTCCAGGGTGAATTGCCTGAATTCCCACAACATGCCTCCTAATGGTAGTCAACAATCTCTACGTTTGATGGACCTGGTGCTCCACTCTTCCACTCAAAGCAGATTCTCCATTGGTCGTTGATGCGTATACTGTACTGACCCTTGCGGTCACCTTTCAAAGCTTCGAGTCGATTGCCGGGTAACGCAGCAAGATCTTTGAGGTCAACAGCTGCTTCCAAGCGATCAAGCTTGAGCCGCGTCACACGCGCAATTCCCAAAAATGGTCGGACCCGCTTACCGGATGCGAAATCTTTCGTGCGCTTGTCCCGGTAGCTTACGATCACGCTTAACAAATAACATCTCGTTACGTGTTACGTCAAGCATAACAAAGAGATGAACAGCCTAACACTTAATCGATGCCAACTCTGATATCCCGGGAGTCAAAACCCAGAGCTGCTGCAGTTGGGCTGATTCGGCCAGGATCCCTGGCAGAGCGCACTCAGCCTTCGGAGTTTTCTTGATCGGAGATTGTCGGGGTGTCTTGCGACACCTGGAGGGTCAACGGCACTGGGACATTCTCCCGACACGACGCGCAACATCGCCTTCCAGCTTTACAGGGCGCCGCTCGAATCCAGTCTTTTCGACCGCCCACAACTGCAAGTGCGTGATGGATACAATCCACCGTATTGATTTGCTTGGGGCAGAATACCGACTTCCTTCCGGCGGGCACCTGACATGCGCTGCCCAGGCGAGTGCTGCTCACATCAGAAACGGTAAAGCGCCAAGCGAGTGATGCGGGCGATTCTCGAGAAATCCTGGTCGAGCGTAAAAACGCTTGTGCCATGTTCCAGTGCAATAGCAGCAATCATGGTATCGAGCGTGGTGAGCGAAATGCCTTTTGCGCGGGCTCCCCGGTAGATCGCGGCCGCTTCCCGATAGGTTGCGAATCCCGTCGGCTCGAGCATGTCCCACTGCGCCAGAAACTGCTCAATCCGACCGGCATCCCGGGCGAGACCCTGCAGGACCTCGGCGACTACCACTCCAGTAAGTGCGAAGAGTTCACTCTCGTCAATCATGCGCCGGAGTTCCGCGCCCGCGCGCCCGGGAGAAGAGCTAAAGAAGTCCACCCAGACGGAGCTGTCGACAAGGATCAATCGCGATTTCTCCGCGATGCGTTAAGATCGCCCTTCCAGATCCCTGTCCCGTAATAGCGAAGAATCCCCTTACGGCTCTCGGAGCGAACCAGTAACTCTAACGCCCGGTCGACGATCTGGCGCTTGGTTTTCAGATGAGTGAGTTTGCGGGCTTTGCGGATCAAGCCTTCATCGATGTCAATGTTGGTTCGGCTCATGGGGAATGATTATACACCATTATCTTTAAAACTGGTGTATAGAGAATCCACGGCGCCAGCAAAGAGACCAGACGCACGCGAAAGGCTCACAAATACGCCCGCGCAAAGCTGACATCTGATGCGCGCCCTCAACCTTCTGAGTTTTCTTGATCGGAGGTCGTGGGGGCGTCGTGCGACACCTGCATGGTCAACTGGCGCTGGCACATTCTCCCCCCTTACGGAGTCGCTGCAGTCTCTCCAATTGGTTCATGGCTTGAAAGAGCTGGCGATTGATCGTTGTCTGATACCGCAAGATTCGGTCGATCGATGGGTGCTTAAATGGGTTCTGTCGTTCAAGGTCCTCCGCTTCATACCAAGCAGCTACACCGAGTCGCCAATATTCTTGGGCAATCTTCTCAACGAGAACCTCCTCCAGAGTGCCCACTGGTTCCATGTCCTGTTGCAAGCTGCTCAGCAAACGGGTGAACTGTTTCTTGCTCCGCGCCGACCGGATCGAGGCGTTGGCGCAGACGAGTTATCCGCAAGTCGAACTGCCGAAGCAGATCAAGGGCGTGGGCACACTGATCGCGCTGACCTTCCTGCTGACGCTGGAAGATCCGCATCGCTTCCTTAAGAGCCGCGACGTGGGCGGTTATCTCGGACTACAGCCGGGACGCAGGAACTCGGGAGAGAGCGAGCCGCAGATGCATATCAGCAAAGAAGGCGACCCCTATCTGCGAACGTTGTTGGTACAAGGAGCGCAGCATATCTTAGGCCCGTTCGGCATCGACTGCGATCTGCGACGCTGGGGACTGAAGCTGGCCGAGCGTGGTGGACGAAACGGAAAGAAGCGAGCGATCGTTGCGACTGCAAGGAAGCTGGCAGTGTTACTGATCACCTGTGGGTGAGCGGAGAAGTGAGGGAACAAGCGC
Source organism: Terriglobia bacterium (assembly GCA_020073385.1). GTDB lineage: Bacteria > Acidobacteriota > Terriglobia > Terriglobales > Acidobacteriaceae > Sulfotelmatobacter. The sequence continues at coordinate 4,537 of JAIQFH010000104.1, read as the reverse complement.
GAGCATGTATCCAACCGCCAAATTACCATCGCCGAAATGGGACGACTGCTGCGAGCCGATCTCGACAATATCATCTTGAAAGCGTTGCGTAAGGAACCGGGCTTGCGCTACGCCTCAGTCGAGCAGTCTGCGGAAGACATTCGGCGCCATCTCGACGGATTGCCTGTCGCCGCGACACGGGGATCTTGGAGCTCCGGAGCGAGAAAATCGTGTCCAACGAAAACCAAAGAACCCACTTGACTCCCGACCGGCCTTCTCATGAAAGGCTTCACCGAGAAGGCGCTTGCGGATGAAGGCAACGCAGTACGTGAGTCTTACGCAGCTCGATGGGGTCGAGTGGTCGTGCGCATCGAGCCACAGGAGCAATGCAGTGGTCCCTCGAGTAGCTGGAAGGGCTGGGCATCGAGCGTCTCGCCGGTTGTGCTTCTGCTTCCAGGTTTCTTGTGCTCGAATCTTCGCCGGATGTCCAACCCGATACATCTGCGAACTTCTTCTTGGCAAGGACTGGTCGAGGCTGCGGATACCAAAGCCTCCCGATCCACCGCTCACCAGTGAAACGCAATACACATACCTCTACGACAGTTATGCCAATTGAACGGAACAGACCACCGTCGGCCGCAATCATCCGGACGAGTCGTTTCGCCCCCACACAGTCATTCGTCACCAGCTGACGTACTACGGTCTTCTGTTTCGACAGAGAAGGGTTCGTTGCCTCCGCACGCCATCCCGCCGCCACAGGAATCGTTATCAAGGACTGACTGCGAGCGTCGACGCGGTCCAAGACACGCCGGAGTAGTTGGCGTCGCCGCCATAGGATGCCGTGATGGTGTGCGAGCCTGCGGCCAGACTGCTTGTGGAAAACTCACCAAACAGAGTATTCGCGGCATTTGGCAGGACTGCCGAGGTCGCGCTGAGCGGAACGGTCGCTATGACGGTGGTCACACCCTGGAAGATATCGGAGAACGTCACTGACCCAGTTGGCGATGGCACACCGCCTGGGGGCGTAAAGTTCAGAAGAGCGGTCACGACGACCGACTGCCCTGCTACCGGCTGAGTGGGGTTGAAGTATAAGGCTGTAGCGACCGGCGTCGATTTCGTAATGGTCAGCGTTGCCGCGCTCCATGCGACGCCGTTGTAGTTGGCATCCCCAGGATACGAAGCCGTAATCGTGTGCGTGCCTGCCGCCAGTTTCGTAGTGGAGAACTCGCCAAACAGTGTATTCGCGGCCGCCGGGAGGAATGAAGAAGTCGGGCTGAGCGGCACCGTGGCGATGACCATGGTGATCCCCTGGAAGTTATCCGAAAAGGTCACCGACCCTGTTGGCAAAGTCCCGCCGGTTGGAGGTGTAAAGTTCAAGAGCGCAGCGATGGCGACGGACTGTCCCGTGAAAGGTTGCGTCGGATTGAAATACAAAGAGGTAGCCGTCGGCGTCGACTTCGTGATCGTAACGCTTGATGCCGTCCAGGAAGCGCCGCTGTAGTTGGCGTCGCCCCCGTACGAAGCGGTAATGGTGTGAATACCTCCTGCAAGAGTGGCCATGGAGAATTCGCCAAACAAAACGTTGGCTGCTAATGGTTGCGGCGGATTGAGATTCAAAGTGGCGGCACTCGTCGTTGACTTCGTTACGGTCAGCAGCGGCGGATTCCACGATGTGCCCGTGTAATTGGTGTCCCCAGCGTATTGAGCGGTAATGGTGTGGGCGCCGGCCGCCAGGTTAGCGATCGAAAGCTGGCCAAACAATACCCCGGCGGCCGATGGCTGGCCAGTCGCGGTTGGGCTGAGCATTGCACTCCCTAAGGCAGTGGTCGTGCCCAGAAACGTATCCGAGAAGGTCACCGATCCCGTCGGCGCCAGAACTCCACTGCCCGCTGTAAAGTTCAAAACGGCGATCAAAGTAACTGATTGTCCGGCCAGAAGCTGGGTGGGCGTTACAACAAACGAACCAGCGCTCACCTGGGACTTGGCGACACTGCAGCTTCCGTTGGTGCAGGCTGAGCCTGTCGGGCACACATTGCCGCACGCTCCGCAGTTGTTGACGTCGGAATGTGTGAGCTTACAGACCCCGATGCCTCCTGTCGTGCAAACCTGGCCGGAAGACGCGCAAGTCGTAATATCGCCCGAAGCCTGCATCCGATATTCGACAAGAACGTTGGCATCGCCAGGGGTTTGTCCGCTGGAACAACTTGCCGCCGTCTGTAGCTTGACGGTGACCGGTCCATTCGCGGTGAGCGGCAGCGACATAGAGCCTGAGTCGATCGTGCTCTGCGAAGGTGCTACCGCCAGATCCTGCGCGGCGGTGGTATTGCCAACACGCAGCACAGCCGGCACACAGGAAGGGTCCGCTGCGGTCTTGAGTTGGGTCGTGACGCGGGTAATCGTGATGTCTGCATCCGGTGTGAAAGTAGCCACAGTGTAGGGTGTATTCAGCGCACCGGGCAGAAAAGCGGAAGCGAGCATGTGAGCGTTCGAGCCGGTGCCCGAGTTCGTGTTCGCGGTCGTCTGACGTGTTCCATCCGGAAAACTAATGCCATTTCCCATTCCGCTGATGATCACGTTTCCGCCGATGGTCTGATCCGCGGTAAATATATTCGCCAGCGTGGTTAATGCGGTATTCGCGGGTGGCAATCCCATGGGCCCCTGTGGACCTTGGGGACCCGGGGCGCCCTGCGGCCCCTGTGGGCCAACCGATACCGATACCGTATAGAGGGCCGGATCGTGGCCTGTGAGTATGTTCTCTTTGCTGTCGAAGGCGGCAAAGATGTTGCTGCCCGGGCTGGGTTCAAGGACCAAGCCATAGTTGGTCGAGCCTGGCGGAAGCCATGAGAGTGCGGCCGAGGTAACGTCAATGTCGACGTACTTTTGTCCTTTCGTCACCGCCACCGAACCTTTCACGAGCTGGGTGGGCATCGGCGGTGCCGAATTCATGGTCAGACTGCCCTCTGACCAGGGGCCGTTCGCAAGATACACATCAAAGGTTCCGGAAGAGATGACGACATTCACGTACAGCCGGAGAGTGGCTTTGTCGACGGTCGTTAGGGTCGAAGGTAAACTTCCCGCAAGATCGAATCGGACATACGACATCGCCTTGCATCCGTTTGGCTCTGCCGGACTTGCCATGACACCGTGTGCAGTTGGGCTTTGCACGATGAGCGCAATACTGGAACCGAAGCCTGTGGACGTCGCGCAAGTTGACGTGAAGCTATCGTCGGTGACCGGGATCTGGCCGGTCGCCAGGGCTGAAAAAAAGATAACGACGAATGTGCAGGCTGCCACACGAATATCACGAAGTGATCCCATACACCCTCCCCGTGAGCCTTAGGCCTATCGCGATGTAACCGTGTGGACTTTCTGTGCCGGCTCCCGCAATAGGCGGCATCCTTCGGCAAACTCAACTTGCCCCTATTAGCTAAGGCGGAAAACGGAGCTGAATCAGGTCAAAAGACCTTTTCAGGGTGCACATCAGTTGTGCTGGAGTCCAGAAAAGCGAAGGTTCAGCCACCCGCCTGCGCTACAATCTGGCCCCGCGGACCTGAAACCCAGGGAACTGCGGCCGCGCGGGTGGCCAGGTCCACAGCCCCATTGGTCTCAGGCAGTGTTGACAGCAGGCATGCCCATCTCGATATCACAGGCCGAGGAAGCAGGCCGCAATATCGCTGGAGTCGCGATTCGCACGCCGCTGGTCCGCTGCAATACGGACGATCCTCCGAATCTGTATCTCAGGCTGGAGTGCCTGCAGCCGATTGGATCGTTCAAGATTCGCGGAGCTGCCAATGTAACGGCGCTAACTCCGCGCGAGCTGCTGCAGCGCGGCGTGCTGACCGCGTCGGCCGGAGACATCCAGTAGCGCAAATCCCACTGCTCCCCCTGGCGCTGCTCCCGAGACCACCTCGAATACGATCACACACCTTCGCCCACTGCCACTACGTCCCCGTCGCAAACACTCCCTCTATTCCTCGTTATCTGTTTCGTATCGCGCTAAGGACTACTACCGTGTCTTTTGGGGAGTGGATTTGCTCTCTACAAAACTCGCCGAGTCAGGTCAGATCGTGCGTTTTAGCTATCGGATCGTTGATCCCCAGAAAGCAAAGATCCTAAACGATAAGAAGTTCAATACCTTCCTGATTGATGAAGTGGCGCATGTAAAACTCGTGGTTCCTAGCCTTGAAAAAGTAGGTGAGTTGTGCCAGAGCAGCACACCCGAGGAAAGCAAAGTTCATTGGATGGCATTCTCCAATCGGGGCAGTTCTGTGAAACGTGGTGATTAGTCTTTGCATCGCCAGAATAACGCCTAGGGCCTGTTCACACTACGTCAACAATCTTCGAGTAAGATGCAAGGCATGGAACTTACTGCCGAGCAGTACGAACGAATTCAGAATTGCTTGCCGGTGCAGCGCGGCAACGTGCGTCATGAGAACTTGGTGTTACTGAATGCGATCCTCTACGTGGCCGAGCACGGATGTAAGTGGCGCGGATTGCCCAAGCGGTTTGGCAACTGGCACAGTATCTATGTGCGCATGAATCGCTGGGCCAAGAAGGG
>JAIQFH010000042.1 GCA_020073385.1 Terriglobia bacterium | reverse complement strand
AATTACAACGCGATGAAGCCGCCGTGCGAGCTGCGCTCAAGTTCTCTTGGAGCACCGGACCCGTCGAAGGTCACATTCATCGCCTGAAACTGATCAAACGTCAAATGTACGGGCGGGCCAATCTGGACTTACTGCGGATTCGCCTGTTGCACACGGCTTGATCGACACCCGCCGCGCCATGCGCTCAGGGATAGAACCCCACACTCTTCACCAAATGTGCGGAAGATCCGGTTTTGGGGTGACCACTGAGGCCCGAGGATGTCAGAATCGCTCCGTAGCCTTGCCCCCCGCGGTGGCCAGCATCTTTGTGCATGTAGTGCCCCGCCACGAACATAGATCCATTGTCGAAGACCGAAAGATCCGTCAGGGTGACGTCGTCGGGTACTTGCAGAGTCAATGGATCCTTCATCACGCCGTTTCCATCGAAATGGATGACATAGTTGTGACCGCTGCCGATGGCGAGAACAGACACATCGCCGTCCTTGCTCACCCAGAAATTACTGAATTCAGCAACCTCTGGGTCGGCAAATTTGCCAGTTAGTTGGAAGAATCTCCCGCTGCTGCCATCTCTGGCCAATTCGAACATCTGCGCGGAGCGAAATCCCGAGCCATCGGTATGGAAATAAAGATTTCCATCGCCGTCGCACTGACTTTCGCCCCAGAACTTAAGCAGTGGGGCCTCGATCGCGCGCTTGGTCAGTGGCGTAAGTGTTTTTGGCTCGACAACCTGCGCGCTCATGAAATTCGTCGCATGTGCCGCCTATAGTGTTTGTGCACACGTTGATGAACATCCACCCTCCTCCACAACTAACGCAATTGTGCAGGTATGGCTTCAGGCCCGCGTTGGCTACTGGCGCCAGCTTGCACCGCGAAGATAGAAACCGCAATAGCACTCAGGATCAGCCGATTCATGCGATACCTCCTAGCTTTAGCATTTCAGTGGGCGGAGAGTATCACTACATTTTGGGCGGAGTGCAGCATTTTTTTTTACGACTTCGGAACGGCGCGTCTCCAAGTGGCGTCTCCCCGTGAGGACTAATCAGAGGGCTCCTTGGGCAAGCCTCCGTGTTGTTCCAAAAAGCGACACCATTCTGATGCAATGTCCAGTTTAGGTCCCCCGGTCATGCCTTGGCGACCATTTTTTGGCGGCTGGTTGAGGGATGAGGTCGCCTACGTCTTTCTTTTGTGTTTGCGTAATTTCATTCACCACAGCGGAGACAGCGGTACAAAGGGAGCGTCAGAATCTCCCTGGTTGTTGCGGCGAATCGCTTTCCCCATGCGCAGAAGTCATTTCCCTTCTAGTTCTGTTGTCCGGTAGGTATGCTTCGACTGCGCTCAGCATGACGATCCAACGAAGATTCGCGTTCAGGTTTCCGAACTGATTTCGCAGACTCTTCCTACTAGGTCGTCTTCTGGTTTTTTTCCTTCCGGGATGGGGATCACTTCAATCAGGGAGTTGGGGTTGTGGGGGCGAAGAATTAGATGCCTTCCGGCGACTTCGACGTAACGGATCGCGCAATTATCGTTTTTCAGAACAGCGTACACATTAAATTCGCCCTTGCGATAGGGCTTAAGTGAGTTGTAATGACGATCAATCAGGAGCGTGGCTCCGGGGGCCAAGCGGGGAGACATAGCCTGGGCGTCGCGGGGATCGAGCTTGATCAGGACAAAGCGCTGCCAGCCGGAACGGTCGCCTTCGATTTCCGGCTTCAGTTTGTGGAGGAAGGATTTCTTGAACTTGAGGATGTCCTTCACGTGCATGCTGGCGATGAGAGGCTCGGTGGCAGCGATGGAGGAATCGGTGAGGATGACATTTTCGAAATCGTCGGCGCTGGGGGGAACGACGGTGGCACGCTTGTTGACCTCGGCGGGATCGAGCAGGTCGAGGACGGAGAGGTGCTGGACCTGGAGGACTTTGTCCATGCCCTCGATGCTGAGGCCGCGCTTGCGGTTAAGGAAATTGGAGATGTGGGCCTGTTTGAATCCGGTTTGCTGGGCGAGGCGGAGTCCGGTAAGTTCACCTACTGCGATGCGGTCGCCAAGAATTTTTCGGAGATTGTCTTGCAGGGCCTTGAACTTCATTAGCCGGAGTATAGCACCGGGCTATGAGGGGTCCGGAAGGGGGTAAACCCTGTAAAAGGTTTGTAAAGACGGGTGTTAACGACTGCTCGATGGGCGGACGGCCGTACGGAATCGGGATGGGAGGGTGAGTTACGATCCGCACTTTTCGACAAGATTAGGGATTAAGAACTCACCACAGAGGGCACAGGGGAACACAGAGGAGGCGTAATCAGAACTGGGAGAGATGCGTAAATGACGAAACTAACAAGAAAAATTATCACGTGTTTTCTCGCGACAAGACACTGAATCTGCACGGGAAAAGTTTTCCACAGGCGAGGGATGTTCACCCAACCGGTAGTGTCCTAAGAGTACTCCTAGGACACTACCCACCCAACCTTGACTGAGAAAATTCACAGCTATAGGATCGCGGCATCTGAGGGACCAAACGCTCTATGGTAAAAGGCCATGATGAGTCAACCAGATAACTTCAATGAGGAGAAGCATTTCGGTGAATTTCGGCGGAAGGTTAAGGCCGCCGAGGTCTTATCGGCATCCCATGGAGCGCTTGCTGTTATTGCTTCGCTTCACGGGAAGAGTGAGCGTTGTGATGCAAAATGGGCGCGTGCTCAAGTCGGGCTATGAAGAAGGCTACTTCCACCATAGGAAGAGCGGAGGCACGGACGAGGAAATCGCGCAGAATCTGTGAGAGCGGAGGGAGGTTCAGGGCGAAGATTGTGGCTTAGTTTCTGAAAGGCCCCACTTCTGGCAACATCAGCCAGAAATAGGGCACCCAGACTACTGGGGTATCCCAACAACTAAATAACTCACGGCAGGTCATCGTAAGAGAAACGAGCCCTGCGTTTTGGTTCCGGCGAAACATCGCGGGAACCTGACGCAGGGCTTTTTTTTCGAGCTATGAGCCGTGAGTTATGAGTGTCGAGTACGTGGATGGGTTTCTGGAGTTATACCAGGCACGCGAAAAGAAATCATTCCGAATTATCGGAGGAGTAATGAGCAGTCATCGTCAGGACAACAGCAGTGGTGAAGTACGAGTGGAGTTGAAATATTGCGAGCATTGCGGCGGGCTTTGGGTACGAGAACGTGGTACGGGGGTGGTGTACTGCGAGAAGTGCCAGGGGCAATTGGAAGAGATGCCGATGAGGAAGAAGAAACCCGGGCGGGTTCGACTTCCTGTCGGGCCCGAGCGCGAGTACCCCGTTGAGTTTCAGGAAGAGCCGGACCTCGATGCGGTGGGAGGTGTGGCATGAAGGAGTCGATCGATTGGATCGGGGCGGAGGCGGATCGAGTTGAGGACTCCGGGGTGGTTCGGCGGCGAGGGCGGTTTACACATGAAGGGATTCCTGAGCTCACCACAGAGGGCACCCTTCGGCTGCGCTCAGGGCAAGCTCCGGGGCACAGAGGAGATCAAAATCCGGAGATTGAGAATTCGGATCCTGTAGAGGGAGCGGCGGTTCCGGAGTTGTCGTGGGAGGAGGAGCGGGAGAGGAGGATTTATCGGGCGCGGACGGTGACGATGTTGCGGCGGTATATGCGGTATTCGATTGAGACGGGGAGGCTGCCGTCGCTGTTAGGGCGGGAATTTTTCCGGACGCAGGTGACGTCTTACACCGTGGTGACGTTTGAAGATCGAGTCATCTTCGTGCATGACATGGAGACGTGCCTGAACAAGCTGGATGAATTCTCACGGCAGATCATTGCGCGACATATTCTGCAGGAACATGACCAGGCGGCAACGGCGAGGCTTCTGGGGTGCGCCGAAAGGACGGTGCGGAGTTATGTTCCGATCGCTCTGGATGTGCTGACCGAGATTCTGCTCGATGTCGGGTTGTTGGAGAGGATCGCTCCGATTCGGGAAAAATCTTGTCAAGGGGGTAAAACGGGTGAAATTTCCGTAAGTGGTTGGGAAGAAAGCAAAAATAAACTTTGAAAATTTGCCGGGTAAATATTCGTAATTTGTTATTCTGGATTTAGAGAGTGAGAAAAAACAATCTCCTGTCAGAGGCGCGCCCTAAAAAGGCGCGCCTTCTGTTTTTGGGTACAAATTCATTGGATGGCGAAATCATAAATTTTCGAGTGTTGGGGCTATGAAGAAGAAAAAGGCGAAGAGCAAGACGGCGGCTCAGAAGACGGCGAAGAAGAGGAGCACGAAGGCGACAGCGACGAAGGAGTTGAATCCAGCTCAAGTGCTGAAAGATATCTCGGCGCTGGTGGAAGCCGAGGCTACAGAGTTGGCGGAGGCTGTGATCGGCGAGGGGATGAAGGGACAGCTATCGCCGGTGAAGTATCTGTTCGAGATGGCGCACATTTTTCCGCAGCCGACGGACGAGAGTCTGACGAGCAAGGATGAAGATTCTCTAGCGGAGACTCTACTGGACCGGTTGAATATTCCGAAACGTCCGCTGGTGCATGATGAGTTGCAGAAAGAAGAGGATGAGGACGTAATGGTGATTCAGCCGAAGAAGCAAGCGGAGGAGTCGGAGAACAAGGACGAGGAGAAGAAGGCGGATGCGGCCGCGGTGGAGTAGAGCGATGTTCGTCTTCGATGGTCAGGGTCAGGATTCACCACAGAGGGCACGGAGGAACACAGGGGGATTCAACCCCTACACAAGCGGTGGGGTGGTTCATACCTTAGAATTGGAGGGCGCGGTGGAGCGAGAGTTCGTTGCGGTGTGGGTGGGGCCTAGAAGAAATCATGGACTCACCACAGAGGACACCGAGGGACACAGAGTCCATAAAAGACGTCCATTGCGCAGGGAGTTCCAAAGAAACGGAATGGATATCACCTGGCTGACGGAACGGATTGCGGTGGGGGGAGGTATCTGGAACTCCGAGAATATGGGGAAGGTGGCGCGCGAGGGGATCACGCACGTCATTGATATGCAGATCGAGTTCGATGACACGCCGCTGGGGCTGGAGCATGGAGTCGAGGTGTTGTGGAATCCGACAGATGATGATTTCGCGGAGAAGCCGGGCGAGTTGTTTCGGCGCGGGGTGGACTTCGCGATGGAGGCGCTGGAGAGGCCGGAGGCGAAGTTGTTTATTCATTGCGCGGCGGGAGTGCATCGGGCTCCGATGATGGCGTTGGCGGTGCTGGGATCCATGGGGTGGAAGGTGGAGGACGCGGTGCAGATGATTGAAGCGCGGAGGCCGGTGGCGGATTTTGCGGATGTATATGTGGAGAGTGTGGAGAGGTTTTTGAATCACCGGTGACCGGAGTTCACCACAGAGGGCACTGAGGAACACGGGGGAAGGCTGATTCCTCAATGGATCCTTGCCCTCGCTTCGCTTCGGGGGACGGACCCTTCGGCTGCGCTCAGGGCAAGCTGCGTCCGTCCCTACACGAGTCGTGGTAGTTCAAGGGGAAGTCAAGATCCCGACGCTGTCTCGCCAAAAAAAAGGCGAGACAAGGATGGGGCACTCGGGTTGGATTGAGGACGGGCAGAGATTCTGGAGGATTACGATGCGTGATGCTGGCCGCCGCCCTATGGGGCGGCTTCTTTATTGGTATTGGGCGGTGGTGATGACGGCTGGGTTTTGGCTTCCGGCCTTCGGAGTTCCGGCTGCGCCGCAGAGTGGGGCGAATACAACCACGGTTTCGGACACAGTTTTTCTCGCGGACGGAACTCCGGCGGCGGGGACGTTGATCATCACATGGCCAGCATTTGTGACCGCGGAGGGGATGGCGGTCGCTGCGGGATCGACTAGTGTGAAGCTGGGATCGAATGGAGCGCTGGGGGTGGCGCTGGCGCCGAATGCTGGCGCTACGCCCGCTGGCGTGTACTACACCGTGGTGTATCAGCTGGGGCCGGGGCAGGTGAAGACGGAGTACTGGATGGTTCCGACAACGTCTCCGGCGAACCTGGCGGCGGTCAGGACTACGCCGGGGTCGGGGCTGGCGGCGCAGCCGGTGTCGATGCAGTACGTGAATTCGGCGCTGGCGGCGAAAGCGGATGACGGTTCGGTCGTACATTTGAACGGCTCGGAGACAATCGGTGGCACGAAAACCTTTGCCAGCGCTCCGAATGTGCCAGCGCCGGCGAGTACAGGTCAGGTTGCTAATAAAGCGTATGTGGATCAAGCGGTGGCCAATGTAGGAGCGGGGAGTTATCTGTCGACGGGTGGGGGAGCGGTGACGGGGCCGATCACGTTGCCGGGAAACGCGCTGGCTACGGTGGATGCAGTTGCCGCACGGGAGATTGTGAATCCGGAGAAATTTCGTGAGGGCATCTCTAAGATTATTGATGGAACGGTCCAGTGTCTTAATGCATCGACTTGGGCTAAGGGCGGGACTCCAGCGTCTTTCAGTGAAACTGCTTCGAAGTAGATACAAAAGTCAAAATCCCCACCCTGTCATCGCAAACGGCGCGAAGACGAGGGTGGGGCACCCTCAAGAGCCGATCTCGTCTCAACCGACCTCTTCGCTCCAAGTTTCGAGGTTCTTTTTTACTTGCGCCATGAACTGGTCGGCTACAGCGCCATCGATCAAGCGGTGGTCGTAGCCTAGCGTGAGATGGACTATGGAGCGGATGGCGATGGAGTCGGTGCCATCTTTATCGGTGATCACCATCGGCTGTTTCGTAATTCCGCCTACGCCCATGATGGCGGAGTTAGGCTGGTTGATGATGGGAAGGCCGAAGACGGCGCCGAATTGGCCGGGATTCGTGATGGTGAAAGTCGAGCCTTCGACGTCTTCGGGCTTCAACTTCTTGTTTCTCGCGCGCTCGCCTAGGTCGGTGATGCCGCGCTGTAGGCCGAGGAAGTTCAGGTCTCCAGCGTTCTTGAGGACGGGGACGATGAGTCCCCAGTCGAGTGCGACGGCGATGCCCATGTTGATGTGGCGGTGGTAACGGATGTTATCGCCTTCGATATTGGCATTGATGATGGGCCACTGCTGCAGGGCCATGACGGCTGCGCGAACGAAGAAGGGCATGAAGGTGAGGCGGGCACCGTGGCGCTGCTCGAATCCGGCCTTGAGCTTGTTGCGCAGGTTCACGATGCGGGTGAAGTCCACTTCGTACATGCAGTGGACGTGCGCACTGGTGCGGCGCGACTCGATCATGTGCTTGGCGATCAGCTTGCGCATGTTCGACATGGGCACGAGATCGCCCGGATATGGCGCGGAGGCTGCCGGGCGCGGCGCCGGAGCGGCAGCTGCGGACTGAGCAGGAACAGGAGCGGGAGTCGAAACCGGTTGCGCAGATCCCTGGTTTTCGATGAACAGCATGATGTCTTGCTTGGTGATGCGGCCGCCGAGTCCGGTGCCGGTTACTTGCGAGAGGCTGACGTTGTGTTCGCGCGCGATCTTACGAACCAGTGGCGAAGAGCGGGCTTCTTCTTCGTCTGCTTGAGCTGCGGGCGGGGGTGCTTGCGGCTGCATTTCCTGCGCTGGGGTGCGGGGGCGAGACGCCCCCGCAACAGCCGGCGGGACGCCGGCGCTACTTTCGGGCACGGCTTTGGATGGGGCGGCAGGCTTCGCTGTCGCGGATTCGCCGTCGACCGCGATGGTGCCTACTACTGTGTTCACGCCTACTGTTGTACCCTCGGTGACTTTGATTTCTTGAAGAACTCCGGAGGCGGGAGCAGGAATTTCGGCGTCGACCTTGTCGGTCGAGATTTCGAAGAGAGGTTCGTCGCGCTGGACTTTGTCGCCGGGCTTCTTGAGCCACTTGGTGATAGTGCCTTCGACGATGGACTCTCCCATCTGCGGCATGATGATGTCAGTTGGCATGATTCTTTCCTTGAGGCCCACAGTTCTCCATACAAGGTTGGGCGCAAACGAATATTATAGCGTTCCGCGCGGGCTCTGGTCGTCTGCGCTGCAAGGCAAGAACTTTACCGCAGAGTTCGCGGAGAAATGCCGCGGAGTACGCTGAGAAACCCTGTTGGGAATACTTCTCAGGCCGCCGACAGCCGAGGCGGCTGTCTCTACGCGAGCCTCTCGCAGAGCTAATGGTGATCGTGGTCCGCGCCTTTCGTTGGCTCTTTCTTTTCGGGCTCGGGGCCGGTGCCGAAACTCGTCTTCCAATATTCCTGAACGGCCGGTGGAAGTTTGTCCATGTGAGAAAGGAACATGGTGATCTTCCACATGTCATCGCTGGTCAAAGTTTTGTCCCAGGCAGGCATACCGGTGTAACGGACTCCTGTACGAATTGTGTAGAAGATGTGCCACTCGGGATCATCGGGCGGATTGGAAACCAGATTTGGCGGTGGCGGGTAGAACGAATTGGCGAGCGTCGAAGGCTTGTGATCGAGAGTGCCGTGGCAGAGGGCGCAGTTCATGGTGTAGAGCTTGATGCCCTGGATCAAGTTATCGTCATTGGGCATGAGCGGGTTGGTAACGCGCGGAGCGTGGCGCTCCATGGAAGCGTCTGCGGCGCCCATGGCCAGGTGTTGCTCCCAATGCGGAGGTTCGACGTTGGCCGCAGTCGGAAAGAAACCGAGCAGGGCGAAACCGAGTCCGCCGAGGATGAGAACCAGAAGAGTGACGATCACGCCGAGAAGAAATTTGCCCATGAATCCTCCGAAGGTATTGTGGCAGATGGGCGGGGCGGGAGGCTAGCGGGGTCGCTAATGGATCCCTTGTTTGAGCCAACTGATAGCCAGGGCGAAGGCGCCGGTTCCGGCGATTGAGAATGTGAACGACAGGGCGAGACGCGCGCCACTCCTGAAGAAGCCTGACGGTTGGATCGAGCGCAAGCTGATCAGGCCGAAGAGGAGTGTGATGGTTGCGGCTTCGAAAGCGATGAAGCTCCACCCATTGAATGAAGCGTTGGAACCGGCAAGCTTCCACTGCTCGGCGAGTTTGGGGACGCCGTACCAGGCGCTGTAACAGGCCGTCCACCAGAGGTATTTTAGAAAGCAGTTCGCGGCAAGCACCATCAGCGACACTGCGGCTGCGAGCCTAAGAATCCGCGAAGTGTTATTGGTCATGGGTGAGAGATAGAACGCGCGTATCACGCCACAGCTTAGGCTACGCGGCCCTCAGCGACTGGAGCCGCAACTTCTTCCGAAACTTGATTGGCACGACTGAAGTCGTGCCCTTCCCGATGCAATTGGTGTCGAGCTTCGCTCGACTGGACAGCCGAAGGCGGCTGTCCCCACATATTCTTGCTCAGTACGCCCTCAGGCGGCGGGACTCGCGGACTACGTCTTCCACCTTCGGGAGGTAGTGGTGCTCCTGCGGAGGGGAGAACGGGATCGCGGAATCCAGGCCGGCGATGCGGACGATTGGGCCGTCGAGATCGTCGAAGGCTTCTTCATTGATGATGGCGGCGATCTCTCCGGCAAGGCCCCCGGTGCGGGAGTGCTCGTGCAGGATGATGACTTTGTTGGTCTTCTTCACGGTTTGCGCGATGGCTTCGCGATCGAGCGGGGAGACGGTGCGCAGGTCGAGGATTTCGAGCTCGGTTCCTTCCTTCTTTAGAATTTCCGCCGCTTCTGATGCGGTGTGCACCATGGCTGCGTAGGTGATGATGCTGAGGTCTTTGCCTTCGCGCGCCAAGCGCGCCTTTCCGATCGGGACTACGTAATCTTCCGCGGGGACTTCCTCTTTAATACGGCGGTAAAGATATTTGTGTTCGAAGAAGACGCAGGGATTGTTGTCGCGGATGGCGGCCTTGATCAAGCCCTTGGCGTCGTAGGGCGTAGCGGGGCAAATGACTTTCAGGCCCGGGTTGTGGACGAACCACATCTCGGGATTTTGCGAGTGGAAGGGGCCGCCGTGGACGTATCCGCCGCTGGGGCCGCGCAGGACAAGGGGGGCGGGCGCGCCCCAGAGATAGTGCGTCTTGGCGACCATGTTGGAGATCTGGTTGAAGGCACAGCCGATGAAATCCATGAACTGAAATTCGGCGACGGGGCGCATGCCGGTGAGCGACGCTCCGAACGCCGCGCCAACGATGGCGGACTCGGCGATGGGCGTGTCGATGACGCGCTCGGGACCGAATCGATCGATAAATCCGTCGGTGACTTTGAAGGCGCCGCCGTAAATGCCGATGTCTTCGCCGAGGCAGAAGACGGTGGGGTCGCGTTCCATTTCTTCCCAGATTCCCTGGCGGATGGCTTCGAGGTAGGTGAGGAGCATAGGTTTCAAAGTTTCAATGTTTCAAAGTTTCGCCACGGATTTACACGAATGTCCGCGGATTTGTCACGTGGCCGGAGTTCCATGCTAATCTGCACCGCATGATCCGCGACCGCAGCCACCCTGACAATTCTCATCCGGCTGACCAAAAGTTCCTTGCCCAGATCGAGACTCATGGGTGGAATGTAACCAACATCTTCCGGCGTGAAGGTGAGACAGGGCCAGAGTGGTCCTTTTCCACAGGGCTCTTTCACACCTACCAACATCCTGAGATCGTCATCTTTGGACTTGAACTCGACATCATGCACAAAATCATCAACAACATCGGGAATGCGGTGAAGGCCGGTACCCGATTCGAACCCGGAAACGAATACCAAGATATCTTCGCGCGATGTGGTTGTCAGTTTCGCCCTTTCGACGCCACTTGCTGCGCGGATTACCTCGGCTGGGCAATCTGGTTTTACAACGGCGACCCGTTTCCAGTCCTGCAGTGTTTCTGGCCAGATCGTGAAGGGCATTATCCTTGGGACCCGGCGTGTTCACCTGACGTCGTCTCCGTACAACCCCTGTTGTTCAAGCCTTCCTGAAACTATTTCAAATGCACCGCTGCTTCGGTTTCCTTGTAACCGCTTGTTCCCTTTTTCACTTTCGGCACCGCGTATTTTGGTTTGATTTCGTGGCAACCGTTTTCGCAGAAGACTCCGCCTTCGGCTGATTCTGGCGTTGGCATCGGGGAGTTCACGGCAATCTCGCGTTCTGCTTCGATTACTTCTTCTATTTCTGCGATCAGCGCTTCATTCTCTTTTGCCGTCAGCCACTTCTTGTCTTTCACCAGATAATTTTCGAATCTCGCCAGCGGGTCGCGCTTCTTCCAAAATTCAAACATCGGCTTGGGCACATAGCTCGCGGCGTCGTGGATGGCGTGACCTTTCATGCGCATCATCTTGGCTTCGATCAGCGTGGGGCCTGCGCCTGCATAGGCGCGCTCGACGGCTTCGTGGGCGGCGTCGTAAACCTGGCAGGCATCGGTGCCGTCGACGATCACGCCGGGGATGCCGTATCCGATGGCGCGCTCGGCGAGGTCTTTGCAGCGATACTGCATTTCGGACGGCGTGGAATACGCCCACAAGTTGGATTCGACAAAGAGCACGAGGCCGAGATTCTGAACGGCGGCGAAGTTGATGCCTTCATAGGTGACGCCGGTGGACTGGCCACCGTCACCGATGTAGGTCATAACGGCGATGTTACGTCCTTGAAGGCGCGCGCCGAGAGCGACGCCTGACATCACAGGAATCAGATCACCGAGCATCGAGATGGGCGAGACCATGTTGCGTTTTTCGATGTCGCCGAAGTGTGAGGTGCCGTCGCGGCCCCTGGTGGGCGAATCGGCTTTGGCCATGTACTGCATCATGGTGTCGCTCGCGCGAAAGCCGCGAACCAGAAGCGATCCCTGATTGCGGATCATGGGAGCGAACCAGTCGTCTTGATCGAGCGCGTAGGCGGAGGCGCAGGAGCAGGCTTCCTGACCGAGTCCGAAGTAGACCCCGCCGACGACCTTGCCTTGCTTGTAGAGATTTTCCAGCGCGATCTCCATTTTGCGGTTGAGCAGCATGTAGCGGTAGATCTCAATGGCTTGCTGCCTGTCGAGATACTTGGAGTCGCGGATGGGCGGGACGGGGGCGTCCAGGTCTCCGGTAACTTCGTAGCGGACGTGCTCGTGGCCGGTCTTGTCCTTATCTGTCAGTTGGCGGACGGAGAATTGCGGGTGCTCCAGGCGAAAGTCGGGGATTTCGTAGGTGCGGAGGTTGTGGTTGGGAGAGCCTGTCGAGCTTCGCTCGACCCGACCCCTCGACTGCGCTCGGGGCAGGCTTTCGAGGGCGGCCGTCGCCACATGGTCTCTTCCCACATGGCTGTTGCTGGGCCGCGATCCGTTGCGCGAACGATGGCCGTTGGAGCTGGCTTTAGACTTCTTCTTGTTGTTCCCCATCTAAGGCGGCGCAGAGGGCGCTTTTCTTGATGGTATCGCGAGTCAGGTGAAAAGGGCTAGAGCAGGCTTAGGCCCATCGGGAGCCGTCTTCCTTGTGGAGTTGGCGGAGTTCTGCAGGTGGCTTCATGGGGACTCCGACCGTGCGGCCGAGGAGCGCGTCGAGGGTGTCCACCCAGAGGACCTGACTTTGGAAGACCACGCCGAAGTTGCGGGAGATGGATTCGGACACGGCGTTGAGGTCGAGTTCTTTACCCAATTCCTTTTGCATCGAGGTGACCGGCTTGCTTGTGATGCCGCAAGGAATGATCAGGTTGAAGTAGCTCAGGTCCGTGTTCACGTTCAGGGCGAAGCCGTGGGAGGTGACGTAACGCGAGATGTGAACGCCGATGGCGGCCAGCTTGGCTTCGGCATTGTGCTCGGGGCCGCTCGCTTCGCTTCGCGAGACAGCCGAGGCGGCTGTCTCTACGTGAGCATCGCTCTGCCCGGCATTTGTCCAGACACCGGTTAGACCTGCTACTCGCTTTGTGGGAATCCCAAAATCGGCGCAGGTGCGTATCAAGACATCTTCGAGGCGGCGGACGAATTCGATTACGCCCAAGGTTTTGCGCTTGGCATCGGGGCTGGCGAAGCTGCGAAGATCGAAGATGGGGTAGCCGACGATCTGGCCGGGGCCGTGGAAAGTGACGTCGCCACCGCGGTCGCATTCGAAGAGTTCGACGCCACGGTCTTTCAGAAATTCCGGGGAAGCTACCACGTTGGCTGCTTTGGCGTTGCGGCCTAGGGTGATTACCGGCTTATGTTCGAGCAGCAGGAGGACGTCGGGTATCTTTTCTTCTTTGCGGAGCGCGACCAACTGTTGCTGCATAGCCAGGCCTCGGGCGTAGTCGACTGTGCCGAGTTGGATCAGGGAGATCAAAGTCAAAAGCTTTCACCACGGAGGACACGGAGGAACACAGAGGAGATGCATGGGGCCTTCGCGCAAAGGCGCTCTGGATTACAGCGCGCCTCTTCGAATTTGCGTTGATTCGTGTTGATCCGCGCGAATCCGTGGCTATGAAGTTTAGGCATTGATTGCCATTCCATACACGCTGTTTGATGCGTCGAGCATGGCTTCTGCCAAAGTCGGGTGCGCGTGGATGGTCCACATCAAGTCTTCCACTGTTGCTTCCAACTCCATCGCGGCTACTGCTTCGGCAATCAACTCGGTGGCTTGCGGGCCGATGATGTGGACTCCCAGGATCTCTCCGTAGTCGGCATCGCTCACGATCTTGATAAAGCCTTCGTGCTGGCCTACGATGCTTGCGCGCGAGTTGGCCGTGAAGGGGAACTTGCCGATTTTCACGTTGTACCCGGCTTCGCGGGCCTGGGTCTCGGTAAGGCCCACGCTGCCGATCTCGGGATGGCAGTATGTCGCGCCGGGGATGCGCTCGCGGTTGATTGGCTTGGCTGGTTTGCCAGCGATCTTGGCCACGGCGACCAAGCCCTCCATGGCCCCGACGTGCGCCAACTGAGGCGTGCCGAGCACGATATCGCCGATCGCATAAACACCGGGCTCGGTGGTTTGCATCCAGGAATCGGTCTTGATGAATTCGCGCTCAGGCTTGATCTTCGTGCGTTCAAGCCCGACATTTTGCGTGCGCGGCTTGCGGCCGATCGCGATTAGGATCTTTTCGGCCTCGATCTTTTGCTGCTTGCCGTCGACGGTGATTGTCACTGAGACACCCGTTTTCGTCTTCTCAACCTTGTCTACTTTCGCGCCGGTGTGGAAGTTGATGCCGCGCTTGCGGTAGACGCGGGCGAGTTCTTTGCTCACTTCTTCATCTTCCACAGGGACAAGCCGCGGGAGCATTTCGATGATCGTAACTTCGCAATCGAAGGACCGATAGATCGAGGCGAACTCCACGCCGACTGCGCCGGCTCCAACAATCACCAGAGACTTCGGAATCTCTTTGAGGTTCAGGATTTCGATGTTTGTTAGCACGCGATCAGTGACTTCCATGCCAGGAATGAGACGGGCCTCGGAGCCGGTCGCGAGGATGACATTTTTCGCCTTCAGATTGCTCGCCTTCCCGTCGTTGCTGACTTCGACCGTGTGAATCCCGTTCTGCGCGGGGCCCGTCAGCTTGCCGTAGCCTTTGATGGTCTCGACTTTGTTTTTCTTCATCAGGAATTCGAGGCCCTTGGTGTGCTTGGCCACGATCTTGTTCTTGCGGTCCTGGATCGCAGCCCAATTGAGCTTGCGGGCATCGACGCCTTCGATGCCGAATTCCTTGGCTTCTTTCAGGTGATCCCAGAGCTCGGCATTGAACAGCAGGGCTTTCGTCGGGATGCAGCCGACGTGGAGACAGGTGCCGCCGAGAAATCCGTCCTTTTCGATGAGCGCGGTTTTCAGGCCGTATTGGCCGGCGCGGATGGCGGCGGTGTATCCGGCCGGTCCGCTGCCAATGATGGCTACGTCGTAAATTGTATCGGGCAAGGTTGTCCCCTATAGGAAGAGATGTTGAAAGGCAAACTTAAGATTCTAGAACAGGGCGGGTGGGAGCGTCCAAGTTCGACTAAGCTCCGCCGCAAAAGGCTTGAACCACTAAGGGCACGAAGGTTCACGAAGGAAAAACAAAGAGGCCGCCTGTTTGGGCGGCCTTCTCAAACCTCAACAGCTCAGTTGCCTTCGTTGCTGGCACGCTTCCAGGAGATCAGCTCACCAATCGTGGAACTCGTGCTCGAAACCGGCTGCTTGTAGGCTTCGACTTCCGAACGGGAGGCTTCTTCTCCAACCGCACGGATGCTGAGGCCGACTTTCTTCTCCTCGGGATTCATCTTGATGATCTTGAAGTCGTGCTCGAGGCCTGGTTCCAGATGCAAGGGCTCGCCGTGCTGGTCGGTCGCTTCGGACTTGTGGCAGAGGCCCTCAACGCCTTCGGCGATTTCCACAAAAGCACCGAACGCGGCTACGCGCAGGACTTTGCCGTGCACGACGTCGCCGATGTGGTGGGTCTGAAAGAACGACTCCCAAACATCGGGCTGCAGCTGCTTGATGCCGAGCGACAGGCGACGCTTGTCAGGCTCGATCGCGAGAACAACAGCCTTCACGCGGTCGCCTTTCTTCAGCACTTCCGAAGGATGCTTCACGCGCTTGGTCCAGCTCAGGTTGCTGACGTGGACGAGGCCGTCGATGCCGTCTTCGATCTCGACAAACGCGCCGAAGTCGGTGAGGTTGCGAACGCGGCCTTCCACGGTCATGCCAACTGGGAATTTCTCATGCAGCGAATCCCAGGGATTGGACGCAAGCTGGCGCATGCCAAGCGAAATGCGACGCTCTGTGGGATTTACGTTGAGCACTACGCACTCGACCTGATCGCCAACATTGACCAGCTTCGAGGGATGCTTCATGCGCTTCGACCAAGTCATCTCGCTGACGTGGACCAAGCCCTCGATTCCCTGCTCGAGTTCAACGAACGCTCCGTAGTCGGTGACGCTGATGACGCGTCCGCCGACGTGTGCGCCCGTGGGATAGCGGTGCTCGGCGTCGAGCCATGGATCGGGCGTGAGTTGCTTGAATCCGAGAGAAACGCGTTGCTTGTCTTTGTCGTACTTGAGAACCTTGACCTGAATCTGGTCGCCGACGTTCACCAGGTCTTTGGGGTGAGTGAGCCGTCCCCATGACATGTCAGTGATATGCAGTAAACCGTCGAGCCCGCCGAGATCAACAAAAGCTCCATATTCGGTGAGGTTCTTCACGACTCCGGTCAGGACTGAACCTTCTTCCAGATGCTCGAGCGTCTTGGAACGCTTTTCATTTTGCTCGCCTTCGAGCAGTTCCTTGCGGGAGACGACGATGTTGCCGCGCTTCTTGTTCAGCTTGATCACGGCGACTTCGACGATCTGGCCCTTCATGCCGTCCAGGTTGCGGATCGGGCGCAGGTCGACCTGCGAGCCAGGCAGGAACGCGTGCGCGCCATGGATATCGACCGTGAGTCCGCCCTTGATGCGGTCGATGACGACGGCATTGATCGGCTTCTTCTCGTTGTAGGCTTTCTCAATTACTTCCCATGCATGGATGCGCTGCGCCTTCTGGAAGGACAGATTGATGTAGCCTTCCTCGGCCTCGCCCTTGGAGCGCATGACCTCGATCTCGTCGCCGGGCTTGAACTTGGGCTTGCCTTCATGATCGAGCACTTCCGCCAGCGGCAGCATGCCTTCCGACTTGGCGCCGATATCGACGACCACGTGAGTGCCGGTGAGCTTCAGAACCGTACCCTTGATGACCTTGTCTTCGCTGACCGCTTCTTCCGCCTCGGTGGTGAACGTCTCGAGCGCGGAGGCGAAGTCCTCGGCCGGCGCGGCCTTATCCTCGGCCGCGGCGGCTGGCTGTGTCGCGGCCGCTTCACTGGACGGCTCGCTGCTCTGGGCAGGCTGATTCTGTTCTGGCTGGGGTTGTTGCTCCATCGTCGGCTCGGCTTCGGTGGCAACAGCGGAGGTGGAGTCTGAATTGTGGGCGGTGGTGTCGTCGAACAAAGTTATGCCTCTCTGGTGATCGGATGCGGGACCTGCTCTGCGGACTGCTGGATGAGTCGTTTGGTTGTGGTGGGCCCACCCTGGCGAGTGAGCTTCAACAATCCCAGCTGTCGGACGTTTTACAAAGAACCCGCGTCCAATGGGAACTCTTCGACTATAACAACCGTGCGCGAACAGTGTCAAACCCAAATCCCGCGCAGGTTACAGCAATGTTTCAGTGTTACAGTTTCCGAACAAACCGCGCATCTGCTACCCTGCCGTGCTATGGATTATCTTTGGACGCCTTGGCGGTATGCCTACGTTTCGGGCACAGAAAAGGATACCGGATGCGTGTTCTGCGAGGCGGCAAAAGAGAAGGATGACGCCAAGGCCCGGATCGTCTATCGCGGGCAGCATTGTTTCGTCATTCTGAATACCTATCCGTATACGCCGGGGCACGTGATGATCGTGCCCTACGAGCACCTGGATGAGTTACGGAAGTTACCAGCAGCCGCGGCTCAAGAGATGATGGCGCTTTCGCAGAAGATGGAGACGGTGCTGCGGAACCTCTATCGGCCGGACGGGATCAATCTGGGGATGAATATTGGGAAGGCTGCGGGGGCAGGGATCGCGGGGCACATTCACATGCACGTGCTGCCTAGGTGGGTGGCGGACGCGAACTTCATGTCGGTGGTGGGGGAGACGCGGGTGCTGCCGGAGACGCTGGAAGTGACTTGGGGGAGGATGCGGGAGGCGATGGGTTCTGCAGAGCTCCCTCCCAGGGAAAAATTGTCATCCTGAGCGGCGTTTTTGGCCGCGAAGGACCTCTGCACTCCCCGGCAAGATGCACAGGTGCTTCGCTTCGCTCAGCATGACAAGCAGAAGAACTTCAGTCGGTTAGCTCCTCCAGCGCTTTCTCATCGATTACCGGCACGCCCAGTTCCTTCGCCTTATCGAGCTTCGAACCGGCGTCAGCGCCGGCTACGACGTAATCGGTTTTCTTGCTGACTGAGCCTGTTACTTTCCCTCCTGCGTCTTCGATCATCTTCTTGGCTTCGTCACGCGTGTACTTAGCAAGCGTACCGGTCAAGACGAATGTCTTCCCCGCCAGCTTCGTACCTCGTTCCTTCTTCTCCCCGCTGAATTTGAGCCCTGCCTTCTGGAGGCGCTTTACGAGCTCCTGATTGGCCGGATTGCTGAAAAACTCGGCGATGCTCTCCGCAATTTTTGGGCCCACTTCGTTGACGCTCTGCAATTCTTCGACCGTGGCGTTCGCAAGCGCTTCCATGGAACCGAAATGCTCGGCCAGGAATTGCGCCGTGCGCTCGCCCACCATGCGGATGCCAAGACCATAAATCACGCGTTCCAGAGGAAGCTCTTTTGACTTGTCGATTTCGTCGAGGATGTTTTGCGCGGACTTGTCGGCGAAGCGCTCCAGGCTGAGCAGATCGGCCTTGGTGAGCTTGTAGATATCGGCGACATTCTTGACTAGTCCGCGCTCCGTGAGTTGCGTGACCAGAGCTTCCCCCATGCCGTCAATGTTCATGACGCCGCGCGAAGCGAAGTGCAGGATCGTGCCGAGGAGCTTCGCGGGGCAGTTGGCATTGACGCAGCGGAAGTCGACTTCGCCTTCAGTGCGGACGACCTTCGTACCACATACGGGGCACTTCTCCGGCGCCTCGATTTCCTGTGTCCCGCGTGGATGGTCTTTATCGTCGATGACCTTCGCCACTTTCGGGATGACATCGCCGCCGCGCTCGACCTGCACATAATCGCCAATCTTCACGCCAAGGCGGCCGATCTCATCCATGTTGTGCAGGGTTGCGTTGCGAACCGTCGTGCCGCCGATGGCGACGGGTGCCAACTCTGCGACTGGCGTCAGCTTACCGGTGCGTCCGACCTGCCAGCGGACATTCTCGAGCTTGGTGATGCCGGCTCGGGCCGCGTATTTATAGGCAATCGCCCAACGCGGTGCTTTGCCGGTGAAGCCAAGTTCATCTTGGAAAGCGATGCGGTCCACTTTGACCACGATGCCGTCGATTTCGTAGGGGAGCGAATCGCGCTTGGCCTCCCACTGCTGGATGAAGGCCCACACTTCGTCCATGGAATGGACGAGTTTGCGGTTCGGATTGACCTTGAATCCGGCTTTGTCCAGCCCGGTCAATGTTTCCCAATGACGTTCGAAATAAGTGCGGCCGTTCGACAAAAGAATGTAGGGAAAGAAATCGAGGCGTCGCTCTGCGGTGATATTCGCATCCAGCTGCCGAACTGTGCCAGCCGTGAAATTACGCGGGTTGGCGAATGTTGGCAGCCCGTTGCGTTCGCGTTCTTCATTCACCTTCTTGAAGGCGGCGGTAGGCATCAACAATTCGCCGCGGGCCTCGAAGTTGGGGGGGACGCCGGCCTTCTTGACCTTGTTTAATTCGATGGAAAGCGGAATCGAACGAACCGTGCGCACGTTGAGGGTTACGTCCTCGCCCGTCGTTCCGTCGCCGCGAGTCACGCCTCTGGCGAGCTTGCCATCTTCGTAGATCAGCGCCAGGGACATGCCGTCGAGTTTCAATTCGCAAACATAATCGACGTCCTTGCGGCCGCTGAGCTCGTGAACGCGGCGCTCCCAGTTGCGAAGCTCCTCCTCGCTGTAAGTGTTGTCGAGCGACAGCATCGGGGACGAATGACGAACCTTCACAAACCCTTCGCGCGGCTTGCCGCCCACGCGCTGCGTGGGAGAATCGGGCGTGATCAGTGACGGATGCTCGGCTTCCAGGTCTTTCAACTGCTGCATGAGCCGGTCAAATTCCTGATCGCTGATTTCGGGATTGTCGAGGACGTAGTAGAGGTATTCGTGGTGGCGGATTTTATCGCGGAGGGCTTCGATCTTCTTTTCGACGTCTTTTGCGGCGGGCATCGGAAGAGATTATAAGCGGCAAGAAACACGTAGCGACAGCCGCCTCGGCTGTCCCGCGAAGCGAAGCGAGCCGAACGGTCGCAACTATTTCTGTCCCAATTTGGGGCTGGAACGCGCTCAAACAGATGGTTCGTTCTTCCCTCTGAGAGCACTGCGCGTTACGCTTTTGGGTTGATGCCGCTCGGCTTCGCCTTCGCGGGACAACCGAGGCGGCTGTCGCTACGTGAGTTATGTTTTACCGGCGGAAATTGCCTCATTTGCAGCGGGATGATAAACGGCATTTCGTAACGTTCTGTACATTTCAGCGGTGGATTTTGCCTGACGCGGCTCGCTCGATCGCATTGCGGTCTTGTCTTCATGACAACGACACTAAGCATTTTCTGCATGCGGCGGTAGTCATGCCCGACCACGTTCATTTGATATTCACTCCGTTGATCAATGGACGGAAGCAGGAGTATTACTCGCTGGCGGAGATCATGGGGGCGATCAAGGGGGCGTCGGCACAGTTGATCAATTGCGCGCTTGGGCGAACTGGCCGGGTTTGGCAGGCGGAGTCTTTCGATCGGGTTCTGCGATCCTCTGAATCCCTCGATGCCAAGATCGCATACATCCTTGATAATCCGGCGAGAAAAGGACTTGTCGGCAGTTTTGCCGATTATCCCTGGATGTGGGTCCGGCGCGAGAGTGCAACCCACGCCAAAGCGCCGATTATCACTGGCAAAGCGGGCTGACGAGCACCGGCGACAGCTACGGTTTCCGGAGAGACAGCCGCCTCGGCTGTCCGGCGAAGCGAAGCGAGCCGCCCGGGGGGATGCCGGTTATTCCGACATAAGACTCGGGCGCGTACGATTCAGGCTTTCTGGTCACAGCCGCTCGGCTTCGCCTTCGCGGGACAGCCGAGGCGGCTGTCCCTACGTAGGCTGTGCTCACACCAGATCATCTAACTTCAACACATGTGAACTGCTTTTCCACGAGGCGTCGAGCTGCTTCTTTACGAATCCGGCGTCGTAGTCGCGCTTCTGTTGCAGCAATGATTGCTGCAGGCCGAACAACGAACGCGGATTGCGGGGATTGCGATCGAGATCGTCTCGGAAGACTTTCTCCGCAGCTGGGGCGTCACCGCTAAGCAGCAGCGCACCGCCCAAATTTTCCCGCACGGGATAGAACCAGTCCGGCGGTTCGCCGTAGTTGAGCTTGTCCTGGATCGCGACCGCATCACCGAGCATCGAGATCGCGCCGGCTGTGTCTTTCTTCGCCAAAGCGATTTTTGCGCCCAGGACGTCCTCGGCGATTTTCATGATGTCTTTGGCCTTGTTGTTGATGGGCATCTGGAAGATCACATCGGGCGGTGTTGCTGCTTCGGCCTCGGAGACGATCTTGTATTCCTCCTCCGCAGCGGCGATCTTCCCGGTCCCGGCCAGCGCCAAGCCACGGCCGAAATGCCAGAACACCGTCGCGGTCTTCATGGACGGATCCGGGGCAGGCATCTTCAGAATTTCGTTCCAGTGGTGGAAACGAATCTCGACCGCGACCGGAATGGTCATGAATCCTTCGAGCGGCGGCATGTCCTTCACATGCGGGCCGACATTCGCGACCAGCAGATCGGCGTTCTTGCGGGCTTCCGCGTAGCGCCCGTTCATGGCGCCGCACATGGCCACGAAATGCAGGTTGTGGCTGTAGTACATCATGGGATAAATGCCCTGCGCGCCGGTCTCCTTGATGTACGCGCGATCGACTTCCGCAGCTTTTTGGTTGGTCGTGACGGCGGCTTCATAGTCGCCGGTGCGGATGTAAATGTGCGCTGGCATGTGAACAATGTGTCCGGCATTCGGCGCAAGGGCGGCCAGTTTGTTCGCGCCAGCCAAAGCGCGCTCGGGATTGTTCGAGGCCTCGACGGCGTGGATGTAGTAGTGGATCGCGCCCAGGTGGTTGGGATCACGTTTGATCACCGACTCGAGCGTCGAGACAATCTCTTCCGTGCCGGCTTCGGGAGTCCCGTCCTGATGCCAGAGCCCCCAAGGATGGAGATTCATCCCGGACTCGGCGAAGAGCGTGGCCGCGTCAAGATCGTCGGGGAACTGGCGCGCAACATCGCGCATGGCGTCGCGATAGTCTTCGGCAGCCTTCTTCAGATCGGAGTTCGGATCGGCGGGGAACCGCTTCGCCATTGCCTGAATGTAGGCCTGTTCGCTGGGCGAAGCCGCTGAGAAAAGATCAGCGGCTTTTTGCACGGCGTCGTGCGCGCGCTTGTAGCGATCGGGATCGGCTGGATCGTTATAGTTCGGTCCCACCGCCTCGGCGACTCCCCAGTACGCCATGGCGAGTTTCGGATCGAGTTCCGCAGCGTGTTGGAACGATCGGGCTGCCTCGTCGTGGTTGAACGCGTAAATGAAGCGGAGTCCTTGATCGAAGAACTTCTGCGCTTCAAGACTATGCGTGGATACAGGGTGGTGCAGGTCGCCAAGACCAGTGACCAGTGAAACGGCATGACTCTGCGTATGGTGAGCATGATTTTGCGCTGCCCCGGGCATGCAGAGCAAAAGACCGCACAATGACTGCGCCAGAATCTTCATCTGGACGGCCCTCCTCGAATTGTTAAGTGACAAGCCCCAAAACCAGAGAAACTGCGCGGAAAGCAACCCTTGCAAGCGTGCCCCAGCTTATGCCAAATTTAAGCACTTTGCCAAGTCGCCGGAGAGTGAACCGGAATGCCTAAGGAACCGCGCGCCAAACCTCAGAGCGAACCCTACTCCACCCAACTCCCCCTGGCATTACTGAACGCGCTCGATACCAACAACCGCATCAACCTGTACCTGATCGAAAACTTGCCGACTGAGGCCTGGAACGCGAAACTTCCGGACGGTAAGGGACGGACAATCGCTGCGATCGTGGCGCACATGCATAATGTGCGCGTCATGTGGTTGAAGGCGGCCAAGGCAGAGGAGATCCCGGAGCAACTGGATCGCGCGACGGTCACGCTAGCTCAGGCAACGCGTGCTCTGGATGGCAGCCGGGCAGCGTTGCACAAGCTATGCCGACAGGCGCTCGAAACTGACGGCCGGATCAAGGGATTTCGCCCGGATGTTGCGGGATTCGTGGGATACCTGATCGCACACGATGCGCATCATCGAGGACAGATCGCCATGCTGGCGCGGCAACTGGGACATCCGCTTCCGCAGAAGGCTGTGTTTGGGATGTGGGAGTGGGGCAGACGCTGAAGAGTCATTGGCGGACCTCAGGTACTAATCTCGCCCGACGCTCGGGGGCGAGACGCCCCCGCCACAGCCGGCGGGACGTCGGCGCTACAGTACAATCACGCTTCGAATACCTATGCGGAAGGCGGCGTTGCTCTACAATCCGGAGTCGGGCGGCAGCAAGCAAAAGCAACGGGAACTGCAATCTGCGTTGGAGATTCTGAGAGGCGGGGGGGTTGAGGCCGGGTTGCTCGCTTCGAATTCGCGCGAGCAGGCTGCGGAGTTGGTGCAGCAGGCAATTGCGGCGGGATGCGATGCGGTTTTCGCGTGTGGCGGCGACGGCACTATCAACAACATCGCCCAGGTGCTGGCGAATACGCATGTCGCGATCGGAATCCTGCCCATGGGGACGGCCAATGCTCTCGCTCACGATCTCGGCCTTCCGCTGAAAATCCCAGCGGCTGCTAAGGCAGCTCTGAATGCCGAGCGGCGGCGCGTGGCCTTGGGACAGATCACGTGCCCGGATCTTAGCGGCCTGCGCAAGACGCGCTATTTCCTAGTGGCTGCGGGCGTCGGTGTGGATGCTCACATGTGCTACAAACTCCTTACAAGCGCGAAGCAGCGTCTGGGCATGGGCGCGTATTATGCCAAGGCGTGGCAGATGTGGTTCACCTATCCCATGACGCGCTTTCACGTCGAATACATGACGCCGGAGGTCGACCCGCCAAAGAGTGCGGCGGTCACTGAACTGATGGCGGTGCGTATCCGGAATTTTGGCGGGGTCGTGCGCGAACTGGCTCCCGGCGCGTCGCTGGATCGCAATGACATACGGCTGATCCTATGCCACACGGATCGGAGGCTCGCTTATCTGGCATACGTAACGCGGGCGCTTCTTGGGCGGAAGTGGACTATTCCCGGAATAGAGCTTGCTTACAGCACCCGTGCAGTGTGCGATTACGCAGAGCCGAACTCGCCCGCACGCAAGATTTACGTGGAGGCCGATGGGGAACTGATCGGAAGCCTGCCGGCTGAAATCTCGATCATTCCCCACGCCTTGACACTGCTCGCACCTCGGCGGGGAAAGTGAAGTTTTGCGTCGCTGCGAGTAGATCTTGCGTCAAAGTGATTTTGCCGTGAGACTGATGCGTTCGCAAAGAGTTTGCTGGTAAAAGATAGCTGCAAGGAAAGAGAATTCAGATCACCGCTTGGAACCTGTCACTCACTTTCTGACCGGCGCGTGCATGGGACGCGCCGGCCTCAATCGCAAGACGGCATTGGCAACGCTCACGCTGACTTTGGCGGCCGAAGCGCCCGATCTCGATGTTATTGGCCGTTACTGGGGGCCGGCATTTGGCTTCGAGCATCATCGTGGGTTTACGCATTCATTCCTTGGAGTTCCACTGGACGCCGCGGTTGTGATCGCTTTCGTTTATCTAGTGTGGCGGCTGCGGGGCCGCAAAACGAAAGATCCTAATTTGCCGCCGCGATGGGGCGTGCTTTTTTTCTATGCCTGCCTTGCCGGACTCAGCCACATTCTGCTCGATTTCACCAACAACTACGGCGTCCGGCCTTTCTGGCCATTTTCGGAGAAGTGGTATTCATGGGACATCGTATTCATTGTTGAGCCGGTCATGCTGGGGCTGCTGATCCTTGGCTTGATCGTTCCATCACTGTTTTCTCTGATCGACAAAGAGCTTGGCGCACGCAGCCGCGGCCCTCGCGGGCGCGTGGCTGCCACGTTGGCGCTGATCGGTGTGGTTCTGATGTGGGGATTGCGGGATTACGAGCATCGTCGCGCGGTCAACGCGCTGGAAGCTCGAACCTACAGCGGACTAGATCCGTTGCGAGCGTCGGCTTATCCGACGATGATAGATCCATTTCACTGGTTTGGAGTCGTGGAGGCATCCGATTTCTTTGCCCTGCCTCTCGTGGATTCCCTTGGACCCGAAGTTGATCCAGAGGAACGGATGGATATTCGTTACAAGCCGGAGGAGACCCCGATCGCGTTGGCGGCGAAGAAATCCTATGCTGGGAGGGCGTTTCTGGATTGGGCCAAGTATCCGATCGCGGAGACCGAAGTTCTCGAGCCTCCCGAGGAGGGCTACATCGTGCTCTTTCAGGACTTGCGCTACGGACAGTTTCCGAACCTGTTCGGCAGGGATCGTGGGCGCTGCGCTCTCTGCGTGGGAGTGAAGCTGGATAAAGATCTGCGCGTGGTTGGGGATGTGTACGAAACGCAGAAGGGACGAGTTGTCGTGCCCGATCCGGATCAGCGCTAGGGCCGCGGCCTGAATCGCCTCGCTTCGTCTCGCCTCGCCTCGCTTCGCTTTGGCGGACAGCCGAGGCGGCTGTCCCTACGTGGTCCCTTCCTCTTGACGGAGTTGCCGGTAGCGCACAGAATAGGAATTCATCTTCGAGGTGACCATGCTGCCCTATCTCTTCGTACTGCTCGCTATCGCCGTCCGGTTCTTTCCCTTCCTCGGTCTGAACTTGCCGCATGCGTGGCATTTCACGCCACTAGCGGCGTCCCTGCTGTTTTTCGGGGCTCGCGGCTCGCGCCGGCAGATGTGGGTCCCGCTCGTCTTGTTAGCCGGCACGGATGTGGTGTTGACCCGCTTTGCATGGCACTACCCGTTCACGTGGGACACCCTGGTCACGTGGGCCTGGTATGCAGCCATCCTGTGGCTGGGAACGAATCTTCGCGAAAAATCCGGATTCTGGCGCGTGGTCGTTGCAGCGGCCGCCAGTTCCGTATCATTTTTTATCATCAGCAACCTCGCCGTTTGGGCGGCGTGGCCACAGATGTATCCCAGGACGCTCACCGGATTGATGGCGTGCTACGAGGCGGCGGTCCCATTCTTCCGCGGCACAGCGGTCAGCGATTTGCTCTTCTCACTTGCAATGTTTAGCGTTCCCGCTCTTCAGCAAGCGCTCGCCGGGCGGTTGCGGGGTGCTGGCGACCATACCGCCGCGGTGTAACCCGAGCGGATGTACTAGTCCACCTGAGTTTTGACGCCGTTCTCCGCAGGGGGAGCGGCGTTCTTCTTTGATTTCCTGGTTCGAGCCAACAGCCAAAGCACCAAACCTACCTCGAGGATGGCTCCCGAGAGCAGCATCCAATGCTGTTTGAAAACGCCGCCGAAGCGGCCGACGATCTGCGGGCCGAAAAAGATCACCAGAACCGACAGAACCAGGAAGCGGACAAACCGCCCGGCGAAGATTGCGATCAGGAAATCGCGGAACCTCATCTCAAATACAGCGGCACCGAGCACAAATACTTTGAAGGGCATGGGCGGCGGAAGCATGCCGGGAAACATTAATGCCCAGAATTCATTGCGTTCAAACGATTGATGAATCTTCAGAAAGCGCTCTTCGCTGATGCGCTTTCGCAAAACCTTTTCGCCGCCCAAATACCCGAGGATGTATAGGGGAATGCTGCCCAGAGCCGATCCGAGCGATGCCATGGCGACGTAAAGCAGCATTCGCCTGCGGTCCTGGTACACGTAGGTCGCAACGATGAAATCGACGGGCATGCCGAGCAGGGCGCTGTCGGCAAAGGCGATCACGAATGGGCCCCAGATTCCGAGTACCTTCATCAGCCCCAGGATCCACGCCGTGTAGCGCGCCAGAATGTGTCCGATGTTTTTCAAACCGAATCTTCAGTGTACGTGAGGCAAAAGAAACGCGTCAGGCCGTGGTGGCGGTCCATCCTCGAAGCAATCGCCTTGCTTCCTGCTATCATCGCTAGCTTCGGAGCCCCCTATGCGCACGATTCGTTTGCTTTCTCTTGTGCTGATTAGCACGTTCGCCGCCGCCCAGCAGTTTGACGTTGTGCTCGAAGGCGGCCGCGTGATGGATCCTGAGACCGGCCTTGATGCCGTTCGCAATGTGGGCATTCGCGATGGCAAGATCGCGCGAATTTCTGCCGAGCCGCTATCGGGGCGCCGTGTCATTCATGCGGCTGGACTCGTTGTCGCTCCCGGATTCATCGATCTGCATCAGCACGGCCAGGAACTCGCCAGCCAGCGAGTGAAAGCATTCGACGGGGTAACGACGGCTCTCGAAATGGAAATCGGCGTCCCCGACGTTGCGCAGTTTCTTAAATCCAAAGAAGGGCAATCGCTCATTCACTACGGCACCACAGCGAGCCATGTGGCGGCGCGGGCGCTGGTCTTCGGTGCGCCGCTGAATCCGGGCGTTACGGGCCCGCACGCTGGTATTCCAGAAATTCTGCCGAAGAGCGGCCCTGCGACCGACGACAACGCGACCCAAGAGCAGATCGGCAGAATCAAACAGCGCCTACAGCACGAATTGGACGCCGGCGCTCTTGGCATCGGCATGGGCATTCAGTACACGCCCGGCGCGACGCGACTCGAGGTCATTGATATCTTCCGCTTCGCCGCCCAGCATGAACTGCCGGTCTACACGCATATGCGCAGTTTCGGACGCAAAGAGCCCGGTTCCGCGATCGAAGCCGTAGAGGAAGTGATTGGAGCAGCCGCGATCTCGGGAGCGCCGCTGCACATTGTTCACATCAACAGCACATGCCTGCTGGACACCATCGAGTGCCTGTCGCTGGTGGGGGGAGCCCGCGCGCGCGGCCTGGATGTGACCACCGAGGCCTATCCGTACATCGCGGGAATGACTTCAATCAATTCCGCTTTGTTCAATCCCGGCTGGCGCGAGAAGCTCGGCATCGAATACAGCAACCTGGTCCTGCCCAGCACCGGCGAGCATCTGACGAAAGAGAGATTCGAGGCACTGCACAAGTCCAGCGAGGCTCAGGATGTAATCATCTTCGCGAACACTCAGGAGATGGTGGACGCTACCATTCCCAACCCGCTCATCATGATCGCGAGCGATGGAGCCGACGGGCATCCCCGCAATGCGGGAACTTACTCGCGCGTGCTGGCGCAATATGTTCGCGAGAAGAAGACGTTGAGCCTGATGGATGCGCTCCGCAAGATGACGCTCATGCCCGCACAGATGCTAGAAAGGTCAACGCCTGCGGCTCGCCATAAGGGACGCTTGCAGGAAGGTGCTGATGCGGACATTGTCGTCTTTGATCCGGCGACGATTAGCGACCGTTCTACATTCGAGAAACCGATGGAAGCCAGCGTGGGCGTTCATCAGTTGCTGGTTGCGGGGAGGCTGCTGATCGATGATGGAAAGTTGGTGCGGGACGTGTACCCGGGACGGGCCATTTTAGGGGCGGGGAGCTCCATGGGTCATTAAGAAGCGCTGTCGCGACAAAAATCGTCGCGGCTGCTGGACAGCCGAGGCGGCTGTCCCCACATGAGTATCGACGGTCCGACAGACCGGCGATGCGTCTGTTCCCACACGCGCTTATCCGTGCTCTGTTTTGCCGCTTAGAAGATCAATCGCATGAGGCAACAGTGGCGCTACCGCTTCCAGCGACTCGACAGCACCCGTGGGGCTTCCGGGCAGATTGAGGATCAGGGCCTTTCCCCTGACGCCGCATACTCCACGGCTCAAGGCGGCGAACGGAGTCTTCTTCATCCCTTCGCTGCGCATTTTTTCCGCCACGCCATCCAGCAGGCGATCGCAGGCTCTTATGGTGGCCTCTGGAGTGACATCGCGCGCGGCGATTCCGGTTCCGCCCGTGGTGACAATCAATCGCACCTCGCGCGCCAGGCGGATCAGCAGGTTTTCGATTCGGATTTCGTCGTCAGGAACGACGTCCCGGGCGACCACAGAGAACTGGAGTTTTTCTAGCAGTTGCGCAACAGCCGGGCCCGATCCATCCTTCCGCTCGCCCCGAGCGCAGGAATCGCTGACGGTCACGACCGCCGCAGTCAGTACCGTCTTCGAGTCAGCCATCGAGAAGAACGTCTTCCTCTTCGTCCTTTTTGCGGCGTACAGGGGCCGAAGGCGCCGCAGCAGCGACTGGGGCCGGAGCAGTCTCCGCAGGCGCAGGTTCTGGCTCTCCACCACCTTCCCTGGACGACTCATCAAGCAACCGCAGCCCTTCCATCAGAAGTCCTTGCGTATTCAGCTTCGTGGTTTCCTGGTCCGTCTTGCCTTCGAAATTGAGTTGGAAGTTCCCGCCGGTCCAGCGCAGGACTTTGAATACCGCCTCATCGCCAACCAGCGATCCGTAGGTGGCGTGCTTCACCTGGCCTTCCACGAAAAACACTTCGCACTTGTCGCCTTCATTGCTAAGCGAGAGCTGGCAACTCTTGCGGCCCATCTCGAGCGACTGCATGAGGTCGATGACGTTCATCTGCGAGAGATTGCCGCGCACAACGCCATCGGAGGGAGCGGTCTT
Organism: Terriglobia bacterium; assembly: GCA_020073385.1. Taxonomy (GTDB): domain Bacteria; phylum Acidobacteriota; class Terriglobia; order Terriglobales; family Acidobacteriaceae; genus Sulfotelmatobacter. The sequence continues at coordinate 40,880 of JAIQFH010000042.1, read as the reverse complement.
GGCCATCTTTTCCAGCGCAATGCGATCAATCAGGCGCTTGATGCGGCGGGTCGCATCTTTTAAGAAGAATGGCTTTTCCAGATAGTCGTCGGCGGCGTCCTGAGGAGAAAGACGCTCGGCAATATCTGCCTTGTTGGCCATCAACACCGTGGAGAAATTCGCAGTCGCGGGACGGCTCTTGAGTTTTTCAACCAGTTGACGGCCATCCATCCCGGGCATGCGGTAGTCACATACGAGCAAATCGGGAACATCATCCACGGCCTTGAGCAGCGCGTCGGCCGCGTCGGTGGCCGTTGTCACTCTCGCCAGGGACGACAGGGCCTGCTGTAGCATCGCCAACACCATCGGGTTATCGTCCACCAGCAGCAGTTTGAGGTTATCGGCCATGAATCCGTGCGGCGCCGCTACTTCCGGCGGCGGTAGTCTCCGCTCTTGCCTCCGCTCTTGCGCTCCAACACAATTTCGCGAATCTCGATGCCCTTGTCGGCGGCCTTCAGCATGTCGTAGATGGTCAACGCCGCGACGCTGACGGCGGTTAGAGCTTCCATCTCGACACCGGTTTCAGCCGTAGTCGCAACTTTCGAGGTGATCGCGAGGCCATTCTCGCACACGCGCACCTCGACATCAACGAGCGACAGTGGCAGGGGATGGCACATCGGAATCAACTCCCAGGTGCGCTTGGCCGCCATGATACCGGCCACGCGCGCTACTTCGAGAGGATCGCCCTTGGGATTCGACGGTAGCGCCGCGAGAACCGCGGGGATCACCGCCACGAACGCGCTGGCTTCGGCTTCACGCTTCGTTGCGGACTTGCCGGAAACATCGACCATGCGGGCGCGTCCTGCGCGGTCGTAGTGGGAAAGTTTGGGCATCGCGACGCTGGAGATATCTTACAGTAGGTAGGCAGTGGTCAGTATCCTCTGTGGTCCTCAGTGTCCTCCGTGGTGAAGAAGTTCGAGCACACCACAGAGGTCACAGAGAAACGCTGACTAGCGCAATAGGATCGCTATGAATCCGCCTGCGGGAATGCAGTCACCGTCCTGGGGGATGACGACGTAGCAGTTCGCTCGGGCAGTCGCGGCGACATCTCCTGAGCCCTGCCAGGGTACTAATTCCACCTGTGACGCTTCGAATTCGCCCGAAAGGACCGCCGGGAGGAAACGCTTCAGGCCAGGCTTCACACGGATTTCCGATTTCAGCTTCGCATACGCGAATTGCAGTTTCTGCGCGGCCATACCCGCCAGCGCCTCAAGCATCGGGCGGGCGAAGAGTTCGAACGTCACCATGGTCGAGACTGGGTTACCAGGTAGACCAAAGAAATAAGTGCCTGTGTTTTCCCGGGCGCGAGCGCTCGCGCCACACTTTCCAAAAACAACCGGACGCCCCGGCTGAATCTTCGCTCCCGTGAAGAAGAATTCGGCTTTCAGTTCTTCGAGAACTTGCTCGACCAGGTCGTAGCGCCCCATCGAGACTCCGCCGGTCATCAGCAGCAAGTTCGATTTCAGGCCCTCTTCGATTAAGGCCCGCAGCTTCCGCGGTTCATCGGGGGCGATGGGCAGAAGAACAGGCTCGCCTCCGGCATTGCGAATCTGCACCGCAAGTGAATAGCTGTTCGAGTTGCGAATTTGGGTGGGGCCGGGGGTTGCGTCGATGCTGACGATTTCATCGCCGGTGGTGAGCACTGCTACTTGGGGACGGCTGTAAACCTGCACCCGCGATTGTCCCGCCGTCGCGGCCAGAGCGATCGCTGCATCGTTCAGGTGCACGCCTCGCTCTACCAGCACACTGCCTTTTTGCGCTTCTGCGCCGGAAGGAACGACATTCTCTCCCGGGAGAACGCTTCGCATAATCTCGACACGCGTGCCCTGCTGGGCGGTGTACTCGATCATCACTACAGCGTCGGCGCCAGCAGGCACGGGTGCTCCCGTCATGATCGACGCGGCTTGCCCGCTTGCAATGTGTTCGGGAATATTTTCGAGGCTCTCGCCTGCTTTGATTTCGCCGATGACGTCCAGAGTGGCGGTGACACGGGCCACATCCGCGGCGCGAACGGCGTAGCCGTCTCGGGTAGATCGAGGGAACGGCGGAAGGTTGCGATCCGCTCGAATCGGTTCGGCCAGCACCCGACCGGCGGCGGCGAGCAGGTCGACAGGCTCGACCTTTGGTTGACGTACTCGTGATGCGTGCTGCTCGACCGTAAGTCGAGCATCTTCAAAGCTCAGAACAACGGGAACTTGTGCAACTGGCATGGAAAGATCATAGAGGATGAAGGGGGAAGTCGGTGTGGCGGCGATGCATCACTTCTTCGAGTCCATGGAGGTAACCTTCGCGGCTTTTTCCGGAGGCGTAAATTGAAACAAACTCTCTTCGATATCGGTGTTGACTCTCGCCTGCGATAGGTTGACTGTAACTGTCTCCTGAAAACTGATTCCTTCCGAAGCAGCAGGACCAACGTGCTTGCTCTTCCAAACGATGTAGCGGTCCTTATCCACCCAAAGCTCGAATACCCCGTGCTGAGTCTGAATCTTTATGACGTAGCAAGCGATCTTTGCTCCGCCAATTTTCAGCTGATTGTCTTTTTCAAGCACCGCGCTTGAACTGTATTGCGAAAGGCCCCTGAAACGATCAACCAGCAGAGCACGATATGACCGTAGTTCATCCGACTCCGTGCTCCCGGCAGCAGATTCTTCCGTGTATTGCTTGCGCTTGGGCAGATATGTCCATTTTGTCTGGCCGTCACTCACGAGAAGGAGACCTCCTCCTTCTTCCTTCACGTCTGGGCGGAATTCTTTGGGATTCACGATTGCGAGCACAATCTCGGAGGTACTGGATTTGTGAAAATTAGATTGGACCCTGCCACCTTGCGCAGGCTCAATAGAGCCCACAGCCGCAGTCTCCGTGATCCTCTCGGCGACGAACTCATAACTTTGCAGGTTTTGGTAGGTGTCACTCACTTTCTTCAGAATCTCAGCAATCGAAGGCTGATCCGCATGGCAACCTATAGGCAGCGCCCCGGCGAGAAACAGAACGATGATTCGCAGCTGCACCCGCGTGACCATGGGAATTGATTTTACTAAGAGTTCAAGCTGGCGAAAACCCGTCATTTGGCCTGATCGGCCCCGGGGCATTGAATCACAGATTCGTGGCAGTGTTTCGTTGGCGGTTCTTACCTGGCCAATTCCTGCCCCAAAGTTGCCGGATTGCTAGCGAATGACAGCCCGGTCTCGAGATCAACCACCCGGTCCTGCACAAGTTGCGCGATCTCGGAGTCGAAGTGTTGCATCCCTTCCGCTTCACCGGCTTTAATCGCGTCGAGCAAGGTGTTGTTCTCGCGTTCGCCCTTCTCAATGCACTCGCGGGCGCGCGAATTGGCTTTCATGATTTCGAAAGCCGCTATGCGTCCACTGCGATCTGATTTCGGCATGAGACGTTGGCAGATGATGTAGCGGAATGACTTGGCAAGCCGCTCGCGAACCAACTTTTGCTCCGCTGGCGAGAACGAACTGACGATCCGCTCCACGGTCTTCGATGCGTCCATGGTATTCAGGCTGGAGAGAACCAGATGCCCGGTCTCCGCCGCCTCAAGCACAATTTCCATGGTCTCGCGGTCGCGCATTTCGCCGACCAGAATCACTTTTGGCGCCTGCCGCATGGCGGAACGCAGCGCATGCGCAAAACTGGGCGTGTCGCTGTGCAGCTCGCGCTGGTGAATGGTCGAGCACTTGTGGTTATGCAGGAACTCGATGGGATCTTCAATGGTGATGATGTGGTAATACTTCTCGCGGTTGATCGCGTCGAGCAGCACAGCCAGCGTGGAAGACTTGCCGGACCCGGTTGATCCGGTGACGAGAACAATCCCATCCCTAAGCTTGGTGATTTCGGTCAATTGCTGCGGCAGCCGGAGTGCGGCAAAATCCGGAACATTCGTCGGGATCACCCGCAATACAACCGCACAACTGCCACGCTGAATAAAGACATTGACCCGGAACCGGGCCAATCCCGGCAACCCGTAGGAAATGTCGCAGGATCCATGTTCGCGGAGGGTATGGATGGCTTGTTTGTTGTCGCCAATCAGATCCGCAGCGATATGACGTGTATCGTCGGCGCTAAGGACAGTGAGCCCATGCACCTGCACAGGGATCATCTGCCCATAGACTTGCACCTGCGGTGGGCGGCCCGGAGAGAAGATCAGGTCGCTGATCTTCTCGGCGGCGCGCAACATGGCGCCCAGTAGAGCCGGAGTGGCTACCCGGCCGTTTCCAGAGAAATCGTCAAGCGCAACGGAAATCGGAGCAATTGTAGGTGCTGCCATTCATCCTCACACACGAGAATCGCACGCACCACAGACTGGAAGAATGCTAATGAATCAACTGTACAGCGCGCAGGCTCGCCTGCGTAGGCCATTAAGTCCATAGTCCTTCGTAACCACCCGCAAAAAGAAAAGGGGCGGCTCGCCGCCGCCCCAACGCAATCTGCAAGTTATTGCATCGAAAGGAGTTTACTTCTTGACCGGCTTCTTTTTGGTGCCATAGCTGGTCTCGACCGTGGACCCAATGCTCGTCAGCAGATCCTTCGCGCTCTGCGCATTCGGACCGGTGGGAGCGATCTCCAAATATTTCTGGAAGGCCTCCGCGGTTCCCGGGGGGGCAATGGTCTTATCCCCTTGCAGCGTCGCCTTACCGAGCAGGTTGACACCCTTCTGATAGTAGGCCTCGGCCCGGGTCGGGTCGGCAGCGATGGCCTTATCGAAAGCGGCATTGGCGTCGTCGACACGGCCCGCATTGGTGTAAACCGCCCCGATGTTGAAGTAGGCTGCGCCAGCCTGGGCCGGGTCAACTTTTGCCGCAGCCTCGTAGCTCTTCACCGCATCGTCGACCTTCTGGCTCTTGGCGTAGGCGTCGGCCATATTGATATAGAACCCGGCAAGCTGCTGGTTCGCCTTGGCTGTGTCTTTCTCTTTGCCGTTTTGCACTGCATCCTGTTTGAGCTGGATTGCTTTCTGGTAGGCGTCTACCGCCGACTCGTAGCGCTTCTGCTTCTCTGCCTTATCCGTCTGCTGCACGGCCGACAAGCGATAAGCATCACCGAGGCGATACCACAGAACGTCGCGGGTCGCGTCGATCTGATTGGCTTCGGTCAGCGCGGCGATCGCGGCATCGTAGTCCTTCGCAGTGATGGCCTGGTTGGCCGCGTCAAGCTTACCCTGCAGAGTTTTGACAGTGTTGGTTTCTTTTTGCTGCTTCGCCTGCTGCTCTTGCAGCGCCTTTAATTGCTCCGGAGTCAGCCCTTCACCTTTTGCCTGCTTCTCCTGTTCTTTCTTCTGATCGAAGTCCAATACGTTTTCGTCAAGCTGGACCGGAAAACCCTTGACGAAATCCAGAAGCTTGTTGGCCTTTACGTCATCGGCAGTCTTGTATAGCGAGACGTTGTACTTGCCAGGGGTGAGTCCGAGAGAGAAATACTCACCTTTCTTATTCGTCTTAAGCTGGTATTTCTGACCGTTATCCTGATTGGCATAAACAACGATCGCGTCGGCAACGGGATTGCCCTGAGCATCCTTGCATGTGCCCTTCACTGTTCCTGATGCTTGCGCGAAAACCACCGGGGCAGAAAAGGCCACGGTTAATAGAGTGATCAAAACAATTGCAAAATGCTTCTTCATATTGCCTCCCGGCAACAAAAAATTTCTATCGGGCCGCATAGGGAATCGGGTCCTGGATTCCCGCGACCTGGAACGCGCGCAGGCGCAACACACAGCTATCACAAACTCCACAGGCCTGATCCGCGTGGCTGTAACACGACCAAGTTAAATCGAAGGGCGCATCCAATTCAAGGCCGAGTCGCACAATCTCAGCCTTCCGCATCGCTATGAGCGGTGTGACGATTTCGATATTCCCTTCCCTCGTGCCCGCCTTCACAACCTCATTGAACGCTTTGTAGTAGGCAGGACGGCAGTCCGGATATCCCGAACTGTCCGGCTCCACGGCGCCGATGTAGACCTTCTGGGCGCCGAGCACCTCGGCCCAACTGACGGCCGCCGCCAGAAAATGCGCGTTCCGGAAGGGCACATACGTGACTGGAATATTGTGCCCGACCGCCTCCGCGCGGGGTACGGCAATCGATTCGTCTGTAAGGGCGGATCCGCCGATCATCCGCAGCGCCTCATTCTTAATGATCATGCGATCGTGAATTCTCAAACGATCGCAGATGGATTGAAAGCTTTGTTGCTCGCGCCCCTCAGTACGTTGCCCGTAGCTGACGTGCAGAGCGGCTGCGTCATGATCACGCACTGCCAAAGCGGCGCAGACGCAGGAGTCCATCCCGCCGCTAAGCAGCACGACCGCTCTCGACCCCTTTTGCGGCAAGTGCTTCAAACCCCCTTCATCGCCGGGTCCCATATGAATTTATGCAATTGCAGGCTCAGCCGGGCGGGGACATTGTCGGCGATCATCCACTCAGCAAGTTCTTGAGGATCGAGCAGGCAGTGTGAGCTGTTGCGAGCGCCACTCGCCTCTTTTCTGAATGCCGGGGAAAACAGAACCGCATTGACCTTCTCGCCGAGCTTGTGCCGGGCAACAAATTCGCGGGCAAACTCATAGTCGATGCGGCTGCTCAAAACGAACTTAATCTCGTCGCGATGGTTCAATACTTCGAGGTTCTCCCGCCGGAAGGTATCCCCCTCGCCGGAATCCGGACATTTCACATCTACGATTTTCACAACAGCGGGCGGAACCCTCTCCAGCGGCCGCTCCCCGCTGGTCTCGAGCAGGACGGTGTAGCCGTGCTCGAGCAGCCGCTGCATCAATGGCACCAGTTCCCGCTCCTGCAACATGGGCTCGCCGCCGGTGATCTCCACTAATCCCCCGCCGGGACTCAGCTGCAGCACTTCATTCAGCACTTCTTCCATCGACAGCTTGCGGCCGCCGAAAAACGTGTACTCGCTATCGCACCAGGTGCAGCGGAGATTGCAGCCTGTGAGGCGCACGAACACGCAAGGCAGACCCGCATAGGTCGACTCGCCTTGCAACGACTTGTAGATTTCGGTGATCTGCATGGTAGCGTTGCCGTATCGGCGACTGTCGCGGCGTCTCGCCCGCTCCTTGGATCGAGCCGCTACTCCGAATACTTCGCCGTGGTCGTGTCGGTCTCGAAGACGGTCACGTCTTTCACACGAACTCGGCCTTTGGTGACGGACTGCAGACGGGTATTCGACTCATCATAGAAATATTTCGCTAGATTCTCGGCAGACGGATTGATCACCGTGAAGGGCTCGATGTCGTTGATCATCTGATGATCGAGCCGCTCGATGACATGTTTCATGACTTCGCGCAGATCCTTGAAATCGAGCAACAATCCGGCCTTGTCCAGCTCTGCTCCGGCCAACGTGACACGAATCTTGTAGTTGTGGCCGTGCGGATTCTCGCACTTGCCCTTGTAGTTCCGCAGGTAGTGTCCTGCGGCAAACGAATCTTCCACGGTGACTTCGAACATGATCCCCCGGTGCGCTCCAGCTCCGAAACCCTATTTTACAGCCGGGGTCGAATCTGTGCGCCCTCACCCAGCAGTTGATCGGCTTTGGTCGGCAGGGGCTCTCCTCCTTGTCTCAGTAGCGGCAGAGCGTAAAGATACATGGGAGCCGCGCCGGCTTGGCCCAAGAAGTCCTCCTTGCCCATTTCTCTATTCCTTACTATAATGTAAGGAACTTATGACAATGGCAACTCTCACCTCCAAGGGGCAGATCACGATTCCGGCGCGGGTCCGGCAGGCGCTGGGATTGGACTCGGGAGCCCGGATTGAGTTTGTCGAGATCGCCAAAAACCAGTTCGCCATCGTTCCTGCCACGGGATCAGTACGGGAGCTTAGAGGATTGTTGCAGGACCGAGCGAAGAAACCTGTTTCCATCGCGGAAATGAACCGGGCGATTGCAAAAGGCGCGTCGCGCTCGCGATGATCGGGCTCGACACCAACGTACTGGCTCGCTACATCGCCGAGGATGATGCCTCGCAAAGCGCTGCTGCCGCCAGGGTCATCGAATCTCTTTCAGCCGAATCACCCGGCTTCGTTCCTCTCGTGGTCATCGCTGAATTAGTGTGGGTGCTCCAGTTTTCCTACCGGCTCAACAAACATGAGATTGCGGAAGTGGTTGAAAAACTGCTGCGCAGCGCGGAACTGCTGATTGAAAACGCCGAGATTGTCGCCCAGGCGTTACGCGAATTTCGCCGCAGCCGCGCTGATTTTGCCGATTGTCTGATTGAGCGCAGCGCTCATGCCGCCGGATGCCAGCACACTGTGACGTTTGATAAACGGGCGGCGACCCTCGCGAACATGCGGCTGATCCAGTAATTAAACCGCTCTCTCTACGCCAAAGAAAGCTTCCACCACGCGAATGTCGGTCGTCCTCTTATAGTTCGGCAGGCTATCCACGAAAACGCGCCCGTACTGCTTCTTCAGAATGCGGTTGTCGAGCAGCACCAGCAGACCACGGTCATGCAGGGAACGGATGAGCCTTCCGAATCCCTGCTTCAAGGTGATGACCGCGGCCGGCACCTGATATTGAAAGAAAGCATTGCCACCGCCTGCGTCGATCGCCTTGACCCGCGCCGCAACCACCGGATCACTCGGCACAGCAAACGGCAACCGATCGATAATCACGCAACTGAGTTGTTCCCCCTGCACATCCACCCCCTGCCAAAAGGAAGACGTCGCAAATAGCACGGCATTGGGCGTCAGGCGAAACTCCTCAAGCAGCGCGCTCTTCGGAGCATCCCCTTGGCGCAGCATGGGGAATTCCACCTCGCCCAGAAGCCGCTGGTAGATGTCGTTCATCTGCGCGTAACTGGTGAAGAGCACAAAGGCGCGCCCGCGGGTGATCACGAGCAATTTGCGGATGCGCTCTGCGGCTTGAACGGCGAATTGCGGCGTCCGCGGATCGGGGAGATCCGGAGGAACATACATGACTGCTTGGCTCTGGTAGTCGAAATGCGATGGCAGCACCAGATCGCGGGCGTGTTCGAAGCCCAGCCTCTTCCGTATGTAATCGAAACCTCCTCCGACCGCGAGCGTCGCCGACGTCAACACGGCGCACTCCAGTTTCGACCATAGGCACTCGCGCAGGATGGGGCCCACATCGATCGGCGTGGCCTGCAGAAACACATGCTGTCTTCCCTGAGGCCCATCCTTCTTGTCTCCTTGTCTCGGTGAGAACAACCGGCCTCTCCGCTCGATCCAGAACACCGTATTCGCATCTTCCGCTTCGAGCGCGAACCCGAGTTGCATCTGAATTTCTTGCGCGCGGCGGACGAAGTTGAAGATCTCTTCGGGTTTCTGCGGCAGCGCTTCGAGTTCTCCCGCCAGCCGAGTCAACGCCTGATTCAAAGCAACAAACTCATCGCCATTCTCCTCCAGAAATTCGCGGCGGCCGTCGAAGGCAAAACGCCCGTCCCCGGACGGCAGAACGGAAAAGAATAGTTGTGACCGATCGCGTAGATTCCCCAATGCGCCAGACAGAGATGCCGACAGCATTCGGTTGTGCTGCATCGAATGCTCCACATCACGGGCGAGATCCTCAACGCGAAGATTGCTCACTGAAATCCCGAAGTAGTTCCCGGCCACATCTTCCAGTTCGTGGGCTTCGTCGAAGATCACCGCGCCAGCTTCGGGAAGAATTCCCGCGTCCGGAGCCCCGTCAGCCTGTAGCTTGATGGCGAGATCAGCGAAGAACAGATGATGGTTGACGATAATGATTTCGCTCTCCATCGCTCGCCGCCGCATTTCCGTGATGAAGCAACGCTCCCACTCGCTGCACTTTTGCCCGCTGCAGGCATCCGCGCGCGCGTCGAGTTTGTGCCACAAAAGGCTGGCCTCAGGAAGTTCCGCCAGCTCGGCGCGATCTCCGGTTGAGGTCGTCTTCTCCCATGCTGCAATCGCACGATACTGCTCAATTTCTTCCAATCCGCTGAGCACCGGTTGATCGGTTAGATCGTAAAGCTTCTTCCGGCAGAGATAGTTGTTGCGCCCCTTCATGTAACAAACTGAAAGGGCTGAGGAGCCGTTAGCTCCAAGCGCCTGCTCCAGGAAGGGAACGTCCTTATAGAAGAGCTGCTCTTGCAGATTCTTGGTGCCGGTCGAGATGATGACGCGCTTGCCGGAACGAATCACGGGGACGAGATAGGCCAGCGTCTTCCCCGTGCCCGTACCAGCTTCCACGATCAAGTGACGCTTCTCCTCAAGCGCCTGCTCGACCGCCTGCGCCATCTGCAATTGCCCCCGGCGGAATTCGTAGGCCGGATGCGTGCGCGACAAAATACCGCCCGGGCCAAAGAACTGGTGCAGAGACGCGTCTTTGCCGCTCGGAGAAGGGCGGCTAGCCGCAGGCGAAGCGGGATGGGAGGGAGTGTGCACCGAAGTCTCTATAATAGCGACTTGAGCCAACCCATTTACAACTCGAGCGACGCCGCCGCGACCGGCGTTCCCATCATCGCCATCGTAGGCCGCCCCAATGTCGGCAAGTCCACGCTCTTCAACCGCATCGTTGGCTCGCGGCGGGCCATTGTCGGGGACGAGCCCGGCATCACGCGGGATCGCCTTTACGGGGACGCAGAGTGGAATGGCCGTCGGCTTCGCGTGGTCGATACGGGTGGCATCCTCCCGGAAGAAAAGGATTTCATCCCTGCAGAAATCTTCCGCCAGGCCCGCGTGGCGCTGGATGAAGCGGCAGCCATCATCATGGTCATCGACGGTCGAACGGAGATAGCTGGCCCAGACCTCGAACTTGTTCGCCTACTACGCAAGGCCAACCGTCCTCTATTTCTGGCCGTCAATAAGGTCGACAGCGAGAAGCAATCTTCGCTCATCAATGATTTTCACCGGCTAGGTATCGAAAAAATGTTCCCCGTCTCGGCCGAGCATGCCCGAGGTGTGGACGATCTGCTGGATGCCGTTGTGGCCGTGCTTCCAAAAGCTTTCACCGCCGAGGTGACGGAGGTTACAGAGCCAACGACCGACGACCAACAACCAACGGCGGAAGTCGAACGACCGCCCGCAGAAGTAAAGGTCGCCATCATCGGCCATCCAAACGTCGGCAAGTCGACCCTGCTGAATTGCCTTACCTCGTCGGATCGGGCCATCGTCTCCCCAATCCCCGGCACCACCCGTGATGCTGTCGACGAAGTCATCGAGCACAACGGGCAACGCTTTCGCTTCATCGACACGGCGGGTATCCGACGCAAGGGCAAGACGCACTTGATGGCGGAAAAGCTCTCAGTGGTGATGGCACGCAAGCATCTGGAGGCGGCCGACATTGCGCTGCTGGTCATCGATGCGACCGAAGGCATCAGCCAGCTCGATGCCGCGGTCGCCGGCTACGCACATGAGAGCGGGCGATCGATCATCATCGTAGTCAACAAGTGGGACCTGATGATCAGCGGCCAGAAGAAATCAGGGAGGCCCACAAAGTCCGAGCGCATGCGGGAAACGAAGCGGCCCGGTGACCGTGACGCCTACGAAGAACGCCTGCGCTACGAGCTAAAATTTCTAAGTTACGCACCGGTTGTCTTCATCTCCGCGCAGACTGGAAAAGGCACAGAGAAAATCCTCCCGCTTCTGCACGAGGTTGCGGCGGAACGGCGGAAGCGCGTGTCGACATCTGAAATGAACCGCTTTCTCGAACATGTCGACTTCGAGCGCGCGTCGGTCCCCATGCGCCAGCGCGTCAAGATTCTCTACATGACGCAGGCTTCTGTTGCTCCGCCTACTTTTGTGCTCTTCACCAATCGCGCCGTGAAGCTGCACTTCGCCTATCAGCGATTCCTGGAAAACCAGATCCGTGCCGCCTTCGGATTCATGGGCACGCCGATCTGGATCAAGAACCGGGCGAGGGATTCCTAGTCGCATTTATTCATCCCCCAGTTTCTGCTCCTTGGTCATGAGTCCCACGCGCTGCACGCCCGCGTGATGCGCCAGATCGATCGGCCACGTACTGAAAGTCGACGTCTGCATCCCCGCGCACAAAAGCCACTTTTTCCACACGCGAGAGATAGATCCGCGTTAGCCGTGATTCCAGATCCGTCCACGGAACGTCTTCCTGATTGATCTTGACTGTTGGGGTCTGGTCTTTTGCGGTCCAAACCACCTGAATCACCACTGTGCGCGGTTGCGGCGCCGCAGGGGTTTCGGTTGGATTCGGTTGCGGAATCTGCGCCTTTTCTCCGTATTCCGGATCCATGGACACGACCAACATGAACATGATGATCAACGTCAGCAGCACGTCGATCAGCGGCGTGACGTTAATCTGCGGTCCAGACGGACCTCCGCCTGCCATTGAGAAAGCCATCGGGAATTGCTCCTCTCGGGCACGCGTGTCTGCAACATCAGACACCTGATCGACCAACGGAGTTCCCGGCCAGATGCGGCGTTTGCTTCTTTTCGGCCCAACCATGCATCATGGAATGGCGGTGCTGCGTAGAAGCGTTCACCGCATCCCGAACTCATGCTCCGCTCCTCATTGCTGGTTCTTTCTTTATTTCTCGCGGCGTTAACTCACTTCGCTCGCGCGCAAGACAGTTACGAAATCCAGGTATACGGCTCAGACACGGTCAATCCGCGCTCGACGATGGTTGAGATTCATTCCAACTTCACCATCGACGGCAGCAAGACCGTGCAGGATGGAGTGCTTCCCACCAATCACGCCATGCACGAAACGCTCGAGCTTACGCAGGGAATCAATGACTGGTCGGAAGTCGGTTTCTACGTTTTCTCCAGCATTCAACCCGATGGCGGATGGCAATGGGTGGGCGATCACATTCGTCCTCGCGTGCGCGCGCCTGAAAGATGGCACTGGCCGGTAGGAGTGAGCCTGTCGACGGAGTTTGGCTACCAGCGCGCCGCATTCTCGCCGGATACCTGGACCTGGGAGATTCGACCGATTATCGATAAGAAGATCGGCCCCTGGTACTTGAGCTTCAATCCCGCGTTGGACCGCTCGTTTCACGGCCCCGGCGTCAACCAGGGCGTAACATTTTCTCCCAACGCGAAAGTCAGCTACGATTTCACGAAGAAGATTGCAGGAGGGCTCGAGTACTACGCCGCCTACGGCTCACTCAACGGATTCGATCCGTTGCGCGACCAGCAGCAGCAGTTCTTCCCCAACGTGGACATCGACTTCGGCCCGCAATGGGAGTTCAACTTCGGCGTCGGCGTCGGAGTGACGCGCTCCACCGATCACCTGATCGTGAAGTGCATCATCGGCCGCCGATTCTCCTGGCCGCACCGGACGCAAACCGCCAGGCTGAAGCCGCAATGACCCTGAACTGCTACATTGCGGGATAAGGTGGGGGCGTTAATGGGGGCGGCGTGCCCTGCGGAACCGCCGACTGCGGCGCCGGCGAATAGAGCGCCAGGCTCAATGGTTGGTACCTCGCCGCAAAGAAGTAAATCGAATACGCCGGGAAGAATACGATCGCGGGCACTGAAATCAGCGAGACCAGGAAGAAGAAGATCACAAACAGAATGCATCCCGCCGCCACCGCGGCAGTGATCGTGAGGATATTCCACGTCAGCCCTGCACTCTTGGCCGCGATCACCGCAGCCACTACCGCCCCAATGACAGGAATGGCAATGATCAAGGCAAGGATAACCGTCACAATTCCAATCGCGATTCCCACGACGATCGTCAAAACAATCTTCATGGCGATATAACCGGCGTATCCCTTCGTCTCGGACTGGATCATGGGCCACAGCCTGCGCCATGCTTCGAGTGCGCCGATCCCTTCAAACGCCATCTGCGGCACAATAAAATCTTTGGTCAGCACGTGAACGAGCGCCAGGGCAATTACAAAGCTAAGGAACAAGACCAACACAACAATGCCGGTCAGCACCAACTGCACAAGGTGCGCACGAGGAGGCTGAAACCATCCCATTCCAAAGGCAAACGCAGCAGGCCCGCCGACCAGCACAATCGCTCCCGCAAACGTCGCCAGCAGAAGGCCCAATTGCCACAGAAAATATTTCCAACCATTCTCCTGCCGCCGGCTCCAGCCTGCACGAATGTGACACTCCCTGGTCAAGACACTGTCGAACAGAATGAAGCGCATCACGCTGCTGATGTAAGCCATCACGACCATCAGCACGATGCCCGTGATCACCAGGACGGTGATAAGGCTTGCAAGAATCGCGGGATCAATCTTGTGAAAGATCTCGCCAAGCTGTGGAATGGACGCGGGTTGAGTGCCGTGCGACGACGGATTGAGGTTGCCGCCAGAACCCAACTCGCCTGCAAGCAACCCGACAAATGCGAGACGCACCCACTGTCCGAAGCGGAATGGCTTGAAGAGTTGGCGCTTCGTATGCTCAAAGGCGAGCGTAATGGAATCTGTAGCAGAGATCGGCACCGTGCACCTCCGCATTGGTCCGTCAACACCAAGTTACTGCGAACCGCAGCGCCAATCAAATCACATTTCGCGGAAAATCAGCGTCTGGTGCACCCACGGGCGGAGAGACGTTACTCGTATCGCAGTGCTTCCACCGGGTCGAGTTTCGAAGCCCTCACAGCCGGGATCAAGCCGCTAATCACGCCCACGAAAAGCAGCGCCGCAGTCGACAGCAAAACGGTCATGACGGATATCCGCAAGTGGATATCCCCCTGACCGGATTCGTCCTCGAAGAGCGGACCCATCATGGGCAGCGTACCGACCGCCCACGCTATGAGATACGAGAGGAGCACGCCAATTGTTCCCCCTAAGAGCATGATCAGCAGCGTCTCAGCCAGGAACTGCAGCCGGATGTGGCGCTTGCGGGCGCCGAGGGCTCGCCGCAGGCCAATTTCACGAATACGCTCATCCACCGAGACCAGCATGATGTTCATTACGCCCACCCCGCCGATGCCAAGAGTCAAGGTGCCGATGAAGGTGAGCAGCACCTGAAGCCCGATGGTCAACGCATCGATTACGGGACGAAACTCGTCGCGGCCGAACATCTGAAACGCCTTCGGATCCGTTGGAGAGAAGTTCTGGCGCGTCGCCACAGCAGCCAATACCTGAGCCATTGCCTTTTTCTCGAACTGCGGCGCAATTGGCTCAAAGACCATGACTGCCGCATAGCGTGTATTCCATAAATCTCCCGCCGCCGAGTAAGGAATCCAGGAGGAATCGTCATCGCTCGAGAAATAATTGCTGAGTTGGATCTTCCGCGCCATCACTCCAATCACAGTGAAACGGACGCCTGAAACCTGCACAGTTTCACCGACCGCGGGACGGCCGCTGAACAGCTGCTCTTTCAACCGACCGCCGAGAAAGATCACGCGCCGGCGCTCCATTTCGTCTTCGGCATTGATCCAGCGCCCTTCCTCAGGTACTTCGTTCCGCATTTCGCCATATTCCGGACAGACTCCACGCACTGGCGCCGTCCCCACCATCCGGTCTCCGTAGGCAATCCCGGGCCGCCGCACGGTTTCGAGGCACACGTGTTTCACCAGAGGGGCCGTCGCTTTCACCATGTCGAGATCCGATTGCTCAAGCACGACTTTCTTTCCAGCGCGCTGTCCACCCGGCTGCTCGCTAGTCTGCTGCGGCCAGCAGATCACAACGCTCTTGCCGAAAGCATCAAAGCCATGCACCAGAATGCTGCGAAAGCTGCTGCCATATGCGATCAAAAGCGTAACGGTGGCGATACCCCACACGATCCCAAGCATGGTGAGCAGACTGCGCGTGATGTTGCGCTTCAGCGCTATCCAGGCTTCGGCAATGATCTCAATCAGCATTTACAAACCTGAGACCACAAAGGGCACGAAGGTTCACGAAGTAAGATCTTGGAATTTCCTTCGTGTTACTTCGTGTCCTTTGTGGTTAATGATTTTCATCCGCCGGCCTCATACCGCAACGCCTCGATCGGATCAATCGACGCAGCTCGTCGAGCTGGATACAGCGCAGCGCCCACAGCAATCGCACCGAGCAGACCCGCCGCAGTTAACCCGGAAGTCCAACTCGGAATGAGCCCCGCGAAAAAGTCAGGCATCGGCAGCATATTAACCAACGCACAAAATCCAAATGCCACGCCCAGCCCAATCCCGCCGCTCAGCAACGCGATAATCAAAGCTTCCATGAAGAACTGCCGCAGAATAGTCCCCGCCGGAGCGCCAATCGCTTTCCGCACTCCAATCTCCCGCGTACGCTCTCGCACGGCGACCAGCATGACGTTCATCACGCCGATGCCACCAAGAAGCAAGGTCACAATCCCCACGGCGCCGAGAAAGAATTTCATCCCATCGGTCATCGTCTTAAAGGCTTGCGCTTCTTTCACCGTGTCCCAGATGGGACAGGCTTCCTTGTCATTGGGATCGTAATGATGCATTCGAGCCAGCGCGGCTCGCACTTCGTGTTTGCAATCCTCATGTTGCGCTACCGATCTCGGAGTGACCAGAAGCTGATCGAAGGTGGTATTGGTTCCCGGCGGCTTGTCGGGAAAGTCACGCCGCATCGCCGAAAATGGAAGGAAGACCTTGTTGACGTCCCATCCGTCGTAACTGGAATCCTGCTTCTTCTTTGCCATGACACCAATCACGGTGTATGGAAAGTCGTTCAAGTAGATGGTGTCGCCAACGGGGCTGCGCCCAGGAAACAATTGCTTTGCGGCGTCGGAACCGAGGAACGCAACGCGTCTGGCTTCGCGCATATCGTCCCAGTCGTAAAAACGTCCCGAGCCGACGTCGAGCGTTCGGATGTAACCGAACGGCGGATACGATCCCGTCACCGTAAACGCTCCATTGTTGTAGTTGGAGTGGGTACGGACGGTATCCTGCTCCAACTCTGGGATCGCGTACTCACAGTCGGGCGACTCGGCCTGCACCACAGCCACATCGTTATCTTCCCAGCGCACGACGCGGCCCGCATGCAGGCCGCCCGCCTGCAGGCTGGTGCGTCCGTGAAAAACAATCATGATGTCCTTGCCTAGATTCCTGGCCTGCTCTGCCTGCCCTTTGCGTAGGCCTTCTCCCGCGGCCACCATCAGCACAATCGAGACAATGCCCCACGCAATGCCGAACATAGTCAGGAATGCCCGCAGCTTGTGAGACCACAAGGTGCGCAGGACATCGAGAAAGAGATCGCGTAGCGTCATGCCCGTGAATTGGACGGCCCGCGGCGAGGAAAGTAATCGCCTCGGCTCCTAACCAGAGATACGCAGGCAGCGCGGCTTTTGTTGCAGGAAAATGCAGCTGCGAAGGGCGGAATTACACAGATTCACCTAGGTAAACTCAATGTGCGGCGGCCGGGGTAGCCGCGTGGGCCAGCCATTCTTCAAACTCTCGCAACGCCAGTTCGCACTGCGCACGATGACGCTCTTTGCGGTCTCGAATCTTCTTATCTAGCGGCGGAAGCAAATCGAACGTTATATTCGCCGGCTGGAAGTTCTTCGCGCTGGCGTGAGTCACGTAATGGACGAGCGATCCAAAGGCAGACGCGCGTGGCGCCGGAGTGATATCGGAACCTGACGTCAGCGCTGACGCGTGCATCCCCGCGAGCAATCCGGTGGCGATCGACTCGACGTAACCTTCCACTCCGCAAATCTGTCCCGCAAAAAGCACGTGCGGATGCTCTCTCATCTGCAGCGTCTCGCGGAGCAGGCTGGGTGAGTTGATGTACGTATTGCGGTGAATCTGTCCATATCGCAAGAAACGCCCGTTTTCAAGTCCCGGAATCAGGCGCAGTACCCGCGCCTGCTCGCCAAACTTCAAATGATTTTGGAATCCCACGAGGTTGTAGGAATCCGCGCGCAGATTTTCCTGACGCAACTGGACGACCGCGTACGGCATCTTGCCGGTCCGAGGATCCTTCAGCCCCACCGGCTTCATGGGACCGAACCGCAGAGTATCGCGTCCGCGCCGGGCTATCTCTTCGATGGGGAGGCAGCTCTCAAAATAGTTGAGCTTCTCCCAATCTTTCTCTTCCACCGATTGAGCCGCCACCAGAGCGTCGTAAAACTCACTATATTCCTCCGGCGTCATCGGACAGTTGATGTAATCTGCCGATCCCTTGTCATAGCGCGCCGCCATATAGACCCGGGACATATCGATCGAATCCGCCTCAACAATCGGGCTGATCGAATCGTAAAAGTAGAGATGCGGATTTTCTGAACCATCTGCGTCGCCCGACTTCGTCGCGCTGAGACGTGCAATCTCGCTTGCCAGCGCATCGGATGTCAGCGGCCCGGTCGCGATGATGGTGACATCGCCGGTCTCATCCACGCGCGTCACTTCTTCCCGACGCACAGTGATGCGAGGCTCCCGGGAAATGGCTCCAGTCACGCGTGCAGCGAACGCAATGCGATCCACCGCCAATGCGTGTCCTGCCGGAACAGCGCATTCGCGTGCGATCTGCACCAGCAGCGAACCGGCGCGCCTCATCTCTTCCTTCAGCAACCAGGGAGCCGTGTTCTCGCTGTCGGACTTGAGCGAGTTGGAGCAGACCAGTTCCGCGAAATCGCCCGTCTGATGCGCTGGCGTCGAACGCACAGGCCGCATCTCAAACAGCTCCACGTCCACTCCGCGCCGCGCACACTGCCAGGCCGCTTCCGATCCCGCAAGGCCCGCGCCAATAATCTTGACCTTTGACATGCGCACTACTTCAATGTTCGAGTTTGCTGGGCCAGCCGATGCAGGGATTCGCCTGTTAAGAGCACGGGCCTCCACTGATCGCGAAACTCGGCGCCCAGAGCCTTGTACAGCTCGATCGCCTTCGTGTTCCAGTCGAGCACCTCCCAGTGTATCCCGTAACACTGCTCATCGACTGCGATGCGCGCGACCTCCGCCAGCAGTGCCGTCCCGATACCCTGCTTGCGAAATCGCTCTCGTACAAACAGATCTTCCAGAAACAATCCGCGCCCAACCCAGGTCGAAAAATAGTTAAAGATCACAGCGTAGCCCGCGGGTTGTCCGTTCCATTCCGCAATCAGGGCGCGAAAACGCGGATTCTCTCCAAAGCCATCGCGGGCAAGATCCTCTTCTCGAATGGTCACCCACTCGAGTTCGCGCTCGTACTCCGCAAGTTCGCGAATCATGGTACGCAGCAGCGCCGCGTCATTGATGTTGGCGGGACGTATGCAAAGCATCGTGAATCCAAGCTCCCTGAACTATCTTACTTCGTCTATTTCTGAAGAACTCGCCAGTAGTGACTGACCTCACACACCAGCCGGGCGGGACAAAGCTATAATCGTTGCCCATGAATCTGGAACAAAAAGTCGAAGAGTTAAAGCGGCGGAATCAGTTAGCCGAAGACGGCGGCGGAGCGAAGCGGCGCGAGCGCCAGCACAAAGAAGGAAAGATGTCGGCGCGGGAGCGCATCGAGTTTCTGCTCGACGAGGGCACCTTCGAGGAGACCGACAAACTGGTAACGCACCGCTGCAATGATTTCGGCATGGCCGAGCAAAAGATTTACGGCGACGGATTCGTCACTGGTTACGGTCGCATCGAGGGTCGCCTCGTCTATGTCTTCGCGCAGGATTTCACAGTCTTCGGTGGCTCTCTCTCAGAGGCCAACGCAGGAAAGATCGTCAAGATCATAGATCTGGCAGCCAAGATGGGCGCGCCCGTCATCGGCTTGAACGATTCCGGTGGCGCCAGAATTCAGGAAGGCGTGATGTCGCTGGCAGGCTACGCCGACATTTTTCTGCGCAACACGCTCTACAGCGGCGTCGTCCCGCAGATTTCGGCGATCATGGGCCCGTGCGCCGGCGGCGCCGTTTACTCGCCGGCCATTACTGATTTCGTGCTGATGGTCGACAAAACCTCGTATATGTTCATCACGGGGCCAGATGTCATCAAGACCGTCACACTGGAAGAGGTCACGAAAGAACAACTCGGTGGGGCCATGACGCACAACGAGACCTCCGGCGTAGCGCATTTCCTGGCCCACGACGACGCCGAATGCCTGTCGATGGTGCGGGAGCTGTTCAGCTTTATCCCCTCGAACAATCTGGATGAACCGCCGCGAAAGGCCTGCACCGATCCCGCGGATCGCGCGGATGCGGCTCTCGACAGAATCGTTCCAACGGAGTCGAACAAGCCGTATGACATCAAAGACGTGATCCATGCGGTCGTCGACGACGGATATTTCTTCGAGGTGCAGGAGCACTATGCGAGAAACATCGTCGTGGGATTCGCGAGGCTGGACGGGCGTTCTGTCGGCATCGTGGCGAACCAGCCGTCTGTGCTCGCCGGAACTCTGGATATCAACGCGTCGGTGAAGGGAGCGCGATTCGTTCGTTTCTGCGATTGCTTCAACATTCCACTGGTGACGTTTGAAGACGTCCCGGGATTTCTGCCGGGAACGGCACAAGAGTATGACGGCATCATCAAGCATGGAGCCAAGCTGCTCTACGCCTTCGCCGAGGCCACGGTTCCGAAGGTTACAGTCATCACGCGCAAGGCCTATGGCGGCGCTTACTGCGTGATGGCGTCCAAGCACATCCGCACCGACGTGAACTATGCCTGGCCGACGGCGGAGATCGCCGTGATGGGCCCTGAAGGCGCGGTTGATATCGTCTACAAACGGGAATTGGACGCGGCCGGAACGAACCGGGAACAGGTGCGGCGGGAGAAGATTGAAGAATTTCGGGACCGGTTTGCCAATCCTTATATAGCCGCTGACCGGGGGTTTGTGGACGCAGTGATCCAGCCCCGCGATACGAGAAAAAAGTTGATCCAAGCGCTGGCCATGCTTGAAACCAAGCGGGACAAGAATCCGCCGAAGAAGCATGGGAATATTCCGCTGTAGCCGTAGAGACGTAGCAAGCTACTTCTCTACAACTTTCGAGGAGAACCTGGGATATGAAAAAAAACGTCATTCCGGTCTTGGTTTGTCTTTTGACACTTCCGCTAATCGCTCAGGATTCCTCAACGTGGCTTTCTTCCCTCCCTCAGCCCAAAGACTACGTCCAGCACCGTTCTTCCAGCTATGACCGCAGTGGAGGGAACGCAGATGCACGCCGCATTGGCCCCGGAGAAACGCTGACTCTTCTCGATGAAGCCGGCCCCGGCCTCATCACTCACGTCTGGGTCACAATCGCCAGCGACGATCCCAATCATCTCAAGGCGCTCGTACTTCGCATGTACTGGGACGGCGAATCCTCCCCCAGCGTGGAGGCCCCGATCGGCGACTTCTTCGGCCTGGGACTCGGCGATTATCACCTGTACCAGTCGATCCCGTTACAGGTCTCGTCTGACAAGGCGCTGAATTGCTTTTTCCCTATGCCATTTCAGAAGCGGGCTCGCGTTACTGTGACCAACGAGGGCGCGATTAAGACCGACGCGTTCTACTTCAACATCGACTACCGCGCTTATAACAAACCGTTGGCGGCAGATGAACTTTATTTCCACGCGCAATATCGTCAAGCCGCTCCGGCCCAGGGGACGACGAATCAGTGGAAGTCGAATGGCGACATGGACAGCAAGAAAAATCTCGACGGTGAAGGCAACTACGTCTGGATGGAGGCAACCGGCCGCGGCCACTTCGTCGGCGTAACCATGTCAGTGCTGCAGAATCAGGACAAGTGGTGGGGCGAAGGCGACGACATGTTCTTTGTCGACGGCGAGAAGCTGCCCTCGATTAACGGAACCGGCTCGGAGGACTATTTCCTGGGCGCGTGGGATTTCGGCGGCCACCCCTTCTCCTATGGACTATACGGAGCGCCCGTGGTCGGGCAGGAAGTAGCGGGAGGCCGCTCATCAGTCTACCGGTTCCACCTGGACTCGCCGATAGCATTCACCAAATCACTGCGGGCGACCATCGAGCACGGCCACGCCAATCATCGTTCGGACAATTACTTCTCAGTCGCGTATTGGTACCAATCGGAACCACACGCAGCGTTTTCGCCGTTGCCGCGATTGGAAGACAGGATTCCGAGGATCTATGCCGTAGGAGGTCCGGGAAACGCGGGGAAGTGAGCCGTAAGCTGAGAGCTGATGGCTGATGGCTAGAAGCTAGAAGCTCAAAAGTAAGAGAGTTCCGAGGTGGTGTAGGATCCATTCGTCTCGGCCAGTAGCTCGCGTTTGACCCTTGCTGACCTGCTCTCGCTGCTTCCCTTGCGGGGCTGCTGCGCGCGATCTCGCTTGGGCTCCGGGCTCACCGCCAACCGGATAAATCTACCCTACGCCTCGGAACTCTATCCTGCCTTCAACATTTCTCCTCGGTTCTCCTCGACCAGCGCTTTGCTATAGACCCTCGCTCACCCTCCTTCCTAACCTTTCGATCAGGAAAGTGACTCCGCTCGAGCCCCGGACGCCGCACCAACCGGAAAAACTTAAGAAGCTGTCAAAGAACGATCCTGTTGTACTCCTTCTATTTTTTCAGTCAACGAAAAATACGTCTTTGTAAGTACATGCATTTTCAATCGAGTGCACGCCGTTCACAGGGCGGTGACAGAAAATGGTGCAACCGGCTCGCACGTTTTCGCGCGGAAGCCGCATCCGGCGCGGGTTTCGCGGGACTGCCGCGCGGAATCATGCTGCGCGTTAATCCACGAGTCGTATGAATGAGCTGTGAAAATCCTGCGAACCCCGCGTTACACAACGTTTTGAGAGGAATGCTAGAGAAGGTCTCAGGCGGCGAACCAGTCTATGCGACTTCGATTTTCTCATCCCGCAGTTGTTTGTCTGCCTCGTCCGTTCCCGAGAGCTCGAATGAGTTCGTAATCGCAGCCTTGCCCCTTTCCACGCTGGTAATCACGTACGAGCACCCGATCCAGTGCGCCTCTTCGTGATCTGTTTTTGACCACTGTGCCGGGTGGTCGGGGTGGGAATGATAGAAGCCCACCATATCTTCCCCGCGTTCGCGGCCTTCGCGTTGGATGCGGACCAGTTCCCTGGGATCGATGTTGTAGCGGTTGTGGGCGGAATCAGTGCGGGTATTTCCGCAGCGCGCCGTGCTCGTGACTACTCGCGTGCCGTCATCTTCAAACCGGCCAAGCAGCACGCCGCAGCACTCGTGTGGATACGTTTCTTCACCGTGGCGGCGAACCGCGTCGAAATCAGAACGGGAGAGTTTCAACATAGAGAAGTTTCAGATTGCAGATTTTCCGAAAACAGCGCAACTCACCTCGAAACATGATTTCAAATCTGCAATCTGAAACCACAAATCTGAAATCGCTTACCCCTCACTCCAAAATCTCTCACTCAGATACTTATCACCAGAGTCGCAAAGAATGGTTACGATCACTGCGTCCTGTTCGCGGTGCAAGGGAAGCTCGCGGGCAATTTTGAGGCATCCCACGACGGCCGCAGCGGCCGAGATGCCAACCAACAATCCCGCGCTCCGTGAAAGTCGCCGCGCCATGGTGTACGCGTCTTCCGTCGCGATTTCAAGGTTCTCATCCGCAAGGGAGGGATCATAAATCTTTGGCACAATCGCACTCGCCATGTGTTTGGCTCCCTCGATCCCGTGGAACGAGGAGTCCGGCTGCAAAGAAATGCACTTTATTGCAGGATTCAACTCCTTCAACCGCCGCGTGGTTCCGACGAATGTCCCGCTGGTGCCCAGCATGGAAACGAAATGGGTGATGCGTCCCTGGGTCTGCTGCCAGATTTCATTCGCAGTCATGAAATAGTGTGCTTTCCAGTTCGCCTCATTCGAATACTGGTCGGCATAGAAATACGTATCAGGATGTTCAGCTGCCAGTTGGCGTGCCATCCGGATGGCGCCATCGGAACCGTCCGCCGGATTGGTATAAATGATGTTCGCTCCGTAGCCCTGCAGGATCTGCTTGCGCTCCCGCGAAACGTTCTCCGGCATGCAGAGCGTCACCGGAAAACCTTCCGCCGCTCCCAGCATGGCATACGCGATCCCAGTATTGCCGCTGGTCGCATCCAGCAGAATTCTCCCGGGATAAAGCAGTCCACGTCTGCCGGCTTCGGCGACGATGTTGGCAGCCGCACGATCCTTTACTGACCCGCCGGGGTTGTACCACTCAGCTTTGCCCAAAAGTGTCACACCCGGAAGTTCGCGAGTAACCGCATCCAGCCGCAAGAGCGGAGTGTTCCCGATCCGCTCCATCAGGCTGTGACCAAGCGTTTCGCCCAGTCCAGCGCCCGTTTCACGCGCTTCAGCAGAGCTCGCGGATGACGAAATCGCCGCCGTTTTGCTTGAGCCGTACGTCATACTTGTGGTGGATCCCGTGACCAACGTAATGTGCTATCTGGTCAGAAACACGGTATGTAGTATTTTGTTTAGATGAACCAGAATCATCCGGCGATGCAGGCCCTGTAAAGTTACGCTTGGTTCTTATAATTCCGCATCCAATAGACGGGCCAACGCCGCCAAGGAAAGGTTGAAGCAAAAGCAAATGGCAAAAACAACAGAAGCACGAACCTACGAAGAAGCGCTAGCCTGGCTGCGCGATCACGGGTTCGACATTACCGATGCGCCCGGCACCAACAACCGCATCTTCCTGCGGAAGTATAACGTATCGGCCGCCATCGAGAGGACCCCGGAAGATGGAGTGAAGATTTTTGCCTATCCCGGTTGCCTGATCGGGAGCGAGATTTCAAAGCTGGTGAACCGCGGATATCAGCAGTTTCTGAAGACCTCTAAGAACGAGCTTCCGGCAAGCGCCGAGCAGTTGAAGGCGCTGCAGACCTTCTCGGAAGAATTGAAGGTGGCGCTCGGCCTGCCCAGCCTGTACAACGAGTCGCTGGGTACCGTCAGCGAGTCCTATCAGTACGACCGCATCGAGAATCGCGACAAGACGGTCGTGGATCGGCCCAAGCGTCCCTGGGAAGTCGCGGGCAAGCAAGCGGCGGTGGCAGCGAAAAAGGGAAGGGCGTAAGAGCAGGTTTCAAAGTCTCAAGGTTTCATAGTTTCAAAGTTAGCCATGCCGGGTTCGAGTTGTCTTTGAAACTTTCAAACTCTGAAACTTTGAAACCTCACTTCCTGTCAGCTGTATTCGGATTATCGGCCGGCGCGGGCATCTTCCCGGCAACTCCCTGATCCGCTTTCTCGTGCAGTTCGCGCACCTTCTTAAGCTCCTGCTCCGCGTCGGCGGTCTTTCCAAGAGCCTGATATAACCGCCCCAGCTGATAGTGCGCGTCGGGCTGCGTCGCATCAAGCTTTACCGCCTCCTTCAAGGCGAGCTCGGCCTCTTTGTAGTTCTTCTGCCCCAGATGGATTGCTCCTACATCGAGGTAAGCGATGCGCAGACTTTTGTTGGCCCGGATCGCCTTCTGCAGCAGGGGCAGAGCGGCGTTCGGATGGTCGCTCTTCCATTCAATGTCGCCAAGGTACGCGAGTGACTGCGCATGGTTCGGATCAAGTGCCAGTTCCTGTCCGAATTCCTTGCGGGCCTCCTCGTACTTCTGCGATTTCCAATACAGATAGCCCAGCCCGAAATGAACGTTCGGCTCCTTGGGCGAGATTTTGGCGGCAGTCTCGAACTCCGCAATCGCCTCGGGAGTTTTCCCCAGCCCGTCGAGCGCCTCTCCCATGAGAACGTGCGTCGGAGCAGAATCCGGACTCTGTTGCAGAAGCACCCGGAATTCCTCCTTCGCGCAGTCGAGTTTCTTGGCCCACAGGCAACTGTGGGCGAGCAGTTGGTGCAATTCGGCGTTCGCAGGATCGGCCTTGCTCGCCGGCTCGAGATACTGAGAGGCCAAGTCGAACTTCCGTTCTCCGTAGTAGCTCATACCGAGAAGCGTTCCTGCCTGAGCATTCTTTGGATCGGTGGCCAGCACGGCGCGGAATGCCGTCACCGCGGCGGAGAAATGTCCCTGCTTGAACTGGGCAAGGCCTAGATTGAGTTGGACGCCGGCAAGATTGGGATCCAGCTTGAGCGCTTTGCGGTAGGCGGCGGCAGCGTCATCGTATTTCTGCAGACGCGCCAGATCAACGCCCATCGCGGCGAAGGCTGCGGCATCGTTCGGATTGCGCGCGGTCACCGCCTTCCACGCCTGAGCGGCCTCAGCCCATTTCTGCTGCTGTTCTAGAGCGATGGCATCTGCAGGGCCTTGAGCCCGCG
This sequence comes from Terriglobia bacterium, assembly GCA_020073385.1. GTDB lineage: Bacteria > Acidobacteriota > Terriglobia > Terriglobales > Acidobacteriaceae > Sulfotelmatobacter. The sequence continues at coordinate 14,888 of JAIQFH010000042.1, read as the reverse complement.
TTAAGGCTGCACAGGACAGCAGAAGCGTCGCAATCACAACTTCTCGAGCACACCTACGTCCTGATCGCCAAGCCTGTGCGGAAGTCCGTGTGATGAATCTGAAAGGAACATTTTTTTGAGGCCTCGGAAGCGAGTTTCGTTTGGGGAAAACGATGTGTTGGTGGGGTGTCCCCCCCTCCCCCCGATCTATTGGAATCATCGAGTTAGCGTGAACTTCAAAATAGCATCTTGGGCCACAGCAGCTTACGGGCAAAATATTGAGCCACAAGGACTTAAGCTAATCCCGTGGAGCGGAGCCTGCACCGCTTTCGCCTTGTCGATGATGTGCTCTTTTGAATTTGTGCGCAAGGGCAGATGTCACATTGCGGGCACATGGGGCTGTGGATTTCTCCGCAGGAAGCCTAGTCTCGGGCATCGCGCGGCAGACTTCGGACCTTCTACGGTGGTGATCCTTCAGTTTGAACGGATCTTTCCATTCTTGGCGAGGCCCTCGAGCCAGCGGCGAGCCGTCGGGGCCTCAGGCCGGTCGCCGTAGCGCTTTAGGAAATCGCGGAGAACCTGTGCTGCATCCTCGTACTTTCCTACAGCCGTGAGTGCCTGAGCGACCAGCAACTCGATTTCCGGAGCTTTGCCTTTCGACTCCGTCAAGGCAAGCTGTGAGGTCGCCAGCGCTTGATCGTACTTCTGGCGGTGATAATATGCTTGCCCCAGGACGTAATGTGTTTCCCAGCTAACGGGCTCCAACTGCAGAGACTTCTCCAGCGGTGCAACCGCTGCGTCATAGTTTCCCTGGTCAAGAAAAGCCATTCCCAACGCTGAAAGGGTGCGCCCATTGGTTGGATCCATCTGCGAGGCTTTTTCCAGAACGCTTTGCGCCTGCACCCAGTTCTTCTCATTCAGAAACACCACTCCCTGGACATAAAGAACGTCAGGGTGGGAGGGAGCGAGTTGAACCGCTTCCGCCACGTATTTCTCGGCTTCGGAAAGCTTATTCTTGCTCAGGGCCTTCAGACTCTTGTCGAGCGCTTCCTTTGCTTTTGGGGCTAGCAGCGGCTTGCCAGGCGCTCCGCTGTCCGTGGCTCCTTCACGCTGCAAGGTCACGTCGACTTCATACCTCATCGAAACCGTGATGTTCACGTCCCTTTGTGTGGGTTTGTAACCGGTAGCATCGACCTCTACCGTGTAGCTGCCATTGGGAATTGAGCCGAAGAAGGCGCGTCCGCGAACTAGACTTGCCGAACCGTTAAGGATGCCATCGCGATATAGCTTCACGGTCCCTGCGGCCGCAATCGTTCCCCCCGCGTGATCGTGAACACTCACCGAAATCTCTGGCCGGTCGGTACGCGGGACGCCGCCCTCGTTCGCGCTATCCTGCGCACGCGAAGCAGACAGGGAGAGAGCCGCGGCCAGGCTGAGGAGCAGGGCGGTCTGACAATGTCTGTGAAGCTTGGCGAAATCCATAGAATCTCCGCCACAGTACATTCTGAAGGCTATTCCTGCTCAGTACGAGCGTCAAGAAGGTGGAAGCGAATTACAAGGCTATGAGCCTTCGACCAGCAAGAAAACGCCCCGCTCTTTCGAGCGGGGCATGATTGAGCTTTCCGATCTACAGAGTGTCAGAACGAAATCTTTCCACCGAGCTGAATAATGCGCCCGGGGAAGAACGAGTTGGGCTGGCCGAAGTGGGCATCACCCAAGCCAAGGGGCATGTTGGAGATTTGCGGATGGTTAAAGGTGTTAAAGGTTTCCAGCCGCAGTTCGAATTCGCTGCCACGAGCTTCGTTGAACACGAAGCTCTTGAAGAGAGACAGGTTCCAGTTGTCACGCCCAGGCCCGTCGACTCCGTTGTGGGGGAGATTACCCCAGTCGCCGATGGCCGGGAAAGCAAACGCCGAACCCGTGATCCATTGCTGTTTCGTGTGCGGAGCGACAAGTTTACCAGTCTTGTCGGGTCGGTTGGTTCCCCCGATGCCGTTGCCGCCCTGATCGCCGGTCAGCGTGATGTTGTACGGCGTACCGGATTCAAGCGTCACGATGCCGGAAACCTCCCAGCCACCCACCACCGCTCTTGCGATCGCGTTGGAGCTGTGGCGCATGATCGGGATGTCGTAGATGAAGTTGATCGAGAGATTATGGAGACGATCGTAACCGGACCGCCCATAGTCATACTGCCAGCCGCCATACCAGTTGGAGATATTCCCAAGGTCGCCTCCGCCGTTGCCAGCGGTGGTCGGGTCGTAGGAACGGGAGAGTGTGTAGAACACACGCATGCTCAGGTCCCGCTTGATCTGGGAGTTGAGGTCTACCTGTAGACCGTTGTAATGGGCATTGGCTCCATCGGCAGACATCCTAATCTGGCCGAAGCCAAGGTACGGGCTCACGTTGTTCCGTTGAACCGTGTGGTTAATGAGCCCTGGAAGTTGCGACGGATCCGGAAGGTTGATGTCCTGGTAATAGTTCTGTTGACGGCTCTGGTTCCCGACGTACATGACGGCGAGGACCGTCCGAGAAGCAAGGGAGCGCTGAATGCCGGCGCTGTACTGGTAAACCACAGGCAGTTTGTACCGATCTACAGCCAGCCCGGTAATGCTAGCCACAGTAATCGGAGCGGTCGCCGTTCCACCCAGGATGAAATCGCTGGGATTATCCAGCGATACGTTGCTGAAGTTGACGTTGGAACTGAACGGGATATTCGGTCCCGCATTGTACATGTCATTGCCCTGGATGCGTTCGTACATGGCGCCGAAGCCGCCGCGCAGAATCGTTTTGCCAGAACCCGTCAGGTCGTAGGCAAAGCCAATTCGTGGACCAAACGCTGCCCAGCTCGTATTCACCAGCCCCTTCGGAACGCCAGGCGTCTTGCCCGGAATGCCTATGCCGTTCAGATAAAACTGAGTACCGGCATCGGAAAGGATTTTGTTTGGGCTCGGCCCTAGACCCGGACTTGCGGCCGTGCACCCTGGATTTGTTCCAGCCACGGGATCGGCAGCCCCGCTGCAAATGTTGCCGTTCGAATCCAGAAGGGCGGCATTCGCAGGATCGTAGAGATTTGGATAGAAGTTGCCCATTCGATTGTTGGCTTCGTAGGTGTGCGGCACTCCATCCCAGCGCAGACCCAGATTCAAAGTCAGTCGCTTATTAACGCGCCAGTTGTCCTGGAAATAGATCGCTGTGGAAACATTGTTCCAGAAGCCTTTATCCTGCACAGCGAGCTCGTTGTATCCGCTTGAGAAGCCCAAGAGGTAATCGGCGAAGTCCAGTCCGGTATAGCCACCGCCGAAGTTAAACGCGCCCTGCGTGTTGCCAAACAGGTCCTGTTGCTTCTTGTAGATGGCCCAGCTGGCACCCATCTTCATCTGGTGTGCACCCTTGGTCCACGAAATGTCATCGCGGATTTGGTAATCGTCCGCCTTGTTGTACCAAGGCCAGCTGTTGTTGCCGAACACCGCACCCGTCGAGCCCTGCAGATTGATGTTCGGGATACGGGTGTCATTGTTCGGCCCGGTGAAGAGGCGGCGGAAGGTGAAACTATCCGGGGCCGTAATCAAGCCGGTCGGAGAAATGATGATGCGGTTGCCGTTGTAATTGAAGGCAGTCTCGTTCAGCAGTGTTGGGCTGATCGCGTACGTAGTGTGAATCACGCCGCTGTAGGACGGGTTGCCAAATGTCGTGCCCTGCACCGGAGTATTCGAAGTGTTCCACAGGCTGGTACCGAACGTCTGCTGCACTGATTCGTCGACAAAATGTCCGAACACCGAGAACTTGGAGTTGAAGTTATGGTCGATGCGGATAATTTCTTCCCGCAGGTTGGTCGGAGAATTGTTGCCACCAAAGAATTGGTTGCCGCTGGTAGGAGCCGGGAAGATGCCGCCGTATTTCGCCCCTGAAACCGTCAGTAGAGACTGAGCGTTGGCGCTTAACAGAGCCGTTGGAATCTGGTTGTCCAGCGTAGTCCCGAAGGCGACGTACGGCTGGAACGTGGGTTGATCCGCCAACGTGGCAGGGTTACCGTTCGCGAGGTTGCCGGTAATCGGGGAACAACCGTTGTTCGCGGTGCTCAGCGTCTGCCCGTTGTCTGTGAAGGTCGTGGCGAAGGCACTACCAACCTGGCTGCTGCAGGGGGTATGAAGTCCCGAGAACGGGATGACCTTGCCATTGTCCGGCCCAGAATTCTTGATAACGGCGTCCGCCGGCAGGTGTTGGGTGAAATCTCCGGTATACCAGTCGGTGTATGGAACCGTCTGCTGGAGGGTGGCGCCGTTGATATATTTTCGCCACTCCATGTTGTAGAAGAAAAACGTCTTGTTCTTGTCGGGATTGTAGAGCTTTCCGAAAGTGACGGGACCACCAACGTTAAAGCCGAAGGTGTTTTGGCGAAGCTCGGCGACCTTGTTCGGGGCCCGATTGTTGTACGTGCGGGCATCGAACGCGTCGTTGCGGTTGAATTCCCAAGCAGAAGCGTGGAACTGCTTGGTTCCGGACTTGAGAACCATTGTCATGGTCCCACCCGAGGAGAGACCGTAGTCGGCGCTGTAGTTGGACGTGAGCTGACGGAATTCTGCGATTGAATCCAGCGAGGGAGCGATGCTCATGCCGCCGGCGCCACCGCGATCGGAGTTCTCGCCACCGTCCAGCAAGTACAGGTTGTGATTCTGGCGCATTCCACTGAACTCGACGTTAGCGTTGCCACCAACCGGAGTGTTGGGAGCAGTGACATCGATCTGGCTGGAAGCTCCAGGTGCGAGAGCGGCCAACTGGTAAATACCGCGGCCGTTGACTGAGAGTCCTTGCAGTTGCTGACCGGTGATGACGTTACTGACTTCGCCAGTATCCGCCTGCACAGCAATTGTATTGGCCTCTACAGTCACCGTTTCCTGCTGGCCTCCAACCTCCAGCTGGAAGTCTGCGCGAGCGCGGTCGCCGACCTGCAGGACCATCCCTTTTCGCTCGACAGTCTTGAACCCCCCTGCTTCTGTTTTTATGTCGTAGTGGCCAATGTGAATGTCCACCGCGGTGTACTGGCCTGCATCGTTCGTGGTGAATACTTTCGCAACACCCGTTTCCAAATTCGTCAACGTGACCTTGGCATTCGCGACTGCCGCGCCGCTCGGGTCGGTTACGGTTCCTACGATGGTTGCTTCTTGTGCCAGGCCTTGCGCCGCAAAGAGCACGATGAGTGCTCCGAGCAGCAAAACCCAGCGTAGATCAAATCGTTTCAAAGACAGGCCGAGACTCCCGGCATTCATGGGCGAGAGGAATTTCATTTTGCCAGCCTCCAGAATTGCGTTCGGTTGGGACAGTCCTCTGGGACAGAACGACCCTTGCTTAACGTGAACGTTTACGGTGTAATTTGTTATGTAAACCGTTGTCAAGAACAAAATCGATATCGTAGCGGCATTTTTTAGGTCCAGAACGGCCCTGAGCCTATAACATTCTGCAATTGCTTCCTTGACCCTGCGGTGTCTCTGTGCTACAAGCGACCGTCACCGTAATCGTTAACGAGAGCCTTCTTAATCCAATTGAGTGCGCACCCGCACGCCCCGGCTAGGCTCCGGGTACGCAGGAGGACCATCATGGAAAGTCGTTTGCGTACAACGGTTTTAGCCTTTTTCGCGCTTCTTATCGTGATTCCTTGCGCTGCTCAGAACAACGCTAAACCCCTGTATTTGGACCCATCCCAACCCATCGATACCCGGGTCGACGACCTCATCAAACGGATGACTCTGGAGCAGAAAGCCCAACAATTAGTGAACCAGGCGCGGGCCATCCCGGACCTGCAGGTACCCGCCTACGACTGGTGGAGTGAGGCCTTGCACGGTGTTGCCAATGCTGGCACCGCGACGGTTTTTCCCGAGCCCGTTGGGTTGGCTGCCACCTTTGACGATTCGCTCATCCACGAGATGGCAGTCGTCATCGGCACCGAAGCCCGGGCCAAACATAACCAAGCCATACGCGCCGGACACCGCGACATCATGGAAGGCCTGGATTTCTGGTCTCCCAACATAAACATTTTCCGCGATCCCCGCTGGGGACGCGGTCAGGAAACTTACGGCGAAGATCCCTTCCTGACAGGAAAGATGGGCGTGGCGTTTGTGACCGGACTGCAGGGTGACGATCCCAAATACTTCCGCGTGATCTCTACGCCGAAACACTACGCGGTGCACAGCGGTCCAGAACCCACGCGGCACACCATCGATATCCAGGTCTCAAAACATGACATGGAAGACACGTATCTGCCGGCGTTCCGGGCAACCGTAACTGAGGCCAAAGCCGAGTCCATCATGTGCGCCTATAACCGCGTCAACGGCCAGCCGGCGTGCGCCAACACATTTCTCCTGAAAGACACGCTCCGCGGCGCGTGGAAGTTTAACGGCTATGTTGTTTCCGATTGCGATGCCATTGTCGACATCTTCGAGGGCCACCATTTTGTGAAGAGCCAGGCCGAAGCAGCGGCGGCGGCGATCAAGACCGGCATGGACAATGAATGCGCCGACTTCTTCACGATTACGAAAGACGACCACGATTACAAGCCTTTCGTCGATGCCGTGAAGCAGGGCTTGCTTACGGAAGCCGACCTCGACACCTCCCTGCGACGCCTGTTTACCGCCCGCATGCGGCTGGGGATGTTCGATCCTCCCGATATGGTTCCCTATGCCAAGACTCCAGACTCGGAAATCGACAGCGCGGAGCATCGCCTGTTGGCCCTGAAGATTGCCCGCGAGTCGATGACGTTGCTGAAAAACGATGGCGTTCTTCCGCTCGGGCCCAGCGCCAAAAAGATTCTCGTGGTCGGGCCGCTGGCGGAATCCGTTCAGGTGCTTCACGGCAACTACAGCGGTACCGCCTCGCATGCGGTGACCGCTTTAGAAGGCATTCGCAAGCAGTTCAGCGGAGCTCAAGTGACGTATGAGCCGGGAACGAATTTTCTGCGCGAGTTGCCGCCCGTACCGGCTTCGGCGCTCACAACGGAGGACGGGAAGCCCGGATTCAAGGCGGAATATTTCGCCGGCGATCTGACGGGAGCGCCGCAGGTCACCCGCATTGACCCGATCGTCGACCTGCAGAGGTTCGCTTTCATCCCCGACCCGCAGGCAATCCATGCTCCTGAGGGGATGAAAGAGTATTCGGTGCGCTGGACCGGATTCCTCACTCCTGCCGAGTCGGGCACGTACCAGATCGGCCTCGCAGGCTCCAACGAGCGCATGTGGCTCGATGGCAAGCCCATTGTCGATGATCCCGTCTTGCACGATCCCAACATCCAGACAACCAGCGTTTCCCTGACGAAGGGGCATCGTTACCCGGTCAAGGTCGAGTTCCTGAAGGGTGCGTTCAGTATCAAGATGGTCTGGCAGCCTGTCGGGAAGGATCCGCTTGTCGAAGCCACCTCCGCCGCGCAAAAAGCCGATGTAGTCGTGGCAGTCGTCGGCATCACATCGAAGCTGGAAGGTGAAGAGATGAAGGTCGATGTCCCCGGATTCCGCGGCGGCGACCGCACCAGCCTCAACCTTCCCGCGGAAGAAGAAGCCTTGCTCGGAGCCCTGAAAGGAACCGGCAAGCCCCTCGTCGTCGTCCTGATGAACGGCAGCGCCCTCGCCGTGAACTGGGCCAACGATCACGCCAATGCCATTCTCGATGCCTGGTACTCAGGGGAAGAAGGCGGAACCGCGATCGCGGAAACACTGGCCGGAGTCAACAATCCAGCTGGACGGCTGCCCGTCACGTTCTACAAAGGCACCGAACAACTGCCCGACTTTGAAGACTACAACATGAAGAATCGCACCTACCGGTACTTCACGGGCGAGCCACTGTATGGCTTCGGGCACGGCCTGAGCTACACCACCTTCGAATATAGCGGCCTGAAGCTGTCGAACCCGCAGTTGCAGTCAGGCAGTCCGCTGGACGTCGAAGTGGACATCAAGAACACGGGCAAGCGGGATGGCGACGAAGTGGCTGAGCTCTACATCGGCTTCCCGAAGGTGGCGGGCGCCCCGCTGAAGGCACTCCGCGGCTTCAAGCGCGTTCACGTCAAAGCCGGCGAGCAACAACATGTGAAGTTGACACTCGGTCCGCGGGATATCAGCTACGTCAACGAGGCTGGAGACCGGCTCGTCGGCGCCGGAGAGTATCTCATCACCGTGGGCGGAGGACAGCCGGGAACGGCAGCGCCCCACGCCGATTCTCACTTGACCATTCAGGGCGAGCAGAAGCTGCCCGAGTAGAGCGAAAGCAACTGGTTTAGCCACGAAGGACACGAAGGTGCACGAAGGAAATTCCATCGCTACCTTCGTGTCCTTTGTGTCCTTTGTGGTTCAATAAAGATGTCGGCCCCATATGATCGTCCGCAGTTTCCTGACTGCAAGTCTCCTGATGGTTGCGAGCGCTCTCACAGTGGCGCGCCCCGAAACTCAGTCGGGTGACACTCCCAGAGCAGGCGCGTCTGACAGCCCGATCCGATTCGCATATCAAGCCATCGATTTTAAACTCGACAGCAACGAAAGCCCCGAGCATCACGCCCCCGAGACGATGGCCGGAGGAGTTGCCGTCTTCGACTACAACAACGACGGCAAGCTCGATATCTTCTTCACCAACGGCGCCGATCTCAAGACGCTGAAAAAGGATTCCCCCAAGTACTACAACCGCCTCTTCGAAAACGACGGCAAAGGACACTTCACCGACGTCACGGAAAAGGCGGGCCTCAAAGGGACAGGCTATGACACCGGCGTCGCCATCGCTGACTACGACAACGATTTCTACGAAGACATTTTCGTAGCAGGCGTGTATCGCAACACTCTCTATCACAACAACGGCGACGGAACCTTCACCGACCTCACCGCCAAGGCCGGCCTCAACAAGCCCGATCCCGAGTATGGCCCGCTGTGGTCCGTCGCCGCCGCGTGGATCGACGTCAACAACGACGGCCTGCTCGATCTCGTTGTCATCAACTATCTGAAATGGGATTTCAATCACGAGCCGGTGTGCGCCGGTTACGGCCACAACGACTACTGCCATCCCAAGATGTACAAGCCGACGCCCAATCAATTGTTCATCAATAAAGGCGACGGGACTTTTCGCGATGCCTCAGTGGAGGCTGGTTTCCGCGCGCATCCCGGCAAAGGCATGGGCGTAGCCGCCGCCGACTCAGAACTCACCGGCCGCATGGACCTGATCGTCCCCAACGACAAGCTGATGAACTCGTTCTACCGCAATAAGGGGAACGGCAAGTTCGAGGAAGTTGCCTTCGAAGAAAACGTCGCGCTGCGTGAAGACGGCGTATTCATCTCCGGCATGGGCACCGACTTCCGCGATCTCGACAACGACGGATATCCTGACATCGTCATCGTCGCGCTCGACGGCGAGACCTTTCCCATCTACAAAAACACCGGCAAGGGAAGCTTCACCGAAGTCACCCGCGAGAGCAGCATGACGAAGCTAAGCCTGCCTATGGCAGGATACTCACCCACCATCGCCGACTTCGACAACGATGGATGGAAAGACATCTTCGTCTCGCGCGGCCACGTGCAATCGTTAGCGTCGACCAATTTGGTGATCGAGCAACCGAATACAGTATTCCGCAATCTAGGCGGTATGAAGTTTGCTGCCCTGACCGCAGAGGCGGGACTGACCGCGCAGCCTCCCGTGCGTCATCGAGGCTCAGCGGTGGGAGATCTGAATGGCGATGGCAAGCTGGATGTAGTCGTAAACGCGCTGAATGCTCCCGCGGAACTCTGGATGAACCAGAGTCCCGGCACGAATCACTGGATCGAATTCAAGCTGCAAGGCACAAAGAGCAACCGCGACGGCATCGGCGCGCGCATCAAAGTGGTCACGAAATCCGGCGCTCAATACAACCACATGACCACCAGCTGCGGATATGCCTCTTCAAGCGCGGGCCCGGTGCATTTCGGCATGGGCGCCAATGCGTCGGCGGATCAGGTGGAGATTCATTGGCCGTCAGGAATCGTGCAGCAGATGAAAGATGTGGCGGCGGATCGAGTAGTCGAGGTGAAAGAACCGGCGAAGTAAGGGTCAGAGCCACCGAGTAGGAACCACATGATTGCCGCCAAGCTAGCGAGGCCCCGAAACCGATTCTTTTTCTGTCAGGCTGTCTTCAGCGTGCAGTGTTCTTTCGCCGTCGCCGCTCGCTCTCCCTCATCGTTTCGTTCAAATCCGCCGCTGGACGTATCTCGATCGGTCCAAGTCCATACTTAAAGCCTGGGAGCTGTGAGACAAGCTGAATCGCATGATTGAGGTCTCGCGCCTCAAGGATCTGAATGCCGCCGAGCTGTTCCTTGGTTTCCGCATAGGGGCCGTCAGTCGTGGCGACTTTGCCGTTTTTCCAGTACAGGGTCACGGCGGTCTCCGGAGGCTGAAGAGGTACTTCGGCAACAAGATGTCCGTTGGCGCGCAGATGGTCGTTGTGCTCAAAGCATTCGTCGAGCACTGTGTGTCGCTCTTCATCGGTCATCCCTTCGAATGTTCCTGGCTCGAGGTATCCCAAACAGATGTATTTCATTGTTCTTCTCCTCTTCTCCCCTGGGTCGGAGCCAGCAGCACAGCCTTGCGCCGTTGGATCGTTCATCCTATAGTCGTCGCGCACTTCAACAGCGGGTTGGCGATCCCTGCGGCCGGCGCGGTGAACAGCATTTAAATCGATGTCATTCCGAACCGGCGCGAAGCGGCGGTGAGGAACCTGCTTTCGTGTCCACCGCCATCTCTGATGGGTCCTCCGTCAGTGAAACGGGCGCACCTCGACTGGCGCACGACAGGCGATGACGGCCTTGCGTCCCCATGCCAGCGCCTCGTCCAGGTTAGCGGCTTCCACTACCCAAAAACCGCCGATGTGCTCTTTGGTCTCCAGATACGGTCCGTCGGTGATGAGCACCTTACCATCGGGCTGCGCCCGCAGCGACTTCGCGCTGCTTGCCGGACGCAGGCCGCCAACGAAGATCCGGACACCAGCAGCAATCATCTCTTCGTTGAGCACGTCGATATCGCGGTGCATCGCTTCGTCCTCGCGGGACGCGTCATAGTTGTCGGGATGGTGAATCGCAACCAAATATTGCGCCATGACTTCTCCTGTTAACGGTATTCTCCCCTGAATGGGATCCAGCAGCACAGCCTGGCGCGCTGGATCGTTCTAATCTCGCCGGTTCATCCTATAGTCGTCGCGCACGGAGAAAATCGACAGCGGGCAAAACTTTTTACGAAGCTCGGGAGGGCAGCGTTTGCCGATTCTTCTGAAGGGAAACTGGGGAACGATCCGTGACGCAGGGTGGTTCCGAGAGTGGCTTGCGGAAGGGACAAGGCTGAGCTTGCGCGCTCAGAAAACGAGTTCCATTTTGGGAAACGGATGGGGTTCGCGGGGTATCCCCCCTCCCCCCTGGTCTGGTGGAATCATCAAGTTAGCGGAGAATTGAGAAGTAATCTATGGCGCTCAATCACTTGCGAGTAAAATATTGAGCCGCAAGGAGTTAGAGGTCCATCCCCTTCGACTACGCTCAGGGTCAGGATTTCGGCGGCGGGCTCAGACGCCCGCCAAACGCCTCAACATATACCGCTTTCGCCTTGGCTATGGTCCGCTTTTGGATTGTGGGTAGCTAGGACTGGGATCACATGGGGTCGTGATTGTGCGTGGGCGGTGGAAAGACCGAGCCGGTGGCCCATCCCTTCTTGTCATCCTGAGCGAGGAGTGAGCTGAGCAAAGCGAAGCTCAACCGCAGTCGAAGGATCCCTACCTGCTATCAACTGTCGATACGGCGTGAGGGAATTCTCCCCGATGCATGCCGCGATAGCTGCCCTATCTCTCTCGCGCTTTCTGCGCGAGAAGGTCTGCCCTGAGCGCCGTTGGCAGAAGAGGGCATCGTTCAGCTGAATCAGTGGACGCAAGCCTCGATGAAAGTGCGGGGCGTGGCTTAAAGGACTGAGCGGCAGAGAGCATCGACTCCCCACCCTTTCGCAAAAAGCATGTCATGAGACTGGACACAAAAAGCGCGAAAGGATGGGTCACCCTCCGATCGAATTGGAGTCAGTCCCCAATCGGCGGAGCCAGCGTCCCATCGGACCATTTGCCAACCCAGACCATGAAAATTGTCACCCGTTCTTCTGGATCATCCGCCGCTATGACCGGTGAGCCCGGCAGATTGCCTCCCCAGCTCTTCGACGCGTCGCCCGGAACAACGAACATCATATGGGGATGCCAGCTCATGCCGCGGTCGTTTAAGTACTGCTGCTTCGAGAGCATGTAGCACATCGCTCCCGGCTCCAGCCCGGGCAGTTCCTTGTTATCCAGCGCCGATGCGGTCGCCTTGACGATTTCGGTCTTCGATTTTCCTGCCAGCACCAGTTTGGTCTTCATCAGGAAGATGGGCACAAAGGTCCTTGCGGCTGGAGGATTGAAGCAAATGGGGGCGCGCACTTTGGGATTCCAGAACTCCGGTTCATCGGTGGCGGCGCCCCATGATCGCTCCACGATGCAGAGAAAACCATTCGTGCCCTTCACTGCGGTCGTGTATCCCTTCGGCCCCAGCACCATCACTTCGGCTCCGTCCGAAATGGATGCTGGCGCAGCGCTGCGAGCCAGCGCGATTTCAGAATCCCCCTCAGGGATCAAATACTGATCGAGAGGAGCCATGGCGGGATAGGAAGCCTTCTCGGCCTGCGCTCCTGCCCGACGGGTTGCGCCGAACAAGACAAGGGCCGCGAGAAACGCGAACGCAAGGAAACTGAGCGTCTTCGTCTGCATTGAACTCTCCGGTGCCGCGGGTTTCGCGCCTTTAACGATCTTTGCGTGCGACGTTCCCACCGAGGGTGCCCCATCCTTGCGTTCTTTGCAAGAGCCTGCCCTGAGATTGTTGAAGGGGTGGGCGGCGATGCTGCGTGTGCTATTTGATTTTGGGTTCTGTGCAGGAATCTGGAGGACCCCCTGATTTTATTGGGGCCGAGGCATGTCGCCGTCAACATCCCGCCGCCGTCGTCGCTGTGGAAATGTGGGAACCCGCGTCTGGTGCGGGTTTCCGAGCTCGGTGGGACAAGCGGCAAATCGTCGCCCAAGACGCCGCCATAGGTCCCACCGAGCGTCATTTCCACAGCGAACCCCAGATTCTGCCCATTTTGCTGCAAATGTCGTGTTTGGCGGCTGCGCGTGACGAAAATATGGTTTTACAGAAACCCGCGCAGAACGAACACTTTTCCAGATTGTCGTGCAGAGCCAGAAACCCGCGCAGAACGAACACTTTTCCAGATTGTCGTGCAGAGCCTGATTTTGTTGTGGACAGGTGATCAGAACCAACTGGCGCCGGCATTTCCAAAAAATGAAAAATGGGGACAGACGGGACGTTCACCAATTTCCATCCGTCGAAAAATTGGGCAACGTTCCGTCTCTCCCCGGAATGGCCTAAACCGGCTCTGCATTTGAATAGCAATCGATGACCGCGTTCCATTAGTGCTTAGCGTGGACAACATGAACACCAAGGTGTCCGGGCGCGAGTCCTTGAACGGCGCGGCCGAACCTGGACGCGATCCCCTGGAAATTGATGTCTTCGATGGCACAAAATCCGTGCGAGCGAAGAATCGCTGCCATGCCAGCCGGCTCGAAACGGCTGACCGAGCGTTCATCAATTTTCTTAAGCAGTTCGGTCCGCTCCCTTTCTAATTGCCTTAGCTCTTCGGAGAATGCCTCGGGAGGTTCCATGTAGTCGAACACCACCTCCGAGTTCTGGATTGACGACATGTAGTCCAGAGTGCGGCCGATCGCGTCCTCGGTCAGATAGGGCACAACCCCGAGCCAGGTGAAAAACGCGGGCGAGTTCTGCTGGAAGCCTGCGGCGACGAGCTTCTCTCCCACATCGTCCCGCTCGAAATCGACTGGCACGAGAATAAGCCATGGCGGAAGTGCGATTTGAGCTTCAGCCAGGCGCTGCCGTTTCCATACCTGCGTCGCGGGGTGGTCCACCTCATAGATACGGATCTGTCGTGCGCCATGGGGATTCCGGAGAGCGAAAGTGTCGAGTCCGGCGCCCAGGATGACGATCTGCCGAATCCCTGTTTCGACAGCTCTTGACAAAGCATCTTCCGCAATCCGGCTTCGCGCGGCGGTGAACAGACGTCCGATGCTGGCCAAGGGGTGTCCGTTCGCAAATTGCAGAACTTCCTTTTCGTCTTCACGCAGAATCTTCATGGCAAATGGGTCATAGAGGATTGAGCCATGATCGAGCACCTGATGTGCCGCTCGTTGTCGGGCGACCATAAGGGCTGTGCGGCTGGATTCATTCGGCTTCATGTTCGATGTCTCCGTTCTCATCAATAGCTGATCGCACGAGTTGTCGTGTGCGCGACTGGCGCCGTGCACACCGATATCTTCCGCTCAATTAGATATCCCCCGGTTTCCTCCACGCCCCGATCGGCAGCCACGGAAGTTATCCACAGGTGCTCCGCATCACCTGCTCCGTGACCACGCACACGGAATTCCATCCCCATCCCTGAGAGAGTAGATATGCCTTAATTGCGGCTTTCCCGCCTCCGCCGACCTACGGTCGATGGAGGCTTTGTGTTTGGGCGAACCCCGTCTCCTTCGCCCCGCGTGAAATGACAAAGCGGGATGCGCTTGAAAACACAAAGCGGCCAAACGTTCTTTGAAAAACCGCGATGCGCAGGAAAAGGCTCGCCACCGGGTGGCCGGGGGCGGTCGCCCGCTCCCCGGCTCCCACAGAACGTAGCGTGCGGATTTCCCGCACTACGCTCGTCAGAAGTTGGTTCACAGCACCGCGATCGCTTGCATCTCCGAGTACGAGAGATACAGCTTGGGTCGCACCAATGGAAACCGCTCCTTGATCTGTTGAAATTGCTTCCACCAGACCTGCCCGTGCCAACTCCGGCTGCTCAGCATCTTG